>NZ_CP081297.1:0-1200000 GCF_019711355.1 Qipengyuania psychrotolerans
GAACCCGAACCCGAACCCGAACCCGAACCCGAACCCGAACCCGAACCCGAACCCGAACCCGAACCCGAACCCGAACCTGAGCCTGAGCCTGAGCCTGAGCCTGAGCCTGAGCCTGAAGCGCAGCCGGCAAGGTTGATAGTCGGTCGCCCGCAAGATCGCAGAGAGCGGGTCTATTACGACGATGACGACACGCCCAGTCCTACCCGTGCGGGCGATCCGGCCACGGGAGTAGAAGTCGATTGGAGCGGCGCACCAACTCCGTTCTTTGAGCGCTATAATCTAAACAAGTTCGGATTCTGGTGGCTTGCGGGCATCTTCGCGGCTTTGGCGATGTGCAACAATGACGATGATCGGGCGAGAGGATCGGGCAGCGAGATACGCACTGAGACCTTCTCGCCGGAGGATTCGCCGAGGGAAGTGAGAGCGTTTCTTGCGGCCCAAGCCATTTTCGGCTCAGACATGACCTTCGATGCGCTCGAGAATGCGAACTGGGGTTTCGCACAAGGATTTGCGAACCAGACAATCTCGGGCCCCGATGACATCGAACAGGCGCGCGGATTTACGCGCCGGTCAATCCTGGCGGCCCGAAGCGCCGTTGGGCGCGATGATCTGATTCGTATCGCGACACTCCAGCGCTCGTGGCTGGCTGCTGCGAGCGTGGATGGAACCGAAACCTGCTCCCGCGTCCGCCAATATGACGGACTGGGGGCACTGCGACCTGATGTGCGGGAAACCGACGAATTTGAAATCAGGATTTCACGTTCCTTGCTCGATCGCGGTTTCCTTACCAATCGTGTCCCTTCACGGAGCCAACCGGAAGTCTATCCTGACTGGGCCATCCCATCTGCAATCGAGATATTGGGCATACCATCCACCGAATTCGCGAATGCGTTACGAGACGAGACTGACCCTCAGCACTGTCAGGCGGCCCTTTCGCTGCTGGACGCTCTTCTGTCTCGGCCGCAGGACGTGCCTGACGAGACATTTCGCACATTTTAGCGGGGAACCTGTCGCTTGCCCTCTCGCTCTGTCATCGTGAGCGACGCAATGATCCCGCCTGAAATCACCGACTGGTTTTCCGGCCGCGGCTGGACCGTGCGGCGGCATCAGGCCGAGATGCTCGAGGCGAGTGATGCCGGACGCCATTCCCTCCTCGTTGCAGACACGGGGGCGGGCAAGACATTGGGCGGGTTCCTGCCGACGCTGGCAGACTTTACCCCGACCCGGCTCGGCGGGGCGAAGCCGCCCGACGGATTGCATACTCTGTACGTGTCCCCCCTCAAGGCGCTTGCCCATGACGTGCAGCGCAATCTCCTCGCTCCGATCGAGGAAATGGGCCTGCCAATCACCGTCGAAACGCGCAGCGGTGATACGCCCTCTGACCGCAAGCGGCGCCAGCGCCAGCGTCCGCCTCACGTCCTCCTGACGACGCCGGAAAGCCTTTCGCTGCTGCTATCGTTTCCTGACAGTTTCGAGCTGTTTTCCGGATTGAAACGCATCGTCATTGACGAGGTGCACGCCTTTGCCACCGGCAAGCGCGGCGATTTGCTGGCGCTTGCACTGTCCCGGCTCCAGGCAATCGCGCCGGACCTGCAGCGCGCGGCCCTCTCGGCCACCGTCGCCCAGCCGGAAAGCTTTCGCGAATGGCTGGCCCCTTGGGGCGATCTTGATACGGTGCAGCTGGTCGAGGGTGAGGAAGGCGCGCCCGCCGAGGTCGAGATCCTGCTTCCCGAGGAAGAACGTGTTCCGTGGGGCGGACATGCGGCCACGTGGGCGATCCCCCAACTCTATGAACAGATCCGCGCCAACAAGACATCGCTCATCTTCACGAACACTCGTTTCCTGGCCGAATACATCTTCCAGAACCTGTGGGACGTGAACGAGGACAACCTCCCCATCGGGATACACCATGGTTCGCTGTCGAAAGAGGCGCGGCGCAAGGTTGAAGGCGCCATGGCGCGCGGAGAATTGCGCGCGCTGGTGGCAACTTCCAGCCTCGATCTGGGAGTCGACTGGGGTGATATCGACCTGGTGGTCCAAATGGGCGCGCCCAAGGGCTCTAGCAGGCTGCTCCAGCGCATCGGCCGGGCCAATCACCGGCTCGACCAGGCAAGCCGGGCCTTGCTCGTACCTGGAAACCGGTTCGAATTCCTCGAAGCGACCGCAGCGCGTGACGCTGTGGACGAGGGCCAGCGAGACGGGGAGGACTTTCGCCCCGGGGGGCTCGATGTGCTCGCGCAGCACGTGATGGCCTGCGCCTGTGCGGCTCCCTTCGCCGAGGAAGGATTGCTCGCCGAGGTCCGCTCAAGCCTCGCTTACGCGTGGATCGATCAGGCTATCTGGGACAGGGTACTGACTTTCGTCGCGACAGGCGGCTATGCGCTCAAGGCCTATGACAAGTTCAAGCGGATCGTGCGGGACAAGGACGGCGTCTGGCGGCTGACCCATCCCGAACAGGCGCAGCGGCACCGGATGAATGCCGGGATCATCATCGACAGCGAGATGCTGGAAGTCCGCATCAATTCCGGACGGGGGCGGGGCGGTCGCAGCCTTGGCCGGGTAGAGGAGCGGTTTGCTGCCACGCTCAGTCCGGGTGACACTTTCGCCTTCGCCGGGATGAGCCTGGAAGTCGTGAAGCTTCAGGACATGGAGGTCCTGGTGAAAGCCGCCAAGGCGAGCGCCATGATCCCCAGTTATGGCGGCGCACGGATGCCTCTAACGACTCATCTGGCTGAGCGAGTGCGCGCAATGCTGGTCGACCGGACTGGCTGGGCGCGCTTCCCCGATGACGTGCGGGAATGGCTGGAGGTGCAGGATTGGCGCAGCCAGATGCCCGGGCCGGGGCAATTGCTAGTCGAGAGCTTCCCACACGCCAAGCGCCACTACAGCGTCTATTACACCTTCGAGGGTTGGAACGCGAACCAGAGCCTTGGCATGTTGATCACGCGCCGGATGGAAGACCGCGGACTGATGCCGCTGGGGTTCGTGGCAAATGATTATTCGCTGGCCGTATGGGGCCTGAAGCCTGTTGCGGATCACGCGCCGCTATTGTCGCCCGACATCCTGCAGGATGAATTTATCGAGTGGGTTCAGAACTCGCATTTGCTGAGGCGCGCCTTCCGCGAAGTTGCTGTGATCGGCGGGCTGGTGGAGCGCCAGCATCCCGGCAAACGCAAGACAGGCAAGCAGGTCACCTTCTCAACCGATCTCATCTATGATGTGCTGCGCAAGTACGAGCCTGACCATGTCCTGCTCGAAGCGGCATGGGCAGATGCCCGGACGCGAATGACCGATGTCGGCCGATTGGCAGATCTGCTCGACCGGTCTGCGGAGCAATTGGTTCACGTCGAACTCGACCGGGTTAGCCCGCTTGCGGTTCCCGTCATGGTCATGATTGGACGTGAAGCCACACCGCAGGGTTCGGTCGATGACGAGCTATTGCTCGAGGCGGAAAGCTTGGCGGGCACGGCCATGCGAGTAGAGCGCCTGGAGGACGGTAGGTGATCTGGCTGACTGCCCCGTCATTGGGATAGACCGAATTCCCGGTACTTCTCGTTCCCGACAAAGGCGAAGCGGGTGACGCCGGCATCCTTGATCAAGGCGATAGTGCTGGCGGATACTGCGTAGCTTGCTCGCGGCGCCGGTTCGAAGCGGAGCACTGGTTCGTCTGCCATGACTGCCGTTGCGGCCAATTGGTTCAGCAGACCCTGACGGTCGATTGCGGTGCCGTTCCAGTAGAGCGCGTCCCCTTCATCAATATGGACGACGTTCTCGTCCTTGATGTGGAGGGCGGGGCCTGCGGTGGGCAGGGGGATCTGCAGAGCATGCGTGGCAATCGGGATTACGATGATGAACATGATCAGCAGGACCAGCATGACATCGATTAACGGCGTGATGTTCATATCGCTCATCGGACGACCGATGTCCTGGCGGATGCGGGCGGAATAGGGCATTAGCGCTCTCCTGCTTTATGATACAGAATAACATAACAGATCGGGCACCGAGGGCAAGCCGTGAGTAGTTGCTGAGACTATCGCACAAAAAAGGGGCGGATTGCTCCGCCCCTTTCTCTCGGTGTTCGATTTGCCCAATTTGCCGGGCTGACGCTTACTTGCCGAAAGCGCGGTAACGTTCGTTGCCGACGAAGCCGAACTTCGTGACGCCGCTGCCCTTGATGATCTGCAGGACGCGGGCCGAAGCTTCGTAGCTCGACAGAGCTTCCGGTTCGAACTGGAGTTCGGGTTCCGGATTGATGGTCAGCGACTGAGCAAGCAGGTTGACGAGATCGCCTTCCTGAATGACTTCACCGTTCCAGAGAAGTTCGTCCATCTGCGTGATGACGAGCTTGTTCTTGTCCGGCTCCACCGTGACTGGTGGAGGGTTCGGGTTCGGTTGCGGAAGGTCGATGTCGACCGAGTGGGTCGCGACCGGGATGGTGATGATGAACATGATGAGCAGAACGAGCAGGACGTCGATCAACGGCGTCATGTTCATTTCCATCATTGGTGCGCCATCATCTGAGCCACCTGACATTGCCATGAGGGTATCTCCCTAGAAATTCTGGCTCGAAACGCCGATCAACCGTTCGGGTCGACCGGGTTCGAGATGAAGCCGACGGTAGGATAGCCTGCCGCCTGCACGTTGTAGATTGCCCCCGCAACGCACGACCAAGGTGCGTTGACGTCGCCGCGAATGTGAACCTGCGGGATCGCTTCGGGATCTTCCATGATCGCCTCGGGACCACCGTAGCGCTGCACGATTTGATCGAGACGTTCGAACGCCTGGTCATACAGTTCTTCGGAAGTCACCGGAGTCGTGTTGTTGAAGTATACCCGACACGTTCCATCGCGAGCTGCACCCTCGAAACCGGGTTCGCCGGCACTGCGTCCGGATGAATCGGTCGTGCTGACCGTAAGGAGCAAGTTTTCTACCTTGTCCTTCGATTCAACAGATTCGAAGATCGGGATCTCGAGCTTCTCGATCGTCTGGATCGCGACCGGGACCGCAATGAGGAAGATGATCAGAAGCACCAACATCACGTCCACGAGTGGGGTGGTGTTGATGTCTGACATGGGCGTCTCTGTGCCGCCGCCTACCTGAACCGCCATCTTGTGTCCTGTCCGTAACTAAAATTAATCGACTGCTTGCGAAACTGGCTGGAGCCCTGCGGCCCCAGCCATATCCGACTTACTTCTTGATCGCGCCAGTTGCCGTGCCGGTGGCCGGCTTGGCAGCTACTTTTCCAGCCTGCTGCGTCGAAGTGGCCGTCATCGCAGCCGGGCGGATCTTGCCGTCCGAGCTGATGTTGGCGAGCAGATCGGTGGTGAAACCGCTCATGTGCTCGGCAATGCGGCGATTACGGCTCTGCAGCCAGTTGTAGGCAAACACGGCCGGAACAGCGACGAGAAGGCCGATGGCGGTCATGATGAGTGCTTCACCAACCGGGCCTGCGACCTTGTCGATCGATGCCGAACCAGCAGCGCCGATGTTGATCAGTGCGCGGTAGATACCGATAACCGTACCAAGCAGGCCGACGAACGGTGCAGTTGCACCGACGGTAGCGAGGAACGGCAGACCGCCCGCGAGCTTGGCATTGATGGTCGCTTCCGAACGAGCGAGCGAGCCGTGAAGCCAATCATGCGCTTCGAGGGTGTCGCCCATCTTGTGGTGGCTGTCGCGTGCCTTGACGGCATCATCGACGAGCTGGCGCCATGCGCTGTTCTTTTCCAGCTTCTTGGCACCTTCGTCGAGTGTGTTAGCGCGCCAGAAGTTGCTCTTCACGCCCTTGTACTGGTTCATCACCTTCTGCTGTTCGAACAGCTTGGTGAAAAGAATGTAGAAGGAGCCAACCGACATGATGACCATGACGGACAGAATGGACCAGGCAACGAAACCGCCCTGTTCCATGGCTTCCCAGAAGCCGAAGGATGTCTGCGGAGCCGCATCGGCCGCGCCAGCAAGAAGTTCGATAATCATAGCGAAAAATCCTCTTAGGTAATTGCTTTCAGGCCCAAGACCGGGCGCGTTGTTAATTCAGTCGGTAGCTAATCGTACGCACGTCGCTGTCGGGGATCGGATTCCCGTTCTGGTCTTGTGCAGGATTGTAGCGCGCATACCGGGTCATGCCTTCGCATGCGGCCTGATCGAGGTCGGCCGAACCGCTCGATCCGGTAACGGAGCAAGCCGAAACACGGCCATCGGCACCAACCGTAACACGGACAGTGACGTTGCCTTCGATACCGTCACGCTCTGCCCGGCGCGGATAGTTGCGCTGGATACGTGACGCCCAACCGTTCAGGCCTCGCGGTGTCGCTTCTTTCGACTTGTTCACCGGCGGAGGTGCAGGCGGCGCCGGCGGTGCCGGCGGCGGAATGACTACCGCTGGCGGTGCCGGCGGCGGAATTGTCGTCTGGGTCCGGATCGGAGGCGGTGCCGGCGCGATGTTGATCGGCGGCGGCGGTGCGACCGGCGGCGGAGGTGCCGTTTCGGGGATGTCCTCAGGCGGAGGAGGCTCGTCCTCGGGCTCTTCCGGCGGGGGCTCTTCCACGTCAATTGTAGTTACGCGTTCGACAACCGATTTCGCCACATCAAGGGCCAAACCAGTAATCAATGCGTAACCAAGTCCTATGTGGATGAGGGCAACGATGATGATCGCGATGACGCGATTGCCACTCATCTCTTGGTCAGCATAAGCCATTCGGTTGCATCACTCCATCGTGTCTACCCGATTCGCACCGGGCCGTTCTGGCGCCGTTGGGATGTGGTTCGTGATGACCGTGTGCCCGACGCCGAATCTTAAATACACATTCGTTAAACCATAGGGATAACGACGTGTCAGACCAGAGGCTGTTCCCAAAAAAATCCCTGTAGGACCATTTCGGGCAATATTGTATCATTCGCCTCGGCTCTGGGCTTCCCTTAGCTAGGATGGCGGACGTGGGCAAACGCTTTATCGGTTAAGGACCAATTCACTGCTCGCTTGAGAGGAACCGATAAACCGCCGCGGCGGTTCTGCTGCTGACGGCCCAGAGAATGGCCCTGACACTTATCCAAGGTTCGCTTTTACATGATCCGCAAAACCCTTCTTGCCTGCGCCGCGGCGATAGCCCTTTCGGCCCCGCTGTCTGCTCAGGATCGCCCCGTCGTTTCGCAGAGTTATGCCGACCTTGTGGCTCTGTCGGACGGAGCCGCGCTCGTTATCAGGGCCGAAGTTCGCAAGCAGGCGGAGGTTGAGCCCGAGCGGGCTCCCGGGCTCGCTCCCGGTCATGCCAGGCTCTACCTCGAAGCACGGACACAGACGCTCATTGCCGGGTCCGTGCCGGTTGGTGAAGATTTGCGGTATCTGGTCGACGTTCCGCTCGGTGAAAACGGCAAGGTGCCCAAGCTGAAGAAACAGGAAGTTATCCTGTTCGCACGTCCGGTCACAGGCCGGCCCGGCGAAATTCAACTGGTCGATAGCAGTTCCCAGCTGCCTTACTCACCGGAGCTGGAAGCGCGGCTGCGTCCGATCTTGTCCGACCTGGCTTCGCCTCAGGCTCCTCCCACGGTGATCGGGATCAGCGATGCATTTGCTGTCGAAGGGACGTTGGTCGGCGAGTCGGAAACACAGCTTTTCCTCGATACACGCAACGACGGCCCGGTTTCAGTGACGATCGTGCGCCGCCCGGGACAAGCCCCGCGCTGGGGTGTGTCATGGACCGAGATTGTCGATCAGGCTGCGCGGCCCCCACGGACCGGGACGCTCGAATGGTATCGCCTCGCCTGCACCCTGCCGGCCGAATTACCGGGTACGGCCAATCTGTCGCGCGATTCGCGGACAAGGGCGCTCGCAGAACGCGACTATGCCTTCGTGATCGAACAGCTGGGACCGTGTGGCCGCACTCGCGGCTGAATGCGGGCTTAGGGGCCGACAAGACAAACTGGTTCACCTGCGGGCCCAGCTTACGCTAGGCGGCAACTATGAAGCCGTTTCACCACACCTTCCGCGTGCGCTATGCCGAGGTCGACCCGCAGAGCGTCGTCTTCAACTCGCGCTATCTCGAATATGCCGACCTTCTGGTCAGCGAATTTTTCCGCGAGGCGCGGGCAAACGGAATGCCGCAGGACGTGGAGTTCCATGTTCGCCGGGCAGAGATCGATTATCTCGCTCCGATCAGGCTTGAAGAATTGATCGAGGGGCGCCTGACCGTCTCGAAAATCGGTAACTCCAGCATGGAGACCTTGATCGCGCTATACGGGGCCGATGATGGTGACCTACGCGCTGAAATCCGCCTTCTAAACGTCCACGTTGATCTGCCGGCAGGCAAGCCGACCCCGGTACCAAACGCGGTTCGCGCAGCATTTGGCTTCCCCACGCTGGAGGCCGCCAATGGCTGAGCCGCTTCGAATTGCGCTTGCAGGACTGGGCACGGTTGGGACCGGAGTGATCCGCCTGATCGAAACGAATTGCGACATGATCGCTGCCCGTTCGGGCCGCCCGATAAAAATCGTCGCGGTAAGCGCCCGCGAACGCAATAGGGACCGCGGAGTGGACCTGTCGAGCTACGCATGGGTCGATGACATGCAGGCCATGGCTGGCCGCAGCGATGTCGATGTCGTGGTAGAACTCGTCGGCGGTTCTGATGGGCCGGCACTGACCTTGGCCCGCGCTGCGCTTGATGCGGGCAAGGGCTTTGTCACTGCCAACAAGGCGATGGTTGCACATCACGGGCTTGAGCTTGCCGAACTCGCCGCGATCAAGGCTGCGCCGTTCGCCTTTGAAGCAGCGGTTGCCGGGGGCATCCCGGTGGTGAAAGGGCTGCGCGAAGGCACCGCCGCCAATGCGCTCAACCGGATCTACGGCATCCTCAACGGGACCTGCAATTACGTGCTTTCCGAAATGGAGCGCACGGGTGCGGATTTCGACGAGATGCTCGTTGCGGCGCAGGACAAGGGCTATGCCGAAGCAGACCCTGCCTTCGATATCGAAGGTGTGGATGCAGCCCACAAGCTGGCCATTCTTGCCGCCATCGGTTTCGGCACGCGGATCGATTTCGAGGCAGTGCGCACCGAAGGCATCACTCACGTCAGGGCTAGCGATATCGCCCAGGCCGATGCGCTTGGTTACGTGGTGCGGCTGGTCGGCATGGCCAGCCTGGATGACGACGGCGAGGAGTCCCGCCTGCTGCAGAGGGTCCGGCCATGCCTGGTCCCTTTCCGTCACCCTCTCGCTGCAGTTACCGGCCCAACCAACGCAGTTGTCGCGGAAGGCGATTTCTCCGGACGCCTACTGTTTCAGGGAGCAGGTGCGGGCGACAAACCGACCGCCAGCGCGGTGGTAGCCGATCTGATCGAGATTGCGCGCGGGCAGTGCGGAGCACCGTTCTCGGTTCCGGTCACCGCGCTCAGGCAATGCGCGCCAGCCGATCCGGGGCAGCGCGAGGGCAGCGACTACATCCGCTTTACCGTCGCCGACAAGCCCGGTGTGCTTGCCGAAATAACCGCTGCCATGCGCGATGCAGGCGTTTCTATCGAGAGCCTGATCCAGCGCGGGCGCGACCGCGATGGCGGTGCGGTCCAGGTGGCGATGGTCACCCACGAAGGCCCGGAACGCTGCGTTACGAAGGCTCTTGCTCTTCTGGAGGGCTCTGAGAATCTTGCCGCTCCTCCGCTTGTGATGCCAATCCTGAAGGATTGACTTCGCTTTCGGATACCGTGGGCAGGCCAAGCTGGTCGGCATTCTCTTGCGTTCCGGGTTCTCGCACGATTTGCGGGGCTTGAGGCGGAGTGTTGTCGTAACCGCGCGGCGCCAAACCTCGTGCCAAGCGATCGGCATCGGACCCCGGAGGTGCTTCGGGTAGCGATTGCACGTCGATCATGAGCACAGGTTCCGCAGGACACGGAGGGATAAGGCACAGGCCGCCGACGGTTGCGGGACCCTTGAATATTCCCGGACCCGACACGTCCACGGGCTTTTGACCTTGAGTGCGTTCGGCAATCTTCTTTTCGACCGCCTGTTTGTCGTAATACTCGGCTGTGTCATCGTTCTTCCGGCGGCAGACCACAATTTCACCAGTAATTTCGGCAGCTTCCTGTTCGTCACTGCAATCTTCGTATTCTGGCCCGTTTATCTCCTGCTCCACCCGGATATCGATACGCTCCGGCGGCAAACCGGATTGCGCTTCTAGCGCATCCTGGGCGGCAAGCGGGCTGAGCGGGCAAACCACCAATAGACACAAGAGTGCGCCGCCATGTCTCGACAATGTCATGCTCCTGCGTATATCGGCGCGGCGCATACGAATTCGCGGCTACCCACCCTGTGGCCCCAAACTCGCTTCAAGGACTGAACACCCCATGAACTCGCCTACCGATAATCCACTCGATCGCGTTCTCGTAATGGAAATGGTCCGCGTGACCGAGGCTGCTGCCATAGCTGCTTCCAAACTGATCGGCCGCGGTGACGAGAAGGCGGCCGACGCCGCAGCCGTCGAAGCCATGCGCAAGACATTCGATACGCTGTACATGGATGGAACCGTCGTGATCGGAGAGGGCGAGCGGGACGAGGCACCCATGCTCTATATCGGCGAAAAGGTCGGCGGCGCTCCGGGCAAGGGTCCGAAAATCGACATCGCGCTCGACCCGCTGGAAGGCACCACCATCACCGCCAAGGCCGGGCCGAATGCTCTGGCCGTGCTCGCAGCGGCAGAAGAAGGCTGCCTGCTCAATGCGCCGGACGTCTATATGGACAAGCTGGCGGTTGGGCCGGGCTATCCGGAAGGCATTATCGATCTTGCCAAGAGCCCGAGCGAGAACGTGAGAGCAGTTGCGGATGCCAAGGGTGTAGAACCTGCCGATATCATCGTGTGCGTGCTTGATCGTCCGCGCCACGCGGAACTGATTGCCGAACTGCGCGGGATCGGCTGCGGCGTGGTTCTGATCGGCGACGGCGATGTGGCCGGCGTGATCGCCACTACCGACGAAGACACCACGATCGACATGTACATGGGCCAGGGCGGCGCACCCGAGGGTGTCCTCGCCGCTGCCGCGCTGCGGTGCGTTGGCGGCCAATTCAATGGCCGGCTCGTGTTCCGTAACGATGACGAGAAGGCACGGGCCGCCAAATGGGGCATCGAAGATCTCGACCGCATCTACACGCGCGATGACCTGGTGAAGGGCGATTGCATTTTCGCTGCAACCGGCGTGACCTCGGGCTCGCTGCTTGAAGGCGTGAAATATTTGCGCGGCGGCAAGATGACGACCGAAAGCGTAGTCATGCGTGCAAGTTCCGGCACCGTGCGCTGGGTCAAGGGCGAACACCGCTCCAAATAAACGGCAAGCGGGGGAATGCCTCGCCTGCCTTGTTGCATTCCCATGACGCTCGGCTAGGCGGGACGCACAATTCTTGCCGGGGATTCGCACGCATGAAAATCATGGCCGCCAACTCGAACCTGCCGCTCGCCCGAGCAATTGCAGGTTATCTCGAAATGCCTCTCGTCGATGCGCAGGTGCGCCGCTTTGCCGATGAAGAGATTTTCGTCGAGATTCACGAAAATGTCCGCGGCGAAGATGTCTTCGTCGTCCAGTCGACCAGTTATCCGGCCAATGACAATCTGATGGAACTGCTGATCTGCATCGACGCGCTCAAGCGTGCATCGGCGCGGCGCATTACCGCAGTCGTCCCCTATTTCGGCTATGCGCGCCAGGATCGTAAACCCGGCCCCCGGACACCGATCTCTGCCAAGCTGGTGGCGAACCTGATCACCGAGGCCGGTGCAGACCGCGTCCTCGCTGTCGATCTGCATGCCGGGCAGATCCAGGGCTTCTTCGATATCCCGACCGACAATCTGTTCGCAGCGCCCGTGATGGCGGCGGATATCCAGGCGCGCTACGGCGATCAGGACCTGATGGTCGTCAGCCCCGACGTGGGCGGCGTGGTCCGCGCACGCGCACTGGCGAAGCGTCTCGACAATGCTCCGCTCGCCATCGTCGACAAACGCCGCGATCGTCCGGGCGAAAGCGAAGTGATGAATATCATCGGCGAAGTGGCCGGCCGCCACTGCATCCTGATCGATGACATTGTCGATTCCGGCGGAACCCTGTGCAACGCTGCACAGGCGCTGCTCGACCAGGGTGCGGCTTCGGTCGCGGCATATATTACGCACGGTGTGCTTTCCGGCGGCGCGGTTGCGCGCGTCGACGGGTCGGCGCTGAAGGAACTGGTTATAACCGATTCGATTCGCCCGACCGATGCGGCCAGCGATTCGGACCGCATTCGCATCCTGACAATCGCTCCGCTGATCGGTGAAGCGGTACGGCGGATTGCCGACGAAAGTTCGGTAAGCTCGCTCTTCGACTGAGACTTCCAAGCTTACCCTAGACAGGCACGCGCCATGGGCGCGGCGCGCCTTCGTCCAGTTTCGACAAGGCCTCGAGCCTGCGCGACTGGCGTATTTCCACGGTAATCCTGAGCAGCGGGCAATCGCCGGTCTGCAATGCCCCGGGCGTCATGTCGAAGAAATGATGCATCTCGCGCGTGAGGTGGGACTGGTCGTAGTAGCGCAGCCGCAGCTCCGGTTCTTCTTTCCGGTCCGCCACACCAAGCAGTGCGGCCGCCATGTCGAGGGCCCGCGCACGTCGTAGGGCAAATTTCGGTGTAACGCCCCAATGGCGCCCGATCAGCCGCTCGATCGTGCGCCGGGTCACTCCGTGGCTTTCGGCATAATCGGCCAGATTTATGGCTGGATCGGCCAGGGTGAGCCACTCGAAATCTTCCAGCAATTCGTGCGGATCGTCCGGCCCCGCTGCATGCAAAACCTTGTGCAACTGCGCCTCGCACGCATTGAGCCATTTGTGAGGATCATCCTGCGGGCGGTGTTTCTCATGCGGGATATGATGCCCGGTCAGAGGATCGAGCGGCAATATCCTGTCGAGTGTATCTCGTGGCTCTGGAAGGCCGAAATTCGTTGCAAACGCCGAGGTGCAATTGATCGACACTACTCGAAAAGAGCCATGCACTTTCAGTTTCATCGCGCGCGTTTCAGGACCAAAGTAGAGCGCTAGCCCTTCTTCGCCGGGATCAAACTCCTGAACGCCATCAGCGGTTTCTGCGGTCCATTTCGCGCCATAGATCATGCGTATGACCGGATGCTCGCACATCGAACCGCATTCGATGAAGCCGCCTTCCGGTAAATCGACCGACGTCACCCCCACTCGCATAAACCAGTCACGAAGCGAATGATGCGGAGATCTGTTCAGAGCGAGCGGCATCCCCTCGCGAGTCGAACCTGTATGGGATTCGATCGGAGGTGTCGCTGCGTCGGCGCCTCCAGGCGCCTGCCCCTCTTTTTCGTCTCTCGACTTCAGGACATTTCCCCCTTGGACACGACCCAAAGGTGGAGTCAGCGAAACAAGTCCGCTTGACCATTTTTTACAATGCCGCAAATGCACCCGAATGCCAACAGCCTCTGATCTCGACTTCGCCCATTCGCTCGCCGACGCAGCAGGGAATGCCATTCGTCCGCTGTTCCGCGGGAAGTGGAAGCAGGAGCAGAAATCCGACACCACTTTCGTCACCGAGGCCGACCGCGCTGCCGAAGCTGCGATGCGCGCACTGATCGAGGAACGGTATCCGGCCGACGGCATCATTGGCGAAGAATACGGGACACGCAATGAAGGTGCGGGCCGCCAATGGGTGCTCGACCCGATTGATGGGACGACAAGCTTTATCGCAGGCCGCCCGATCTTCGGCACCTTGATTGCCCTGCTGCAGGATGGATTCCCGGTGCTCGGCATCATCGACCAGCCTATCGGCAAAGAGCGCTGGGCCGGATTTACCGGCCGAGAAACCACGTTCAATGGCGAGATTGTGCGAACCGCACCCTGCCGCGAAATGAGCGCTGCGGTCCTCGCGACAACCACGCCGCACCAGTTTTCCGACCACGAGGCCGATCACTTCATGGCGCTCGCCAAGACGGTCGCCGAGCGCAAGATCATCTATGGCGGCGATTGTTACAATTACGGCCTTGTTGCCAGCGGCCATGTCGACCTGGTCTGCGAAGCTGGCCTCAAGATCCATGATTTCGCCGCACTTGCACCGATTGTCGAAGGAGCAGGCGGCCTGATGTGCGACTGGGCTGGCGAACCGCTACATGCAGGCAGCGATGGCAACGTGCTGGCGATCGGCGATCCGGCGCGGCTGGAAGACGTGTTGGAAGCAATGGGGCTGGGCGCCTGAGAAGCGCCCCGGCGAAGTGACGGTTGCCGGAGCGCCGCGATAGTCTACGACATCGGCATGGCTCATCCATCATCGCTTGCAGGACAAGGCGCGCTGGTCACCGGTGCTGCACGGGGTCTGGGGCTGGCTATCGCCAGGCGGCTTGCCGAAGGCGGTGCGCAAGTCTGGCTCAATGGCCGCGATACCGGTGCTCTGGAAATGGCTGCCACCACGATTGGAGGTGATTGCCGGATCCTCGCCTTCGATATCGCGGATGACCTGGCGACCGAAAAGGCTTTCATGCAGCTCGAGGAGCACGGCGGCCTCGACATCCTCGTGAACAATGCGGGCCGCCGCGACCGGCGTCCGCTTGGCGAACTGCGCCGCAGCGACATGTCCGACATGCTGGCCGTAAACCTGGTCGCGCCGTTTGATCTTGCTCGCCGCGCTGCCGAACAGATGCGCAGGAAGGGGCGGGGCCGTATTATCAACATCACCTCGATCGCTTCGGAAATTGCGCGCGGTGACATTCCCTATACCGCCAGCAAGGGCGGTCTTTCTGCGATGACCAGGGCGCTTGCCGCCGAACTTGGCGGCCATGGCATCACGGTCAATTCCGTCGCGCCCGGCTATTTCGCCACCGAGGCCAATCGGGAAATGGTTGCGGATCGCTCTGTCGAGGAACACCTTGGCCGCAGGACTTCGCTGGGCCGGTGGGGCCAGCCCGATGAAATTGCCGGTGCAGTGGCATTCCTTGCATCAAGCGAGGCGAGTTACATTACCGGGCAGACATTGGCGGTCGACGGCGGTTATCTCGCACACTTCTGACTTGCATTCCCGCGCACATCCGTTATTTGCGCGCCCTTCACCGACACGTGATTCATCTGCCGGTCTGGCCGTTAGGGCTGCCAGGGCTGGTTGGACGTGTCTCTGACTCGATATCCGAACAGGAGATGAAAATGCCCAAGCTGAAAACCAAAAGCGGTGTGAAGAAGCGCTTCAAAATCACCGCCACCGGCAAGATCAAGCACGGCGTCGCTGGTAAGCGCCACCGTCTTATGAGCCACAATGCGAAGTATATCCGCCAGAACCGCGGCACCTCTGTCCTGTCCGAAGCTGACTGGAAGACGGTGAAAAAGTGGGCGCCTTACGGCCTCGACTGATCGCGAACTAAGGAGAAACTGATATGCCACGCATTAAACGCGGCGTTACTACACGCCAGAAGCACAAGCGGCTCCTAGACCAGGCCAAGGGCTATCGCGGTCGCCGAAAGAACACCATCCGCGTTGCGCGCCAGGCCGTCGAAAAGGCTGGCCAGTACGCATACCGCGACCGTAAGGTTAAGAAGCGCAATTTCCGCGCTCTGTGGATCCAGCGCATCAACGCTGCGGTTCGCGCAGAAGGTCTGACCTACTCGCAGTTCATGCACGGCACCAAGCTTGCCGGCATAGAGCTCGACCGTAAGGTTATGGCCGATCTCGCCATGAACGAAGGCGCAGCCTTCAAGGCGATCATCGACCAGGCAAAGAAGGCCCTCCCGGCCTAATTCGCCCAGTCCGACTGGACTGATCGAACAATAAAGGGCGTCTCCTTTTGGGAGGCGCCCTTTCTTTTGCGCACCATGTGTTTGGCGAACTGGTGGCGTTCCTGTACAGTAAAACTGATGGCAAGACTTATTTCGCCAGACGTAGAAGGCAGGCTGGATGTGCGGTTCATCGCGCCTCCTGATGACCTCGCTGAATATTTCACGATGATCTATCGGCTCGAAGTTGAAGTAGACGAAGGCGAGAAAGTCGTCGACTTCATCCACCCCGAATGGGCGAATTTGCGCTTTGTTAGCGGCGCGAACCACTCGATGCAGATTTTCGACCCTGCCAATCCCGCAGCGCCAACGCTCGATAATGTTTCGTTCCCGGTAAACGGTCCGACAACACGGTCGATCCGGTTCGAGCTCGGCACCAATCGCCTCTGGGGGATCGGCCTCCGGCCACTCGGCTGGGCGCGCTTCGTCGGACAGCCGGCTAGCGAATGGGTCAACACCATTCGCGACGGGAGGAAAGAGCCAGCTTTCGCCAAATTCCTCCCTCTCGCCGACGTGCTTTGCGATCCTGCTGGAAAGGATGAAAGACAATGGGAGAGCCTGATTCGATTCTTTCGCGGCTTGAGCGCGAAGGTAAGCGATTCAGACCGCGCAGAAGAAACAAGGATCAGGGCAATCCAGGCGGCGAAAGAGAACCCCTATCTTGCCAATAGCGATGAGTTTGCGGAAGCTGCCGGTATGCACAAGCGTACGCTGGAACGCCTCTGCAAAAAGCATTTTGGCTTTTCGCCGCGCACCTTGATCCGCCGGCGCCGAATGAACCGGAGCCTTGCCGACTTCATGCTTTCCGATGGCGAGAACTGGACCCGGTCGATCGATCGCCACTACCATGACCAACCTCATTTCGTCCGGGAGTTTCGCACCTTCATGGGGATGAGCCCGACCGAATATGCGGAATTGCCTCATCCAATAACTGCTGCGTTCATGGATGAGCGGCGAAGGGTCTGGGGGTCGCCAGTAAGAGCGGATATCGCCCCGCTGGACGGCCGGCCCGGCGGAACCGACGTGTGAAAGGATCATCGAAGGGTTCACCGAAAGGCTCATCCCGGCTAGCCTTCGCTTTTTAAACGCCCCTTTCCAGCCCGCGCGCGCGCCAGTTGCAATAAGGGCTTGGGCAGTCTGGCCTGAGCCGCTAGGGCCAGCCACCACACCTTCCCTTTCCAAAAGTTCCGAAGCGGTATGACCACAGCACAGCAATTGCAGGACGAAGCGCTAACGCGCATCCAGCAGGCCGACGACGCGGCCGCACTCGAAGCCCTTCGCATTGAATATCTCGGCAAACAGGGCTCGATCTCGGGCCTGCTCAAGACGCTCGGCAAGATGAGCCCCGAAGAGCGCCAAGCCGAAGGGCCCAAGATTCAGGGCGCCCGCGGGGCTGTCAGTGATGCACTTGCGAGCCGCAAGGACACGCTGGACGGCGCGGAGCTGGAGCGACGCCTTGCTGCCGAAACGCTCGATCTGACGCTTCCCGCGCCTGAGACTCCCAAAGGTTCAGTCCATCCGGTCAGCCAGGTCATGGACGAGCTTGCGGAAATTTTTGCCGACCTTGGTTTTGCAGTGGCGACAGGTCCGGAAATCGAAGATGACTGGCACAATTTCACCGCGCTCAACATGGCGGAGACACACCCTGCGCGCGCCATGCATGACACGTTCTATTTCCCGGACGTAGATGCTGACGGCAACCGGATGCTGCTGCGGACGCACACTTCGCCCGTGCAAATTCGCACGATGATGAAAGAAGGCGCGCCGCTGCGGATCATCGCACCGGGCCGTGTGTATCGCAGTGACAGCGATGCGACCCACACACCGATGTTCCACCAGGTGGAAGGCCTCGTGATCGACAAGGACATCCACCTCGGCCATTTGAAGTGGACGCTGGAAACCTTCCTCAAGGCCTTCTTCGAGCGCGACGATATCGTCCTGCGCCTGCGCCCAAGCTACTTTCCCTTCACCGAACCGTCGGTCGAAGTCGACGTTGGCTGGCAGGATGTCCAGGGACGCCGCGTGCTCGGCGGTGACGGCGATGCGCCCGGCCACGGCTGGATGGAATTGCTCGGCAGCGGTATGGTCAACGCGCGCGTTATCGAGTTCGCCGGGCTCGACCCCAAGGAATGGCAAGGCTTCGCATTTGGCGTCGGCGTCGACCGGCTTGCCATGCTGAAATACGGGATGGATGATCTGCGTGCTTTCTTCGACGGCGACAAGCGCTGGCTCGATCACTACGGCTTTTCGCCATTCGACCAGCCCACCCTTTCCGCAGGCGTAGGAGCGAAAGCATGAAGTTCTCGCTCGAATGGCTGAAGTACTTCCTCGATACCGAAGCTACGGTTGCGGAAATCGCGGCTGCGCTGAACCGGATCGGCCACGAAGTCGAAGGTATCGAAGACCCGGCAGACAAGCTTTCAGGCTTCCGCGTCGCCAAGGTGCTGAGCGCGGCCAAGCATCCCGATGCCGACAAGTTGCAGGTCCTTTCGGTCGACACCGGTGAAGGCGATCCGCTGCAGGTCGTTTGCGGCGCCCCCAATGCGCGTGCCGGAATGAAAGGCGTCCTCGGGCTTCCCGGTGCCATCGTGCCTGCCAATGGCATGGAACTGCGCAAGAGCGCGATCCGCGGCGTGGAATCGAACGGCATGATGTGCTCGGTCCGCGAGCTCGAGCTTGGCGACGAGCACGATGGAATTATCGAACTGCCGGACGATGCGGCAGTCGGAATGACTTTCGCAGACTACGCTCAATCTTCCCCGGTGTTCGATGTCGCGATCACTCCCAACCGCCCGGATTGCATGGGCGTTTATGGTATCGCGCGCGATCTGGCGGCGGCTGGCATGGGCAATTTCAAACCCATTGAGGCTTCGGCTGTGGAGGCTGCTTTTGCATGCCCGGTCGAAATTCGGACCGACGATCCGGAAGCTTGCCCGGCATTCTATGGCCGGGTCATTCGCGGCGTGTCGAACGGCGCTTCGCCCGACTGGATGCAGCGCCGCCTGATCGCGGCAGGTCAGCGGCCCATCTCGGCGATTGTCGACATCACCAATTATCTCATGCTCGCTTTTGGTCGCCCCGCGCACGCATACGACCTCGCGAAGTTGAACGGTGCGGTCGTCGCCCGGCGCGCGAAGAATGGCGAGAAGGTCGAGGCACTTAACGAGAAAACCTACACGCTCGATGACACCATGACCGTCATCGCCGATGACAATGGCGTGCACGACATTGCTGGCATCATGGGCGGGGAGCATTCGGGCGTAACCGAAGGCACGACTGACGTTCTGCTCGAGATCGCCTATTTCGATCCTGAACGGATCGGTGTCACTGGCCGCAAACTTGGCCTCGCCAGCGATGCGCGCACACGGTTCGAACGCGGGGTTGATCCGGCATTTCTCGATGACGGTCTCGCGATCCTGACGTCGCTGATCCAGCGCGTCTGCGGGGGCGAGGCAAGCGAAGTGGTTCGTGCCGGAACCCCGCCGACCGATGCGAAGAAGATTTCATTCGACCCTGCGCTGACCCGCGCACTCGGCGGTGTCGACGTTTCCGAGAGCGAACAGCGTTCGATCCTCGAGGCACTCGATTTCTCCGTGGGTGCCGACTGGCAGGTCACCTGCCCGCTGCGCCGCCACGATATCGAAGGCCCCGCTGATCTGGTCGAGGAAGTCGTCCGCATCCACGGGCTAGACAATGTGGAGAGTGTCCCGCTCACGCGTGCCGAGGGGGTGGCGAAAGCAACATCGACCTCGCTCCAGCTGGCCGAGCGCAAATTGCGCCGCGCCGCCGCTGCGCGCGGTTTGAATGAAGCGATTACCTGGTCGTTCCTTCCCGCTGCTGAAGCAGACCAGTTTGCCGATGGAGCCAAGCTCTGGACGCTGGAAAATCCGATCAGCGAAGACATGAAGGTCATGCGCCCGTCGCTGCTTCCCGGCCTGTTGATGGCCGCGCACCGCAACGCCAATCGCGGTGCTGCGACTACGCGCCTGTTTGAAATTGGCCGCCGCTATTTCCGCGGGCAGGGCGGGGCGAGCGAGGAAAAGCCGACGTTGGGCCTCATTCTGGCTGGCGAGAAGACTTCGCGCGGCTGGTCGAATGGGAAGGCCAGTGCCTTCGATGCATTCGACGCCAAGGCCGAAGTCGCCGCACTCCTCGAAGCTGCCGGTGCGCCGGTCGGCAATCTCATGGTGATGGACGGGGCAGGCGATCAATTTCATCCCGGCCAGTCCGCCACACTGCGGCTCGGTCCCAAGAATGTGCTGGCCCGCTTTGGCGCGCTGCATCCCAGCACACTCAAGGCATTCGATATCGAAGGGCCGGTCGTCGCAGCCGAAATCTATCTCGACGCGATCCCTGCGCGCAAGGGCGGCGGCAGCTTTGCTCGCAGTGCCTACGCGCCGCCTGCACTGCAGGCCGTCACCCGCGATTTCGCCTTTCTCGTTCCGGCCGATCTGCCAGCAGGCGACTTGGTGCGGGCTGTGAAGGGTGCGGACAAGAAAGCCATAGTCGATGCGCGGGTGTTTGACGTGTTCGCCGGTCAGGGCGTGCCTGAAGGCAAGAAATCCGTTGCAGTTGAGGTCATCCTCCAGCCTGGCGAAAAGAGCTTCACTGATGACGAGATCAAGGCGATCTCGAATAGCATCGTGGCCAGTGCAGCAAAGCAAGGTGCGGAGCTACGCGGATGAAGACTGCTCTTGTCACAGGGGCAACGTCGGGCATTGGCGAGGCAACGGTGCGGGCGCTGGTCGCCTGCGGATGGCGCTGTGTGGCGACCGGGCGGCGCAAGGAACGGCTCGATGCGCTGGTCGATGAACTGGGCACGGACAAGGTCCATGCCGCAAGCTTCGACGTACGCGATGAAGCGGCCCGCGATACGGCGCTCGGCAATCTGCCTGCGGAGTTTTCCGAGATCGATCTGCTGGTGAACAATGCCGGCCTCGCGCTCGGCACCTCGCCCGCCCAATCGGCGGATCTCGATCAATGGAAGACCATGATCGAAACGAACGTCACAGCGCTGGCGTCGATCACGCACAAGCTTTTGCCGTCACTGATCGAACGCAAGGGATCGATCATCAATGTTTCGAGCGTTGCGGCCAACTATCCGTATTCCGGCGGCAATGCCTATGGCGGGACCAAGGCGTTCGTGCGTCAGTTCTCGCTCGGCCTGCGCGCCGACCTGCATGGCACGGGCGTGAGGGTCTGCTCGATTGAGCCGGGTATGGTCGAAACCGAATTCACGCTGGTAAGAACCGGCGGAAACGAGCAGGCGCACGAAACGCTTTATGGCGGGGCCGATCCGATGACGGCCGATGATATTGCCGAGACAATCCGGTGGGTTGCGGAGCTGCCTGCGCATCTCAACATCAATACGCTCGAACTCATGCCTGTCAGTCAGAGCTTCGGCGGCTTCCAGATAGCTCGAAAGGACTGAGGCTTGCGCCGCGCTTAGCGGTGGACGCAGGAGCCCATGCGGTCTAGCGCGCGGCGCATGTCCAAAGCGAATACCGACACTACACAATCCCGCCGCACCTTCGCGATCATTTCGCATCCTGACGCGGGTAAGACCACGCTGACCGAGAAGCTGCTGCTGACCGGCGGTGCAATCCACCTGGCCGGAGAGGTCAAGGCGCGGGGCGC
This sequence comes from Qipengyuania psychrotolerans, assembly GCF_019711355.1. Classification (NCBI taxonomy): domain Bacteria; kingdom Pseudomonadati; phylum Pseudomonadota; class Alphaproteobacteria; order Sphingomonadales; family Erythrobacteraceae; genus Qipengyuania; species Qipengyuania psychrotolerans. The sequence goes on from NZ_CP081297.1 coordinate 21,411, forward strand.
TGCGCGGCGCGCCCGGTCCGACTGGATGAAGATCGAGCAACAGCGCGGCATTTCCGTAACCAGTTCTGTCATGACGTTCGAACGTGACGGCATCACGTTCAATCTGCTCGACACGCCGGGGCACGAGGATTTCTCCGAAGACACCTACCGCACGCTGACCGCCGTCGACAGCGCCATCATGGTGATCGACGCAGCCAAGGGTATCGAGCCGCAGACCCGCAAGCTTTTCGAAGTCTGCCGGTTGCGCAACGTTCCGATCATCACCTTCGTGAACAAGGTCGACCGCGAAGGCCGACCGGTATTCGAATTGCTGGACGAGATCGCCGACATGCTCGCACTGGATGTCAGCCCGCAGGGTTATCCAGTGGGCATGGGTGGCCAGTTTGAAGGCATTCTCGATTTCGAAACCGGCAAGGTCGCGCGTCCGGAAGGTCCGTCCAAGGAGTTCAAGGGGAAGCGCGACGAAAATCCCGAACTGCCCGAAATGTTCGCCGAAGACATCGAGCTGGCGCAGATTGGCTATCCGGAATTTGACCTCGAGGCTTATCGCAATGGTGATTTGACACCGGTCTATTTCGGATCGGCGCTGAAGAATTTCGGTGTCACCGAATTGATCGAGGCGATTGCAGAATACGCGCCACCGCCGCGTCCTCAGCCTGCCGGCGAAGAACAGATCAGTCCTGACAGGGACGAGGTGACCGGGTTCATCTTCAAGGTCCAGGCTAACATGGACCCCAACCACCGCGATCGCATTGCGTTCATGCGGCAGGTCTCTGGCACATTCAAACGCGGGATGAAGCTGACGCCCTCCGGCCTTGGCAAGCCCATTGCGATCCATTCGCCCATTCTGTTCTTCGCACAGGACCGCGAAGTGGCGGACGTTGCCGAGCCGGGCGATATCATCGGAATTCCCAATCACGGCACGCTGAGGGTTGGTGACACGCTGTCGGAAAAGAACGAGGTTCGATTTACCGGCCTGCCGAATTTTGCGCCGGAAATCCTGCGCCGCGTGCAATTGAAAGACCCGACCAAGACGAAGCAATTGCGCAAAGCGCTGGATGACCTTTCCGAAGAAGGTGTCATCCAGGTGTTCTATCCGGAGATCGGCGCGCAACACATCGTGGGCGTGGTCGGCCAGCTCCAGCTCGAAGTGCTCATCAGCAGACTCTCGGCCGAATACAAGGTGGAGGCAGGGCTTGAACCTTCGCCGTTCAGCACCGCGCGCTGGATCAAGGGCGACGACAAGGCGCTGGTCGAGTTTGAGAAATTCAACCGGGCCAACCTTGCCCGCGACCGTGATGGTGACCTCGTCTTCATGGCCAAGAGCCCGTGGGACGTGAACTACCAGCAGGAAAAGAACCCGGACCTCACCTTCTCGGCCACCAAAGAGAGGTAGGCTTGCGGGGCGCGCAGCTTCGCGGCATGGGGTGCGCATGACGCTTACCGGCCCGACTTCGCAAACCTTCATTTCGCAGCGCCTTCGCCTCAATTATCTTGATTGGGGCAACCGGGGAAAGCCGCCGCTCGTGCTCGTGCATGGCGGACGCGACCATGCGCGGAGCTGGGATTGGGTGGCCGAGCAATTGCGCGATGACTGGCACGTGGTGGCAATGGATCACCGCGGTCACGGCGATTCCGATTGGGTCAGCGACGGCAATTACCAGGTCACGGACATGGTCTATGACCTGGCCCAGCTGGTGCACCAGCTTGGAGTTGGTCCGGTGACCATCGTCAGCCATTCGATGGGCGGCAATGTCTCGCTGCGCTATGCGGGGACGTTCCCTGAAATGGTCACCAAGATCGTCGCGATCGAAGGCCTCGGACCCAGTCCGAAGCGGCAGGCCGAGATGCGCGAGCAGCCTTATCCAGAACGCATGGCGGAATGGATTGGCAAGAAACGCGCCGCCTCGGGCCGTTCACCGCGCAAATACGATAGCATCGAAGCCGCTTTCGCGCGCATGATCGAGGAGAACAGCTACCTCACCGAAGAACAGGCGCGGCATCTGACGGTCAACGGCGTGAACCGCAATGAAGACGGCACCTACGGCTGGAAGTTCGATCCCCACCTCAATGTCTGGGCGGTCGAGGATATTGCCGATGAATTCCTGCACCAGACCTGGGCTGCGATCACGGCACCCACGCTGCTGCTTTACGGGGCGGATAGCTGGGCCTCGAACCCTCAAGGTGACGGGCGGCTCGATCATTTTTCGAATGCTCAGGTCATCGAATTCGAGAATGCGGGTCACTGGCTCCATCATGACCAGTTCGACCGCTTCATGGAAACGCTGGGCTCTTTCCTGTAATGGCGGAATTCTTCGACCAGCTGGAAGAGAGCCATGTCGCCATGCTGGCGAAGCAGCCGGTGTTTTTCGTCGCGACTGCGGCGGACGAGGGGCGAATCAATCTCAGCCCCAAGGGTTACGATGCGTTCCGCGTCCTCGCGCCCAACAGGGTCGCATATCTCGATCTCGCCGGCTCTGGCAACGAAACACATGCGCATCTGACGGTCGATGGCCGCATCACCATCATGGCGTGTAATTTCGAACAGCCCGCGCTTATCCTGCGCCTGTACGGGACCGGGAAACCCGTGCTTCCCCAAGATGACGGCTGGCTAGAACTCTCTGGCCATTTCGGTATCTTGCCCGGCACGCGCCAGATATTCGATATCGCCGTTGAGAGTGTTCAGACCAGCTGCGGGTACGGCGTGCCGTTCATGCAGTTCGAGCGCGAGCGCGATACGCTGACGAAGCACCATGCGCGCACTGATGCCGAAGCATGGGTAGCCAAGCAGCAGGGCCGCGATGCGAGTATCGATGGCATTCCCGTCCGTACCACCGACCGATATCTTGAGAGCGAATAAGCTGGCGTGAAGCTGACGTTCGCCAGCTATAATATTCACAAGGCCGTCGGTCTTGATCGCAAGCGCGATCCCGAGCGCATTTTGTCGGTCCTGCATGAAATCGACGCCGATGTGATCGCGCTTCAGGAGGCGGACCGCAGGATTGGAGATCGGGCGACAACCATTCCGCGCGCTGAACTGGATGATACGCATTGGCGGCTGGTCGAAGTGGCCAAGCGTCCCCGCAGCATCGGCTGGCACGGGAATGCCCTGCTGGTCCGCCGCGATATGGATGTGCGCAGCGGGGAGGCGCTGGACCTGCCGACGCTGGAACCTCGCGGAGCTGCCTGCGGCGAACTGATGGTCGAAGGCAAGCGCCTGAGGGTGATCGGAACCCATCTTGATCTTTCGGGGCTGCGCCGCCGCGAGCAGATCCGCTCCTTGCTGGACTTCGTCGGGAACGCGGCGCAGCAGTGTCCGACAGTCATTATGGGTGATTTCAACCAATGGGGCCGCGCTACAGGGGCGATGCGCGAATTTGCCAAGGGGTGGACGGTCGTGACGCCGGGTCGCAGCTATCCAAGCCGCCAGCCAGTCGCGACGCTGGACCGGATTGTCGCCAGCAATCACTGGAAATGCGTCTCGTCGGAAGTGCACCATTCAGTGCTTTCGGCGCAGGCATCGGACCACCTGCCGGTAATCGCGACGCTCGAATTGCTCGAAAAATAGGCACACGCCTATAATTTAGGCGACCGAAAGCGGCATCTTGCCTGCTCCGGGCGCTTTCCCCTCACGCGTAGAATTTGGCACGCTTCGTGCTGTAGGTGCGAAGACCGGTGCTTGGCCGGTGCGCAGCCAAAGGGGTGAAGGCGTGAAATATATCATCGCTGTCATCAAGCCGTTCAAACTCGACGAAGTGCGCGAAGCGCTCGGGAGTATTGGTGTGGCCGGAATGACCGTGTCGGAAGTCAAAGGCTTCGGGCGCCAGAAGGGGCAGACCGAGATTTATCGCGGTGCCGAATATTCAACCAACATGCTTCCCAAGGTGAAGCTGGAAATCGCGACCTCGGATGGGCTTGCGCCGCAAGTGATCGAGACGATCCAGCAAACCGCGAGCACCGAGGCGATCGGCGACGGCAAGATTTTCGTCTTCGATCTCGCCGATGCCACCCGCATCCGTACCGGCGAAACCGGCGAGACCGCGCTGTGAGCCGCAAGGAGAGCCAAATGACCATGCGTAAGATTTTCACAGGGGCTGCCATGCTGGGCGCCTCTTTCGCCGCTGCGAGTGCAGCATTCGCGCAGGAGGCCGCCGAAGTGGCCGCTGCCGTTCCCAATCCCGGTAACAACGCCTGGATGATGACCGCCACCGTGCTGGTGATGCTCATGATCCTGCCCGGCCTTGCCCTGTTCTATGGCGGTCTGACCCGTGCAAAGAATATGCTCTCCACCATGACCCAGATCGGCGCCACCGCCGCTCTGGCCATGCTGATCTGGGTGATGTGGGGCTTCAGCCTGGCTTTCGGTTCGGAAACTTATGAAGGAACGCTGGGGCTGTTCATCAGCGGAGGCAGCTATTTCCTCTCCGGCATGGATGCCAGCACGACCGCTGCGACCTTCACCGATGAAGTCATCAGCGAATATGTCTTCGTCAGCTTCCAGATGACCTTTGCGGCCATCACCGCCGCCCTGATTCTGGGTGCAACGGCTGAGCGGATGAAGTTCAATGCCGTCATGGTATTTGTCCCGATCTGGCTGACGATTGTCTACTTCCCCATCGCGCATATGGTGTGGGCCGGCAATGGATTGCTATTTGCGGCGGGTGCCCTCGACTTCGCTGGGGGGACCGTCGTTCACATCAATGCAGGTGTCTCGGGCCTGGTGCTCGCTTACCTGCTGGGCAAGCGCCGCGGTTATCCGGCAGAGCCTATGCCGCCGCACTCCATGGTCATGACCATGATCGGCACTGGCCTGCTCTGGGTTGGCTGGTTCGGCTTCAATGCCGGATCCGCGCTGGAAGCAGACGGTTCGGCTGGCCTTGCAATGATCAATACCTTCGTTGCCACTGCAGCAGGCGCGCTCACCTGGATGGTGATCGAGCGGCTCGCTGGCCACAAAGGCAGCGCTCTCGGCTTCTGTTCGGGCGTGATCGCAGGCCTTGTCGCGGTCACACCGGCTGCCGGCAACAGCGGCCCGTTCGGGGCGATCCTGCTGGGCATCGTATCGTCGATCGTTTGCTATCTGTTTGTCGCCAAGGTGAAGCAGAAGTTCGGCTATGACGACAGCCTCGATGCTTTCGGCATCCACGGCATCGGCGGCATCGTCGGCGCGATTGGCACCGCCATCGTCTACCAGCCGTGGATCGGCGGACCGGGCGATGGCTCTGTCGGAACACTCGCGCAGCTGTTCATCCAGACCGAGGGCGTCGTCGTGACCATTGTATGGGCTGCCGTCGGCACTTTGATTGCGGGTCTGATTGCCAAGGCTCTCGTCGGTCTGCGTGTCACGGAAGAAGAAGAGGTCAATGGCCTCGACATCTCCGAACATGGAGAACGCGCCTACAACTAATCACCAGTTTGGCGGGGCCGCCTACTCTCTCCTCTCTCTCCTCGGGCGGCCCCGCCTAACCTTGTTCCTCCTGCGAACAATAGACTCACCAAAGGCCGGGACCCTCGAGGTTCCGGCCTTCTTTTGTTGCCAGAATGCCACAATTAGTGATCGCTCATTGCTGTCTCTAAATTGCAATTGTTATATTTTGTGAATACTCCTTTGATCCACGCGCCATGAAAATGATGGCTCAGGATTTGGAGGAGGGAAATATGGTACGGAAAAGTAGCGTAAAATCACGGATGCTCCCGGTTTTCTTGACCGGTGTGGCCAGTGTGGCAGTAGCGACCCCTTCGTTTGCCCAAGATGCTCAGCGAGCGATTGAAAGTGACGCAATCGCAGCTCAGGATGCAGACGCACCTGCGATTATCGTTACCGGTACGCGCCAGGCGAACCGTTCTGCAGCTGATACAGTTGCGCCAGTAGACATCGTTTCCGCTGCCGAACTATCGAACCAGGCCGATAGCGACATCGGCAATGTTCTTCGCGTTTCGGTTCCATCCTTCAACGTTGGCACCCAGCCCATCTCGGACGCGGCAACGCTCGTTCGCCCTGCCAACTTGCGCGGGCTTTCGCCCGATAACACCCTCGTCCTCGTCAACGGTAAGCGCCAACACCGTGCTGCGGTCATCGCCTTTCTGGGCGGCGGCATCTCCGATGGTTCGCAAGGGCCCGATATCTCGGTAATTCCCTCGATCGCCATCAAGCAGCTCGAAGTGCTGCGTGATGGCGCTTCCTCGCAATATGGTTCTGACGCCATCGCAGGTGTCCTCAACTTCATTCTCAAGGACAGCCCTGAAGGCGGCGCGATATCTGCTCAGTGGGGCGAAACCTATGAAGGCGACGGCGACAATTACACCATTGCTGCCAACATCGGCATTCCCCTCACTGACAGGGGCTTCCTCAACCTGTCGGCTGAGTATGGCGAATCCGATGCGACTTCGCGCTCTGTACAGCGTGACGATGCGGCCGCTCTGATTGCTGCGGGGAATACCGCAGTCGCTGATCCTGCCCAAATCTGGGGCCAGCCGAACGTCAATGACGACATGAAGTTCTTTGCCAATTTCGGCATTGATCTGTCGGACTCGATCGAACTCTACGCCTTCGGCAACTATGCCGAGCGCAATGTCGATGGCGGTTTCTTCTTCCGCAATCCGACCAATCGCGGCGGCGTTTACGCTGGTCCGTTCGTTGATCCGGCGACCGGTGCGCCGCTTGCCGAAGCCGATGGCGGTGTTCCTTCGGTGCTCGTGGGCGATCTTTCGCTCGACACGGCAGGCGATTGCCCGGCAGGTATTCCGCTGACCCAAGGCGGGCTGATCCCCGATCCGACCATACTTGCTTCAGTGAGCGCGGACGCGAACTGCTTCTCGTTTGTCGAGCTATTTCCCGGCGGTTTCACCCCGCGCTTCGGCGGCGACATCGAGGATTACTCGGTCGCGGCAGGTATCCGCGGGCAGATCCTTGGCGGGCTCGATTTCGACCTGAGCTATCGCCACGGCCGGAATAAATCGAGCTTTGCCATCCGCAACACGGTCAATGCTTCGCTCGGCCCCAACACCCCGACCGAATTCAGCCCTGGCGGATACTCGCAGACCGAAAATGTCATCAATCTTGACCTCGGTTATGAACTCGCAGTGGGTGGAGGCAGCGTCTATGTTGCAGCCGGTGCCGAATACCGCGATGAGGAATTCGGGATCACCGCAGGCGATGCGGCCTCGTTCGAACTCGGCCCGCTCGCGCAGCCCAGTGCTGCATTCCCGACGGGCCAGGGCTTCTCGACAAGCTCGAACGGTTTCCCGGGCTTTGCCACCAACGCGGCTGGCACGAACAAGGAAGACAACAAGGCGGCTTATGTCGATATCGAAGCCGACCTGATCGACGCGCTAACCATTCAGGCGGCCGTTCGCTACGAAGACACCAAGAGCTTCGGCGACACCCTGACCTGGAAAGTGGGCGGCCTGTTCAAGCTGTCCGATGCGTGGCGCCTTCGCGGAACCTACTCGACCGGCTTCCACGTTCCGACAGCCGGCCAGGCGAACGTCATCAACGTGACCACGCAGTTCTCCAACGGAACGCTGCAGGATGAAGGCACATTCCCGCTGTTCAGCCCGGCCGGTTTGATCGCTTCGGACTATATCGCCGACACGGTCGCCAATGGCGGGCTTGGCCTCGACCGACCTACGCTTGGGCCCGAAAAGGCTGACAGCTTCACCTTGGGTGTTGCGGGTGACATGGGGGATTTCTCTGTCACGCTCGACTATTTCAACATCAAGCTGAAAGACCGCATCTCGCGTTCCTCGACGATCGATTTCCCGGCAGCGCTTTGCTACCTGGCCGATCGTGAAGGTGTGGCGAACAATTGCACGCCGACATTTACTCCTGCACCGGCAGAGCTGCTCACCCAGCTCGACGCGGCTGGTGTGATTGATCGCGGTGATTTCACCGGTTTTGAAGACCTGGTGGCATTCACCTTCTTCAACAATGACTTCGACACCCGCACACAGGGTCTCGACTTCGTGGCAAACGCTCGCTTCTACCCGATCCCGGGCGGAACGACCCGCGCCACGCTGGCGATCAACTATACCGAAACCGAGGTCACCGACGTTGGCCAGACCATCTCGGCAACGCGTGTGCGCCAGCTGGAAGAAGGCCTGCCCAAATGGAAAGGCTTCCTCAATGTGACGCACGAACAAGGCCGTTTCCGCGGCCTGGTACGGGCGAATTACTTCGGAAGCTACTATGAAGCTCACCTTGAAGACTCGACGCTGCCAATCGATGCCAATGCCGAACTGACCTTCGATGCCGAACTTGGCTATGAAGTGCTGGACGGTCTTGAGCTGGCAGTCGGTGCACAGAACATGTTCGACAACTACCCCATCGAGAACCCCTACTCGGGCATCGTGGGCGCAAAGTACGGCGAACGGTCACCATTCGGCTTTAACGGCGGCAGCTATTACCTGCGCGCTCGTTTCCAGTGGTAAGCCGGGCCTAGCCCTTGCAATCTATACGGAAGGGGCGGCCAATTGGTCGCCCTTTCTTTTGGGAGACACGCATGTTCACTATCAGGATCGCGGAAGAGCGCGACGTGGACGCAATTCGCTCATTGATGGAGCTCGCCATCAACCAGCTGCAACGAGGATACCTCACGCCAGAGCAGATCGAGGCGTCGAAGGCCGGGATGGGCCTTGATCGCCTGCTGATCGATGACGGAACCTACTTTTGCGTACTGGAAGAAGACGAGCTGGTCGGCTGCGGCGGCTGGTCGCGCAGGGCCACATTGTATGGCGGCAACCATTCGGCAGGCAGGGACCCGCGCCTGCTCGATCCAGCGACCGAACGTGCCCGCATCCGGGCCATGTACACGCATCCCGATCACGTGCGGAAGGGTATTGGACGCCTGATCCTGAATGTATCGGAAAAGGCTGCCTCAGCCGAAGGCTTCGGTGAAATAGAGATGGCCGCCACGATGGCCGGAAAGCCGTTCTACGAACGGTGCGGCTATGTGGTCGAAAGCGAATGGTTCGACGAAAATGCCGCGGTTCCTGTGCCGCTTGCAACGATGACCAAGCGGCTGGGCGACTAGGCTCCGAGTTCTGCCTTCACGAAATCAGCACACCGTTCCCCGATCATGATGCTGGGTGCGTTTGTGTTGCCGCTGACCAGCCGCGGCATGATTGACGCGTCGGCAATCCAGAGCCCATCGACCCCGCGTGCCTTTAGCGTGGGATCGACCACCGCATCTTCATCTGCGCCCATGCGGCAGGTTCCAACCGGGTGATAGACTGTGTCTGCCCTGCTGCGGATCAGATCGTCGAGCTGTGCGTCATCCTCGAGGTTGATCTCGAAGCGGTCCTTGGGTTCGTATTTCGAAAGGCTGGGTGACGAGGCGATCCGATGCGAAAGCCGGACGCCCTCACGCAAGGTCGCGATGTCGCGATCATCGTCGAGGAAATTGGGATCGAGCCGGGGTGCATCGCTGGCATTGCGGCTGTTCAGGCGAACGGTTCCGCGGCTTTCCGGGCGCAGGACGCAGGCATGCAGCGAGAAGCCGTGACCTTTGACCTTCTCTCGGCCATGATCCTCAAGCATGGCCGGTACGAAGTGCCACTGGATATCGGGCGCTGGCGCATCGGGCATTACAGTCCAGAATCCGCCAGCTTCGGCATAGGGCGTAGTCATTATGCCAGTGCGTTTGCGCCGGTGTTCGATGATCGCCTTGGCCATTCGCGCGGTTCCGGCGAGGCTGTCGCCAATGAAGTCCTTGCTCTTGGTTTCCCAACTCGAAACATAGTCGATGTGATCTTGCAGGTCAGACCCTACTGCGGGCTTGTCGCAGATGACGTCGATGCCATTTTCGCGCAGATGCTCCGCCGGTCCGATGCCTGAAAGCATCAGGATCTGCGGCGAATTGAACGCGCCTGCCGACAATACGACCCCGCCGCGCGCCTTGACCGTACGCTCTCTGTTACCGGCAGTGTAAGTCACCCCCGTAACGCGGCCATCCTCAATTTCGAGCTTCTGGACAGTTACGCCAATCCGGATGTCCAGATTCTTCGAGCCACGCTTCGGCTCGACATAGGCACGCGCAGCAGACCAGCGTTCGCCGTCTTTCTGGGTGACCTGGTAGAGGCCGAAGCCCTCCTGCTTGGCCCCATTGAAATCCGCATTCCGCGGCAATTGCAACTGCGCTGCCGCTTCTACGAAAGCGAGGCTGCCTGAGTTGGGCCATTTCTGATCGCTGACCCATAGGGGGCCCTCATCGCTGTGATACTCGTCGGCGCCGCGAACATTGTGCTCGGCCCGCTTGAAATAGGGGAGCACGTCTTCGTAGCTCCAGCCGTCACAGCCCAGCTCGGCCCAGTTGTCGTAATCCCAGCGGTTGCCCCGGATATATACCATCGCATTGATTGCAGATGATCCGCCCAGACCGCGTCCGCGCGGTTGGTAGCCGATCCGGCCGTTGAGCCCTTTTTGTGGCACCGTGTCGTAACGGTAATTCGACGCATTTCGAAGGAACGGCATGAAGCCGGGGGTTTTGATGAGGAAGTTATCGTTCCTGGGTCCCGCTTCCAGCAGGCACACGCTCTTGCCAGATTCTGCAAGCCTGCCCGCAACAGCACTGCCTCCGCTGCCGCCGCCAACGACGATTACGTCGAATTCATCCATGATAGCTCCTCTCGATTCGAGAGGTTAGGCAGCCTCGGGCCCGCCCGCAATCGGGTTTTCGCTTGAAACCTGTTTTGTTTCGCGCCCCTGGCGGGTTTGCCATGCTTCGCGGATCTGGTCGCTCGTCTCGCGGCTGCCATCATGCGTCCAGCCAGGTTCGCGCAGAAGGTAGGAAAGCTTATGCTTCCAGGGGCTACGCCGTATGTCCTGTGCAATGCCGATCCACTCGTGAAATACGGCCCACAAAAGGTTGAAGCTGCCAAGCTGCTTCACGATACCGTAGCGGATCTGCTCGTCATCGGTCTCCGCCTCAAATGTGCCGAACAGCTTATCCCAAACGATGAAGACGCCTGCGTAATTACGGTCGAGATAGCGAGGGTTGGTCGCATGATGCACCCGGTGATGACTCGGGGTGTTCATGACAGCCTCGAACCAGCGCGGCATGCGGTCAATCGCTTCGGTGTGAATCCAGAACTGATAGACCAGGTTAAACCCGGCACAGATCGCAATCATGCCCGGATGGAATCCGGCCAGCACCAGTGGTAGTTTGAATACGAAGCCCAGTGTCAGGAAGCCCGTCCAGGTCTGCCTGAGCGCGGTGCTGAGATTATAGTGTTGGCTGGAGTGATGATTGACATGGCTCGCCCAGAACCAGCGAACCCGGTGCCCGAACCGGTGAACCCAGTAATAGGCCAGGTCGTCCAGCACGAAGCACAATGCAAAAGCCCACCAGGTCCATGGCACATCGAACAGTCTGAACTGCCACACCCACAGGAACAGCGCCAAAAACAGCCCACCGAAGATCAGGCCGGATACCGTGCTACCTAGCCCGAATGCCAGGCTGGTGAGCGTGTCTTTCGGCTCATAAGCCTCACGCCGCTTGCGCCGGGCCCAGATCATTTCAATCAGGACCAGGGCAACAAAGCCGGGAACGGCAAGTTCGGTGGGCGAAAAATCGGGCATGGCTGTCAGTCTTCTATAGCCTCGATCGCCTGCATCCAAGCTGAAGGATCCGCCAGCCGCAGCCGTGCGGCGCCGTAACGCTTTTCGGCAGTATCGACGATCAGCGTGCCTTCTTCGATGCGGGCGCTGGCAGCTGCGGTAAGAATGCGTCCGGCGAGATGCGATCCGTGCGGCCGCAGCAGGAGAATCCGACCCTCGGCTTCCATCAGCAGTGCGCTGCGGCCATCATCATCCAGCCCGATCTTGATCGGATCGAAGCCGCTGACTGCCTCGTCTGCGGCGCGGCGTGCCTCGTCGATGCTTGCGATGCGCGGCTCTGACCCCAGTTTCAGCGTCCGTGCGAAAGCAGCCAGCGCCAGGATGGCGACCAGCGAGCCAAGGAACTGGAGCAGGGCGGGTGGCAGGTCCATTGCGGCATGGATTGGCATGGCCGCCGCTTTCCGGCAAGCAGGATGAAACGGAGGATGCCCATGAAAAGAATCGCCTTGCTCGCTGCTACTTCAGCGCTGTTTTCCAGCTCGCTTGCTGCGCAGTCCGCGGACCCGGTTGCCGAGGTCGAAGCACAAGGCGACCGGACGGCCCGTGTGGCACAGCAGATCTGGGACTGGGCGGAATTGGGCTACCTCGAAAACCGGTCCAGCGGGCTGCTGCAGGACGAACTGGAAAGCGAAGGGTTCTCGGTAAAAGCGGGTATCGCAGACATTCCTACCGCCTTCCTGGCCGAATGGGGTGAAGGCGGTCCGGTCATCGCGATCCTCGCCGAATACGATGCGCTACCCGGTATCAGCCAGACCTCTTCCCCGACACGAGAACAATCCGCACTGGGTGCTGGGCACGCCTGCGGACACAATCTTTTTGCAGGCGGCTCCCTTACTGCGGCGATCGCTGTCAGACGCTGGCTGGAGAAGACCGGAACTCCCGGACGGATCAGGCTCTACGGTACTCCGGCGGAAGAAGGCGGGTCGGGTAAGGTCTATATGACGCGCGCAGGCATGTTCGACGATGTCGACATTGCGCTCCATTGGCACGCGGACGACGAGAACAGCGCGGCGGCGCGTACGAGTCTCGCAAACCGTTCCGCCAAATTCCGGTTTCGCGGTGTTTCGGCCCATGCTGCCGGTGCGCCGGAGCGGGGGCGGAGCGCACTCGACGGTGTCGAGGCTATGAACATGATGGTCAACATGATGCGCGAGCACACCAGCATGGATACGCGTATCCACTATGTGATCACCGAAGGCGGCGCCGCTCCGAATGTCATCCCCGATTTCGCTGAGGTGTTCTACTACGTCCGCCATTCCGATGCAGACGAAGTCCGGGCCCTTTGGACCCGCCTCGAAGCAACGGCGAAGGGCGCGGCACTTGGAACCGGCACCGATGTCGAGTGGGAGATCATCCACGGAAACAACCCATTGCTGGTAAACGAATCGCTGGCCAAGGTCATGGACGCCAAACTGCGCAGCCTCGGCGGGATCGAATATTCACCCGAGGAGGCCGTCTGGGCGAGGGAGATTTCGCACAGCTTTGGCGATAATGCCCGGCCGCTGGAGGAGGCCGCCAAGGTCCAGCCTTATGAAAAGGCCTTGGGCTATGGCTCGACCGATGTTGGCGATGTGTCCTGGGCGACCCCGACGGTCGGGGTGCGAACCGCTACCTGGGTTCCGGGCACGAGCGCGCATAGCTGGCAGGCCGTAGCGGCCAGCGGGCATTCGATCGGCCATAAAGGTGCGCAGCATGCGGCGAAAGCGCTGACGCTGATGGCTGCAGAGCTGTTCACCAACCCTGCATTACGAAAAGCCGCCCGAGATGAATTCGATGCGGCTCGCGGCGAAGGGTACGAATACATCTCCCTGCTCGGCGACCGTGATCCGCCGCTCGATTATCGCAAGTAGTTAGCCTTGAGATTTGGAAGCAAGCGCTTCCAATGCGGGCCAGATCGGAGAGATGTCGTAACCGCCAGCGCTTGCTTCGGCCGCAATCGCATCAGGTTCGCGCCCATTGGCTGCTTGTGCGAGCGACCACAGGAATGTCGAACGTGTACCTGACCGGCAAAAACCAAGCGTGGGGCCTTCGGTTTTCGCGAGGGCTTCACGCAAGGCATCTACTTGCGGTTGACTGAAGCCCGCGGACGACACGGGAATGGCGATATACTCGATTCCGGTGGCACGCGCTGCGGCTTCGATCTCGGAACCCTCCGGCTGATCTTCCGATTCGCCATCCGGGCGGTTATTGACGACAAGGGTGACACCAAGCGATTTGGCTGCGGCCATATCGTCGACGGTGATCTGCGGGCTGGCATAAAAGCCGTCGGTGATTTTGCGGAAATCGCTCATGCTGTCTGTCCTCTTGGCGCCGGGGAGAAATCCCCGGCACCATCGTTCTGATCGCTATTCGATTGCCCACTGCAGGAGGGCCTTGCAAGCGATACGCGTTACCTCGCGTCTTGCCAAAATGTCACAATTGTTCGTCAGACAAGCACCAAATGCTAAAACATTCGCGTGATGCGGTGTTTCGCGCTATGGAATATGGTTTGAGGGGTAGGTCTCGCGCAATTTGCACGTACCTGTCCAAGCCTGGCACGTACTCCAGCCGCCGTGCCTGCGCAGTGATTACTGGCTGAACGACAAGGTATCTGAAGGGTTATGGGTTACGACAGAGGGCGGCGCCGCGGACGGGACAAGCGGGACGGTTTCGGTGAAGACAATTACGATCCATTCGGCGGCCCCGGTGGCGGCGGCGGTTTCGACTCGCAGAGCGGTGGCTTTGGCGGAGGCGGTGATCGCGGCGGCTATGGCGGCGGCGGTGGTGATCGCGGCGGCTTCGGCGGCGGCGGGGATCGTGGCGGCTTTGGCGGCGGAAATCGCGGCGGTGGCGGCGGCTTCAGCGGCGGCCCTCGTGGCGGTGGTGGTGGCGGCGGCGCTGGTGGCGGCGGAAACCGCATGCCTGCGCAGGTTGTCGGCACCGGCAAGGGCAAGGTCAAGTTCTTCAACACTCAGAAGGGCTTTGGCTTCATCCAGCAGGAAACCGGCGGCGAAGATATCTTCGTTCACATCAGCGCGGTAGAACGTGCCGGCCTCGAAGGCCTCGCTGAAGGTCAGGAACTCGAGTTCAACCTCGTTGATCGCGGCGGCAAGGTATCCGCTCAGGATCTCCAGGTCGTTGGCGATGTGATAGCGGTCGAAGAGCGCACCGAAGCGCCTCGCCGTGAGCTCACTGGCGACAAGGCGTCCGGGACGGTCAAGTTCTTCAATGCAATGAAGGGCTTCGGCTTTCTTACGCGCGATGACGGCCAGCCTGATGCATTCGTGCATATCAGTGCAGTCGAGCGTTCGGGCCTTTCGGCAATCAACGAGGGCGAGCGGTATCAGTTCGATCTCGAAGTTGATCGCCGCGGCAAGTACTCGGCGGTCAATCTTGTGCCAGCGGAATAATTTCCGCCCTGACGCAAGGCCGGTTTGACCCGCGCCGCGTGAGGCAATAGATCGTTGAACAACACGCAGATGGCGGTTCCCTACAGGGGCCGCCATTTGTCGTTTCATTTAAGAGAATCGCGGAGACTTCATGTCCATCAGCCCCCTAATGCCCGTTTATCCCCGCTGCGGCGTCCGCCCGGTCGAGGGTGATCACTGTCATTTGATCGACGAGGACGGCACGCGCTATCTCGACTTTGCCAGCGGCATCGCGGTCAACCTGCTCGGCCACAGTCATCCTGGCCTGATCGGTGCGATCCAGCGCCAGGCAGAAAAGCTGATGCACGTTTCAAACCTTTATGGCAGCCCTCAGGGCGAAGCGCTGGCTCAGCGCCTGGTTGATGCGACTTTCGCCGACACGGTGTTCTTCACCAATTCCGGAGCCGAGGCGGTGGAGACGGCGATCAAGACCGCACGTGCCTATCACCAACACGAAGACGGCGATGCCAACCGGACTGAACTGATTACCTTCACCAACGCGTTTCATGGCCGGACGATGGCCACGATCAGTGCGTCGAATCAGGCCAAGATGCACAAGGGGTTTCATCCGCTCCTGGCAGGGTTCCAGTATGCGGAGTTCGACGATCTCGAAAGCGTGAAGTCGCTCATGAGCGACAAGACCGCGGGCTTCTTGGTAGAGCCGATTCAGGGTGAAGGCGGTATCCGTCCGGCATCTGACGAGTTCGTGCAGGGCTTGCGCGAAATGTGCGACGAGCACGATCTTATGCTGGTCTTCGACGAAGTTCAGTGCGGGGTCGCCAGGACTGGTAAGCTCTACGCATACGAACACTACGGGATT
The DNA here is from genome assembly GCF_019711355.1 of Qipengyuania psychrotolerans. Taxonomy (NCBI): domain Bacteria; kingdom Pseudomonadati; phylum Pseudomonadota; class Alphaproteobacteria; order Sphingomonadales; family Erythrobacteraceae; genus Qipengyuania; species Qipengyuania psychrotolerans. The sequence goes on from NZ_CP081297.1 coordinate 37,255, forward strand.
GAGCCTGACATCATGGCAAGCGCCAAGGGCCTTGGCGGCGGCTTCCCGATCGGCGCGTGCCTTGCGACCGAAAAGGCGTCGCGCGGCATGGGCTTCGGCACGCATGGCTCGACCTATGGCGGCAACCCGCTCGCCATGGCAGCAGGCATGGCTGTGATGGACGCAGTCGCCAACGAGGAGTTTCTTGGTGAGGTGACCGAAAAAGGCGAACGCCTCCGCGCAAGGCTCGAACAGTTCATCGGCAATTATCCCGACCTGTTCGATCTCGTCCGCGGCAAGGGACTGATGCTGGGCCTCCGGATGAAGGTCGAAAGCCGTCCATTCTACGTGCACCTGCGTGACAACCACCAGTTGCTGTGCGTCGCCGCCGGCGATCAGACATTACGCATCCTGCCGCCATTGGTGGCAGGCGATGCCGAGTTCGACGAATTTTTCGAAAAGCTCTCCGCAGGTGCGGCCAGCTTCAAGCCGGAAGATTAAGGAGCCAGCATTGAAGCATTTTCTCGATCTGTCCGACGCCGGCGGCAACGCGATCGCCACGATGCTTGCCGACGCGCAGGACCGCAAGGCTGCTCGCAAGGACTGGCCGAAGGGGCGCGCAGACGCAGATGAGCCGCTGGCTGGCCATGTCCTGGGGATGATTTTCGAGAAAAACTCAACAAGGACGCGGGTCAGCTTCGATATCGCCATGCGCCAATTGGGCGGCACGGCACTGATCCTGGATTCTGGCACTACCCAGCTTGGCCGGGGCGAGAGTATCGCTGATACTGCGCGCGTCCTTAGCCGGATGGTCGATGCGATCATGATCAGGACCGACGATCATGCCAAGGCGCAGGAATTGGCGCATTACGCTGATGTGCCGGTTATCAATGGTCTGACGGACCGATCCCATCCATGTCAGATTGTCGCCGATCTTCTCTCGATAGTCGAGCATGGCAAGGCCTTGCCTGGGCTGGAACTGGCTTGGCTGGGCGACGGGAACAACGTCCTGCACTCGATTCTCGAGGCTGCCGGGCTGTTCAAGTTCAACGTCCGTGTCGGAACGCCGCAAGGCTACGAACCCGATGCAGAGTTTGTGAAGGCCGCACGGGAAAGCGGGGCGAACGTAACTCTCACTCAAGATGCGGACGAAGCTGCGCGCGACGCCGATATCATCGTTACCGACACCTGGGTATCTATGGGCCAGCAGCATGCGCACAATAAACTGGCCGCGATGGCGCCGTTTCAGGTTGATCGAGCCTTGATGTCAGTCGCCCGGGCGGACGCAAAATTCCTCCACTGTTTGCCCGCACATGTCGGTGACGAGGTCACTGACGAAGTTTTCGAAGGGGCGCAGTCGATCGTGTTCGACGAAGCCGAAAATCGCATCCACGCACAGAAGTCGATCCTGCTTTGGTGTTTCGAACGACTGGGCCAGGCTGGGTAACCCCTGTTAATCGTAACTGCCACACCCATATGGCGGCCATGACAGACACGACGCAGAACTTGGACGAGACATATTCTGGCCAGACCTTGGCTTTCGCTATACCTGCGCGAAATGCGCGCGGTCGCGTGGTACGCCTTGATGCCACGCTGGATGAGATCCTCCAGGCGCATGACTATCCGGTTCCGATAACCCATCTCCTTGCAGAAGCGCTCGTCCTAGCAACATTGATGGGCGGGCTGCTCAAGGGCGAGGGATCGCAAGTTACCATGCAAGCGCAGACCGAGGCCGGTGCAATCAACTTGCTCGTTTGCGATTATCAGGATGGTGCTCTGCGCGGCTATGTTGATTTCGACGAGACCAAATTGGCCGAGTTGGGCGCAAACCCGTCGCTGTTCGCGTTGTTTGGCAAAGGCTATCTGGCAATCACCTTCGACATGAGCGGCGGCAAAGGCCGTTATCAGGGCATTGTGCCCCTCGAAGGCGATACGCTGGCTGAGGCTTGCCAGTCGTATTTTTTCCAGTCCGAACAAGTGCCAACCCTAATCCGCACGGCGGTACGCTCCGACGGGAAGCGTTGTTTTGCCGGCGGTATGCTTATTCAGCATCTGCCGGATGGAGAGGAAGGCCGCGAGCGCCTGCACGCACGGCTGGACCATCCCGAATGGGAGCATGTCGCCGTTATGGGCGGCTCGGTTCGCCATGATGAGCTGATCGACAGCGATCTCTCGCTTGAGGCGATCGTTTGGCGTCTCTTTCACGAAGAGGACGAGGTCCGCATAATTAAGGGCCACAGCGTCACGAAGGGTTGCCGCTGCTCAAAAGAGCATTACGAAACGGTTCTTGCAAAATTCCCGGAACTTGAACGCGCTGAAATGCGAGATGACGCAGGTTTGATCGTAGTCGACTGCGCATTTTGTTCGCGCAAATTCCCGATCGAAGCGTAGTCTATCCCTTCGAAAGGTATCAAAAGGGTATTTTGGCGCTGTTCTACAACGGTTCAGCTCAATTTGTTCATATAATGCAGTTAGCGATTCGGTTCGCTCGTCAGTTTGTGAGGTTTCCCATGGGGCAAATGCAATTTCGCAAGAGTGTCGCCATTATCGGCGCGGTGCTTGCCTTGCCGCTCGCAAGCCATGCCGTGCCGGCTATGGCACAGGCATCTCTAGCCATGCTGAACTCCCTGGAAACCGGGGCCTGGGACCTTCGCTTTCGTGATGGGTCCAGTGTCCGCAAGATATGTGTCCGCACCGGACGTGAATTCATTCAACTGCGCCACAAGCAGAGTGGATGCAATCGCTACGTCGTGGAAGACGGCAAGAGTGAGGTGACGGTCCAATACACATGTCCGGGCGACGGCTACGGACGGACCAATATCCGCAAGGAAAGCGGTTCGCTGGTGCAGATCGATAGTCAGGGGATTGCCGATGGCCGGCCATTCCAGTTTTCTGCCGAAGCTCGGCGCACCGGTTCCTGCAACTGAGGATTGCTCGTGCAGCGATGAAGCCTTAGCTGCGCACCCATGAGTTTAGATTCGCCCACGGGTAAAGGTCCCGCCGTCGTCCTCCTGTCGGGAGGACTGGATTCAATGGTCACCGCAGCCATGGCCAAAGAAATGGGCCACGCGGTCCATGCGCTCACGATCGACTATGGTCAAAGGCACGTCCGCGAGCTCCAATCCGCACGAGCGATTGCAGACAAGATTGGCGTTGCCCGTCATGTAGAGTTGCCATTGGATCTTCGAAAATTTGGTGGCTCAGCTTTGACCGCCGACATCGCCGTGCCGAAATCGGGCGTCGGCAACGATATCCCGGTGACCTATGTGCCTGCCAGGAACCTTGTTTTTCTCGCTCTGACGACCGCTTTCGCCGAGACTGTACACTCCCGCGATATTTTCATTGGCGTAAATGCGCTGGATTATTCCGGGTATCCCGATTGCCGCCCCGAGTTCATCGAAAGTTTTGCCGAAACGGCCAGGCTGGGCACCAAGCAGGGGGTCGAGGGGCAGCCTTTCGTAATCCACGCGCCGCTCCAACACATGAGCAAGGCCGACATCGCGCGCGAGTGCCACAGGCTGGGTCTTGACCCCTCGTGGAGCTGGTCTTGCTACGATCCAACTTCCGATGGACTGGCCTGCGGGGCATGCGATTCTTGCCGATTGCGACGAAAGGGCTTTGACGAAGCGAGCCTTGTCGATACCACGGCCTATGCAGGTGATGCGCCTGACTTGAGGGAGTGAGAGATTGAGCCAGAGCGACGCTACCGCGGAAACCGAAACAAATGCGTCGCCAGTCCCGGATGCCAAAGTCCCAGCCTATAGCTGGTATGCACTTGGCATATTGGTCATCATCTATGTCCTGAACTTCGTCGACCGCAACATAATCTCGATCCTTGCCGAGGACATCAAAGCTGACCTCGGCCTGCGCGATGACCAGATTGGCTTTCTTTACGGCACTGCATTCGGCGTTTTCTACGCTTTGTTCGGGATCCCCCTCGGGAAACTCGCGGACAGCTGGCACCGTGTGAGATTGATGACCGCAGGCCTGGCGATCTGGTCCGCGTTCACAGCTCTCTCAGGCTTTGCGAAGAACTTCACAATGCTGAGCGTAGCTCGCATCGGCGTGGGTGTGGGTGAAGCAACGGCTAGCCCGAGCGCTTATTCCCTGATCTCGGATTGGTTTCCGAAAAAGATGAGGGCCACCGCGCTCGCGATCTATTCTTCTGGCCTTTATATTGGCGGCGGTGTCTCGCTACTGATCGGCGGCGCCATCGTGGAAAACTGGAATGCTGCATTCCCTGTCGATGCCCCATTGGGCCTCGCAGGGTGGCAAGCTGCATTCATTATCGTCGGTTTGCCCGGTTTGCTGCTCGCCTGCCTCGTGTTCACTTTGCGAGAGCCCGTGAGGGGCCAGAGCGAAGGGATCGTAACTCCTCCGCCAAAGGACCCGTTCCGGGGCTTCTTCAGGGAGCTCGTCGCTGTAATTCCGCCATTCACACTCATTGGTGCAGCTCAAGCTGGGCCACGTGGGATCGCACTGAATTTGGCCGGCGCACTAGTTATCGGTGCTATAGCGTACGCGATGGCGCAGGCCACCGGCAATGCGCAGCAATGGATTGCCGTAGGAATCGGATATTACGCGATCTTTTCATGGGCCTCGACCCTAAAGCGCCGTGACGAGCCCACGTTCAGCCTGATCTGGGGCACTCCCGCCTTCCTGACCACGATCTTGGGATACGGCATGGTCGCCTTCATGTCGTATGCAGCATCTTTCTGGGCCGCGCCTTACGCGATCCGTATTCTTGAAGAAGCGCCCTCGACTGCCGGTTGGTGGATTGGCGGACCGGGAGCAGTGTCTGGTTTTCTCGGCGTGATCATAGGTGGACGAGTTGCCGACTGGCTGCGCGAACGCATGCCGACTGGAAGGCTGATCGTCGTAGCTTTTGGACTGACGGCTGCTGCGCCGTTCCTGTTCATCATGTTCACAACCCTCAACCCAACCGTGTTCTATATCGCCGCGTTCTTTCAGTCTCTTTTCGGCAGTTCAGCTCTCGGAGCGGCCGCCGCGACGACACAGGACCTCGTGCTGCCTCGCATGCGGGGCACCGCCACGGCGACATTCTTCCTCGCCACCACTTTGGTGGGTCTGGCACTAGGTCCCTACATGGCGGGCCAAGTGTCTACCGTGACCGGAAGCCTGTCGACCGGTGGCCTTAGCCTACTAATTGCTGTGCCGATCGGTTTGGTAATGCTCTTCATCGCTTATCGGACCGTTCCAAAAGCGGAACGAACTGTCCTCGAGCGCGCGCGCGCAGCCGGTGAAGAAATCTAAGTTCTGGCCGTCATCTTGAACGGCTGAGGACACCGCACGCCACGCGCGAGCCAGCATCTCCGGCTGGGTCACTCTGATAGTCATCGGGTCCGGCATGGATCACGATCGCGGTTCCGTCAGCATCGAACAAAGCATCGCGGAGCTCCGTGGTGTCGGGACCGATATCGATCTCGGTGCCTGCGGACCGTGAAGCGCCGACCACGAGATTGGGTAAGTCGCCCAAGTGCTTGCCATTAGGGTTGAGAGAGCCGTGCTGCTGGTTGCCAGGATTGAGGTGGCCCCCGGCGCTCTTGAAGTCGGGGGCACTGCATTTACCGGTTGTGTGAAGATGGAACCCGTGGGGGCCTGGCTCGAGCCCGGTGGCCGCTAGCGCAAGCGATATGATCTGGGCGTCAGAAAGTAACTGCGCTGTTCCGGCAGGAACGCCATTGGCGAAACTCAACTTCGCATCGCCGATCTTTTCGGTTGGGAGGCCGTCGATGGTCGAGCAGCCGCTCACAGCAAGTGCCGCGGTCAAAATCGCTAAATGGGGACGCATGTTGGAAATCCTCGTATTTCACGTTTCTCCACCACCAACGAAAAAGGGGCCGGATTGCTCCGGCCCCTAATCCTGTTTTCGCTATTTAAGCGAAATTACATGCCCGAACCGGGACCGTAGGTAACTTCCACACGGCGGTTCTGGAGTTCGCGAACACCGTCGGCGGTCGGAACGCGCAGCTGCGATTCACCGAATGCTTCGCTGCTGATGCGGCCATCGGGAACGCCACGGGCGCTCAGATAATCACGGACCGACGAGTTACGACGTTCGGCGAGACCCATGTTGTACTGGGCCGAACCCGAAGTATCGGTGTGGCCTGCGAGCATGACCGAAGCCATACCGCAATTGGCGTACGCCGAAACTGCGTTGTCGAGGATTGTCGCTGCTTCCGGAGTGATGTCCGATTCGTCCCAGTTAAAGAAGACGATGTACGGGCCCTGCTGGCACACCGGCGCCGGCGGCGGCGGGGGCGGAGGCGGGGGCGGAGGCGGCGGAGGCGGCGGAGGCGGCGGGGGCGGCGGGGGTACAACTGCGGCAGGTGCGCCGAAGTTGTAGGTCAGCGTTCCCATGATCGAATGCGTGCGCCATTTGTCGTCAAGACCACGGCCACCAAGGTCAACCAGCTCAACGTCTTCAGCAGTGAACATGCGATAGCGCAGGCCAACATCGACGTTGTCGGTCAGCGGTGCGTTCAGGCCAGCAAGAAGCTGCCACGCAAGGTCGCTGCTGGAATCGTCAATCGAAGCGCTTCCGGTGGAAGAGATACGAGCTTCGACATTGGTGCGCGCTACACCGATACCGCCACCAGCGTAGAACTGGATGCCATCATCGGAGCCGAAATCGAACAGGCCGTTGAGCATGAAGCTCAGCGCGTCGATACCGCCTTCTGCGTTGAATTCATTGCTCAGCGCATTGAAGCCGCCGTTTGCCAAACCAGTCGGACCGGTTGTGACCGTGTCGAGGTCAGCTTCGCGATAGCTGACTTCTGCTTCCAGACGGAAAGCACCGAAGTCGTAACCGACGTAGCCACCGCCATCGTAACCGAAATCGGTGTCGAGAGAGACTGTGTCGATCTCATCGCCGTCGGCGTTGTTTACTGCGAGATCGAGATCTTCCGTGAGCATCGGACCGAATTCGGCGCCGATGTACCACGAATTATCTCGTGCGAGGGCAGGCGATGCAAGGGCCGTAGAGGCCATCGCCATTCCTAGGACGAAATTCCGCATTATGTATTTCCCCTTTATTGCGAATTGGAGCCACCGAGAAAGAACTATCTAACTTTCCCTCTTACAGGTGGCAAGCTGCCATTAGACGTGAACTGTTGCAAGAATGTCGCGATTCCCGTCGAATTTCAAAGCCGTCTGGGCGAATTAGTGCCCGTCCGGAGCCTTAACGACGCCAGTGGCTTACGGTTCCGCGTTAAATTCAAAACACGCCATGTTGCGTCATTGTCGCGATAAGGGCAGCGATTGCCGAGCGCGCTTCGGCATCGATTGTATTTCCTCCGCTCGGTTCTGCAATCGGGGTGCTTCTCTGCCAGCCACCTTTGTAGGTAAGCATCGTGGCGGTCGAGAGGTCGTGCAGTTGCATGCCTTCCGACGAAACTGCGTACACCCACTCGCCCGCGATCCACCCTGCAATATTTCCGTCCAGACCCGTCCAGATACCACCTGCAGTTTCGGCAATGAGGAAGCACTGGCCATCCTCGGGCTCTTCCGGCGGATTTCCGATCTCTCCCACTACTGATGGCTGAATCAGGAGGTCGAGCCGGGCGAGGCTTTCATTCACAAAGAATTCGCGCTGAGCTTGTCCTGCGAACAAGAAAGGCAGTTCATGCCTGGGTGTCTTGTCACGGAAGCTGGAAGGGAGCGTCATTTGGGGGGTATCCTCGTGTTATAGTGCGAACGCGTCTGCGATCGAAAGGGCTGGCGACCGGGCATAGGTGCCAATCTGACGGATCAGTACCGCCTCGCCTGGGTGATCCAGTCGAATCGCCTCGGCATCAGCGGAATTGAGCAACAACTCGGGCTCCGATGTCGTCCAATGCGCCGACGGCGCATCGAACGAGCCAATCGCAACTTCGTACTGCTCCGCATCCTCGACCAGTGGCTGATCGACTTCATCAAGCCAGAGCCAGCCGCCTCTTGCGCGGCGCGTCCAAGAAATTCGGATGCTGCCGTCCTTCTTCTCAATCCGGCCATGTACCGGGCATGGGGGCTGAAGGCTGGCGCCGCCGTTCTCGAGGATAGCGGTTGCAGGTTCTGTATCCGCTGGTCCGAGGGCTGCGAATTCTGAACCAAATTGGCTGTGTAAGTCCTGGCCAATGACGCTCACTCGCTGATCAAGCAGTGTCGCCGGAGTTCCAGATGGATGTCCCCTCGAAGCCGAAGCCTCTGTGCCTCCGCGGCCGCGAAGCAGACCGCTGAGCAGCCAGGCCCCGTCGCCTCTTGGCTCTGCCGAAGTGAACTGGAGAATTTCCGAGCCCACGAGGACGCGATTTGTGCCGGCAGACAAGCCATTGGCATCGGAACCAATTAACTGGGCGGCAAAATCGTCCAATTGCACCAGCACGCTGGCGCCGCTTTCCAACCTGATGGCCGGCGAGGACGTTAATGGCTGCGATAGATAACCGCCGATAGCCCTGCGGGAGGCGAATACGCCTGTATCCTGAAGTGTCCCGGCCTGTTCAGCGTAGAGCCTTGCGCCGGGCCAGCGTCCTGAGTGAGCGCCTATTGCAGCGAAGGCGCGGCGCTCGATTGGGCTACCGGTTCCGTCCCAAGGCAGTTCGAACACGCGAAGTGTCGAGTGTGCTGCCAACCTGTCGGGCGGAAGCCAGTGAGTGCCCGGATCGGCCGCAGCATACCTTGCGCTCTCGGGGCGGTAGCGCAGCAAGTCGAGCTCGATACCCCGTTCGCGCCACTCCCATCCTGCGACTTGCCAAACGCCGTCAATTCCCGGCGCTTGAACAAGCGTGCCAGGTGTTATTTCAGGATCAAGTTCGGCCAGCCGGTAAGCCATGGCATCTTGGCGAGTGATCAGCCGGTCATTTGCACGGCTGGCAAGCGATTTTGCATCCGCCGCTGCCAGCGCGCCGGGGAATTCGAATGTGACGCCATCTGCTTCGCTATTATCTGCGTGCTGCATCCCTGGCTGGTAGTCGCGCGCGGTATCGTAATAGCGCAGTCCGGAAAAAGCGCGTGAGCGTTGATCGCGCCGGGTCTGGCTATGTCCGGATTGCGTTCCAAAATCGCCATCATCCCATGCTGCTGGTTCTGGCAACATGCGCGGGACAGTCGCTGGATCGGCAGCCGATCGTATTACGACGGAGCCAGATTGAATCCTCGGCGACAGGGGGTGGAGGTTGCCAACGAGTTGTACGGCGCTCTTGAGTGTACCGCCTTCGTGACTGAACCCCCGCAATTCAGAAAACCGGGCGCTTTCCGACGCACTGATTTCATGGGGCGCGAGCATAAGCTTGATCAGTTCGCTGCCTGAACCGGCGAACAATTCGAAACTCAGCGCTGGTATGCGGTTGCCGAAATCGGTGAGATCCAAATCCTCGAATACAGCGTAGGCAAGACCCCGGTGAGCGGGGCATGCAGCGCCTAGCTCTGCGTCGAGCAAGGGATCGGCGAGTTGGTCGGCCAGTCCACGATGAATTCGCAAAGTCCCGCCCGATTTGAGATCGCCGCTGGCGCCGCGCAGCAGGTTCCCGTCCGCCCATATCCGCCCAATCCGATCGATCGGACGACTCGAAAGCGCGACGGCGAAACTGACGGAATAGCTATAGCTCGTGGTTTCCGGTTGGCCTTTGCCCCCGCCATCGCTTGCTGCGGTTTCCTTGAAACCGGTCGACCAGATGATGGTCCCCGGCACGCGCATGGCCCCATAATGCCGGGCAAGCGGAGTGCCGTAGCTTGATCCGGATATCGAAACTTCCTTAAGCCGAGATCCTTCACGAGCATCGGGTTTGAAGATGTGGGCGTCGATGGTCCTCCCGGCCAGCGCACCAATGGCGCCGCCAATAGGGCCAAAAGCGCTGCCGACGGCAGTCAGAAGCAGGGTTGCCATAGTTACTCCGGTTCGGTGAATAGGCGCCAATGCGCGAGTATCGGCCAATCGGGCAGCGACCCTTGGCTGACGACGCGGCCAAGCCCCGCATGGGCGTGAAGGAAGCGACCTGAGCGGCCTGCGATTACAATGTGCGCCTGAGCGGGGCCGGGTTTGACGCAATACACGTCACCGGGCACCGTGCTCCCGCATGCTGGCCTGAACCCGCATTTGCGCGCCAGGTCGAACAGCTCCGACAGGTTGGAAATGCGCAGCGAATAGCCGCTTCGGTCAGCGACCGGGCGACCGCAGTTTTTCAAGGCCGCAATTGCCAGGCCCACGCAGTCGAGACCTGCCGCAGGACTGCGCCCGTAAAGGCGATAAGGAACGCCGACCAGCCGCTCCGCTTCTTCGGCAAAGCGCATGGCAAGGTCGGTCACCGGGGCTGGGGGTATTGCACGATCAGGTCATTGCCCGGCAGATATGGCTCGCCTTGAAAGTTGAGCGCATTGCCAAATCGTTGGGAGCAGCAGGCTATAGTACGCTCACAGCCTTGGCGAAGGATGGCCCTGCTTCCCGAAGTGGTACCTTCGTCCAGCTGTCTGTCGAGGAACAGGGCGCCGTCCTGCTGGTCAATAATCCTGAAGGACAAGCCGGTTTGCGGTCCATCCAGCCACCGCAGATGTCCGTGCACGTAGGACTGAAGGTCCTCGAGCGGGAAGCTGACGGAATTTGCGCCGCGATCGAGAGAAACTGCCGAGCTTCGCGTCTCGAAACGCGTCGCTGAAATCGCGCATCCCGGACCGCCAAATCTGGCTCTGCATGACGGACTGGAACGCGGGACAGGATCGATATCGAGATCGGCCTTCACCGAACGCAGCTGCGCGGAAAATCCGCTGGCGTCCTGGCTGACTGCGTCGACTGAGCCGGCATAGAGGGAGGAATTCTCAAGGGTCTCCCAATCTACGACGCCTGTCTCGATCGAGGCTCCATCAAAACGGCCCGAAAGGAGGTCGTCGCGCTTGATCGTGTCATGGCTGAGCGCGCCATCCACTTCCGCCTCGTCATCCGATAGATCGATAGTCCTGCGAATGGCGGATGGCAGCATCCCGGGCGCACTGCGGTGAAGCATCCCGCCAAAATAGAGATCGCGGTCATGGGTTGTGAAAGCCAGCGCGACACCGTCCTTTCGGTGAATGCGCCAGTAAGAAGCTACCGTATCCAGTTCACGGTCGAAGTAGATCCTGCTCATGGTGCTTCACGCACTTCGATAACCGGAACCGACGGTGCTTCGCCGGCGGCGAAGGTCGCGCCCGAGATGTCCAGCCTGTCCTCGGCAAACCTGACTGGCACATCGAAAAGGAAACCTGCGCGGATTTCCGCACCCGGGGCAGGCGGCTGAAGGAAACGGATTTGGCCTTTGCCGACGTGTGTCCAGGCGCTGGAGGCGATCCCATCTACGCTGACGGCAATCGTGCCGTCTTGCGGCCGCGTGATCGGCCTCACCTGCTCGCCGTAATTGCGAACAAGCTGAAATGACGAGACGACCCCGTCGCCAAAACCTAGCAATTCATCGCTCATTCCCGGAGCACCATCGCCTTCGTTCGAGCTGAAATCGAACGGATCGCGTAGGCGAAACCCGCGTGCCGGACCGAACCTAGCCCGGTAGAAGCCGATGAGGGTTGCCAGTTCCTTTTGAGAGCGAACGCCTGGCCCGACATCATATCGCATCCGGGCATCTGACCACAGTGCGTTGCGCCGCTCATGGCCCGAAGCGGTGACAGCAACAGATGTCGAAAACTCGGGACTGACCTGTGTGTCGCGGCCCAGCGCCAGCGGGTAGGCGACATCATCGAAGGCTTGCATTTCATCATCCTCGGGTGTGGGCAGGCGGACGTATCCGTCGCGCTGAATTTGGGGCAGCGCCCAGACGAACCTTTGCTCCACGCCGCGCGAGCGCGCTTCGTCAAGCCCGGCATCGATGAGCGGCCACAAAGTCTCAGCGTCTGATGGATCAAGCACGAAGCCGGAGAGGTAATCAGTACGATGGACCGGGTAACCGAGTTTGTCCTCGACCTGCGCATAGGCAATCCTGCGGTTGGCATCGCGACCGGTTGTCAACCAGTCGTAGTCTTCCAGTTGCAGTCGGTCGAATGCGGGATAAGCCCAGCCGGACGGCAGGCTGGCGCGGTGCAGTTCCGGCATCTCTGGATCAAGCAAGGTTGGCGTAAACGCGAGCAGAAGGATTTCAGCGTCGCCCACGGCGGCGTCCCTTACGGCGTTCGCAAGGTCGATGGTGCTTTGCGAAAGCATTTCTCCTGCCAGATCCAGCAGTGCAAGCTGGTCTTCGTCCAGCGGTGCCCGCATGTCCGTGATCGGCACGAGAGCGTCGCCAAAGTCCATTTTGGCTTTGCCATCGAAGATGCACGGGGCGCCGGTATCCGGTTGGACCCACCACCAGGGCTCGCCGATCTGGAAGAGAGGTTTACCGCCCGCCTGTTCGAGCAAAGTCACGAAATTGACCGCCACTTTTTGCAGAAATTGCATGGCTTGGGGTCTCGAAGGAGTGAGCAAGGTCGAAGGCGGGTCCCAGCCGGTCAAGGCTACGGTGCCGTCCCAAGCTTTTTGTGTCCACCATATTGGGCAATCTTGATCCAGAACCTCGTAGGACAGCGAGACAATGGGCGCGTAGCCTTGGGCGACCGCACGTTCGAAGTAATCGGCGTGCCAAACCTCCGCCGGTTCGCACAATGCGCCGCCAAAGGCAGTCTCGAGTTTTCCGCCGTAATCATTGAGCCGGTAGTAATGGCTCATGCCGACGTAGTGGACGATCCTTCCTCGATAGCCGAGGCCCTCGGCATTGCGCAGGAGACGCGCGGGCGTCTGGTTGAAGCTGTCATCGTAAGAAATAGCAATCTGTTCTTCGTGCGCCGGCAGGAGAATATCTCCGATCTCGATGACTGCGTTCTCACCTTCGCAATTCATCTCGCTGATGGTCACCCATCCGTTGACACGGTTGGCCAATCGCTTGCTGCTCGCTTCCACATAACCTTGCGGCGCCAATGAGATGAACATCCGGTCGATGTCCTTGGGCCAGACGGCTTCCCCAGGGAGCGACCAGCCAGATGCGATTTCCGAGAACGGCAGCTCGATGCGGGCATCCTCGACCGTCCCGGACGCGTAGTTCCACAGCCGGACGTACCAGCTGCGTACCTGGCCAGCCGCATCGCGCCCTTCGATAGTCAGCGTCGGACCATTGGCAGCGTCGAGCGGGAGAACCCCGCTGCTCTGCCAACGAAAACGAAGAACACAGTGCGAATAATCGCGCACCGTTCGATATGCCAGAAGAGGATGATCGAGGGCGTCTTCGCTATCCCAGATCAACCCGGCCAATTCGCCCTCGTGATGGAATTCGCAGTCAACCCGGAGTGAATTTGCGCTCGTGGTGACAACGCTTGCCATCATCGGGCGTGGAAAGTTGACCGTCCAGAACCGCGGATCGAACCGCTGTATCCAGTCGGAATCCTGCCGTTGTCGTGAGGCTGCTAGCCAGAATGCCATGGGAATATCCCCCTAGTTTGAAAGCGCACGCCGGACCGCGCTGGCCACCTGGCGTGAAGATCGCTGAAGTGACGCAGGCGTGCTTGCGCCGCGCGGCTGGGCGAGATTGATCGCCACCCGCACATCAGTTCGTGACCCGTTCAGCCTGTGATTGGGTTCGACGCTTCCCGCGCTGGTGGGCACGAACAATTCGGGGCCGCGCTCTCCCACGAGATAGGGTCGGTCGGGGGCGACCGATCCGCCAGTCGCGCGACCGGGCAAGCCCAAGCCGCTCGACAGGAGACCCGAGAGAAGGCTTGCTCCGGCTCCGCCTCCAGCGCCGCCCTTGCCGAGGCCCGCAAACATTGCATCTATGCCTGCCCCAAGCGCCTTGCTGGCGATCTGGTCCATGACTTGCAGCGCCATCCGCTTGAGGTCTTCAAACCCCAGCTTTCCGTTTCGCAGCGCGCGGGTGAGGCCGCTTTCGAGAACCTTGCCCGCCGCATCGAAGCCATCCACCAGATTGGTGTCAAACTCGCGCTTCATTTGCGCGACGTCTTGCGCGAAACCGGCAGTATCGGCGCGAACCGATACGACCAGCTCCTCGAAGTCATCATTCATTACGATCCCTTTCGATCAATGCCGCGATTTCTTCGCGGCCAAGCGGAGCATCTTGTGGGTTTTCGGTTCCGAGACTTGCGGCGAGTTCGGCGGGAGTGGAGGTCCAGAAGGTCTCGGGCGACCAGCCGAGCGCCCGCGCAGCAAGGCCGGCAAGCATTACAGCCCCCTGTCCAAAACCGCGGTCCATCTCAGCGCCCTCTCAGGATTTGCCCGAGGAGTACCTTCAGCGGCGCGGCTGCCTTGGAGAGGCCCATCGCCAAGATTGCTTCGCCGATAGCTTCACGGGTAGCTGCATGCGGCTGGGCCATGCAAAACCAGAACAGTGCGGCAATTTCCGCAAGGCGAAGTTCGCCGCTGCCCGCACGTTCCACGAGTGCGAACAGCGATCCGAGTTCTTCCTCGGCGCGCACCAGCGCATCGAATGTCGGACGCAGGACCAGCTCTCGCCCGTCAACGTGGATGGCCGCTTCTCCGCGTGCCTGATTGCTCATAGGCTGGCGACCTGGCCGGAGCTTTCGAGCTGGAGGGTGTAGGTCCGCTCACCGTTGAAATCGCCGGAATAATCTAGCCGCTGGACGAGGAAGCGCCCCCGCATCTTGGCGCCGTCTTCGAACGACAATTCATAATCGTCGAGCGACCCGTCGAGCGCATTGGCCCGCACTGTCGTTTCAGCATCCGAACCCAGGAATATCCCTGCAGCACTGACCGAGACCGAACGAGTACCCGCACCGGACAGGAGCTCGCGCCAGCCGCCGCTCTCCTTGTGGGTGACGACAACGCTGTCTCCGTTGATGGTCATCTGAGTGGTCCTGAGACCGGCGACGGTCTCATAGGCAATAGGGCTTCCTCCATCGCCGATCTTGAGAAGGAAGGCTGCGCCTTTCTGGGCTGTCATAATGGATACTCCGTAGGCAGGATCAGGGGTTATTGGTCCGCAAGAACGCGGAAAGCGTATTCGAGAAGGATGGCGCGCAGTCCGCGGCTTCGTCGTTCCGTGCGGCTGCGCAAGAAGCGCGTCGTAACGATCCGAAAACCGTTCTGCCGCGGCCCCAGCGTCGCGATGCAGTTCTCGATCGCCTCGGCAATTGCGGCGGTCGGTTCAGGCGTATCGCCGCGGGTCGTCAGCTCGAGAGCGATGCGGATTTCTCGCCCGGCGCTCGTCTTGCTCGACCAGTCGGCGGCGGCACTTGCGACAAGCGAAAGGGCAGGCGGCGGCGCGGGTGAGGGGCCTTCCTCGACCACGGCATTGAGCGATGCGGCAAGCTGCGGATCGGCGCGTAGTGCGGCAACCAGAGCTGTGCGAAGTGCACTCTCCATCAGTCATTCCTCTTCGTGAATTTTGGCCAGAGAAGCCGCGCGTCGCGCCAGTCATGGCCCTCGGACCGATGGCGCCTGGTGGCGTGTTGGCTGGCGAGAGTTTCAGCCCGGCTTATCAGGCTGGCCACCAGCTTATCGAAGCCGCCCGTCACAGGCGCAGTCGGCGCCAGGGGCGCCACAGGGCGGCAACCGCTGCGGGCGGGTTTTCGTCACCGGCGGTATCTCGTTCGCGGTACTGATGCGCAGCGTAACGGATGATTCCATGACGCAGGCTCTGGTCAAGCTGGGACCACTCGCTTTCCAATCCAGCGTAAAACCGGATCTCGACTTGTGGTTCATCCGTTGCACGATGCAGTTCCAACCGTGCGGCGCCTTCCTCTTCAAGCTCGAGGACAAAGTCGGCATCCTGAAGCAGGCGCCGATCATACACGCCGGACATCGCGGTAACGTCGAGCAATTCTATGATCGGGCGTGAGGCAAGGCGGTGAACGAGGCTGGACGCCAGGAAACGCTCGCGGATTTCGCATTTGAGCGGAACGAGGCCGGTGAATCGTTCGCACATGGCATGCGCAGCGCCGAGCAGATTGACCAGAAGCGGATCGTCCGCATCGGTTGAAATGGCGAGCCACTGCCTGAGTTCTTCGAGCGGCCCGTCGGCAAGGCTCGCAGGGGCGGAAATCACCCGCATGATAGCGGTCTCCTGTCTAAATTTGGCGCAATTGGACGCCGGGCACGTTGGGTTCTCACCGCTTCGTTTTCGACGGCCGGCAGTCGCGCGGCCGAAAGCGGAAAAAAGGAACCGGCGGGGCCAAAGGGGATAAGCCCCGCCGGCCCGACCGAGTTACGCCTCGATCTTGAGCAGCTTGATCGCGTTGCTATCCAGCACCTGACCGCCCACGCGCTTGGTGGCGTAGAAGTGGACGAAGGGTTTGTTGGTGAACGGATCACGCAACACTTGCGTGGCGCTGCGTTCTGCGATCAGATAGCCGTGACGGAAGTTGCCGAACGCGATCGGGTAAGTGCCCGCCGCGATATCGGGCATGTCTTCGGCCTCGACCACCGGATAACCCAGCAGGCGATCGGGCTGGCCTTCAACGAGGCCCGGCTGCCACAGGAATGCGCCATCTGCGGTTTTCAGCTTGCGGACTTCGGCCAGGGTTGACGAATTCATGACAAAGCTGGCGCCCTGCCGGTGTCCGGCCTTCATGGTATGGACGAGGTCGATCAGGCGGGCATCGGGATTGGCATCGAAGCCGTCGGCATCGCCCGAGCCCACATATTGCAGCGCCCCAAAATTGCGCGAAGCATCGCCATTGGTCGAAACGGGTGCGCTCAGGAAACCTTCGGGCTGGTCCACGCCGCTGCCGCCGACGAAGGCCGCACCTTCTGCGCGGGCGAACTCCATCGCGATCTCGCTTGCGAGCCAGCTTTCAAGATCGAACCCTGCATCGTCGAGCATTGACTGGCTTGCCGCCGGATTGGCGTAGAGTTCACCGGTCGGCGGGGCGATCTCGGCGAAATTCGGCGTGTCGGTTCCGGGACGACCAGCCGTTTCGCTGACCCATCCGGATGCCGTGCCGCCGGTTGCGATGAGCTTGCGGTAGCCAGCACTGCCCGTCTGCACGACCTGTGCGATGGAGCGGATTGGGCTGATTTCCGCGAGTTCGCGCGCGATCATCGCATCAATCTGGCGTGGCACCGCGTAACCGCCGTCAGAGGCAACCGCGCCCGAGATCGACTTGATCTCATGGGTCGAACCGCGGCGCAAATATCCGTCGACGAATCCTTTCACTTCGGGTGCGGCATCGGCAGTCGAACCGATCACGGGGCGGACGGCGGCGCGGCCGATCTTGTCGACGCGCGTTTTCACCTCGTCGACATCATTGCGCAGCGCGGTGACATCGGCCTCGGTCTTGTCCTGGCGAGCAACGATATCGAAGCTGGCTTCGGCAGTTTCGAAGGGAGTGGTAGGGGTATCCATAGAAATTCCTCTTTCTTCACAGGCACAAAAAAGCCGCCCGGAAGGCGGCGAAGGTTGGTCGAGAAAATTGAAATCAGGTCGTGAGATGTATGCGTGCTTCCGGATGGAGCGGGTGGGTCACCACGCTCACTTCGAACAGGTCGATGTCGGCCAGCTCACGCCCCTGCGGTGTGCGGCGATATCCTCTGGCGCGGTAGCCGAAGCTGAGACCGCTCACCGCACGCTCCCGCAGCAGCTTGGCCGCCCGCCCCTCGGGATTGTCGATGGAGGCGATGATACGCAGGCCATGCGTGTCTTCACCGGCTGTCTCGACCCAGCCGATGCGCTGGTCGGGGCGGTGCTGCCAATACAGCGGGAGCGGATCGCGGCGGCCATCCAGCGAAGCGCGAAAGGCGCCGGGCAAGATTGTGTCTCGCGATGCATCCGCAGTGCCGAAAAGCGCAGCATAGCCGGCGATGCGCAGCGGCGCCGTCACGACAGCATCTCGCCAACACCAAGCCGCACTGCGATGCCTACGAGAAGTAGCGCCAGGATACCGCGGACCAGCCAATCCACTGCAGCTTTCCACGCGCTGGCCTTGGCATCGCGCCAGGCCGACAGAAGCTCGCGCAATTCATCGAGATCGTCCTGCGCATTGGCATCGCCCAGTCCCAGCCGGTCTACGACGCGCTTCGCGCCCAGCTCGCTAGCTTCCTCGACAATTGCGCGCAGCGTCACGAAATCGCCGCCTTGAGTGTTCGCCTGCGCAATCAGCCGCGCAAGCATGTCTTCACGCATCATCATTTGTCCTCCTTGACTGGCAGGCCGAGCATTTCGCGCTTCTCTGCCGGGGTAAGGAAATCGGCACCGCTGACCTGGCTCCACAATTTCTCGCGGTCGTCGGAAAGGGCCGGAACAAGATCGAGATCGACCCGCGGCGGCGAAGTGAACCAGTCCGACAGCCCGCTGTGCAATCCGCCGCAAATCTTGGAGATCAGCGGCAGCAGGGTGAGGCGCCACAAGGCCCGGTTTGCCTCGCGGTAATTGGCATAGGTATTGTCGCCGGGCAGGCCGAGCAGCATAGGCGGAACACCGAATGCGAGCGCTATGTCGCGGGCAGCGGCAGAT
The DNA here is from genome assembly GCF_019711355.1 of Qipengyuania psychrotolerans. Lineage (NCBI taxonomy): Bacteria > Pseudomonadati > Pseudomonadota > Alphaproteobacteria > Sphingomonadales > Erythrobacteraceae > Qipengyuania > Qipengyuania psychrotolerans. The sequence goes on from NZ_CP081297.1 coordinate 55,662, forward strand.
TTCAGTGTTGCGAAATCCATGTCTGCTGGTGAAAGGCTCATCGCCTTCCAGTCGAGGCCGCCTTCGAGCAGCATCGGACGCCCGGCGTTGTCATGGCCCTGGAAGGCAGAGTGCAGTTCGGCTTTTAGCCGGTCGAATTGTTCAGAGGTCAGCCCGGCGCTGTCGCCGCTGTCATAGACCAGGGCGCCCGAGGGCCGGGCGGCATTGGCCAGCAGCGCGCGGTTCCATTCCGATGCGGCATTGTGGATCGCCACCGCCGGTGCCGCAGCAGCGAGGCTTCCGGCGCCATAATGGTCGTCGGTCGGGTGGAAGCCCTTGAGGTGGATGATGTTGGGCCAGCCATCCTCGTCATGGGGTGTGATCGTCAGCGTGTGGTCTGCCAGGACATAGCGGTAAGTGCCGGCCATCCGTCGTCTCCGGCCACAACCTGCACCCGTTCTGGCCGCAAGGGGAATAGCTCAATCGGCACGCCCGATCCGTCCTTGAGGATCTGGATGAATGCATTGCCGTGCAGGGATAGCTGTGCGGCAAGTACCTCGAGCAAGGGCTGCGATCCGCAAGAACAGGAGATGAGGCGCGTGAAGCGTTCGTCCTCGCTTGCGATGGGCGCGCCGCCCACACCTTCTGCCACGATCCTGACCGCGCGCTGGGCGACTGGATTGGCGAGATAGGCGTCGGCCACCGACCTTCCATAGTCGAATGACGCGCGCGGATGGCCGGCTTCGAAAGCGGTCGCCCACGGAGAGATAAAGCCGCGCGAAACAGGCACGCGGGATTGGCCCCCGCCCTTGAAGGCGGCGGATAGGCTGGTGAGGAAGGACATTGGCTTTCCTTGTGTCAGACGTTTCGAATTCTCGGGCGCGATCCCTTGCCGAGCATGAGCTCGGTTAAAGCCCAGACCAGCGCGTCGGCGCGGTCGGGGCTTTTGCCGGGCCCTTCGTATTTGCCGCCCGCCATGATCCCGCAAAGCTGGTCTTCCAGCTTGGCGAATAGTGCGGTGTGTACGACGCGCCCGGTTTCATAGAGTGCCGCGACAGGCTCTGCGCGGGCGGTCTTGCCGCGGCTGGCGTGAACCAGTTTGAGTGGCAGGGCGATATCAGCTGCGCGCAGTACGCTGGCTACCATGTCTCCGCCCTGATTGGCCTCGGCGATCACGCGGTCGGCATTCCAGGCAGCGGCAGCATTTGCGACGGCGCGGGCCCAGCGTTCGGGCGTGGGCCGCGCAACCGAGATGTCCGCAAGCACCTGTGCTATCCCGCTGGCTCCGATACCGCACACGATGATCCCGCATTCATCGCCGCGCGAAGTAGCGGGCGGATCGACGCCGATCACTACGCGCAAGGGCGGATCACCCAACGCCTCGTTGCGGCATTTTTCAATTAGCGACCGGCTCCATAGCGCGCCCTCAATATCTTGCAGCATGACCCCGTCGAGTTCCTGCCTCCCGAGCGCGGTCCCGCCATACTGTTTCTTGATGTCTTCGACGAACGGCTCGGGCAGGTGCTGTCCGTTTTCATACGTCGAGCCGCGTGTAATCGCGACATCGCCGCTCGCTTCCTGGGCACATAGGCGCCGCATCAGCTGGGTGGCGCGCGGCGTGGTGGTGGCAAGCACGCGAGGATCGTCGCCCAGCCGCATACCCATCTGCAGATTGTCCCAGGCCCGCTCGGCGCGGCTAGAGGCGTTGTCCCATTTGGCGATCTCGTCGCACCATGCATAATCGTGCTGCGGACCGCGCAGACTTTCGGGTTCCGCTGCCGAGTAAAGAGTGGCGACGGCGCCATTGCCCCAGCTAATCCTGCGCAGCGATGGTTCGAATGTCGGCATATTGCCGGGAGGGAATACGGCAAGCAGGCCGCTTTCCCCCTCGACCATGACAGCGCGGGCTTCATTGAGGCTGGCGCCGACCAGAGCGATCCGGGCATCCGGCGTGCGCCGGGCAATTTCGCGGACCCACTCTGCGCCTGCACGTGTCTTGCCGAAGCCGCGGCCTGCATTGACGAGCCAGCAGCGCCAGTCGCCGGGCGGAGGCAATTGGCTGCGCCGCGCCCAGAGGTGCCAGTGGTAGCGGAACTCCTTGCGTTCGATTTCACTCAGCTTGTCGAGTTCGGCAAAGCGTTCGTCATCGTCCTCGATTTCGAGCAAGCCCTGGAGCAGGTCGTTATTGTCCGGCATCGTCACCGACCGGATAGACTCCGCTTTCTTCGACGCTTTCGCGCATGGCGAGCTGGCGCTTGCGCATTTTCGAAAGCTTCTCGTTGATCGATTTGATGATCGCGTCTTCGTCTTCGTTGGCTCGAAGCGCCTTTTGCCTGCCAACTGCTTCGCGGTGGGCGGACAGCAATCGGAACGCGATGGCGTTGTCATATTTGCGGCGGCTCTTGGCCGGTCCGCCGCCAGTTAGCTCGCCAATCCTGAGCCGGCGCAGGAGATCCATTTCGAGGTTGTCGTAACCTTCCGCCAGCGCCTCCTGCCAATGGCGGTAAAACTCGGCATCGCTGCGGCGCGTCTTGTAGACTGCGGTTGTCTCCACACCGGCTTTGCGGGCAGCCGCTGACACATTCGAGGTTTGCGCCAGTTCAGCGAGAAACTTGTCTTTCCAGTCCTTCGGCAGTCTCTTGCCTGCCTCCTGCTTGGCCATGCACCCCTCCCGTTGCAGTGAAGGTGAAACGCAGAAGGGCGACCCGTCCGGGCCGCCCTTCAAAGCCATGTTGGCTGGCGAATCACACTATCGCGATGTTTCATTTGTCTAGCCAAATAGCGTTACGATGTCAACAAAAAAGAACCAAATAGGTTATATCGAAGGGATTGCCTACGCGGTTCAACTGGCTTAGGCGGCTGGTCACTCTTCGAAGGGTCACGATCGATGCTGCGCAGTCTCTATAACTGGACAATGGACAAGGCCGCGCATCCCCATGCGGTTTGGTGGCTGGCCTTTTTCTGCTTCGTGGAATCGTCCTTTTTTCCAATCCCGCCGCACCCGCTGCTGGGCCTGATGTGCCTGGCCGAACCTAACAAGGCGATCCGCTTTGCCTTGATCGCGACCTTGGCATCGGTTGCCGGTGCACTGCTGGGTTATGCAATTGGCTGGGGGCTTTACGATACTGTTGGTGTCTGGCTCATCGGGTCACTTGGCCTGACCGAGGCATTCCCCGTCGCCGCCTGTCACCTGCGCGAATATGACTTCGAAGCGATCCTGATTGCGGGTGCCACACCGGTCCCGTTCAAGCTGCTGACGATCACGGCCGGCTTCGTTGGCATGAACCTGATCACCTTCGTGCTTTCCAGCCTGTTCGCACGCGCGCTGATTTTCATGACCGTGGGGATTTTGTTCCGGATGTTCGGTGCGCCGATCAAGCAGGTGATCGACAAATATCTCGGCCTCGTGACGACAGCATTCGTGGTGCTGGTGGTTGGCGGCGTGCTGGTGTTGACCCAGCTAGGCGGCAGCGAAGACGGGGAGGGTGGGCCATGCTCCAACCCTCCGCCAATCCAAACGCGCTAGGTCAGCTCAAGGCAAATTGCATCAGCCGGTCGCGGTCGCGCACGATGATCGATCCATAGCCGCGTTCGACAAGGCGAAGTTGCTGTAGTTGAGCCAAGGCTGCGTTCGCCGTGACGCGCGTGACCCCTAGCAGCTCGGCGAGTTCCTGCTGGGTGATGTCGACCTGAGACGGTCCGGATTGCTCGCCCGCTAAATTGACAAGCAGCTCCGCCATTCTAGCCGGATTGGTGCCGCGCCGCATTCCGGCAAGCAAAGCGAGCGTGTCCTGCAGCTGATAGGAAAGCGCGCCAAGCAGTGCGCGCATTGAAGCGGGATAATTCCCAAGCGCATCAAGGAACTTGCGCGCAGAGATGAAGCGGACACGGCTCTTGCCGCGCGAAACTGCATCGACGACGCGCGGCTTTTCGGAAAACACAGCCAGCTCTCCGTAAGAGTCGCCCGGGCCGAGAAGGGCGATGGCGCGAAATTCGCCGTCGGGCATAAACTGTCCGACCATCACCGATCCTTCTTCGATCAACCAGAAGCCATCTGCGGCGGATCCGCGCTGCTGGATAATCTGATCATTCTCGAACTGTCGTTCCGTGGCCCCTCTTACCAGATGGGCCTGCAACCCAGTGTCGAGCGCCGCAAAAAGCATGGGCGAGACCAATGAGCGCCGAGTCGCGCCGGAATGTAAAGAATTTGACATTCTTTCGCTTTGGTAAACGCTAGGCACGGAATCGACAAGGGAGTCAGATTATGCCCGCATCGACGATTGCCATCCTCGCCATCTATCTCGGCTTTGCCGTTCTCGAGCTCTGGCGCACGAATCTTTTCCGCAAGGGAGAGCAGGTTCGCGACGATGGGATTGTTGAAGCGGTCAGCATCGTTGTCCTGCTTGGCTTCACGCAGCCAGCCGTACTTTTCACCTCGGCAACATTGGCCGGGATTGTCGCACCTGAATGGGCGGGGGCGCTTTCGGGCATCAACATATTCCTCGCGATCGGGCTCTTTTTGATCCTCGACGACATGATGCAGTATTGGTGGCACCGCGCGAGCCACAGCTTCCATTGGCTCTACAATCTACACCGCGCGCACCATAACGCTCGCTACATGAGCGTCCGCCTCGTCTACCGGAACAACATCTTCTACTATGCAATGATGCCGGGCATCTGGCTGTCCGGCGTGCTGATCTATCTTGGCCTCGGCTGGGTCTATGCAGGCTACATCGTCGTGAAGCTGTTGGTCATCACCGGCGCCCATTCGGACGTGGCATGGGACAAGCCGCTTTACGCGATCAAGTGGCTGTCGCCGCTAATGTGGGTGGTGGAACGGACGATCTCGACGCCTGCGACGCATCATGCTCACCATGGTCGCCACGCGCACGATCCCGCAACACAGTACAAGGGCAATTACGGAAACCTGCTGTTCTTCTGGGATGTCCTGTTCGGTACGGCCAAGATCACCCGGGAATACCCGGAAAGTTACGGTGTCGAAAACCTCGCACCGGCAACGCTGGGGCAGCAGTTGCTCTGGCCTATCTTTCCGGAGAACAAGGACATGGGCGAAAAAGTTGGAGAGGGGGCAGCGGTAGACGCTGCCTGACGGAAAGGCCGGGCGGCCCGCGAGAGGACGCCCGGCCTTTCTTGTTCCGGTTTGAAAATCAGCCCTCGAAACTGGTTTCGAGAGTAATCTCGCAGGTGAGCAACTTCGAGATGGGGCAATTTGCCTTGGCATCGGCGGCCAGCTCTTCGAACTTTGCCTGCTCCATTCCAGAAACCTTCCCCTTCGTCGAAAGGGCGGACTTGGTGACGGTGAAGCCGCCATCTTCCTTTTCCAGGGTTACTTCTGCGCTGGTGACCACCCGCCCATCGGTAAAGCCAGCTTCCGCCAGCTTGAACGAAAGCGCCATGGTGAAGCAGCTAGCGTGCGCAGCAGCGATAAGTTCTTCCGGGTTGGTACCCGGCGCATCTTCGAAGCGCGTGTTGAAACCATAGGGCTGGGCAGCAAGCGCACCCGAGCCGGTCGAGACGTGGCCCTTGCCGTCTTTGCCAAGGCCTTCGTAAGTTGCGCTTCCGCTATTTGTCGTTTTCATCGGGAAATCTCCTTCCCTGATGAGACGGATGGGTAGCGCGTAGCGTTCCCCGCCGATCAGATAATGCCGACCGCCTTGCCTGCCTGTTCGAAGATAGCGAGAATTTTGCCGACTTCATCTTCGCTATGCTCGGCGCACAGCGAACAGCGCAGCAACGTCATGTTTGCCGGTGTTGCTGGCGGTCTTGCAAGGTTCACATACAGCCCGCCCTTGATCAGGGCTTCCCACATGGCAGCGCCTTGCTGCAAGTCAGGCATGATCACGGCAATGATCGCGCTTTGCGGTTCTTCAGTGCCCAGCTTGAACCCGAGGTCCTTGAGCCCCTTGTGGAGGTTCTTGGAATTTTCCCAAAGATGGGCGCGCTTTTCAGACCCGTGCATCAGCTTGCGGATCGATGTGCAAGCGGTGGCCACCACGCTTGGCGGGAGCGAAGCGGTGAACACATAGGGGCGGCAAACCAGCCGCATGATGTCGAACTTGGGATGATTGGAAACGCAGAAGCCGCCGACCGTACCCACGCTCTTGGAGAATGTGCCAATGATGAAATCAACATCATCCATGACCCCGGTGCTTTCGACAACGCCGCGGCCGTTTTCACCGATGAAGCCCATTGAATGAGCTTCGTCGACTAGGATCATTGCGCCGTATTTCTTGGCGATAGCGACCATTTCCTTGAGCGGGGCGACATCGCCCAGCATGGAATAGACACCTTCGAGGATCACCAGCTTCCCGGCATCTTCCGGAATGCGGCGCAGGCGTTTTTCCAGCGCTTCGATGTCATTGTGCTTGAACGGCACGACTTCGGCATTCCCCATCGCGCAGCCGTCCCAGATGCTGGCATGGCTATCGATGTCGAGAACGACGTAATCGCCCTTGCCCGCAATGGTCGAGATGATCCCGAGGTTTGCCTGGTAACCGGTGGAGAAGACCATCGCGTGGTCCATGCCGTAGAAGTCCTTCAGGGCCTCTTCAACATCCTTGTGCCCTTGATACGTGCCATTGAGGACGCGGCTACCGGTCGTGCCCGATCCATAATCGGCCAGCGCCTGCTTGCCTGCCTCGATCACGTCGGGGTCGAAGGTCATGCCCATGTAATTGTAGGTGCCGAGCAGAATGGTCTCGCGCCCGTTGCAGATTGCACGGGTCGGGCTGAGAACCTTTTCCATCACGAGATTGTACGGATCTTCTATCCCGGTCGACAGGATGCTCTCGCGCAGCGCGATCATATCGTCGAACTTGGAGAACAGATCCTTGCTTTCGCCTTTCAGCGTCTGCGGCTGATCGGGCTGGGAAATGCCTTCGCTCATGATGCGCCCTGAGATTTGTGTACGGCGTCGACCAGCTGGCCATACTTTTCGATTTCGGCCTGTTGGTTCATCGAGATGATGATGTCGAATTCGTCCTCGATCTCGGCGACGAAATCCATGACAGTCAGGCTGTCGAACTCCAGATCGTTCTGGAAGCTCGTCTCCTCGGTGATGGTAACGCCCTTCTTGTTGAAGGGTTCTGCAATCTCGCGAATCTTCGCGTCGACTTCGGCTCGGTCCATGAAGGGTCCAGTCCTTGTATAATGCGCGGCGACCCGCAGTGAGTGCAGATCGTAACTACTAAGGCGGCAAAGCGGTTTCCGCCCCTGCTTGTCAAGCGTGGGGGCGCGTTCTCATTCTGCGACAAGGCGGCGGACGGCCGCCATGAAGGGGCCGATCGACACCGGTTTGGCAAGATAATCCTCTGCCCCGGCACCGCGAATCCGTTCCTCGTCGCCCTTGCCGGCATAAGCAGTGACCGCGAGAACCGGCACCTTGGCGAGTTCCCGATCATCCTTGATCTGTGCAATCAGGTCCACGCCGCTGACGCCGGGAAGCTGGATATCCATGATGACGAGATCAGGCGCGAATTTGCGCGCGGTGGCAAGCACATTGCTGCCATCTGCAACCGGAACGACTTCGTGCCCGTTCGCCTTGAGGACGTCGCAGAACAATTTCCGATTTAGGTCGTTATCCTCGACAACGAGTATTCTCTTTGCCACGTGACTGCCGCCTCCTGCGAATGAGCGTCGGGGCATAGGGACAAGCGAAAGGGCTGACAATTCCACACCGGGACAAATCGGACGAAACACGCGCACCGGAAGTTCTGGCGCTGGAGGCGCTTGGCTGGGCTCTGGTAGACGAGCGGCGTGCCGAACGCCTGCTTTCGCTAACCGGCCTGACGCCAGAGCGCCTGCGCCACGGCATTGGCGAGCGTTCGGTCCAGGCGGCAATCCTCGAATTCCTCGCAAATCACGAGCCCGACCTTATCTCGGCAGCAGACGCGCTGGGCACAACGCCCGAAGCGCTGATTGCTGCACACAGGAGCCTATCCGCATGAGCCGCCCGCTGATCATTTCCGATTGCGACGAAGTCCTGCTCTACATGGTCTCGCCATTCCGTGACTGGCTGGACGAGGAGCAGGGGATCGAGTTTCACATGGGCACAAATGATTTTTCGCAGGCCCTGCGCTGGCAAGAGAACGGAGAAGTTCTAGCGCCGGAGGAGATCTGGCGGATGCTGGGCAAGTTCTTCGACACCGAGATGCACCGGCAGTCGCCGATCCCCGGTGCCATCGAAGGGATCAACGCGCTTGGCGAAAAAGCCGATGTCGTCATCCTGACGAACCTCGTCGACAAGCGCCAGCAGATGCGTACCGAGCAACTGGCCGACCATGGCCTGGATGCGCGCGTTTTCACGAACCAGGGCCCCAAGGGTCCGGCGCTGCAGAAAATCCTCGACGAGTACAATCCGACCAAGGCGATCTTCATCGACGATCTGGCGCAGCATCATCGCTCCGCCCGCGAAACGATAGGTAGCATTACCACGCTGCATCTTTGCGGGGAGCCCATGTTGGCGCCCCATATCGACTGCGCACATACATCTGGGCACGCCGATGCGCGGATCGATACGTGGGACCATGCCCTTCCGTGGTTGATGGGCGAACTGGAGAAAGAACCCGCATGAACATCGAAGCAAGACTGACCGAACTTGGTATCACCCTGCCGCAGGCAGCGGCTCCGGTGGCGAGCTATCAGCCGATCGTCATTGCAGGCGAGACGGCCTACATTTCCGGCCAGCTCCCGTTCGTTGACGGCAAGCTGGTAACCGGCAAGCTGGGCGCCGCTGTGACGCTTGAACAAGGGCAGCAAGCGGCCCGTGCTTGCGGACTGATGATCATTGCGCAGCTGAAGGCTGCGGGTCTTCTCGAACGTGTCGCGCAAGTGGTAAAGTTGGGCGGTTTCGTGGCCAGCACTCCCGATTTTTCCGACCAGCCCAAGGTCGTGAACGGCACAAGCGATCTCATGTTCGAAGTCTTCGGAGATGCGGGCCTGCACGCCCGCAGTGCAGTGGGCGTACCCGTCCTTCCGCTCGATGCTGCAGTAGAGGTCGACGCGATTGTCGCTATTCGCCCCGCTTGATCGGATCATCGTGCCGTCTCCGGACCCGGACCGGACTGGATGGCTGCGCGACTGGACCTATGCCCACCGAGGGCTGCACAGTCCGGGAATTCCCGAAAATTCGCTTGCCGGTTTCGAGCTCGCAGCTGAGCAGGGGCTTGGCATCGAATGCGATATCCAGCGCAGCCGCGACGATGCAGCCATGCTGGTTCATGACTGGGAGCTCGAGCGGCTGACCGGCATCTCCGGACGCCTGGCGGACTATAGCGCGGACCAGCTCGCACAGATCGCCTTCCTGGACAGTGAGCACAAGCTTGCCCGGCTGGACGACCTGCTCGAAATCGCTGCGGGCCGGGTTCCGCTGCTCATCGAGATAAAGTCCCGGCGCCGCTATGATGTCGAAGAAAGCTGCGCAGCTGTTCGCGATGCCCTCGCGGGTTATGACGGCCTGCACGCGGTGATGAGCTTCGATCCCCGTGTAAGCCGGTGGTTTGCAGAACACTCGCCGGAAACGGTGCGCGGTCTCGTAATGCGCGAAGACGAACATGGAATGACGCAGCAAGCATGGCAGCGCCGCCTGGCGCTGTGGTTCGCAAAGCCCGAATTCATCGCATATCACGTTGCGGCGCTTCCCAGCCCCATGGTGGCGGGTCTCCGGAAACGCGGAATGCCGGTGCTGACATGGACAGTGAATTCTCCTGAAACCCGCGCTGTCGGGCTGCGCCATGCCGATGCCTTGATCGCCGAGGGAGAAGGGCTGGCGTGAGCGAACTTGCCGCGAGAGTGGCCGGATCGGTCGGCGCGATAGACCGCGCCGCCTGGAACGCGCTGGCGGGCGACAATCCATTCGTCAGCCATGAATTTCTGACGGCACTCGAAGATTCCGGCAGCGTCGATGCAGGTACCGGCTGGCAAAGTGCGCCGCTGGTAATCTCGGCCGAGGGCGGGCCGCCGCTTGCCGCGATGCCCGCCTATCTCAAGGGCCACAGTCAGGGCGAGTTCGTGTTCGATCATGCATGGGCGGACGCATATGAGCGGGCAGGGGGCCAATATTACCCCAAGCTGCAAATCGCCGTTCCATTCACGCCGGCAACGGGACCGCGGCTGCTACTGTCCGACACTTCGCTTGCAAGGCCGCTGCTTTCCGCGGCGGAGCATCTTTGCCTGCAGAACGGATTTTCAAGCGCCCATGCGACCTTCATTGAACCGGATCAGGTCCCGCTGTTCGAACAGGCCGGTTGGATGCTGCGCAAGGACATCCAGTTCCATTGGCAGAACCGGGATTTTGCCAGCTTCGAAGACTTTCTCGGCACACTCACTTCTCGCAAGCGCAAGGATTTGCGCAAGGAGCGCGCAGCGGGACAACAAGGTCTGGAAATCGTCCGGCTACGCGGTGGCGACATCAAGCCGGCGCATTGGGATGCCTTCTGGTTGTTCTACCAAGACACCGGCGCGCGCAAATGGGGGCAACCCTATCTGACCCGCGATGCATTTGACCTCTTCAGCCAGCGGATGGGCGACCGGTTGATGCTCGTACTGGCTCTGGAGGAAGGGACGCCGATCGCCGGAGCGCTCAATTTCATTGGGGGGGAGGCACTTTACGGGCGATATTGGGGCTGCACGAAGGACGTGCGGTTCCTGCATTTCGAACTATGTTACTATCAGGCGATCGATGCCGCCATCGAACTGGGCCTGTCCCGCGTCGAGGCGGGTGCACAGGGCGGTCACAAGCTTGCCAGGGGGTACGAACCGGTCGAAACCGTGTCGGCTCACTGGATTGCAGATCCGGGTTTTCGCGAAGCGATTTCGGATTTTCTCGAACGAGAGCGTGCGGGAATCGCTTCCGACAGAAATTACCTGGCAGATCGCCTGCCATTCCGGCGCGGCGAATGAATTGTCAGGCGACCTTGCGCTGGCCTTCGCTGAGCCACTGACGCGCACGGCGCTGGGCTTCTGAAATTTCTCGGGCAGTCATTTCGTCGGAAATATCGGCGCGGCACCATGCGGCCTCTTCGTGACCTTTCGATGCGGCGATGTTGAACCATTTGTGGGCCTCGATCATGTCGCACGCAACGCCGTGGCTGCCGGTCGAAAACGCTACGCCAAGGTCGTAAAGCGCGTCGGTGCTGCCTTGTTCATACGCACCCAGATACTGGGCGATGGTCGCCTCGCCCTGGCTGTTCTGGTCGATCCGGCCTGCGCCGCCTTCGATGCTGGTAAGTACGGTCATTTTGAACTCCCCCCTAAGTCCGGCCCCCCGGCCGGTTGAGGACAGTCCTCCCCCTTTATGGTCAATAAAAGGTTAACGCCGATTGTTACAAATCAATCGGGGTGGCGCCGGTTCTGCGATGAAATTGCCACAGGCTGGGGACAGTCTTCCTGATTGCTCCTTGTGCCGTTCACAGGTGCGACCTATAGGCCGCGCCATCGACAGGCGGCGTGGTACCGGAAACATCCGGACTGGCGGGTTAACGCGGCCACTTGTGATGATGGGAAGAAGGATAAAGAGGTCAATGGCCACTTCGGCTTCGAATGTTTCCGAAAAGCTAGAACAGGCAAGGGCTGCGGTCGATCCGGACTATGTCCCTTCGGATGACGAAGAATACATGAGCGAACGCCAGCTCAACTATTTCAGAATGTTATTGCTCGACTGGAAGAAGTCGATTCACGATGCAGCCGGGCACACGCTGCAGTCGCTGAAAGATGGCCCCATCCGCGAGCCTGATCTGAACGATCGCGCGAGCTCGGAAACCGACTGGGGGATTGAACTCAGGACCCGTGACCGCCAGCGCAAACTTATCGCAAAAATCGATTCCGCCCTGCGCAATATCGACAAGGGCGAATACGGTTATTGCGAAGTGACCGGTGATCCTATCGGCCTGCGCCGACTGATTGCCCGTCCCGTTGCGACCATGACAGTCGAAGCTCAGACTGCGCATGAGCGCAAGGAAAAGGTATCGCGCGACGATTGATGGCGGAGCGAATTGTTGCCGCTCGGGTAACCATTTCTTCATTTGTAAAACGCTAGATTTTGCCCTTGGGGCATGGCTCGTTAAGTCGTGCATTAACAGTGTAATGGCGGAGTCGGCGCACTTGTCTATGATGGACACGCGAAACCTTAATCGGGACAGCCTTTTCCTGACGGCCGTGCTACGCCGCGATGCCGATTCCGACGGCACTACCATCAAGGTCCGTAATCTGTCCGATGGCGGAATGATGGCGGAGGGGGTTCTGGCACTGTCTCGCGGCGATCGTTTGACTGTCGAACTGCGCAATCTCAAGCCCGTGGCCGGCACCGTTGCGTGGACACAGGGCAACCGCGTCGGCATTGCGTTCGACGAAGAAATCGACGCCAAGGCGGCACGCGCTCGGCCCGCTGCCTCGCAGGCCGAGGCTCCGCGGTATTCCCGGCCAATCGGCATCCCTAACCATGGCGTGGGCGCGGTCCGCAAAGTCTGACCTGCTTGCGTGATCGCGCTGCGCTGCTAACTCGGCACCATGCGCTTCATCCTTGCAACTCTCATCCTCATCGGTCTCGCCGCATGCGAGAACGTGGGCGATGATGGGATTGTCGATGTCGTATATATCGGCCAGTCGGAAGACGTCTTCGAACAGGGCTTGCGCATTGGCCCGGCGGCGCAGCTTGTCCGCGCATCGACACAGCAGGGCCTTGTCCGGCTGAATGCGCCAGGTGAGGTTGTTCCGGGCCTTGCCGAACGCTGGATCGTTACCGACGACGGCGAAAGCTACATTTTCCGGATTTCCGAATTCGACCTTCCAGGTGGCAAGCGTCTGACCGCCGAAGTGGTTCGCGCTTCACTGGTGCGCAGTATCGCGCGGCTCGATGGCACCAGCCTTGGCCTCGACCTGGCCAAGGTCGCTGAAGTGCGCGCCATGACCGGCCGCGTGGTCGAAATCCGTTTGAAAAGCCCGATGCCGGGATTCCTGCAACTTCTCGCTCAGCCCGAGCTGGGAATAGCGCCGGATGTTGCCCGTACCGGACCGCTTTCGTCCTCGCGTTCGGAAAATGTACTGATGCTGGAGGCCATGCCGCCCGAGCTTCGCGGCGGGCCCGTCCAGCCCGACTGGGGCGAGGGGCTGCGCACGGTTCGCTTCCAGTCGCTTGATGCGGAAACGGCGGCAAGAGGGTTCGACCAGGGCCACTTTGACCTGATGCTCGGCGGGCGCGTGCAGGATCTGCCGCGTGCATCGACGAATACTTTTTCGCGGGCCACGGTGCGGCTCGATTCGGCCATTGGATTGTTCGGTCTCGATGTAGTCGGGAGAAGCGGGTTTCTCGCATCCGCCGACAATCGCGAAGCCATCGCACTCGCAATCGACCGCGATGCCATTGCCGGCGCTCTGGGGATCGGCGGCTGGGCGGTAACAGCGAGCATAGTTCCCGAGGGATTGCCGGGCGTGGGCGCCGATGAAACCGAGCGTTGGCCGGGTTTATCACTCGAAGAGCGCCGGGCCCGCGCTTCGCAGCGCGTTTCAGCGTGGCGGTCCGGCGGCGGGATCGGTCCGGCCATCTCCATCGCGCTGCCAGAAGGTCCAGGCTCTGACATCCTGTTCGACCGTCTTGCAGCGGACCTTTCGGCTGTAGGTATTACTGCTGAACGTGCAGACAAGCGCGCAGGTGCCGATCTCGTTCTGCGCGACCGGGTGGCGCGTTTCTCCGGCGCACGCTGGTTTCTAAACCAGTTCAACTGCAGGGTTGCTCCGCGCGTTTGTTCACAAGATGCCGATTTCCTCGTCTCGCTGGCCGTCGATGCAGCAAATCCCGCTGAGGAGGCGTCCTATCTCGCAGAAGCCGAGCAAACCCTGACTGCGACAAATTATTTCATTCCGCTTGGTTCACCCATTCGCTGGGCCCAGGTGACGTCCGATGCACAGGGCTTTGCAGAGAACCCTTGGGCATTCCATCCCTTGTTCCCGCTCACCCGTGCGCCCATCTAAGGGACATGGAAGACAACCGCCTGACCCCGATCGAGCCTTATTCACCCCGCGAAGAAAGCGGTAATCCTCGCGCGTCTGCGCAGGGTTTCGGGTTCGAAATCCCAACCGGCTCCGATCCTCATTCGATCCGGCGCCGGGTAGAAGCGCTGGAAATGGTGCTCGAGCGCAGCATGGTCCTGCCGGGGACGAATTACCGGATCGGTCTTGATACGATCGTGGGTCTGGTTCCTGTCGTCGGCGACATCATCACGGCGGCGATGGGCAGCTACATCGTGTGGGAAGCGCGCAACCTTGGCCTTCCAAAATGGAAGCTTTGGCACATGATGGGGCGGGTTGGCCTGGATACGGCAGTTGGCGCGGTACCGGTCGTTGGCGATGCCTTTGACCTTGTCTACCGCTCCAACACGAAGAACCTGAAGACCATCAAGAAGCATCTCGACAAGCATCACCCCGAGACGCGCGTCATCGACCAGTAGTTTCACCTGCGGCCATTGCACGGCCCGCGCTTGCCCCATAAGGCTGCGCGCATGACGCAGGACGTTACCTATTCCTCCTATCTCGATCTCGAGCGGATACTTGCCGCTCAGCATCCTTCATCGGACGCGCACGACGAGATGCTTTTCATCATCGTTCACCAGGCCAGCGAGCTGTGGCTCAAACTGTGCCTCCATGAACTGTTCGCTGCCCGCGAGTGCATTGTTGATGACCGGCTGAGGCCCTCGTTCAAGATGCTCGCCCGTGTGGCTCGCGCACAGGGGCAGCTGATACAGAGCTGGGATGTGCTCAGCACCATGACCCCGCATGATTATTCGACCATTCGCCCGCACCTTGGCGGGTCGAGCGGGTTCCAGAGCGCGCAGTACCGGATGATGGAATTCCTGCTCGGCGGCCGGAACCCCGACATGATCACGATGCACGAGGCGACACCTGATGTGGCCGCGGACCTGCGCGCCGAAATGGGCCGCAAGAGCATTTATGCCGAGGTTGTCGATCTGCTCTCGCGGCGCGGGTTCGACATTCCGCAAGACGTGCTTGGGCGCGATGTCGGTGCGGCTTGGGAGCATTCGGAAGCGGTCGAAGCCGCCTGGGCCGAGATCTACCGTAATCCCAAAGAGCATTGGGACCTTTATGAACTGGCCGAAAAGCTGGTCGATCTGGAATATCACTTCCAGCGCTGGCGGTTCGGCCATCTGAAAACGGTCGAACGCATCATCGGCTTCAAGCGAGGTACCGGCGGCACTCCCGGTGTCCCCTATCTGGCCGGAGTGCTGAAAAGCGCCTTCTTCCCCGAATTGCTAAGCGTCAGGACAGCCATATGAGTTCGTGGCGCAGTTCGCGGCGGATCTGGGACATCAGCCAGACTTTGCGACCTGGCCTGCCGGTCTGGCCGGGTGATACCGACTTTGCGTTCGAACGGACGTGGAAGATGGAAGAGGGCTCGCCGGTCAATGTCGGCAAGATGACCATGACCACCCATTCGGGCACTCACGCCGATGCCCCGCTACATTATGCGGCAGACGGAATGGATGCAGCGGCGATGGAACTCGACGCCTTCATTGGCGAATGCCTGGTCGTGGATGCACGCAAGGTTTCCGGCGAGATAGACGTTGCGGATCTGCCCGATCTGGAAAGTGCCGACCGCGTGCTGTTTCGCACATGGGACGCGTTCCCGCATGATGCGTGGCGCAGCGACTGGAAGCCCATTTCGGCAGAAGCGATCGAATGGCTGGCCCTGCAGGGCGTCAAGCTGGTCGGGACCGATGCGCCATCGGTGGACCCGCAGGAATCCAAGACGATGGCCGCCCATCATGCCGTCGCGAAGCACGACATGCGCATCCTCGAAGGCCTGGTGCTCGATGATGTCGAAGAAGGGCGGTACGAGTTGGTGGCCTTGCCGCTGAAAGTGGGCGGCGGCGATGCCGGACTGACCCGCGCAATCTTGCGAGAACTACGCGATGCTTGAACGTGCGAAGAGCCTTGATGCTGCCGATCCGCTGGCCAAATTTCGCGAGCGCTTCGATGTGCCCGGCGGCGTCATCTACCTCGATGGGAACTCCCTCGGCTGCCTTCCGCGCGCCACGCCCGCGAGGTTGGAGCAGGTCGTGCGGGAGGAATGGGGTCGCGATCTCATTCGCAGCTGGAACAGCGCCGACTGGATCAATCTGCCGCAGCGTGTCGGAGCGAAGATTGCACCGCTGATCGGGGCGCAGCCGCATGAGGTCATCGCCTGCGACAGCGTATCGGTGAACCTTTACAAACTTATCTCGGCTGCGCTCCGCATGCGTCCGGGCCGCAAAGTCGTGCTGAGCGAAGCGGGCAATTTCCCGACCGACGTCTACATGATTGAAGGCCTTGAGCAGCAGGGGCTTGCGGAGCGCCGACTGTCGGACCGTGGCGACTTGCTGGAAGCGCTGGACGAAGATGTCGCGCTCCTGCTTCTCACGCACGCGCACTACAAGACCGGCGAAGTCTTCGATATGGAAGCGATCACCCGCGCTGCCCATGACAAGGGCGCACTCGTGTTGTGGGACCTGTCGCATTCGGGCGGCGCGTTGCCGGTCGATCTCAACGCCCGCAATGCCGATTTCGCAGTCGGCTGCGGCTACAAATACTTCAACGGCGGCCCCGGCGCGCCGGCCTATGCCTTCGTGGCCGAGAGGCACCATTCGGATGCGCAGCAACCGCTCAGCGGCTGGATGGGCCACGCCACACCCTTTGCATTCAGCGATGACTACACGCCCGCTCCGGGCGTTGACCGGTTGCTGTGCGGTACGCCGGGAATTCTGGGTCTGGCAGCGATGGAAGTCGGCGTAGACCTGATCGCCGAAATCGGGATCGAGCCGCTCCATTCAAAATCGCAAAAGCTCTCCGAATTCTTCCGCCAATGCCTCTTGGAAAGCGGGCTGGACCTTGAATTGGTCAGTCCGATCGACCCGGCACAGCGCGGCAGCCAGCTGTCGTTCCGGCACGAGGATGCCTATGCCATTTGCCAGGCGCTGATCGCGCGAGGGGTCATCGGCGACTTCCGCGATCCCGACATCCTGCGCTTCGGCTTCGCACCGGCATATTTGCGCTTCGAGGATATGGCCGAGGCCGCGCGGCATCTGGCGGAAGTGCTGGAGACCGAGGAATGGCAGCGTAAAGAATTCCGCGAGCGGGCAGCGGTGACCTAGGCCGGCAATCAGTACCGGGTCAGTCCGCCACCTTGCCGCTTTTGGCGCGATATTCCTCAATTGTCATCGCATCGGCATAACCCTCGTCCTCCGGAGCAACGCAGTTGCCGGTGACAACGACATTGCCGAACATGCCGCCCTGCGATTCCGCCGTGGGTTCGGCAATGCGCATATCGGGGCCTCTCGCCTCGCAAATATCTGCCAACTTGTTGGCTGCGCTATCAAAGCCCATCGAAACGCAGCCCGCCAAAGTTGCCGCCACCGGCAGGAGGCACAGGATAGTAAATCGCTTCATGAATGAGGTGATCCTTGCGCCAGGATCGGCGCCAACTCTCTAATAATCCTGCCGATTTAACCGAACAAGAGAAAAATGTGCGGCAATCTCCGCGGGGGTGAACGAGTTTGTACGTCCCCCGCAGCCGTTCCAGCGGCTAGTCTTCGCAATCGCCGTAATTATCGTCGTTGGGAGGCCATATGGCGCATGACCGGATCAATCTGCGCCTTGAGGCCCCGTAACATGAACCCGATCCGCGCCCGCGAAACGATAGGAATCAGGCTTCCAGCTCGATGTCCCAATAGAGCCAGTCTCGCCACGTTTCGTGGAGGTAGTTGGGCGGGAACTGCTTGCCGTGTTGCTGCAATTGCCAATGCGTCGGGCGGATGGGGGTGCTGTAGAGCTGCATTCCAGCCTGCTTGGGCGTGCGCCCGCCCTTCTTCATGTTGCAGGGCGCACACGCCGTGGCGATATTTTCCCACGTCGTCTTTCCGCCCAAACGGCGCGGGACGACGTGATCAAACGTAAGATTGCTCATGTCGCCGCAGAACTGGCAGGAAAACCGGTCGCGCAGGAAAAGATTGAAACGGGTGAAGGCGGGAAATTCGCTCGGCCGCACATATTGCTTCAGCGCAATCACGCTGGGGATTTTCATGTCGAGATTGGGCGAATGGACCTCGCGGTCATAGGTCTCGATCACGTCCACCCGGTCAAGGAAGATCGCCTTGATCGCGGTCTGCCAGGGCCACAGGCTCAGCGGATAATAGGATAGCGGCGTGTAATCCGCGTTCAGCACAAGCGAAGGGCACGACTGCAGATTGCGCGTCGGATCTTCGTCGGCGCTGCGGAACCGCGCGGCGCGTTCGAGTAGCTCAGCCTTGAACATCAGTCGTAGACACGTTTGCGCCCCTCCCCGATGGAATGGAGAATGCACTTGCAAACAAATGGGTCAAGACTGTTACAGACACCCTATCCACAAGCTTATCCAGCGAGTCCTGTCACTTGATCGTCACCCGTTTCGCCCCGAGCCCCAATGGATCGCTGCATCTTGGCCATGCCTATTCGGCCATCACGGCGTATGATCTCGTGCAGGAAAGGGGTGGCCGGTTCCTGCTCAGGATCGAAGATATCGACGGGGAACGGTCACGAGCCGAACTTGCAGACGAGTTTCGCGCCGACCTGGAATGGCTGGGCCTGGAGTGGGAAGAATTGCCCGCACAATCGACCCGGCTGGACCGGTATGAGGAGGTTGCGCGCTCCCTTATGTCCTGCGGACTGCTGTATCCTTGCACCTGTACCCGCGCAGACATTGTCGCTGCCAAGCCGCGCGTAGGGGCGGACGGCACGATTTATCCG
The DNA here is from genome assembly GCF_019711355.1 of Qipengyuania psychrotolerans. Classification (NCBI taxonomy): domain Bacteria; kingdom Pseudomonadati; phylum Pseudomonadota; class Alphaproteobacteria; order Sphingomonadales; family Erythrobacteraceae; genus Qipengyuania; species Qipengyuania psychrotolerans. Next base: position 74,430 of record NZ_CP081297.1, read on the forward strand.
GGGGCCTGCAAAGGCTGCGCGGTCGATCCTTCGAAACCCGCAGCCTTGAGGCTGGATGTAGACCGGGCCATCGCGGAAGTCGGCGAGATCTTCTGGGAGGACGAACTGGCCGGGATGATCAAGGCCGACCCGCGCGAATTCGGCGATGTGGTGCTGGTGCGCAAGGATGCGCCAGCAAGCTACCACCTTGCCGCCACGCTCGACGATGCGGCTGACGGGATAACGCTGGTCACGCGCGGGCAGGACCTGTTCACGTCGACCCATGTGCACCGGGTGCTGCAAGCGCTGCTCGATTTACCGGTGCCCGAGTGGCACCACCACCCGCTACTGGTGGACGCTAGCGGACAGAAATTGGCCAAGCGGCGAGGATCGCCCAGCCTTGCCGACCGCAGGAAAGCGGGCGAAGATGGCCGGGAACTTGCAGATGCGCTGCGCGCTGAGAAGTTGCCGACTGGTATTACGATAGAGAGCACCTAGATAACAGCCATGCAAACCTTCCTCATCATTGTCATCGTCGCCCTCATGGTCCTTGTCGTGATCTCTCTGATCCGCGGTATCGTCGCCTTCATGCAAAGCACGAAGATCGACCTTCAAAGCGGCGAGCAGGTCGACGCGACCGAGATGCAGTTGAAACAGAACAAAGCCATGTTTGCGCGCATCAAGTACCAGGCGCTGGCGGTTGTCGCGCTTGCCATCCTTATGGCCGTGGCGAACTGACGCGGGTGGTCAAGCTCAACAAGATTTATACGCGCACGGGCGATGACGGGACGACCGGCCTCGTCGACGGGTCTCGGCTGGCCAAACATGCGCCGCGCATGGAAGCGATTGGCGCGGTAGACGAAGCCAACAGCGCATTGGGGCTGGCAGCAGTAGCGCTGGAGGGCACGGATCACGCAGAGGCGCTGTTTCGCATCCAGAACGACATGTTCGACCTTGGCGCGGACCTCGCCACACCGGCTGATGAGGGTGAAGATTTTGCGCCTTCCGAAATGGTGTTGAGAGTGGTCGAGGCGCAGGTCGGCTGGCTTGAACAGGCCATCGATGCTGCGAACGAACGGCTTGAACCCCTGACAAGTTTCGTGCTTCCCGGCGGCAGCGAGGCTGCAGCGCGCCTGCATGTCGCCAGGGCCTCTGCCCGGCGTGCTGAACGTTCCTGCGCCGCGCTTGCGGTAGTCGATCCGGTCAACCCGCAAGCTCTGGCCTATATCAACCGGCTATCCGATTACCTGTTCGTGCTGGCGCGCGTCGCCAATGCTGATGGGGCGGACGACGTGAAATGGGTTCCCGGCGGAAACCGCTGATCCCCCGCTAGCCAGCGGCGCCCACACTCGCTAACGCAGCGCCTTTGCTGCATCTGCGAAGGGATTTTCAATTGAGCAAGACGATCGCAATTATCGGTGCGGGCCAGATGGGCTCGGGCATAGCGCAGACCATCGCGCAGCACGGCATGCAGGTGCTGCTCGCCGATGTCAGCCTTGAAGTTGCCGAAACAGCGGTTGGAAAGATCGACAAGGCGCTCGGCAAGCTGGTCGGGCGCGGCAAGATCGAGATTGCCGACGCAGAAGCCACCGTTGGCCGCATCACGCCCGTCGGCGATTACGCGCGCATGGGCGAGGTCGAGATGATTATCGAGGCAGCGACCGAGAAAGAAGAAATCAAGCAGGCCATCTTCGAAAAGGCAGGCAAGATGCTGGGCCCCGATGCGATAATGGCATCGAACACCAGTTCGATCCCGATCACGCGCATGGCGAATTATTCACCCGATCCGGCGCGCTTCATTGGCCTGCACTTTTTCAATCCCGTCCCGGTCATGGGCCTGATCGAGGTCATTCCCGGCCTTGCCACCAGCGAGCAGACCACGGCGCGCACCCGCGCCTTTGCAGAAGCACTCGGCAAGGAAGTCGTGCTCAGCCAGGACGAGCCGGGTTTCGTCGTCAATCGCATCCTTTTGCCGATGATCAACGAAGCGATCTTCGTGCTCGGCCAGTCGACCGCCGGTATCGAGGATATCGACAAGGGTTGCCGCCTTGGCCTCAACCATCCCATGGGTCCGCTGCAGCTGGCGGATTTCGTCGGTCTCGACACGTGTCTCGACATCCTGATGGTGCTGTATCGCACGACGCGGGACAGCAAGTATCGTCCTGCGCCCCTGCTGGTGAAATATGTCGAAGCTGGCTGGCTGGGACGAAAAACCGGCCGCGGCTTTTACGACTACACCGGGGACGAGCCTAAACCCACTCGTTAAGGAACCCTCCGGCCTCGCGGTCCGTTGGTTGGGCAAAGGAGATTTTGCATGACCGATGATACAAAGCCGCAGAGCCAGGAGCAGCGCCAGTCGGGCCTCGCGCCCGAAACGCACAATGACGAGCAGGATGACCACCGCAGCCAGGCCCAGGAAGTGGCCGAGCAAGCGCGTCAGACGTCAAACGATACTGGTTCGCCAACCGAAAGCACCAAGAGCAAGAACAAATCGGACCTGATGGGCGATTCCACGCAGGACACCATTGATCACATGCGCGACATGGAAAGCTCTGGCAGGATCGACATGGACGCCTACCGCGGTGAGCCAAACCACGACGATAATGTCGACAAATATGGCAAGGGCCACAATCCGGACGGGCTCCGCGGCGACGGAACTTAACTGGTGAGGTCGCCGTCGTTGAGGATCCACAGGCCAGCGGTCAGGATCGCTGAACCGAGGGCGACCCCGTAAGCCATCACTTTGAAGTTCGGGGTGGAAATCGCTTCGAACTTGTGCGGATCAAGCCGGGCTAGCGTAGCGCAAGCCCGGCGTTCTGCCGTGACGGCAAGCCATCCTCCACCCACGATGAAGGCAGTAGCGATGGCTTTCCCAAGCCATGGCGGCTCCAGTTCACCAAAGACGGCACGAAACCCCAAGCCGATGCCGATTGCAGCGAATGCGGTTCGCATCCAGCCTGCGAATGTCCGCTCCATCGCCATGATGTTACGATCTTCTGCGAGGTCGGTGCGGAATTCCGCCCATTCGGTGCTTTTGTCTGTGCCCTTGGGCGGATCGTCCTGTGCCATGTCTTCAATAGCGAGCGAAAGCCGCAGGCGTTCCGGAAGCGCTAGCTAATGGGTTCAGCCGAGACGAGGGGCTCGGCATCATTGATCAGCCAATCCTTGTTTTCGGGAATAGGCTCGACGGGTACGTTCTGGCGCCCAGCTTCGGAATACCAACTGTCCAGATCAGGCGTTTGTTGCGCTTGGCGGCTCGGTTGAGGAGCGGTCGCAGCAGCTGGTGCAGCTGATTGTTGCTGCGCCGGGCCAGCCGATACCGGCGCGCCCTCCGCCTCTGCGGCAATCTGCTGAAGCATTCCGGGATCTTCCTCCCGGCCCACCACCGCGACGACTGCGAGGAGGAACAGCCCGATCATGATGAGCTTCTTGCGCTGAGTGACAAACATGCTGGTGTCCATGGGCACCAGATATACTGCCGATCCGGTTAAGTCTTTCTTTCCGCCGCTCTGGCCTTCAATTCATACAGTTTTTCAAGGGCTTCGCGCGGGCTGAGCGTGTCTACGTCGATCGTATCCAGCATCTCATTTACCGGATCGATTGTAGCGTCTTCGGTTTGGATGCTCGCTGCAAACAGCGGAAGATCTCCTAGCCCCGCGCCCAATCCCCCGGTTTCGGCGCGCCCCTTTTCGAGCTTGTCGAGCACGGCCTTTGCCCGCTTGATGACCGGAGCGGGCACTCCTGCAAGCTTGGCTACCGATAGGCCATAGCTCTTGTCTGCCGCGCCTTTGGCCAGCTCGTGCAGCAGCACTAGGTCGCCTTTCCATTCGCGGGCGCGCACATGGTGCAGGCTCAGCGCGTCACAGGTTTCGGCCAGTCGCGACAGCTCGTGATAATGGGTGGCGAACAGGCAGCGGCAAGCAAGCTGTTCGTGGACCGCCTCCACGACCGCCCACGCCAGCGCCATGCCGTCATAGGTCGAAGTCCCGCGCCCGACTTCGTCGAGGATGACAAAGCTGCGTTCGGTTGCCTGGGACAGGATGGCTGCGGTTTCGACCATTTCGACCATGAACGTGGAGCGCCCGCGAGCGAGATTGTCGGACGCACCAACACGGCTGAACAGTCGGTCAGCCAATCCGATCCGGGCCGAACTTGCTGGCACGAAGCTGCCTGCCTGCGCCAGCAGCATGATAAGTGCGTTCTGGCGCAAGAAGGTCGATTTACCGCCCATGTTCGGGCCGCCGATCAACCAGAGGCGGTCGTCCTGTCCAAGTGAACAGTCGTTCGCCACAAATCGCTCGCCGCTTTTCGCCAATGCTTGCTCGACGACCGGATGACGCCCCCCGCTGACCTCGAGGCACGGCTCGTCCAGCATTTCCGGCCGTGCCCAATCGCCTTCGACCGCACGTTCTGCCAGACCTGCGGACACGTCGATCCGGGCAAGGGCGGCAGCGGTTGCGGCGATTGCTTCGCGGTCGGCAACGATTTCACCGACGAGCTTTTCGAAATGGCTGTCTTCTGCCGCGAGCGCATGGGCGCCTGCTTCGGCGATGCGGCTGGCCTCTTCATGCAGGCCGATGGAGTTGAAGCGCACTGCGCCCGCCATCGTCTGCCGGTGCGTGAACCCGCTATCGGCGGCCATCAGCTTGTCGCCGTGCTTGGCTGGTACTTCGATGAAGTAGCCCAGCACCTTGTTGTGCTTGATCTTCAGCGAGGCGGTTTCGGTCTCGGCGCGGTATTTTGCTTCCAGCGCGGCAATGGCACGCCGGGCGTTGCCGCTGGTTTCGCGCAGCGCGTCGAGGGCGTGGTCATAACCCTCGGCGATGAAACCTCCCTGACCGCGCTCGGTCGGGGGGGAGGGGACAAGGGCGCGCGAAAGGTGATCGACCAGCGCGCCGTGACCCCCGAGGGCACCGGTCATCCGCGTGAGCAATGGCGGCAGATCTGCGCTGCCTTCCAGCATATCGCGAACCCGCTGCGCCTCGGCCAATCCGTCGCGCACCTGCCCGAGATCGCGCGGACTGCCGCGTCCTGCCACCAGGCGCCCAAGCGCCCGTCCAATGTCGGGGGCCTGACGCAAGACCGCTCGCAAATCGGCCCTCAATAGCGGGTCGCTGTGGAAGTGATGCACACCAGCCAACCGGTCTTCTACCGCAGCCCGGTCTGCCAGCGGAGCGGAAAGGTCGTCGGCCAATTGCCGCGCGCCCGCTCCTGTCGCGCAGCGATCCACACAGGCGATCAGGCTGCCTTCGCGCCCGCCATTTTGTGCAGCGAGTATCTCGAGGCTGATCCGTGTCGCGGCATCCATCGCGAGATGCGCGCCAGAGCCCCGCGCAACCGGAGGCAGCAGGAATGGCATTTTCCCGCGGCCGGCATGGTCGAGATAGGCGATCAGTCCGCCAGCTGCTGCGAGCATGGGGCGAGTGAAGTCACCCAGACCGTCCAGCGTTGCGATCCCGTGGATCTGTTTCAGCCGCGCTTCGCCGTCTTCGCTGCGGAAATCGGCCCGGGGCCGCGCGATGACATCCTCGGCTATCTCGTCGCAGTCGTCGGGCATGACCACTTCGCTCGCCCCAAGCCGCGCCAGCGCTGCATCCAGCCGGTCGGGTGCACATTCTTCCAGTTCCATTCGGCCCGTGGAAATGTCGCAGGAGGCGAGCCCTATGGCATCGCGTACCGGGGCGAGCGCCACCAGCAGGTTCGCCCGCCGCGGTTCCAGCAGGGCTTCTTCGGTAAGTGTCCCCGCCGTAACGAGCCGCACGATGTCGCGGGCGACCAGCGTTTTGGAAACCGGCTTGCCTTCGCGCTTGGCCCTTTCTTTTGCTTCGTCGGGCGTCTCTGTCTGCTCGGCTATCGCAACGCGGCACCCACCCTTGATCAGCCGGGCGAGGTAGCCTTCGGCGGCATGGACCGGCACACCGCACATTGGAACTGGCTGGCCGCCGTGTTCACCCCGGCTGGTGAGTGCAATGTCGAGCACGCCTGCAGCCACCCGCGCATCTTCGAAGAACAACTCGAAGAAATCGCCCATTCGGTAGAACAGCAAAGCGTCGCCCGCTTCCTGCTTGAGCGCGAGGTACTGCTCCATCATCGGGGTGGGTTTGCCGGACATTGCAAAAGCCGTAGCGGCGGGGTTAGCGATTCGGGAAGCGGCGCAGAGCGTCTTTCCCCCTATGACTTGCTCCAAAATGCCCTTAGGGCGGAGCCGAGAAAACACAGGGACATCTATGGCCGACGAGAAACCGACCGCTTTCACCACGCGCGAGGCGCTGTTTTATCACGAGACGATCCGCCCGGGTAAGATCGAGATTATTGCGTCAAAACCTATGGCGAGCCAGCGCGACCTGAGTCTGGCCTACTCGCCAGGTGTAGCCGCCCCGGTCGAAGCGATTGCCGCCAACCCGCAGGACGCTGCGCGTTACACGGCGCGGGCGAACCTGGTGGCGGTGATCTCGAACGGTACGGCGATCCTCGGCCTCGGTAATCTCGGGGCGCTGGCATCCAAGCCGGTCATGGAAGGCAAGGCAGTGCTGTTCAAGCGCTTCGCCGACGTCGATTCCATTGATATCGAACTCGACACCGAAGACCCCGACAAGTTCATCGAAGCGGTCGCGCTGATGGAGCCGACCTTTGGCGGCATCAACCTCGAAGACATCGCCGCACCTGAATGCTTCATCATCGAGCAGGCCTTGCGAGAGCGGATGAACATCCCGGTCATGCACGATGACCAGCACGGCACAGCGATCATTGCGGCGGCCGGACTGATCAACGCCTGCCACTTGACCGGGCGTGATCTGAAAGACTGCAAGATGGTCGTGAACGGGGCGGGTGCCTCGGCGCTGGCGTGCACCGCGCTTATCAAGGCCATCGGCATTCCGCATGACCAGGTGATCGTGTGCGATCGGTCCGGTCCGATCACTCCTGGCCGCGAAGGCGTGGATCAGTGGAAAAGCGCTCACGCTGTCGCAACCTCCGCGACCACCCTCGAAGAAGCGCTCGACGGGGCGGATATTTTCCTCGGACTGTCAGCAGCAGGAGCATTGAAGCCGGAGTGGGTCGCAAAGATGGCTGACAAGCCGATCATCTTTGCAATGGCCAATCCTGTGCCGGAAATCATGCCGGAAGATGCCAAGGCAGTCCGGCCCGATGCGATCATCGCGACCGGGCGCAGCGATTATCCCAACCAGGTCAACAACGTGCTGGGCTTCCCGTTCATTTTCCGCGGCGCGCTCGATGTGCAGGCGACTGCGATCAACGAGGAGATGAAGGTGGCCGCAGCCCAGGCAATTGCTGCCCTGGCGCGCGAGCGCGTGCCGGAAGAAGTCGCGGCGGCCTATGGCGTCACACACCAGTTCGGCGAGGAATACATTATTCCCGCCCCGTTCGATCCGCGCCTGATGGAAGTGGTCTCAAGCGCCGTGGCGCAGGCCGCGATGGATTCCGGCGTGGCCAAGGCCCCGATCGAGGACATGGAAGAGTACCGGCACCGTCTCAAGGCCCGGCTCAACCCCACTACCGCGGCGCTCACCAACATCTACGACCTCGCCAAGGCCAATCCCAAGCGGATGGTCTTCGCCGAAGCGGAGGAAGATGTTGCCTTGCGTGCCGCAATCCAGTTCCGCGATTTCGGATACGGAACGCCGATCCTCGTCGGACGGACCGAGAAGGTTCGCGAAAAGCTGATCGAGCTGGCGGTGGAAGATCCGGACGACTGGATCATCGAAAACTCGGCCGTTTCGGACAAGGTCCCGGCCATGGTGGACTACCTCTACAAGCGTATGCAGCGTCGCGGCTATACTGAGCGTGACGTGGCCCGCATGGTCAATCAGGAACGCAACGTGTTCGCCGCGCTGCTGGTCGCACTGGGTCACGGTGACGGCATGATTTCGGGCCTTACCCGCACCTTCGCGCAGACTGCCCGCGAAGTTGGCCGCGTGCTCGATGAAAAGCCCGGCGCAGTGCCTTTCGGTATCCACATGATGATCGGTAAGAACCACACGACCTTCCTCGCCGATACGACGATCAACGAACGGCCCAGCGCAGAACAGCTTGCCCACATCGCGCGCGAAACCGCGGCCGTGGCACGACGCATGGGGCATGAGCCACGCGTGGCCTTCATGTCCTACTCGACCTTCGGCAATCCGTCCGGCCAGTGGCTCGGCAACATCCGCGATGCGGTTGCATTGCTTGATGCTGATGACAGTGTGAATTTCGAGTACGAAGGCGAGATGGCGCCCGACGCCGCGCTCAATCCCAAGGTGATGGCACTCTATCCCTTCAGCCGCTTGTCTGGCCCAGCCAACGTACTGATCATGCCCGGACTGCAATCGGCCAATTTGTCGGCTAAGCTGCTGCGCGAACTGGGCGGCGAGACGACCGTGGGACCGATGATGATCGGTATGGAAAAGCCGGTTCAAATCGCCCCGATGACGGCAATCGCGCCCGATGTCCTGACCCTGGCAGTCTTGGCGAGCGCAGGGGTGCTGGGCTGACCCGCATGATCGCTTCCCAGCGGCATCTGTTTTCGATCCCGGACGAGGTTCATTACCTCAACTGCGCTTATATGGCGCCGCTCTCGCACGCCGTCAGCGCGGCGATGGTGGACGGCGCCCGGCTGAAAGAGCAGCCGTGGAATTTCCTCCCGCCGGATTTCTTCCGCGTGACCGAGGAATTTCGCGGAAAGGCGGCAAAGCTGGCACGTGTGTCCGAAGAGAATATCGCCGTCGTCCCCTCGGTCAGTTACGGCCTCGCTGTCGCCGCAGCGAACCTTCCGCTCGAGAAGGGGCAGCGCATCATCACGCTGGGCGATCAATTTCCCTCGAACGTCTATCCTTGGCAGGAACTGGCCAAGCGCAAGGGCGGGGAAGTTGTTGCTGTTCAGCGGCCGTCGCAGTCCTGCTGGACGCAGGCCGTGCTTGAAGCGATCGACGATGCCACTGCCATCGCCGCCCTGCCGAATTGCCATTGGGCAGACGGCCGCGTGGTCGACCTCGCCGCAGTCGGCGAGAAATGCCGTTCGGTCGGTGCCGCGTTGGTCCTCGATCTTACGCAATCGCTCGGTGCGATGCCGATCGATTTCGCCGCGGTGCAGCCCGATTTCGCAGTCTCCGCGTGCTATAAATGGCTGATGGGCCCTTACGGCATCGCAATGCTCTATGCTGATCCAAAGCACCATGGCGGGGAGCCTATCGAGCACAACTGGATCAACCGGGCCGGATCACAGGATTTCACCCGGCTGGTCGATTACCGGAGCGATTATCAGCCCGGCGCCCGCCGCTTCGACATGGGCGAAAAATCCAACGCGCCGCTGCTGATGGGGGCCGGCGCAGGAATCGATTTTCTGCTCCAACACGGCGTCGACGCGATTGCAGAAACGCTTGCAAGTACGACCCAGGGTATCGCGGACAGGGCAGCACGGCTTGGCCTGGCATCCGCACCGATCGGCACACGGGCGGCGCATTTCCTCTCGCTCGAATTTCCGGATGGTTTGCCCGATGGCCTGACCGACCGACTCGCGAAAGCGCAGGTGTTCGTTTCGGCACGCGGTCAGTCGCTGCGCGTGACGCCGCACCTCTACAATAATGACGCGGATTGCGAGGCGCTGCTCGCCACGCTTGAAGAGGTTCTCACCTAGACCGGTGCACCGTTCGTCGAGCGGATTTGGTTTCTGACAGCCCGGTTAAGGCGCGCGCAACCATCACCGCGACAGGGGCTCGGCAACAGGGTCTGTACAACAAGGAATTACCATGAAGAAACTCATCGCACTGGCCGCGCTAGGCGCCGGCCTTGCCGCCGCTCCAGCCGCAGCGCAGGACCAGAACGTGGCTCCCGGCGGTTTTCACGTCGGCGTAATCGGCGGTTACGAAGGACTGGACGTTGATGCCGCAGACGGCACCGCCACGGCCAGCGCAGACAATGCTGTCTATGGTATCACCGCCGGCTATGATCTTAGCCTCGGAAGCGCATTCGTCGGTGTCGAAGGCGAAATTTCGACCAGCGATGGTTCGACCAGCTTCCCCGACTCGTTCGGCGGAGCGCGCGAAGGTCTTGAGACCGACGGCCAGTACTACATCGGTGCGCGTGCAGGTTTTGCCATCACGCCCGGCATCGCAGCCTATGGCAAGGCGGGCTACACCGCGCTCGACACAACAGCTTTCACCGAAAGCGGTTCGCTGTCCGATCTCGATGAGAACACTGACGGCTTCCGCTTCGGCGGCGGACTGCAGGTTCAGCTTCCCGGACCGCTCGAAGCGCGGATTGAATACCGCCGTTCCAACTACAACAACCTGGCCGATATCGACCAGGGCGATGCCTCGACCGATCAGGTTGTCGCCGGACTTGGACTGCGCTTCTAAACGCTAGTACTGAAGATCCTTGCCGGTGTAGTCGACGTAGCGAAACTCTCCTCCGCTCGCACTCTCGACCACATCGGCAAGGCCTTTCACGCTCTCATCTACCGTGATGTGAGCATTGGGTCCGCCCATATCTGTCTGGACCCAGCCCGGATGCAGCGACAGTGTGGCGATGCCACGCGGTCCGGCGTCCTGTTCGGAAATGCCCTTGGCGAGCATGTTGAGCGCGCATTTGCTGGTACGATAAAGCTCGTAGCCGCCTGAACTGTCTTCGATCGACCCCATCAGCGAACTCATGAAAGCCAGCGTTCCGCCATCCTTGATCTTGGGCAAAAGCGCCTTGGCCAGGTGGGCAGGACCAAACGCGTTGGTCATCATCACCTGCGCCACTTCATCTGCCGTGGCTTCGAGCGCAGATTGATGGCTCGCGCCGGTAATGCCAGCGTTCACGATCACGGCGTCCACTTCAGTGTCGAAGCTCTCGAATGTCTTGGGATCGGTTACGTCCATCGTTTCGACACGCACCCCGTCGACCGCGTGCAGGTCTTCGCTTCTGGAACGTTCGGTCGCGATGACGTCCCAGCCGCGAGCCTTGAATTCCTTGGCAAGGCCAAGTCCGATGCCGCGTGATGCGCCGACGATGAGAATGGTTTTGCTCATTGGGGATTTCCTTCTGCTGGATAGACCAGCGTTTTCAGGTTCATGAATTCATGGAGGCCGTGGTGCGACAATTCGCGCCCGAAGCCGGATTTCTTGATGCCGCCAAACGGAGCCTCGATCTTCGAGCCATTGACCGCGTTGAAGGTGGTCATGCCAGCCTCGATGCGGTCTGCGAAGATCTCGCGTTCGTCGTCATCATTGGTCCAGACCGCCGAGCCGAGGCCGAACGGGATTGCGTTCGCGATGGTGATTGCTTCCTCGATATCGTCCGCCTTGTAGAGCTGGCCGACGGGTCCGAAAATTTCGTCTGTCCCGGTTTCACTGGCGAGCGGCACGTCCGTGAGCAGGCCTGCGGTCATCCACGCGCCGTCCCGGTCCAGCTTTTCGCCGCCGAATAACAGTGTGCAACCTTCCTGCCTGGCATTTTCGATCTGCTCCAGGACTGTGTCGCGCTGCCCTTCGCTGGAAAGCGGGCCCAGCTGTGTATCGTCTTCCATCGGATCGCCCAGCTTGACGTCCTTTAGCGCCGCGATGAATTTCTCCGCGAACGCATCATGGATGTCGCGGTGGACGATGGTTCGCTTGCCGCAGATGCAGGATTGGCCATTGTTCTGGATCCGCGCAAAAACCGCGTCTTCGACCGCCTGATCGATATCGGCGGATGGCATGACGATAAACGGATCGCTGCCGCCCAGTTCGAGCACGACCTTTTTCAGATGCTTGCCCGCCTGCTGCGCCACCGCGCTGCCCGCGCCCTCGCTACCGGTGAGTGTCGCTGCGACGATTCTAGGATCAGCAATGACATCGCCGATGGGGTCGGACGGCACGCACAGGTTCTGGAACAGACCCTCTGGCCCGCCAGCTTCCAGTACCAGCTCTTCGATTTTGTGAGCCACGCCCTGGACGAGACTGGCATGCTTCAGCACGCCGACATTTCCGGCAAGGATCGTCGGTGCGAGAAAACGAACGACCTGCCAATACGGGAAATTCCACGGCATGACGGCAAGCACCGGGCCCTGCGGGAGCCAGCGCCCTTCAGCGCGGCCGCCATCGGACAGGTCCCAGAACTCCGATTCGAGCATTGCCGGACCGACCTTGGCAAAATGATGGAAAAGGCTGGCGCATTTTTTCACCTCGCCGCGCGCCTGCGTGATCGGCTTGCCCATTTCCGTGACTGCGAGCACCGCCAGCTCTTCGCTGCGGCTTTCATAAAGATCGCCGAGCCTTGTCAGCAGGTCGATGCGATCCTGCACCGGGCTACGGCGCCAGTCGCGGTAGGCCCGCGTCGCTGCCTCAAGCTTGGAATCGATGCCGTTTTCATCGAGCGTTTCATATTCGGCGATTGGCTCGCCGGTCGCGGGATTGATTGTAGTGATCAAGGGGCGGCTCCTGAATTCGGTCTTACCCATTCAATCGCCGCGCCCCGCTTTGCGTTCCGCCGCTATTTTCGGCGGAAGCGGAAATACCAGACCTCGTGGCCATAGGTGTTGCGCGCCTTGTGCTCGTAGCGCGTCTCGCACCAGCCGGAGGGGCGAGTTTCCCAAGTGTTCCGGCCTTCGACAATCCATTCGAATTCATCAGTGAAATTGCGCATCACCATCAGCGCGTGGCGCAAGTAGATTGCGTGATCGGTACCGAAGCGGAACTCGCCGCCGGGTTTGAGCTTGTCGGCAATCATGCGGACCGGACCGTCGTTCATCATGCGGCGCTTGGCGTGCTTGTTCTTGGGCCAGGGGTCGGGATGGAGCAGATAGACCATTGTCAGCGCGCCGTCGGGCACACGTTCGAGGGCTTCCAGCGCATCGCCGTGCTGGATGCGGACATTCGCCAGGCTACCGTCACGCACGTGGCCCAGCGCCTGCGCGACGCCGTTGAGAAAGGGTTCTGCGCCGATAAAGCCGTGATCGGGAAGTAGATCCGCCCGGTAGGCAAGATGCTCGCCCGCACCAAAACCGATTTCGAAATGCATCGGGCGGTCGAAGCCGAACAAGCGCTCCGACGTAACCGGACCTTCGGTCGGTACTGCGATCTGCGGCAGTAGCTTGTCGACCAGTTCCTGCTGGTTCGAACGCAGGGGTTTGCCCTTGCTGCGCCCATAGAGGCGCTTGAGCGTGGTTGGGTCGCCGTCCTTGAATGCTGACATGGGGCGGGGCGCTAATAGCAAAACGCCCGGAAGCCAATAGGCTGCCGGGCGTCTCGCTGTTTTCCCGTCCAGGAGAATTCGGTCAGGCGGCTTCCGCCTCTTCGTTTGGATCGCGCAGCACGTAACCACGGCCCCATACGGTTTCGATGTAGTTCTCGCCGCCGCATGCATGGCTGAGCTTCTTGCGCAGCTTGCAGATGAAGACGTCGATGATCTTGAGTTCGGGTTCGTCCATGCCGCCGTAAAGGTGGTTGAGGAACATTTCCTTCGTCAGCGTGGTGCCTTTGCGCAAGCTGAGGAGCTCGAGCATGGCGTATTCCTTGCCGGTCAGGTGAACGCGGGCACCGTCGACTTCGACGGTCTTGGCGTCGAGGTTCACGGCCAGCTTGCCGGTGCGAATGATCGACTGGCTGTGGCCCTTCGAGCGGCGCACAACAGCGTGGATGCGGGCGATCAGTTCTTCGCGGTGGAACGGCTTGGTGACGTAATCGTCTGCGCCGAAGCCGAAGCTGCGAATCTTGCTGTCCATTTCGGCAATGCCCGAGAGGATCAGGACCGGCGTCTGCACCTTGGCGACGCGCAGCTTCTTGAGCACATCGTAGCCGTGCATGTCCGGCAGGTTGAGGTCGAGCAGGATGATGTCGTAATCATACAGCTTGCCCAGGTCCAAACCCTCTTCGCCCAAGTCCGTAGCGTAGACGTTGAAGCCTTCGGTAGTCAGCATGAGCTCGATCGCCTTGGCGGTTGTCGGCTCGTCTTCGATCAGCAGTACACGCATGGGTTTGGTCCCCCCTTGCCCCTGTTTGCGGTAACCCCCTGTAAAGAGGTGTTGCCCTTTGTTAACCACACTGGGTGTGAACGGGAAAGGTTAACGTGGAGTAAAAACAGTTAACATTTTTCAGTGTTGCAAACAGGACTCACAGCGATTTCAGCTTCTTCTCGCGTCGGCGTTGGGCCGAGGATCCGATTCCGATTGCCTCGCGGTACTTTGCGACAGTGCGCCGGGCGAGATCGAATCCCTCTTCGTTGAGGAGGTCGGTCAGCTTCTGATCGGACAGAACCTTCTTGGGGTCTTCGCCTTCGCACAGCGCACGGATGCGGGCCTTGATCGCCTCGCTGCTGGCCCCTTCGCCATCGGCTGCGCCCACCCCACTGGAGAAGAAATACTTCATTTCAAACGTGCCGCGCGGGCAGTGAAGGTACTTGTTGCTGGTAACGCGGCTGACGGTGCTTTCGTGCATCTCGATTGCCTCGGCTACTTCGCGCAAGGTCAGCGGGCGCATCGCGGACACGCCTTCACGGAAGAAACCTTCCTGCCGCTTCACAATCTCGCTGGCTGTCTTCAGGATGGTCTTCTGCCGCTGGTCGAGCGCGCGGATTAACCAGTCGGCTTCGCCCAGCTGTTCATCAAGCCATTTGCGCGATGCCTTGTCGCGCGCGCCGGCTTCCAGCTCGATATAGTATTCACGGTTCACCACGAGGCGCGGGAGGCTCGCTTCGTTGATACGGATTGACCAACCGTGTTTGCCCGTGGGTGCGATCAATACGTCGGGCACGACTGCGGCTTCGTTCTCTCCGCCATACTGGCATCCCGGTTTGGGATCATAGCCTTTCAATTCGGCCAGCATGTCGGAGAAATCGTCATCATCGACATCGCAAAGCCGCTTGAGCCGTGCGATCTCGCCTTTGGCCAGGAGATCCAGATTGTCGATCAACCGCGCCATGCACGGATCGTAGCGGTCGGCCTCTTTCGCTTGCAGCGCCAGGCATTCGGCAATGCTTCGCGCGCCCACACCCGTTGGTTCAAGGGATTGGACCAGATCGAGAGCGCGCTCTATTTCCGCCACCGGCGCGCCGAGTTCTTCGGCGAGATGGCGCAAATCGGCCTGGAGATATCCTGCATCGTCGAGTTCGTGGATAATACGGGTCGCGATCAGGGCTTCGCGTGCATCATGCGCCTGTGCCCCGACCTGGCCGAGCAGGTGCTGGGCCAGCGTAGGCCCGTCTGAACCCC
Source organism: Qipengyuania psychrotolerans (assembly GCF_019711355.1). NCBI lineage: Bacteria > Pseudomonadati > Pseudomonadota > Alphaproteobacteria > Sphingomonadales > Erythrobacteraceae > Qipengyuania > Qipengyuania psychrotolerans. Next base: position 89,578 of record NZ_CP081297.1, read on the forward strand.
GGTTTTCAAAATCGGGTAATTCAGATCCCGCAAGGCTGCCGCCATCGGCTGCGCGGCCCCAGTCTCCCATGTCGCCCGGCGCTGCTTCCGGATCGAGTGCGTGATGCGCTATGTCGAGTGCACCCTCTCCGTCCGGTCCAGGAGCGCTGTCATGTTCGGCAGGCGGTGCCTCGGAACTGTCCTCGCCTTTTTCGCGCCGCACCTCGCCGATATCGAGCAAGGGATTGCTCTCCAGAGCATCGGCCACGAAGGTTTCGATTTCGAGATTGGACAGCGCCAGCAGCTTTATTGCCTGCTGCAACTGCGGCGTCATCACCAGTGACTGGGTTTGCCGTAGGTCTAGCCTCGGACCAAGCGCCATCGTTCAGCTCCGGGCGCGCGCCGTTTTCACAGCGTGAAATTCTCGCCGAGGTAGAGGCGTTTCACGTTTTCATCGGCCACCAGTGCTTCGGGCGTGCCTGCAAACAGGACCTGTCCGCCATATATGATGCAGGCCCGATCGACGATTTCGAGCGTCTCGCGGACGTTATGATCGGTGATGAGCACGCCGATGCCGCGCGTCTTGAGGTCTGCAACCAGATCGCGAATGTCGCTGATCGATAGCGGATCGATCCCGGCGAACGGTTCGTCGAGCAACATGATCGAAGGCTTGGCGGCCAGCGCGCGGGCAATTTCCGCACGGCGGCGTTCACCGCCGGAAAGCGCCATCGCCGGACTGGAGCGCAGGCGCGTGAGGCCGAATTCATCGAGCAGGCGTTCCAGCTCTGCTTCGCGCGTTTCGGCATCAGGTTCGACCATCTCGAGCACGCAATTGATGTTCTGTTCGACGGTCATGCCGCGAAAAATACTGGTCTCCTGCGGCAAATAGCCAAGACCCAAAATCGCTCGGCGGTACATGGGAAGCTTGGTCACATCCTCGCCGTCCATCAGGATGCGGCCGGCATCGGGGCGCACAAGACCCATGATCGAATAGAAGCAGGTCGTCTTGCCCGCGCCATTGGGGCCGAGCAGTCCAAGCACCTCGCCCTTGCCGACCGATAGCGAGATATCGGTCAGAACTGCGCGCTTGTCATAGCTCTTGGCGATCGAAATGACCTCGAGCCCGCCCTGCGGGATCGGCGGGGCGGCATCATGCACCGCTTCGTTTTCAGGGCTCATTGTCAAATCTGCCATGTCCGGTGCCATAGCATGGCCTACGGCGCTGAAAACCCCTGCGTGCCCCCTCAATCGACGAACTGGCAGGATTCATGCATGGACTGCTTTGGGACAGGTAAACGCAATTAGTCGGCTGCCGCTTGCCAGAATGCCGCAATTTTGAAACAATGCGAGTCGGAGCAGGATTGGAGAGTGTGCCCATGGGCAAGGCGATCGACAAGACGGGCGTTGGCGGCGTGACGGATCACGCAAGCAAGCGCGACCTTCGAAAAGCGATGAGCGACAATATCGCCGTTGCCCTGATCATTTACACCGGCCTCCAGATTTTCATGACGGTACACGCCATGAAACAAGGCATTTCCTCGATTGCCCCTTATTTTGCTCTGATCGTTCTGGTTGCGGCCATTATCCCGGCGTGCCGCTGGTTCGAGCGTCGGTGGCTCGACCTGTCGGACGATGAAGCGGCTGATCCAGCCATGAAAGGCGCGTTCCGCCGTGACCTTGCCCTGCTGTGGGGATTGGCGATCGGCTTGCCGGTTTTGCTGACAGCCCTGTTAAAGGTAGCGTTCGCCGCTCTGGGCTAGGGCTTGCTAGCCCGCCATGGGAACTCTAGCCGGACCCCAAACCGGACCAGCGGAGTTATTTCAACATGATCGATACCGACACTGCGCTGGCGCGCTGCAATGACCTTGTGGCCTTGGCCCGTTCCATGGGTGCGGACGCTGCAGATGCAGTGGCCCGCGCCGATTTCTCCGAGAGCGTGAGCGTGCGTCTCGGCGAGCTTGAAGATGTCGAACGCTCCGAAGGCGAAGAAATCGGCCTTCGCGTGTTTGTTGGAAAGCGCTCCGCCTCGATCCACACCAGCGATTTCGAACCGGAAGGTCTGCGCGCGCTGGCCCAGCGGGCCGTGGAGATGGCCCGCCATGCGCCTGAAGATCCCTATGCCGGCCTGGCTGCTTCGGAGCAGTTGTTTGATGGCGAGATGCCCGACCTGCAATTGCTCGACCCGGCGGAGGTTGATCCAGCGGCCTTGCGCGAGGCGGCATTGGCTGCCGAAGATGCAGCGCGCGCGGTGGAAGGAGTTACGAACAGCAATGGCGGTAGCGCCACATCGAGCAGGGCGGTCGTCGCACTTGTCACTTCGCATGGATTTGCACGCGGGTATTCCGGGTCCGGCTTCTCTTATTCCGCAGCGGTTATCGCGGGCGAGGGCAGCGGGATGCAAACCGACTACGCCTCGCGCAGCGCGCGGTTCTACGAGGACTTGCCCGCTCCTGCCGAGATCGGACGCGAGGCCGGCGAGCGGACGGTTGCAAAGGTAAGCCCGGTTTCCCTGCCAAGCGGCAAGATGCCGGTTGTATTCGATCCGCGCGTTGGCGGCGGCCTTCTGGGTCACCTGATCGGCGCGATGAGCGGACCTGCGATCGCACGTAAATCCAGCTTTTTGCTGGGCCGCGAAAATGAAGAGCTTTTCGACAGCAGCATCCGCATCATCGAGGACCCGTTCCAGCTGCGCGGATTGCGCTCGCGCCCCTTCGACGGCGAGGGTGTTCCCTGCGCCCGGCGTCCTCTGGTCGAGAACGGCCGGATCACCGGCTGGTTGACCAATGTCGCTTCGGCGAGGCAGCTTGGCCTTGGACTGACGGGGCACGCAGCGCGATCGGGCGGAGGTTCCCCCGGTGTCAGCGCCAGCAATGGGTATCTTGAGGCTGGCGATGTCACGCCGCAGGAACTGATGGCTGATATCGAGGACGGTCTGTATGTGACCGGATTGTTCGGCCAAGGAGTGAACATGGTGACTGGTGACTACAGCCGCGGCGCGACCGGTATCCGCATTCGGAACGGCGAAATGGCCGGGCCGGTCGCCGAAATTACCATCGCCGGAAGCCTGCCGGACATGTTCCGGGCAATGACACCTGCCAATGACCTCGAAATGTTCAGGGCCGTGAACGTCCCGACTTTGCGGATCGATGGAATGACGGTGGCCGGCGAATGAGGGCTCTACTCGCCGCTATAGCGCTTGGAATTGCCACGCCAGGCGTAGCCATGCTGCCCACCGCTCCGTCCGAGAGCGCCGAGCCTGCTCCACCGGAATCGCCTGCCCAGCAGATTGCCGACACGCAGGATGCGGGCGCCGACGCGCGCATTGCCGGACGTATCGAAGGGATTTTTGCAGAGCTGCCCGCGCTCGCCGAGATCAACGTTGACGTGAAACAAGGCGTCGTTTCGCTGACCGGTGTCGTCCCTGACCAGGAAGACATTGCCCGCGCTGAAGCGATTGCGGGCCGCGTCTCTGGTGTGGTGACGGTCGAGAACGACCTTGAACGCGATCTTTCGATCGCCGCGCAAGGCGAAGGCATCGCCAGCCTGGCTGACCGAATTTCCGGCTTCGTTGCAATGCTGCCGCTTGTCGGCCTCGCGTTCGCGGTATGGGCAGCGATCTCGCTGATCGGATATCTCCTCGCCGGGCTCAGTGCCTTGTGGCGCAAGGTGGCTCCCAACAGTTTCCTGGCCGAGCTTATCGCCAGCGCGATCCGCTTTGTCTTTGTGGTCGGCGGTCTGGTCGTCGCACTCGATATCATCGGTGCCAGCGCGTTGCTCGGAGCGGTTCTCGGCGGAGCAGGGGTTATCGGCCTCGCACTGGGTTTTGCCCTGCGCGATACAATCGAGAACTATGTTGCATCGCTGATGCTGAGCTTGCGCCAACCGTTCCGTGCGAATGACTGGGTGCAGATTGACGACCTGGAGGGCCGGGTCATTCGGCTGACGAGCCGCGCAACCGTACTCATGACGCTCGACGGCAATCACCTGCGCATACCTAACAGCCAGGTCTTCAAGGCGGTCATCACCAACTTCACACGCAATCCGCAGCGCCGGTTCGAATTCGAGCTGGGCGTGGACGCAGATGATGATGCGCGTGCGGCAAGCAAGCTAGGGCGCGACACGCTGGCTGGCCTCGACTTCATCCTCAGTGATCCGCCGCCCGAGGCACGGATCAAGGAAGTTGGCGATTCGAATGTCGTGATCCGCTTCCTGGGCTGGATAAATCAGAACGAAACCGACTGGTGGAAGGCGCAGAGCCAGGCGATCCCTTCAGTGAAGGAAGCGCTGGAAGCCGCCGGATTTGGCTTGCCCGAACCGATCTACCGCCTTCGCTTCGACCCGAGGTCGGCAACGCTGCCTTTCGAAAACAAGGCGGAAGGCACGACGGAGAAAGAGCGCAAGGCTGCAAAGCCGGTGCCGCAGGTCACCGTCAGCGAAGCAGACGAGGACGTCAGCCCGGCGGCGGATATTGCGGACATGGTGAACCAGGAGCGCCGTCAAAGCGGGGGCGAGCAAGATATGGACCTGCTCGATCACTCCCGCCCTGTGGAATAATTACTTCGCGGCTTCGTAACGCTCGATCGCTTCGATCACGATCTGGCGAGCTTCCTTGGCATCGCCCCACTTGCCGACGCGGACCCACTTGTCCGCTTCGAGATCCTTGTAGTGGGTGAAGAAGTGTTCGATCTGCTGGAAGATGATGCTCGGCAGATCCTTGGTTTCGCCGACGTCCGAATAATACGGGAAAGTCGTGTCGACCGGTACGCAGATCAGCTTTTCATCGCCGCCATGCTCGTCTTCGAGGTTGAGCACGCCAATCGGGCGGGCACGCACCACGCAGCCTGCGATGAAGGGCGAACGCGCGATGACCAGCGCATCAAGCGGGTCGCCATCAGGGCTGAGCGTGTGGGGTACAAAGCCGTAGTTCGCAGGGTAGCGCATCGGCGTGTGCAGGATGCGGTCGACGAACAGCGCGCCGCTTGCCTTGTCGAATTCGTACTTCACCGGCTCCCCGCCGGTGGGCACTTCGATAATCACGTTGAGGCTTTCAGGCGGGTTGTCGCCAACGGGGATCATTTCGATGCGCATGGACTACTCTTGTTGAAATTACTGTTTGCCCCTCCCCCCAGAAAGACTTCGCCGCGCGCCCTAGCGGCTTGCGAAGCATTGCGGAAGGGGGACTATCGTCCTAATCGCCGCCACCATGTCGAAAACGCCCCAAGCCATTCGCGGCACGCAGGATATCTTCGGACCCGAAGCCGAAGCCTTCGCCTTTGTTGTCGAAACCTTCGAGCGCGTGCGCAAGCTGTACCGCTTTCGCCGTGTGGAAATGCCGGTATTCGAGAAAACCGAAGTATTCAGCCGTGCCATCGGCGAGACCACCGATGTGGTGTCGAAGGAAATGTATTCGTTCGAAGACCGCGGCGGCGATTCGCTGACGCTGCGCCCCGAATTCACCGCCGGGATCGCGCGCGCTTACCTGTCCAACGGCTGGCAGCAGCACGCGCCGCTCAAGGTCGCGACGCACGGCCCGCTGTTCCGTTACGAGCGCCCTCAGAAGGGCCGCTACCGGCAGTTTCACCAGATCGATGCGGAAATCATCGGTGCGGCTGAACCGCAAGCCGATGTCGAATTGCTGGCGATGGCCGACCAGCTCCTGAAGGAACTCGGCATCGAGGGCGTGACCCTGCACCTCAACACACTTGGCGATGGCGACAGCCGCGAAGCATGGCGCGCCGCGCTGGTCGAATATTTCCGCGCAGTGAAGGACGAGCTAAGCGAAGATTCGCAAGAACGGCTCGAGAAGAACCCGCTGCGCATCCTCGACAGCAAGGATCGCCGCGACCAGAAATTCGTCGCCGATGCGCCCAAGATCGATGATTTTCTGACCGACGAGGCGAAGGCCTTCTTCGAAGCCGTCACCAGCGGCCTCGATGCGGCGGGCGTGAAATGGACACGCGCGGAAAGCCTCGTGCGCGGCCTCGACTATTACCGGCACACCGCCTTCGAGTTCATTCCCGACGAGGGCAGCGAAGCGGCCAGCAAGCTCGGCAGCCAGAGCACGATCCTGGGTGGCGGACGCTATGATGGCCTGATGGAAAGCCTCGGCGGCGCAGCCACCCCTGCGGTGGGCTGGGCGGCTGGGATCGAGCGGCTTGCGATGCTGGTGGGCGATCGCGGTGAAGGCGTTGCAGATGTCATTGTGGTTGTTGAGGATGACGCCCAAATGGCGCGCGCAATTCACACCCTTGGCAATCTTCGTTCAGAAGGACTGACCGCAGAGCTTTTCGCATCTGGCTCGCCCAGGAAGCGTTACGACAAGGCAGTCAAGCAGCAACCTCTGGCGCTCATCTCGTTCAAGCGCGAAAATGACGCTCAGACGCACTCCATAAATGCGGATGGAGAGATCGCCGACCGCATAAACAAGGCACTTGCTGGTTTCCAATGACCATCCCCGCCGAACGCCTTCAACAGATTGCTCACCGCTTCGCTGAACTGGAAGCGCGGATGGCGTCTGGCCAGCTTGTGGGCGACGAGTTCGTCCAGGCGAGCCGCGACTATTCCGAACTGGAACCGGTGGCCAAGGTCGCTGCCGAGGTTAAAGCGGCGCGCGAGGAGATCGCGGAGCTGGAAGAAATGCTCGCCGATCCGGAAATGAAAGCCATGGCGGAAGAGGAACTTGCCGCCCTTCGCAAGCGCTTGCCCGAAGCCGAGCGCGAACTGGCCATCGCCATGCTCCCGCGTGACAGTGCCGACAACAAGCCAGCCATGCTCGAAATCCGCGCCGGCACCGGCGGAGACGAGGCCGCGTTGTTCGCAGGCGACCTATTCCGGATGTACGAACGCTACGCCGCCGAACAGGGCTGGAAGGTCGAGCCGGTTAGCATGAACGCGTCCGAGGTTGGCGGCTTCAAGGAAATCGTCGCCAACGTCACCGGGAAGGGTGTGTTCGCCAAGCTCAAGTTTGAAAGCGGCGTCCACCGTGTCCAGCGCGTGCCCGAAACCGAAAGCGGCGGGCGTATCCATACCTCGGCGGCAACCGTGGCCGTTCTGCCAGAGCCGGACGACGTCGACATCCAGATCGATCCCGGCGACCTCAAGATCGATACCTACCGCGCCAGCGGGGCGGGCGGCCAGCACGTGAACACGACGGACAGCGCGATCCGGATCACGCACTTGCCCACCGATACGGTCGTCACCTGCCAGGACGGGCGTAGCCAGCACAAGAACAAGGAAAAGGCGATGCAGGTCCTGCGCGCACGCCTTTATGAAGCGCAGCGCGAAGCCACACAGGGCGCCGAAGCCGAGGCGCGCAAGGCCATGGTCGGGTCGGGCGACCGGTCCGAGCGCATCCGGACCTATAATTATCCGCAAGGCCGCGTGACCGACCACCGCATCGGCCTGACCTTGCACAAGCTGCCCGAAATCATCGGAGGTCCCGGCCTTGGCGAGCTGGTCAATGCGCTGATCGCCGAGGACGAAGCCAAGCGGCTCGCCGCGCTCAGTGAGTAACGGCGCGGCACCAAGCGTTGCCGACGCGATCCGTGCGGCGGCAGACCGCCTGTCGCCAACCAGCGATACCGCGCGGCTTGATGCCGAATTGCTGATGGCCCACGCTCTTGGAGTGTCGCGGTCGCGAATGCTGATCACGCTGATGCGCGAAGAGGAGCCGCCGGGATTTGCCCCGCTCGTAACGCGCCGCGCCGCCTGTGAGCCGGTAGCGCATATCTTGGGGGCGCAGGAATTTTGCGGCCTGGACTTTGCAGTCACGCCCGACACCCTCATCCCGCGCGGCGATAGTGAAACGATCGTCGAGGCGGCGCTCGAGGTCGCTCCATCGGCCAGCCGGGTGCTCGACATGGGGACAGGGTCCGGTGCCTTGCTCCTGGCATATCTGCACGAAAACCCAGGCGCGGCCGGCGTCGGAACCGACGCTTCACCGGCAGCCTTGCGCGTCGCGCAAACCAATGCCGAACGACTTGGCCTGGCCGAGCGAGCGCAGTTTCACGAAGCGAATTGGCTCTGCGAGGGGTGGGCCAGCGATCTTGGCCAGTTCGATCTGGTGCTTTGCAATCCGCCCTATGTGGAGGATGATGCCGAGCTCGACCCCGATGTCCGAGAATACGAACCAGCATCCGCACTGTTTTCTGGGCCAGAGGGGCTTGACGATTATCGGGCGATTATCCCGCAGCTTGGCAAGCTTTTAATTCCGGGGGGGCTGGCTGTCCTCGAAATCGGCGCAGAACAGGCACCCGCAGTGGCAGCAATTGCACACGAATCGGGCTTCGAAACAAAGCTGCGACTCGACCTTGCTGAACGTCCCAGAGCGCTGATCCTGAGATAAGGGCTTGGCAAAGGCGATTCGACCCTCTACCTCTGGCCATAGGCCAGTGGTGTGCGCGTAATTTCGCCCCATCGGTTCTAGCTCCGACATTGCAGTTCTGGTGCGAGGTTCCGGCCCCGCATACCATGCACAAACAGGGGTACGCATTGCGCCGGAGGGTGCGCCTTGCGCAAGGGGATTGGCGGCAATTGCGGACCAGAAGGTTCGCGCCGCGCCATAACTAAGGACGAATATCCTTGAACAACAATCGTAATAACAACCGTCGTCGCGGACGTCATAATACTAACCGCAGTCAGGGCGGAGGCAATTCGGCCAACCGGATCGATAGCCGTGCCCGGGGCAATGCGCCCCAGATGCTCGACAAGTACAAGAAGCTGGCTCAGGACGCCCAACACAATGGCGACCGCGTTCAGGCTGAATACTATCTGCAATTTGCCGACCATTACTTCCGCGTGATCGCCGACAACAAGGCGCGTCAGGAAGAGGCCAAGGCCAAGCGCCCTGACGATCGCCAGCAAAGCGACGATGATGGTGATGACGACGGCGATGATCGCCGCGGCAACCGCCGCCCGCGTGTTCGCCGGGACGACGAACAGGACCAGCCCCGGACCAAGCCGCGCGCTCGCAAGAGCCGTGATGGCTCGGACGGGGACGACACGGACTTCGAGCCTTCGAAAAACCCCTTCACCCGCAAGGATGAAGAAGATGAGAAGCCGAAGAAGCGCCGCGCTCCGCGCAAGGCGCAGAAGCGTGACGAAGGCGAGCAAGGCGGCGACGGCGAGATCGATGCTGCGGCCCTGCCTCCGGCGATCGGTTCGAACGATGACGACGGCGCAGCCAAGCCGGCACCGCGTCGTCGCCGCCGCAAGGCTGACGAGAGCGAAGCCGAAACCGCGGTAGGCTGATGTTGATCGCGCCAGCCGCGCTTGCGGCTGACGCTTTCACTTGCCAACCACGTCGCTGACTTTAACAGGCGAGGCGATGGATCGTCTCGCCGGTTATCTCGCAAAATTCCCCTACTGGAGCGCGCTTGCGCTCGGCCTTGTCGCTGCGCTCGGCTACCCGCCGTTGCACCTCTGGCCGCTCGCGATCGCCGGCATGGCGGCCTATACATGGCTGCTGTGGCAGCGGCCCAGCGCCAAAAGCGCGTTCCTGGCAGGATGGCTGTTCGGGGTCGCGCATTTCACGCTGACCAACAACTGGATCGCCACCGCCTTTACCTTCCAGGCCCAAATGCCGAGCATCCTGGGGTGGGCTGCGGTCCCCTTGCTTTCCTTGTACCTAGCAGTTTGGCCGGGTCTGGCCTCGCTTGGCGCGTGGCTGGTTGCTCGCAAGAGCGGGCCGGTTGCAGCTTCGCTCGCCTTTGGTGCCCTATGGATTGCGGCTGAATGGCTGCGAAGCTGGGTTTTCACAGGCTATGCGTGGGGCCCCTTTTCGCTGTCGCTGCTGGGCGACTGGAGCAGGCCGGGCTGGGCAGGAATCCTGCCCTATTTCGGCACTTACGCCCTGTCCGGCCTCGCGGTGGCGGTATGCGGATTGCTTGCGTGGATGGTGTCGACCGGACGCCGAACTGCAGTCGGCGTGACCGGGGCGCTGATGATTGGCGGCATGCTTTGGCCTGCATCTCAGCCTCGTGAAGGCTCGCTGCCTCTAACGCTGGTCCAGCCCAATCTGAAGCAGGAAGACATCCACGATCCGAGCAAGTACGAAGAGCAGTTCCAGCAGATTGCCCGGCTCAGCAAGAAGCAGCGCGACGTCGAACGCAGATTGGTGCTGTGGCCTGAAAGCGGAGTCCCCGATTACCTGCGCGATGGTTATCCGCAGCGGTATTACGATCAGACGACTGCCGCCGGCGAACCCGCCTTCGCGCGCTTCAGAATAGGGCAAGCCATCTCGGATGGAGGCTTGCTGCTTACCGGTGCGACCGATCTGGAAATGGGCGAGGTTGATGGATATCGCCGCGCCGTCGGGGCATACAATACTGTAACCGCGATCGAAGCGAACGGCACCCTGGGGCCCCGTTATGCCAAGGCGCATCTGGTGCCGTACGGCGAATACTTGCCAATGCGGGAGCTTCTGGAGCCGCTTGGCTTGTCCCGCCTGGTGGCCGGAAGCATCGACTTCCTGCCAGGGCCCGGACCCCAGACGTTCGATTTCAAGGAATACGGCAAGGCCGGGATGCAGATCTGCTACGAGATAGTGTTCTCCGGCGAAGTCACCGATCCCGACAACCGTCCTGACTACATCTTTAACCCGTCCAATGACGGCTGGTTTGGCCTTTGGGGGCCGCCCCAGCATTTGGGCCAAGCCCGGATGCGTGCCATCGAAGAAGGACTTCCGGTGCTGCGTTCCACCACAACCGGTATCAGCGCGGTAATCGATGCGCGGGGGGTGGTGCGCAACCACATTGGGAAATACCAGGCGGACCGGATTGACACACTTGTGCCGCCGCCTGCCGCGCCAACATGGTTCGCGCGGTCAGGGCACTGGCTGACACTCCTTTGGGGTATCGCCTTAATCGTTGCATCACTTGTTGCCATGCGAGTGCAGGACCGTTACGTGTCTCAAGACACATAAAGGTTTCTTTATATCCACTAATCGGGGTCTCAATGCGCGCTAATTATCTCTTCACTTCCGAAAGCGTTTCCGAAGGACACCCGGACAAGGTTTCCGATCAGATCAGTGACGCGATCGTTGACCTGATGCTGGCCAAGGATCCAGAAGCGCGCGTGGCTTGCGAAACGATGACCACGACGCAGCGCGTGATCCTGTCGGGCGAAATTCGCTGCGCGCCGATGTACGATGCCAAGAATCCCGAATGGGCGGAGAACGGCGGCTGGGCGCCGGGCGCGAAGGAAGAAATCGAAAAAGCGGTCCGCCGCACCGTGCGCGAAATCGGGTATGAGCAGGAAGGGTTCCACTGGAAGACCCTCACGTTCGAAAACCACTTGCACGGCCAGTCTTCCGAAATCGCCCAGGGCGTCGATGCCAGTGGCAACAAGGATGAAGGTGCCGGCGACCAGGGAATTATGTTCGGTTTCGCCTGCGATGAAACGCCTGATTTGATGCCCGCGACACTCGATTACAGTCACAAGATCCTCGAACGTCTCGCGGCCGACCGCAAAAGCGGCGCAGCGCCGTTCCTCGAACCTGATGCGAAGAGCCAGGTCACGCTCCGCTACGAGAACGGAAAGCCGGTCGAATGCACTGCGATCGTCGTCTCGACCCAGCACGCGAAGGGATATCACGAAGGCGAAAAGGAAGCCGAGCTCAAGTCCTACGTAAAAGGCGTGGTGAGCGACATCCTGCCGAGCGGCTGGCTGACCGACGAAACCGAGTGGCACATCAATCCCACCGGAGCATTCGAGATCGGTGGCCCTGACGGGGACGCTGGCCTTACCGGCCGCAAGATCATTGTCGACACCTATGGCGGCGCGGCTCCGCACGGCGGCGGAGCATTCAGCGGCAAGGACCCGACCAAGGTCGATCGTTCTGCTGCCTATATCGCCCGCTATTTGGCGAAGAACATTGTCGCTGCGAAGCTTGCTACGCGGTGCACGATCCAGCTGGCCTACGCGATTGGCGTATCGAAGCCGCTGTCGCTCTATGTTGATACCCACGGCACGAGCATCGAAGGCGTTTCCGACGAGGCGCTGGAAAATGCCATCGCGTCAATCGACAGCCTCAGCGGGCTTACGCCGCGCGGCATCCGCACGCATCTCGGTCTCAACAAGCCGATCTACCGGCAGAGCGCGGCCTATGGCCATTTCGGGCGTCAGGCCGACGGTGATGCGTTTCCCTGGGAGCGCACCGACCTGACTGACGAACTGAAAACCGCGCTCGGCTGACTTAGCGGCCTTGGTCGGCGCCTTTGCGCGGGGAGGGTTTGTCGAGGGTCAGTTCTGCATCTGAAAAGCTGAACGGGCTGCGCAGGCCCGGCACGCCGTCAGGCATGATTTTCATGCCGCGTGCTTGTACCTGCGGGTCCGAAAAGACCTCGTCCAGATTATTGATGGGCCCTGCCGGGACGCCTGCCCCGGCGCACTTGGCCAGCAGTTCATCGCGCGGCAGTTTTATCGTTTCGCCTGCGATGAGCGCATCGATTGTAGCGCGGTGCGCGATCCGGCTCTCGTTGGTCTTGAAACGGTCGTCCTCGACAAGATCCTCCCGGCCCAGGACCCGCAAAAGTTTGCGGAACAAAGCATCGTTCGCAGGAGCAAGGACGACGGGTCCGTCTCGTGTCGGGAAAACCCCATAAGCGCTGACCTGTGCGTGCGCGTTGCCCATGCGCGGAGGGTTCTGCCCCGTTGCGAAATAGGTCATCGCTTGGTTGGCCAGCAACCCGACCGAACAATCGAGCAGGCTCATGTCGATCCACTGGCCCTTGCCGGTCCGGTGCCGCATCAACAGGGCGGCTTGCACGGCATTGGCTGACCACAGCCCACAGGCGAGATCGCTAACGGAAGTGCCATGCTTCATCGGCTCGCCATCCGGCTCGCCCGTCAGCGACATGAAGCCGCTCATCGCCTGGATAACGAAATCATAGCCCGGCTCGTCGCGCCGCGGTCCGTCCTGTCCGAATCCTGTGATCGAACAATAGACCAGAGCAGGGTTGGCTTTCCCAAGGCTCGCATAGTCGAGCTTGAACTTGGCCAGTGCACCGGGCTTGAAGTTTTCGAGCACCACATCGGCACTGGCGGCTAGATCGGATATCTGTCCAAGCTGTTCAGGATCGCGAAAATCCGCCACGACGCCGCGTTTGCCGCGATTGCAGGCGTGGTAATAGGCGGCCGTTCGCTCGCCCTCGTGCTCGATCCAAGGCGGCCCCCAGATGCGGGTGTTGTCGCCTTCCGGGCTTTCGACCTTGATCACATCCGCGCCCAGATCGGCGAGGATCTGACCCGCCCATGGGCCCGCCAGCACGCGCGCCAGTTCCAGCACCTTCAGGCCCGCAAGAGGGGTGCCTTCATTGCGAGGTTTGTCGAGCCAGGCGGCCATCCGAGCGTCAGCCCAAGGCGACTTCGTACTTCGCCGTAGTCTTCGCGGCTACTTCCTCCGCCGACACTCCGGGAGCCAGTTCGATCAGCCTGAAGGGACTGTCATGGTCGGGCCGGTGGAACACGGCGAGATTGGTGATGATCATGTCGACCACGTTCTGTCCGGTCAGCGGCAGCGTGCATTCCGGAATGAACTTCGGGCTGCCGTCCTTGGCATTATGGTCCATCACCACGATGATCTTTTTCACGCCGGCGACGAGGTCCATCGCGCCGCCCATTCCCTTGATCATCTTGCCCGGGATCATCCAGTTGGCGATGTCGCCGTTTTCGGCGACTTCCATCGCGCCCAACACGGTCAAATCAATATGCCCGCCGCGGATCATGGCGAAACTGGCGGCACTGTCGAAATAGGCGCTGTGCGGCAGTTCGCTGATCGTTTGCTTGCCGGCATTGATCAGGTCGGCATCTTCCTCGCCGGCATAGGGGAAGGGGCCGATGCCGAGCATGCCGTTTTCGCTCTGGAGCGTTACGTGCATGCCTTCAGGGATGTGGTTTGCGACCAGTGTCGGTATGCCGATGCCCAGATTGACGTAATAGCCGTCTTCCAGCTCCTTGGCGGCGCGGGCAGCCATCTGATCACGGTCCCAGCCAGTTTTCTCTGCGGTCTCGCTCATCTCAATTGCCTTCGTTCGTGATTGCGGGCGCGGTCTGGGCATTCCAGCGCTGGTCTTCTGTGAAGACCTCGCCGATCGAGCCCTTGATGGAATCTCCGTAAACGGGGTTGGGCAGGGCGAACCAGCCATTGCCCCAGAGCTGCGCGTACTCTCCGCGCGAAGCCATCTGGCGGCGGTCCTGCACGCCCAGGTCATCATCGTTAAAGATGTCAGCAAAGTCGCCCAGATTGTCGCCTGCAAGCGCAATCACGCAGAATTTCTCTGAAATCATCGCGCGGCGGCCATCCTTGTCGCCGTTGCCGCCATCGTCTCCGCGCAGATACAGGGTTTCGAGATGCGTGGCATCGCCCAGACCAGCGACGGCGATAGCACGCGCTGCACCTTCGGGACTGAACTGCCGATTGGTATTGAATACCGGCGTGATGCCAGCTTCGCGCAAGCGTCGTATCCCCGTGACGGCACCCGGCACGGGTCTGGCGAGCGGTGCGCCATCATTTTCCCATTCCTGCCAGGTCGCGGACGAGTATTCGTTACCCATTGCGAGCCAGTATTCGTAGCCTGCATTCAGGATCACGGTCTCGTCGACGTCGAATACCACAGCGAGCGGCTTGATCGTTTCGCCTACAGTACATGCGGGCTGGGACACGCTGCCGGCAATACCCATCGGTACGGCTTGCGGGATGCGGCGTTCACGGGCGCGCGCCACTGCATAGTCGGCCAGCATCCGCCAGCTCTGGATCGATACGGCCGAGGCTTCACCCGAACCATAAAGCCAGCGCATGGAATCCGGCGCATCGCTGCTGATGGACTGTGCCGCATCCGGTTTGGCCGACGCTTGATAATAGTTCGTGGTCGCCGTGGTACAGCCTGCAAGGGCAACCGCTGCTGCCGATATGACGAGCGACCGGATCATGCCGTTTCCCGTTCGCGAGTTGTCACGAACTCGATCTTCTTGTCGTAGGGCGCTCCGACAATCATGCGTTGCACATACACGCCGGACAGGTGGATGCAGTCCGGATCGAGGCTGCCGGTCGGTACGATCTCTTCGACCTCGACCACGCAAACCTTGCCGCAGGTCGCGGCCGGCTGGTTGAAATTGCGGGCGGTCTTGCGGAAGACGAGGTTACCGGTTTCGTCTGCCTTCCATGCCTTGACGATGGCGAGATCGGCAAAGATGCCGTGTTCGAGGATATAGTCTTCCATTTGTCCGTCGCGATTGGCGAAAGATTTCACTTCCTTGCCCTCGGCAACCTGCGTGCCGACACCGGTCTTGGTGTAGAAGCCGGGAATACCCGCTCCGCCTGCTCGCATGCGTTCAGCAAGCGTACCTTGGGGGCAGAATTCCACCTCAAGCTCTCCAGAAAGGAATTGCCGTTCGAATTCCTTGTTCTCGCCGACATAGGAAGAGATCATTTTCTTCACCTGCTGCGTGCGCAGCAACATGCCGATGCCTTCATTGTCGATCCCGGCATTGTTGCTGGCGAAGGTTAGGTTCTTCACGCCGCTCTCGCGGATAGCCTCCAGCAGTCGCTCGGGTATGCCGCACAGGCCGAACCCCCCGCTGGCAATCAGCATGTCGTCTGTCAGAAGCCCGTCGAGGGCCGCGGCGGCATCGGGATAAAGCTTGTTCATCAATCCTCCGTTACCCAGAGGCTGCTAGCGCCCGACTGCGAGCCTGTCACCCCTTCTAACTGCGAGCCTTTCTGGCCGCAGTAGCTGGGTCATTGACGAAGCGGCCTTTACGAAGCGATATTAGGGAAATGAAACGAATAGCGGGTTCATTTTTGAATCGATGTGCCAGCGCGGCGATGGCCTTGGCCTGTACCAGCACCCTATCGGCACATGAGGCGAGGCCACCACAAGAAAACCGAGGTGATGTGTACGCATTCATGCCCGGGTTCGTCATCGATACTAAACGCGGACGATTCATGAACCGGATACGGGGATCGGCGATCCCCATGCAGGATTGCTCGGATAAGACGGAATATTGCCTGCGCTCAAATCTGCTGGCGATTAGCTTTCCGCGCTCATGCGATGCTTTCGAAAAGTTCATCTCCGACGGGGGATCAGGTCACATATCGGTTGCCGCTAGCTACATGAAAAACATGCACCTGTTCAACATGCGCACGTATCTGCTCGTCGACGACCGTTTCCCACACTACGGTTTCCTTGCGAACGAGCGCGGAATCCGCGGACTGGTTTACACGCCATTGCTGCCAGTCAAGGACGTTGCGACTTCGGATGCGCTGGCGGCGGCGGATGAGGGTGACAAACAAGAGTTTGTCTTCTCCGAATTGGTATCAGCAGTCCCCATGATGCAATGCGAAGCGGATACTTAGCTTGCGTTTTATGCAACAAATCTTGATCCTTTCGCACTTGCACAAAAACGCGTCTGCCAGCATATGTCTCCCTGCCTTTTAGGCATCCTCTCCCAAGACTTTCCAAGCCCGGCCGGTTTTCCTGCCGGGCTTTTTTCTTGCCTCGCTTCGGCGATCGCTTGGACCCCATGGCAGTCTCGCTCATTGCAACATTGTGACCAGTCCCCATCTCGTGCGGGACAGCAATGAATTGACGCAAGGGAGTGTGCCCAGATGGCCGATGCGGATGCAGCGACTGCGGTAGAAGAAAAATCGGTCAGGTTGCAGGTAGCTGCAGCCCGCCAGGAAGAAAGCGGGCAGGGCATTGCCCGTATGCCGCGCTCCGCGTTCCAGTCGCTCGGCATCACAGAAGGCGATACCGTCCAGATCACTGGCAAGCGCGACACCGTAGCCATTGCCATGCCCGCTTATGACGAAGACCAGTCGCTTGATGTGATCAGGCTCGACGGTCTCCAGCGCGGCAACGCGGAAGTCGGCTCGGGCGAGCATGTAAAGGTGGTTGCCGCAGAATCGCGCCCGGCTACCCGGGTCGTCTTCGCACCGGCCAATCGCGAAATGCGGCTCCAGGGACCGGCGCAGGCATTGAAGCGCAATTTCTTCCAGAAGCCGATCATGGCGGGCGATCTCGTGGCTACTACCGGCCAGCAACCGGTCCAGAACATGCCGCAGGAAGTGCGCCGCATGTTCAACGCGCCAGCATATGCCCTGACCCAGATCCGCCTGAGCGTGGTTTCCACCAGCCCCAAGGGCATCGTCCACATTGACGAAAATACCGAGGTCGAGCTGCGCGCCGAGTTCGAAGAACCGCGCGATGGCCGCGCCGTCGTGAACTATGACGATGTCGGCGGCATGGGAGAAACCATCCAGCAGCTCCGCGAAATGGTCGAGCTGCCGCTGCGCTATCCTGAACTGTTCACACGGCTCGGCGTCGATCCGCCCAAGGGCGTGCTGCTGCATGGACCCCCCGGAACCGGCAAGACCCGGCTGGCGCAAGCGGTCGCCAATGAAAGTGATGCAAATTTCTTCACGATCAACGGACCCGAGATCATGGGATCGGGCTACGGCGATAGCGAAAAAGCACTGCGCCAAGTGTTCGAGGAAGCCGCCAAGGCATCGCCTGCGATTATCTTTATCGACGAGATCGATTCCATCGCGCCGAAGCGTGACCGCGTACCGGGTGAAGCCGAAAAGCGCCTGGTCGCTCAATTGCTCACCTTGATGGACGGCCTGGAAGCACGTTCAAACCTTGTCGTGATTGCGGCGACCAATCGCCCCGACGCGATCGACGAAGCTCTGCGCCGCCCGGGCCGGTTCGACCGCGAAATCGTGATCGGTGTGCCTGACGAGCAGGGCCGCCGCGAAATCCTCGGCATTCACACCCGCGGGATGCCGCTGGGCGACCGGGTCGACCTGCAGGAACTGGCCAAGGCCACTTACGGCTTCGTTGGCGCTGATATCGGGGCCTTGGCACGCGAGGCGGCCATTGATGCGGTCCGCCGGATCATGCCCAAGATCGATCTCGACGAGCGGACAATTCCGCCTGAGGTTCTCGACGAACTTTGCGTCACTCGCGAAGATTTTGTCGAGGCTCTCAAACGCATCCAGCCTTCTGCCATGCGCGAAGTGATGGTGCAGATGCCCAATGTAGGCTGGTCGGACATCGGCGGCGTCGGCGATGCCATCGAAAAGCTGAAAGAGGGCATCGAGCTGCCGATGAAAAATCCGGAAGCGTTCCGCCGTCTGGGTATCAGGCCGGCCAAGGGCTTCCTGCTTTATGGCCCGCCAGGAACCGGCAAGACGCTGCTCGCCAAGGCGGTCGCCAAGGAAGCGAAAGCGAACTTCATCTCGATGAAGAGCTCGGACCTCTTGTCCAAATGGTATGGCGAAAGCGAACAGCAGATTGCGCGTATGTTCAAACGCGCCCGCTCGGTCGCACCATGCGTGATCTTCATCGACGAGATCGACAGCCTCGTCCCCGCTCGCGGTAGCGGACAGGGCGAACCGCAGGTTACCGGCCGCGTCGTCAACACCATCCTCGCCGAAATGGATGGGTTGGAAGAATTGCAGTCGGTGGTCGTGATTGGCGCGACTAACCGTCCAACGCTGGTCGATCCTGCGCTGCTGCGTCCTGGCCGGTTCGACGAGCTTGTTTATGTTGGGACGCCCGACAAACCTGGCCGCGAACAGATACTCGGCATTCATACGGCGAATATGCCGCTCGCCGATGATGTGGTGCTGGCAGACGTGGCGGAAAAGACAGACCGCTTCACCGGCGCCGACCTCGAAGACGTTGTGCGGCGGGCAGGGCTCAACGCCCTTCAGCGCGCGGGCGGGGATGTGCAGCAAGTGACCTCTGCCGACTTTACCGAAGCGCTCAATGACAGCCGCGCGACAGTGACCAGCCGCATGGAAGAGGAATACAAGAAAATGCGCGGTGAACTGAAGAAACGCGCTGCCGAAGTGCAGCCGATTGGCTTCATTCACGAAGGCATGGTCGAAAGTACCCGCGACCAGAAGCACTGATGCTTCGGCGGCTGGCCCAGTGTCAGCCGCCGGTCAGCCGCCGGTGACGCGGGCGTTAGCCGCTTCGACCTCGAGGCGGTGACGGATGAGCGCTTCGGGCTGCTCTTTCCGCAGCCACTGGACCATATGTTCGCGTACAGCACAGCGCAGGTTGAACAGATCGCCGATGGTCTCCGCGCTCATCGAGAGACGAAGCTCGACACTCTCGGGGTAGGCCTCGGTCATCAGGAGGGCCAGATTGCGCTGGTCCCACAATGGATGAGCCCTGACGAAACGCTCGAACTCCTTGCGGATCGGTTCGATATCCGACGCCGGATCGAGGTGCAGCATGACCGGACCGGTGAGCGCTTCGCTGACACGCGACCAGTTCTCGAACAGATTGTCGAGGAAAACGGAGGTCGGCACGACAAGGACGCGTTCGTCCCAGGTGCGGACCGTGACAAAGCTCATGCGGATTTCTTCTACGCGCCCGGCTTGCCCCTCTACCTTCACCAGATCGCCAATCCGGAGCGGCTGCGTGATGGCCATCTGCAATCCGGCAATCAGCGATTTAAGCGCGGGCTGCGCCGCAGCACCGATCGCAAGAGCGGCAAGGCCGGCAGAAGCCAGCATGGTGGTGCCGACGTCCGCTACGCCCGGAATATTGAGCATAATAAGCGAAACTGCGATGATCACGATGGCCACGCGGATGGTGCGCGACAGGATCGCGATGCGCGTCCGGTGCGAACGTGTCGCGACCTCGTCGCCCTGTATTTCGACCTGACGCTCGTAACCCGCGGCGAAGCCCTTCACTACGGCAAAGGCCACCCAGCCGATCAGGGCTGGCGTGAGGAACTTTACAAAGGTGTCCCAACCATCGCCAACCAGTGCGTCATTTTCCGCTGCAATGGAAATTGCAAAGCCGACCATGGCCCAGCGCATCGGTTTGCGGACTTTTTGCACGACGACATCGTCGATCTGGCTGGCCGATGATTTGGTAAACCGCCGGATCAAGGCGAAGGCAATGAAGTGGACGACTAGTGCCAACAGGATTGCGCCGCCCAGAGCAACGGCGGTTTCCACCATAGCCTCGGTCGAGACTTCCCAGTTTTGCGGATTGTATCGTTGAATCATCGAACGCCAGTTAGGCCGCAGCTTCGGGTGTTGCAAGCAAGGTGGCGGCCTCGTCAAACGGCATGGTGATCTTCACAACCAGTCCGTCACCGGTGAAATCGCGTGTCACGGTCCCGCCGAACTGGCGTGCAGCGGAGTTCATGAGGAGGCTTCCAAAGCCTTTGCGTTCGGGCTCACCGTCCAGTTTTACGCCCGTTTCGCGCCATGTCAGTTCGATTTCATCGCCGCTCTTTTTCCAACTGACATTAATGGAGCCCCCGTTCGCCCAGGCGCCGTATTTCACAGCATTCGTGGTGAGTTCGTGGAATACGAGCCCCAGCGGAGTAATGCGCTTGGCCGGAAGGAAGATTTCCGGGCCTTCGATCGTGGCAGTCTGGGTGGATGAACGGTAAGGGGCCAGCGAAGTGTCGATCAACACCTCCAGGGATGCAAGCTGCGTATCGAGCGCGCCCTGACTGACCTCATGGGCCGTAAGCAGTGCCCTGATCCGCTCTGAAATACTGTCGGTCAGTGGCTTGGCTTCGGGTTTGTCGCGCGCGCTCATCTGCACGATGGCAAGGACGACCGCGAACAGGTTTTTGACCCTGTGGTTGAGTTCGCGGGCAAGCAAGTCGGCCCGGTCGCGCGCTTCGCCCACCGCAGCAGCCTGTGCGGCTTCGGCCTCGGCCCGTGCGGCACGTGATACCAGCCTGGCGCCGAACAGGATCGCGATCAGCAGGAGCACGATCAGTCCGCCAAGCAAAGGCAGGATACGCGCCTCGAACCGAGCGGTGTCTGCAGCCTGCGTGGCGAGGATCTTGCGTTCGATCACCCGCATTTCGTCAATCGCACGCCGCAGCCGCTGCATGGCCTCGTGCCCTTCGTCCGACAGGACGGCTTGGCGGGCATCGAGCAGGCGTCCATCCTGTACCAGCAGGACTGAACGTTCCATCTCACCAAATTTGGCGCGCGCAAGCGCATCGATCTGGTCGAGCAGCTCCTCCTGCCTAAGGGTCATCTGGCCGTCGAGATGACCGCGCAGGCGGCGCAGCGTCGGATCAATCTGTTCGCTGCCTTCTTCCCATGAAGTGAGGTAGCGGCGATCCAGCGTGATGAGATACCCGCGCTGCCCGGTTTCTGCATTCAGCGCCGCGGTCTCAACCTGCTCCAGTTCATTGAGGATGAGGGCGGTGAGCTGCGATTGCTGGCGCTCCTCGCGCTCAGCCTCGACAGTCTGGTAGACGATGAGGATCAGCGCGAACATCGCGCCGAAAATGATCAGAGAAAGCACGGCATTCGGCCAGCGTTGGCCGCGCCTGACAATCCTAGCTAGTTCTTTCAATGCGCCGACCCCCAGCTTTTGCCCGTTCCGATTTCGATACCCAGCGGCACGTCGAGTATGACTGCTGGCCGGGCCGCATTTGCCATAACGTTCTCGATCACTTTGGAAGCGGCGTCGATATCGCTTTCTGGCAGTTCGAAAACCAATTCATCGTGCACTTGGAGCAGCATCTGCACCTTGGGTAAGCCTGCATCGGCAAGTGCGGCCTCCATGCGGATCATGGCCCGTTTGATGATGTCAGCGCTGGTGCCCTGGATCGGTGCGTTGATGGCCGCGCGCTCGCTCCCCTGGCGCTCTGCCTGATTCTTCGATCCGATGCGCGGGAACCACGTTTTGCGGCCAAAGAGCGTTTCCGAGTAACCGCGCTCGCGCACTGTCTCCAGCGTCTCCTGAATGTACCGCTGGATGCCGGGAAAGCGCTTGAAATAGGTATCGATCATTGCCTGTGCCTCGTCTGCCTCGACGCCAAGGCGGCCTGCGAGGCCCCAGCGGGAAATACCGTAGAGGATGGCGAAGTTGATCGTCTTGGCTTGGGCGCGTGTGTCGCGGGTCACTTCGCCAAACATCTCGGTTGCCGTGCGGGCGTGGATGTCCTCACCATTGGCGAAGGCTTCCTTCAGCGGCCCCACATCCGCCATATGAGCGGCGAGCCGCAGCTCGATCTGCGAATAGTCGGCAGCCAGCAGGACATTGCCTTCCTCTGCGACAAAGGCATCGCGGATCTGGCGGCCGATTGCGGTACGGATGGGGATGTTCTGGAGGTTGGGGTCGGTCGAAGACAGGCGGCCAGTCTGGGCGCCGACAAGGCTGTAGCTGGTATGCACCCGACCGGTCTTCGCGTTGATCGCTTCCTGGAGCGCGTCGGTATAGGTCGACTTGAGCTTGGTCAGCTGGCGCCATTCCAGCACCTTGTCAGCGATCTCGGCGCCCTCACCGGAAAGCCTCTCCAGGATCGATTGGTCGGTCGAATACTGGCCGCTCTTGCCCTTCTTGCCGCCCTTGTAGCCAAGTGTATCGAACAGGACATCGCCCAGCTGTTTCGGGCTGCCAACGGTGAATTCCCGCCCCGCGAGTGCGTGAATTTCCTTCTCAAGCCTGCCCGTTTCGGTCGCAAATTCCTTCGACAGACCGGCTAGGTTGGCCCGGTCCACCTTGATGCCGCGCTGTTCCATGCGGGCGACGACAGGGACCAGCGGCCGGTCAACGCGTTCATAGATCGCCGTGCCGCCTTCGAGCGGGAGGCGGTGCTTGAGATGCTGGTACAATCGCCACGTCACGTCAGCATCTTCCGCCGCGTATTCGGTCGCCCGGTCCAGCGGCACTTCGCCGAAGCTGATGGCCTTCTTTCCGGTTCCGCACACTTCCTTGAAGGTCAGGCAGGTGTGGCCTAGGTGCCGGTCGACCAATTCGTCCATGCCGTGCCCGCCGCCAATCCCGTCGAGGCCGCGCCCGGCGTCGAGATCGAAGCTGATGACCATGGTGTCGTCGATCGGTGTGACCTCCACATCATAGCGAGCCAGCACGTTGAGATCGTATTTTCCGTTGTGGAATATCTTCGTGACCGCATCCGACGCCAAGAGTGGCCGCAGGGCGGCAAGCGCGTCTTCCAGCGCAATCTGGTCCGGCTTTTCGGCGAACATATCGGTCCCGCCGTGTGCGAGCGGGATATAGCACGCATCGTTCGGTCCCAAGGCAAGGCTGATGCCGACGAGGTCGGCCGCCATGCTGTCGAGCGCGCTGGTTTCGGTGTCCACGGCGACCAGCATCGATGCTTCGGCGCGCGATACCCATGCCTTCAGCCGATCGATCGTCTGGACGCATTCATAGGACGAACGGTCGACAGCAGGCATTTCGGGCAGAGGCTGGCGGCTTCCCTGCGGGCTTGCTTCTGCGCCTGCGTTTTCCGCCTTGGCGGGATTGAGGTTGTTGGGCCGGTCAGGACTGCCAGACCCTGCATCGAGCCGGCGGAGCAGACTGGTGAACCCATGCTTTTCAAGGAATTGCGCAAGGGGTCCAGGGGGCACGCCGTCGAGTTTCATGTCGTCTATGTCGACCGGCAGTCCGCAATCCTCCTTGAGGGTGACCAGGACGCGGCTGAGTTCTGCATCGGCACGGTGTTCGATCAGACGTTCTTTCAGCTTGGACTTCTTCATGTCCTCTGCAGAATCGAGTGCGGCCGTAAGATCGCCATGTTCTGCGATCAGCTTGCTAGCGGTCTTGGGCCCGACGCCGAAGATGCCTGGAATGTTATCGACTGAATCGCCCATCAACGCGAGGACGTCGCCGACCTTCTCGGGTGGAACGCCGAACTTCTCCTCGACTTCCTCGATATAGATGCGCGCGTTTTTCATTGTGTCGAGCATGTCGATGCGCGCACCATCGCGTTCCCCGACAAGCTGCATCAAATCCTTGTCGGAGGACACGATGGTCACATCCCAGCCTTTGGACTGCGCCTCGCGCGCATAGGATGCGATCATATCATCCGCTTCGACGTCCGGCTCCTCGATACAGGGCAAGGAGAACGCCCGGGTCGCGTGCCGGATAAGCGGGAACTGCGGCACGAGGTCTTCTGGCGGATCGGGCCGGTTGGCCTTGTACTGATCGTAAATCTCGTTCCGGAAGGAATGGCTCGACTTGTCCAATACCACCGCGAGGTGTGTCGGACCGTCTGCCTTGTCGAGGTCCTCGGCCAGCTTCCACAGCATGGTGGTATAGCCATAAACCGCACCAACAGGCGTCCCTTCAGGGTCAGTCAGCGGCGGCAGCCGGTGATAGGCCCTGAAAATATATGCTGATCCATCGACGAGGTAGAGGTGATTTTTATCGGCCATCGCCAGGGTGACTAGCAGCGAGTCGACCATTTGGGGAGCGGAAACGGCTGTAAAAATGTGGCCAAGATATGGCGGAAATCCGGCAATTCGAGGGCAAACAAGGCATCAATGTGGCGAAAAGGCTTGCAGTGCCACAATCCCGCCATTATTTAGGGATTCGTAAGGCCCGTTTCCGGGACTTGCGTGGGAGGGCGGACTGACGCTTCTTCTGCACCAAAACTCGCTGTTTAAGGATTTATCATTATGCGTAAGATCGCACTCGTCGCCGCCGCTTCGGCCGCTGCTCTCTCGCTCGCCGCTTGTTCGGAAGCTACCGAAGATTCGGCTGAAGCTACCATGGAAAACGCTGCTGCTGACACCGAAGCCAACATGGAAGCCGCTGGCGACTCCATGGAAGCAACCGGTGAAGAAGTTGCTGCTGAAGCTGACGAAGCTGCTGCTGAAGTCGAAGCTGAAGTCGAAGGCGAAACCGAAGCTGAAGCACAGGCTGACTAATTCAGCTCGCTTCGCCGGTTATACCGACGAAACAAGAAGGGCGGTGCCGCAAGGCGCTGCCCTTTTTCTATGCTTGCAATTTCCTACGGTAAGCTGCGCGGCAACCCGTATGGTAAGGTAGGGAAAAGCTTATTCGCCGCCGACGTCGGCATTCGTCCAGACCCGGCGGTTCTGCTCCTGGCCGCCGAAGCCGCGATAGAGTGCGCCAGTAATTGACGAGATCCTGGAATCACGCTGGCGTCTTGCTTCGAGCTTGAGATTCCTGTTGCCGTTCTCGGAGGCCATCGACGAGCTCTGTCCTGTCACGTAGATCGCAGCGGCAATCGCGCGCCCGTCAGGCGTATGGAAAATGCCGATATCGCTGGCAGTCCGACTAAGCGTTCCGGTCTTGTGCGCCAGGCTTGCGCTTTGGGGTAAGCCTGCCGGCATCCGCTTCTTGCCTGTTGTTGTTTCGGCCATGGCGTTCATCAGTACCTGGCGCGATTGCGCACTGAGCCAGCGACCTTGATAGATCCCGGCAAGCAGCTGTCCCATGGCACGCGGCGTGGCGCTATCCTTCACGTCCACGACGGTTGCCGGATCGATCCGGCCGTCTTCGCGGACAAGTGTTGCGATGTCACGAGTGAGATGAAAATCCTCGATCCCTGCACCGCGCATCCATTTGTTCACGGCGCTTGGGCCGCCAACGGCGTTGAGCAGCGCATCGGTGCAGGCATTGCAGCTTTTGCTGATCATCAGGTCGAGGTGCTGCTGCGCAGACAGATATGCTCCGCCGGGGCGGGGGAGGCGAAACTCGCTTGTCATGCTCCAGCGGCCCGCATCGACACCGGCAAGATAGGCTGCCGCAATCGCGACCTTGCTGGTGCTGGCCATCGGGAAAAACTGGTCTTCGAGAACGCCGACTTCCTGACCGGTCGACAAGTCGATCGCGTAAACTCCGATGCGGCCGTTTGAACCGTCTGCAAGCATCGCAATCTGCTTTGCCAGAGGCGTTTCGTACCGCGCCTCGAAGCTTCGCGGAGCGCGAACTTCAGTGCCGAGCGTGTTATCAAATTGCGCAGCGTAATCCGTGGCTTGCGCGTTCACAGTCGCAGGCGCGCCCATAACAAGGGCAGCTGCGATCAGGGCTTTTCCGACTATCCTCATCTGCATGTCACCATTCTTATCAGGTCTATGGTTAGGGCTTCCTTAACGCTTGTCACTTGTAACACGCAAGCGTCCGCGCGACAGAATGTGTCGCACGGACGCCCGGCTAGTCCGTATATAGTTCCTAGGCCGTCATGCTGCGGCAATGACCTTCTCGATCCGGTCAACGCTTTCGCCCGTCATCGTCTTGTTTATTTCTCCGACGATCCGCTTTTCCAGTTCCGAATGATAATGCCTGCGCATCTCGCCGAGGGTTTTTGGATCCGCGATTACGAGCACGTCGGTAATGTCGCCGGCGATTGCCTTGGCGTTGAGCCATTCGGCAGCCGCTGCACCATGTGCGAGTTCTTCAAGATCGGTGCGACCGAGCTGCTGGCCCACCTGGTCCTGATGGCGGATGCCGGCGCTGAAATTGCTGGGTGAGAGATCCGGCTTCTCGGCGCCCTCAAGCTTAGGGTCGAGCGGTGCGCCAGAATTCCGCATCACGGTGAAATGTTCGCCATCGACGATTGCAACGTGGGCCTTGTGGGGCAGCTTCATGGGGATCTCCTCAGAAAAGGTTGGTGTTTCGAAACCAACGGGTGAGGTCGCCTACGGGTCCGGGAATTAACGGCCGAAGTGTTTGTCCCAGCCAAGGTTCGACGAAGTGCGATCCTGATTGGGTGAACAACTTGGAGCAGGCGATTGATGCTTGACGCTTGGAGCCGCGTCGTTCGTATATTCCCCCATAAAATGGGTTGCACTGGGGACAATTATGACCACGACGTTTCGCGCGCTTGCCGTAGGCATGCTGCTTTCCACTTCGCACGTTGCTCTGGCGCAGGAAGTGCCGATCATTCTGCCTGGTGCACCCGGCGAAGCGCCGCGGGTCATCGACCGCACAGAAGCGATTGCGCTTTCCGACTCGTCTTATTCGCCTGCCGACGTGTCGTTCATGCAGGGCATGATCGTTCACCACCAGCAAGCTGTCGCCATGGCGCAGCTGGTCAAGGATCGCACCAACAATGATGCCATTCTGAAAACTGCTGACCGGATCGAAGCGGGTCAGAAGGACGAAATCAAATTCATGCGCGAATGGCTGAAGGAACGCAAAGAGCCCGCTGCGATGGACCACTCGATGCATTCTGCTCACGCAAGCCACCACACGATGAAGGGCATGGCGAGCCCCGCGCAGATGGCGGCGCTGGCGGCATCGAACAGCGTGGAATTCGACAACCAGTTCCTGCAGCTGATGATCGCCCATCACCAGGGCGCGCTCGACATGGTCAAGGAACTGCACCGCGCACCGGGCAGTGCCTATGAGCCGGTCATGTTCGAATTCACCAATGAAGTGGTGAGCGACCAGCAGGCGGAAATTGACCGGATGAACGCTGTCCTGGCTGGTCTTTCGTCAGATCCGCGCGCAACGTTGACGGCGGGTTTCCGCGATGCTGGCGAGGCCATCTCGGGCCTGCGACTGGTGGCTGCGCAGGCCAAACCAATCGGCTTCTACGATCCTCAGAACCCGGCAGGACTACTCCCGCTCATCGAAAAGGATGAGGACGAAGGCAGCGCAGACAAGAAACCGGCTGACGAAGACGGCGAGGAGGAAAAGCCCCAATTTGGCAAGCGCGGATCGCTGCTGAGCTTCGCCAACACCGACATGGCATTCTCCGGTGATCTGCTGATTGCCGGAAGCTATCACGGTTTTAATGCTTACCGCCTTGGCGAAGATGGCGTGCCGACCTTGCTCAGCTCGACCGTGTGTCCCGGCGGCCAGGGCGACGTTTCGATCGTCGGCGATTTGCTCGTGATGAGCGTGCAGGACAGCCGCGCGCGCATCGATTGCGGCCTTCAGGGCGTGAACGGCAACGTCAGCGACGAACGTTTTCGCGGCGTGCGCATATTCGATATCTCGGACATTACCCGGCCGCGCCAGGTTGGCCTCGTCCAGACGTGCCGGGGCAGCCATACGCATTCAATCGTGACGGCTGATGACGACACCATCGTGCTCTACAACTCCGGCACATCCTACGTTCGTGATAACGAGGAATTGGCCGGATGTTTCTCCAACGCTGGCGATGAAACGGCCCTGTTCAGCATTGATGTCATCGAAATTCCAGTCGCCAATCCGGCCGCAGCACGCATCGTGGATAGCCCGCGGGTGTTCGCCAAAGACGGCCAGATTGCCGGTCTGTGGCGCGGGGGCGATCACGGTGAGGGCACGCAGGAAACCAACGACACGAACCAGTGCCACGATATCACGGTTTTCCCGTCCAAGAAGATCGCCGCAGGAGCCTGTTCGGGCAACGGCATCGTGCTCGACATCTCAAACCCCCTGAAGCCGACCCGCATCGCGGACGTTACGGACAAGGGATTCGCCTATTGGCATTCGGCCACATTCAACAATGACGGCACCAAGGTGCTCTTCACCGACGAATGGGGCGGGGGCGGGCGACCGCGTTGCCAGGCAGGCGATCCCGCCAATTGGGGTGCCGATGCATTCTACGACCTGAACGGCGACAAGCTTGAGTTCCGCGGCATGTACAAGCTGCCCGTACCGCAGGGCGACAAGGAAAATTGCGTCGCTCATAACGGATCGATTATCCCGGTCCCGGGCCGCGATATCTTCGTGCAGGCCTGGTATCAGGGCGGCGTTTCCGTGATCGACTTCACGGATACAGCGAACCCGTTCGAGATCGCGTACTTCGACCGCGGTCCGATCGACAAGGACCAGCTGGTTACTGGCGGATACTGGTCGGCATATTGGTACAATGGCCGCATATACGCGACCGAGATCGCGCGCGGGCTCGACATTTTCGCGCTCGAGCCGAGCGAATTTCTCACCGCCGAAGAGATCGCAGCAGCCGAAGTCGCGCAGTACGAAGGCGGCTTGTTCAACCCGCAAACGCAAACCGAAGTGACGTGGCCCGAAGAGGTTATCGCGGCGGTCGAGGAAAGCCGCAAAGGCGGGTAAGCCTTGCGGCCAGTGAAAATTCAGGGCCCCGGCAGAATGTCCTGCCGGGGCCCTTTTTTCATCAGTTGGATTTTTGTTCTGCGATCCAGTTTTCGATCCGGGTTTCCAGGATAGTCAGGGGCACACTGCCGCCGCCAAGGACCGTGTCGTGGAAGCCGCGAATATCGAAGTCGTCGCCCAGTTCTGCTTCGGCTTTCGCGCGCAGTTCCTGAATGCGGATCATGCCGATCTTATAGGCAGTTGCCTGCCCGGGCATCACGAAATAGCGCATCACCTCCGACCGAACCGCAGTTTCCGGGATCGGCGAGTTCTCGAGGAAATACTGCACGGCGCGTTCCTGGCTCCACCCCTTGGAATGGATGCCCGTGTCGACCACCAGGCGGATGGCGCGCCACATCTCGGTCGTCAGCCGGCCGAAGTCGGAAAAGGGGTCCTTGTAAGCGCCCATCTCCTTGGCCAGCGTTTCAGAATATAGTGCCCAGCCTTCGGTGAAGGCGGTCGTGCCTGCGCCGCGGCCCTGTGTGCGGAATTTCGGAATGCCCTGCGTTTCCTGAGCGATCGAGATTTGCATGTGATGGCCGGGATTGCCTTCGTGATAGGCAATCACCTCCAGCGTCGGGATCGGCATGGCCCGCATGTCGGACAGGTGAGCGTAATAGACGCCGGGCCGCGATCCGTCGGGCGTGCCCGAGCGATAGTGCTGGGCTGCACCGGGTTGTTCGCGGAACGGTTCCACGCGTTTCACCACGAGATCGGCCTGCGGAAGCCGTCCGAAAAAGTCGGGCAGACGCTTGTTGATGAAGGCGAGATGCTCTTCCGCCGCGTCGATGTAATCCTGTGCGCCCTTGTCATCTTCGCTGAAATAGAAGCGGTCATCATCGCGCATGAAGGTAAAGAACTGGCCGAGGTCGCCGTCGAACCCGACCTGATCCTTGATCGCCACCATTTCGCCGCGGATCCGGGCGACTTCGGAAAGGCCAATCCGGTGGATTTCGTCTGCGGTTAATTCGGTCCCGGTCATCTGGGCCAGCCGGTAGTCATAGAATGCCTCGCCATCGGCAAGAGCGCTCACGCCCATGGCATCCGCACTCGTATTGGCCAGGTCAGCTTCAAACCAGTTGATGATGCGTGCGTAGGCAGGGCCGACTTCGTTCACGAGTTTGGCACGCGCATCGGCCTGTATTTCGTCCGCCCGTGCTGGCGTGATTTCACCCGCCTCGACGAGCTTTGCCGTGTTGGCCAAGGTCGCTTCCCACAGCGGCGATGCGTCGCCTTCGCTGAATGGAACGCCCGCTGTGAGATTGCGCGACTGTTCGATCACTCCTTCATAACCGAAGCGCGGAGGGCGGGTGCCAGCAGCGGCGTTGGCCTGCGCTCTGACGAGCAGTTGGTCGAGCGCGGTCGCGATCCCGCCAAGGCGAGCGACGAAGGCTTCCATCTCGGCCTCGTTTTCGACGGTGTGCTGTCCGATAAGAAACGAGGGCAGGAATGACTGCGTGCCGTTGAAGTGGTGAAGGATGTAGTCTTGATTGCGGAACGGAACGCCGGCTTCCGCGCGTTCCAGGTTATAGTGCCAGATGTCCCATGAAATCTGGCCTTCGTCAGTCAGGTTGGCGCGGTCGAAAGTGGCATCGAGTTCTGCGGTCGAGGCGCGCAGCCAATCAAGATAGCGGTCTTCTGCCGCGACGCTCATGTCGTCGATCTTGTCGTAGTCCGTCCGGCGACCAAGGTAAGTCTGGGTGATGGGGCTGAACGCAAGCTCTTCTTCGAACTTCGCATCGAACCACTCGTTCATTCGCGCGGTTACGGCTTCGCGGTCAATCGGGGCTGGCTGAGCGACAGGGGCGGTCGGCGCTTCTGCGTAGGTGGTGCACCCAGCGCTGAGTGCCAGAAGCGGAAGAAGGGCGATTGCAGCTTTCATGGTTCTCTCCGGTAACTTGTCCGGCCATTCCTGAAGACTTCACATGGCGTGCGCAAACAAAAAGGCCCGGCGGATCGCTCCGCCGGGCCTGATCTTTAGAGCTGATAGGCTGGCTGGCTTAGAAGCCCATGCCGCCCATACCGCCCATGCCGCCCATATCGGGCATGCCGCCGCCGGACGATTTGTCTTCCGGGATTTCCGAAATGGCTGCTTCGGTGGTGATCAGGAGACCGGCAACCGAGGCCGCATCCTGCAACGCAACGCGCACGACCTTGGTCGGGTCGATGACACCGGCATTCACGAGATTTTCGTAAGTATCGGTCGCAGCGTTGAAGCCCTGCGTCTCGTCGCCTTCACGCAAGAGGTTGCCCGATACGACCGCGCCGTCATGTCCGGCGTTGGTTGCAATCTGGCGAACTGGCGCAATGATCGCCTTACGCACGATGTCGATACCGCGTGTCTGGTCGTCGTTCTCGCCCTTCAGGCCGTCGAGAGCCTTGGTGGCGTAGAGCAGAGCCGTACCGCCGCCCGGGACGATGCCTTCTTCAACCGCAGCGCGGGTTGCGTGGAGCGCGTCATCGACACGGTCCTTGCGTTCCTTCACTTCGACTTCGGATGCGCCGCCAACCTTGATCACGGCAACACCGCCAGCAAGCTTAGCGAGACGTTCCTGCAGCTTTTCCTTGTCGTAATCGCTGCTGGTGTTGTCGATCTGAGTGCGGATTTCCGAAACGCGAGCCTTGATGTCGGCTTCGTCGCCGGCGCCATCGACAATCGTCGTGTTGTCCTTGTCGATGGTGACGCGCTTGGCTTCACCGAGCATGCCCAGCGTGACGTTTTCCAGCTTGATACCGAGGTCTTCGCTGATCATTTCGCCCTTGGTCAGGATTGCGATGTCCTGCAGCATGGCCTTGCGACGATCGCCGAAACCCGGTGCCTTGACCGCTGCAACCTTGAGGCCGCCGCGCAGCTTGTTGACCACGAGAGTGGCTAGCGCTTCGCCTTCGATGTCTTCAGCGATGATCAGAAGCGGACGGCCCGACTGGACTGCTGCTTCGAGGATCGGGAGCATCGCTTGCAAATTGCTGAGCTTCTTTTCGAAGATCAGGATGTAAGGATTCTCCAGTTCAACCGTCATCTTGTCGGGGTTGGTGATGAAGTAGGGCGAGAGATAGCCGCGGTCGAACTGCATACCTTCAACGGTTTCGAGTTCGAATTCGAGACCTTTGCTCTCGTCGACGGTGATCACACCTTCTTTGCCGACCTTCTCCATGGCTTCGGCAATCTTTTCACCGACTTCACGGTCGCCGTTGGCTGAGATGATACCGACCTGGGCGATTTCCTGGCTTCCGGAAACATCCTTGGAGCGGTTCTTCAGGTCTTCGACGACCTTGCTGACAGCGAGGTCGATGCCGCGCTTCAGGTCCATTGGGTTCATACCCGCTGCGACCGATTTCATGCCTTCGCGCACGATGGCCTGACCCAGCACGGTTGCCGTGGTGGTGCCGTCACCGGCGAGATCGTTGGTCTTCGAGGCCACTTCGCGCAGCATCTGTGCGCCCATGTTCTCGTACTTGTCTTTGAGTTCGATTTCCTTGGCGACGGTAACGCCGTCCTTGGTGATGCGGGGTGCGCCGAAGCTCTTGTCGATCACGACATTGCGGCCCTTGGGGCCTAGCGTGACCTTTACGGCGTTGGCGAGGATGTCGACGCCGCGCAGAATGCCTTCGCGCGCGTCACGGCCGAACTTTACGTCCTTGGCAGCCATTGGTGTTTCTCCTGAAATTCTTGGGTGTTGAAAAAAGCGTTAGAAGATCCGGCTCAGCCGATGATCCCCATGATGTCGCTTTCCTTCATGATCAGCAGGTCTTCGCCGTCCAGCTTGACCTCGGTGCCCGACCACTTGCCGAACAGCACGCGGTCGCCAGCCTTGACGTCGAGCGGGGTGACGGTGCCGTCTTCAGCCTTGGAGCCGTTACCAACGGAGACGACTTCGCCTTCGCTCGGCTTTTCCTTGGCGCTGTCGGGAATGATGATCCCGCCGGCGGTCTTTTCTTCTGCTTCGATGCGGCGCACGAGGACTCGGTCGTGCAACGGACGAAATGCCATAATGATGACCTTTCTACTGAGAGTGAATGTCTAGATTGGCACTCCCGGGTCGAGAGTGCCAGCGAAGGGCATTTGGGTGCGGTGCCTTGCAGAGTCAACGGGTCGGGCGGCAGAAAATTTCCGCCTAGTCGGACAGGCCGTGCCTTAGCCTAGCCGGAGCGGGCCGGGCGCGTCGTCAGGCCGAGGTTTTCGCGCTGTGCCCACCGCCACGTCAGGAGGATCGCTGCCACGAACAATCCGACTGCAAGGCCAAGCCAGACGCCCACGCCTTCCAGGGGCGTGTAAAATCCCAGCCACAGCGACGTGCCGATACCGGGCACCCAGTATGCGAAGGCTGCAATCCACATCGGGACCCGCGTGTCCTGCAAGCCTCGAAGCGCCCCGGCGGCCACTGCCTGCAAACCGTCGAACAGCTGAAAGGCTGCAGCTATGACGATGTATTTGAGCGCAAAGCCGACCAGGACCGCGTTCTTCGGATCCCACGGATCGACATAGATCGCGATTAGCAGCTTGGGGATCAGGATCATGGCAAGGGCCGTGATCGCCATGAAGCCGGTGCCGACCCAGATCGACATCCAGCCAGCTCTGCGAACCCCTTCGGGGTCGCGTGCGCCGTAAAAATAACCCACCCTTATGGTAGCTGCTTGGCCTACGCCGAATGGCACCTGAAATGCCAGCGCCGCAATCTGCAAGGCCACCGTGTGCGCCGCAAGCTGCGTCGCGCCGATATTGCCCATTAGGAACGCTGCAGCACCGAAAATGCCCGCCTCCGCGGTGATGGTCAGCGCAATCGGCAAGCCGATGCGGAAGATCAGCCAGAACCGCTGCCAGTCGGGTGCCCACCAGCGGCCAAAGATCCGGTAGCGGTGGAGCTTGGGGTCGAGGCGGATTACGGCGACATAGGCGGCCAGCGTCACGAAGGTCGTGATTATAGTTGCGACGGCCGCGCCGCGCAGGCCGAGCTCGGGCGCACCAAAATTGCCGAAAATAAAAGCGTAATTGGCCAATGCGTTGACGAAGATGCCGGCAGCCGTGATCGCGGTGGCCAGGATCGGTCGGTCCAGCGTCGACACGAAGTGCCTCAGGACATTGTTGAGCAGCATCGGGATGAGCGACAGCACCAGGATCGTATTGTACTCAGTGGCCATGCCAATGATCCCGGCATCCTGACCCGTCACCCGCATCAGCGGACCCAGCAGCAGGCAAAGGCCGATCCCGCCGATGCCGGCGAACACTGCCATCCACATTGCCATGCGGACGGTGCGGCGAACTGGCCGCAAGGCAGGGGCGCGTTCGCCAAGCTCTGCAGATGCGACCGGAGCGACCGCTCCGGTAAGGCCGGACAGTGCCCACAAGACCAGTCCGAACAGGGCAATCGCCAAAGCCGATGCGGCAAGCTGCGCATCTCCGAGCCGCGCGATGAAAATGACATCCACCGCATAGGTCAGCATCTGGAGCAGGTTCGCAGCTGCCAGCGGCCAACTCAGCCGCAACGTCGCGAAAAACTCCGCGCGCCAGCCTTCGCCGCCCGCAGGCGTGGGCTCGAAGGATCGAGCGTCTTGCAAGGGCGTTCCGATAGGCTAGCAGCGACGCCGAACCAATGCTGTGCAAACACCAAGGCATTACGCGGTGACAAACTGGCACCGGTTTGCCACACTGCATACAACCGGGATGAACGTTCAAGCGAAGCGCTTGCATTGTAGCGCCCCCAAACAAAGCAAAGGCTTATTACCGCGTGATCGGGACGAAACCCAGGCAACCGGATGAATCTGACGGCACCCAGCGACAGCGAGGGCAACGGCTGGTCCTGCGTCTGCAAACCGGGGTAGGACAGTCCGGCAAGGCGTTCGATGCTGAAATTCTCAACCTTTCTCCCAGTGGGATGCTGGTCAAGACCACCGCCAGGCTGTCGCTCGATGATCCGCTCCATGTCGTTTTACCCAACACCGGCCCTGTCGCGGCAAAGGTCGTGTGGTTTGACGAACTGCTTTACGGATGCAGTTTCGCGGCTCCGCTGAGCGACGCGGACATTGAAGCCGCGAATGCGGTGGCCCAAGGTTCGGAAGAAGGCCACGGCGTCGACAGCGAAACGCTTGGCGAACGTATCCGCAGGCTGCGCACCCGGCGCGGCCTACCGATGCGGGCGCTCGCAGACGTGATCGGGGTGAGCAAGCCGACCTTGTGGAAATGGGAAAGCGATCAGGTAAGGCCGCGCCATGCCAAGATGCAGCGCCTTGCGGTGGAACTTGGCGTATCGGAACTGGAGCTGGTGTACGGCGCGCCGAGCGACGGCGTCGAGGAGACGGGTGAACCAGGCTCGCTGGCAGACATTGTGCGTCAGGCTCGCAAGATGATTGCCGAGGCTGCCGGAGTGGACGAAAGCAGCGTCGATGTTCGGATCGACTGGGGCGAGGCTGACTGAACCTGCTTCGTTACTGGACGAGCATCAACCGGTCACGGATCGCATCATAACGCAGGTCAAGACCCGCGCGCCGAACCTGCTCGAGCGACATTCGCTCAAGATCCGGCAAGTTCTTTGCCTTTTCCGCAGCACCAAGCCTTGTCAGCGCCGAGGCCAAATCTTCTCGTGCAACCTCGATCCGGGTTCCGTTCAACAGATACAGCGCAAGCTGCGTTTCGTCACCGCCCTGTAGCGCGATCGGCTTGCTGACCCGCAAACCGTCAGGCCCGGGGTTGAACGCGGGTTCCAGCGAATAGGACAGTGGGATGATGCCGCTGTCATTTGCCGCAGCGAAAGTGCTGCGCTCCGACATGGCAACAATCGGGCCTTGTTCGGATGCGCCATCATTCGGCAAAGCCTGTGCAGGAGTGCCCTCGACGATTTCAGCGCCTGCCTGCCGGGTGTGGCCAAACGCCGTTACCGTCTCGAGCGGAGTTGGCTTCAACGCAACGCGCAGCACCTCGCTTGAAACACGGTGTACTTCAGCTGTCACCAAAAAGTATCCGGTGAGCGCCATGGCTACTAAGGTGAAGGCCAGAACAAGGCCCTGTCGCGCCCTGGTAGGGAGCGATTGCGCCCCTATGATACGCAGTCTGCTCATAATACACCGAGTGATGCCAAGCCGACTGCACCAACGGCAATGGCCACTCCGTAAGGCAGTTTGGCGAAATCATCCTTGCGGCGTTTCATGCCCTTGATCATGCGCTTCAGAATGATCCAGAAGATCGCGAGGATGCCGCCGGACAGCACGATCGCGAGGGCAAGAGATGGCGCTTGCGAAAGCGGGAAAAACGTTGCGGAGGCTGCATAGAATTTACCATCTCCTGCTCCGAAGATGCCCAATATGAACATGAGATAGCCGATTGCGAATGCAACCAGCGCATGCGCGGCATGCCATCCCAAATCTTCCCAGCCGCCGACCATGAATGCCAGCGTCAGACCCGCAATCGCCATCACGAGCGAAAGCAGGTTCGGCAGCTTGCGCCGCACGATATCGGAAACAGCGCCAATGGAAGACAGCGCGAGCAATACGCCAAAAGTGAGCGTCGTTATCGGCATGACTGGGGCTTAGTCCGAAGCTTTGGTCGCAGGACGGTCGCGCAAGCTTACCCGCATTGGATAGTCTGCGGAAGCTGCGCGTTCAGGCTTGGTATCCTTGCCGATGCGCACCCTTACCGGATAATTCGCCGACTGCTGAACGTGCAACTCTGCTGGGCGCTTTGATTGGTTAGTGAACAGCTGTGTCCCGCCGACCCTGACACGCATCGGTGCGGAAGTTGGCGCCTTGTCTACCTTGCCCATGGTCACACGTGAGTTTGTTTGCGGAGTTGCTGGCGTTGACGAGCCTAGCGCGACGCGCTGCGAACGGGCACCGCGTTCAAGCGTTATGCGGCGCTGCTGTCCGCCACTTGTGACAACGCGCTGTTCGCTCACCGGCTCGGGCCGGATCGCCTCTTCCGATTGCTGGAACTTCGCGAAGGCCTTGCTGGCTTCTTCGCGCTGGGCATTGAGGGTGCGCATGTCCTGAGCAAGCGGGCTATTGTAAAAACGCTCCAGGTTGGCGGCGAATTTCGGCTCGTGCGGGTCCAAGGTAACAGCGGCCTTGAAATACCGCTCTGCCAGATCACCGCGTCCAAGGCGCGCAAATGCCACGGCAAGACCGTTCGCCGCCTGCGGGGCGGTTTCGCGGTTGAGCGCGGCCCGCTGGAAAGCCGGGATCGCATTGCCGATATTGCCATCGGCGAGCATGCGGCGACCCTCTTCGAGATCCGCTTCCCCGAAAACAGGTTGCGCGCTGCGTGAATGATTACCGAAGTCAAACGCTCCGATGAAGCTCTGGCAACCGGAAAGCGGCATCATGACCGCCAAAGCGGCAAGTGTTGCAGGTACCTTCTTCATCTTATCCTCCTCCAGCCAAACCTGGCGCTACGTCGCGAATGAATCCTATCGCGGCCGGCAGTATCAAGACCCCGATCATTGTCGGCAACATGCAGGCAACCAGCGGAATCGATATCAAAACCGGGATCCGGTGGGCTTTCTCTTCTGCTCGCATTCGCCGCGCTTCGCGCATTTCGTTGGCGTAGACGCGAAGCGTGTCGGAGATACTCGTGCCAAGCTTGTCCGACTGGATCAGCAAAGTGGCAAACGATCGAATTTCATCCACGCCCGACAGATCTGCTAGATTCCGCAAGGCCATTTCGCGCGACGCACCTGCACGGGTCATCAGGCCCGTTTCGATCAACATTTCCGCGATCAGCGGATGCGAGTTCAGCATCTCGCGGCCCACACGGTCAAGCGAGGCTTCAAGCCCCAAGCCGGCCTCTACACATACCAGGACCAAGTCCAGCACATCCGGGAAGCCATTGATAATCTCTGTCTTCCGCCGATCCGCCTTGGCGCGAATATAAAGGTTCGGGAAGTAAAGGCCGAGTACCGCCAAGATTGAGCAGTACAGGTATATCATCAGAGGTTCAGGCGGGTCGGGATTGAAGGAGACCATTGCCAGGTAGATACCTGGCAGGACGAAGACCAACGTCAGCCGAACCAGGGTGTATATCCGGGCTGCGCTCTTGCCTCGATACCCTGCCATCCTGAGGCTTTTTTCAAGCTTCAGGTTGTTTGAGTCGGAGAGATTTAGGCCGGTATCCTCGATCCTTTGAGCAATCTGGGACCATCTGCTTTGCTGCTCATCCCGGACAAGCCCACGGGCGCCTGGCGTAACAGCTTTGCTTTCGAAACGCGCAATCTGACGCGAAGCACGGCGCCTGGCCTCCAGGCCATTCACGACGATTATGATCCCGCCCACAACGACTGCGAACAGGAAGATCAAAACGAGAGATCTGATGACCGGACTGGATGCTGCGAGTTCGATCATACTAGACTTTCAAGTCCGTCAGTTTGCGGATGGAAATCAGGCCGATCACGTAGAGAACCAGCAGAAAAATGGAGATGGCGATGAACATGGGGTCGTCCGCCACGTTGAGATAAAATTTGGGCGAGCTGAGAAACCCGCCGACGAAAGTCAGCACAGGAAGCAAGGTCAACATCCAGCCAGTCATGCGCCCTTCCGAGCTGAGCGCCCGCACCTTCATGTAGAGTGATGCGCGATCACGGATGACAGATGACAGATTTTCAAGGATTTCTGCGAGATTACCGCCGGTCTCCGCCTGGACAGAGAGTGAGACGACGAACATTCGCATATCTTCGAGTTGCCACCGATCGGCCATTGCTTCCAGCGCATCTTTCAGATCGGCACCGTATGTGATCTCGTCGCTCACCAATCCGAATTCGGAGCCGATCGGATCTTCCATTTCCTGGGTGAGCAGATCGATCGCCGATGCGACCGGGTGGCCAGAACGTAGCGCGCGGACGAAGATATCGAGCGCCACGGGGAACTGCTTTTCCATCGCTTTGCGCCGACCGGCTGCAAGGCGGCGTAGTGCCAGATATGGCAGCATAACACCGGCAGCGAGAGCGAAGATGAGGCACAATTGCAGGGTGCCAAAGCCAAGGTCGGATCCGGAACCAAGAGCAATTCCGATTGCAATCACAAAGAGAAGCGCCGTGCCGACGACCATTGCAGTCACGACCTGCGAAATGCTCCAGCTTATGCCCGAAGCATAGACGCTGGCTTCGAACGTCACCACGAAGTTGCGCAGGAAGCCAGGCATCCCGGAATGTTCGCGCGGACGGTTTTTGAGCAGTTCGCCGTAGAGCTCTTCTCGCGAAGCTCCGCCTTGGATCAGCGACATGCGACGGTTGGTAGCTACTATGTGAGCTCGTTTTGCAGCCGCGATCCGGCCGACGGTCTGAAACAGCAGGAAGGCAGCTGCAAAGATCGCCAGCAAGAAACCGATCCGGATGATCTCGGTGGTCATCAGCCCAGCTTCACGTCTGGACGGAACAATTCTGCGGGCAGGCTGATGCCATGGGCCTCCGCTTCATCGAGGAATTTCGGTCGAATGCCGGTGGCTTCAAAATGCCCCTGCACTGCTCCATCGTCCGCACGGCCAGTCATTTTGTAGCGGAAGATTTCCTGCATCGTAACCGTTTCGCCTTCCATGCCGGTCAGTTCGGACAGGCTCTTGATCTTGCGGCGGCCGTCAGAAAGCCGGCCGACCTGCACGACCACATTGATCGCTGCCGCAATCTGGGCGCGGGATGATTTCGACGTGATATCGATCCCGCTCATGCCGATCATTTGTTCGACACGGCTGAGAGCATCACGCGCGGTATTGGCATGCACAGTGGTCATTGAACCGTCATGGCCGGTATTCATGGCTTGCAGCATATCGAATGCTTCACCGGCACGAACTTCGCCGACAATGATGCGGTCTGGCCGCATACGCAGGGCGTTCTTCACAAGGTCGCGCTGCGTTACCTCACCTTTACCCTCAATGTTCGGAGGGCGAGTCTCGAGCCTCGCAACGTGATCCTGCTGGAGCTGAAGTTCAGCGGAATCCTCGATCGTGACGATGCGTTCGCCTTCGTCGATGTAGGACGACATGGCATTCAGCAGGGTCGTTTTACCCGAGCCCGTACCACCAGAGATCAGCACGTTTCGCCGGGAGCGAACAATAGCTTCCAGGACCGGGGCCATCTGCTCTGGCACGCTGCCCAACTCGATCATCTTGGCTACGCTAATGGGCTTCTTGGCGAACTTACGGATCGAAACGAGTGAGCCGTCAATCGCAAGCGGAGCCACGATTGCGTTTACGCGCGAGCCGTCGGCCAGGCGCGCATCCACGAAAGGAGAGCTTTCATCAACGCGGCGGCCAACGGCGCTAACGATCTTCTGGATCACGCGCATCAGGTGTTTTTCGTCCTGGAAACGCGTCGGTACACGCTCCAGCATACCGCGCTTCTCAACGAAGACCGTGTCCGGACCGTTTACGAGAATATCGGTGATCGTATCGTCCGCGAGGAGGGGCTCCAACGGTCCGAGCCCGAGCAATTCATCGACGAGTTCCTGAACCAGTTTCTCCCGCTCTTCGCGGTTGAGCGGTTCATCGAAATCGGCAAGCAGTTCCGGAAGCATGGCAGAGATCTGTGATTTGATCTGCTCGACTGGAGCTTGATCAAGCATCGCAAGATTGAGGCGATCGAGCAGGCGGCGATGGATCGCAAGCTTGAGAGCGAGCATTTTTTCGGTGCGTTCATCCTTGCGCCCGAAAAGTATGCGCTCTTCTTCCTCGGCCGAAATCGCATCGATGGCGTTTTCAGATCCAGTGTTATGATGAGCGGGTTCGTCGACCTTGATTTTCCACATGTCAGACGTCCTTCTCGATCTTTTGCGAAACGCTGCTAGCCAGTTCGGCAAACTGCTTGGCGAGGCGTGATCTCTTCTGCAAACTCGATACGTGGCGGCCCTGCAACTGAGCTTCATCGATCAAGGCTGGATCGCTGTCGAGGATCTGTTCAACCTCGTGATTCAGGACTTCTTCCATCTGCGAAACGTCTGACCGCTTGAAGAGGCCGCCTTCAGTCTTGTTCAGGACAATAGAGATTGAATTGCGATCGCGTCCCAGCATCTGGAGCAGCGAGAGCTTGCGTTTCACATGCCGCAATGCGGAAATCCGGCCAACTCCGACCAGAACCACGACATCAGCGGAAAGCAGGATCGGCATCGCCCAGTTCGTAAGTGTGGACGGCATGTCGAGTACTACACAGCTGTAACGCTTGCGGGTTTCAGTGATGATCCGATTGATCGTTTCCGCAGGTACGCTTTCAATCGGTTCGATATCCTCCGGCGCAGCCAGCAGATCGACATCGCCTTCGCATTGGATGGCGACAGAGCGGATCATGTCATCATCGATACGTCCGATCGCATCGAACAGGTGGTTTATGGCCGTCCGGGGGCGCACGTCGAGGTAGGCTGCCGCATCACCGCTTTGCAGGGATAGGTCCATGAGCGCTGTTCGCCCGCCTTGCTCCATATGAGCACTGAGCAGTGGCGCAAGCTGGGTCGCGACAGTTGTCGCACCGGTTCCTCCGGCAGTCCCAAGCACGGCGACAACCGGCGCAAGTTTTACAGGTGACGGAGCAGGTGCTGATGAACGCGCGACGTCAATAATCGCCGCAACCAGCTCTTCGCTCGAAAAGGGCAGTTCCAGGACATCGCTCACACCTTTGCGAAGGAGCGAGCGGACCATGGAAACGGGGGCTGCCGCCAGGCCCGCGATTACCGGCATATCAGGCCGCATCGAGCGTAGCATTTCCAACCGAGCTAGCGACGCCGGGTTTGCAGAATCGATTTCCACCACGGCGATTGAAGCTTGTCTGACAGCCGTTTCGGGCAGGGCATCTGTCGGCTCGATGCGGTGCATTACAACCGTGTCTTCAAGGATTGTCACATTGCCCAGTGCCGCATCACGCGCGAACACGTGCACGCCGTCGGGAAGGGTCATACCATTGTCCGTTTCATAGATGTCTGAGAAATCGGTCATCAGGCCCTCAGTTCGCAAAAGATCCGACGCCATCTTCGGCAGTCAGTGAATAAGTGAAGTTCGGCAAATTTACCGTACCGAATATGAGGCTCGTCAGGGGCTCGTAGGTCATGTTGACAAGCCTGACAGTCACGATTGGGGCGACATCGGGACCATTGGGGTCTCCGGCATAGCCAAGGCCGGACCACTCATATTCGATGCTAACGTCTGCAGGCTCGATTTCGGATTTGATATCCTGCATCCTGGTGACGATGGCGCTGAACGCTGCGCCGTCGTATCCCCACTGCGAACAGCCATTTGAATCGCATGTGACTTTCGGGAAGGAGCTTTGCGGCACGATAGTGCCCTGTTCGATTCCGCCGTCAGTGGCGAAACTGTACGTTCTTAGCGTTGTCGGAACCAGGTCTGTCGCGACCGCCCACCGAGCGCCGATCTGGACGGCCTTTTCACCGCGATTGATCTGCCACGCGTAG
Source organism: Qipengyuania psychrotolerans (assembly GCF_019711355.1). Classification (NCBI taxonomy): domain Bacteria; kingdom Pseudomonadati; phylum Pseudomonadota; class Alphaproteobacteria; order Sphingomonadales; family Erythrobacteraceae; genus Qipengyuania; species Qipengyuania psychrotolerans. Next base: position 131,745 of record NZ_CP081297.1, read on the forward strand.
AACCCGACGTCGAGAATCCCGATGAGAAAGAGCAGCATGATCGGAAGGACCAATGCGAACTCGGCCGCACTGGCTCCGCGATCATCGCGCAAAAAGCGAGCGAGAGAGGCAGGGTTGGACATCATATTCCATTCACCACAGCTTGGGCTGTCGATCGCACCTGGTAGGTCCCGTCGATGAGACCCAGCGTCCCGAAGAGCGACGGATAGTCTGCCGCAGCGCTCACCGTCACGACCGGCGCGCCAGCGGAGTTGCCCTTGAAAATACCGGCATTCGCGAAGCTGGCATTGCAGGTGTGGGTCACCGTAATGAGAGTCTCGTCCCAATTGGAGATGCGCGGGGTAGTGCCCTGCAAGGTGCCCGTCCGGGTGACTGATTTTACTGCAGTGACCGCTCCAGCAGAGGCTGTGCCGCCGCAAGGGAAATCCGCGAAAGGTCGTCTCCCGGCATAACGCGCACCCTCGCGCACCGCCTGAATGACCTTCTGTTCCGTATAGAAATAGTGGGCAGCCTCGAAGCCGCCAAACATCAGCAACATGAGAAGCGGAAGCACCAAGGCCATTTCGGCCGCTGCAGCCCCGTCATTACGGATAATAAAGGCGCGCAATTTCGTCATTCGATCAGATACGGGACGTCCTTGCGGACCTCCTGCCCTGCGGAGCCACCACCACCCACCGTCGTCGAGCCGATGACTTCGACATAAACGTCTGAATTGTTGGTGTATCTCGTGCCATCGGGAGCCACGCGGCGCGCAGTCGGCTCAACCAAGAACACGTCGACGAATTTCTCGATGTCCGCGTCCGTCGTATTGGATCCGACATTTTCGGCGGTGCAATTGATCACCGCGATGCTGAGCACGCGGCGGTCTGGCGTGCTTGCCGGTGCTACCCCGGGACCCTCGCACAAGGGAGAACCCTGCTGTTCGTAATCGACGGTCTTAATTGGGGGGGACGTGCGCGTGTGCTGAAATGTTTTTCGGGTCAGCATCGTCGTCCGGTTGTCATATTCGTAGCGGTACTGCTGATACCGGGTAGGCGAGGTACGCCCCGCCAGTTCAGTATAACCATAAGATGACCAGGTCGTCGGCATGGTGCCGAGGCCGTTGGTCACGTAATATGCATTGCGATCCCAATTGCCGTCGCCGATCCGAGCGTTGCCATTGCCGGAGCAACTCCCCGCGAGGCTGGTCGCGTGACATTTGTCACGTGGATAGCCCATGGGCTGCGTGGAGCTCGGGTCGATATTATTGACTGCATCCGCTGCGCGGTAAGGTCGTGGTCCAACCTCCCAGCCGCCGGGACCGATCGCGCACGAACCGCCGCTACCCCCGGGTGCCACTTCACGTACGAGGTCGATGCGGCTGTTGGCGGAAGGCGGGCACAGACCGTTGTCGGCATTGCACACGTTGTTCAGGCCGTTTGCATAGATGCCGAAACGAACATTCAAAGCGTCCAGCACGCTGACCTGCTGGCCTGGCTTGACGTCTGCACCGTCGATGGAAACACAATCCCCCGGTATCGTGGAGCGGCCCAAGGTCTGCGCGGTGGCGACGGCGCCGTTGCCTGCGCCGGTTTCCAAGTATCCGAATACGCCAGGACCGTAACTGCCTGTGGGTTCGTCCGGATCCTCGCCCGCACCGTTCTGACCGTTCACATTCGCCACGAGCCTGATGCCCTTGCCGACGTAATTGGCAACGGTGAAGTCGGGGTCGCTGGATTCGTTCGGGTTACACATCATGACCGGCGGCACTTTGCAGATGGCAGAGCCAAGACCTGCAACTGCGAGAGCGATACCGTCCGCATTCTGTACACCGGTCACGGCAACAAGCGAAAATACCACTTCGCGATTGTCTACGGTCACCTCGACGTAATTGGCGTCGCTATCCCCGGTGGCGAGCGTGAAAGTGCTCCTGTCGGAATATTCCGAGAAGAACCGAATGCCTGGGAAAACACCGCACTGGTTAGCAGTAATTGCAGTCGCCGTGCCGATGGAAATTGCATTGTCGCCATCCGCGATCAGCGTGTCATTCTGCACCAATCCGATAGCTGCATTACCCGCCCGTGCGCAGGCGCCAGCTTTTCCGTCGAGCTGGGTCGCGGCGGCAAGGGCCGCCTGGTCCGCAGCATTCTGTAGTTCGGAATCCATTCCGGCCATGCGGGCATAGTCCAGCCCAAGCCCCGCGGCGGCGATCAAAGGAGTAAGGGCCAGCGCGTACGTCGCGGCGACTGCGCCGCTTTGGTCCCTGAAGAACCGGTTTATGCCGAGTTTGATGCTGACCATTGGTTCATGTCCGTTCAGTCGGGCTCTTCCGTCGTGGAAATTCGCTCGGGTTGTTCGACTTTATCGTCGCGATAACGCTCGATCGCCGTCACAGCGTTCTGCGCGCTGGTCGGGGGGATAGCCGTATCGTAAACCGGATTAGGATCGATCACCTGGGCGGCCATGGTGCGGCGATTGGCTTCGCCCCAGCTCTCGTCTGCCATGAAATCGGTGCCGCTGCCTGTGGCGCAGGCGGCAGTCGCCAGACAGGTTCCTGCGAGTATCGCTGTGCGGAGATGCTTAGAGTTCATAGTCATCTGCAGTCTCCTGCGCTGTGGTTTCGGTACCCTGCTGCGTGTTCGCCGGCGTATCGCCTGCAATCGGAGGCAGCTCCCGTGTACGGTGTGCATTTCCGTTGAGCAGGACGTCTGCTTGGATCGGATCCCTGACCCGATCGGTAGGCAATTGAACCTGTTCCGGACGGATTGGCGCTACCAGGCGCGGCGTCACGATGATAAGCAGTTCGGTCTCGCCCTTCTGGAAGCTGGTCGACCGGAAGAGCGATCCGATGATCGGGAGGGACCCGAGCAACGGAATCTGGCTGACCGTGGTCTGGAAATCGCGCTGCAGGAGGCCTGCGATTGCGAAGCTTTCACCATCGCGCAGTTCCAGAACCGTACTGGCCCTGCGTGTCTGGAGGCCCGGAATGCGAATTCCGTTGAGCTGGATCGACGCATTCTCGTCGATGGAGCTGACTTCCGGCTCGACGACCAGATTGATTACCCGGTTCGACAAAACGGTTGGAGTGAAGCCGAGGCTCACGCCGAACGACTTGAATTCGACCGTGATCGCCGATTGGGCGTCACCGTTTCCGCCGCCGCCGTTCTGCACGACGGGGATCGGGAATTCACCGCCCGCCAGGAAAGATGCGCGCTGACCGGAGAGTGCGACCAGCGTCGGTTCTGCGAGGGTTTTGGCAAGGCCCTTGTCTTCAAGTGCGTCGATGGCAACGTCTACGTCGAGGCCAAGCAGGTCGGTGAACGCGCGTGTTACGACCCCGAACGATCCCGTGATCTCGTCCACTTCGAGAACGCCGTTACCGAAAATTCCGGTCGGAGCTTCACCCGGTCTCAATCCGGAGCCCGGTCCGGTGACGCCGTTGAAGCGGCCGCCTGTGCTGTTGAAGAAAGAGCGGACGCCGAGCTCCTTGCCGATTGTGCGCGACACTTCCGCAAAGCGCACTTCCAGCATGACCTGCTGGCTTCCGCCGAGCGTCATGAGGTTCACGACATTGCCGGTGCCGGCGTAGGCCGTGGCCAGCTGCACCGCGCGGTCGGCCACGCCGGCATCGCTGACGGTACCCGAAAGCACGATCGCATCGGCTGACATGCGGGCATCGACCATCTCGCCGGGCATCAGGTCGGACATCTGTTCGCGCAGGCTGAGTACGTCCGGGCCTATCGCAATGTCCATCACCGCGATCACCTGGTTTGACCGGTCATACAGTGTCAGTGACGTGGTGCCGATTTGCTTGCCCAGCACATAGACCGAACGATCCGACACCGGGAGAATGTCTGCAATCTCCTCGTTGCCGATCATTGCGCGGTCGATGGGAACGTCCGCGGTGACGACCTGGCTCTTGTTGACGGGGATTTCTACCGTGCCCGCGTGCATCGAGCCGCCGCCATAGGATGCCTGCGCCATGGCGGTTTGCGGAAGGGCCACTGCGGAAAGCGCAGTGGTCAGGGCGAGTGCCGAAAGGGCTGCTTGCTTAATTCCCACGAAGCGTCTCCACGGAATAGGTTTCTGCCTCGGTGCCGCGCACCACGCTCATGGTGGGTCCGCGCGGACGGGCCGGGGCACTTGCCTGACGCGGCGCAGTGTTACTGCCGCGCGCCGGAGGTGAATAGGACGGAGCCGCCATTGCCGGAGCGGGGGCCGCACCACCCGTGCGGCGATAGACATAGCGTCCTCCCCCTCCCAAATCGTTAGCAACTACGGTTTCCGTAGCACCAACTTCCTGGTTTTCGACATTGCGCAGCGCTAGGCTGAGCACGCCGATTTCGCGGGCGAGGGCCAGTTTCTGTGCGCCGTAGATATCTGTCTGGAGGGTGGCGGTCTTGGAAACGACCGGCTCGGTATTGTTTTCATCGGCCACCTGGTCGACGCCGAGCACGAGGACGTTTTCGAGCGCTACGGTCGTCATCTTGTCGGACTGCTGGGCGCCTTCGCCGGGGATCTGGCGGGTGAGGATCACGTCGACCACGTCGCCCGGACGGACAAAGCCGCCGACACCGGCGACATCGTTGATCGGGATCGACACGGCGCGCATGTCTTCTGGAAGAATGGATGCCAGGGTCGCGCGGCCATCATTGCCGCTGACCTTGGAGGCGAGAACGGGCTCGCCCGGGACGATGGGGCGCAGCGCAACGCGGCCGCCCATCATGGCTGTATCGAGCGAGGTGAAGGCACCTTGCGGAACTGAGTCCGAAGGCCAGTTCACCAGGCGAATATTGGTACTGGTCAGGGGTTGACCGAAAGCGACGGGCTGGGCCGCCACTACGATGCGGGCGAGTTGCTGTTCCTGCGCCACCTGTTCCTGTTGTTCTTCCAGTCCGGAAAAATAGGAATTGGCCAGATAGACAGCGATCAGGCCGAGAAATACGGCCGCGCCGATGATTAGCAGATTCCTGCCTTGCATCACTTAACCCCCCTTCAAGAATGAAAAAGCCCCGGTGAGTAGATCACCGGGGCCTTAACAAGTCACTTAGACCGAGTTGATGTCGGTGGTTGCCTGGTCCATCGCGCCGCCGATTGCGGTGCCAAGTGCGCCAGCAGCGACAACAATGCCGACGCCGACAACAGCAAGGATCAGAGCGTATTCAGCAGCCGAAGCACCGGATTCGTCACGAAGAAAAGCTTTAAACATAGTATTACCCCAAGTCTTGAAGACAGACGCCAGGAGAGACGATCTGTCGATCTACAAAAGAGGACCACCGGCATCTATTTCCGGATTGGTCCGCCCGAGAGGGGGCAACATGTTTGAACCGGCGCGACCTGTTTTTTTCATTAACCGGCTTGCACCAGTTCGTTACACGCTGGCTCTCTCGGAGCACCATTAAGTTCCCTTAAACGCTGCCTGCGGTCAACTTTGCTGCAACGCCAAGATTGTTTCTAGGGTTTTCAGTATATTATTTTAAACAAAAGTAAAGATCGATAGTTAACGGATGGGCGATTTGCGACATTCTTGCCATAGCCAGAGCAATGAAACTCACTGATTCGCCGCGATATTTGTATAAATCCGACAATTACCTGACCGAATCGGCAAGGTAATGATTCGAACTGTCCCTGTTGCACAATGGGTTACCGCCCGGACGCGCCGGATCTTCGACAGGAGCGTGGCGCTGACATCGTGGCTGGGCAATCATCTCAGATTGCTCGCTGCGCTGTGGCTGGTGATCATCCTGCCCATCCTGTCCCTGAAAATCGCAGCATCCCCGGTCCCCCTTTCCAGTGTGCAGGATGTGGCCCAGCTTGCCCTTCCTTATATAGCGGTGGTTCTGGCCCCCATTTTTGGCATCCTGATCGGCCACGCCGCTTTCCTGAATTTGCGCGACCAGCCAGGTTACCGATTTGCATGGGCAGGGAGGTGGCGCGCCATCGGCCGCGCAGAAGCCGAGTCGCATCACCTGTATGGGCCGGTGGGGTTCGTGACCTCGTTGATGGTTGGAATGCTGGTTGGTGTCGCGGTGCGTACCGCCCAGTTCGTCTTCACCGTGCCCGCACTCAACATGAACGCGCCCGACTGGGGCTACACCCTGTTTGTGGCGATGAGCATCCAGCTGGCGGCGGTGAACTTCTTCTACATGGTCTGCTTCATCATGGCGCTGAAGGCCGTGCCGCTATTTCCGCGCATGCTGATCTATGTCTGGGCAGTCGATGTCATTTCCCAGGTCGCGATCGCCAATGCCGTGTCCGATGTGGGCCTTCCTGCACAAGTCGCCGGGCCATTGGCAGTAGTGCTGACCGGAAACATCGAAACGGTCGGCCTGAGCGCAATACTATGGTTACCGTATCTTATGCTTTCGGACCGTGTGAACGTTACTTTCCGTCACCGGGTCGCGGCAACTGCCAACTGATCGCGATTTACCTTTAGTTACGTCCCAAAACCGGACATTCCATAGTTTATCGGAAAATCAGTAGGTTAATGGCGATTTGGAGCCTTTTGGGCCCTAAACACGCCCCTATGCGCAACGGCGCAAGTAGTTAACAACATTGAAAGATTGCCCGCAAACTGTTTCACGTAATGCAACGACTCGTCTCCACCTCGCCTCGATTCGGCGAAGGAAGACGGCAAAAAGTCGGGCCGCGAAATTGCTGGACGGGCATCTGCCCGGTTCTCGCTTGAAAATCTCCGGGGGGTGGATTCCCGTAGGATTTCTGGCTCGCACCTAGTCTCGCACTTTCGCGTCCTGGAGGGGAATTAGCTCTTCCGCCCGGCTGTAAGAAGGACCGAGATGATGGATAGTTTCGAGCAAAACGGCGACTTTTCCGACACACAGGAAAGCCAGGACACGGATACAGGGCGCACCCGCGCAACCCGTCCGGACGGCGCCGCGCGCGCCGAAATAGTGCTGACGCCGGATGCGAACAATGTCGTCGTCCTGCCCGAAGGCGCTTCCCTCGAAACCCTTACCGCACAAGGCCGCGACCTGGTCCTAGTGCTTGACGATGGCACGCGCGTCATCATCCCCGAAGGCGCGATCATCGTCCCGCAGATCGTATTCGACGGCGTTACCATCCCCGCCGCCAACCTTGCAGCGCTGCTGACCGGCAACGAGCCGCAGCCAGCCGCAGGCGACCCGCAGAGCTCGGGCGGGAATTTCGAAGTCGATCCCGGCAATATCCAGGCCGCTTTCGATATCGGTGACCTGCTTCCCTATACCCAGCTGGCCTTCCCGGAGGACAAGGAACGGGAGGTCATTCCCTACAACGTAGAGAATGATCCCGACATCGTTATCGAAACTCCGGACAATCCGGCAGGTGTGATCAACGCCATTGCCAGAGTGGATGAGGCGGGCCTGCCCGCCCGCAATGTTGACGGCAACGATGAGACACCGGGCACCCGCGACGAAACCAATGCCGAGACAGCTACTGGCACGATCGTGTTCAATGCGCCCGATGGCGTCGCCGCAGTCCTGATCAATGGCGTCGAAATAACGGAAATCGGCCAGGTATTCGTTGGCGATAGCGGTACGCTGACCATTACCAGCATCAACCTCGTCACAGGCGAGATCGGCTTTAGCTACACGCTGTCGGACAACTTGGTCGGAGAGACAGTCGACGGTTCGTTCGTGATGACGGTCGTCGATGTGGACGGCGACAGCGCAACCGCAACCCTCCAGATCATCGTAGTCGACGATGCGCCTATCGCACTCGACGACAGCGATAGCATGGACGCTGGCACCTACGGCCCGATTGCCGGCAACGTCATGACCGGTGAAGGTACCGATAGCGGCGCAGCTGGCGCTGACGAAGAAGGCGCTGACGGAGCTTCGGTTACCGGCGTTTCATTCGGCGGCAGCGACAACGGATCGCTCACCATCGACGGCGATTACGGTACGCTCGTCCTCGAAGCGGATGGCAGCTACACCTACACCCGCTTCCCCGATGCGCCGGGCGGCGTATCGGATGCTTTCGATTATGTCCTGACCGATGCCGACGGCAGCACCTCGAGCGCGACGCTGACGATCACTATCGGCGACAGCACTCCCGAAATCACACTGCTTCCCGAAGGCGAAGCGGCAACGATCGTCGACGAAGAAGGCCTGCCCGCACGCTCTGGCGAATCCGAAGGTTCGGACGCTGGCAGCGACAGCGAAACTTCCACCGGAACGATCAACTTCGTATCGCCCGATGGCGTGGCCAGCGTAACGCTGGACGGCACGGTGATCACTGGCGCAGGTCAGACTATCGTCATCGGCAATGGCACACTGACCGTGACCGCATTCGATGCAGCGGCCGGAACGCTGACCTACAGCTATACGCTCGAAGACAACACCTCTGGCGACGACACCGGCTTTGAAGTCGAACTGGTGGTAACCGACCTCGACGGCGATACCGCAACCGGCACTTTCACCATCGGGGTGATCGACGATGTCCCGACCGCCAACGACGACAGTGCTGCGCAGGGCGGCGAGAACGATCCTGTGACGGTCGATGTCTTCGTCAATGATGTCCAAGGGGCGGATTCTGTTCAGCTCGATGCGATCGCCGCAGTAGACGGCACGCTGAGCGGTGCAGGCAGCCTGGCCTATAATGGCGACGGCACCTTCACCTACACTCCCGCAGCTGGCGAGACCGGCACGGTAACTTTCGACTACCAGATCATGGACGGCGACGGCGATGTATCGACCGCAACCGTGACGATCACCCTGCAGCCCGATTCCACGCCCGAAATCTCGGTCCAAGGCGACAATGACGTCGAGGAATCCGGTCTTGGTGCACGCGATGGCGAACCGGAAGGTTCGAACTCGGCCAGCGATGGCGAGATCGCGGAAGGCACGATCAATATCGCAACCGGCGGCGACACCATCGCCTCGCTGGTTATCGACGGCGTCGATGTAACCGGCGGCGGTTCGGTCACCACCACCAGCGGCGTTTTGACCGTCACCCTTACGGGCGGCGTCTACACCTATACCTATGAACTGACCGACAACACGCTGTCCGATCCGGATAGTGAGAGCTTCTCGCTGACGGTCACCGACAGCGACGGCGATACTGCGTCGACCACGCTGGTCATTGCGATCATCGATGATGCGCCTTCGGCAGAAGACGACGCCAATTCCATCGGCGCTGGCGAATATGGCCCGGTCGGCGGCAACGTGCTTGGCAACGACACGCAAGGTGCCGACGGCGCCAGCGTTACTTCGTACACCGGCGCAGGCGGCTCTGGCGCGGCAGACTCCACGATCCAGGGCCTCTACGGCACCCTGACGATCGCTGCCGACGGCACATACAGCTACACCCGCGATGCGGATACTCCGGGCGGCGTCGAAGACAGCTTCGATTACGTCATCACTGATGGTGACGGCGATACGGCAACCGCGACGCTCGTCATTTCAATTGCTGACAGCCCCGTAACGCTGGATCTGCCTGTGGCAGGAGGCGCCGGTACGCTGGTTGACGAAGCTGGCCTTCCAGCCGGTTCCGAAGCCGCGACCGATGGCGAATTCACCAGCGGAACCTTCACCTATACCGCCCCCGATGGTCCGGCTGTGATCACGCTCGGCGGCGATACCGTGACTGCAGTAGGGCAAACGATCACTGGCAGCTTCGGCACGCTCACGATCACATCGATCGCCGATGGCGCGATTGGCTACACATACGAGCTGACCACCAATACCAGCGGCGACGATACATTCGACGCATTCGCCGTGACCGTGACCGACCAGGATGGGGACACGACTGGCGGCACATTGCAGATCGACATCGTGGACGATGTTCCGACCGCCGTTGCCGACACTGACAGCGTGACCGAAGATGGACCGTTGATCGCAACAGGCAATGTCATCACCGATGCAGAAGCCAACGGCGATAATGGTGCCGATACCGAAGGCGCCGACGGGGCCCTCGTTTCTGCAGTCGGTTTCGGAGCAACCTCTGGCACGGTGGGCGTCGCGCTCGCAGGGGCCTATGGTTCGCTGGTTCTGGAAGATGACGGCACTTACACCTACGAACTCGACAACCAGAACCCGCTTGTTCAGGGCCTGGATTCGACCGAGAGCCTGACCGAAGTCTTCACCTATACGGTCCTTGACGGTGACGGAGATACCAGCACCACCACGCTGACGATCACCATCAACGGCGCGAACGACATCGTGACTATCAATGGTCTCGACCTGAGCGGCCCGGAAGAAATCGTCGACGAAGACGACCTTGCCGACGGCTCTTCGCCAGATGCAGGCGCCCTGGTCCAGGGCGGCACCTTCACGGTCGATAGCCCTGACGGACTGACCAACCTCACTGTAGGCGGAACCGCCGTTTGGGGCGCTGGCCAGACCTATCCGATCACCGTCACTGGCGATTTCGGAACAGTCAGCATCACTGGCGTGACTGTCACGACGGACGCCAATGGCGATGTGGTTTCGGCGACCGTTTCCTACGAATACGAACTGTCGGACAACACGCTCGATCACACGGTTTCGGGCGAAGACAGCCTCGTCGACAGCTTCGAAGTTGTCGCGACGGATACTGACGGTTCGCAAGATACCGCCTCGCTCGACGTTCAGGTCATCGATGATGTTCCGACTGCCAATGATGACGCCGCAGGCCAGGTCAATGAAAACGATCCGATCGTGATCGACGCGCTTGGCAATGACGTATTTGGGGCGGACGGCGTCGACATCACGGATATTGCCAGCGTTGTCGTCGCGACACAGGGTAGCCAGGGTACGGCAACCTATGACCCGGCAACCGGCCTTTTCACCTACGTCCCGGCACCGGGCGCAGGCAGCAACGGCGATCTGACGGACAGCTTCACCTACACCATTACCGACAATGACGGCGACAGTTCGACGGCGACAGTGACCGTCACCCTTCAGCCCGATTCCGAACCGCAAGGCGGCCAGGTCGCGGCTGCCGTTGATGACGACGGCCTTGTTGGCGGCAACCCGGATTCCACGACAGGCGATCTCGACGCCAACGCGAACGACGATCCTGCCGACACCAGCGAAGCAAGCTTCACCGGCCTGCTCGATTTCAGTGTCGGCAATGACGGCCCCGCAGTGATCGGCTTCGATCCGGCACTCGACGGTTCGACAGCAATGGTCGGCACGGAAATGGTGACCTATTCGGTTACCGGCACCACGCTTACCGCCACCGGGCCGCGCGGCGTGCTTTTCACCGTGGAAATCACGGACACGGCGACGGGCGCTTACACGGTAACACTGGTCGATAATGTCCTGCATGCTGACGGCGCTGACGAGAACGATGCGTTCGCTTCGCTCGACTTTACGGTCACCGACAGCGACGGCGATGTCACGACGACCAACCTCGGCATTACCTTCGATGACGATGCGCCTACCGCGACCAACAACACCAATTCGGTCACTGAAGGTGCCACTGTCACCGGCAATATCCTGACCGATGACGATGGTGCAGGCATTGATGCTGGCGGGGCTGACGGTCTTGCAGGCATCATCGGGGTGACAAGCGTTGGTACTAATGACAGCGACAACACTGGGCCGTTCACGGTCTCCTCGGCGCTGGGTACGCTCACCGTGCTGGCAGATGGCAGCTATACCTACCAGAGCTTCGCCAACTCGACCAACTCCGACACCACGGACACCTTCATCTATCAGATCATCGATGCGGACGGCGATATCGCCGAGGCGACGCTGGTGATCGACATCAGCAATGTCGCAGGCCGGGCCGAAGATGACGAAGCGACCGTCAACGAAGCCGGCCTCGACGGGATCGGCAGCGCTGGCGCGACCGACAGCGAAATCGACGCTGACGGCCAGATCACCGTCACCGGTGCAGCAGGTACGCTGACCTATACGCTGACATCCAGCGCGACCGGCACTTACGGCACGCTCACACTCGACAGTGTCACTGGCGAGTACACTTACACGCTGACCGCTCCGGTTGATGGCGACAGCCTTCTTCCTGACCAGGGCGGCGACAACGGCACGAACACTGTCACCGGTGAAGAGGCCTTCACATACGAAGTGCGCGACGATCTGGGCAACCTGATCGACACCGGCACGATCAATGTCGAAATCGTGGACGATGTCCCGAATGCCACCGACCAGACTCTGGTCACCGTCGCCGAAGACGCTGCCGACATTACTGGCAACGTCATGACCGACGGCACGCCCGATACCGAAGGCGCGGACGGAGCAACCGTCACTGCGATTACCGTGGGCGCCCAGACAGTCGTCGTGCCCCAGGACGGTACCGATGCAACACTGGTGACGGCCAACGGCACCTACACCATCGATATGGACGGCAACTGGTCGTTCAATCCCAATCCGGGGCTCGATCAGTCGGGCGGCGCAATCTCCGCCGACTTCACCTATACGCTGACCGATGGAGACGGTGATACCGACACCGCCACGCAGCCGATCAACATCGAAGACGGCACCGATCCTGCTGATCCGGCACCGATCATTCTTAATCTCGATGACCAGAACCTTGCGGACGGAAGCACTCCTGCAGGCCCTGATTTTGATGCTGATACGATCAACTTCGTGCCAGGCTCCGATCCGTTTACTTCGATTGTCTTTGGCGACACCTCTGGCCTTCTCGGCGGGCTTACTTGGGTCCGTGTCGATGACAACACGATCACAGGCTCGGATGGCGGCCGCCTGGTTGTAACGCTCGAGCTCACGGTAAATGGCAATGACGCCACCGTGACCGCGACGCTTGAAGACAACTACCTGGGTCACCCCAATCCCTTGATTGATGACCTAAGCGTCCTTGGCTCAGTCGACGTCGTCGCAACCGATGTTGATGGCGACACTGCAATCGGCGGCGTGCTGGTGCGCGTATCGGATGACAGGCCGACCATTGAGGCCGTGGCCCCAACAGCTGGTTTGATCGAGGTTGATGAAACCAATCTCGGACTTGCCGACAGCGCCAACCTCTCCGGCCTTTTCACTCCCGATTACAATGCAGACGGTGCGGGCAGTGTCGGTGCCTACACCCTGGGCCTGACTGGTTCGGCGACCTCGCTGGTCGACACTGCAACCGGCGAAGACGTAGTCGTGACCATGAACGGTTCGACGATCGAAGGCCGCACGGATGGCACTGGCGATCTGGTATTCACGATCGAAGTGGCCGCCGACGGGACTGTCACGCTCACCCAGCTTCGTGCCGTGGTTCATGCCGATGATACGGATCCGGATGATGTAACCGGCGGATTGGCTGATGATCTCGTCACGCTGACCGCGACTGTCACCGACGGTGACGGCGATACGGACACGGCAACGGCCGATATCGGCGGTGCATTCGCATTCCGCGATGACGGTCCGGCAATCGACGCTACAGTCGTCGACCTCGACACCGTGCTGCTCACGACGCAGGATGCGGACACGGTCGGCGGTAGCGATACCGACGTGTCGACTGCCGACTTCGGCGGTGCCTTCAGCGTTGCCAGCTCAAGCTACGGCGCAGACGGCGAAGGCAGCATTTCGTGGGCTTACGACCTGGTGGTCGATGCAGCGGCTTCGGGCCTCACCAGCGACGGCGTCGATATTTCGCTCAGCCTTGTCGGCGGCGTGGTCGAAGGCCGCGCAGGCGGCACGCTGGTGTTCACCATCGCGGTCGATGCCGGCACCGGCGTAGTCACTCTGACGCAGTTCGAGGAAATCGATCACGATCTTCCCGGCGATGCGACCGATTACGACAACCAGCTGGAAACCCTCGCAACCGGCCTTGTTACGCTGCGCGGTACTGCGACCATCGAAGATGGCGACGGCGATACTGCCAGCGAAACTGTCCTGCTCGACCTTGGCGGCAACATCCGCTTCGCCGATGACGGTCCCGATGTGACGGTGACCGGCGTTGCACCCGCCCTGATCGTTGACGAAACGGATCTCGGCACGGACGCAACCGGCGAGTTTGGCGATGTCTTCACCTTCGATTTCGGTGCAGACGGTCCCGGCTCGGTCGGCGGGGGCGAAAGCTATGACCTGGGTATTTCGGCTAGTGGCGCGGATAGCGGCCTTGTCGATACCGCGACCGGCAATTCGGTCTTCCTGTTCCTCGAAGCTGGCGTAGTCGTCGGCCGCGAAGGCACGGATGCGCTTGATGCCGCAACCGGCGACACGGTCTTCACACTGAGCGTGGATGCTGATGGCACCGTCACGCTCGACCAGCAGCGCGCTGTAGTTCATGCCGATGGCACGGATCCGGACGATGCTACGGGCCTCGGCTCGGCTGGCCTCGTCACGCTGACCGCTACCGCCACCGATGGCGACGGTGATACCCATACTGCAACGATCAATATCGGCGATGCGATCACGTTCGAAGACGATGGTCCGTCCACGGATACGAACCCGACGGTCCTGCTCGACGATGACGCGCTGGGCGGCAACGCCGGCGGCACCGGGGACGACGCCGATGCAGCCAATACCAGCGGTACTCTGGCGCATGATTTCGGCGAAGATGGCGGTTCGATCGCTTTCGAAACGACAGGGGCCCCGGCAGGCTTCCAGTATGTGACTTCCGGCGATGACATCCTGATCCAGCAGGACCAGGGCAGCGGTTTCGTGACCGTGCTCACGGTTACGCTGAACACGGCAACCGGCGCTTATACCGTTACTCAGAACCTGCCGATCCTGCATGCCGATGGTAATGACGAGAATAACGAGAGCTTCTCGCTGACCTACACGGTAACCGATGGTGACACGGATACTGCAACCGGCACGCTGACGATCAATGTCGATGACGATACGCCGATTGCAAACTCGGATACGGACTCGCTAACCGAAGGCGGCACGGCCACCGGCAATGTGCTGGACGGTACGGGTACGACTTCGGGCGCAGCCGGCATCGATCAGCCGGGTGCGGACGGCTTCGGTTCGCCTGCGGTGCTGGGTGTTTCGCACAGCGGCCTGGGCACCAGCGATACGGCAGCTGACGGCGGTGGCAATTACGTCCTGACCGGCGATTTCGGAACGCTCACGATCAACGAAGACGGTAGCTATTCCTACGCGGTTGCTACCGATTCGATCACGCAAAACGAAACCGATACGTTCACCTACACGATCCAGGATGCAGATGGTGACACCACGACTGCGACCCTGACTTTCTCGATCGACAACGTCACACTGGTCGGCGACGACGCAAGCGTGACCGTGTTCGAGGAAGCGCTCGATACGACAATCGATGTGGGCGATGTTGCTGCTGGCAGCGTCACGGGTTCCGACCCTTCGCAGACAACGGAAACTTCGACAGGTCAGGTGAGTGTGGCCGGAGCGACGGGTTACTCCATCGCAGGCGGCACCTCGGCAGGCGGCTTTACCACGATTGCGGGCACTTACGGCACGCTGGTCATCAATGAGACGAGCGGTGAGTTCACCTATACGCTGACCGCACCGTTCACGACCAATCCGGCCGCAAACGATGGCGTCACCACGGCGCTTGAAGCGGAAACCTTTACCTACACCGCGACCGACGCGAACGGGAACACGACAACGGGCGACATCACAGTCGATATCGTTGACGACGTACCTTACGCAGTGGTGCCGGAGGCTGCCGATGACATCGTAAATGGTCCGTCCGCAGTTTCGGGTCCCTACGATCTCGATGTCGATGGCAGCGTGGTCGACAACTACGGTGCCGATGGCGCCGGAACAGTCCGCTTCTCGCCTTCGCTTGACGGCACAGACAGCGGTCTGACTTCCAGCTTCCAGACGATCACCTACGTGCTCGACGATGATCAGACACTGCGCGGCGTGACAACTGGCGGTGACACGATCTTCACGGTCACCCTGAACCCGGCTGACGGAACCTATACGGTCGACATGGACGGTTCGATCGACTCCACGAGCGATATCACGTTCAATCCGCTGACTGCACAGTTCGTTGGCGGGAACGGCAGCTGGACCGGCTTCGTGCCCATCGGCGATAGCGTGATCAATCCGATCGACGACGACAGCCAGGATCTCTTGCTGACGCCGGCAATCAATGGTGCCGATGGCGGCACCATCAACTCCACTGCCAACTCTGGCGGTGTTGGCGGCGGCGCGTCGGTCGGGGGCGGAGAAACATTCCGCGTCGACTTCGTGACCGATCTACGGGGCAATCCTGCAGATTCGACCCAGAACGACTATGCCGGTGCGGCAAACAGGGACCACGTGTTCGACGGTCACTACACCGTGAACGGCGCAACTGCCCTGTTCAAATCGACAAGTGGTTCCACGGTCAATATCGCCGCGTTTGACGATCTGGACGGCAACAATATCGTTGGCGACGGCAATCTCGACACGATCACCGGCGTGGCAATCACCTATCGCGGCGTTGCCTACGAAGGACCCGGCGGTGAATCGCTGATCACCACCAGCGGCACTTACCTGATCAACGGCCGCAGCTTCACCGTCACCTTCAACAATGACGGCACAGTCGATGTCGCCAATCTCGAAGGTGATCCCGGTCAAAGCCAGATCGGCACACAGATCGCAGTGTTCACCGACGACGGTTATAACAGCGTCGAATACACGCACGCTGGAGGCGATACCTTCCAGGTGGGCGGCTTCGGTGCCAGCACGATTACAACCGATCCAGTCACTTGGGATATTCCGGTAGAAGTCGTCGATGGCGACGGGGATGTCTCGACCACAGGCGATATCACGATCACCGCCAGCACTCCGGACGCAAGCCCGGTCACGGTGATGGAAGAGATCGCGATCAAGGACGACCTCCTGGATCTCGTCGTCAACGATAATGACACGGCTGGCAGCTTCGGCTTCCTGCCGGCCGCAGGTACCGGGTCACTTGGTGCAGGCATGATGCGCAGCGAAGTGCGGACTGCCGAGATGGCTACGGTCGCTGCAATGGCGACTGGTTTCGCAATGCCCGAACTATTGGGTGCAGCGGCAATGCAGTTCGAAGCTGCTAACGGTCTGGAAGGCCATGAGACAGTTTTCGAAGTGCAGGCGGCCCCGCTCGATCTGGGACGTGAAATGCCGCAGCTCGACAGCGGAATGGATTTCGCCTCGCCGGTCGGCGGTGACATTGCGGATGCGGGCTTCGAAGCCAACATCCTGTCGAGCGGATCCGTCAGCGACGGCGCTCCGGCGTTCTTCGCCGCGGATCCTGCTGACAGCGGCATCGATTATTCCGCCCTGACCGCTTCCGAATTTGGCGGAGCAGAGCAGCCAGGTGCATTTGGCGGACTTGATGCCTCCTTCGCTGGCGCGAGCGGTGCGATGGAAGCGCTGCTGCTGATGGAAGCTTCGGCTGCCCCTGCGGATATCGCATCCGTCGACAGCAAGCCGACTGTCGCAGAAGCCATCCAGGACATCGCCGCAGAGGCCGGCATCGATGCGCTTGTATCGCACTATGCACCGGGCAACGAATTGGCCGCTGCTTCAAGCGATGGCGTGATGATGCCTGCCCAAGGCCTGCTGGACACTATGCTCCACACCGGCACCGAAATGGGAATGATGGGCGGTTTTACTACGACCGACCAGCTCGACGAAGCCGCAGCGCTTGTCGGCAGTGCAGCGTGATAACCCAGAGAAAAATATGCAACAGGGGAACTTGCAATGAAAAATATAACGGCGTTTATCGCGCTGGCCGGAGCCGCAGCGGGCATTATGCCTACTGCGGTTTACGCGCAGGATAACCTGATGGCGATGGAAGGGGGCGAGCTTCGCAGCGAAGTCCAGCGGCGTTACGATGCCGGTCTGTCATTGACCAATGACAGCTCTGCCGTGTCTGCCAACGACCCACGGTACACTTGGGCGAGCGAGGCCAAAGCCCAGTGCGGAATTGCACTCGGCTTCCTCAAGTCGAACACCAAGGACGAGACCAGCATATCGCGCTGCGCGCTTGCCTATGACATGATGCAGCGCATGCCGCAGCCGCGTGTCGAGGCCGCGCCTGAGCCGGCACCTCAGCCAGAGGTCTGCAACCGCGAGGCGCCCGGACTGATATTCTTCGAGTTCGATTCCGCCACACCGCAGCAGGATGCAGTTGAGACAGTCCAATATGTCGTCGAGAACGCGCCTGCCTGTAACTGGCGTGCGTTTACCGTGGTCGGCCACACCGACCGTGCGGGCAGCAATGCCTATAACGAAGGCCTGTCATTGCGGCGTGCCGAGGCGGTGGCCAATCTGATGGCGAGTCGGGGCATTCCGGCTGCCAGCATTTCCACCGAGGCACTGGGTGAAGCATCACCCCGTGTGCCAACCGCCGATGGCGTGCGCGAGTTGCAGAACCGCCGCGTCGAAATCCAGATCAGCGAATAAGAGGGGGGACGAAAAATGTATAAGAAGACCCTGACTATGACCGCAGCGCTCCTGCTTGCAGGCGCCGCACCGTCGGCAATCGCGCAAGATGCCTCGGCTGAGGCTATCTCGATGCAGGAAGCGATTTCGATCGCCATGCAGTCGAACCCGGAAATCCTCCAGGCACAGTACAACAAGGAGGCGATCGAGTTCGAGCGCCGCCAGGCGCAGGGCCTGTTCCTGCCGCGTGTCAGCATCGAGGCCAGTGCCGGGATTCGACGTCTGGAGAACCAGACGCGCCGCCAGCTCGGCATTTCCGACAATGAACTCTATCCGCTCGAAGCCGGCATTACCGGTGAGTGGACAGTGTTCGACTTCGGCCGCCGCCAAGGCGAATTGCATCGCCAGGCTGCCCGCGTCGACGGAGCTTCGCTCCGTGTTCTGGAACGCTCCGAGTTTATCGCCCTGCAGATTGCGCGGCAGTATCTCGACATCCTGCTCCAGCAGCGTGTCGTAGCGGCTGCGCAGGACAATGCGGCATTCCACCAGGTTCTGGTGGGCGATCTGTCGCGCGGCGTCGATGAAGGTTCGATCTCGATTGCAGACCGGCAGCAAGCTGAAGAGCGCCTGCAATCGGCTCTCGTACGCAGTGAAGAAGCCAATCTCGACCTCGAGAATGCCTATATTTCGCTGCGCCGCCTGACCGGACTCGACGTTTCGGCTGCGGCCGTGCCGCCGAACCTTGCCAGTGCCATGCCGCCGGATCTTCCCTCGGCAATCGGCATGGCCCGCCTCAACAACCCGCTGGTGCGCGAAGCACAGGCGGATGTGGATGCAGCCAACGGCCTCGTCGATTCCGCAGAAGGTGACCTGTGGCCGACGATTGGTATCGAGGCACGCGGCCGTACCGGTGAAGACATCGACGGTTTCCGCGGTGAAACTACCGACATCCAGGCACGCGTTGTGCTGCGCTGGGATGTATTCGATGGCGGCATCAACCGTGCCAAGCTGCAGGAAAATGTGCGTCAGGCCAGCCTCGCGCGCTACGCCCTGCATGATCGCCAGCGCGAAGCGGAAGAAGATGTCCGTCTTGCATGGCAGCGCCTCGACACGCAGCGCCGCATTGCGGAACAGCTGGCCCGCCAGAGCCAGGTGAGCGACGATCTGCTGCTTTCCTACCGTAGCCAGTTCAACATCGGGCGCCGTTCATTGCTCGATGTGCTCGATGCACAAAACACTAGGTTTAACACCCAGGTTCGTCTCGAAACGGCACGCTTCTCGCAATTGTTCGCGCAGTACCAGACGCTGGCTGCTACGAACAACTTCCTCGACGCACTGAGCATCGCACCAGGTGCAGGTTCGGGCGAGCAGGAACGAGACAGGTTCGATTTTGGACCTCCTGTCGAAGCCGAATTGCAACGGCGCGTCGACGGGGAGTAGGACGCAGAAAGGCTCTTCTGGAGCATGGAACAGACTGCTGGAGAACAGATCGACGGGCGGATCCTTGATCCGCTCGTCGAGTGCGTTGCGGAAGGGGCACGTCGATACGGCTTGCCGTTTGCGCGCGATTTGCTCGCGCAGCTTCCGCGCAATGCGGAAGGCCAGCTCCCTGTCCACCAGGCCCCGGCAGCACTCGAGCTGGCAGGCCTGAATTATGACGTAGAGCATCCGCGCCGCATTCCGGCGACCGGCAAGCACCTGCCCGCGATCGCAGCGCTTGGTGACCGCCGTTTCGCGTTGCTGCTGGAAACCAAGGACGATGAACTGCTCGTCTGGCGGCCAGAGTCAGGCACCGAGATATGGGAGCCGCGCAGCGAGCTGGCGGAAAGCTATGCCGGCACGCTCATCCCGATCCACGGCGACCCCGACAAGATGCGCGCCGACGAAGCGCCATGGCATGCCAAGGCGCGCCAGCATTGGTTCTGGGGCGAATTGCGCCGCGAGCGCCGCGCATTCATGCCGGTCTTGCTCGCATCGCTGCTGATCAACCTGCTCGCAATTTCGCTGCCGATCTTCACGATGAACGTCTATGACCGGGTGATCCCGAACCAGGCGCAGGAGACCCTGTGGGTTCTGGGCATCGGTGTCGTGCTGGCATTCACCCTCGAATTTGCGCTGCGCCGCGCCCGGACTTCCATCGTCGATGAAATCGCCCAGCGGCTCGATCTCAAGCTCAGCCAGAAGATCTTTTCGCGCCTGCTTGCCGTTCCGCTTTCCGAACGCAAGGGCCACACCGGTTCCCTCGCCGCGCGGGTGGCCGAATATGCCATCGTGCGCGACTTCTTCGCCTCGACCTCGGTGGTGCTGGTGGTCGACGTGGTTTTCCTGGTCATCTTCGTCGGAGTTATCGCCATCATAGGGGGCTGGCTAGCGCTGGTACCGCTGACCATAATTCTGGCCATGATGATTGCGGGCTATATCCTGCAAAAGAAGGTCGTCGAAGCTTCTCAGGACGCGCAGGCCGACTACGGATTGCAGCAAACGCTTCTTGTAGAATCGCTGACCGGCGCGGAAACGCTCAAGGCGATGGGCGGCGAGGGCGGCATGATCTCTCGCTGGCACCAGCTTGCCGAGATCGGCGGCCACTCCCAACTGCGCCTGCGCTCGATCAATTCGCTGGCCGTTGGATTGGCGCAGGTGTTCCAGCAGGTTTCGACCGTTTCGCTGATTATTGGCGGCTACTATCTGTTTGCCTCGGGCGCGATCACGATGGGCGCGATTATCGCCATCGTCATGTTGGCTTCACGCTCGCTTGCTCCGGCTGGGCAGATCGCTTTCCTGCTTACTCGCGGACGCCAGGCCCAGGAAACGCTGGGCAGTATCGAACGTCTGTTCGAAGGCGAAGACGAACGCCGGCTTGGTGCCAGTGTTGCTCCAGCCGCGATTACCCGTCCGCGTATCGAATTTCATGACGCCGACTTCGCGTACACCGAAGGCGGCCAGCCTGCCTTGACGGGACTGAACCTCACTATCGAGCCGGGCGAGCGTATTGCGCTTGTCGGCCGGGTGGCATCGGGCAAATCGACGCTGGGCCGCCTGCTTTGCGGTCTGTACCGCCCCACCTCCGGAGCGATGCTGGTAAACGGCATCGATGTGAATCAGTACCGGCCCCAGCAATTGCGCGATGCGCTTGGCTTCGTGGGTCAGGATGCAGCCCTGTTCTCGGGTTCGATCCGGGATAACCTCATCCTCGGGCGGACAGACATTTCCGAGGAAGAACTGTTGGCCGCAATGCGCGCAACCGGTGCGGACGCCTTCCTGTCACGCGATAGCGGCGGTTTCGACCGTGCGGTCGGCGAAGACGGGCGCCAGCTTTCGGGCGGCCAGCGCAGCTTCCTGTCGCTTGCCCGGGCCATGGTGCGCCCGCGTGAACTCCTGTTCCTGGACGAGCCGACCGGCGCGATGGATAGCGAGACCGAGAAGATGTTCGTCGAGCGGCTTGCCGCCTCGCTCCAGCCTGAGAGGACACTTGTGATCGCCACGCATCGTCCTGCGCTATTTTCCATCTGCGACCGCCTGATCGTGCTCGATCGCGGCCGGATTGCAGCCGATGGATCGGTGAAAGACGTGCTCGCCAAGGCTGGTGCAGCCAAGGGAGTCGCGTCATGAGCAAGGCACAGGTCACCAATGTGCGGCGCATGGGCGCGCTGGCCGTGCTTGCCATCGCATGCTTGCTGGTCGGGACGTCCTCGTTCCTTGCGCCCGCTGAATCGGCGAAAGCCATGGCCAAGCTCGACCCTGAATTGCAGCAGGGCCTTGCGACCATGACTACCGCAGCCGTTTCCGAGGACGCGTTGATTGCAGAAGATATCGACAGTGCCCGCAGCCGCAATCTTGCCATTCCCATGATGCAGGCACGGCTTGAAAATGCAGGCCGCTTCTCGGGCATTCCGCTCGCTTCTGCCTCTTACCGAACCGCCAGCCAGTGCCTCGCTCAGGCAGTCTATTACGAAGCCGCGTTGGAGCCGGAAGCGGGCCAGCGTGCAGTGGCGCAGGTCGTGCTCAACCGCGTGCGTCATCCAGCCTATCCGAACAGCGTGTGCGGTGTGGTGTACCAGGGCTACAGTCAGCGCGTGTGCCAGTTCAGCTTCACCTGTGACGGAGCTTTGACGCGCACGCCGCAGGCCAATCTATGGAAGCGGGCGCAAGCTGTCGCCAACGATGCGCTGAGCGGCCGGGTGATGCCCGATGTTGGCACTGCCACCCATTACCATGCCGATTACGTCGTGCCGAAATGGGCATATACCCTCGGCAAGATCACCAAGATCGGCCGCCATATCTTCTATCGCTTCCCCGGTTCGCCCGGTCGGTCCGCCAGCTTCTATCGCGGCTGGAGTGGACGTGAAATCCTGCCGAGCATCGATTTCGACCGTTTCCGCCTCGCTGCCAGCCAGCAGGACGATGCCGTATCGATCGAGCCCGCCTATACTCCGGGCCTCACGGTCGAGCCTGATGTGAAAGACCGCCATGCCGTGGCCGATGTCGGCGGACGAATCGATACGACCAAGACTTGGCGCCTTTCGATCCCCGACCCCGTCCAACTCAGCGCGGGCTACCGTTCAACGCTGGAAGGGCAGGGCGAAACCCAGCCTCATCAAATCCCGAACGAGGAAACACAGCCATGAACGCGTCCGCTTATTGGCGCAGCATGTCGGGTGCAAAGCGCCTGATCGTGACCGCGGCTGCCGGCATAGCGATCCTGTTTGCCTGGGCAGCATTTGCCCAGGTCGATCAGATCACGCGCGGCATTGGCAAGGTAATCCCGTCGAGCAAGGCGCAACTGGTTCAGCCCTCCGAAGCTGCGGTGGTTTCCGAAATCCTCGTGCGGAATGGGCAGAGCGTGAAGAAGGGCGACCTGCTGGTCCGCCTCGACGACACGCAATCTTCCGCGGCACTCGGCGAACTCGAAACCGAAAACCAGCGACTGGCAGCACGGGCCCAGCGCCTTGGTTCGGAAGCGTCAGGCGGCCGTATCGGCTGCGAACCGGGCACTGCCTGCTCCGAAGAAGCGCAGCTGGCGCAGGCCCGCCGCGCCACCGCACAGGCCCGCGAGAACTCGCTGGCTTCCGCCGTCGAGCAGCGCCGCCGCGACCTATCGGAAGCGCAGGCGACCGCAAGCAGCTTGGAAAGCACGCTCCGCCTCGCCCGCGAGCAGGTCGACATGCTTCGCCCGCTCGCTGAAAAGAACATCGTGCCCCAGACAGACCTGCTGCAGGCCCAGCGCGAGGTCGTTGATATCCAGGGACGCCTTGCTGCCGCGCGGCAAGCTGCTGGACGCTCGTCCGCGGCTATCCGGCAGGCTCAGGCTGACCTAAGCCAGGCCCGAGCGGACTTCCGTCAGCAGGCGCTGGCCGAACGCAGCGAAATTACCACCCGCATGGCAGTCAATGAGGAGAGCATTCGCGGCGCATCGGCGCGGCGGGATCGCAATGAACTGCGCGCTCCGTCGGACGGGGTGGTCAACGATCTTCAGGTCACCACGCAGGGCGGTTTCGTCAATGCGGGCGAGCTGATCATGCAAGTCGTGCCTGTCGGTGACAAGCTGCTGA
Organism: Qipengyuania psychrotolerans; assembly: GCF_019711355.1. NCBI lineage: Bacteria > Pseudomonadati > Pseudomonadota > Alphaproteobacteria > Sphingomonadales > Erythrobacteraceae > Qipengyuania > Qipengyuania psychrotolerans. Next base: position 155,512 of record NZ_CP081297.1, read on the forward strand.
TCGAGGCGCGGATATCTCCAGCAGACCGGGCTTTCGTCAAGGTCGGCGACAATGCCAACGTCAAGGTTACAGCCTATGATTTCTCGATCTACGGCGGTCTCAAAGGACGGGTAGCGCAGGTCAGCGCGGACAGCATCTTCGATGAGGTCGAGCGCGAAGCCTATTACGCGGTGATCATCGAAACGGACCGGGCGTATATCGAAAAGGGCGGGGTCCAACTGCCCATCGTGCCGGGCATGATCTGCGATGTCGAAATCCTGACCGCGCGCCGGAGCGTGCTGTCCTATCTTTTCAAGCCGGTAAATCGTGCTTTCGACAGGGCCTTGACCGAACGCTGATCCCGGCGCGTGCCGCCGGGCAGCTTTCAATAGCCGTGAAGCCAGCTTTGCTTTGCGCCCAGGCTCATGACCGGGCGATAGCCGTGGTCACTGCGCGCATCGAGCGGTGCATCTCCGACATTGTCCAGCATCACGAAACCGGCATCGGTCTTCACCAGAAGAACGGCGTGATCGCGGCGGCGGATCAGGTCGCGGGCCAGCGTAAGCACCATGTCATCGCGCGCGACACCGGCGGCAGCCAGCAGCTCCATCTTGAGCAGTGCGAAGTCTTCGCAGTCCCCCTTACCGAGACGCAGCGTTGTGGCCGCATCCGCCCAATAATCGGCGCGCCCGTAAAGTTCGCGGTCTTCGGCGTGCTGGATGCTGCGATTGACCCAGCGATTGACCGTCGCCACGAGGTGCGACTTGTCTGCCTTGGCCCCGCCGATCGATGCGAGCGTGGGACCGAGATTGGAGCGAGCGCGGCTCACCCGGGCGAAATCCCCATCGAAGCTTGTCCGCGCAATCGGCACCATTTTGCTGCCCAGGACCAAGTTCGCAGCATTCCCGCGAGGAAGGGCGGTTCCAGCAGCAAGCTGCGGGGCAGCTGCGGGGCGCGGCACGAATGACAGCGGTTTGAGCGGATCGAAGGCGGCTGGGGCAGCGAACGGACTGGAAACACTGCATCCTGCCTGGCCGCGCGGCGAGGGCGCCGCTGCGGGTTCGAGCGGTTTTGCTCCGGTTCCGGCAAACAGCGGATGGTCCGCGCGGCCTTCCTGCTGGGCGCGAATGGCATCAAGCGCGCTGGCACCGCCAAGGATAGCGGCCGATTTGTTCTGCGATGCCGAGGGCGACGCGGGGCTGATCTGTGTCGCCATCCCGCCTTGCATCTCGCGGCTTTCGCAGTCTTGTGCCGCGCCAATCCCGGGCGCAGCCTGAAACAGGACCTTGGCACTGGCAGCCTCAGCGCTGCTGGGAAGCATGGCGGCTGCGGCCGCGCCGATCAGGGCGAAGTGCAGGCGGTGCTTGCCGCGGCGCAGGAAGGATGGCGCATGAACCATGCATCCGTGCTAAGCCCGCGCAGTCAAGGTGAGGTTTCCTGATACGGTTAACAGGAAGCAAAGGTTTGCCGCTTCATCTTGCGGCAATAGAGACTTTGCCAGACCCCCGTTACTTCCCTGTCATTTAGAGGTTTTTGCGATGCGTCTCCATCAAACTGCCCTATCCCTTGTCCTGATCGCAGCCGCGCTACCGACTAGCGCAGCGGCTGACGAGATTTACGGTGGCAGCTATGTGCACGGGGTCGATACGCCGTTCACACTTTACACCGGAGAGGGCGGAGCGGACGTTCAATTTGGCTATCGCCTTGACCCTGTCACTGAAAAACTGGGTGGGCCGCAGCCTTATGTTTTCGGTTCGGTGAACACGGAGGGCGACACCAGTTTTGCAGGATTCGGGGTGAGCTGGAAGGCCGAGATCGGGAAGGTGTACCTGCGTCCCGGCGTAGGCCTGGTAATTCACGATGCGCCTGAACTGCGTATCGATCCCGTTGCGCGCAAGCGCACCGATCTGGGAAGCCGCGTGCTGTTCGAGCCCGAGATTGCCGTGGGAGTCGACTTGGATGATCGCTGGTCGGTGGAGGCGAGCTGGGTCCACATCAGCAACGCGCAGTTGTTCGATTCGGAACAGAACCCCGGAATTGATATGATGGGCCTGCGCCTGAACTACCGTATGTAACAGTGCGGGTGGAGCGGCGGCCTATTTGATCACTTCGCCGTGCACCCGCCTGACTTCTTCCTTGAAGTCATAAGGCGTCCAGTCGACGCAGTCCGGCCATGCACCTGTGCTGATCCAATAGGTGTTCAGCCCCAGTCGTTCGCACAGCTTCACGAAACGAGGCTGCTTGATGACATCGCTCCACGCGCCAAGAATGGTGCCGGGGTAATAAACGCTCGGCCGGTCGCCTTTCGGGTCGAAAATATAGTCGTATGACGCGGTCTCCGCCAGATCCAGCGCCTTGTCGGGCAACCCGAACGCGGCAATCGAGAGCACCAGGTTGAGGGGCATCGTGCCCGTTTTCTCGATAAGCGCCGCATATCGATCTACGCGCTTGCGGATTAGGTCCTGGTCCTTGCTGCGCAGCGCCTCGTTGAACGATTTGGCGGCCCGCATATCCTTGGCGGGCCAGCCATCGAACATTTCGATGTCGCCGATGTGCTCGTCGTAAACATCCCAGAACCCCAGGAAGCCTGACGTGTTGATCACCCACAGCATGATCCCCGGATTGTCCGGCCAGCGTTTGCGCAACGTGCGAGCCCGCTCGATCCCGGCCTCGTAGTCTCCCACATAGAGCATCATCTGCGTGAGATGCAGCTGCGCTGCGGGCATCAGGGGATTGAGCTCGCACGCTCTTTGCGCATAGCCTTGAGCATCATGGAAGCGGCCCACGCTCCAGCAGAAGTTGCTCATATCGGTGAGTATGGCCGGATCATTCGGAGAGACCTCAAGGGCCTTCATCAACCGCCGCTCCCGCTCCAGATAGGCGCCCCAGGGTTCGAGCATCGCCAGGGCCTGGTGCGCGCCGCCGCGGTTGGGATCAATTCTGAGCGCGCAGTGCGCAGCAGAAACCACTGCTTCTCGCGCTGCGGCGTAATCCCCTTCGAAGTGGCCTGAACGAAGGTGGCTTGCCCGCGCTATGGCAAGGAGTTCCCAGGCGGGGGCAAATTCAGGTGCTTTCTCGCTGATTTCTTCCAGCAGCGGAATCGCGCGCAGTGCCGAATTGTCGAATGTCGCGTCCCCATCGGCGAGATACCGGCGGGCCAGCAGGAAGGTGTCATACAGTTCGCCCGGCAGCGCGCTTGCTTCTGCACCTGTCGGAGGGGCCAATGCCACCTTGAGGGCAGCGGCGACATGGCTTGCAATGGTTTCCTGAAGCTCGAAAATATCGTCCAGGTTGCCATCGAACTGGTCGCCCCAGATTGCACTGCGGGAAGCGCAATTCACCAGCTCCGCGCTGATGCGGACCCTGTTTCCTCCGCGGCGGACAGATCCATCAAGAATGTGCGTCGTGCCCAAGGCGGCGGTAACGTTCGAGATCTCCTTGTTTGTGCCGCGGAACTGGAAGCTGGATGACCTCGCTACGACTTTGAGATGGCTCCCGTCAGATACTGTGCGCTGGATTTCTTCCGAAACACCGTCGCAGAAGTAAACCAGTTCCGCGTCGGACGATAAATTGTCGAACGGGAGAACTGCGATGATCGGATCGGTGTGCTCTGCCTCAGGTTTAGCATTGCTGCGACCAGCTGCCTCGCGTTTCCCGGATTTCGGGGAGCCTGCAAGTTCGGCAATGCTCGCGACAATCTTGTGCCAGCTTTTGCCATCGATCTCGCCGGTCCATCCCGTGGCCATTTCACACTGGTGGCGGTTGAAGGGTAAAGGCGGGAGCACACCGTCCAGGCTCATCTGGATGAGAGTGTCGTTGTTGAATGCCATGTCCGCCTCGGCCGGTACCCAGCGCGAAGCCCGAGCGGTTTCGGACCACAGGACCAGCACGGCCTTGGCCGCCTGGATCTGCTTTTCAATTTCGGCAGAGAAGGCCCCGTGGGCGGGCAGGTCGTCGTCGATCCAGACATCGTAGCCGGCGTCTCCAAGCGCATCGGCTACGCGGCGCGCCTTGGAGTAATCCGCTCGCGCATAAGAGATGAATACGTCGGCCAGATTGAAGCTCACTACAACAAGCCGACCAGACTAGTGTGATCGCACGATTACTCAACAGAATAGCATTGCGATGCGAGAGCACAGCAAAAGGGCGGCACCTTGCGGTACCGCCCTCCCATTCACGAGCGCTTCAAGACACTCGCAAAACTTTAAGCCAAGATTACTTGAGCTCGACGGTACCGCCGGCTGCTTCGATCTTGCCCTTAACTTCTTCGGCTTCAGCCTTGTTGACGCCTTCCTTGACGGCCTTGGGAGCGCCTTCAACGAGAGCCTTGGCTTCAGTGAGGCCCAGACCGGTGATGGCACGGACTTCCTTGATGACCTGGATCTTCTTGCCACCGTCGCCGGTGAGGATGACGTCGAATTCATCCTTTTCTTCAGCTGCTTCAGCAGCGCCGCCAGCGGCGGGGCCTGCAACAGCAACAGCAGCAGCGGCGCTTACGCCCCACTCTTCTTCAAGTGCCGTGGCAAGCTCAGCGGCTTCCATGACAGTCAGCTTCGACAGTTCTTCAACAAGCTTGGCGATATCAGCCATGATGTTTCACTCCAATAAATAGGCCGGGGCGGATGATTGGTTTGCCCCGATGAATAAGTCGCGTTTGCGAGAGGTCTCTTACGCTGCTTCCTTGGCGCCATAGGCACCGAAGACGCGAGCGAGCTTGGCCGCAGGTTCCTTGATCGTGCGGACAACCTTGGTTGCCGGCGCGTTGAGGAGGCCCACGATCGTGCCACGAAGTTCGTCGAGGCTGGGCATCGAGGCCAATGACCTCACGCCTGCTTCGTCGAGCTTCTGCGCGCCCATCGAGCCACCGACGATTTCAATCTTGTCGGTGGTCTTGGCGAACTCCACCACGGCCTTCGCCGCAGCGACCGGATCTTCGGAATATCCGAGAGCGGTCGGACCAGTCAGGAACTCTTCGAGTCCTGCATAGTCGGTGTCCTTGAGGGCAAGCTTGGCGAGACTGTTCTTCGCAACCTGGTAAGCTGCACCGGCTTCACGCATCTTCGTACGCAGTTCGGTCGACTGAGCGACCGTCAGGCCCAGATTGCGGGTCACGACGACCACGCCAGACTGGTTGAAGACTTCGTTGAGCTGGGCAACCGCGTCGGTCTTTTGCGAACGATCCATGCCATACTCCTTCACTATGGCCGCACGGAATGACTTCCGAACGACCGGCTACGTTTGTCCATGCCGAAGGTTCGGCACGGGCGAGTCCGTTGATGGGGAAGGAGTGCGCCATCTGACGCGAAACGACGAACGCAGGGTTCGCCATAAAATCTCTGTCCCCGTCTAGGCTGGAAATTAAGACCGGCATATTCCGGTCACCAACTGTCTCGGACGGATGAGCGGCTGACACAAAAAGGCCCGCCGTTCGGTGGCGGGCCTCTAAGCAAATTGGTCAGCGAGTCAAGCGATATCGTGTGAATCGCTGGCGCCGGATCAGATGTCGTCGGCGGTGTCTTCGAGCGTTTCGGCTTCCGCTTCCAGCTCGGCAGCTTCGCCGGCATTGCCAGCGTCTTCTGCGATATCGGCCTGGGCTTCAAGCGCTTCGGCCTTTTCGTCCATCACTTCGGCCTGAGCTTCTGCAACGTCGTCCATTTCTTCGCCGGCTTCTTCCGCTGGTCCATCACAGGCTGCGAGCGCGAAAAGCGCGGGTGCTGCGACAAGCATGATCTTTTTCATTGTGTTTCCCCTGTTCCGTCGGCGCAAAACCGCGCCGCGACGCAGGGACTACGTGGCGCGGCGGATTATGTTCCGCCGCACCATCGCGAGGGTAGTTTTATTGTGCGTCGTAGGCCAGCAAGTCGCCGGGCTGGCAATCCAGCTCGCGGCAGATTGCTGCGAGAGTGGAGAACCGGATTGCCTTGGCCTTCCCCGTTTTCAGGATCGACAGGTTGGCGAGGGTGAGGCCGACCCGTTCGGCTAATTCCGTAAGCGTCATGCGGCGCTCGTGCAGCAGGTCATCGAGTTTGACCATGATCGTTGCTCCTTCGTCTTCGGCTGGCATCACACGGTCCCTTCAAGGTCTTCGCGCATCGCTGCGCCGAGGCGGAAGATGCGGGCAAGGATGAACAGCAAGATAGCCAGGAGGATGCCGGTCAGGGAGAAATCAAAGTCGATGGTGAGCTGCTCTGCCGGAAAGAATTTTTCCAGGTAGACTGCCATGGCCGCGATTGGGATTGCGGAGAGCTGGAAGATGAGTGCGATTGCGCCCATCCGGCTGAGGCGGTCCGCATTCTCTATGGAGAAGGGATTACCGCTGCCTACTGTGTCAATGATCTGGCCGAGCAGGCGAAAGAAATTGAAGGCGAGAGCCACGATGACAGCGACACAGGCAATCAATATCAGGCTGAGGGCGAGTGCGGGACCGAATTCCCCGCCGGCTTCGGCAACGGTCTTTGCAAAATCCGCATGGTGATAAAGCAGGAACGGCACCAGCAGGACCAGTACCGCGAAGACCAGGCCGGTTATGACCATCAGCAGGACGGTCATGATTTTGCCTGCGGTCAGCAAGGGATCTTTGGGTGAGATGGACATGGAATATACCCCTGTTGTGCGAGCTTAGGCGAGCGCTGGTGCGGCGATGACAATCTGGCCGCTGCTCTGCGGAACGGTAATCAGGGTGCCAAAGCTGCCGGTCATGATCAGAACCGCGGCGAGAGCGGCTGCGGCGCGCTGGGTGAAAGTGGTCATTTATCGAACTCCTTGATGGTCAATATCGATAAGCAATAAGGTGAGTCGCTCATATTGTCAATCAATAATATTGAAAAACGATATGTCCCGTGTTGCTCTTCGATAAGGGGAGGGCAAACTGCCCCAACTCAAGAGTTTGGTCGTCGGCCCGCTTCCTCTATAGACAGCGCAGGGACAGGGGAGACGCCATGATATTCCGCGCATTGTTCGTAAGGTTGACGGTATTCTATGTGCTGGTGACGAGCGCGGTGCTTGGCATCGTTGCCCTCAACCCGGTGCTCAGCGACTTCCTGCCCATCGGCGGTGCTCAGACACTGCTCAGCACGCCTTCGGACGACCCATTCAGCGGCGTCCAGATCGGTGCCGAGAAAGTGTCCAATCTGGGCGGGTCGATCCTGTGGTTGTTCATTGCCGTGGCAGGCGCAGTCCTGACAACCATTCCTGTAACCTGGACATACATGGCCAGCCGCAACCGGGCGGAATACGATCAGGCGCTGGTCGAAACCATGATTGTCCTGCCTATCGCAGTGACAGCCATCGTGGTGATGGTGCACAACTCGCTGGCCCTGGCCTTCTCGCTTGCCGGCATCGTTGGCGGTGTGCGGTTTCGCAATACACTCAAGAGTTCGGGCGATGCGATCTATATCCTGCTGGCAATCGCCATCGGTCTTGCCGCCGGGATCGGTGCATTGGAGATCGCGCTCGTGATGACGGTGATGTTCAATTACGCATTCGGACTGCTGTGGATGGCAGATTACGGCGCGAAGGATGGAACCCACCGGTATCTGAGGGCGGCAGAAACCGACGCGGCGAAGCCGAATGCCGATGGCGAGGACCCGCATTCTCAGTCGGGAGAGGGCAGCGAGCCGAACTGACCCTTGGCCGCCGTGGTCAGCGGCACTTCTTCAATAGCTTCTTCTGAACAGTGTCATCGTCGGCGATGTCTTCGAAGAACCCGTTCAGGTAGCGCGTCATCGATTCCGCCGTGCGGGGATCGGCCATCGGCGTAGCGGCAATTTCTGCTTCGAGAACTGACCGCATCTCGCGCAGTCGTGCGGCTTCGGCCGGGATCAGGGAGTTTAATCCGCAAAACCCCCGGTAGACGCGTGTCGTAACGGACCGCAGACCCAGTGCCTCGTTGGGCACCGCGTAGCTTGCATCGACGAGGCCGGCATTGTCGAAATCATAGGGCAGCGGGGTGAGCTCTCGCCGCGCCTCCTTCCCCGCGCCGAGCAATTTGGAGTTGTGGCAACAGGCGTCCGGGTCGGGCCCCACGCGCATAGCCCAATCGGTATTGCCGATCATGTATTGGAAAAGAGCGTAACGCGCGGCATCTTCGCGATTGAGCGCGCTGACCGGAATGCTGCCGACGTCGATTTCCTTCATCCCAAGGCGGCGTGCAGCATCGTCTGCGTCCTCTATGAGGAATCCGAGCCGCGTGATGACCACTTGGCCTTCATCGACATAGGTGATGCGCGCCAGCCTGACCTTCAGGCTCTCGGGAGTAAGTGCATTGTACAGCCGATAGGCAGCATACTCGCGCAGGACTGTTTGCTGGGCTCGTTCCCGCGTGCGGCAATGCGTCACGAGTTTGATGCGGCCCTGCTTGTGAAACAGCGAACTCTCGCCGGGCTTGTCATTGAACGTGATGCGCAGCGGGGGAAACTGGCAGATTTCCTTCTTGCGGCGCGAGACACCGCGGGCCGCCAATGTGATTGCATGCGTTTCGCCCGAGCCTGCAAGGGTTGCAGGATGAGGCTTGGTCGAGCGTTCAGCCTGACGGACAATATCATTGATCGGACCGGTAAGAGTGATCTCGAGAATGGCCTCTTCGGCAAACAGCGGCGTGACCTTGCCGCTTTCCTCTTGGGCAGATGCCGGGATTGCTGCGAGTGAGATCAGGAGGGACAGGCAGAACCGGATCATTCGTCGCTCCCGCTGGCTGGGCTTTCCAAAGTGCGCGATGTCCATTCTCCGTCCGCCCCGCGCTGATGCGCAGTGACTTCTTCGCCCTGAATGACGAGGAAGCTGGGCACGCCCCCGTAGTAGCTTGAAATACCCGTATCGACGCGGATCAGTTTGCCATTATCGCTCGCCGCGATCCCGCGCACCGACGGGGTGTGGCCAACCACCAAGCGCTGTGCCCCGTAGCGCGACAGGACGATGTCCAGTTCGGCTTCCCGAGAGGGGCGGGCCTTATCGGTTTCGTCATCATCGCCGCGCATCACGTTTCCGCGGTACCAGAGCGGCCCGAAAGGGTCGTCCAGTGCGCTGCGGTCGACTTCTTCGCCCGGAAGCAGCGCAGCCCTAGTCCGCGCATTGATGGCCTCGATAGACATGGCAGAGGTTTCGGCGCTCAGCCCCCCGTGCACGAACAAGGTAGTTCCGATCATTAGCGCGGCTGGGCGCTGCGACGCCCACTCGCCAAACTCGCCGCCGGGCGCCCAGGCGCGCCGATGCTCCAGCATTCCCAGCGGGGTTTCGGCAAACCACCTTTCCTTCATCTTGCCGACCGAGATGTGGGGCTGGTCCTTGCGATAGATGGCTGCGATCAGGTCGCGGTTTGCAAGCCAGGTCGCCTCGCGGCGCTGCTTCGACTTGCGATCGCGAAATGCTTCATACTCTCCGGCATGAACATAGCGGACATCGCCCGTGACATTCATGGCTTCATGATTGCCAAGGAGAACGATCACTTGTCCGCCCGCAGCCTGAGCCTCCTGTTCAAGGTTGATGAGGTGTCGAATGATCTTGAGCGAATCCGGCCCGCGATCGGTAATGTCGCCCAGCTGGACAAGCACGGTGTCTCCGCCGACCCATCTGCCGCCATCGTCGGCAAGCCCGGCAGCTGAGGCGATCGCGCGCCACGCCTCATAGTCACCGTGCAGGTCGCCAACCGCCACGATCCTGTTACCGGCGGGCGCTGGGACTTCCTGCGCAGCAAGCGGCACCGCGCTCCAGAAGAGCATGGCCAGCAAGGCGATAAGATTGCGCATTCCCCCTCCCGGTATCTGCCCGCCGAACCTAGCACAAAATCCGATGACTTGGCGCTTCTGATTTACGGCCCTTCGGAGTGTTTGACAAAGCGGTGCGTGCTTCCTACATGCTCCGTCGACCGCACGCTTCGAGCGAGTCCGATTCATACGCGGGTTTCGGACACAGGATGGAAGCGGCTTTCCATATCGCGACGCTTTTTATTTGCTGCAGCCGCCGCCCGAAATGGGTGCGCCATCGCTGCGGCCTTTTTTGCGTCTTGGTATGGTTCTCACGCGCATGAGACTTGAAATTCCGGCTCGCCTGCGCGGGCTGCGACATCACAGATAAGAGGCACGGCTCCTTTATGGCTACCAAGGCTAAGGCACCCCGCAATACATCGTCGGGCACCGCAAAGCGGCGCATCCGCAAGATCTTCGGCGACATCCACGAAGTCGTCGATATGCCCAACCTCATCGAGGTCCAGCGCGAGAGCTACGAACAGTTCCTGCGCTCGAACAAGGAGATCGATTACATCTCCGGCCTCGAAAAGACGCTGCGCAGTGTCTTCCCGATCCGTGATTTCGCCGGCACCGCCGAACTCGACTTCGTGCATTACGAACTCGAACAGCCGAAGTACGACACCACCGAATGCCGCCAGCGCGGGATCACCTACGCTGCGCCGATGAAGGTTACGCTTCGCCTGATCGTCTTTGAAGTCGACCAGGAAACCGAAACCCGCTCGGTTCTCGATATCAAGGAGCAGGACGTTTACATGGGCGACATGCCGCTCATGACGGACAACGGCACCTTCATCATCAACGGTACAGAGCGCGTCATCGTTTCGCAGATGCACCGTTCGCCGGGCGTCCTGTTCGACCATGACCGCGGCAAGACGCACTCCTCGGGCAAGCTGCTGTTTGCTGCCCGCATCATTCCGTACCGCGGCAGCTGGCTCGATTTCGAATTCGACGCCAAGGACGTGGTCAACGTTCGTATCGACCGCAAGCGCAAGCTGCCGGTCACGGCGCTGCTGTATGCGCTGGGCCTCGATAGCGAAGGCATCCTCGATCACTTCTACGACACGGTCACCTGGAAGCGCGCAAAAGACGGCTGGGAAATCCCGTTCGTCGCCGAAAACTGGCGCGGCCAGAAGCCTGCGTTCCCGCTGGTTGATGCAAAGACCGGCGAAGAAGTATTCGCTGCGGGCCAGAAGATCAGCCCCCGTGCAGCCAACAAGGCGGCCAAGGACGGTCTCGAAACCCTGCTGTTGCCGACCGAGGAAATCTTCGGTCGCTATGCTTCGGTCGACATGATCGACGAAAGCACTGGCCGCATTTACATCGAAGCCGGTGACGAAGTCTCCGCCGAGAACCTCGAAGTGCTCGACGGTGCGGGTGTGGACAGCCTCGTCCTGCTCGATGTCGATCACATCACGACCGGTCCCTGGATCCGCAACACGATGAAGGTCGACAAGGCCGAAAACCGTGATGAAGGCCTGGAAGCGATCTACAAGGTCATGCGTCCCGGTGAGCCGCCGACCAAGGAAACCGCAGAAGCCCTGTTTGAAGGCCTGTTCTTCGACGGCGAGCGTTATGACCTCTCGGCAGTTGGCCGCGTCAAGCTCAACATGCGTCTTGAACTGGACGCTGAAGACACCGTCACCACGCTGCGCAAGGAAGACATCCTCGCCGTGGTCAAGGAACTTGTCGACCTGAAGGACGGCAAGGGCGAAGTCGACGACATCGACAACCTCGGCAACCGCCGTGTCCGTTCGGTCGGCGAACTGCTCGAAAACCAGTACCGTGTCGGCCTGCTCCGCATGGAACGTGCAGTGAAGGAGCGCATGAGCTCGGTCGATGTTTCGACTGTCATGCCGAACGACCTCATCAACGCCAAGCCAGCGGTTGCTGCCGTGCGCGAATTCTTCGGCTCCAGCCAGCTTTCGCAGTTCATGGACCAGACCAACCCGCTGTCGGAAGTCACCCACAAGCGCCGTGTTTCAGCGCTCGGCCCTGGCGGTCTCACGCGTGAGCGCGCAGGCTTCGAAGTCCGCGACGTTCATCCGACACACTATGGCCGCATCTGCCCGATTGAAACGCCGGAAGGCCCGAACATCGGTCTGATCAACTCGCTCTCGACCTTCGCGCGCGTCAACAAGTACGGCTTCATCGAAACGCCGTACCGCACCGTGAAGGACAACAAGGTCACCGATGAGGTGATCTACCTGTCCGCAATGGAAGAGCAGAAGCACACTGTGGCACAGGCTTCGGCCGATCTCGATGCCAAGGGCGGTTTCGTCGAAGAGCTCGTCTCTGCACGTCAGAACGGCGATAACCTGATGGCGCCGCGCGAAAGCATCACGCTGATGGACGTTTCGCCCAAGCAGCTCGTGTCGGTCGCCGCATCGCTCATTCCGTTCCTGGAAAACGATGACGCCAACCGCGCACTGATGGGCTCGAACATGCAGCGTCAGGCCGTGCCGCTGGTCAAGGCCGAAGCGCCTTGGGTCGGCACCGGCATGGAAGAAACCGTTGCTCGCGATTCCGGCGCTGCGATCACTGCCAAGCGTGGCGGTATCGTCGACCAGGTCGACGCAACGCGTATCGTTATCCGCGCCATCGGCGATGTTGAGCCCGGCCAGTCCGGCGTCGACATTTACACGCTGCAAAAATTCCAGCGTTCGAACCAGAACACCTGCATCAACCAGCGTCCGCTGGTGAAGGTGGGCGAAACGGTTACGCCGGGCGACGTTATTGCCGACGGTCCTTCGACCGATCTGGGCGAACTTGCGCTGGGCCGTAACAGCCTCGTCGCGTTCATGCCCTGGAACGGCTATAACTACGAGGACAGCATCCTCATCTCCGAGCGTATCGTGAAGGACGATGTCTTCACCTCGATCCACATCGAGGAATTCGAAGTCATGGCCCGCGACACCAAGCTTGGGCCGGAAGACATCACCCGCGACATTCCCAATGTCGGCGAGGAAGCGCTGCGCAACCTCGACGAAGCGGGCATCGTCTACATCGGTGCAGAAGTGCATCCGGGCGATATCCTTGCGGGCAAGATCACGCCCAAGGGCGAAAGCCCGATGACGCCGGAAGAAAAGCTTCTGCGCGCCATCTTCGGTGAAAAGGCCAGCGACGTGCGCGACACCTCGCTTCGCCTGCCGCCGGGCGTTGCCGGTACGGTCGTGGAAGTTCGTGTGTTCAACCGCCACGGTATCGAGATCGATGACCGTACGCGTGCGATCCAGAACGAGGAAATCGAACGCCTCCGCAAGGACGCCGCTGATGAACGCGCCATCCTTAACCGCGCAACCTACAACCGCCTGCGCGACATGCTCGTCGGCCAGACCGCTTCTGCAGCGCCAAAGGGCGTGAAGAAGGGCAGCGAAATCACCGAAGAAATGCTGGACGAGATCGACCGGCACGAATGGTTCAAGTTCGCTGTCGCTGATGACAACCGTCAGCAGCAGATCGAAGCTGTGAAAACCCAGTACGACGAGAGCGTGAAGGTCATCGACGACAAGTTCGAAGACCGTAAGGAAAAGCTCGAACGCGGTGATGAACTGGCTCCGGGCGTGCTCAAGATGGTCAAGGTCTTCGTTGCCGTGAAGCGCAAGCTTCAGCCGGGCGACAAGATGGCTGGCCGTCACGGTAACAAGGGTGTCATCAGCCGCATTCTGCCGGCCGAAGACATGCCGTTCCTTGCAGACGGCACTCCCGTCGATATCGTTCTGAACCCGCTCGGCGTGCCTTCGCGCATGAACGTGGGTCAGATCTTCGAAACCCATCTCGGCATGGCGGCCCGCAACCTTGGCCACCAGATCGGCGATGCACTCGAAGAGTGGAAGCAGGCGAACCCGAATGCGTCCGAAGATTATGCCAAGGCCAAGCCGCCAGAAGCTGTCATCGAACGCCTGAAGGAAACCTACGGCGAACAGTATATCGACGCGATCGATAGCCGTTCGACCGAGGAAATCGTCGAACTCGCCACCAATCTCAAGACGGGTGTCCCGATGGGTACGCCGGTGTTCGACGGTGCGCGCGAAGGCGATGTGACCGTGGAACTCCAAAAGGCGGGCCTCGACGCAGATGGCCAGTCGGTACTATTCGACGGACGCACAGGTGAAGCGTTTGACCGCAAGGTCACCGTGGGCATCATCTACATGCTCAAGCTGCACCACCTCGTCGACGACAAGATCCACGCCCGTTCGATCGGCCCCTACAGCCTCGTCACCCAGCAGCCGCTGGGCGGTAAGGCGCAGTTCGGCGGCCAGCGCTTCGGTGAGATGGAGGTCTGGGCACTCCAGGCCTACGGTGCAGCATACACGCTGCAGGAAATCCTCACCGTGAAGTCGGATGACGTGATCGGCCGTACCAAGGTTTACGAAGCTATCGTCAAGGGTGACGACACCTTCGAAGCCGGTATTCCCGAGAGCTTCAACGTGCTCGTCAAGGAAATGCGCAGCCTGGGTCTCAACGTCGAACTCAAGTCGCTTGCCGACGATGAGGACAACGACGGCCTCGCGATTGCGGCGGAATAGGGGAGCCTCGCGCTCCCCACCGCTTCCGCCCGAACAGAATTAACCCGACAGGGATTTAAGTCATGAACGAACTGACCAAATTCACCAACCAGCTCGCGAAGCCCGAAACCTTCGACGAGATCCAGATCGGCATCGCCAGCCCCGAGCGTATTCGCTCGTGGTCCTTCGGCGAAATCAAGAAGCCGGAAACCATCAACTACCGTACGTTCAAGCCCGAACGTGACGGCTTGTTCTGTGCCCGCATCTTTGGTCCGGTGAAGGACTACGAATGCCTGTGCGGCAAGTACAAGCGCATGAAGTACAAGGGCGTCGTCTGCGAAAAGTGCGGCGTCGAAGTCACCGTGACCAAGGTCCGCCGCGAGCGGATGGGCCATATCGAACTGGCTGCGCCGGTTGCGCACATCTGGTTCCTGAAGTCGCTGCCATCGCGCATCGGCCTGCTGCTCGACATGCAGCTCAAGCAGCTTGAGCGCGTGCTCTATTTCGAAAGCTACATCGTGGTCGAGCCGGGTCTCACCGCGATGGAGAAGTTCCAGCTTCTGACCGAAGACGAACTGCTCGAAGCCCAGGACGAGTACGGCGAAGACGCATTCTCGGCATCCATCGGTGCCGAAGCCGTCAAGATGATGCTGATGGACCTCGATCTCGAAAAGGAGAAAGAGGACCTGCTGGAAGAGCTCGCGACGACCAAGTCGAAGCTGAAGCCCGCCAAGATCATCAAGCGCCTGAAGGTCGTCGAAAGCTTCATTGAAAGCGGCAACCGTCCCGAGTGGATGATCCTTGAAGTCGTGCCGGTCATTCCGCCGGAACTGCGCCCGCTCGTCCCGCTGGACGGTGGCCGTTTCGCGACGTCCGATCTCAACGATCTTTATCGCCGCGTCATCAACCGTAACAACCGCCTCAAGCGCCTGATGGAGCTTCGCGCACCGGACATCATCGTCCGTAACGAGAAGCGCATGCTGCAGGAAGCTGTCGATGCACTGTTCGACAACGGCCGCCGCGGCCGCGTCATCACGGGTGCCAACAAGCGTCCGCTGAAATCGCTGTCCGACATGCTCAAGGGCAAGCAGGGCCGCTTCCGTCAGAACCTGCTCGGCAAGCGCGTCGACTATTCGGGTCGTTCGGTCATCGTGACCGGTCCGGAACTCAAGCTGCACCAGTGCGGCCTGCCCAAGAAGATGGCGCTCGAACTGTTCAAGCCGTTCATCTACGCCCGTCTCGACGCCAAGGGTCTTTCCATGACCCTGAAGCAGGCGAAAAAGTGGGTCGAAAAGGAACGCAAGGAAGTCTGGGACATCCTGGATGAAGTCATCCGCGAGCACCCGGTCCTCCTGAACCGTGCTCCGACACTTCACCGTCTTGGCATCCAGGCATTCGAACCCGTCCTGATCGAAGGTAAGGCCATCCAGCTTCACCCGCTGGTCTGCGCCGCGTTCAACGCCGACTTCGACGGTGACCAGATGGCCGTGCACGTTCCGCTGAGCCTCGAGGCCCAGTTGGAAGCGCGCGTCCTGATGATGTCGACCAACAACATCCTCTCGCCCGCAAACGGCAAGCCGATCATCGTTCCTTCGCAGGACATGGTGCTGGGGATCTATTACCTGTCGATGGAACGTCAGGAAAAGACTCCCGAATTCACCAAGGATGACGAGGGCAACGATCACGAGATCCTGCCGCTGTTCGCCGACATGGCTGAAGTGCACCATGCGCTCGAAACCAAGTCGGTCACGCTGCACTCGAAGATCATGGCCCGCGTCCCGCAAGCGGATGAAAAGGGCAAGGTCGCGATGAAGCGTTTCGTCACGACCCCTGGTCGTATGCTGATCGGTGAATGCATGCCGAAGAACCACAAGGTTCCTTTCGACATCGTCAACCGCCTGCTGACGAAGAAGGACATCGCCGACGTGATCGACGAAGTTTATCGTCACACCGGCCAGAAGGACACGGTCCTGTTCGCCGACGCCATCATGTCGCTGGGCTTCCGCCACGCGTTCAAGGCCGGCATCTCGTTCGGCAAGGACGACATGATCATTCCCGACAGCAAGGTGGGCATGGTGGAATCGACCAAGGCACTGGTTGCCGATTACGAGCAGCAGTACCAGGACGGCCTGATCACCCAGCAGGAAAAGTACAACAAGGTCATCGACGCCTGGAGCCAGTGCGGCGACAAGGTGGCCGATGCCATGATGGAAGAGATCAAGTCGCAGCCGGTCGACAAGGACGGCAAGGAAGCGCAGATCAATTCGATCTACATGATGAGCCACTCCGGTGCGCGTGGTAGCCCCGCGCAGATGAAGCAGCTTGCCGGTATGCGCGGCCTGATGGCCAAGCCTTCGGGCGAGATCATCGAGAACCCGATCATCTCGAACTTCAAGGAAGGCCTCAACGTCCTTGAATACTTCAACTCCACTCACGGTGCCCGTAAGGGTCTCGCGGATACGGCATTGAAGACCGCGAACTCGGGTTACCTGACGCGCCGTCTCGTCGACGTTTCGCAGGACTGCGTCATCGTTGAAGAGAACTGCAAGACCGACAACGCGCTGGAAATGCGTGCCATCGTCCAGGGCGGTAGTGTTATCGCCTCGATCGGTGAACGTATCCTCGGCCGTACGCTGGCAGAAGACATCGTCAACGCCGCAACAGGCGAAGTGATCGTCAAGGCCGGTACGCTGCTCGACGAGCCCATGGTCAAGGAAATCGAAGAAGCGGAAACGCAGGTTGCCAAGATCCGCAGCCCGCTGGTCTGTGAAGCCAAGATGGGCGTCTGTGCGACCTGTTACGGCCGCGATCTTGCCCGCGGTACTCCGGTCAACATCGGTGAAGCTGTCGGCGTTATCGCTGCACAGTCGATCGGTGAGCCGGGCACCCAGCTGACCATGCGTACCTTCCACATCGGCGGTGCCGCGCAGCTCAACGAAACGAGCCATCTCGAATCGATTTCGGACGGTAAGGTCGTTTATCGCGACATGCCGACGATCGTCGACAAGAAGGGCCGGATCCTGTCGCTCGCCCGTAACGGCGAGCTGGCCGTGATCGACGCCGAAGGCCGCGAACGCGAAATCCACAAGGTGCCTTATGGTACCGTGCTGATGCACAAGGATGGCGGCAAGGTGAAGGAAGGCGATCGTCTGGCAGAATGGGATCCGTTCTCACTGCCGATCATCACCGAAACTTCGGGTGTTGTTCGCTTCCAGGATCTGGTCGACGGCACTTCGATGGAAGAACGCGTCGACGATGCTACCGGTATCGCCCAGCGTGTTGTCACCGAAATCCGCACCAGCGGACGTGCAGCGAAGGAAGATCTTCGTCCGCGTCTTACGCTGCTGGGTGAAGGCCAGACCGACGAGACCGAAGCTGCGCGCTACATGCTCGCACCCGGTACCGCGATCTCGGTCGAGGACGGCCAGCAGGTCGAAGCGGGTGACATCCTTGCCCGTGCTTCGCGTGAAGCCGCCAAGACCCGTGACATCACCGGTGGTCTGCCGCGCGTCGCCGAACTGTTCGAGGCCCGCGTGCCGAAGGACAATGCGATCATCGCCAAGATTTCCGGCAAGATCGAATTCGTCCGCGAATACAAGGCCAAGCGCAAGATCGCGATCGTTCCCGAGGAAGGTGATGCGGTAGAATACCTGATCCCCAAGACGAAGATCATCGACGTTCAGGAAGGCGACTTCGTCAAGAAGGGCGATACGCTGATTTCGGGCTCGCCGAACCCGCATGACATCCTCGATGTCCTCGGGATTGAAGCGCTGGCCGAATACCTGTGCACCGAGATCCAGGAAGTCTACAGGTTGCAGGGCGTGAAGATCAACGACAAGCACATCGAGACGATCGTTCGTCAGATGCTGCAGAAGGTTGAAATCACCAATGGCGGCGACACCGTGCTGCTGCCGGGCGAACAGGTCGATCTGGAAGAACTGAACGAGACCAACGCGAAGCTTGGCCGGAACAAGGAGAAAGCCACCGGCACTCCGATCCTGCTCGGCATCACCAAGGCCTCGCTCCAGACGCGTTCGTTCATCTCGGCCGCATCGTTTCAGGAAACCACTCGCGTGCTTACCCAGGCTTCGGTCGAGGGCAAGAAGGACACGCTGGTCGGACTGAAGGAAAACGTGATCGTGGGCCGTCTCATCCCCGCCGGTACCGGCGCGGGCATGAACCGGATGCGCGTCACCGCCTCCAGCCGCGATGCCGCCTTGCGCGCTCAGTGGAAGAAAACGCAGGAAGCGATCATCGCTGCCAACACAGCTGAAGAAGAGCACGAGGCGGAACTCGCCCAGGGCCCCGAAGCAGCAATCGGCGACGATCCGCTGGCGGCAGTAGAGGGTGAAACCCACGGCACCGATGCCGATGCGGGTGACTACCTCAACGAAGAGGCGAAGGACGGCGAATAAGCCCGACTTTGGTTCCATTTAATCGACAGACCCCGCCGGAGCGATCCGGCGGGGTTTTTCGTGTCTGGCCGAAATGTAAAACGAAGCCGCTATACATCGGGCCGTGAATTCGGTTATTGTGCAGCAAGCCAGCGCAATTTGCATGGTGACCGGGGGCAGCATGGGAAGACCGACCGCGAATAGCGACGAGGTGCGCCGACTCTTGCTCGTGCGCAGATTGCGCGCGATCATTGCCGGCAATCCGCTGGCGACTTTCTCCGCTGTCGCCTCGGTGCTCGTTCTCCTGATCGGATTTGACGAAGCAGAATGGCGGGTGCCGCTCGTCTTGTGGTCAGGTTCCGCGATCCTGCTGTTCGCCTTGCGCGGCTTTTATTTCGGTTCGCTCGAGCCGGATGATCTTGATGGCGCAACGCTGGCACGGGATTACCGCCGCGTGGTTGCCGCCATGATCATGACGAGCGTGCTCTGGGCCGCAGGCTTCATCCTGTTCTCCTTGGTCGCCCAAGGCCTGGAGATCGCCATTCTCGCTGTCGTCGGCACAGCGATGATGGTGGGCGTACTGCTGATCCACCGCGCCGCACCCCTCGCGGGATATGCCCATATCGCCTTGCTCTTGGCCTCGCTGAGTGCCGCAGCGTGGATCACCGTCGGACGGGAGGCTGCACCCATTGCGCTTGTCCTGGGCATCTACGCGCTCACCTTGTGGCGCGCCGTGGGACGGATGGATCTTGCGTTCGAAGCCGCCGTCATCAGTGATATCGAGCGGGCGGATGCTGCCGAAACGGTTGCGATGCTCCTCCATGATTACGAGGAACAATCGACCGACTGGCTGTGGATCGTCGACGATGGCGGCAGGCTTCGAGAGGTCAGCGAACGGTTTGGCCAGGCGCTCGGAATGCGGCCAGAAGCAGCCGAGAACACGTCAATTCTAGATCTGGTGGAGGCAGGAGCTGGGCGGGACACCTTGTCCCGGTGCCTCGTTGAAGGCCGCCCGTTTCGCGATGTGCAAGTGGCCGTTACAGTCGCTGGAGAGACGCGGTATTGGCAGCTCTCCGCGAGGCCCCGCAGCGATGGCCTGATGGGCGGCATTGCCCGAGATGTGACAGCAGACCGCCTCATCGAACAGCGCGTCACTTTCATGGCGCATTACGATGATCTCACAAGTCTTGCGAACCGTTACCTGTTCAACGAGAGGCTGCGGGAACTGCTCGGTGAAAGCGAGTCTCGCGGCGCGAACATCGCGCTATTCTACCTCGACCTCGACGACTTCAAGGCCATCAACGACACGCGCGGCCATCTGGTTGGGGACCGCCTGCTGCGAGAAGTGGGCAAACGCCTCGCTGGCGAGGTGCGGGATATGGATCTTGTCGCCCGCCTTGGCGGCGATGAATTCGCTATCCTGATCGAAACCCGCGCCGGGGACGGAATGCTGATCGAACGCGCCCACCGGTTTCTGTCGGTTGTGCGTGAACCGTACGAAATAGACGGGCAATCATACCGCGTTTCGACCAGCGTTGGCGTTGCGCGTTGCACGGAAGGGGACTGCGACGCCGAAGAGCTGATGCGCCGCGCCGACCTTGCGCTCTATGCCGCAAAGAACAAGGGACGCGATAATCTGGCGCTGTTCGAGCCGCATCTCGACCAGGCCGCACGCGAGCGGCGCGCTATTGAATCCGACCTGCGCGAAGCGGTCGCCAATGATGAAATGCGACTTCAATACCAGCCCATCATCGAATTGGAGACGGGCCAGACAACCGGATATGAGGCTCTGCTGCGTTGGTATCACCCGACACGCGGCGTAATGGCACCCGGCGACTTCCTGCAGATTGCCGAAGAATCAGGCCTGATCGTCCAGCTTGGCGAATGGGTAATCAACCGCGCGCTGCAAGAAACCTCAGGGTGGGAAGGCGATTTCCGGGTCGCGATCAATCTGTCCACGACGCAGGTCATGGATGCCAAGCTCGTGTCGGCCGTATCCCAGGCCTTGCGGGCCACCGATTTCCCGCCCGAGCGCGTGGAGCTGGAAATCACCGAGCATGTGCTGATGGATTCCAGCGATGCGAGCGAAAACACCCTGCTTGCATTGCGCAAATTGGGCGTCAGGATCGCTCTGGATGATTTTGGTACAGGCTATTCCTCGCTTGCGTACCTTCGCCGCTTCCCGTTCGACCGGATCAAGATCGACCGCGCATTCGTAAAAGATGCTTGCGGCGAAATTGGCAGCCAGGCCATTATTTCTACGATCACTCGCCTGGCCGAGGCCATGAATATGGAAACCACCGCGGAGGGCATTGAAGACCGCGAACAGCTCGACCTGCTGCGCAAACTCGGCGTGAAGGAAGCGCAGGGATTCCTCATCTGCAAGCCTATGCTGGCCGAAGCGCTTGCGAATGATGACCGGGATATATCGGGCGACGCTTCTGATCCGCGCCTCGACAAAGCGGTTATCGACTACCGTCAAGCCCGCAAGGCCGCATTGCGCAGGCGCGGCGGCAAGGTAGCATGATGCCGGCTCGAACTGCACAAAACCGCTAATGCTTTTCTCGCCATAACGCGCGGGCTGCGCTATCTGCGCGCGCATGACTACGATCACGCGTTTCGCACCATCGCCCACCGGGCGTCTCCACGTCGGCAATATCCGCACCGCCTTGCACAACTGGATGCTGGCGAAGAAAAACGGCGGGCGCTTCCTGCTCCGGATTGACGACACGGATGCTGAACGTAGCCGCGAGGAATATGTTGATGCCATTCGCGCCGATCTCGCGTGGCTTGGCCTCGACGTGGACGGTGAGGAGCGCCAATCTCTGCGGCTCGAGAAATATCAGGCGGCGTTTGATGCGCTCCTGCAAGCTGGACGAATCTATCCGGCCTATGAAACTTCGCAGGAACTTGACCTCAAGCGCAAGATCCAGCTCGGCCGCGGACTGCCGCCGATTTACGACCGCGGCGCATTGAACATGACCGATGCCGAGCGTGCGGAAAAAGAAGCGGCGGGGATCGCGCCGCATTGGCGTTTCAAGCTGGATCATTCCGAGGCAATCACGTGGGACGATGCTGTGCGCGGCGTCCAGAAATTCGATGCCTCACAGCTTTCCGACCCGGTGATCAGGCGCGCCGACGGCAGCTGGCTCTATATGTTGCCGAGCGCGGTCGATGATCTTGATATGGGTGTCACCGACGTGCTGCGCGGTGAAGATCACGTTAGCAATACTGCTGTGCAAATTCAGATGTTTACCGCACTTATTGCTGCACAATATGCTGCAGCAAAAATGCCGCGTTTCGCACATGAGGCCTTGCTCGTGGGAAAGGAGGGCAAGCTGTCAAAGCGTCTGGGTTCACTGGGCTGCGATGCATTTCGGGAAAGGGACATCGAACCGCAGGCGATCATCGCCATGCTTGCCCGGCTGGGCACCAGCCTGCCGGTCGAGCCGATCGCTGACCGCAGCGTGCTGATCGACACTTTCGATCTCGGAAAGTTCGGCCGCGCACCCGCGCGGTTCGACGACGCAGAACTCGACCGCGTCAATGCCGCGCTGGTTCACCAGATGGATTTCGCAATGGCCGCGCCGCGCCTTCCGGAAGGTATGGACGAGGCGGGGTGGCACGCAATCCGGCCAAACCTGAGCCACGTTTCCGAAGCCGTCGATTGGTGGCGCCTTGTTATTGGCCCGATCGACCAGCCGGAGTTTTCAGACGAGGACAAGGCCTACGTCGGGGAAGCCGCAAGTGCCCTGGAGTGGAGCGAAGACCCCTGGCACGGTTTGACGGCTGCAATGAAAGCCGCGACTGGGCGGAAGGGCAAGCAGTTGTTCCTGCCGCTCCGTCAGGCACTGACAGGCATGGATCACGGCCCGGACATGGGCGAATTGCTGCCGCTGATCGGCGAGGCTGAAGCGCGTGCCCGGCTGGAGCAGGCTGCGTCCTAGCTTTCGTGCTTTTCGAGTTCGTTGCCGGTTACGGACACCACGTGCATCAGGTTGGTTGATCCCGGAGTGCCGAATGGCACGCCTGCCAGGGCAATCAGCTTGCTGCCTGCTTCTGCGAAGCGATGGCGCAGAGCCATGCGCTTTCCCTTGGCGATCATCTCTTCAAAACTGCCGATGTCCTTGGTTGCGACCGCGTGGGCACCCCACAGAAGGCACAGTCTCCGGGCGGTCCGCATGCTGGGGGTCAGCACCAACATGGGCACGCTTGGCCTCTCGCGGGCAACGCGGCGCGCAGTGCTGCCAGAGCCCGTAAAAACCGTAATTGCCGAGATGGCGACAGTGTCTGCCACGGTCATGCAGGCGTGCGCCAGCGCATCGGCGGTGGTCTTGTCCGGCGGAGTATCGAGGAAGCGGACGCGAGGCAGGTAGCCTTCGTCGCTTTCGACTTGCCGGGCGATCTTGTGCATGATCGTGACCGCTTCTTCCGGCCAGTCGCCAGCTGCCGTTTCGGCCGACAGCATGACACAGTCAGCACCGTCGTAGACCGCATTGGCGACATCGGACACTTCGGCCCGTGTCGGGGCAGGGCTCTCGATCATGCTTTCCAGCATCTGCGTCGCCACGATGACTGGCTTGCCTGCAGTGCGCGTCTTGTTGACGATCATCTTCTGGAGCGGGGGAACTTCCTGCGGCTCCAGTTCGACGCCCAAGTCGCCGCGGGCAACCATGATGCCATCGGACAGTTCGATGATTTCGTCGAGCCGGCGCACGGCCATCGGCTTTTCGATCTTGGCGCATAGCGCGCCGTATCCGCCCATCAGCTTGCGCGCTTCGGCAAGGTCTTCCGGTCGCTGAACGAAGGAGAGGCCAATCCAGTCGACGCCCTGCTGGACGGCGAACGCCAGATCCTTGCGATCCTTCTCGGTCAGCGCCGGGATCGGCACCTCCGCATCGGGGACGTTCACGCCCTTGCGGTCGGAAATTACCCCGCCGACTTCGGCAGAGCATTTGATCTCGTCGTCGTCGGCGCTGATGACCTTGAGGCGGATCTTGCCGTCATTGATCAGCAGGCGCTGGCCCTTGCTGAGCAGGCCGAACAATTCGGGATGCGGCAGTTCGACACGGGTTTCATCACCCGGTTCCGGATTGCGATCGAGCGTGAAGTGACCCGAGTGGCGAATGACTGCCTTGCCGTCCTTGAACTTGCCGACGCGCAGTTTCGGGCCCTGGAGATCGGCGAGGATGGCGATGGGGCGATGGAAGTCCTTTTCCAGCGCGCGGATCGCCTTGATCGTCTCGGCATGGGTCTCGTGCTCGCCGTGGCTCATGTTGACGCGGAAGGCATCGACACCGGCCCTGAACAGGCGCGCGAGCATTTCGGGAGAGCGGCTGGCGGGACCGACCGTCGCAAGAATTTTGACCTTGCGGCCGCGGGGATCGAGCTTGGGTGCGCCGTCGCGCTCAATGAGGGGCTTTGCCATGGCCTATCGCTATGGCAGGGCGGTGCGACATTTCAAGGACGATGACATGGTTACGAATGCACCCGCAACCCTCGACGAGCTTCCCGATGATGTTGCGGCAGCGGCGTTTCGCCGCCTGGTGCTCCACCTCCAGCATCGGCACGATGCGCAGAACATCGATTTGATGGGGCTTGCGGGCTTCTGCCGTAACTGCCTGGCCGACTGGATCCGCGACGCAGGATATGAAGGCGACAAGGCTGCAGCACGGGAATTGATCCACGGGATGCCACAGGATGAATGGAAGGCGACCCGCCAGCCGGCCCCGACTCCGGAGCAATTGAGGCGCATGGAAACGAGCCTGACGAAAAACGCCTAGCCAACAAAAATCGCGGGGAAGGGCGAGTCGCTGACTTCACCCGCAGGCCATGCGTGGCTATTCGCACTGGCCAACCGATTCTCACTTTATCTTCTGGAGCTGAATTTCCATGGCCGAAGCCACCGACGACCGCCTGCGCCTTCTGATCGAGCGTATCGAACGCCTAGAAGAAGAGAAGAAGGGCATCGCCGACGACATCCGCGACGTCTATGCCGAATCCAAGGCTGTCGGTTACGACACTAAGATCATGCGCCAGATCATCCGCCTGCGTAAAATGAAGCCTGACGAGCGCAGCGAGCAGGAAACGATCCTCGATACGTACAAGGCCGCGCTCGGAATGGGCTGATTTGCTTGACTTTCCTTGCGTGTTAGTGTGGTAATGCACTAATTCAACGGGAGGAAAGAATGGCACAGGCAAGCAAGGGTGCAGCGTTGATCGGGTTCGTTTTGGCGGGCCCGATCCTGTTTGCGATCGTATCACTTCTGGCCATGCTATTCGGCGCTGCGGCCGGCTGGCTCGGCGGGTTGATTTTCCCGCAAGTCTTCAGCCGCCTGACCGGAGCGATCTTCGGCGAGGCGATCCCCGCTTGGCAGTTCGGTGCGATGCTTGGCTTTGTGGCCGGCTTCCTGCGCGCTTCCATCCCCAACCGCAAATAGGAGAACCAACATGGCAGGACCATGGAAGGACGCCCGCGGTGTCATCGTGACGACGACACCCACCATCGAGGGCAAGCCGATTCAGGAATACCTCGGCATTGTGACCGGTGAAGTCATCGTCGGAGCGAACCTGTTCCGCGATCTGTTCGCCAATATCCGCGATATCGTGGGCGGCCGATCTGGCAGTTACGAGCGTATTCTGCGCGATGCCCGCGAACAGGCGATCGAGGAAATACAGGCTGAAGCCGCATCACGCGGCGGCAATGCGGTGGTCGGTATCGACCTCGATTACGAGGTGATCGGCGATACTGGCTCGATGTTGATGGTCAGCGCCAGCGGCACCGCCGTCAAGATCTGATCAACCGCGTACCAGGCCGAGCGCCTCGTAGGTCTTATTCAACGTTGGAACCGCGATCTCGCGCGCCTGTGCTGCCCCGCGCGCGAGGATGGCGTCCAGTGCCTCGCGATCTTCGAGCAATTCGGTCAAGCGTGACGAGATCGGGCGCAATGTCTCGACCAGCAGTTCGCCCAGCGCGGGCTTGAACTTGCCGAAGCCTTCGCCGCCAAATTCGCTCATGACGTCCTTGACCGACTTGTTCGACAAAGCAGCGTAGATGGTCACCAGGTTGAGCGCCTCCGGGCGGCCCGCCAAGCCAGCTTCTTCGCTCGGCAAGGGTTCCGGGTCGGTCTTGGCCTTCTTGACCTTTTTCATGACGGTGTCGGCATCGTCGACAAGATTGATCCGGCTCATCTCGGACGGGTCTGACTTGCTCATCTTCCCCATACCGTCCCGCAGGGACATGATCCGCGCAGCCTGCGGGGGGACGATCGGATCGGGCAGGGTGAAGACCGGCGCGTCTTCGGCCGCGAAATCATTGTTGAACTTCTGCGCGATGTCGCGGGCCAGCTCGAGATGCTGCTTCTGGTCTTCGCCCACAGGCACGTGCGTCGCCTGATAGAGCAGCACGTCGGCAGCCTGCAGCACAGGATAAGTGAACAGCGCAACCGACTGGCCTTCGCGGTTCTTGCCTGCCTTGTCCTTCCACTGGGTCATGCGGTTGAGCCAGCCCATGCGCGCCGTCCCGGACAGCAGCCATTGCAGCTCCGCATGCTGCGGCACCTGCGCCTGATTGAACAGGACGCTGCGCTGCGGGTCGATCCCGCAAGCGACCAGCGCGGCAGCCATTTCCAGTGTGGCCTTGCGCAGCTCTGCCGGATCGTGTGGCTGGCTGATTGCATGAAGGTCAGCAAGGAAGAACAGGCATTGGTTATTTGCGCTACCGCCTTCGGCTGCATGAGCGCGGTTCGCCGCTTCCATTTCATCCTGCATCCGCACCCAATTGCGGATCGCCCCCAGGTAATTGCCGAGGTGGAGATTGCCGGTAGGCTGGATGCCGGAAACAACACGCATGATCTGTTACGGAGCTTTCTTTTTGGTGAGGGCAACGAGGCGCTGCCGATCGATGGCACCGACTGCAAAGGCGACGCCGAAATAGACAATGCCCGAACACAGGACGAGCACGAGAAGCGCGGCCAAGCGCGCAAACAGGCCAGCTGAATACCAGTCGGTTAGCAAATCGCTCGCGAACCACAAGGCCGCGCCCATCGCGGCGGCTGCAATCAACTGGCGCGCAATGCGTCCGACAAGCCCAAGCGGGACCAAATAATATCCGCGCTTCAGCAGCACGATGTAGAGAAAGCCGACATTGATCCATGCCCCGATCACGCTGGCAAGCGCGACACCCTCTACGCCGAAGCGCTGGAGGAAGGCGATGTTGAAGGCGACGAACACACCGAGCGAGATGAAGGCCGCATAAACCGGCGTCTTTGTGTCGGACCGGGCGTAGAAATTCGGCACCAGAACCTTGACCAGCACATAGGCTGGAAGGCCCAGCACCAGCACGGCCAGCACGCCTCCTGCTATTGCCGCATCTTCCATGCTGAACCGCCCACCTTCGAAAATCATCGTGATGAACGGTGTTGCGCATATCGCCAGGGCCACCGCCGCGGGGATGGTCAGCAGCATCGAAAGTTCGATCGCATCGGACTGGATCCGGTCGGCACCTTCCTTGTTATCGCTGCCGACGAATTTGGACAGCGTCGGCAGGATCGCTGTCGACAGGGCAATCCCGATAATGCCGAGCGGCAGCTGGTTGAGCCGGTCGGCGTAATTCATATAGCTGACCGAACCGCTATCCAGCTGGTTCAGGAAGTAGAGCTGGACCAGTGTATTGATCTGGTAAGCGCCGCCGCCAATCGCAGCGGGCAGCGCAATGATCGAAAGCCGCTTCACCTCTGGCGTGATGCGCGGCCACAGCAGCTTGGGGCGAAAACCTTCGACGCGGGTCCAGTAATACAGCCAGCCGAGCTGGATTACCCCGCCTGCGGTGACCGCCCAGGCCACGCCGTAAGCAACCTGCTCGACGCTGGCTCCGGCCGTCGTGATGAAATATTCGCCGGTCAGCAAGGCGGTGATCAAGACCAGGTTGAGAATGATCGGGAAACTGGCTCCAGGCGCGAACCGTGACACTGAATTGAGCATTCCGGTGAACAGCGTCACCAGGCTCACCAGCACGATGTAGGGGAACATGATCCGCGCGAAATCGACGGCAAGATCAAGTTCGCCGGGGTCCACCGGCTTTTCCGCCAGCAGCCAGATCACGCCCGGCATCGCCAGTTCGAACACGATACACAGCGCAATCAGGACCGGCAGGAAAACGCTCAGCACATCGGCAGAAAAGCTGCGCGCATCTTCCAGCCCGCCGTCACCGTTCAGCCGCTTCGAGAACATGGGCACGAAGGCGGCCGAAAACGCCCCTTCCGCGAACAGGCGGCGGAAGACGTTCGGAATGATGAAGGCCTGAAACCAGGCGTCGGTCACTGCATTCGCACCAAGCACGCGCGAGAAAATCATCTCCCGCGCCATGCCTGCGATACGGCTCACCATGGTGAGCGAGCCGATCGTGCCGACGTTCTTGAGCAGGCTCATGGGCAGAGCCTCAGCACTGGTCCGGCCTGCCTCAGGCGTTTCCGGTCGGTGCCGGTGCGCCTTCGTTCTGCTGCGCTGCACGCGCTTCGAGCTGCTGCTGGTAGAGCGCGCCGAAATCCATCGGTTCGAGCATCAACGGCGGGAAGCCTGCTTCTGTCACTGCGCTGGAAATGATCGAGCGAGCATAGGGGAAAAGGAGGCGCGGGGTTTCTGCGAACAGGAACGCGTGAGCATGTTCGTCGGGTACGTTGCGGATCCCCACGAGACCGCAATAGGCCAGCTCGACAATGTACATCGCACCCTGTTCGGCGTCGGCACGTGCAGTCATCTTCAGTTCGACTTCGTGCACTTCGTCGGTGATCGCTTTCGAAGCGATGTTCACCTGAATGTCGACGCGCGGCTGTTCCTGCCACTGATAACTGGTCGGAGCATTCGGGTTTTCGACCGAAAGATCCTTCACATACTGGTTTAGCACGCCAAACGTGGGCCGGTTGTCGGCGCCGTTCGAACCTGCTGCAGGGTCCGCGTTCAAGTCTGTCAGTACGTCGTTTTCATCGGCCATCGGGCAAGCTTTCTTTAGTGCATAGATCGAAAATAGGGCAGAGGTGCGCAAATGCGCACCCGCAATCTGGGCGCGCGCCTAGCACTGTGCGCAGTGCGGGGCAATGCGGCAGGCAGCCCGCAATCGGACGCGAGGCGGGACCGGACGGACCCGAAGTCGGTCATTGTGCGTTTGTAATTGATACCTATCTAGGGCACTAATGGGACTGGGCAGGGCCGATGGCCACTTGTTGCTGCCCGAAGCGATAAAGAACGGAAAAATACCAGTGATCACCGAGATCGTCATCCTTGCCGCAATCGCCGCTTTTCTCGGTATGCGCCTCTATTCGGTGCTCGGCCAGCGGTCGGAGCATGAGGAAGATCCGATCCGCCGCAGCTACGGTCCGCGCGACCAGAGCGAACCGGCTCAGACAGCTGTTGGCGGGACGCCGGACGGGGCACAAGCTGCGCGTCCTGTGGTAACCCTGCGGACAGTCGATAATGCGACCAATGCAAACGAATCGGCTATCCGCTCGATTGCAGCCGTGGACCCGCGTTTCGACCTGCTTGCCTTCCTCGAAGGATCGAAGGCTGCCTATGCCATGATCCTCGAAGCATTCTGGAAGGGCGACAAGGAAACTCTCCGCGAACTCGCCGATGACGATGTGTATGCCAGTTTCGCGGGCGCGATCGATGCACGAGTTGCTGCCGGTGAAACGCTCGACAATCGCTTGATCCGGATCGAGGACGCTATTGTCAGCTCCGCCGAGCTCGATCGGCGCGACGCGCGGATTGCCGTTCGCTTCGTTGCCGATATTGCTGCGGTCACCCGCGACAAGGACGGCAATGTCGTGTCGGGATCGCTCGATGATGCGGTCGAAAGCCGCGATATATGGACGTTCCGCCGCAATGTCGATTCGCCGGATCCCAACTGGGTCCTCGACGAGACCGACCAAGATTAATCGTTAGAATTTCGGGAGAAGCAAGAGATGCGAAGTGCGCTCATGTGCGGGGCGGCTTTGCTGCTTGCCGGTTGCTCCACGATTCCGGATGCCCGTCCGCCGATGGATACGGGCGTGGTGGAACAGCCTCCCGCTCTTGTTGCCGCTAATGCCGCATCGGCTGGCGTCAGAGCGGGTCCACCCATCGAAACCTTCCCGTTCCTGCGCAGCGATGCTGCCAGCGCGCTGACCGCATTTCGCGCATCGTGCGACAAAATCCTTTTCCGGGACGATACGAGCGGCCTGACAACGCGGCTGGACTGGCAGTCTCCGTGTCTCGCAGCATCCAACTGGTCGAGCGATCCTGCACAGTTCTTCACCAGCCAGTTCGAAACTGCGATCGTGGGCGATGGCAGCGCCTTTGCCACGGGGTATTTCGAACCTGAAATTCTCGGTAGCCGGGTGCGAGCACCGGGATATGACATCCCCGTCTATGCCATGCCATCCGACCTCGAACGCGCCTGGCCTGCGGATATGCCGGAAGCCGAGCGAACCGGCCGCCCGCCGCTGGGCAGGTATAATGAAGACGGCAAATTCGTGAGCTATTTCGAGCGGGCGGAAATCGAGGCGGGTGCGCTGGAAGGCAAGGTGCCGGTCATCGCCTGGGCCGCCGATCCGGTCGAATTTTTCTTCCTCCAGATACAGGGTTCCGGGCTCCTGCGTATGCCTGATGGCGAAGTGATGCGGATCGGCTATGCGGGGCAGAACGGCCGCGAGTATGTCGGCATCGGATCGGTCATGCGCGAACGCGGCCTGATCGGGGACGGTCCGGGCCAATATGCGGGCTCGATGCAGGGTATCGTCCAGTATATTCGCGAAAATCCCGAAGAAGGCGCGGATCTGATGCGCCTCAACAAAAGCTGGATTT
This sequence comes from Qipengyuania psychrotolerans, assembly GCF_019711355.1. Taxonomy (NCBI): domain Bacteria; kingdom Pseudomonadati; phylum Pseudomonadota; class Alphaproteobacteria; order Sphingomonadales; family Erythrobacteraceae; genus Qipengyuania; species Qipengyuania psychrotolerans. The sequence goes on from NZ_CP081297.1 coordinate 185,971, forward strand.
TCTTCCGCGAGCTCACGACCGATGGACCGCTCGGTTCGCTGGAGGTTCCGGTAAAGCGCGGCGATAGCGTGGCTGTCGATCCGAAATTCGTCCCTTATGGCGCGCCGGTCTGGCTCGATCTGGACCGGGATGTGGCGGATGGCCTGTGGGTTGCTCAGGATACCGGCGGCGCGATCAAGGGCGCGAACCGCTTCGATACGTTTTGGGGCAATGGCCTGGACGCGCGCGATATCGCGGGCGGCATGAGCGGACGCGGGAAAGCCTATATCTTCCTGCCCAAGGGCACGCTCGCGCGCACGGGGCAATGAGCGCACCGCGCGGCCTTTCAGACGAAGAAGCGCAGGCGTGGGAGAAAGTCGCGGCGACTGTCAAACGGCTGCACCCAGCATCTACAGCGCCGAAGGCCAACGCGCCAACGGCCCCACCGGCTCCGCGCCCGCCCAAGCCTGTTCCAAAGCCGCGCAAGGTAAGCCCGGCGCCCCGTCCTTTAGCTCCGCCGCCCAAGCCGGCAGCAGGCGGGAATTCCCTGGATTCGCATTGGGATCGGCGGCTCAAATCAGGGGTGGTCCAGCCGGACTTCACGCTCGACCTGCATGACCACGGTCTCGATGCGGCTTATGACCGGCTGATGAGCGGCGTGGGACAAGCCCGCGCGATGGGCGCGCGCACTATTTTGCTGGTAACTGGCAAGTCCCGTCCCGTCGATCCGGCCGACCGGGCGACCAAGCGCGGCGCGATCCGTGCGAAGGTGCTCGACTGGCTGGCCGCCTCGAGCCACCATTCCGCGATCGCTGCAGTACGCCGCGCGCACCAGCGGCACGGCGGGGACGGTGCACTCTACATCGTTCTCAGGCGAGAGCGCTGACAGCCCGGCGCACGCCCAACAGCGCAGCGCCAAACAGCATGAAGGCAATCGCCAGGCCGATGATATTCAGCATGACCTGTGCGATGCCGAACTGCGGCACGTCGAGGAAGAAATAGGGATAGAATCCGCTCATGTATCCGTATCCCAGTGCAAATACTGTGTAGATTACCGGAGCAATCGTAACCACCGGCAGGCTCTTCCATCCACCCGATTGCGGTCCGGTAAACACGATCCACCAGACGATGGCGGTGGCCGGAATGATCGTGTGATGCATCTGATTGGTGTGCCAATCCCAGCCGACGGGAAAATGATCGGCGGCCAGCAGCAGGTGATAGACGACCGCGATTATGGCCAATGCTGTCGCCAGCGCGAATGGCACTGCGCGCTGGATAGACCCCCTGATCGCTATCCAGCCCAGCACGAGGCCTGCCGCAAGATTGCCCCAGATCGTGAAATACCGGAACAGCAGGGCGAAGGCGACCAGCGGGCTACCATCGCGTTCGAGGTTCAGAGTGCTCTGGACTGCAAGTGCGGCGAGCGCCGAGATCGAAATAACGCCTGCGATAATGCGGGCAGTTTGTGAGAATGTCGTAGCCATCGCAGCGCCCTAGCGCGCTCACCTTGCCAGTCCACCACGAAAAAGCCCCCGACATTCCTGCCGGGGGCTCCTTCTGCGGCCCATTGGGCATCGGAGTTTCGTTACTTATGGTATTTGGCGTATTCGAGGTCGAAACGATCAGCGTCCATGACCTTCGTCCAGGCCTTGATGAAGTCGTTCACGAACTTCTCCTCGTTGCCGTTCTCGGCATAGACTTCGGCGACAGCGCGCAGACGCGAGTTGGAGCCGAAAACGAGGTCGGTGCGGGTTGCGCGCCATTTCTCTTCACCAGACTTGCGGCATTTGCCGACGAATTCCTCGTCGCCGCTCTCGTCAACCACTTCCCAGACCGTGCCCATTTCGAGCAGGTTGACGAAGAAGCTGTTGTCGAGCTTGCCGGGCGTTTCGGTCAGAACGCCGATCTTGTTGCCGTGCTTGGCGTGTTTGCTAACAGCGCCCAACGCACGCATCCCGCCGACCAGTGCGGTCATTTCGGGGATCGAAAGGCCGAGCAAGTGAGCCCGGTCGATCATCATGTCCTCGGTTTTCACCGATGCCTTGGTCTTGAGGTAGTTGCGGAAACCGTCGGCGAAAGGCTCGAGCGGCTCCCAACTTTCGGCATCGAACTGGTCACTGGTCGCATCGCCGCGGCCGGTGGTGACCGGAACGCTGACGTTGAAGCCGGCATCCCTTGCTGCCTTCTCGACAGCAGTCGAACCGGCAATGACAATCGCGTCGGCCATCGAAATGCCGCCGCGAAGCTCGTCGAGCTTGTCCAGCACCTTGCCCAGTTCCTCGGGATCGTTGACCGCCCAATTACGCAATTCGTCGAACCGGATGTGCGCGCCATTGGCGCCGCCGCGGTGGTCCGAATTGCGATAGGTCGAGGCCGAAGCCCAGGCCGCTTTCACGAGCTCGCGAACCGACAGACCACTATCGAGCACCTTCGACTTGAAGGCGGAAAGATCACTGTCCGACACCTGCGTTCCAGCCGGAACCGGATCCTGCCAGATCAGGTCTTCGCTTGGAACTTCGGGGCCGAGGTAACGCACTTTGGGGCCCATGTCGCGGTGGCATAGCTTGAACCATGCGCGTGCAAAAGCATCGTCCAATGCCGCCTGATCGTCGCGGAAGCGTTCGGAAATCTTGCGATATTCCGGGTCGCGCTTCAGCGCCATGTCGGCGGTGGTCATCATGGTCGGGACCTTTTTGCTCGGGTCCCGCGCATCAGGTGCCATATCTTCCGGATCGGGATTGATCGGCTGCCACTGGTTCGCGCCTGCCGGGCTTTGCACGAGCTCGAAGTCGTATTTGAACAGCAAGCGGAAGTAGTCGCCGCCCCACCGGGTCGGATTGGGCGTCCAGGCCCCTTCGATACCTGACGTGGTGATGTGGCCCTTGCCGATTTCCTCGGGGTCGGTCAGCCAGCCGAAGCCCATTGATTGCAGGCCTTCGCCTTCGGGCGCTCCGCTGAACGTGTCGGACGGCTTGGCGCCGTGCGCCTTGCCGAACGCGTGGCCGCCTGCGGTCAGCGCGACTGTTTCTTCGTCGTTCATGGCCATGCGGCTGAAGGTTTCGCGCATGTCGCGGGCCATGCCTTCGGCATCGTGGGGATTACCGCCCGGGCCTTCGGGATTGACGTAAATGAGGCCCATCTGGATCGCCGCGAGCGGGTTCTCCAGCGCCTTGCCAGCGTCGGGCTGGATGCGCGTTTCCGCGCCCGTATCCACCCACTGCTCTTCCGTTCCCCAATACACAGTTTCGGGATCGTAGACGTCCTTGCGACCACCGCCGAAGCCGAAGACGGGACCGCCCATGCTTTCGATCGCGACATTGCCGGTAAGGATGAACAGATCGGCCCAGCTGATATGCTTGCCGTACTTCTGCTTGATCGGCCACAACAGGCGGCGCGCCTTGTCGAGGTTGCCGTTGTCCGGCCAGCTGTTGAGCGGGGCAAAGCGCTGCTGGCCGCTGCCGCCGCCGCCGCGTCCGTCGCCGGTCCGATAAGTACCGGCTGCGTGCCATGCCATGCGGATGAAGAAGGGGCCGTAATGACCATAATCGGCAGGCCAGAAATCCTGGCTGTCGGTCATGAGGTCGAGAAGATCTTTCTTCAGCGCGGTGTAATCGAGCGCGTTGAAAGCCTCGCAATAATCGAAATCTTCACCCATCGGATCGGCTGCGCGTCCGCCTTCGGTAAGGATTTCGAGGTTCAGCTGATCAGGCCACCAATCGCGGTTCTGGCGGCCGAGCAGCGAGCGCATGCCCCCGTCGCCGTGAAAGGGACAACCGCTGATGTCTCCGGTTTTAGCGTCCATGAAATAGCTCTCCTCAAAAAAAGACTCGGTCTCCCGTCCGAGAAAGCAATGAGGATGAACCTCGCCCGGTAATTCGTCCAATCGATTAAACGGTTCAAATAGATTGCCGAAAGCGATTGAGCGACGAACCGTGCTTCCCATACGAAAAACGCCGCCATCCACTTGGAATGGCGACGTTTCGTGGGTTCGATTTGACTTACATCAAGCCGCTTGGGCGATCTCGGCAACTGGTTCGGTGCGGATAAGATAGTCGAAGGCCGAGAGACCTGCTTTGGAGCCTTCACCCATCGCAACGACGATCTGCTTGTACGGAACGTCCGTCACGTCGCCAGCGCCGAATATGCCGGGCAGATTGGTGCGCCCTTCATCATCGGTCGCGATTTCGCCGTGCTTGGTCAGCTCCAGACCGCTACCTTGCAGCCATTCGGTGTTGGGCACGAGGCCGATCTGCACGAAGACGCCTTCCAGCTCGATCCGGCGTTCTTCGCCCGAGGACCGGTCCTTCAGGACAAGGCCGTCAACCTTACCGTTGTGTCCCGTGATCTCGGTCGTCTGACCGCTCGTGACGATCTCGACGTTCGCCATGCTACGCAGTTTCTTTTGCAGGACTTCGTCTGCACGCAGCTTGTCGTCATATTCGACCAGCGTGACGTGGCCGACGATCTTGGCCAGGTCGATGGCAGCCTCGACGCCCGAATTGCCGCCACCGATGACCGCGATGCGCTTGCCCTTGAACAGGGGGCCGTCACAGTGCGGGCAGTAGGCTACGCCCTTGTTGCGGTATTCCGCTTCGCCCGGGACACCAAGATTTCTCCAGCGCGCGCCGGTAGCAAGGATGAGGCTGCGAGCCTTGAGGCTGGCGCCATTGCCCAGTTCCACCGTGTGAAGGCCGCCTTCTTCCGTGGCCGGGACAAGCTTGACCGCTTTGGCGAGGTTCATCAGGTCGATGGCGTTTTCGCCAACCTGCCGTTCCAGCTCACCTGCCAGCTTCGGGCCTTCGGTATACATGGTGCCGGGAAGGTTCTCGATGCCAAGCGTGTCATGCAGCTGGCCGCCGAAACGTTCGGCCGCGATGCCGGTGCTGAAACCTTTGCGTGCAGTGTAGATACCGGTCGCAGCCCCGGCGGGACCGCCGCCAACGATGAGCACTTCGAACGGGTCCTTGGCGGACAGCTTTTCTGCTGCCTTCGCGTCGGAACCGGTGTCGAGCTTGGCCAGAATCTCTGCCAGCTCCATCTTGCCGTTGTAAAACGGGTCACCGTTCAGGAAGGTCGCAGGCACAGCCATGATGTCGCGCGCGTCGACTTCTTCCTGATACGTGCCGCCTTCGATCAGCGTGGCAGTGATGCGCGGATTTTCCAGCGCCATCAGTGTCAGTGCCTGCACCACGTCGGGGCAATTGTGGCACGACAGCGAGAAATACATCTCGAAATTGAAATCGCCTTCCAGCCCGCGAACCTGTTCCAGCAGGTCTGCGTCGACTTTCGGCGGATGCCCGCCTGCCCACAGCAGGGCGAGGACGAGGCTGGTGAATTCGTGTCCCATCGGCAGGCCGGCAAACCGGACCCACTTTTCAGCATCGCTGGCGCGGCGGATCACGAAGCTGGGCTTGCGGTCGTCGGTACCGTCAAAACTGGCTTCGACCATTTCGTGGAGGTCCGCGATCTCTTCCAGCAGTTCGCGTGTCTGGGCGGACTTGGAATCTTCTCCCAGCGAGGCAACCAGTTCGATCGGCTCGCGCAGGTTGGCGAGGTAGGTCGAAAGCTGCTGCTTCATCGCGGTGTCGAGCATGGAAGTCTCCGGAAATGTGGCGCGGGGAAAGGAAAAGGCCCGGGGCGGAGGGGAGGGGGGTGCCCCGGGCCTTCAATGACCCGAGCCGCTGGCTCGGGCTTCAAGGCAGCGCGCCAGGGTGGGCGCGCTGCCGAAGTGTATTTTTAGATCTTGCCGACGAGGTCGAGCGAAGGAGCCAGCGTGTCGCTGCCTTCTTCCCATGCTGCCGGGCAGACCTGGCCAGGGTTCGCACGGACGTACTGTGCGGCCTTGATCTTGCGGGCGAGTTCGTTGGCATTGCGGCCGACGCCTTCGCAGGTCTGTTCCATGATCTGGATCACGCCATCGGGATCGACGACGAAGGTTGCGCGGTCAGCAAGGCCGACACCTTCACGCAGCACGTCGAAATTGGTGGCGAGCTGGTGGTTCTGGTCGCCGAGGAACGGGAAGGTCAGCTTGCTAATCTTGTCCGAAGTATCGTGCCATGCCTTGTGGCTGAAGTGCGTGTCGGTCGAAACGCCGTACACTTCGACGTCCATCTTCTGGAGCATGCCGTACTGCTCGCCCAGGTCTTCCAGCTCGGTGGGGCAGACGAAGGTGAAGTCGGCAGGATAGAAGAAGAATACGGCCCACTTGCCCTTCACGTCTTCGTCGGTGACGTCGAAGAAGTCCTTGCCAGCCTGAAATGCAGTGGCTTTGAACGGTTTGATTTCGCTTCCGATGATACCCATGGTTTTTCTCCGTTGTTCGGGTTGAATTTCGTGAAGCCCAAATAGGGTGTGCTGCGCTGCACAAAAGCGACTTTGTGCGATTGCGAGCATCGGAATTATCAATCAGTGGCGTGGAACTTTCGGGAAGTCCTGAGAATGATGCTTTCCACTGGTCTCGTGGCCCTGGTGCTGGGCGTTGCCTTTTTTGCAACGGGCGCCCGAACATGGTATCTGACGCGCACCGGGTTGCTTGTCAGATTGGTGGCACCAAGCCGTATGCATGATGCGCCAATCTCTTTTGAAGGATGGGCTCCATGAAGAAATTTGCATTAGGAACAGCTATTTGCGCCTCGGCTTTGCTGGGAAGCGCCGCAATCGCGCAGAGTTTCACCTATGAGGTTGTCTGGCAGCCTGTCGAGTCGGTTGGCGGCATGACCGGGCCGGACGGGCCTCGATATGGCGGCGGGACCGTCACGGGCTCCTACACCACCACCTACGCCGACGGCCGTGTCGCAACCGGAACGGTAAAGTGCGTCGGTATGCGCCAGCCAGAAGCCAGCATGTTCGCAATTCATATGGCGTGCTCAACCTCGGAAGCCGAAGGCAGCGGTGCTCTGGTCTACGGCTGCAACTACCTCGGTGAACCCGGACCGAATACCGCCTTGGGCTGTGTCGGCGGTGTCGAGGGCAAGGAAGGTCCGCTGGCAGGCCGCCGGGGATCGCTCACGATGGAATGGTATTCCCCAACGAACTCGCGGGGCACCGGCCAATGGTACGGTGAGTAAAAAGCTCTGGCCGCGTCCCTCGTTTCGCGTTGGATGACGGTATTTTAGTGCAAGAATTTGGACGGAGGCCCTGCGGATGATCGCGGGGCCTCTTTTTGCGTGTTCCCGCAGCTTGTCAGACTACATCAAAAAGAGCTGGCGCCGCGCTGATCGCTTACCCGCACTGCGCCCGGTGGAGCAGTTTGTGATCCGCCAGCACCAGCGCCATCATCGCTTCGACCACGGGCGTTCCGCGAATGCCGACACAAGGATCATGGCGGCCCTTGGTGCGGACCTCGGTTGCATTTCCTTCGCGGTCGATGCTTTCCACCGGCGTCAGAATCGAGCTGGTCGGCTTGAACGCCACGCGGCACGTGACGGGTTGGCCGGTCGATATTCCGCCGGAAATGCCCCCCGCATGGTTCGCCTCGAAGCGCGGCCCATCACCGCTTTCACCCGGGCGCATCGGGTCGGCGTTCTGTTCGCCCGTCAGCCGGGCAGCATCGAAACCGTCGCCGATTTCCACGCCCTTGACTGCATTGATGCTCATCATTCCGGCAGCCAGATCGCTGTCAAGCTTGGCATAGACCGGTGCGCCCCATCCGGCAGGCACACCGCTGGCCACGCATTCCACCACCGCGCCGAGCGATGATCCGGCCTTGCGGGCATTGTCCACCAGCGCTTCCCAGCGCCTAGCTGCCTGTGCGTCAGGACACCAGAAGGGGTTGCGGCCGATTTCCTCGACATCGAAATTGGCGGGGTCGATCCGGTCGCCGCCGATTTCCGCGACATAGGCGAGGATGGAAACCTCGGAAATCACCTTGCGCGCCACGCCGCCTGCCGCCACGCGCATCGCCGTTTCGCGCGCGCTGCTGCGCCCGCCGCCGCGGTAATCGCGAAAGCCGTACTTCGCGTCATAAGCATAGTCGGCGTGACCAGGGCGGTAGGTGTTGGCGATGTCGGAATAATCCTTGGACCGCTGGTCGGTGTTCTCGATCAGGAGCGAGAGCGAGGTTCCGGTGGTCTTGCCTTCGAACACGCCCGACAGGATGCGCACTTCGTCCGCTTCCTTGCGCTGCGTGGTGAATTTGTTCTGCCCCGGCTTGCGCGCGTCGAGGTAGGGCTGGATATCGCTTTCGGCCAAGGTCAGGCCCGGAGGGCATCCGTCCACCACTGCGCCAATCGCAGGACCATGGCTTTCGCCCCAGGTGGTGAAGCGCAGTACGCGTCCGAATGTATTCCAGCTCATGCGCCCTGTCTGTCTCAACTGTGGGCGCAAGTCCATCGGCGCTGGACCAAATCCTTCTTGTGCCGCAAGAACAAAAGGCGCTCAAGCAGCGAAGCGCCAGCGCGGAAAGAGACTAATGATTGCAAAGTTGAAAGGGCTGCTCGACGAAACTGGCGCCGATTGGGCGGTGATCGATGTGTCGGGCGTGGGTTACCTTGTGCATTGCTCGTCCAAGACCCTCGCCGCGCTGGGCGAAAAGGGCGAAGCGTGCACCGTCTATACAGACCTGCAAGTGTCGGAAAACGACATGCGCCTGCTTGGTTTTGCCGATGGGTCCGAACGCGACTGGTTCCGCTTGCTCACCCAGGTACAGGGCGTGGGCAGCAAGGTCGCTCTGGCCATTCTTTCCGCTCTTTCCACTTCCGAAGTTCAGACCGCCTGCTCCAATGGGGACGCCGCCATGGTGGCCCGTGCGCAAGGTGTGGGCCCGAAACTGGCGGGGCGTATCGTCAATGAACTGAAGGACAAGGCAGGCGCATTGCCGTCATCGGGCGGGGGCATCGGCGTGGCGGCCATACCGGCGGGCGGAGCAAGCGCGGATGCAGTCAGCGCGCTCGAAAATCTCGGCTTCAAACCCGCCACTGCCGCGCGCGCCGTGGCGCTGGCACAGGGCGAACTGGGCGAAGGCGCGGGCGAAGGTGATCTGATCCGCGTGGCGCTGAAGAAGGCGGCTGGATGACGCAGCGATCGACAGGCTTCTGGCTTTGCCTGGCAAGTCTGGCCGGGTTGGCGCTACTGATCCAGCTTACGGCAGCGGATCGCTACGATGACTGGGCGCGCTTGGCCGACACGACCGCCTGGGTGTTTGCGCTTATCGGCGCAGGGCTGGCAGGTGCATGGAGCTTCGTCAGTTTCATCATGGGGACTGCCATGCCGTCGGACTATGGCCGCAAGCTATTTTTTGGTTTGGGGCTGGTTTATCTGATAATCGCGGCATTGGTCGCGCATGACATCGTCGATGACGACGGTGTTGCTTCGGGGGTATTCATGTTTCTGTGGTTCCCGGTGGTATCGACCATTGTCATGGGGCCGCTGGTCCTGCTGACAGGCTGGTATGGCCGGAAAGCATGAAACGTCGGTGCGGCAAAATCTGCCCTGCATGAAAGGCACGAACTCATGAAACCATTTGCTCTTGGCGCCATCTTGCTGCTGTTTCCCGGCGCTCTTGCCGCGCAAGATCTGAGCGCATTTGAAACCGGCCCGGTCTTTTCCCAGTTCGGACCGCACGCGCCGGTCGCAGGTATCGGCCAAGTGGACGCCGACACCGAATTCTCGCATTCCTTCGATGTCTCAAAGCCGGCTGATCCGGATGCCTCGAACAAGGGCTTCGAAAGCGCCGCGCGTTTCATCAACATGCACGTCGCGCACGGAGTGCCCGAGGACAACATCCGCATCGCTGTGGTCGTCCACGGCAAGGCCGTGATGGACCTCCTGGCCAAGCCCGACAACACGTCCGCCGATATGGTGCAGGTGATGCTGGACCACGGCGTGCGCTTTATCGTCTGCGGCCAGAGCGCGGCGGCTTACGGCGTTACGCAGGAGGACCTGCTGCCCGGTGTCGAGATGGCGCTCTCCGCCATGACCGCCCACGCCCTGCTCCAACAGCGCGGATATACGGTGAACCCGTTTTGAGCGGAGCCGCGCCGACTCCCCATGTGCAGGGTAATGTCATGCTTTGCCTTCTCGGGTGGATCGCGCTGACCGTGCTGATGCAATACGCAAAAGCGACGAGGTTTGAGGCGCGTGGCGGAGTGTGGCTCGCAGAGTTTGCCGATTTTGGTAGCTGGCTCTGGACGGCGGTGTGCGCAGCATTCTACGGGTTGTGGGGTTATTTCGCGATCTTGGTCGGTGGTCGGAGAAAGTCTAGTCTCGGCCAGAACATCTTCCCGGCGGTTGGCATAATCTACCTTATCTGGATGGCAGCGGTGGCATGGCAAGATTACGGAAGCGCCGGATTTCTCACCCAGTTTTTCGAAAACTTCATCGTGGTGCTGGCTTCGGCTATCGTAATGGCACCAGTGATGCTGGTGTGTGCAGTGATCACGAAGGCGTCAGAGACTGTCCCGCATGACTGAACCCGTCCCCCTCCATTCGCCCGACCGGCAGCCGGAAGATCCGGATGCGGCGCTGCGGCCCAAATCGCTCGATGAGTTCGTCGGGCAGAAGGGCGCGCGAGAAAATCTGCGCGTCTTCATCCAGGCGGCCAAGGGACGCGGCGAAGCGATGGACCACGTGCTGTTCTTCGGGCCGCCGGGGCTGGGCAAGACCACGCTGGCGCAGATTGTTTCCAAGGAGCTGGGTGTCGGGTTCCGCGCTACGTCCGGCCCGGTCATCGCCAAGGCAGGCGATTTGGCCGCGCTGCTCACCAATCTCGAACCGAACGACGTACTCTTTATCGACGAGATCCACCGGCTTAATCCGGTGGTCGAGGAAGTGCTCTATCCCGCGATGGAAGATCGCGCGCTCGACATCATTATCGGCGAAGGGCCCTCGGCGCGCAGCGTCCGGATCGACTTGCCGCCGTTTACGCTGGTCGGTGCGACGACGCGCCAGGGATTGCTGACAACGCCGCTCCGCGACCGCTTCGGCATTCCGGTCCGCCTCAATTTCTATACCGAGGACGAACTGCTCAAGGTCGTCACGCGCGGCGCTGGCCTGCTGGGCATGGGTATCAATGAGGGCGGCGCGCGCGAGATTGCTCGCCGGTCACGCGGTACGCCGCGTGTCGCTGGCCGGTTGATGCGGCGCGTGCGCGATTTCGCCAGCGTGCTTGGCGAAGCGGTCGTCACAACGAAGGTCGCCGACGAAGCGCTGACCCGGCTGGAGGTCGACAGGCTTGGCCTCGATGCGATGGATCGCCGCTATCTCACCATGATTGCAACCACTTACAAGGGCGGTCCGGTGGGCGTCGAAACGCTCGCCGCAGGCTTGTCCGAACCGCGCGATACGGTGGAAGAAGTCATCGAACCTTACCTCATACAGCTTGGCCTGATTGCCCGCACAGCGCGCGGACGAATGCTCAACGATGGCGGATGGGCGCACCTCGGCATGATGGCGCCGGGTCCGACGGGCCAACCAAACATGTTCGACAAATAGGCTGAATCGCTCAGTAACATTCGCGTAAAATCGGGTCCCATAGCGGGACATGACCTTTGCATGCCTCGCATTTGCGGCGATAATCTAGTTTTATGGCAGGGTAAGGAAGTGTAGTTTCACTGGCCGGGGGATTCGCAAAAGTAAGCGTTTCCGGTCAATGCGGGGAAAGCCCGCGTAACAGGAAGTGCAGGATATGTCGGTCAAAGCAGCGCTTGCAAAACTGTCAGCCACCGCCGCAGGCGGTGCGCTCGTCGCAGGCGGTGCGGTTCACGTTGCGGAACGCCCGATCACCGACTCTCCCAGCTACAAGAGCCAGAGCGTCAAGCAGATCAAGCCGACACCGATCAAGCGGCCCAAGCCCAAACCTCCGGTGCGCGCAGAACGCGTAATCCCGAAGCGGGTGCTGGAATGCGTTCCGTCCGATTCGCCCGAAGCGGCCTATGATCCGGAAAATGTCTGCCCGCCGATCCAGCGTGTGGTGATGGCACCTGTGCCGCTGCCTCCGCTTCCTTCGGCAGCACCGCCTTCGGGCGGCGGCGGTTCCCGCTCGATCCCGGGCGGCTACGGCGGCGGTTATGGCGGCGGTTACGGCGGAGGCTTCTTCGGCGGTTTCTTCGGCGGCGGATCGAGCGGTGGCAGCGTCATCGTCAATTCGACCACGACGACTGGCGGCGAAATTCCCGATATCGATATCGAAGTTTCTACCTCCACGAGCAGCGGCGGTAGCTCCACCAGCACAAGCACGGGTGGTAGCTCGTCGAGCACGTCGACAGGTGAAGTCAGCACGACGACCGGCTCGGTAAGCAGCTCAACCGGCGAAGTTTCGACTTCGACTTCGACATCGACCAGCACGGGCGCGGTTTCCAGCTCGACGGGCGAAGTCAGTTCGACCACGACTTCTTCGAGCGGCACGGTCACCAGCACCTCATCGACATCGGGCGATGTTTCAAGTTCGACCTCCACCTCTACATCCGGCGACGTATCGAGTTCGACCTCTACCTCGACTTCTACATCCGGCGATGTATCGAGCTCGACCTCAACATCCACTTCGACGAGCGGTGACATAACTTCGAGCACCAGCAGTTCGACCAGCACGTCGACCAGCTCGAGCTCCTCCAGCTCCAGCTCGAGCAGTTCCTCGTCTTCGTCCAGCACGAGCAGCAGCACCAGTAGCGGTACCGAAGTGCCCGCACCGCCGATGATGGCGCTGTTCGGTATGGCAGTCGCAGCTATCTTCGGACGCCGCCGCTTCCGTTTCCGCCGCGGTGCACAGGGCGCCAAGGCTTAAGACCGGCAAACGAACAAAAAAAGGGCGCCCCCTTTCGGGAGGCGCCCCTTTTTCGTAACTATTGACCGGCTCAGTTGCCGGGTTCAAACCCGCGCTTGGTCTGCATGAGACTGGCGGCATCTTGCCCGCGCTGGGCCATCTGGTCCCAATCGTCTTTCGTGCCGCAAATCTTTTTCTTGAACTTCGATCCGATAATCTGCGTGCGCTTGCAGATCATCCGATCTTCATCCTCTGCCTCAGCTTCAGATGCCTCGTCAGATGCCTGAGCCGAAGGCTCGGCGTCCTGCGCGATCGAAGCGATCGGCGCAAAGACCAGTGATGCGGCAAGCAAAAGTGCGGTTTTCTTCATATCTATCCTTTTTGCCCCGAAAATCTTTGCGGAGCGTCTCAAATGCAGGTCCGTTGAATGGCTGCATTTATGCATATTCACGCGCGATTAGCAAAGTCGCTCGTCGATACCAGCTGGCAGTATGACTAACCCGGTCGGGCTTTACAGAAGCTGAAGGCCGAATTTTCAGCCGCAGGATCTTGTGTAGGGTGGGGGGATTTAGCCCCCCCACTCCCAATCAGAAATTGCCTTACGAGGCTGCCAGCTTGCGCAGGACGTAATGGAGGATGCCGCCGTTGCGGTAATATTCCATCTCGTTGGCGGTATCGATGCGGCACAGAGCGGTGAAGCTGAAGGTCGAGCCGTCTTCGCGCGTAACTTCGACTTCGACATCCTGGCTCGGCGTAAGATCGCCGAGACCCTTGATCGAGAAGGTATCGCTGCCCGACAGGCCAAGGCTCTGGCGGGTGTCGCCATCCTTGAACTGCAGCGGCAGCACGCCCATGCCGATCAGGTTCGAACGGTGAATACGCTCGAAGCTTTCGACGATCACGGCACGCACGCCCAGCAGGATCGTGCCCTTGGCTGCCCAGTCGCGGCTGGAGCCGGTGCCGTATTCCTTGCCGGCGACGACCACCAGTGGCGTACCGTCTGCCTTGTGCTTCATCGCAGCGTCGTAGATCGGCATCTGTTCACCGTTGTAGGTGGTGATGCCGCCTTCGATACCAGGGACCATTTCGTTTTTGATGCGAATGTTGGCGAAGGTGCCGCGCATCATCACATCATGGTTGCCGCGACGCGAGCCATAGGAGTTGAAGTCCGACTTCGAGACCTGGTGGCTCTTGAGATATTCACCAGCGGGCGAATCTTCCTTGATCGAACCGGCGGGCGAAATGTGGTCGGTCGTGGTCGAATCGCCGAGGATCGCCAGCGGCTTGGCGCCGGAAATATCGGTGACCGGATCGGGCTCCATGCTCATGCCCTCGAAATAGGGCGGGCTGGCAACGTAGGTGCTGGTCGGGTTCCAGCGATAGGTGTCGGATGCTTCGACGTTGATTGCCTGCCAATGCTCGTCGCCCTTGTAGACGTCGGCATAGCGGGATTCGAACATTTCGCGGTCGATGTTCTTCACGCGGTGTTCGCGTACTTCTTCGTTGCTCGGCCATACGTCGGCCAGCATCACGTCATTGCCGTGCTGGTCCTGGCCCAGCGGCGTTTCGGTGATGTCTTTCGTTACCGTGCCGAGGATCGAATAGGCGACCACGAGCGGCGGGCTGGCGAGGAAGTTGGCGCGCACGTCAGGCGACACGCGGCCTTCGAAGTTGCGGTTGCCCGAAAGAACCGATGCCGCAACGATATCATTGCCATTGATCGCCTTGCTGATTGGCGGGGCCAGCGGGCCGGAGTTGCCGATGCAGGTGGTGCAGCCGTAACCGACGAGGTCATAGCCCATCGCGTCGAGATCATCTTGCAAGCCGGACTTCACGAGGTAGTCGGTGACGACCTGCGATCCCGGTGCGAGGCTGGTCTTGACCCAAGGCTTGGGCTTGAGGCCTTTTTCGCGCGCCTTCTTGGCTACCAGGCCGGCAGCGATCAGCACGTCCGGGTTGGAAGTATTGGTGCAGCTGGTGATGGCCGCGATCACAACGTCGCCGTCGCCAATGTCATGATGCGTGTCCGCGACATCGACGCGCACTGGCGCGTCCTTGCCGTAGACGGTCTTCAGGTCGGTGTTGAACAGTTCGTCCACGTCGGGCAGCGCAACGCGGTCTTGCGGGCGCTTGGGTCCGGCGAGGCTTGGCACGACCTTCGAAATGTCGAGGTGCAGGGTCTTGGTGAAGACCGGCTCGTTTTCCGGAGTGAACCACATGCCCTGCTTTTTCGCATAGGCTTCGACCAAGGCGATGGTTTCTTCCGGACGGCCGGTAAGACGCATGTATTCCAGCGTCTTGTCGTCGATGCCGAAGAAACCGCAGGTGGCGCCGTATTCCGGAGCCATGTTCGCGATGGTGGCGCGATCGGCAAGGCTGAGGTTGGAAACGCCGGGGCCGTAAAACTCCACGAAGCTGCCAACGACGCCGACTTCGCGCAGCATTTGCACGCAGGTCAGCACGAGGTCGGTTGCAGTGATGCCTTCGCTCATCGCGCCGTCGAGGCGGAAGCCGACGACCTGCGGGATCAGCATGGAAATCGGCTGGCCGAGCATGGCGGCTTCGGCTTCGATACCGCCCACACCCCAGCCAAGGACTCCCAGCCCGTTGATCATGGTGGTGTGACTGTCAGTGCCGACGCAGGTGTCGGGATACGCCACGAGGCCGCCGTCAGCGTCCTGCGACGACCACACGCCCTTGCCGATGTATTCCAGGTTCACCTGGTGGCAGATGCCTGTTCCCGGAGGCACGGCGGAGAAGTTTTCAAAGCTCTTGGAGCCCCACTTGAGGAAGTCATACCGCTCCGCATTGCGCTGGTATTCCATCTCGACATTGTGTTCAAATGCCTTGGGATGGCCGAATTCATCGACCATGACCGAATGGTCGATCACGAGGTTTACGGGCACCTGAGGATTGATCTTGGCGGTATCGCCGCCGAGCTTGCTGATCGCATCGCGCATCGCAGCAAGGTCGACCACGCAAGGTACGCCGGTGAAATCCTGCAGCAGGACGCGCGCCGGGCGGTACTGGATTTCCTTGCCGGTGGCGGGGTTGTTTTGCCAGTCGGCAAGCGCCTGCGCATCGTCGGTCGATACGGTGAAGCCGCCGTCTTCGAAGCGAAGCATGTTTTCCAGCAGGACCTTGAGGCTGAACGGCAGCCGCGAAACGTCGCCGATCTTCTCTGCCGCCTTCTCGAATGAGTAGTAGGCGTAATCCTTGCCGTTAACGGTGAGGGTTGAGCGGGTTCCGAGCGTGTCCTTGCCGACCTGGGTCATGCGGGCATTCGTCCTTGTTCTAGAATTGGGGCCTTATCCGACCAATGGACGGGCGGGCTAAATGTGCCGCGCATCTGCGCCGAAGACGGCAGAAAATCAAGGCCCGCCGCTCCCTCGGCACCTCTCGGCGGGAACATTTTAGGCGCTTCATCCCTTATTAAGGCAAAATTGGGGCAAAAACGCGGGACGGCCAAAATGCCTGGAGCGCGGCCCGATAAGGAGTTTTCGATGAGTGCCACCCAGAATATGCGCCGCGCTTCGCGCCGTACAGTCCGATTTGCCACCATTGCCGCCGCGCTCGGCGTCGCGGGATGTTTCACAGCCGCATTCACGTTTTCCGGCAGCGAAGCGCAGGCCAGCGCTCCCGCCGAAACCCAGGTCCTCGCGCAGCGCTAGAGCGCGGTCTGCTCCGTTCGCCGCCGGGACGCGGTCCAGCAGCCAATCACGATCAATCCGGCACCGGCAACGGTGATCGGCTGGATCGGCTCGGCAAAGTATATCCAGCCGAACAGCGCTGCCCACAGAAACCCGGTATACTCGATCGGCACCAGTCTCTGCGTTTCGCTGCGGGCATAGGCCCAGATGAACAGCATCGCGGCAAGGATCGCCAAGACAGATCCAAGGGCCAGCAAGCCCCATGTCTCGCGGTCGGGCAGGACCAGTAGGAACGGCGATCCCAAGCCCAGCACCAATGTTACAACCCCGTTCTGGAAGGTGCTCGCCTCCAGCGGCGAAGATACCATTGCTTGCTGGCGTTGCAGGATGAGGTTCCAGGCGAACAATACAGCCGACATCAGGACAAGGCCGATGCCGGTCGCCGCCTCGCTGTCGAGTTGCTGCGTCCCTACGCGTCCGCCGACGATCACCAGCACGCCTGCGAGTCCCATCAAGGTGCCGACAATGGCGCGCGGCTTGATGATCTCATTCAGGAGAAGCCGGGCGAGATAGAGTGCGATAAGCGGGGCGATGAAGCTGATCGCAATCGCCTCGGCAAGCGGCAGGCGGATGAGCGCGGCAAAAAAGCTCCACCCCATGAAGGAAATGACAGTGCCCCGCACGAGGTGAATGCGGAGCGTCCGGCCGCGCGGGAACTTGCGTGTCCTCCACCACCAGATCGGTGCAACGAGCGCTGTCCCGATCAAACAGCGCAGCAGGAATGCGCTGTAGGCTCCGATGGCCAGGGCGCCCCCCTTCATCACTGCATCCATGGCGGCAAACAGCGCAATGCCAAGGATTGCCGCGAAAACGGGCCGGTTGGAATGGTCGGGCGCGGTCATTTGCACTCGGCATAGGACGGAGCGTGAGCGCCGTCACGCCGGTTCAGCCTCCGGCAAGCAGACATCATGGATATTCCCACAAACAATTGGTAATAATCGCAAGTTCGCGCGACAGGGTGCGAACTGCAACTGGTGGGCTGAATGACTATCAAACGGATTCTTCTTTGTGGCGCGGCTGTAGCCGGAATTTTCGCAGGCACAGCGCAGGCGCAAACGTCGGCGCCCGAAAGCATTCTTCCTCCCTCGTCGGAGAAGGTCGAGCAACCGATACCCGGCTCGAACCGGGATGCGCCAGCAACTGCCGCACCCAAGCGCGCGCAGAACGTCGATGAAGCGTTCGGCGATATGCGGGTGCAGAGCGGCGAGATCGTGCAGGAAATCCCCTCGCTCGAAGGCGAATGGAGCCTCGAACAGGTCGAAGCCTTGCTCGCCTATATTCCCGGCGTCGCAGCCGAGGGCCTCAATCCCGGCGATTACCGCGCCGACGAGCTCAGCGCTATGCTTACCCGGATGGGTCCGGGAGCGGATGTGAACCGGCTCGCCAGCGAAACCTTCGTGTGGCTGGTCGAGGACCTGCGCGACGGGCGTACTCCGATGGAATCGCGCCGCCAGTGGTTTGTCGTCGATCCCGATGCTGACCGTATGCCGACATGGAAGCTGCTCGAAGATGCGCTGACAAGCGGCGATATCGGCGGCACGCTGGACAGCCTCAATCCCGTCCACCCCGATTACGCCGAACTGCGCGATGCGCTGGCGACCGAAACCGACCCCGAAGCGATCAAGCTGATTCGGGCCAATATGGACCGCTGGCGCTGGCTCCCGCAGGAACTGGGCAAGCAATATCTTGTCACCAACGTCCCCGAGTTCATGCTGCGGCTGACCGTGAACGGCAAGATCATCAAGAGCTATCGGACCGTTGTTGGCAAGCCGGGCCGCACTGCGACCCCGCAACTGGCCGAAATGGTCGAAGCCGTGATCTACAATCCGACGTGGACAGTCCCCCAATCCATCGTGAAGGGAGAAGGCCTCGGCGCGAAGGTTCTCAACAATCCGGGTTGGGCACAGAGTGCCGGATACAAGGCAACCAAGGGTTCCAATGGCTGGGTCACCGTGGTCCAGCAGCCGGGACCGCAAAACGCGCTCGGCCTGATGAAGCTCGACATGCCCAACGAGCATGCCATCTTCCTGCACGATACGCCGAGCAGGCACCTGTTCGCACAGGACAACCGGGCCCTGAGCCATGGTTGCATCCGCGTTCAGGGTGCGCGCGAACTGGCTATGACCATGTCGTTGCTTGGCAATGCCAGCTCTAAAGAAGACTTCCCGAGCATCATCCAGGAAGTCTCCGAGATCACCGGCGGCGGCGAATATACCCGTTATGCTATGGAGAAGCAGTGGCCGGTGTATATCACTTATTTCACCATGGCGACCGACGTCGACGGTGAGATGAAGGCGTTCAAGGACATTTACGACCGCGATGCACCAGTGCTGGCAGCGCTCGATGCGTCGCGCCAGTCGGATCGCGCCCGGGAAACTAGTGAAGAAGCCGTCGAGATTATCGACGACATGCAGATCTCGTAAGACCTAGTAAGCGCTAGGGCTGACTTGTTCGAAGGTTCCGCCGCCCAGGCCGCGGATCAGGTCGGTCTGGGCGATTGGCGGCGTCCTGTGGCTGCCATCCGCTTGAATGCCGAGGCTTTCGGCATAGAGCAAACGGCCGCCGCTCAATTGAAGTAGCACCTTTGCAAACTGGTCCGGGCCAAGTGCCAGGCAGCCGTTCGAACGACCAAGCCTGCCCCAGCGAGAGATATGTTCGGGCCGGGCGTATTCCGCCGGATGCATGACAATGGCGCGCGGCAGCGCGTTGGAATTGGTGGGATCCAGACCGTCGAGGCGGATCGAGGTGCCATATTTCCCGCGATACCAGCTGCGCGTCATGTAGGCGCCGCGGCTGGTCGCCTCGCTCCCCTCGATGTTGGAATAGCGCTTGAGCCAGCCGTCATGCTCGCTGTCCGAACCGGTTCCATGCGTCACGAAGAAGCTTTCCACCCGTTCATTGTCGAGGTCGACAAAGTGAAAGCGCTCGCTGCCCGAGTGGAGGCCGAAATCGGCGATGCCGACGATATCCTTCTTCCAGATATTCGAGCCGACACGGGCCAATTGATCGCGCGCGATCTCGATCAGCTTGCGGTCGCGTGCCGAAGTCGGATTGACCTGCGCGAACAGGCGCGATGGCAGCGCGACAGCTGCGCTTGCGGCTAGGGTGCCCTTGATAAGATCGCGGCGATTCATCGTCCCTCGCTTGTAGCATAAGTTGTGCTTCGGGAAAATGAACGCGCAGCGCGCGAATTCGTCTCGGCGCAATTAATCATCGACCGGGCGTGACGGGCGGCCACTTCTCGCGGATCCTTGCCGTATCCCCCGCCAAGCGCGCTCGCGATCGGAAGGGCGCGGCGGCGCACCTCGCTCACAACGAAACGGTCGCGCCTCGCGATACCGTCATCGGTCAAAGCCAGGCGGCCAAGCCGGTCATCGCCGTGCAGATCCACGCCTGCCTGATACAGCACGAGGTCGGGTGCGAACTGATCAAGCACGCCAGGCAGATGCCGGTCCAGCGCTTCGAGATAGCCATCGTCGTCTGTTCCATCCGCCAGCGGGACATCCAGGCTGGAGCGGGCCTTGCGCACGGGGAAGTTCTTCTCGGCGTGGAAGGACATCGTGAAAATGTCATCCCTTCCGGCAGTGAGGCTGGCAGTGCCGTCGCCCTGATGCACGTCCAGGTCGACGACCAATACCCGCGCGGCGTCTCCTTCGGCGATCAGCCGGTTTGCAGTCACGGCAAGGTCGTTGAACACGCAATATCCCGCGCCGGTATCGTGCAATGCATGATGGCTTCCCGCAGCAGAATTGGCAGCATAGCCATGCTCCATCGCAAGCTGCGCGGCCAGCCACGTCCCGCCATTGGTATGGGCAACGCGCTGCGCGATATGCGAGGTGACCGGAAAGCCGATCCGGCGTTCCTTTTCCTGCGGGACTGAAGCGGTGAAGACCTGCTCGACATATTCGGGACAATGCACCGCTTCCAGCCATTTGCGCGGACAGGGGGCGGGGGCGTGCTCTGTCACCGGGTATCCGCTTTCGCGCAATTCCGTCATGACCAGCTGGTACTTGTCGAAGCGAAACGTGCCCCGCGTCGGTGCGGGTGCCATGTAATCTACGTGGTGGACGACGTGGAGAATTTCGCGCTTCCTATCCGTGGTCGGCCTGTGCCTTGGCGGCGAGCCGCTGGAGGTTCGGCATCGCCGCCATGCTCGCTGCCTGCATTTCGCCGAGGATCGCGAGGCGCTCGGGCGCATTGGCCTGGAGCCAGCGGATGGTCGGCGCTGCCGGATCGAGGCGGGAGGCTGACAGGAACTTGGAGACTTGCGGATTTTGCGCCCACAGGAACCGGTTCATTCCGGTGCCTGCCAGCGTTCCCGCATAACCGTCGATATGGTCGACGAAGGACACCGGCTTGCACAGCGCGTTCTTCTCCTCGTCGCTATCGAAGTTCGCTTCGATAAAGGCGCTCACAGCCGCGTTCAGAGTGACCAGCGGCACATGGAGGAGTTGCAATACGATGCGATCTTCCTGCCATTGCGGGGCGACTGGTTTGGGACGCACAGCCGAGGCGGTGCAATCGATGTAGAGCGTATTTTCCGCCATCTTCTCGTCGCCGTGCTGCAAGGTCATGCGGCCTGCCTCGATCTTTACCACTCGGCCTTTGCGCACGACATTCCTGATATGCCGCAGCCGCTCGACCTCGCCCTGCGAGATAGTGGCATAATGGAACATCTCCGGCTCCACGTCCGTGTCGATGCGCAGCATGACCGTGTCCTGCTCGAGCTGCTCGAAGATGCCCGAAACCGTCTCGGCGCTGCCAGCAGCCTTCATGATCGCGATCTGACCCTTGAGCGTTTCTTCGAAGAATTGCTCGCCGGGCTGAACGAAGGCGCGATTGAGCAGCCAGCTTTCGCGCGGCTTTACCCAAGTGATCTGTTCTGCCGGAATACCCGCCTCCAGCAGCCAGACGCCGGCATCCATCGCTGTCTTGCCAGCACCGAGGATGCAATAGTGGTCTGGTAGGTCGCCGCTTTTCCAGAGGTCGGGCAGTGCGCCCGGCACGACTACACGAACACCTTCTTGTACGTCGAACTTGCGCTTGTGGGTCGATGGCACGGAGGTTTCGAAATAAGTCGTGTCGACCAGCTTGCGCCGGACTGTCACTTCGGTTTCCTCGCCGGAGAAGATGTTCCGGAAACGATTGTCGCCAAGGTAATCGCTGTTCGCAAAATACTGGACGCGCCCGGTCGGCAGCAGGTGGTCGCGCATGACCGATTGGAAATAGGCGGACACTTCCGCGCCGCTGGCGAGCTCGAAATAGCCCTTGTTGGGGCCGTGTTCGTCGATGCGGTCATGGCCCAGCGGCACGCCTTCCACGCCGTAGACCGCGCTGGGCTGGTGCAGGGCGACAAAGGAATATGCGTCGTTCCAGTGGCCGCCCGGTGAAGCATGACGATCGACGAAAACGACTTCGGCCTTGTCGTCCTGTGACAATAGCGTGTCGACAAAGGACAGCGCCGTCGCGCCAGCTCCAACAACCAGATAGTCAGTTTCGATCGGCATGGTCATTCCCTTCGGACGCGGTGCGACTCGCTTCTTCTAACCTGCTTTGCCGCTGAGAGCGGACAATTCTGCATAGATTACATCTTCGCTGCGGCTTGCGGCATTGCGCCAGCTGGTCGCGCTGTCAGCGTTCAGAAGATTGCCGCCCGCGTCGATCACCAGCAGGTTCGGCGTGCCGGGCAGCGTTGCCAGGCCGAAGCGCTGGGCAATATCCAGATTATGTCCGTCGCCGGTCTGCGGCATGCCCACGTTTACGAAAACCAGTTCGTAGTTTGCCTCGACCAGCTCGGCGAAACGCTGTGTTTCAAGCCATCCGGCAAGCGCGCGGCTATCGTGGCACCAGTTAGCCCCCATGACGAGCAGCACGCGCGTTTCGCGCTGGCCCGCGCGGGCCAAGGCGGCATCGACCTGTGCCATCGGATCGGGACTGACCGCGAACGACCGGGCTTCAGGATAAGCATGCTCAGCGGCTTCGGGAACTGTCGCACAAGCGGCGAGGGCGAGCGGCGCAAATGTTGCGATTGCGATGCGGATCATCGCGCAGACATAGCGAGGGCTGCATCGGACCGATAGGCCCCTGCGCAGATTACATATTCGAGAGGATCATCTGTCCGCCGCGAATTTCGACACTGCGGACATGGCCCAGATAACTCTGGCCGAGCAATGACACGTCTAGGCCGTGGGGGATGACGATCGCGTCGACATTGTGGGCGACAATCCCGCCGACATCGATCTGGGGAATGCGCCGGATTACGCCGTGCACGTCCCCGCTTGCTCCGCGTCCGACAACGCTGACTTCGCTCGGGTCCCAGATAAGTCCGGCGGCGCGGGCATCCGCTGCAGTCAGAGCGACTACCGACGCGCCGGTATCGACCATGAAGTCTACCCGCGCACCGCCGATGTTGGCAGCGGAATAATAGTGACCGTCGCCAGCTCTATCGAGCCGGACTTCGCCGTACCAATCGCCGCCCTGCTGAGCGGCAATCACCTCGTCGCTCGACCACGCATTGGGCGAGGAGTGGAAGCGTTTGACCTCCTGCGCAGGCGCTGGTTCGAGACCGGGGTGGTCTTTCACCGAATAGGCGGCAATGCCGGACACGAGGGCGACAATGACGAGAAGCGGCCTGATCATGACAGGCAGCTTAGTACGCAGGCATTAATCGCGCGTAAAATCGCTTGCTTTACTCGGCAGCCACCGCGTGGGGATCGAACGCTGTCGCATTGCCAGCATCGATTGCGGCGGCCTTTTCTTCGACCAGGCGAACGATGTGATCGAGCATGTCCTCGTTCTCGATGTGGTGGTCCTTGACGCCCGACAGGTAGACCATGTGCTTGCCATTGCCGCCGCCCGTCAGGCCGATATCGGTTTCGCGCGCTTCGCCGGGGCCGTTGACCACGCAGCCAAGGACTGAAAGGCTCATCGGTGTCTTGATGTGTTCGAGCCGCTTTTCCAGCGCCTCGACCGTCCGGATCACATCGAACCCCTGACGCGAGCACGAAGGGCAGGACACGACGCGCACGCCGCGGGTTCTGAGGCCGAGCGCCTTGAGCATCTCGAAACCTACTTTGACCTCCTGCTCGGGCTCGGCGGACAGCGAAACACGGATCGTATCGCCGATACCTGCCCACAGCAGTGAGCCTATGCCGATGGAGGATTTGACCGTTCCGCCGATCAGGCCGCCTGCTTCCGTGATGCCGAGGTGCAACGGGCAGTCCACCGCCTCCGCCAGCCCGTGATAGGCGGCGACGGCAAGGAACACATCGCTGGCCTTCACTGCCACTTTGTATTCGTGAAAGTCATGATCCTGCAGCAGCTTGATATGGTCGAGCGCGCTTTCGATCAGCGCTTCCGGACACGGTTCGCCGTATTTTTCCAGCAGGTCCTTTTCCAGGCTGCCCGCATTCACGCCGATGCGGATCGCGCAGCCGTTCGCCTTGGCGGCGCGCACCACTTCGGCGACGCGGTCTGACGAGCCGATATTGCCGGGATTGATGCGCAGGCAGGCTGCGCCCTTGTCGGCCGCCTCGAGCGCGCGTTTGTAGTGGAAATGAATGTCCGCCACGATCGGCACATTGGCCGCGCGCGTGATCTGGTCGAAATTCGCGGTCGATTCCTCGGTCGGGCAGGACACGCGGATAATGTCCGCGCCGACTTCTTCGCAGCGGCGGATCTGGTCGATCGTCGCGGCGACATCTTCGGTCGGGGTGTTCGTCATGGTTTGCACGGTGATCGGCGCATCCCCGCCGACCGGAACGTTACCAACCATGATCTGGCGTGACTTGCGGCGCTCGATATCGCGCCAGGGGCGTACTGAAGACATGAGCGGGATATAGAGGGCCTTCGATGAAGGAGCAATGACAGGCTTCGATCCTCCAGCGGTTGACAGCCGGGGGCCACTGCCCGCATCCCTGCATCACAACAAAACGGGATTTCGCATAGCCAGGGTCGCAAACCTGGCCCAGGCCTGCTCAGGGAGAGCACGGTGTTTGCAAATCCTAACATGACCGACGGGCGCGGGATGCGCCTGTTCACGATCCTCATACTATATATTGCTCAGGGCCTACCCATCGGCCTGCTCGAATTCGCCGTGACGGGGTGGATGGCGGCCAAGGGCGCCACAGTCGGCGAGATTGGTTATGTCATCGGGATGGCCGTTGCGCCATGGAGTCTCAAGTTCATCAACGGGGCGTTGATGGACCGTTATGCCTATTTGCCGATGGGCCGCCGCCGCGCCTGGATCCTGGCTGCGCAGCTGGTGATGGTCATTTCCCTGTTGCTCGCCGCGCTCGTCGATCCCGGCCCGCGAGACGCCGCAATCATTGGCGGCATTGCGTTTGCCGTCAACATGGCCACGGTTTTCCAGGACGTGGGTGCCGATGCGCTGGCCGTCGATATCGCCGAGGAAAAGGAACACGGGATAGTCTCCGGCCTGATGGCAGGCGGACAAGCCCTCGGCATTGCCATTTCGGCGGCGATTTCGGGGCTGATCATCTACAATTTCGGAACAGGTACGGCTTACACGACCTGTGCGATCCTCGTGACTTGCACCAGTCTCTACCTGGTCTGGGTGCGCGAGCGGGCCGGAGAGCGCCGTCTGCCGTGGAGCAAGGGCGAGGCTCATGCGATCAGCCTGGCGGTACAGGCGCACAGCTGGATAGGACTGCTCAGCCATGCATTCCGCCAGCTGTTTCGCAAGGACAGCCTTGTCTGGGTTGCGCCGCTGTTCCTGCGCGGCATGGGCTATGGCACCATGGGAGTGGCGGCCCCTTTCATTGCAGCCAATTATGGCGGCTGGAACGAAGCCCAGATCGGTGCAGCTAATGGGACCGGCCAATTCGTGGCGGCCATCGCAGCCATGACCCTGGGCAGCTTTCTGTGTGTCAAATTGGGCAGCAAATTGGCACAGATCCTGACCTTGGGCCTGTTCGCCGGAGCGGCCGCATTGCTGGCCTTGACCGAACCCTTCTGGTCCAGTGAGGCGGTGATCTGGGCGGTTATTCTGGGATGGCCCATCCTGTATTACCTGACCGGCGTTCCCATGCAGGCCATCACGCTCGCCTTCAGCGATCCCGAGACCGGGGCGACGCAATTTTCGATCTACATGGCGTGTATCAATCAAGGGACAAGCTTCGCAGGTTTCACCTTTGCGCTCGTTTCCGGGGTCGGCGGCATCGAACTCGTCATCGGGCTTCTTGCCCTCGTGTTCACGCTGGCTCTTACCATCACGTTGCTGGTGAATGTGCCGTCAAGGCAGATCGAGGTGCCGGATGAGCCGCGAAATCCGCAAACGGCGTAACCTGCGCGTATCCTAACCGTTTCTCTTGCACTACGCCGCGACAGGCGCTTGGGAGGGAACATGATCGACGCGACCGAAGAGACAAGTACGGAAACCCCTCTCCTTTTCGGGCGAGTGCTCGATGGGAATGGCGGGGCGCGTGAAATCACGTGGGACGAAGCGCAAGGGTGGGCACCCCAGGCACCGGGAGAGGTCCTGTGGTTGCACCTGTGCCGCAACCGTGAAGGCGTGCAAAAGTGGCTCGAAGCAGAGCTTCAGATGCCTGAACCGACCGCGGAACTACTCACCAGCGATGCCAACCGTCCGCGTGCCTTTCGCGACGGTGAAACGCTGGTTGCGACCTTGCGCGGGATCAATTTCAATCCCGGGGCACAACCCGAAGACATGATTTCGATGCAGCTATGGTGCGACGGTGACCGGCTGATCACCTTGCGCCGCCACCCCATGCAGACCCCGCGCGAGGTCATGGCGATGCTCGACCGCGGCCATGGCCCGTCCGATGCTGGGGCCACCATTACCTTGCTGGCGGAGCTGCTTATTACGCGGATGAGCCAGTCCATCGTGGACATGAATCACGTGCTTGACGATCTCGAAGATGAAGATCCCGAAAAAGACCCAGAAGGCATGCTGGGCCGCATTTCCACGATCCGCCGCAACTGCCTCAGTCTGAAACGGCACATGGCTCCGCAGCACGAGGCGCTGGAGCAAATCAGCCGCGATTCCCCCGATTGGTTCGAGGAAGAAGACAGGCGCGAAATCGCTGAGAGTATTGCGCGGCTGCGCCGCTATCTCGACGATATCGACATCAGTAAGGAAAGCGCGGTCGTGTTGCAGGACGAACTGCGTGCTCGCAGCCTCGCCAGCAGTGAACACGCGACCTACATGCTCACCATCGTGGCGGGGATCTTCCTGCCGCTGGGCTTCCTGACCGGTCTGCTGGGTATCAATGTCGGCGGAATGCCGGGCATGGAAGACCCGGATGCATTCTGGCTGGTGGTTGGCCTGTGCCTGGTGCTCTTCGTAGCGCTGATCGTGACCTTCCGCCGCCTGCGCTGGCTCTGACGATCTACCAGCGCACCAATGGCGGCACAGCAAAGCGGCCGACGAGTGCCATCAGCACAACCGGCGCGGCGTGCCAGATGCCAAGGTGGCCGATCGTGTCGATCGGGCATGCCAGGCCGTAAGCAAAGCTTCCGATTGCACCTGCCGCGATACCGGTGAAGGTGCCTGCAGCGCCGAGCGATACGGGCGCCCCGCGGCGCAGCCACATGACCAGCGCGCCAGCCGTCACCAATCCGAATGCTGATCCGGCAAGGAAGCACTCGAACCCGTACATATCGCTCGAAACCGAGGCGAACAGCCCGCTGGCGCCAAGCACCAGCAAGGCCGTCAGCGGCAATAGGCCAAGCATGATAGCGGACCAGCGCGCGCCGTCGTGAGTGTTGCCTACACGCGGACTGGCCATTCGCAGGACGGCAATTGCCGAAGCCGTTCCGGCCAGGCCCAGCATGCCGTTCGCAAGGAAGAACACCCCAGAGGCCTCGCCCGCCGCGATGCCGCGCCAAAGGCCGTCGAGCAGTTCGACGAGCACCACCGTGACTGCAGCGGAAAGAGCGACCAGGGCCGCACCGTGCCACAGGCGGATTGGCGCCACGGGTGCCAGATCGCCAGCAAGCTCGTCGATGAGGGAGTTGGGAAGTCTGCCGCGTTCGGGGTTCATTCTATTCGGCCTTTTCTACGAGCGCGGACAGCTTTTTCAGTCCGCGATGGATATTCACTTTGACCAGGCTTTCGCTCTGGCCGGTCTTGGCGGAGGCTTCTGAAATGGTCAGCCCCTCGATCTTTACGAGTTCGATGGCTTCGGCCTGTTTTTCCGGCAGATGGACGAACAGGCGTTCCAGGCTCATGCGCGCCATCACGGCTTCTTCTTCGCTGTCTTCGGCCGCGTCGTGATCACCGAGTTCGTCTTCGGCAGAGCGATAGACTTTGCGCAGGTGGTCGATCCACCGATAGCGTGCGATGGCGGCCAGCCAGGGGTAAAACGCACGGGCGGGGTCCCAGGTTGCCCGTTTGGAATGGACTGCCATCATCACTTCCTGCACCAGGTCGTCGAGCTGGGCCGGGGCGACACGCCTCCTGAAATAGCGTTCCAGCCAAAGCTGAATTTCAGTGAGTAGCGCGCGGTACATATCGCGGTCGCCCTTT
This sequence comes from Qipengyuania psychrotolerans, assembly GCF_019711355.1. Classification (NCBI taxonomy): domain Bacteria; kingdom Pseudomonadati; phylum Pseudomonadota; class Alphaproteobacteria; order Sphingomonadales; family Erythrobacteraceae; genus Qipengyuania; species Qipengyuania psychrotolerans. The sequence goes on from NZ_CP081297.1 coordinate 213,866, forward strand.
TGCGAGGCGGCCATCATCTGCGCCATGGTGGCTTCATCGGCGATCATCGCGCGTCCTCCACGTGCATTGCTATCACTTGGCCCGGCGCGAGGCGAGGAGCGCGTCGAGCGACAGCATTCCGCCGCCGCGCGAAACCAGAATCGCTGCCATCGCTACCCAGAGGATATGCGTGGTCCACCAGGCTTCCGGATAGACGAAGATCTGGATCACGAGCGTCATGATCAGCAGCGACAGCGCCGCAAACCGGGTAAAGAGACCGGCGGCCAGCAAGATTGGAAACAGATGCTCCGCATAGGTGGCCATCGGGACTGCGATATCGGGCGAAATTGGCAAGCCGGTATATTCGTATTCGAACAGGAAATAGGCGTTCTCACTAATGGACAGTGCGCTGCCTTCCTCCACCTTGGTTCTGCCAGAGCGCCAGAAAATTCCGGCCAGCGCCGCGCGGGTGACCAGCAGAGCCAGACCTTCGGGCAAGCGCGAGGCGAGCCAGGCGGTCAGGCGGTCGTAGGGGGTCAACAGTTTCTGCATAGGTCACCTTGCTTCATCAGCGTGGGCTGGCCGGAGGGAGGGACGGGAAAGGTCGTCTCAGCGCTTGATCGCGGTGAGCGAACCCTTGCCCTTGGGGGTCTCGATCTTTTCGCAGGTGCCCTTCTTGACCAGCTTCCACGCATCGCCCTGGTAGTCGCGGGTGGAGGTGCCTGCGCAGCTGGTGCCGGGTCCGGCGGCGCAGTCGTTCTCGCCTGCCTTGGCGACGCCGTAGCACTTCTCCATTGGCGGACGCTTTTGCGCGGCGGCCGGGCTGGCGACCATCGTGGTTGCAACGCCGGCAGTCAGGGCAAGACCCGCGAGACGGGCGATAGATTGGCTGTTCATGGCAATTCTCTCTCGAATGATGCGCCCCGACGATTGTCGCCGGGACTGGCCTGTCATTCGGGAGGAATTCGAAACCGGTTACTCGGCCACCAAAATTTTTCTCGCTGTAACCACCGGGTCCGGGGCGGCGAACGGTCTTGTGTGCACCGACGCACATTCGAGATCACAAGGAACTGGATGCCATGACGATTACCGCCCGCAAAACTGCCACTGCAGCAGCCGCTGCAGCTTTCGCTCTCAGCTCGATGAGCGCATTCGCCGCGCCCGCCCCTGCCGGAAGCAGCGGTTCGGCGATCGCTGCCGAAGACACTGTCCATTGTTACGGCGTCCACAGCTGCAAGGGCCAGGCAGACTGCGCCACCAGCGAAAACGCCTGCAAGGGCCAGAACGAATGCAAGGGCCATGGCTTCAAGGCGATGAAGGCCGGTGAATGCCTGACCAGGGGCGGAACCATCGGCGACATCGGCTGATCCGAACACCGCGCTTGGCGGCCCGGTGTGAGGAGGCGAGCACCCCCCTTCGTCCGCCTCCGAAAACCCTCACCGGGTCGCCATTTCCCGCCATTTAACGGACATCAACAGATGCACGATATCGCACCATTTTCCGGTTTCGGGCTCGGCCTTCGCCGTACCCACTACACCGACTTTCTGGACGGCGATGTGCCCGTCGATTTTGTCGAGGTGATCTCGGAAAATTACATGGTCGAAGGCGGCATGCCGCTGCGCCTGCTGGAACAGATCCGCGCGAAACATCCCGTCATTCTCCACGGGGTGTCCATGTCGATCGGTTCGGCGCATGGGCTGGATGCGGACCATCTTGTGCGCCTCAAGCTGCTGGCCGACCGGATCGACCCACTGTGGGTTTCCGACCATCTGTGCTGGACCCGCACCAGCGCGCACAATTCGCACGACCTGCTCCCGCTGCCGCTGACGCAGGAAGCGATGGATACGGTGTGCGAGAACATCGACCGCGCGCAAACAGCGCTGGGGCGGGCGATGCTGTTCGAGAACCCTTCCAGCTATCTCACTTTCCCGGAAGACGAGATGGCCGAATGGGAATTCCTGTCCGCGATGGCGCGCCGGACCGGATGTTACCTTCTGCTGGACGTGAACAACGTTTATGTCAGCGCGCAGAACCACGGCTTTTCAGCCGCCGAATACGTGGGCGGTCTCCCGCTCGATAGAGTGCGCCAGATTCACCTAGCCGGACACACGCCCGGAGAAATTTTGATCGACACGCATGACCGTGAAGTCTGCGACGAGGTCTGGGCGCTATATGCTGATACCATCGCCAAAACCGGCCCTGTCGCCACGATGATCGAACGCGACGACAAGATTCCGCCGGTTGGCGAACTCCTGTGCGAACTCGAACGCGCCCGCAGCCTCTCGGCGAGCCATCAGGCAGTAGCGGCATGAGCGCCCTTGCGCAGATGCAGGAGGCCATGCTTTCCAACATCCTCGATGAGGATTTGCCGTTGCCCGGTCATTGGAACAAGCGCCATGCGGCGGGTCTTGCCATTTATCGTAACAACTATCGCTCGGCCTTGATCGATGCGCTCAGATCCACTTTCGAGCGCACCGAGAGATTGGTGGGCGAAGAAAGCTTCGCCCGCGCTGCAGCGCATCACCTGATTGCCAAGCCCCCATCCAGCTGGACGCTCGATATGGCCGGTGCAGGTTTTGACGAAACCTGTGTGCAACTGTTCGCTGGCGATCCCGAGGTTGCCGAACTCGCGTGGCTCGAATGGGCCATGCACTGCGCCTTTGTTGCCCGCGATGTAGCGCCGCTAGAGATGGCAGACTTTGCCACGGCCACTGCCGCGTTCAGCGAACAGGATTGGGCAGGTCTGCGGCTGGAAATCGTACCAGGGACAGGGTTGCGGACCGTGCATCACGACCTGAAGCCCTTGTGGACCTCACTTGCCGCAAATGACGTTCAGCCCGACATCCAGCGGCTGCCATGTGCCATGTGCGCGGTCGTCTGGCGCGAAGGCGAACGGCCCGTATTCATCCTGATACAGGAGGAAGAGGGCGATGCGCTGTCCGCCATGATGCAGGATGCCACCTACGGCGAGGCGTGCGAAATGCTGGTGGACCGAATGGGCGAAGAGCAGGCAATCACGCTTGCAGGCGCCATGCTGGGCCGCTGGCTATCCGAAGGGCTTGTTACCAGAGCCGCCTAATAGGCGAAAGTTTCGCCGACCATCTCCTCCGAAATGGACCACAAGCGTTCCGCATTGTCTGGATCGATCGCATAGCTGCGCACCCCGCCGCTGGGACTTTCATCGTCCTGGTCCGCGACGTGGCAGTTTTCGCAGTACAGCCCGCCTGCGCCCTGCAATTCATCGGCCGTCGCGGCCCAGCAAGTGGTCGCCGCGCCTTGCGGTATGGTCTTGAACGGTTCCGGCGTCTGGCCGGCGGCCTCCGCATTCTTGCGGATACGCTCCATCAGGTCCGCCATGTCCTGCTGGCTCATGTGGCGACTCAGATTGGTCATGATCCCGCCGGGATGCAGCGAATATGCGTGAATACCCTTGTCGGCGAGCCGGTTTTCGAGGCCCACCGCAAACAGCACGTTGGCGGTTTTCGACTGGCCGTAACTGACCCATTTGTCGTAATCGCGGCTTTCGAAGTTCGGATCATCGAAGTCGACGGGCGCGATATGGTGGCCGCGGCTCGACAGGTTCACGATGCGCGCATCTTCACCCTTCTCCAGCAGCGGGACGAGGTGATTGGCCAGGACGAAATGGCCAAGGTGGTTGGTCCCGAACTGCATTTCGAAGCCATCGGCAGTTTGCGCCTGATCGCAGGCCATAACGCCCGCATTGTTGATCAGCAGGTCGATCTTGTCGAACCGTTCGTTCGCTTCTGCGGCCGCCTTGCGGACGCTGTCCAGCGAAGCGAGATCGCAGGCGAGTGTCTCGACCTTCGCGCCGGTTTCTTCAGCAATTTGCGCCGCGGCTTCGGCCAGCTTGGTTTCATCGCGTCCGGACAGGATGACATGCGCACCCTTGGCGGCCATCGCACGGGCAGTTTCGCGGCCAAGCCCGGAGTAGCCACCTGTGATCAAGGCCGTTCGGCCCGACAGGTCCTTGTCCGCCAGCACATCGTCTGCAGTGCTTTCAAAACCAAACTCGCCCATCGCAATTCTCTCCCTTTACCGCAACCAGCCTAGCACAAAGAAAAGGGGGCGCGAGAGCTTTCGCCTCGCACCCCCTTCCTGCGTCCCCTTGGGGTCTCGTTATAGTTTTGCTTATGCGCCCGGGGGCAGTGGATCACTGCTTTTCGGAGCCGCGGCCTTGCGCGGTTTCGGCTTCGGAGCCGATGCACTGCCGCCGCCCAGATCATTGTCCATCTGGTCAAGCTTGCGTGCGGCCCAGTCACGTCCGCCAAGCCCGAAGGCCAGGGCGCCCGCCACTGCAACACCGGCGATCAGGATCGTCAGCGCATTGGCCGGGATCATTCCGCCGATGCCGGTGAACTGCAGGCCCATGAACACGAACAGGATGATCGTCGCCCAGCGCACAATGGTCGCTGCGGTCGAGTTTTCATCGTCACCGGCAATCAGCCTTGCCAGCATGTTCGCAATCAGGAAACCGAAGGCAATCACAACTGCACCGAAGATCACGCGCCCGCCCAGCTCAAGCAGCTGGTCGAGGATTGCGGTAAGCTCCGGGAAGCCGAGGATGCGCGTGGCAGCGATGGCAAAGAACAGTATGATTGCCACCTGTGCGACACGGGCAATAATCCCGCTCGCCGTGGTGTTTTCGGCAACCAGTCCGCTTTCGGCCAATGCCCGGTCCACGCCGAGGCCCGGAAGCACTTCCTTCACGATCTGGACCACGAACTTGCTGATCAGGTAGCCGATGCCGAGCAGGATCGCGGCTGCGATAATGTTCGGGATGGCGGCAAAGATCATCCGCAGCATGTCCGATGCAGGTTCGCTGATCGACTGGATTTCCAGCTGTTCAAGCGCGGCGATGGCAACCGGAATGGCGATCAGGACATAGACAATCGTGCCGATCGTCTTGCTGATGGCGGTATTGCCAGTGACATTGTCCACGCCGCCCCTGTTGGCCCATTTGTCGAAATCGACTGTCTGCAATGTGGTGACGACCAGATCGCGGACAATCCGCGCCACCATCATGCCGATGAAGAAGATCAAGCCCGCCCACAGCAAGTTGGGCACGAAGTCGACGACATTCTCGAGCAAGCTGTCGATCGGTCCTGCGACCCCGCCCAGTTCGAGTATGTTGAGTACGATCAAAAGGCCGAACAGCCAGATAAGCAGGCCAACGATCTTGCCCAGGGATTCTCCCAGGCTGGCACCGCTTCCGGTGCCGCGTTTGAAAAAGGCGACGTTGTCTACGAGCTTGGCAAATGCCCATTTGGCGGCGCGTGCCACCAGCCATGTAACGACCAATGCGACGACCGCGTAGATCAGCTTCTCTCCAAGCTGCATCGCGACCTCCTGGTCAAATCTGTATCTGTCGAAAATCACGAAACCTCTCCCCTATTGGTTTCCGTAACGTCGAGGCCTAGCACGATGGCGCTTTCTTACAAAAAACGCGGAAGGGGTGGAGTGGATAACTTTGCCTGCTATCACAAGCTGATGAGACGATTCCTTACCGCATTCGCCCTGTCGCTAACGGGCCTCGCGCTCGCTGGCACGGCTCCCGCAATCGCCCAGGCACCCGTCGAAACTAGCTGGTCGCTGGCCATCCACGGCGGCGCCGGGACCATTGCGCGGGAGAATATGACCCCGGAAGAAGATGCGGCTCACCGGGCATCCTTGCAAGCCGCGCTCGATGCCGGGGCCAAGGTTCTGGACGATGGCGGAACGGCGATGGATGCGGTCGAGGCGGTCATCCTGATCCTTGAAGATGATGCCCGCTTCAATGCTGGCCGCGGTGCGGTTTATACTTGGGAAGAGGGTCACGAACTCGACGCCTCGATCATGGACGGGCGTACACGCGATGCGGGGGCGGTCGCCGGGGTGAAGGCGGTGCGCAATCCGATCCTGCTGGCGCGCAAGGTCATGACCGATAGCCCGCACGTGATGCTTTCAGGCGATGGGGCCCAGGATTTTGCAGTCGAGCAGGGTATCGAGATTGTCCCGTCCAGCTATTTCGACACCGAACGCCGCCGCGAAGCGCTGGAACGGATGAAGGCCGACAAGCTCTCTGCGCTCGATGTTGATATCAAGTTCGGCACAGTCGGCGCGGTGGCGCTGGACGGGGAAGGCAATCTGGCAGCCGGAACTTCCACCGGCGGGATGACCGGCAAACGCTGGGGCCGGATCGGAGATGCGCCGATTATCGGGGCAGGCACCTATGCCGACAATCGCAGCTGCGCGGTCTCGGCCACCGGCTGGGGCGAATATTTCATTCGCGTCGGCGTGGCGCACGAGATTTGTGCGCAATTGCGTTTCGCAAAAATGCCGGCTGATGGAGTCGTTGAGGAAATCGGGAATTTCCTGAGGAAGCAGATTTCGAACGGCGAGGCGCGGGCAATCCCGGGAATGGCCGAGCAAGCGCAGAAAATCAGCGACGAAGTAATGGCCGATGTAAAGGAACTGGGCGGCGACGGCGGGATCATTCTCGTCACGCCCGAAGGTCATGCCCTCTACAGCTTCAACACTGCGGGCATGTACCGCGGCCGTGCGACCAGCGGCGGCATCAAAGAAGTGGCGATCTACGGCGACGAATAGGCGTACGCCCCGGCTCGCTTGTCAGCCGCGTTTGCGTGCCTGGGCATAGCTGCCGAGCAGGCGGACCGAATTGCACTGGAACGCCAGTTCTTCCAGCGCTGCATCGACACGCGGATCGCCGGGTGCGCCTTCGATATCGGCATAGAACATGGTCGCGGCAAAGCTCGCGCCCTTCTGGTAGCTTTCCAGCTTGGTCATGTTGACACCGTTCGTGGCAAAGCAGCCCAGCGCCTTGTACAGGGCGGCAGACACGTTCTTCACCTCGAAGATGAATGTAGTCATCGCCTGCTCGCCCGCCAGTTCCGCTGCGTTGCGGGCGTCCTTGGCCAGCACCACGAAGCGGGTGGTATTGTCATGCGCATCCTCGACCGCGTCTTCGACAATCCTGAGGCCGTAGAGCTCGGCTGCCATCGGCGGGGCGAGGGCGGATATCGTCGGGTTCTGCTGCTCGGCGACATAGGCCGCAGCGCCGGCCGTGTCTGCATGGCTCATCGGAACGATGCCCCGCTGACGAAGGTATTCGCGTGACTGGCCCAGCGCCTGCGGGTGGCTGTACGCAGCCTCGAACGGTCCGGGTCCGGTGGCCATCAGCGCATGAGTGATGCGCATGAAATGTTCGGCCACAATCGAAAGACCGCTTTCGGGAAGCAGGAAATGAATGTCCGCGACCCGGCCATGCTGGCTGTTTTCGATCGGGATCATCGCGCAGCCCGCAGTTCCGTTTTTCACTGCATCCAGCGCATCCTCGAAGCCGAGGAACGGCAGCGGCAACGCGTCGGGCGCAAACTGCATGGCAGCCTGGTGCGAATTCGAACCGGGCGCGCCGCCAAATGCGATGGCGCTTGCCGGCTGGGCGGTGGCGGCACGGCGCATGGAGTCGACCATGGCGAGCGCGGGTTGGGCGAAATTACGCATAGGCCGACGCTGCTAGGGCGCAGGTTTGCCCATCGCAAGCGCATTTGCACTAACTGTTGCGCAAGGCGCACTTGCACAGCGGCGCTCACGGCACTAGAGCCACGCCCAACCTTAGATATCTCGGATTCTCACAGGCTTTCACGCAATGGACGATCGTTTCAACACCGCCGCCGGATGGGTTCTCTTCGCTGGCATCGTGGCTCTCGGGGCGTCGATCGCCTCTGGCATGTTTTTCCACGCCGATTCACACGATTACCCGGAAGGCCAGGATTACGGCTATTTCGTAAAGGGTGAAGAAGTAGGCGCGGAAGAGTCCGGCCCCGACCTTGGCACCGTTCTGGCCAGCGCCGACGCGGCAGCAGGTGAAAAGGTTTTCGCCAAGTGCACCGCTTGCCACACCATCGATCAAGGTGGTGCCAATGGCATCGGCCCCAACCTTTACGGTGTGATGGGCACGCCGATCGGCGCTCATGCAGCAGGTTTCGCCTACAGTTCGGCCCTGTCCGACAAGGGCGGCGAGTGGAGCTGGGAAAACATGAACGCCTGGCTGACCAGCCCGCGCGGCTTTGCCAACGGCACCAAGATGAGCTTCGCGGGTCTTTCCAAGCCCGAAGATCGTGCCAATGTGATGGAATTCATGGCGACCTATGGCGGTGCGCCGGCCAAGCCTGCACCTGCGGCGGTCGAAGAAGCTGTGGCTGAAGATGCGCCCGGCGCCGGCCCCGGTCCGGTTGAAGGTGTCGCGGCCGACGGTGCAGAAGCTGCTGGCGCGATGAGTGCCGACCAGCCGGTCGCTGCCGCAAACAGTGCTGCTGAAAACTAGGACGCAGCCGGGTCGCACGACCCAGCTACTGAAAAGATGATGGAAAGACCCCGCTTCCCGCGGGGTTTTTCTTGTCTTCGATCAGTCGCCCTTGAAGCCCTGGGCAATGACGTACCACTCGCTGGAATCCTTGCGGCTGGCGGGGGGCTTGGCATGCTTGACCGTCTTGAAGTGCTTCTTGAGCAGGTCGAGCAAGTCCTTGTCGGTTCCGCCCGCCAGCACCTTCGCGATGAAGGTGCCGTCCTTGTCGAGATTCTCGACCGCAAACCATGCACCGGCTTCAACCAGTCCCATGGTGCGCAAATGGTCAGTCTGTTTATGACCCACGGTGTTGGCGGCCATATCGCTCATCACCAGATCGGCTTTTCCGCCCATCGCCTCTTCGAGGATGCGCGGCGCATCATCGTCCATGAAATCCATTTCGAAAATGGTGACGCCTTCGATGGGCTCGGTCGGGAGCAAATCGATCCCGACGATGCTGGCCTTGGGTTTCACCTTGCGCACGACCTGGCTCCAGCCGCCGGGCGCAATGCCGAGATCGACCACACGCGTCGCGTTCCTGAGCAGGCCGAATTTCTCGTCCAGCTCGATCAGCTTGTAGGCCGCACGGCTGCGATAGCCGTCCGCCTTTGCCTGCTTGACATAGGGATCGTTCAACTGCCGCTGCAGCCAGCGCGTGGAGGATGCCGTGCGTTTCTTGGCGGTGCGCACCCGCGTGTCGCGATCCTTACCCGACCTGCTCATGGAAGAATCTTTCTGTTGGCTGCCGCGATCGGCGGCAACAGACAGCCGGGATTAAAAGCTCTCATACGTCCTGCTCCCGCATTGGGTAGAGCGAGGCCTTGCTGCGCGCGGCCTCTACATCTGCTGCCATCAAGCTGCGCAAAATCCCTTCGCGGATGCCGCGGTCGGCCACGCCCAGCGTTTCCGAGGGCCAGATGTCGAGAATCGATTCCAGGATGGCACAGCCTGCCACCACCAGATTGGCGCGGTCATCGCCGATGCAAGGCAAGAGCTGTCGTTCAGCCCCGCTCATATGCGACAGCTTGGTGGAGATGTCGCGCATCGCCTGCGATTCCAGGATCAACCCGTCCACCGCGCGTCGATCATATTGCGGTAGCTCAAGATGCAGGCTGGCAAGTGTAGTCACCGTGCCGCTGGTGCCCAGCAGCCGGATAGGATGCTCGCAGCGGGCGTTGGAGGCGATCCGTTCGGCGAACGGCCTGAAGCTGTCGGAAACCGTCTTGCGCATGCGCCCGTATCGGTCCAGCCGCGCTTCCATGCTCTCGTCCGACCCGCTGACCGTATCGGTCAGCGAAACCACTCCCCACGGGACGCTCATCCAGTCGAGGATCCGCGGGACCGCGCCGCTCGGCTCGACCAGCACCAGTTCGGTCGAACCGCCGCCAATGTCGAAGATAACCGCCGGGCCGGGACCCTCTTCGAGCAGGACATGACATCCCAGCACGGCAAGCCGGGCCTCTTCCTGGGCAGAGATAATGTCCAGTACGATGCCGGTTTCTTCGCGCACGCGCTCGATGAAGGCTTCGCCATTGGACGCGCGGCGGCAGGCTTCCGTGGCAACCGATCGCGCCAGATAGACGTGACGGCGGCGCAGCTTTTCCGCGCAGACATTGAGCGCGGCAAGCGTTCTGTCCATCGCGTCATCGGACAGCTTTCCGCTTGCTGCCAAGCCTTCGCCAAGGCGCACGACGCGGCTGAAAGCATCAATGACGGTGAAGTTTTCGCCCGAAGGGCGGGCGATCAGGAGCCGGCAGTTGTTCGTGCCCAGATCCAGCGCGGCATAAGCTTGTCGCCGGTTTTGGGGGCGGCCAATGTTCGGTGTGAATTTGGATGCACTCGGATCCGCAGCGCGCGGCTGTCCACCGCGCGGAGCCGGTTTGCGGCCGGTCTTGCCATCGGGCCGGGAGGGGCGCTTGTAGCGGAAATCGGCTACGTTGCCGGACGGTCCGCCCCTCTTTTTTCCGTGCCCCCTTTTACTGTCCGGCGGAGTTTGATCCGCCATGGGGTGTCATCTTTCTATCCTCCCGCACGAACGAGTGCGCACGGGGACTTGCCTGCAACGCTAGCCGCGAAGGCGCTTTGGGGCAAGCACAAGGGTTGACCGCCGCCCTGCGCGAAACTAAGTGCGCCCCTCTTCCGGCTTTGGTTGCGATTCTACAGCCCGGCCGTTGGTGATGCCCCGTCGTCTAATGGTAAGACTACGGACTCTGACTCCGTCAATTGAGGTTCGAATCCTCACGGGGCATCCATTTTCTCACAATTACAGAGCATCGCCGGCTGCAGGCATGGCGCGGCGCGTCTGGGCTGCGCACACAAAAAACCGGCAGGTCGGGACTGACAACCTGCCGGTTCTTTGTCGGCAACTGCACCTAAAAGAGCAGCGCCAGGGGTTCGGCCCGGGTCGCGTGGGCCGAATTATCAGTCCACGAAGGTGACTTCGCGAACGTGGTAAGAACCCGTCAGGCGGCGGATCTTGTTATAGACATCGCGGACAACGCGCTGGCTGCGCTCTTCCTGCTGGGCGCCGTATGCCGTCATGAATTCGGCATAACGCTGCTTGCTGGGGCCCATGTCTGCAGTCTTGGCGAACTTGATGACCAGCAAGAGGTCGAATGCTTCGCCCTCTCCGTTCATATTGGTATAGATCGCATAGTCTTCGATGTGGCCGAGGCGCTTGGCCACTTCGTTGCCGGCCACCCAGGTTGACCGCAGGTTTTCGAGATAGTTTTCCCACTCGCCCGCGTCGATGTCGACGGTGACCATCTCGTAGACCGAATCCGAAACCTCGTAATCCTCGTATATACTGATCTCGGCGGCAGCCGGTGCGCTGGCGAGCAGAGCGCCGCCTGCAAGGGTGAGCGCCAATGTCCGTGCGTTTGCAATTGTCTTGATCATGGTCATGTCCTTTTGTTGGTATTTTTCAGTCCAAAAGATTGCCGGGTTATCCCGCGACCTGATTGATGGGCGATCGGAAGAAATGATACCTTCCCAATTTCTTAGGGTTTGTTTAGGAATGCCCTCAGGGCGCTGGACAATCACTGTTGGGGACTGGGTTGGCTTGCTTTCGCGTTGGGGACGCGCGCATCGATTTTGTTGCACGAACGATCGAGCGTGAGGGCGAAAGCCATTCGCTCGAACCCAAGGTGATGTCCGTTCTCACGATACTGGTCGAGCGCTGCGGGCAGGTCGTGTCACGGGACACGCTGGTCGAAGCCATCTGGTCAGTTCGGTTTGGCGGAGACGAACGCCTGTCACGCGCGATATCGTTGCTGCGCACCGCGCTCGGCGATAGCGGGGGCAAGCAGGGCGTCATCAAGACCATTCCGAAAGAAGGTTATAGCCTGGTTGCCGAAGTGGAGCCGATAAGTCCTGCGACCGGCCCCTCATATGGTGATCCCTCGGAACCCTCGGTCTACGTGCCCGCTCCGCCGAATTCCGTGGCGGTACTGCCCTTCGATGACATGAGCAGGCAGGGGGATCGGCGCTATCTGGGTGACGGGATCGCCGAGGAAATCATCAACGGGCTTGCCCAGATCGAAGGCGCCCATGTGACGGGCCGCGTGTCGTCTTTCGCGGTCCGCGATGCCGGGATGGACACAACCCAGATTTCCCGAAAACTTGGCGTTGCCTTTGTAATGGAAGGATCGGTCAGGCTGCAGGCCGACCAGCTCCGCGTCACTGCCCAGTTGGTCTCGGCAGAGGATGGTTTTCACCGTTGGTCGCGCGAGTTCAACGGCCAGCCCAGCGACTTGTTTGCGTTCTACGATGAGGTCGCTGCCGAAGTGGTGTCCGCATTCGCCGACATGATGGGCTTGCAAGTGAATATGCCCGTAGAAAGCGGCAAGGCGCTCACCCGCGATACGGACGCCTATCAACTCTTCCTGGAGGGTCGCAATGCGACTCACCAGCAGGACGGCAAGCACACCCTGCCCAAGGCGATTGCGTTGCTGGGTGAGGCGGTCGAGCGCGATCCCGAATTCGCGCAGGCATGGGCCTTCCTGTCGATCGCCCATTTCTTCATGCTTGAATACTCAAGCACGCCCGAATGGCGCCATCATCTGGCCGAAGGGCGCAAGGCAGCTGAGCATGCTTTCCGGCTTTCCCCTCACGAGCCGGTCACGGCTGTTCCGCGATTTTTCGTGGCCGCTCACGATGTGCGGTTCGACAGGCACTGCGAACTGGCACAAACGCTGTTTGACCGCGCACCGAATTCTCCGATGACGCATTATTACCTCGCCGTCGTGTTGATTGCGTGCGGGCTGATGAAAGAGGGATTGGGGCATCTCGAGCAGGTGTTGCGCTCCGAACCGCTTTCTATCGCGGGTCAGTCGCTGGTCAGCACGGCCCGGTTCACGCTGGGCGAAACGGAGCAATCGGAAGAGCCGTATCTGCGCGCTTTCGATCTGGGAATCCTGCCATCCGGCATCACGGCAATCTGGTTGCTGGTGGAGCGCGGCGAAACCGCCGAAGCCGAAGCCCTGCTGCACGCGCGATACCATGAACTTGCGCCGCTTTTCGCCAATCTGTTCGGCGTGATCGGGAGCCGGTTCCTGATCATCAAAGCAGTGGTCCACGGGAAGGAATGGGCGCGAACAATTCTCGCCTCATCCATGCGCCGCCGGATGGAGAAGGGCCTGATCCAGCCCAATGCAGGCGCCCTTATCATGCCGGTCATACTCGCCCGGCCGAAACTTTTCATGGACGCCTGCCGCAAGGTTTCGGCAACTTATTTGCCAGGAGCACTGGCGCAGATCTGGGCGGACACCCGGAATGCAAGACTGGTCCGCGAGCACGATGAGTTCCCCCAGTTCGCAAGCGAAATCGGCCTCGTCGAAGTCTGGAAAAGACGCGGCTGGCCCGATGGCATCGATCCTGCGAATTTCGTCATTTAAGGCAGATCGATAGACAGGGCCGCTTCACGCGCGTTGTTCTTTTGTATCAACTGCTTGCAGGTGCGCGCGATCTTGGCGGATATTTCCTAGACGCAGCCCGTGCTTGGTTAGCAATTGGTAACTTGTTGAGGCCAAGGATCGCATCTGTTCGCCGTCTCCCGACGAGATGTCTCTTGCCCCTTGGAGCGGCAGCGACGGCGCTGCTTCGCCGGTTTAACCAGAAAGGCGATTGATTGCCCGTAATCGATTGCCCGTAGATAGAAAGTGCCCGCAATGCATATCAGACTGATAATCGCAGCCTTTGTCGGACTTTCATCGCCTGCTGCAGCGCAGCTCTACTTCGGCCAGGCGACAGCGCTCGACGGCGATTCCCTGCAAATGACGGGGGCCACCTTTGCGCTGGCGGGCATCGATGCACTGGAGGCGCGCCAGACCTGCCTGCGCGGCGACAAGGTGTGGAACTGCGGTGAATATGCGAGCGCTGCGCTTAAGGCGCTTGTTGACGGAAAGCGGGTCAAATGCACCCAGCGCGGAACCGATGCGCTTGGGCAGGTCATTGCGACCTGCACGGTGGACGGCCGCGATCTGGGCCAGGAGATGGTCCGTATGGGCCTTGCCGTGGCGCTCGAGGGCACCGACCCCGATTATGGCGAGTGGGAGGATCTCGCGCGCCTGAACTCAGCAGGCATCTGGTCCACCGAGTTTCAGGCCCCGGCTGAATTCAGGGAGAGCGACCCTTTGGCCGCCCAGGAAATGCGGGCCATGCTGGCAGAGCGTGAACGCCAGCTCAAAGCGATGGAGGCGGTGCGCAATGCTCCACGTACAGTCTACTATTCTGGCTGCCGCCAAGCTCAGGCTGCGGGCGCGACACCGCTTCACCGAGGCGAGCCAGGCTATCGGATCGAAATGGACGGCGACGGTGACGGCGTCGCCTGTGAGCGTTACCCCAGCCGGCGCTAATCTTGCGGCCGCGATTGCCGATGACGGCGCTGGATTCCTGCCGCTGCCTCGGCTAGACCGCCTGCATCCCCGGGGAGCGCGCTTGCGCTGAGAGGGGCGGGGTAAGCGCCGCCCGACCCGTCGAACCTGAACCGATTAGCATCGGCGGAGGGAGTGGGCGGCACGTGATTCCGGCCCGCTCTCCATTCGCCAACTGGAGACATTTCGCATGGCCGACATCAACAGCAAATTCGACATTGGCGTCACCACCGGCCCGATCCGCGGCAGCCGCAAGGTCCACATCGGCGCGAAAAGCGGCTCCGGTATCCAGGTTGCCATGCGCGAAATCGACCTTGAAGGCGGCGAACCCAGCGTGCGCGTCTACGATACCTCCGGTCCCTATACCGATGCCAACGCCACGATCGACATCCGTGCAGGCCTGGAACAGAAGCGCCGCGAGTGGATCCTGGCCCGCGGCGATGTCGAGGAATATGACGCCCGCGAAGTAAAGCCGGAAGACAATGGCCAGCTCGGCCCCGATCGTTCGGGCGGTGTCCCTGCATTTCCCAACGTCCACAAACGCGTACTGCGCGCCAAGCCCGGTGCCAATGTCAGCCAGATGCATTACGCGCGCCAGGGCATCATCACGCCCGAGATGGAATATGTCGCCGAGCGCGAAAATCTCGGCCGCGAATACATTCGCCGCGAGATCGAAGGAAACAGCTGGGGCGCGGAAATCCCGGAATATGTCACGCCGGAATTCGTCCGTGACGAACTGGCGCGCGGCCGTGCGATCATTCCCAACAATATCAACCACCCCGAAAGCGAACCGATGGCGATCGGGCGCAACTTCCTCGTCAAGATCAACGCCAATATCGGCAACTCCGCCGTCGCATCGGATGTGGCGGCTGAGGTCGACAAGATGGTCTGGTCGATCCGCTGGGGCGCCGACACCGTCATGGACCTGTCGACGGGCCGCAACATCCACGACACCCGCGAATGGATCATCCGCAACAGCCCCGTCCCCATCGGCACCGTGCCGATTTACCAGGCGCTGGAGAAGGTCGGCGGCGTGGCCGAAGACCTGACGTGGGAAATCTTCCGCGACACGCTGATCGAACAGGCCGAACAGGGCGTCGACTATTTCACCATCCATGCCGGCGTGCGCCTGCCCTATGTCCCGATGGCGGCCAAGCGCGTTACCGGCATCGTCAGCCGCGGCGGTTCGATCATGGCGAAATGGTGCCTCGCGCACCACAAGGAGAGCTTCCTCTACGAGCACTTCGACGACATCACCGAGATCATGAAAGCCTATGACATCGCCTATTCGCTGGGCGACGGTCTGCGCCCCGGCAGCATCGCCGACGCCAATGACGAAGCGCAGTTCGCGGAACTCTACACGCTGGGCGAGCTGACCCACCGAGCGTGGAAATCCGATGTGCAGGTGATGATCGAAGGCCCGGGCCACGTGCCCATGCACAAGATCAAGGAGAACATGACCAAGCAGCTGGAAGTGTGCGGCGAAGCGCCGTTCTACACGCTTGGGCCCCTCGTCACCGATATCGCGCCAGGATACGACCACATCACCAGCGGCATCGGCGCCGCGCAGATCGGCTGGTACGGCACGGCGATGCTTTGCTACGTCACGCCGAAGGAACACCTCGGCCTGCCCGACCGCGACGATGTGAAGGTGGGCGTGGTCACCTACAAGCTGGCCGCCCACGCTGCCGATTTGGCCAAGGGCCACCCCGCGGCACAGGTTCGCGACGATGCCCTGTCAAAAGCGCGCTTCGAGTTTCGCTGGCGCGACCAGTTCAACCTCAGCCTTGACCCGGACACGGCCGAGGAATTTCACGACCAGACGCTCCCCGCAGAAGGCGCCAAGACCGCGCATTTCTGCTCCATGTGCGGCCCGAAATTCTGCTCGATGAAGATCAGCCAGGAAGTGCGCGATTTTGCCAGCAAGCAGAACCAGAGCGCCGACGGCTTCCTTGAAAGCGAGAAATGGGGCGCGGACACCGCCGAAGCGAGCCGCAAGGCCGCCGAGCAAGGCATGCGCGAGATGAGCGAGCTGTACAAAGCCAAGGGCGACAAGCTGTATTTGCCGGAAGAGGAAACCGAATGATGACGATGCGCCCCAAATTACTCGCCGCCGCGCTTGCGCTCGGCCTTGCTGCACCCGCGCTGGCCGATGGCCACGAAGCGGGCAGCAAGCACACAATCATGCCCGAGGACGAGGGCGCGCGCGCCTTCATGGAGCAATTCGGCTTTTCCGAAGCAGTGATCCACGGCGATACCGTTTATCTGTCGGGCGTGATCCTCGGCCCCGCGCCCGAAGGGATGACCCGCGAAGAAGCTTACGAGCGCAGCTTCCAGTATCTCGGCACCGTGCTCGAACGGGCCGGGTCGAGCTGGGACGACGTGATCGACATCACCACCTACCATGTCGATATAGACGCCTCGATGCCCGCGCTGGCGGCGGTGAAAAACCGCTATGTCAAAGCGCCATTCCCGGCCTGGACCGCGATCGACGTCGACCGCCTCTATGCCGCCGAGGGCGAAGTGGAAATCAAGATCACCGCGCGGGTAACGCCGATGTAGGGATCGCACCTGCTGCAAGGTGAGATAGGCAGGAAGCATGCGACTTCGGCGCCAAGCAGAACCAGAGCGCCGACGGCTTCCTCAAAAGCGAGAAGTGGAGCGGGGACAACGCCGAAGCGAGCCGCAAGGCCGCCGAGGAAGGAATATGCGAGATGAGCAAGGTCTATAAAGACATCGGCGAGCGGTTGTATTAACCGGAGGACTAGGATTGGGCCCCCTCGCATAGCGTTGCGGATTGACGCTAGAAGGTTTGCCCTGCCTCCTCAAGTCGTCTCATTAGCATCGAGATGAAGCTCAGGTGCTCTAGACAGAGTGACTGCTCATCGCGAATGGAAGCGTCGTGACCTCTCGGATTCCGTATCGCCCAAACGAGCCCTACAAACAGTGACATGTAGCCTTTTTGCTCAGTCTTCTCGGTTTCGTTCGAAAGGGCGTTTAACGCCATTTTTGGATTCTTGTCGTTAAATGCCTGCTGCATAAGGGCCGCACCGGACAACTCTAGACCTGACATTTTCGCAACGCGCCGGTCTACAAACTTTGCGGCATGAAACGTGGCTTCAGCATAGTGGGCGTCATCGAAGAGCTTAGTTACTTTTTTTGGTAGCTTGGTGTGAATGTCCCTAATGACGAAGGGGTGTTGGTCTCCTTCTTGGGAGGCTGGCTCGTCCGTGAAGAACGATACATTTCTGACAACCCATTCGAATTGCTCAAGAATTGCCATCGATCAGATTCTTTTTAATACTAGCGAAGATATGATCGTAAGCATCTTTTGAAGCATTCGCCGGCAGGTTGACCTCAACACGAACCGTAAGCGCTACGTCCGATCCGCTTCGCGGAACGACGACTTTTTCGGCAGGTTTTGGCGGCTTTTGAGCTCCCTCATTCACACGCGGTTCTAGAGTTACCTTCTTTTTTGAGACTTTGTTTGGCCCTCGCGGTCCGCGCGTGAGAATTTCCTCTTCGCGCTTCCCACTCAGCGAGGCCAAAGTCTGGAAAGTAATAGCCTGCCTCTTCCCGACAACTGCGCTAGTACCGTCGGAACGTCTGAAGAAAGAAATCAGATCATCTTGATTTGCGTTCCAAGCTCCGTTCGACCTGAGTTCGAATAGATCAGAATATGCAGATTCAACTAACTCTGAGAGTTTTTCACCAAATTCTTGATCGTCATGCAGCGAAAATAGATCTTGCCCGATTTGAGTGCGTTTGTTTTCTTGGTTCACCGCTTCGAGATACTTTAGCACATTTATGACGCCGTTTTCATTGCCAGAAGCAATCGCAAGCTTCTTCAATGTGTCCGAGTCAATTTTAGCTGGGAACGATTGTCGAAATTGACTGATGGCTGATTGAAGAATTCCGCCACTTGGCACATATGGGTGAGACATTTTTAGAATTCCTCGATGTAAAAGTGCAGCCGCTGCACTTTTTTAGCACTGAGTTATAAAGTGAGATGAAGTTGCTATAGTCAAGGTTGCGCCGCCAACCCCTCCACTGACGCCGTAGCTCATCCGTCATTGTGTCCCCCCGCGATTACATCGCGAAAGCCGGAATCTGCTTTTCTCAGCGCTTCCTTCTTTACCGCGTTCCGGGCGGTGTTGCTTTCGTGAGGATGGATTACTTGTTATTTTGACGCGTGCACCAACCGGTACTGCGAATTAAGCCTACAAAAGCACGGTATGGACAAAGGTACTCAAACAAGAAATTCTTTTCGATAGCTGTCATAGGCTAGAAGGCGCGGGAATTTGGGGAGAACGTCAACCGGCTCCTCTCCATCTTCAGCGCTGAAGAATCTCGAAAAAACAACGCAGCAATCGGCAAGATCCTTCTTGCTCAGGTTCTTGTTCAGTGGGGGCCGCAGATATGCGATTAGAGCGTGTTCAGCGGCAGCGTGGTCGGTGCGATGCCGCTTGATTCGGCGCCCGCTTGCTCCGCGTGTCCTAACCTCCCCGATGTAAAACCGTTTGTTGTCGGGATGCGCGAGTTTCTCGTGATTGTTAAATCGTGAGTTTGGTCTCTCAGTCAATCCTATGTATCCGATCCGGTTGTGAGACTGGACTGACATATAAAGACAACAAGTCCCGTCGTCGAAATCGGTTGCTTCGCGTTTCAGTTCATCCTTGGAATGGTACGGACCGTACCAATCGACTATGATCGCTTCAGGCATAATGTGACCTAGAAATTATTGACTTAATTTCCGTAGCGAACCTCCAGCTTTCCTACACTAATAAAATCTGCCCTATCCTTGCCAATGAGCAAGCATGATCCCTCAATCACTCCGGCCAGCCGCCGCCATGATGGCTGGTCGCTCGCCAAGCAGGCGGCGTTCTTGCGCCAGCTTTCCGCCACGCACTCGGTCTCGGCGGCGGCGAAGTCGGTGGGGATGAGCCGCCAGTCGGCCTATCGCTTGCGCTCCAAGCTGAAGGGGCAGGCGTTCGATCTTGCGTGGGAGGTGGCGTTTCATCATTCCTACGATGTGCTCGCCCATGCGGCGCTCGACCGGGCGCTGAACGGGGTGGAAGTGCCGGTGTTCTTCCAGGGCGAGCAGGTCGGCAGCTATCGCAAATATGACGAGCGGCTGACGGTGGCGCTGCTGGGCAAGATGACACTGGGCGGCAATCCGGCGCTGGGGCGGCTCGCCCCGCAGGCGGAATGTCATGCGCGCGATTTCGAAGGACTGCTGGCGCAGCTGGAAGCGGGGGATGCGGTGTGCACCGGCGCACCCGGGCCGGACGATCCGGGCGAGCTGGCCGCCTTGCGCCAGTTCGGGAGCGGACGGGCGCTGCGTGACGCGCTGGACCACGATGGCGAGGATGATTGGGCCGAGGACGAGGATGAGGGTGAGAGCGGCGCCCCGATCCACTGTCCGTCCGCCCTTGGCGACGAGGAATTAATCGAGATTTTGCAGCAGGGTAGCGCCCGCCGGGAAAAGTGACACGGTGTCACCTTCGTCCGGCGGGCGGGTTATGTCGGCGTGATCGCTATTACTGCGGAATGTCGAAATCGCCTTCGTCCTCGCCGTCCCAATAGGCGGCGCGGGTCGAATGGACGTGCAGCATGACCATGCCTTCGGTGTCCACGCCGTTTTCGAACCAGCGTTCGAGGTCTTCGACCCAGTGCTGTTTGAATGCATCCTTGTTGCGGACGACCTCGGCCTTGCCTTCCACCGAGATGAAGATGCCCGGTGCGCCTTGCGGGGAAGGTGCGCCCTGGAAGGACAGGCCGACTTTGGGGTTGGACTTGATATCGTCCACCATGCGGCAATCTTCCCACGTGAAATAATAGCTGTCGCCATCGAAATCGACCTGGCGGTTATTGCTCATCGGGCGCGCGCCGATCTGGCCGTCTGCCGTGTGCGTGTTGAGCATGGCAAAATCGATATCTTTCATCGCCTTGGCGATGTGGTCCAGATGCTGTTGCGGGGTCTTGTCTGTCATGGTGCGCTCCTGAGTTGGTGTTACATCGACAGCGGTTGAGCCATGTCGCCGTTCCCCGGATCGCGGGGTATCCACCAAAGCGCTGTCCCCGCAGCGCATCTGCCGCTAGGGCGCACGCCTACTCGCAGGAGACATCATGGCCGACCTTTACCGCAAGAACCTGGAATCCGAACGCCGGCAGCTGTGGGCCACGTGCCGGCTCAAGGGTTTGGCGAAAGACACGCCGCAGCGCCTGCGTATCGTTGAAATCGACCGGCTATTGGCGGAACACAAGGCCAAGCAGTCCAAGCCGGATTGAGACTTCGCGCAAATCCTGCGGCGTCTTGCGGACCTGCCGGATTTGCGTTGGAAGGCGCCGCGCAGTATTCATGCGGCAGGGTCGCTCCGGAAGGAGGGCCATGTCATGCTTGGCAAATACACCTATCTGCAGGTCGCACTGTTCGTATTCGGCGTTATTTTCTGCCTGATATATCCGCTCGCGCTGGTCTGGCCCGCGGGATGGGCGTGGCACGAAGGTGCGCCGCTGAGCAATAATTACTACGCCATGATTGTCGGCGTATATGCGACGCTGGGCATCTTCCTGATCCGCGCGTCCGCCCAGCCTTCTGCCCACCGCTCGCTGATCTGGTTCACCATCTGGTCGAGCGTGGTCCACGCGGCGGTCATGGCGATACAGGCTGTCCAGCAACCCATGCATGGGGGCCATCTTCTGGGCGATGTGCCGGCGCTCTTGCTGGTGGCAGTAGTATTGGGCGTGCTGCAACGAGGCGGTGCAGCGGCCGACGCAAGCTAAGCACATGGCCAGCTAGAAGTAACGATCCGACTGGCGCTTGCACTGCAGGCGCCAGTCGATCAGCTCTTACGAGTTCTTCATGTTCTCAAGCCCCTTGATCGTCCCGGCCTTCAGGCTGGGGTTCGATGCGTTGGTCTTGACCTTTTCTTTCTTGGGTTTGCGCGCTTCACGGGTTTTCTTCTGTTGGCCTTTGGCCATGATCGGTTCCAATCGGGGCGGTATGCCCCCGCCGCCAGCGATACTCGCAATCATGGCGCTACCCTGCATGAATTCGGCAGAATGGGCGAAGGATCCGCTGCCTTAGCGCTTCTTCACGAACTCCGCGCGCAGCACCAGGCCCTTGATCCCGGGGTATTTGCAGTCGATTTCCTGTGCGTCGCCGGTCAGACGGATAGAGGGGATCAGCGTGCCCTGCTTCAGCGTCTTGCCCGCGCCCTTCACGGTAAGATCCTTAATCAGCGTGACCTGGTCGCCATCGGCCAGCAGATTGCCCACCGCATCGCGAACCTCCACCTGATCGGCTTTCGCCTGGAGGGCAGCGAGTTCCGAAGCGGGCAGCCATTCGCCGCTGTCTTCGTCATAGACATAGTCTTCATCGGGAGTGCTCATCGCCGCGCTGTGCGCTGGCACGGGCGAAAAGTCGAGAGGGCGCAGTCTCGTTAGTTGGCTGGCTGCTGCGTCATGCGGACCAGCCCCCAGTCATAGCCCAATTCCTTTACGCGGCGTTCCAGCAGGGAGCGGGTCGCCGCATCGGGCTGCGCATCGCGGGTCAGCATCCACAGGTAGCGTCCGCTCGGTTCGCCGACGATCGACCAGTCATAAAGCCCGTCTGCGCCTTGCGGCCCCCGGTCGAGAACCCAGTAATCGCCGTAAAACGGACCGAAGAAGCTGACCTTCAGTTTTGCCCCGGCACTGTCCTCGACAATCTTGGCCTTGCCGGTGGACTGATCGAATTCGCCATCCAGACTGTCCTTGAAGCAGGAGTTGACCACCTTGATCTTGCCATCGTCGCGGCGCGAATACTGTGCCGTCACGCCTTCGCAGCCCTCCTGGAAGGGCGCTTCGTATCGGCCATACTCGTACCATTTGCCGAGATAGGCATCGATCGCCACCGCCTGTGCAGGCTGCGGAACAGATGCATTGCCGACCGGGCCGGGCGAACCGGCACAGGCGGATATGGCCAGCATGGCAGGAGCAAGGGCGAGCGCGGCGAGGGTTTTGCGGTTCATGGCGTCAGAACTTCACGAGCGATCTGCGGTTCCTGCACGGCGCTTGGGACCAATAGCCTCGGAACAACCACCTCAGGCAGCGCTTGGTTAAATATCAATCAGTTATTTTAGGAAGATATCATGTCCGTCGCTAAGGTCACAGAAATCATCGCATCGTCGCCCACCAGTGTTGAAGACGCGGTGCGCGAAGGCGTGAAGCGCGCGTCCAAGACGATCAAGGACATCCAGGGTGTCTGGGTCAAGGATACCAAGGCCACCGTCAGCAATGGCGAGATTACCGAATGGCGCTGCACGCTGAAGATCACATTCGTCGTTAACGACTAAGGGCTTCGCATAGTGCAAGCGCCCGTTTGATCGGGCGACTGAGGGCGGCCGTTTCGGCTGCCCTCTTTGCATGGGCGGATTGTGCTGGCGAGCTCTTTGGGGCCCGCCTCTTTATCTACCGTTATGGCGGCGATGTTAGCGCCCCAGCTTCACCAGCACGCTGTCGAGCGACTGGAGGAAGCGGGAACGGTCAGCCTTGCTGAACGGGGGCGGGCCGCCGCCTATGCCGTCCATACCGGCGCGCAGGTCTTCCATGATTGCGCGGACGGCCACCGCGCTACCGATGCTCGCCGCATCGAACGGTTTGCCATTGTGGGCAAGAACCTGCGCTCCCGCCGCGATGCAGCGCTCGGCCAGCAAGATGTCGCCGGTGATGACCACACTGCGCTGCCCCGCATTTTCGGCAATCCAGTTGTCGGCGGCGTCGAAGTCGTCATCGACCAGCACGCGCTTGACCCTGTCGCTGACCGGAATGCGAAAAGGGCTGTTGCTGACGACCCGGACATGCGCGCGGTGACGCTGCGCAACGCGGTATATCTCCTCCTTCACCGGGCAGGCGTCGGCATCGACGAGGATGGTGACGGGATCGGACATATACGGGTGGGTAGCGCGAAATCGCAAAGGTGTCTCGCTTCGCAGCAGGCAGCTCCGATTTCGCTGGTAACCGGCTGGAAACTCCCCATCTTGGATGAGAGAGAAAACAACGATCGAGAGGAGCATTCACAATGCAGTTCCAGTTCAATTCCGACAGTTCGGTCATGGGTACGGAAAATGTTGCCGAGAGGATCGAAGCGCAGCTGCGCGAACGTCTCGCACGATTCGAGGACCGGCTTACGCGGCTTGAAGTCCACGTACGCGACGTCAACGGTTCCAAGCACGGCGCAGACGACAAGCATTGCACCATCGAGGCTCGTATTCGCGGGGACAAGCCCATCGGTGTGACCGGCAAGGCTGACAAGGTGGATGATGCCGCACGCAAGGCCGCAAGCACGCTGGTTCAGCGGTTGGAGAGGCATTTCGGCAAGGCCGATCGCCACAGCCATGACGCCCGGCCCGACAAGGTTTTGTGAGCCGGAGCAGAACGCCGATCTCCGAATAGGTTAGGTGATCTGCCATACCCGTGCTAGTGCGCCCGCGCTGACGTCGAAATTTGCGACGGACTTCGGATTTTGACGACCGCCGCTTGCCCATTCCAACGGGCCCCGGCGTTAACCAGACGACGACTTCCTTTCATCGGACGATTTGATGCACGACCGGCGCGTAATTCGCGCGGCGGCAACACTACGTTCTCGAAAGGAACACACCATGAGCAAGACTGGCACAGTCAAATTTTTCAACACCGACAAGGGCTATGGCTTCATCCAGCCCGACGACGGTTCGGCTGACAGCTTCGTCCACATCAGCGCAGTACAGGCCGCCGGCATGCACTCGCTCGACAAGGACCAGCGCCTCAACTTTGACGTTGAGCAGGGCCGTAACGGCAAGGAAAGCGCCGTGAATCTGTCGGCTGCCGACTGATCCGCGCTTGAAACTATCCTGCGTGCCGCCGCCTTTCCTGGCTGGCGGCGCGCGGGTTTTCGCCGTTTAGCCCGCACGAGGAGTGCCCATGAGCCAATCCTACGAATTTTACTCCGCCCGCGCAAAAGAAGCCAAGGCCGAAGCCAAGGCAGCAACGCTCGACAATGTGCGCGACCGCGCATTGCGTTCCGAAGCGACCTGGCGCGGACTTGCCGACCAGGCACGGGCAGTGGCCAAACGACGTGAAAAACTCGAGCTGGAAAAGGCAGCAGAGCGGGAAGCCGCCGCAGCCACACTCAATTAGCTCCAGACTGCGGACCGCTTGAGTATGAGGCTCCGGACCCCGCCGTGTTAACTTCGCTCCTAGGGAGCGCGTCACGGCAAGTTGGGGAATTCCGCGATACTTGGTGCGGGCTGTTCAAATGAAGATCTGACGCGTGGTTCGCGTCATTCGTCGCAGCTCAAATGCAGCTGGCCACAATTTTGACAAACTCGGAACAATCCAAACTCGCCCTGCGTTCGTAACTTGAAGCGGCAGCCGGAAACGCTGGCTGTTTGAACGCTGAATTTTCGAATAAAAGGGTATAATTATGAACAAGCTGACTATCGCGCTCGCATCCGCCGCATCGCTGGCGATTGCTGCCTGCGCCGAAGCGCCGGCTGACACAAGCGCTGCTGACGAAGCGGCGATGGCCGATCAGATGGCCAATGACGATGCCGCACGCGGCACAATCGTCGAAGTGGCTCAGGCTGACGAAGGATTTTCGACACTCGTGAGCGCTGTCACTGCAGCCGGTCTCGGTGAAACGCTTTCGGGCGAGGGACCGTTCACGGTCTTTGCACCGACAAATGATGCATTTGCCAAGATTCCCGAAGCGACCTTGACGGAACTGACCACCAACGACACCGAAACGCTTGGAAACATCCTCAAGTATCACGTGGTGGCGGGCAATGTTGACGCAGCCACGCTGACCCAGGCGATCACGGATGCCGGTGAAGGTGGCTATACCATCACTACCGTCAACGGCGGCACGCTGAACGCCAGCGTGGTAGACGGTAACGTCGTGCTGACCGATGGCGCAGGTGGTACTTCGATGGTGACTGCGACCGATGTCGCCGCATCGAACGGTGTCGTGCACGTCATCGATACAGTCCTGATGCCGCAGTAACAGGCATCGACCTCCAATACGAGAAAGGCGGCCCTTTTCGGGGCCGCCTTTTTTGTTTGTCAGCTTGGTATGTCAGCGAAGTTCGAAGTTTCTACTTACCCTGGCTCGCCAGTGCGGCAGCAACATCAACTACCTTGGCATTACCGACTTTACGCGAGGCGGTTACAGGCGATGCTGCGACCTGTTCTGGCGGTGCAAGCGGAGCAGATCCTGCGCTGGGCGATTGTCCTGCTGCATGGCTGTCCGAATAAGCGATGTCACCGTTCGCATCCTGCAACTTGGGCTCTGATGCGGTATACGCGATAAGCGCTTTCTCGCGCGCCAGGCGGTAGAGATCGTCATCGCTATATTCGATGTCGTTGTACGCGGCCAATTGATTGCCTTCCCCGTCATCCCCACGCATCCAGTGGGCGTGCGCGCTATCCCGAAGGCGTCCACGCAGCGCAAGCTCGGCTACTGGAACGGTGCGCTCAGGCGTGACAAGTGGATAATGGTCCGGCGGACGCTCGGAAGAGCCCGCTGAAGGGTTGGATGCCATGATGATTGGCGCTTCGGGGAGGCTATCGCGCGCTTCGCGTTCAAGCACCGGACTTGTGCCGATATACGCTCCGCTGACCGCCCCGCCAAAAGTGACAAGCGCCACGGCGCCAATGATGTGCGGTGTGAACTTCATGCCTCCCAAACGGGCTCATGCTTGTCGAGGTTCCCGATCCTGTTCGCCGGGTTAAGGCTTTGGGTGCTTCACCCCACCTTAACGACTTACGGTAAGCGGGCTTCAAAGGTTCAGGCCTAGAGTTAACGGCATGGTTAGAATTGACGGCTAAGCCCTGCCGCAGCCGAATAGAGACCGATTGGAAACGTCGATGCACGAGTTGGAACGCCTGTTCGCCAGTGGCGAAGGTGAAGCGCGCTGGGAAGCCGAGCTGCGCATGCTTTTCGAATCCGGCGATCTGGACGCGGCCCACGGATTGCTTGCGGCCGCTCTGGATGCTCTCGGCACGGACCTGTCACGCGAATGCCTCGCGACTTCACCTGAAAGCGTTACGCTATCTGGCTGGTCGGAACTGGTCGAAGCGATTGCCCTTAACGAAGGCGACCCGATTACCGGCGTCACTCTCGCCATTGCGAATGAAGCCGACAACGCCTTTGAAAAGGGGCAGATCCACCGTCCCTACATGATGCTCGGCCTGTATTCCGATGAAGGTTATGCATTCAGCCGAGCAAATTCCTCAGACCTTATCGCCCAGACGAAGGCGCCGGACGGCCCAGCGTGGGCAGGCCATGATGAGGATATCGAGGTCTATCTCGAATGCGACGGGCTGGAACAGATCAACACGCGCCTGATCTTTCACAAGCAGCGTCACTTTTTCCGCGACGGAAACCCGGCCAGCGCGCCGACCCGCTATGTCGAGTATGTTCTGGCATGTTGGTGGCGTGCACTGCTGTTTCATCAGGCAATTGCCAGCGAGTGCGCCATTCACGGCTTGCCGGGCGGCATCCCGGTCCTTGCAGGGATGGTCGAAATGCGTCCCGAGGCAGTCACGGTGCACGGCATCGGTGCGCGCAACCCTGAAGCCGATCGCGAGAACGAGCAGGCCAGAGGAGTGGCAGAAATCCTCCCGGCAAACTTCGTGTCGCGCCGCGTGGTCCACGAGGAGAAGGAATTCTCCGGTGCCGACCTTCGTCGCCGCGTGGCTGAAACCGGCCAGGAAGACGCTCCCGTAAAGAAAGGCTTTGTGGCCCGGCTTTTCGGGCGCTGAGCAACACCGATCTATCACATTGGTAAGAGGCGCCGACCTGCGCTAGGCCTTCGCAGGCAATTTGCGAGGGGAATTACAATGGTCAGTCTAGGCGCGCGATTTGTCGAATTCGCGCTACCGCTTCTCGGGATCAAGCGCTTCTTCTCGCAGCCCCACAAGATGGACCAGCGGATCGCAAAGATGCGCCGACAGGCTTCTCTTCGCCCGGGCAGGAAGTGGCGCGAGAAGTTCGATATCGCTGAAGAGACCGAGCGCTCTTATCCGCTAGTCACCGTTACGCCCAAAGGAGGCGCGAGGCCGGAAGCACCGCACCTGCTATATTTCCACGGCGGCGGATACGTCATGGATATTGCATCACTTCATTGGGACGCAATCGGGACCCTGTGCAACGAACTTGGCGCTGCCGCCAGTGTTCCGATCTACCCCCTTGCGCCCGAGGTCACGGCCGAGACGACCCTCCCTGCCATGCGGGCGCTGTATGACGAATTGGCAGACCGATACGGCGCGCAGAATATCGCGATTGCAGGAGATAGTGCGGGCGGAGGAATGGCGCTCGCACTGGTTCAGGATCTAATCCGCGGCGGCAAGCCTCTTCCAGGCAGCATGGTCCTATTCTCGCCGTGGGTTGATGCCACCGCATCCGGCGAAGGAATGGCCGCCATTGCGCCGCGAGACAAGATCCTGGCCCCGGTCGGGCTTGAGGCCTGCGGCCAGCGTTATGCGGGAACCCTGCCGCTGAACGATCCCAGGCTGAGCCCGCTGTTCGGAGATTTGACTGGCCTACCGCCGACCGCGATTTTCGTTGGCACATCGGATATCCTGCTTGTCGATGCGCGCCGGTTAAAAGATCGGCTCGAACAGATCGGCGAGCCGCCTGCACTTTACCGGGAAGCGGACAGGATGCAGCACGTGTGGATGTTGTTGCCTATCCCTGAAGGGAGGGCGGCCCTGAGCGAGACGGCCCAGTTCCTGCGCGCCCAACATGGAGCAAATAAGAAATGAAACAATTCCTCCTCGCTGCCTTGATTCCCCTGCTTGTTTCATGTGGGGGAAGCGCTGACGAAGCCGCCCAGAGCGAAGCGTTCGATGGCATTGCCGAGACTGAAATTGTCTATCTCACGGGTACCGAACCTTTCTGGAATGCCGAAATAGCCGGTGGGACCGCAGTCTACTCCACTCCTGAAAACATCGATGGCAGCCGGTTCACGGTCGAGCGATTTGCCGGACTAAACGGAGTGAGCTTCTCCGGATCGCTCAACTCATCGCGCTTCGACGTGACCGTAACTCCGGGAGAATGCTCCGACGCGATGAGCGACCGTGTCTATCCCTTTACGGCAACCCTGATGGTTGGCGAAGAGCAGCGCGCAGGATGCGCGTGGACTGACGCGCAGTCTTTCACCGGACCCGCAGCACCTTAAGGGCGTTTCGGGCCTGTCTTCCACCATGATCGAGGATTGAGCGATATGGGTAATGTCCCGCATTTGCCGCGCATGCTTGGACTTGCCGGTCTCTTGCCGCAAATGGCGTGTCTGTTGGCAGTCTGGTTCGGCCCAGAAGAATGGCTCGTCCCGGCGAGGCTGATCGCGGCAGCCTATGCTGCGCTGATCCTGAGTTTCCTGGGCGGGATGTGGTGGGGCATTGCCGCGGGAAATCCTGCAACCGAGCGGCCTGGCACATTGGGTTGGTTATGGATCGCCGCTGTGCTTCCAAGCCTGATCGCGCTGGCCTGCTTTCTCCCGTGGATATTCGGCTGGGCGTGGCCGACGCCTTCTCTCATCATGCTGGGCGTGGCCTTGCTTCTCAGCCTCGGCGTAGACGCGCGGCTGAAGGGGTATGCGCCCCTATGGTGGATGCAGCTCCGCATACCGCTCTCCGCAGTGCTCGGGGCCGCTACGATCGCAATCGCGCTCAGCTGAAGCATATCGGTGACGGTGCCCTCAGCCCTTTTCAGCTCTAATTTTGCCTCCGGTAGAAGCCCTCGGGCGAGCCTATAAATAGGGCGCCGAGCCCTCGTAGGGCGAAAGCAAAGCGGGGCGCGGGTCTCTTTCAGTGGAAAAGAGCCGCATTTCGCCTCGAAAACGGTGCAAATTAAGGTGGGTGCAGTGGCCTTTCCCTCCGTGCTGTGCCTAGTCTTTCCCCGTAAAGCGCGTTTTACGCATAGATGACGGAGTTTTGATTAGTGAGTACGGGCGTGCCCGCATGGATCCAGCAAGCGGTCGGTGAGGCTGAAGTGAAGGCTTCGCTTACTGCGGCAATTGTTGCTGACGAAAAAGCGCTTGGACGAGGTGGCTTCGCGCTGACCAGTCCGGCATTCAAGCATGGCGGTGAGCTGGATCCCAGTTTTACGGCCTGTGAAGACGATGCTGTTGCTCCGCCGCTTGAATGGACCGCGCCGCCTCCCGGCACACAGGAACTGGTCCTGGTGGTCGAGGAAATTGAAAGCGGCGATGTCCACTGGCTGGTGTGGGGCCTCAAGGGGCAAAAGGGTGCACTCTTCGAAGGCGAAGTGCCGCCGCGCACTGGCAAGAATGCAAAGGGCAATTCCGAATGGCTCCTGCCCGATCCGGGTGTCGGGGTGGAGCATCGCTATGCATTCCAATTATTCGCGGTAGACCTTCCGTTGACCTTGATGCCCGGCGCCAAGCACGCCGACCTGCTCAAGAATTTGAAAAATCATGTCACAGCTCTCGCGATCCTCACTGCTCGCTTCGAAGGGCATGAGATCGAAGAATGGGATGCCGAAGACGAATTCGACATCTGACAATACCAAGTAAAGCCAAGTGAAAGGAACTTTAAATGGCTGGCAAGAACAACGCACTGCAGAAGCCGGTAAACCTCACGCCGGAGCTCGAAAACGTGGTTGGCAAAGGTCCGATGACTCGCGCACAGGTCACGTCGAAGGTCTGGGATCACATCAAGGCGAACGACCTTCAGGATTCGAAGGATCGCCGGATGATCAATCCCGACGACAAGCTTGGCGCGGTAATCGGCAAGGAGCAGATCTCCATGTTCAAGATGACCGGTGCTGTTTCCAAGCACATGAGCTAATCTGAGGAGCGGCGGCGGCGCGGCCAGTCCGTGACGCCGCCGACCCACAGCGCCAGCCAGATGATTACTGGCTGAGCAACCATGCGAGGCAAATGGTACGACAGACCAAGGCCCGCATCCTCACGCGCCATGTCCATCACGAAATGATTGATGTTGGCCGGAAAAACGCAAACTGCGTAAAGCGCAAGCCCGATCCCGCCGGCTTTGCGCATATTGTCCGACCACGGTTGTACCAGGGCTATGGCCCCGAGGATTTCTGCCACACCCGTCAGGAAGACTATTGCTTCGGCAGCCGGGATCGCACCGGGCATGATCGACAGGAACGGCTCCGGATTCGCGATATGCGCATACCCTGCAGCCGCGTAAAATATCGCTAGCGCCCAGCGCAGGATGCCGCGGATCATTCCTCAACGATCTCTACACCGCCGCCAAACGCGATCCTGTCTTTGATCGAGGCAGCTTTTTCCTTGGGCGCAGGGTAATACCAGGCTGCATCCTGATTGATCGCACCCCCGGCATTAACCGAGTGGTACTGCGCAGTACCTTTCCACGAACACACGGTTGTCTTTTCGCTTGGTACCAGCGCGCTTCTCGCGACTGAGGCGGGCGGGAAATAGTGATTTCCTTCGACCACTACCGTGTCATCGCTGCGCGCAATCTCTTCGCCGTTCCACCGTGCGCTGACCGTCATTGTCTCTTCCTTCCAAATTGCTGTTTCTTCGCTAGAAGAGCCACCAAAGGAGCATAGAGTTCCGATGGGAGAAAATACAATGATCCGGATCGCCGCAGCAGCCCTCGCTTCAACCGCCCTTCTTGCCGGCCCGCTTGTCGCGCAGGACAACGCCGAAGAAGTTGCCGCAGCAGCGCTTGAGAGCGCACCTGTCTGGGATGGTCACAACGACGTCCCGATCCAGCTGCGCAGCCGCATGGGCAATGTGATCAACGACTTCGACTTCGTTGATACGCTCGATACCCAAACCGCGACGCGCGCCGCAATGCACAGCGATATCGTTCGCCTGAGGCAGGGCAAGGTCGGGGCACAGTGGTGGTCGGTCTATGTCAGCCCCTCTCAGACCGAGCCGGAAGCCGTGCAGGCCACGATCGAACAGATCGACGTTACCAAGCGGCTTATTGCCGCCAATCCGGGGGCACTTCAGTTGGCGCTTACCGCAGACGATGTCGAAGCGGCGATGGAGAACGGAAAGATCGCCTCGCTGATGGGTATGGAAGGCGGCCATTCGATCGGCAACAGCCTGGCAGTTCTTCGCCAGATGTACGAAATGGGTGCGCGCTACATGACCCTGACGCACGGCCGGACGCTGGATTGGGCGGACAGCGCCACCGACAAGCCGCGGCATGGCGGTTTGAACGCGTTCGGCATGGATGTCGTGCGAGAGATGAACCGCATCGGGATGATGGTAGATCTGAGCCACGTTAGCGAAGAAGCCATGCATGATGCCCTCGATGTCGCGGGCGCTCCCGTAATCTTCAGTCATTCGGGCGCGCGGGCGGTGACTGGGCATCTGCGCAACGTTCCGGACAGCGTCCTCAAACGGCTTCCGGAAAACGGCGGCGTGCTGATGGTGGTAGCGCTGCCCTGGTTCATTACCGAAGATCTGCGGCAGCACGCAGCTAACCGAACTGCGGAGCAAGCGCGGCTCGAGGCTTTATTGCCGGGACTGCCCGATGAAGTGGCCGCCGGTCTGGCCAAGTGGGATGCGGAAAATCGCCCGCCCGTCTCGACGATAGAGGACATGGCCGACCATATCGATCACATCCGTGACGTGGCTGGGATAGATCATATCGGGATCGGCGGTGACTACGACGGCATGCCTACTGGCCCAGTCGGCATGGAAGATGTGACGGGGTATCCGGCCCTGTTCGTCGAGTTGGCCAAACGCGGTTACTCGCAAGCTGACCTGGAAAAAATTTCAAGCCGCAACATGATGCGCGCAATGCGTGCTGCCGAAGCTTATGCCGAAAGCCGCAAGAATATGGCGCCGATAGAATACCCGGCCGGTGCATCGCGTGATGAGGAAAGCTAGATATTGTGGGCAGGGCGCGGTCAAAGGCGCCCTGCCGCAAAGCGATTATGAGGGCCGCATCTAGTCCTGAGCTTCGAGCTCGGAGCCCAGCTTCAGGACTTCGTCGCCGTCTTCCTGTTTGATGAGATAGGCCGGATTGTCCTCGCTGCCGTCGCGGGTGACTTTCGAGCCTTTGAGAGTGCGGGTGACCTCGCGTTCGAAGCGTTCCTTGATCTGGCCCTTGCCGGTGCCATTACCCCAATCCCACTTGACGTACTGATTGGTCTGGAAACTGTTCGAACTGCTCATAGGATCACCCTAGCGCCTTAGTTTTCAATAACTTCGATGCCATCCTCAGAGGTGGCCTGGTCATCGTACGGCTCCGATGCGACCTGGTCGTCTCCAAGGTCGGTTGCGCTCGGTACCCCGACGATGCTGTCGGTGCTGTCGCCATCTTCTTCCATCGAGGATATTTCACCGCTCACGGTGGCTTCTTCCTCGACATCGCCCTGCATCAGGGCAGGTATGATCCAGACGACCGACATGAGGATGATGGCAAGAATCAGTCCGCCGGCGAGGACCCAGCGCACAACGCCTTCCTTGGATCCGCCGCTTACTTCTTCTTCGCTGATGTGAACTTCGTCACCTTCCTTGTGCATGGTCGAATTCCCTTTTCATTACGATCCCGCTGTCAGGCCAGCTTCTCAGGCCCGCGTTTCTGGGCTTTCTACGGTCAGAACTAACTTATGTTCCGCTCAGATCAGTCCCGCAAAAGGTCGTTGATGCCCGTTTTTTCGCGCGTTTGAGCATCAACGGTTTTCACGATCACGGCGCAAGCAAGGCCAGGGCCACCGTCCTTGCCCGGCAGCGAACCGGGCACGACAACGGAATAGGGCGGGATGTGCCCGCGAATTACCTCGCCGGTGTCGCGGTAAACGATCTTGGTCGATTGGGTAATGAAAACGCCCATTGCCACGACACTGCCTTCACCGACGATGACGCCTTCAACGATCTCGCTGCGAGCGCCGATGAAGCAGTTGTTACCGATAATCGTCGGATTGGCCTGCATGGGCTCAAGGACGCCGCCGATCCCAGCACCTGCGGAGATGTGGCAGTTTTCGCCGATCTGCGCGCAGGAGCCGATGCTGGCCCAGGTATCGACCATCGTGCCCTTGCCGACATAGGCACCGATGTTCACGAAACTGGGCATCAACACACAGCCGGGCGCGATGTAGGCACCTTCGCGTGCGATAGCGCCGGGCACTACGCGGAAGCCTGCCTCGCGGAACCGGGCATCGGTCCAGCCAGCAAACTTGCTGGGCACCTTGTCGAAAGCTGGGTGGCCAGCGCTGCCACCTTCGACCAATACATTGTCATTGAGCCGGAAGGACAGAAGGACCGCCTTCTTCAGCCACTGGTTGACGGTCCATCCGCCTTTGCCATCGGGCTCTGCGACACGGCCTTCGCCGCTGTCGAGCAAGGCCAGGCCAGCCTCCACCGCCTCGCGTACATCGGCGCTTTGTGGGGTGACGTTGGCGCGGTCATCCCACGCGGCTTCGATGCGGCTTTCGAGGTCGGCGCTCATGCTGGTCTCCGTAAGAACTTTCGGAGAGGTCGTTAGCAGCGTTGGCGCACTAGTCCATCCCTGCGGCGACAGCGAAATCATAGGCGCGGTCGACCAGCGGTCCTACCCGCTCGCTCATGTCTTTGGCATGGGCAGAGGACGCTGTTCCGTCGATCACGCGCTTTTTGATCCCCTGCATGATCCCGGCGAGCCGGAAGAGGTTATAGGCGAAATACCAGTCCATCGGGGGAACCGGATATCCGGTCCGCGCGACATATCGTTCAACCGCCTCGTCCTGGGTTGGGATACCGAGAGCTTCGAGATCCAGCCCGAGAACGCCGGCCCGGCCGTCTGCCGGGTTGTGCCAGTTGAGCATCAGATAGCTGAAGTCGGCAATCGGATCGCCCAGTGTCGACAGTTCCCAGTCAAGCACGGCCAGGACCTTGTTCTGGTCCTTCTCGAAGATGAGATTATCGAGCCGGTAGTCGCCGTGCACCACGCTGCTTTCGTGCTGCGGCGGGATGGTTTGCGGCAGCCATTCGATCAACCGTTCCATCTTGGGCATGTGTTCGGTTTCGGACAGCTTATACTGCTTTGACCAGCGCGCGATCTGGCGCGCGCAATAGTCGGTTGGCTTACCGTAGTCACCCAGGCCGATTTCATCCGGCTTGCGCAGGTGAAGTTCGGCCATGGTGTCGATCATAGCATTGTATATTTCGCGGCGATCGGCAGGTTCGACGCCGGGAAGGGCACCGTTCCAGAGCGAGCGGCCATCGGCGAGGCCCATGACGAAGAACTTGCTGCCCAGAACCTCGGGATCTTCGCACAGGCCGTAGGTCGTCGGTACCGGGAAACCGGTCGGCCCCAAGGCATGCATCGCCTTGTATTCGCGGTCGACCGCGTGGGCGCTCGGGAGCAGTTTTCCGAACGGTTGGCGGCGCAGGACATAGGACCGCGAAGGCGTGTCGATCCGGTAGGTCGGGTTCGATTGACCACCCTTGAATTTCGAATAGGAAATCGGCCCCTCGAAGCCTTCGACATTGGCTTCGAACCAAGCGGTGAGCTTGTCCATGTCGAGCTGGTCACGCTCGGGCACTTCGATGGTGCCGACCATTTCCTTGTCGAAATCGATAGCCTGTTCGGTCTTCGCGTCCTCTGACATCAGTCGAACACCACCACGCTGCGGGCCGAGGTGCCCTGTTTCATCTTCTCGAACCCGTCATTGATCTGCTCGAGCGGCATGCGTTCGGCAATGATGGTGTCCAGATCAAGCAGGCCGCGCATGTAGAAATCGACGAGGCGCGGCAGGTCGACCGGGAAATGGTTCATGCCCATGATCGCGCCTTGCAGCTTCTTGCCGGACAGAAGGTCCATCGCACCGAGGCCGACCTTGCAGTCCAACGGCATCATGCCGAGGATCGTGGCCGTCCCGCCGCGGCGAAGCAGTTTCACGGCGAGATCCGCCGATGCCTGCCTTCCGACAGCTTCGATCGCATGATGCACGCCGCCGCCGGTCAGCTTCATCACCTGGTCGACCGCATCACCTGCCATGGCATCAATCGCATGGGTTGCCCCAAGCACCATGGCCAGCTCGCGTTTTTCAGGAATTGGATCGAGAGCGATTACCTTGCCGGCGCCTGCGATCTTGGCCGCATTGATGGTGGCCAGGCCGACGCCGCCGCAGCCCACGACTGCCACTGTCTCTCCGGGTACGACCGAACACGCATTGAAAATCGCCCCGGCACCCGTTGTTACCGCGCAGCCGATGATGGCTGCACGGTCGAGCGGCATGTCCTTGTCGATGGCCACGCACGCGTTTTCATGAATCAGCATCTGTTCGCAGAACGCCGACAGGTTCAGCATCTGCGCGACGGGTCCGCTGCCATCGGCGCGCATGATCCTTGGCGAAGCACCCTGCGCACGGCGGGTGTCGGCGCCCATGCACAGCGCCATCCGTCCGGTCACGCAGAATTCGCAGTGACCGCAAAAGGCGGACAGGCAGGAGACCACGTGATCTCCCGGCTTCACCGTTTTCACTTCGCTGCCGACGGCGCGCACCACGCCGGCCGCTTCATGGCCCGGAATGGCGGGAAGCGGGTGCGGATAGGTGCCTTCGATGAAGTGCAAGTCCGAATGGCACAGGCCGCAGGCCTTGGTGTCGATCAGGACTTCGTGCGGGGCCGGATCGGCGAGTTCGACCTCGCCGATCGTCAACCCGCCAACCTGTTCGAGGATTGCAGCCTTTGCCATCAGCGCGTCGCTCCCATGTCGCCCGAACTCAGGCGCTCGTCTGCGCCCACCGGACCGCTACCGTCACGCAATGCGTTTGCGGTCGGCCCTTCCTTGGGCAGGTGCTTGGCAAATTCCATCCGTGCGATCGAGCGTGCGTGCACCTCGTCGGGACCGTCTGCCAAACGCAGGGTACGCTGGTGAGCATAGGCATTGGCGAGACCGTAATCGTCCGAAACACCGCCGCCGCCATGAGCCTGGATGGCATCGTCGATGATCTTGAGCGCCATGTTGGGCGCTTGCACCTTGATCATGGCGATTTCCTGCTTGGCGCTCTTGTTGCCGACCTTGTCCATCATGTCGGCAGCCTTGAGGCAGAGCAGGCGCGTCATATCGATGTCGATACGTGCGCGCGCAACCCGTTCTTCCCAGACCGAATGCTTGTAGATCGGCTTGCCGAACGCCTCGCGCTCCTGGAGACGGCTGCACATCTTGGACAGCGCTTCTTCGGCAACGCCGATGGTGCGCATGCAGTGGTGGATACGGCCCGGCCCGAGGCGACCTTGAGCGATCTCGAAGCCGCGGCCTTCGCCCAGGAGCATGTTCGTGACCGGTACGCGCACGTCCTTGAGTTCGACTTCCATGTGTCCGTGCGGCGCATCGTCATAGCCGAAGACAGGCAGGTGGCGCAGGATGGTTACGCCCTTGGCGTCCATGGGCATCAAGACCATCGACTGCTGGGCGTGGCGCTTGGCTTCGAGATCGGTCTTGCCCATCACGATGGCGACCTTGCAGCGCGGATCGCCCACGCCCGAAGACCACCACTTGCGGCCGTTGATGACGTATTCGTCGCCGTCGCGTTCGATACGCGTCTCGATGTTCGTTGCATCGGAGCTGGCCGTGAATGGCTCTGTCATCAGGAAGGCAGAGCGGATCTTGCCGTTCATCAGCGGATCGAGCCATTGCTCTTTCTGTTCGCGCGTACCGTAGCGGAAGAAAACTTCCATGTTGCCGGTGTCGGGCGCGGAGCAGTTGAAAACTTCCGATGCGAAACCGATGCGGCCCATTTCTTCGGCGCACAGGGCATATTCAAGATTGGTCAGGCCCGGGCCTTCGAAATCGAAGCTCTCGTCGACATGGTGATGGCTGTCATTGCGCGGCGGCATGAACAGGTTCCAGATGCCCTGGTCCTTGGCTTTGGCTTTCAGGTCTTCGACGACCTGGATCACTTTCCACCGTTCACCTTCGGCGTCCTGCGCCTTGTAGGTGGGAACTGCAGGTCGGACGTGATCTTCGATGAAGTTTTTCACCCGATCGCGCCAGTAGACTTGCCTCTCTGTGGGTTCGAAATCCATCGTGTAATCCTCTCTCTCAAAATAAGTTGCGCGGTGAAACTGGCAGAGCAAGCCAGCTGCGCCAAGTGGGAATCTCAGGGAACCGAAGTACCCGCGTCGATATCGCCGCGTGCGATCGCGTCGAGAGCGGCAATTCGCGCTTCGTGCTGCTCGCGGTCAATGGGGAAGCGGCCGAGCCAATAAGCGGCAAGGATTGCAAGCACGATCATGGCGCCGCCATAAAGCAGCAGCATGTTGCTCAGCACGTCGAACGACACTTCGCCGGGGCGGGCATTTTCCGGCATTCCGGCAAACTTGATTATCTGGCCAGTGAACAGAATGCCCACGCCCGTCGCGCATTTCTGGACGAACCAGTTGCCAGAATAAAAGCTGCCTTCAGCCCGCCGGCCTGTGCGTTCTTCGTAGGCCTCTACGATCTCTGCGATCATGGACGATCCGGAAATCATGACGATAATTCCGAAGAGGTTGGCGAAGACCAGGAATGCAAAAACCAGCGTGGTCGACAGGGCGCTTCCCGGTTCGGGCCACATCCCGGCCAGGAAAAGCCCGTAAGGGGTCAGGCCGAAAGCCACGGAGACTAGCGATCCGATCACTGCGCTTTTTGGTTTCCCCCAGTTTCGGTGCATGGGGCCAACCAGGAAAAACATGATGACCACGCTGGCGAACAGCACGATCGGATAGAGGATCAGTTCTGCACGGTCGAACTGCCAGACGAACAGGTTCACGTAATTCGTGATGGAGAACGTCATGCCCTGGCTGACATAGGCCGCAAGGCCGCCGGCGACGAAAATCAGGAAGGCCCGCTCCGAGAACGCATCGCGAATTTCGTCGAAACTGCCCTTGATGCTGAACGGGCCGGGACGCTTTTCGGGAAGCTTGGCGACGAGATAGTGCTGTCCCAGGGCCGAGCCGACGACGGAAACGAACATCAGGCCTGCGCCAAAGATACCGAAGAGGCTGTAACCGCCAGCCTGCAGCATTCCGTCCTGACCCGGCATGAAGACGGTATAGGCAAGAAGCATCATCGCGATCCCGCCAACCCATCCCGACAGGTAACGGTAACGGAACAGCGTCGTCCGCTCGTCATAGTCTGCGGTGATTTCCGGGACGAGGCTGACTGACGGCACTTCGCAGGCCGACAATAGCAAGCGCACAACGACCGCAATGCCAAGTAATTCCCAGAAGCTTGGAGTGCCGTCGATTACGGGATTCCACAGGACTGCCCACGCCAGGGCAAGCGGCAATGCCGCGGTGTAAAGCCACGGCAGGCGGCGGCCCCAGCGGGTGTAAGTGCGGTCGGACAAATTGCCCAGAATAGGGTCAATCACGGCATCGAATATGAGCGCTGCGCCCAGCGCAAGGCTGACCAGCCCTGCATCCATGCCGAGGACCTGGTTATAGAAAATGAGCAGGAAAAAGCTGAATCCGCTGTCCTTCACGCCAAAGGCTACGGCTCCGAAGCCATGAATGAATTTCAGCCGTTGGGGCAGTGGGCCTTCGACAAAAGCCATCAGTTGGTTTTGCCCGCTTTCTCCATGGCTTCGAGCGCTTCGAACATTCCGGGTTCCTCGGGATCCCAGGAATGCCGGGGGCCAAGAGTGATGCCGCCGTCGACGATGATGGATGTCCCTGTAACGAAGCTGGCTGCATCGCTGGCCAGATAGGCGACCGCTTCGGCGATGTCGCGTGGCTGTCCGCCGCGCGCAACCGGCTGGGCGTTCGAGGACATCTGGGCGATGACCTGCTTCGCCATGCGCTCTGCCTCGCCGGAAAATTCGAGGGTGGAGGTGAAGATATTGGTGTTGATGAAGCCCGGCTGCACTGCATTTACGCGAATACCGTACTGCGCCAGATCGGTGGCTGCACATTTCGTCAGATGGAGCACGCCGGCTTTCGCGACAGCATAGGCTGTGGGCGAATAGCCGGGACCGACCGCTGCCACGCTGGATACATTGACGATGCTTGCACCCTTGCGCCCCTTCATGTGGGGGACGGCATAGCGGATGCCCATGGCGACCGAGCGCATCAGGAGGTTGAACGTCTGGTCC
Source organism: Qipengyuania psychrotolerans (assembly GCF_019711355.1). NCBI lineage: Bacteria > Pseudomonadati > Pseudomonadota > Alphaproteobacteria > Sphingomonadales > Erythrobacteraceae > Qipengyuania > Qipengyuania psychrotolerans. The sequence goes on from NZ_CP081297.1 coordinate 253,137, forward strand.
CATTCCTCCGGCTCGATCTCGTCGATCGGTGCGCGCGCACCGCCCGCGCCGGCATTGTTGAAGACCACGTCGATCCCGCCCGTCTCGGAAGCGGCATGATCCATAAGCGCCTTGATGTCGGCCGGATCACACACATCGCAGCGACGAAAGCGTATGTCGCCCGGACCATTTGCCGCCAGGTCGGCTCCGCCATCGGCATCGATATCAGACGCGAAAACCACAGCGCCTTCGGACGCGAACAGGCGCGAAGCCTCGGCACCAATGCCTGATGCGGCGCCGGTGATAACCACGGTTTTACCGCAGAATCGGCCAGACTCGGACATGCTCACTCTCCCACGTTTTCCTCGCCTTTAAGCTTAGGGCAGCCATGCCTGTCGTCAACGTAATCTGCCTGACGCTACGGCATGGCGCTTTGCCGTGATCGCCCTTGCGGCTCGGGCCCGAATCACCCTAACGTAAACGTCAAGTTGCAAGGCTTGAGAGAGATAGAGAGAGGAGCCCCCGATGTCCGATCATGAAGCGTTCCGCGCCGAAGTGCGCGAATGGCTGGAAGCCAATTGTCCCCCCGAAATGCGCCAGCCCGTGCGCGATGAAGGTGATGTTTACTGGGGCGGCCGCAACGCCCAGTTCAAGAACGATGCCCAGAAGGCCTGGTTCGAAGCGTGCCGTGACAAGGGATACACCGTAGCGGAGTGGCCCAAGGCCTATGGAGGCGCAGGCCTCTCTCCGGCTGAAGGCAAGATCTTGCGGCAGGAAATGAGCCGCATCAACGCGCGCCCGCCGCTGTCCAGCTTTGGTATCTGGATGCTTGGCCCCGCGCTGCTCAAGTTCGGCACGGAAGGTCAGAAACAGAAGTTCCTCAACGAAATCGCGGCTGGAAAAATCCGCTGGTGCCAGGGTTATTCCGAACCGGGCAGCGGCAGCGATCTCGTATCGATGCAGACGTTCGGCGAAGACAAGGGCGATCACTGGATCGTCAACGGCCAGAAAATCTGGACGTCCTATGCCGATGAAGCCGACTGGATTTTCTGCCTCGTGCGCACCGACAAGGAAAACAAATACCAGGGCATCACCTTCATGCTGTTCGACATGGCGAGCGAAGGTGTCTCGACCAAGCCGATCAAGCTGATCAGCGGCAACAGCCCGTTCTGCGAAACCTTCATGGACGATGTGAAGGTGCCCAAGAGCTACGGCGAAGACACGCCGGGCTATGTCGGTGAAATCAACCGCGGCTGGGACGTTGCGAAATATCTGCTCGGCCATGAGCGCGAGATGATTTCGGGCGCTGGCGGCGGCGACCGCACTAGCGCGATCGGAGCTGCGATGACCCGTATGGCGGGCGAGCTCGACGCCGTCCTGCGCGCCGAAATCGCGATGTTCGATGTCGATGCGCTGGCTTACGGCGCGATGGGCGAGAAGTTTCTCGACGAAATGAAGGCCGGCAAGGGCCACCCTGCGCAGCCCAACATGATGAAATACGTCGGTACGGAACTGAACAAGACCCGTCACGAACTGATGATGGCGGCTGGCGGCAGCCGAGCTTTGGAATGGGAGAGCGAAGACACCGGCCGCGGCAAGCCGTCGCGCAACTGGCTTCGTACAAAAGCCAATTCGATCGAAGGCGGCACGAGCGAAGTCATGCTCAACGTCGTCGCCAAACGTATCCTCGACCTGCCGGGAGCCTGACCCATGCCTCTTTATCACGATGACGATCAGGCCATGCTGGCCGAAACCGCAAGTCAGTTCATGGCCGAAGAAGGCTCGATCGCGAAACAACTGCGCCATTGGCGTGACCGCGATTGCAAGGACGGCTTTGGCCACGGTCTGTGGAAGCAGTTTGCCGAAATGGGTTTCACCGGAATGCTGGTGGATGAAGACGATGGCGGCCTTGGAATGGGCAGCTATGAAGCCGGGATCGTGCTCGAGGAAATCGGACGCAATCTTACTCCGTCACCATTCCTCGCCAGTTCGGTGCTGACTGCTACCGCACTTAAGCATGCCGACAGCAATGCGCGCGGGCGGTGGCTGCCCGGCCTCATTTCCGGCGAACATGTCTATACGGTGGCGATTGACGAGGGCGCCAAGCATCGCCCCGAACGCATAACCACCAAGGCGGAAAAGTCCGGCAACGGCTTCAGGCTGACCGGCCAGAAGGATTATGTCCTCCACGGTGCCAGCGCCGATATGCTGGTTGTTGCAGCGCGCACCTCGGGCAGCGATGACGACAATGACGGCATCACACTGTTTGCCGTGCCCAAGGATGCCAGCAACATGAGCCATGACGCGGTCCGCCTAGTGGACAGCTCGATGGCGACCCATACGAAGTTCGACGGCGTCGAGCTGGACGGCGATGCCGTGATCGGCGAAGTCGATGGCGGACGCGAAGTCCTTAACGCCATGCTTATCGCTGGTCGCATCGGCGCTGCTGCCGAGGGTGTCGGCGTTGCCAGCGGCGCAATGGATATGACCGTCGATTACCTCAAGCAGCGCAAGCAGTTCGGCAAGCTGATCGGCGAGTTTCAATCGCTCCAGCACCGTGCGGCGCATCTCTATTCCGAAGTCGAGATCGCTCGCGCGGTCACGATGAAAGCTGCCCAGATGCTCGACGGCGGAAGCGAGAAAGCCGATCTGATGGCTTCTGTCGCCAAGGCAAAGGTTGCCAAGGCGGCAGGTCTGGCGGTCAAGGAAGGCGTGCAGATGCACGGCGGCATCGGGATGACCGACGAATACGACATCGGGCTCTACATGAAGCGTGACCGCGCGCTGCAGGAGTTCCTTGGCGATATGTATTACCACGCCGGCCGGGTGGCCGAAATGAGCGGCTACTGATCAGGAGAGACAGCATGAACCTCGAAGATATGTTCAGCCTCAAGGGCTGCAATGCGCTCGTCACAGGCGGAAGCCGCGGAATTGGCCGAATGATCGTGGAAGGCTTTCTCGCCGCTGGATGCGAGCGGGTTTACATCACCGCGCGCAAGGGCGGAGAATTGCACGAAACCGCCAGTGAACTTGGCGAGCGCGTCGTACCAATCCAGGGCGACATCTCGACCATGGAAGGCATTGAAGAACTGGTCCGCGAACTTTCGGACCGTGAAGACCACCTCGATATCCTGGTGAACAATGCCGGTGCCGCATGGGGAGCCGATTATCTCGACTTTCCCGAAGAGGGCTGGGACAAGGTGATGGATCTCAACGTGAAGACCCCCTTCTTCCTGACACAGAAGCTGCATCATTTGCTCACCGCCAATGCCAGCCAGGAAAAGCCGGGCAAGGTGATCAATATCGCCAGCATCGACGGCCTCAGGATCAATCCGTGGGAGACGTATTCCTATCAGGCATCCAAAGCGGCGCTTATTCACCTCACGCGCCGCATGGCTGCGCGGTTGGTGAAGGATCATGTCTATGTCACCGGGATCGCGCCGGGCGCATTCCCGTCCAGCATGAACAAGGTCGCCCGCGACCACGCCGAAGCCAGCGCTGCGGGCATTCCCAACAGGCGTGTCGGCGACAAGTTCGATATGGGCGGAAGCTGCGTCTATCTCGCCAGCCGGGCCGGAAACTACACCGTCGGCGAAACCATTGCGGTCGATGGCGGCATCGTGAATGCGCACCTGCCGACGCACTTCGCTGACCCGGCAGGCGGACGATAAAGAGTAGGGGCGGGGGGATCATGGCCATGCAAGAATTGTCCGACCCCCTTGTCCTTCCCTGCGGCGCCATATTGCCGAACCGTATCGCCAAGGGCGCGATGACCGAAGGATTGGCTACCCCTGACGGGAGGCCAACTCCCGAGCTGGAGCGGCTCTACGGCATCTGGGCCGATGGCGGTGCAGGGATGCTGCTGACCGGGAACATCATTGTCGACCGGGACCATCTGGAACGGCCCGGCAATGTCGTGATCGAGCGCGAGCCCGATGCCGACATGGCGTCGAGGCTGGCCAGCTGGGCAAAGGCCGGAACGCGCAACGGCACTCATCTGTGGGCGCAAATCAGTCACGGTGGGCGTCAGACGCCGAAACTGGTCAATCCGGCACCCAAGTCGTCCTCCGACGTGCCGCTGGCACTTCCCGGCGGGCAGTTTGGCAAGCCTGTTCCGCTCACTACGAGCGAGATCGCCGACCTGGCGAAGCGCTGGGCGGTTGCCGCAAAGGCCTGCAAGGATGCCGGGTTTACCGGCGTCCAGGTCCACGCTGCACATGGCTATCTGGTGTCGCAATTTCTCAGTCCCCGGGTAAATCTCAGGACGGATGGGTATGGCGGCACTCTCGAAAACCGGGCCCGCTTTTTGCTGGAAATCGTTGCGGCAACGCGCGAGGCGGTCGGGCCTGATTTCCCAATTTCGGTGAAGCTCAACAGTGCCGATTTCCAGAAGGGCGGCTTCGACTTTCAGGACAGCCTGCAAGTCGTCCAATGGCTGGAAGCGGCCAGCGTTGACCTGATCGAGATATCAGGCGGTACCTATGAACAGCCAAAGTTGATGGGCATCGAAGGGATGGAAGAAGAGGAGCAGCAAAATGTAGCCCCTTCGACTGCCGCCCGCGAGGCATATTTCGTCGATTTCGCCAAGGCGATGCAAGACGCTGTTTCGGTCCCTCTGATGGTCACCGGCGGTTTCCGCACCCGCGCTGCAATGGAGCAGGCGCTCGAAATTGGCGCCGCTGATGTTATCGGTCTGGGCCGCCCGATGTGTGTCCAGACCGACGCACCGGCGCGTTTGTTGAAAGGCGCGCAGGAAGTGCCGCGGTATGAGGATGATCTCGACCTATTGCCTGGATGGCTCGGCTTTTTGAAGCGCTTCCAGATGGTGAAAGCCGTGAGCGGGTTTGCCGGGATCTACTGGTTCTATCAGCAGCTCTGGCTGCTAGGCCATGAAGGCAGGACCGACGATCAATTCTCGGTCATGAAAGCCTTCCGGCTGGTCGAAGCCCGCAACAAGCGTATTATGAAAGAAAGGGCCGCAGCAAACTCCCCGTAGGACTGCCGCGAGGCGACCACGTGTTGGGCGATCTGCTTGCGAGCAGACCAACCGGTTCGCGTCAGCTCATCAATTCGCGAACGAAAGGGATCAGTCCGGTCTGCCGCTGGCGCTTCATGCGCTCGGCATCGAGAATTTCGCGAACTTTTGCAAAGCACGCGTCGACATCCTCGTTGATGACCACATAATCATAAGCGTCCCAATGGCTGATTTCAGCGCGGGCACGCTCCATCCGGGCATCGACCACGTCCTGCGCATCGGTGCCGCGGCTGCGCAGGCGGCGCTCCAGTTCAGCGATGCTTGGCGGGAGGATGAACACCCGGACCACGTCCTGCTGATCCTTCTGATACAGCTGCTGTGTACCCTGCCAGTCGATGTCGAACAGGAAATCCTGCCCTTCTTTCAACGCGCTACGAATCCGGCCTTTTGGAGTGCCGTAACGATAACCGAAGACAGGCGCCCACTCATAAAAATCGTCTTCTTCGACCATACGGTCAAAATCGGCATCGTCCACGAAGTAGTAATGGACACCATCCACTTCCCCCGGGCGCGGTGGGCGAGTGGTTACGCTGACCGAAAGTTTGATCTCGCTGTCAGCTTCCAGGAGCATCCGCGAGATAGTCGTCTTTCCGGCTCCGCTGGGCGAGGAAAGGATGAACATGAGGCCCCGACGGGCCAGCGCGTTTTGTGAAGAAGTGGATTCGGCCATGCGCGCTGTTGGCGCATCAAGTGGCAGTTGATCAAGCCCGCGAGGCCCGATTCCTTCCTAGCTGTCCGGATCGGCCTGCTTGCGAAGGCTCTTTTGGCCCGCCCGCCGAGATTTCCGGCGTGACTGACTGCGGTCGAACAAGACCTTAATCGCGAGGCCGGTCCCCACGACAAGCGCGCCCGGCACCGACTTTGTCGCGACTTTGGTTACGCCGTAAGCGGCGAGCGTTTGCACCAGCGATCGGTTTTCCACCGCGTCCTTGGCAAATTGCGGGCCATACTGGCGGCCCAACACTAGTTTTTCGACAGTAAGACGGGACATGCGGCCCACGCTGCGCAAGAGGATGTCATGGATGATGACATTGGTCGCGGGATTCGTGCTGGGCCCCGGCACGGGATCGTCATGCGCTGGGTTGCTGTCCGTCATCGTTTCGAGCGCGTCTGCTGCGCGGTCGGTGATGTGGTTCGGTTTGTTTTTCCTGGAAAAGCCCATGTCCTGCCCCTTGTCGGCGCGGGAATATGGCCGCGCTGTTATTTCTTTCGGCCGAAATCGACCGTGACGACGTTTGAGCCGTCTTCAGCACCTTCAACGGGTTCTGCACCGCCCTGTTCCTCGTCATTTCCGGCAGGATCGGTTGCAGCAGGCGCCATGTCGGCAACAGTTGCCTGGAATTGCAGGCCGAAATCTACCGCCGGATCGACGAATTGGGTAATTGCGGAATACGGAATATCGAGCGCGGCCGGGATCTGGTTGAAGGACAGGCCGACGCTGAAACCGTCCTCGCGAACGTTCAAATCCCAGAACTTGTTCTGCAGGACGATGGTCATTTCGTCAGGAAAACGTTCGCGCAGGCTGTCGGGAACCAATACACCCGGCGCATGGGTTTTGAAGGTGATGTAGAAGTGATGCGCTCCGGGCAGTTCACTGCCCCCGGCCTCGATTTCGCTCAGCACTCGGCCAACCACGGCGCGCAGGGCTTCCTGTACGATTGAATCGTACGGAATAAGGCTGTCGGGAGTATCGTCGCTCATGGGGCCCTAGGTGATACTCCAAGTGTCCCGGGTCAAGCGCTTTAAGCCAGTCTTTACCGCGCCAATAGCCGCATTTTCTTGCTTAGGGCGTCTGCTCGCCTATAGCGCGCAGCCATGCGTACAGGCCGTATCGAAAGAAACACCGCTGAAACCAAGATCCTGGTCGAGGTCAATCTCGACGGGACCGGCACCTATGACATCTCAACGGGAATTGGCTTTCTCGACCACATGGTCGAACAGTTTTCCAAGCACTCGCTGATCGATGTCACGATGAAGGTCGAAGGCGACCTCCATGTCGATCAGCATCACACTACCGAAGACAGCGCGCTGGCGCTGGGCCAGGCGTTGTCGCAGGCGCTGGGCGACAAGGGTGGTATCGCGCGCTACGGCAGCGCTTATTCGCCGATGGACGAAACGCTGGTCCGCGTCGCACTCGACATTTCGGGCCGGCCCTATTTCGTCTGGAAGGCCGGTTTCAGCCAAGAAAAGCTTGGCGAATGGGACACCGAACTGATCGAACACTGGTTCCATTCGGTATCGCAGACCTGCGGCCTGACGCTGCACGTCGAGCTGCTCTACGGCACGAATAACCACCACATCTGCGAAGCCGCCTACAAGGGTTTTGCCCGCGCAATGCGCGCTGCGGTCGAAGTAGATCCGCGCAAGGGCGGGGCCATTCCGAGCACGAAGGGGCAGCTCGGTGGCTGAGGTTATCGCCCTCGTCGACTATGGTGCGGGCAATCTTCATTCGGTCGAGAACGCGCTACGCAAGGTTGGCGCCGATGTGACGGTTACTGCCAATCCCGATGTGCTGCGTGCAGCTGATCGCATAGTCCTGCCCGGTGTGGGCAGCTTCGGCGCATGTGCCGCTGGCCTTCGCGCTGAAGCTGGCGTGATCGAGGCGATGCACGAGCGTGTGTTCGTCGGCGGCGCGCCATTCCTGGGCATTTGCGTTGGGATGCAGCTGCTTGCCACGCGGGGCCTGGAATACGGTGAGACACCCGGTCTTGGCTGGATTGAGGGTGAAGTGCGGTTGATCAAGCCGCGTGACGAAACCGTGAAGGTCCCGCACATGGGGTGGAACGACGTCGCGCTGACCCATCATGCGGAAGATCACGATGTCATCAGCGAAGGCGAGGCGTACTTCCTTCACTCCTACCACTTTCATGCTGCCAAGGGCCGCGACGTTCTGGCGATGACCGACCATGGCGGCGGTCTTGTCGCTGCCGTGGGCCGCGACAATCTGTTAGGCGTGCAATTTCATCCTGAGAAAAGCCAATCCTACGGACTTGGCCTTCTATCGCGTTTTCTTGAGTGGAACCCATGATCGTATTCCCCGCAATCGACCTCAAGGCTGGCCAGGTTGTCCGGCTTGCCGAAGGCGATATGGAGCGTGCAACCGTCTACGGCGACAATCCCGCAGCACAGGCGCAATTGTTTGCCGATGCGGGCGCAGAGCATCTCCACGTGGTCGATCTGGACGGCTCGTTCGCAGGGTCGGCGCAAAACCGCGAGGCTGTCGAGCGGATCGTTGAAGCCTTTCCGGGCCATGTTCAACTTGGCGGCGGCATTCGCACGCGCCAAGACGTTGAAGGCTGGTTCGATGCCGGTGTCTCGCGCATCGTTATGGGCTCTGCAGCGCTGAAGGACCCGGAGTTCGTCAAGGATATGGCGCGCGAATTCATTGGCGGGATCGTAGTAGCGGTAGATGCCAAGGACGGCATGGTCGCGACTGAAGGCTGGGCCGAGGTGTCGGATGTAGCGGTCGTGGACCTCGCCCGGCGGTTCGAAGATGCCGGTGTAGCTGCGCTCCTGTTCACCGACATCGGCCGCGACGGGCTGCTGAAAGGCGTGAATATCGATGCGACCGTCGAACTTGCGCGCCAGGTCGATATCCCGGTGATCGCGAGCGGCGGCTTGAAAGGGATCGATGATGTCCATGTGCTGAAACTGCATGCGCATGAGGGTATCGAAGGCGTGATAACAGGCCGCGCATTGTATGACGGAAGGCTGGATCTTGCCGCTGCATTGGCGATGGCGACCCGAGCATGATCGGGCTCAGCTATTTCGCCGGACCAGCGATGGATATTGCCCTGCTATGACCGTCCGTATCCGTGTCATCCCCTGTCTCGACGTTGCCGATGGGCGCGTGGTCAAGGGTGTCAATTTCGTCGACCTCAAGGATGCTGGCGACCCAGTCGAACAGGCGCAGGCCTATGACCGGGCGGGCGCTGACGAGCTGTGTTTCCTCGACATCTCCGCCACGCACGAAGGGCGCGGGACGCTGCTCGATATTGTGCGCCGAACGGCCGCGGTATGCTTTATGCCGCTGACTGTTGGAGGCGGGGTGCGGAGCGTTGAAGATGCACGGGCACTGCTGCTGGCCGGCGCCGACAAGGTGGCGATCAACTCTGCCGCTGTCTCGCGCCCCGAACTGGTCAGCGAGATTGCAGAGAAATTCGGCAGCCAGTGCGTCGTTGCCAGCGTGGACGCGCGGGCGAAGACCGAAGGCGAAGGCTTTCGCGGCTGGGAAATCTATACCCACGGCGGGCGAAAACCCACTGGCATCGATGCGGTGGAACACGCCCATCGGCTTGCTGAACTGGGAGCGGGCGAATTGCTCGTGACCTCAATGGATGGCGATGGCACGAAACAGGGCTACGACCTCGAGTTGACGCGAGCGATTGCCGACAGCGTCTCCATTCCCGTGATCGCCAGCGGCGGTGTCGGCACACTCGATCATTTGGTCGAAGGCGTGACCAAAGGTCATGCGAGTGCGGTGCTTGCCGCATCCATCTTCCACTTTGGACAGCACACCGTGGCCGAAGCCCATACAGCCTTGCGCGCAGCCGGATTGCCCGCTCGCGGCTGAGCCCGCGCAGTTCGCCAATTTTGCAGCTATTTACATCGCTGTGACGGAATCGGGTCTAGGGCCTGGGCCATGGAAATGCACGGCACCCTCTTGGCTGAACCGCACGGCATACTGCTCATGGGTGTTGCCTTGGGCGGCATCGTCATCGGGCGGTTCGTGCTCGATCGCAAACAGGACTGATTGCGCCGCTGGGTTCTGCGGTGCATAGCGCGCGCATGGATACGCTCTCGCGCCTTGAACAAACAGTTGCTGCCCGGCGCAGCGCCGACCCCTCCAGCAGCTATGTGGCACAGCTCAACCATCGCGGCCTGCCCGTAATGGCGCGCAAGCTTGGCGAAGAAGCGGTCGAAACAATCACGGCAGCCTTGGCGGGCAGCCGCGAAGAACTGGTAGGCGAGGCAGCTGACGTGCTGTTCCACCTCATTGTCCTGCTGGGCGCAAAGGAGATTCCGCTGGCGGAGGTCCTCGCCGAACTCGACCGGCGCGAGGGGATTTCGGGACTGGACGAAAAAGCGAGCAGGGCAGAATAATGCCGATCGATCCGACTTTGCCTTACGATGACAACAATCTCTTTGCGAAAATTTTGCGCGGCGAGATCCCGTCCACGAAGGTCTATGAAGACGACTGGGCCTACGCCTTCGAGGACATCAATCCTCAGGCCGAAATCCATACACTCGTGATCCCCAAGGGGCGTTACGTCAGCTGGGACGATTTCAGCACCAAGGCGAGCGCAGAGGAAATCGCCGGTTTCGTCCGGGCCGTGGGCAAGGTAGCCCGTGACAAGGGGCTGGTGGAGCCGGGATACCGCATGATGGCCAATATCGGCGCGCACGGCGGACAAGAAGTCCCGCATCTCCACGTCCATATCTTTGGCGGGCAATTCCTTGGACCAATGATCGCGCGCTGAGGGCATTTCACCGCCGTTCATCTATTTGAAGCCAAACGGAGCTTTGCAGCGAATCACCGCTGCGCTAGAGCGCCGCACTGATGGTCCTGCCAAACTTTCCCGACGGTGTGCTCGATGGCGACCGGCATCTTTATGCCGTGCGCGCCTATTACGAAGACACTGATCTTTCCGGCATTGTCTATCACGCGAATTACCTGCGCTGGTTCGAGCGTGCACGCTCGGATTTGCTGCGCCGACTGGAAATCGACCAGCGCGCCGCGATTGAATCCGGCGAGGGCGCCTACGCGCTGTCCGAGGTCAATCTGAAGTATCTGCGGCCGGCAAAGCTGGATGATGACATCCTGATCGAGACGCGCTGCACAGAACTGAAGGCCGCGTCATGCCGGATGCGTCAGAAGGCGTTCCGGGGCGACGAATTGCTTGCCGAGGCACAATTGCGCGTCGGGTTCATTTCACTTGAAGGGCGGCCGAAACGGCAACCCGAAAAATGGCGCGCGGCTTTCGCGCGCTTCGTCAACTCGACAGAGGATCGATGATTACACTCGATATGCTCGCCGCAGGCGCACCTACCCGGCTCGACCCCGTTCAGCTATTCCTCGATGCGGACATCGTCGTCCAGCTCGTGATGCTGGGCCTTATCCTCGCCAGTATCTGGGTGTGGACGATCATCGTTTCGTTTTCGCTGCGCATGAACGGATTGCGCAAGCGGACCCGTGCCTATGAGGGCGAGTTCTGGCAGGCGGAAAATTTCGACCGCTTCATGTCCGAACGCGGAAACAAGGATATCCCTTCGGCCCGCGTGGCACAGGCCGCGGTGAGCGAGTGGCGCAAATCCAGCAAGGGTGAAATACGCGACCGCGAAGGGCTGCGCAGCCGGATCGCGACCGCAATGGAAAGCCAGGTCGCGTTGGAAGCAGACGATATCGCCGAGCGACTGAACTTCCTTGCCACCGTTGGCGCCGTCGCCCCGTTCGTGGGACTGTTCGGTACCGTCTGGGGCATCATGAACAGCTTCTTCCAGATTGGCGCGCAGGAAAGCTCGTCACTCGCCGTGGTCGCACCCGGTATCTCCGAGGCACTGTTTGCAACGGCAATCGGCCTGTTTGCTGCCATTCCGGCCGTTATCGCCTACAACCGCTTCAGCCACACGGTTGAGCGTTACGAGGCGGGATTGCACCGCTTCTCCGACCGTCTCTACGCCACGTTCAGCCGCCAGCTGGAGCAGCGCTGACATGGCGATGAGCCTCGCTTCTTCAAAAGGACGGCGGCGCGGCAGGGGGCGTGCGCGGCGCCCAATGTCCGAAATCAACGTTACGCCATTCGTCGACGTGATGCTGGTGCTGCTCATCATTTTCATGGTGACCGCGCCGCTCCTGACAGCGGGCGTCCCGATTGAATTGCCCGACAGCCGCGCAAATGCCCTGCCGCAGGAAGCGCAGCAGGTATCGCTCAGCATTGATAGCCAGGGTTATGTCTATATCGACGATCAGCAGGTCGCAGTGTGCGGTCTTCCTGCAGCGCTCGAAAGCATCCCGCGGGAGGGCGGCGGCCCGGATATCACCCTGCGCGCCGACCGCAGCCTCGATTACGGGCGGGTCATGGCAGTCATGGGCGAGCTTAACCGGGCAGGGCTCAATCGTATTTCTCTGGTGACCAATGGCGGTCAGTCCGCTGCTCCGGTCAATTCCGGTTCATCGGACGAGGAATAGCCAGAGGCAATGGAGAGAGTTGGCATCAGGGCTGAGGAGCGCACCGGACTGATTGTCGCGGTGACGCTGCACCTGTTTCTGGTCGCCGCGATGGTTATCCAGGCATTTCTGCCTGCTCCGCAAATCCCGCAGACCGAGCGAATGACCGTAAGCCTGGCAGAGGATGTCGGCCTGGAAGCTACTGCGCCTGATCCGGTGCCGGAAAGCCGGGCGGCAATTGCACCGGAACTTGCCGACACGGCGGCTCCGTCACCCGAGATACTCGAAGCCCCTTCACAGCCGCAGGTGGACCGGCCCATTGCGCGCGCCGAGCCTGTTCCCGCACCCGCCCGCGAAACCCGCACACAGGCTCGCCGCGAACAACCGCGTGAGCAAGCTCAGCCACGCGCTTCCGAACGTAGCGGCGGCTCGCGCGTGGGCGACAATTTCCTGGCCGGAGCGGGTGATAGCACGGCTACTGAGGAAACCCGCGTCCCCGCTTCCCAAATCGGCGCGAGCGCCAAGGCGTCGCTGGTGCAGCGCATATCGCGAGAGATCAAACCGCATTGGCAGCCCCCGAGCGGTCCAGAAGTCGAAAAGATCACGACTTTCCTGCGCTTTCGCCTGAACCCGGATGGCAGCTTGAACGGCCGGCCCACAATCGTGAATCAGATCGGCGTGAACGATACCAACCGCGCGCAAGCCGGACGTCACGGCGAACAGGCCATCCGGGCCGTGCAACTGGCTGCCCCGTTTGATTTGCCCGAAGAATATTACGAGGCTTGGAAGGTGGTTGGACCCTTCGGCTTCGATTGGAGACTTGCCCAATGAAATATCTGTTGATCGCATCGCTAGCGCTGGTGGCCACTCCGCTGGCTGCACAGGATCAGGATCTCGGCGAACCCCTGCCCGAAGGTCAGGCGGTCGAGACGATCGAGGAAGAGGGCGGCCTGACCGGCTCGGTTTCGTTCGAGGGCAATCTCGATGATCTCGGCATTGCCATCCCTGCCTTTGCGACCGACCGCAATGTCGCCACTCCGGCCAATGCCGAAGGTACCGCTGCGCTCGGGGTCGAACTCGCCCGTGTCATCACAGCCGATCTGCGCAACAACGGTTTGTTCAAGCCGACTGGACCCGATGCGTTGCCCAGGCCGACATTCGCGAACATCAATTCGCCCAGCTGGGCCACCTGGTCCAATCGCGGTGCTGAAATGCTGGTTCACGGCTATGTCCGCGCCCGCAGCGATGACCGGCTGACGGTTGGCTGCTACCTCTACGACATGGCCTTGCAGGACCGTCTGGTTTCCGAAGGCTGGGTCGTCGCGCCGGCCGACTGGCGCCGGGCTGCCCACAAATGCGCCGACCTCATCTATTCGCGGCTGAGCGGCGAAAGCCCGTTCTTCGACAGCCGCATCGCGTATATCGCTGAAACCGGTCCGAAAGATAACCGCACCAAGCGGCTGGCCATCATGGACAGCGACGGCGCCAATCACCGGTTCATTACGACGGGCCGCTCTACCGCGCTTACGCCGCGTTATTCGCCCGATTACCGCCAGCTGGTCTACCTAAGCTATGTCGACGGCAATCCGCGCATCTATGTTTACGACATCGGCACCGGACAGCAGACCCTGGTGACGCAGAGCGAAAATCCGACCTTTGCGCCTCGGTGGAGCCCGGACGGGCGGTTCATTCTCTATTCGATGGCGGTGGGCGGCAATACCGACATTTACCGCGTCTCGGCTCGCGGCGGCCGCAGCGAACGCCTGACAGACGCGCCAGGCATCGATATCGGCGGTTCGTTCTCTCCAGACGGCAGCAAGATCGTGTTCGAAAGCGACCGGTCCGGCAGTCAGCAAGTCTATGTCATGAACGTCGATGGATCGAACCAGCGCCGCCTGTCGTTTTTCGGCGGCCGGTCGGCCACGCCCGAGTGGAGCCCGCGCGGCGACCAGATCGCGTTCACGCATATCGCCGGCGATTTCAACGTGGCGGTGATGAACCCCAATGGCCGCGGCTTTCGCAAGCTGACCAAGGGCTGGCAGGACGAGGCGCCGACTTGGGCACCCAATGGCCGCATCATCCAGTTCTTCCGTACCGAGCGAAATAGTGGCCGCACATCGCTCTGGCAGGTTGACCTGACCGGTGAAAACGAGCGGCGTCTGCCTACTCCGGTCGACGCATCCGATCCGGCGTGGGGACCGATCCTGCCGTAGGATCATTAGAATAGTCGTGGGGGCGAATATCAATCGGGGGCAAACCGATTGCAACCGCTGTTTTATATAAGGGGACAGCTAATGAATACACGTATTGCTACTACCGCGATGCTGACATCTGTTTTGGCGCTTTCCGCCTGCCAGAAAAAAGCTCCCGAAGAACTGCCGCCGCCGCCCCAGGATGTCGCGACGCCGGCACCGACGCCGACTGCACCGACTGGCCCAGCGGTTGGCAGCATGCAGCATTTCATTGCTGCTGTCGGCCAAGCGAACACGGTCGTCTATTTCGACACCGATCGTTATAATATCGATTCAGAAGACGCGGCCAAGCTTCAGACGCAGGCGCAGTACTTCAGCCAGTATTCGAGTGTGAACTTCACCATTGAAGGACACACCGATGAACGCGGGACGCGTGATTACAACCTGGCGCTCGGCGAACGCCGTGCAAACGCGGCGAAGAATTATCTCGTCAGCATTGGCATTCCGACCAACCGTATCCGCACGGTCAGCTATGGCAAGGAACGTCCGGTCGCGCTGGGTTCGAACGAATCCGCATGGGCGCAGAACCGACGCGCAGCGACCATAACGATTAATTGATAACGAAGGGTGGGCTCCGGCAGGCTGCCGGGGCCCGCTCCCGCTCGGATCAGAAGCGTGCGTTGAGATCGAGAAGTGGGGCGTGTCCGGCAAACTGGCCGCTCTTGGGCGGGCCGAATTGGCCAGCATCTGCCGATGCAGCGAACAGGGCCATTGTCAGGACGGCTGTCATTGCCGAGAATGTTAGCTGCTTGCTCATGGACGAACCTCTAGGCAGGAAACATGAATCATACGTTGCAATGCAACATTTCTAATTGAAACGGGTTCCACCATGGTTGCTTCTGATGCCAGCCGCCTTAGATTGAGCGCCATGATTTTCCGACAAATGACTTCAGCACAGACCTCTCATGCCTAAGCCGCGTCGTTCGAACGACTGGGGCTTCCCCCGCTGGCGCGGGTACGAGGCTACGCGCGATGCCGCCACGGTCCGGTTGTGCGATCGCCACGGCTGCGAAGAAGTGGGTAATTGTCCTGCGCCAAAGGCTCCGAACAGCCCGGAAAGGTGGATGTTCTGTCAAACCCATGCGGCAGAATACAACCGCAAGTGGGACTATTTCGAAGGCCTTGATAAGGCCGAGAAGGAAGCGCGCACAAAGACCGAGCAGACCGAAAATGCGGGCTATGCAGAAGCCCAGCATTACGGTTGGGGCGGGAGCGGCGACGGATCGCGCTCTGGCGACGAGATGCGGGCGCTCGAAGTGCTGGAGCTCGATGCGGATGCCGAATTCGCTGCGGTGAAGAAGGCGTTTCGGAGCAAGGCCAAGGAAGTTCATCCGGACGTGAAGCCCGGCGATGCAGATGCGGCAGCCGAATTCCAGAAGTATTCTCTCGCATATGAAGTGCTCAAATCAGCCGAAGAGCGGCGCGAGTGGAAGGGCTGATCTTCGCAAGATATTGAATTCCTGCGGCTTCCGATGGTGAAGCGCGAATTTACGAATTGTTGCTGGTTTTCTGCGAAAAAAGCGTCTTGGAACCCAAGATGACAATGCAACAACGCAGCTCAGACAGGAAGTCGACGAACATCGTCCTCGACTGCATCGTACGCAAACAGCGCGAGCAGGCGATCCTGTGTGACGTGTCACCAACCGGTTGCCGGATCGAGCTGTTCGACGCTGCCGTAGAGCTGGGATCGACCATCATCTTCGAGGTCGATGAAAAGCTGGGCTTTGCTGGCGAGGTCGTGTGGGTGCGGGGCGTTGAAGCCGGCGTGCGCTTCAGTCGTCCGCTGCTGCCGAAAATACTCACCGCGCTGGATCTGGATTAACCGAGCCGTTTGCAGATCGCCTCGGCAAGCCGCATTCCCAATTGGCTGCCTTGCTGCGGGTAGAGATAAGGCTCGATCATTTCTGCCTCCATGACCGCAAGCTCGCCGGTGGCCAGCCGCGCCATGTCGATGCGGCAATAGAGCGCATCTGCGAATGGCAATGCGCGTTCAATAGTTCTGGCGCACTCAAGGTCACCAGGTGGGGGCGCATAGTCGCATTCATATCCGCCATAGAGGGACTGGATGCGGTATTCGTCCTGCGCCGCCCGTTTCTGGACGCCGTGGGAATATTCGCCGTCGATGAAGACAAAGGTGTATTCACCTTCCTCCACAATACTGGGGAGGAATGGCTGGATCATGCAGGGCCGCCCCATGGACCAGTCTGCTTCCGGCAAGCTGGCGCGGGTGAAGCTGTATTGCCCGATCCCTCCGGCGCCGACCTGACGCTTTACCACCACGCGGTCGGTGCCGAAGTGGTCCATCGCCCCAGTCACAGCTTGCCTGTCTGCGTCCTCCAGCCACAGCGTCGGCACGGTGGTAGCGCCGCGCTGCTCGAGATCCTTCAAATAGCTCTTGTCGGAATTCCACCGCACGATGTCTGGCGAATTCTGGACCGTGATGCCGTGCTCTTGCAAGGCAGCCAGCTTGGCGATGAATTCGCGGGGATGGTCCTGATAGTCCCAGGCCGTACCCAGCAACACCATCGCCATGCCGGCAAACTGATCCAGTGGTGAGCGCCAGTCCAGCTCCACCAGTTCCAGCCCGGCATCGGCGAATGCCGGGCGCAATGCTTTGACTTCCAGATCGTGCTCGAACGCGTCGCCGCGTCGTTCCCCGTCACCGGGCAAGGTATCCTTGCATGCAAGGAAGCCGATGCGGGTCGTCACTTCAGACGGTCTCGAGTGCCTGCTCGAAATCGGCGATAAGGTCATCTGCATCCTCGATTCCGATCGAAATACGCACGAGATTATCGGATATACCCAATTCCGCCCGGCGGCCTTCTGCCACCGAAAGGTGGGTCATGCTGGCCGGATGGCTGGCAAGCGTTTCCGTGCCGCCCAGGCTGACTGCGAGCTTGGCAATCTTCAGGCTGTCGAGGAACCGGAAGCATTCAGCCTCGCCGCCCTTGAGAAGGAGCGAGAAGGTCGATCCTGCGCCCAGGCAATGGCGGTCGTAGATATCCTGCTGGCGCTCGTCCTTGATCATGCCGAGGTAGCCGAGGCCTTCGACCTTGGGGTGCTTAGACAGGTAATCGCAGACCTTGATCGCATTCTCGCCGGCGCGCTGCATCCGTAGTTCGACCGTTTCGAGCGAACGCAGCAGCATCCATGCCGTGTTCGGATCGCAAATACCGCCCATGGTGTTGCGCAGGGCGCGGACGGGATCCATCCATTTCTTCGCGCCTGCGATGCTGCCGGCAACAAGGTCCGAATGGCCGCCGACATACTTCGTGAGCGAGTAGACCACGATGTCTGCTCCGTGATCGAGCGGGCGCTGCCACAGCGGGCCGAGAAACGTGTTGTCGATCGCGATGGGGCAGTCCCAATCAAGCGCCGCATCGCGGGCTGCCTTGACCGCTTCGATGTCGACCAGTGCGTTGGTCGGATTGCCCGGGCTTTCGAGGTAGATCATGCAGACCTTGCCGCCCTGATCGCTTGCCTGGACCTTGGCCTTTTCAAGCACAGCGTCGATTTCCTCGCGCGTGGCACCGGCCGGGAAATCGATGTAGGTGACGCCGAACTTCGCCAGCACCTTGGCGATGAAGCCTTCGGATGCGGCATAGAGCGGCCCGGAGTGGACGATAACGTCGCCCTGGCTCGCATAGGCCAGCAGCAGCACGCAAATCGCGGTCATGCCGCTGGAGAAGCTGAGCGCGTCTTCTGCGCCGTCCCAGATCGAAAGGCGATCTTCGAGAATTTCCTGGTTCGGAGCGTTGAAACGCGAATAGACGAGGCCGTCCGCGCCGCCGGGCCGTTTGCCGGTGATGCCTTCGAAGTGACGCTTGCCTTCTGCCGCGCTGGGGAATGCGAAGGTCGATGTCAGGAAGATCGGCGGTTTCAGGCTGCCCTCGGACAGCACCGGATCATAGCCATGACCCATCATCAGTGTGCTGGGCTTTAGCTCGCGCCCGGCGATTTTCGTCGCTTCGGGTTTCGGGGCCATTCGCGGGCTGGTCGGGTCGATATCGTGGTCGCTCATGAGTAGGAGCATCCTTCCTGTAGTCGAACGCTCCCAGGAAGGCGGGAGCTAGTTGGCGGGCGCGCGGCACCCGTTCCTAACCTCCGCAGGAACGCTTCTCCGCGCACAGCAATGACGCTTGCGCGGATAAGCTCCCATGACCGTCAGATCAAGCGAAGGAAGCTAATTGATCGCGATTGCTTCGAGCCGTTACCGAGCAGGATGAAGTCCGACAATGCCGGGGCTGATCAACCAGTAATCTGTGCCATTCCCCAAACGACCAGAACGATCATTACGATACCGACCAGATCGAGCAGGAACCCCGCTTTTACCATTCTATCGATCTTTATCCGGCCCGTAGCCCATGCAATCGCATTGGGACCGGTTCCAGCTGGAAGCATGAAGCCCCAGCTCGCAGCCAGCGCGGCCGGCATGGCTAGGAGGATCGGATCGGCACCAAGAGCAACCACCAGGCTGGCGACCACGGGGATAATCCCGCTGGCCGTGGCCACATTGCTGGCAAACTCGGTGATCAGAACTACCATGGCCACAATAGCAATTGCGACGAGGATCAGCGGCCACGTCTCGAGCGGCAACAAGGCGTTGCCAAGCCAGTCGGCCAGCCCGCTGGCAGACATGCCCGCTGCAAGCGCAAGCCCGCCGCCAAACATCATGATCACGCCCCAGGGCGCGCGGTCAGCCTCTTCCCAGACGAGGAGTGGGCGGCCCGTACCGTCTGGCAGAAGGAAGAGCGCAAGGCCCATCGCAATTGCGATAGTACCGTCGGTCAGCGATCCGTCAGGCAGGAACGGCGCAATCCATCGCTGACCCATCCAGAGCATGAAGGTCACCGCAATGATCGGCACCAATCGCCGTTCCGCACTGGACCAGGCAGTATGGCTGTCGATAGCCTTGCGTGCGGTGGCGGTGTCGAAGGGGATATCCGAAACGCGCTGGACCTTGGCGATCAGCCACGCGGCAATAGGAATGCCGATGATGACTACTGGAAGACCGTAATAGGCCCACTGCGCAAAGGTAATCCGGGTGCCCGTCAGGGTGTCGAGCAGCCCGACAGCAATCGCGTTTGTCGGCGAGCCGACAAGCGTACCGAGCCCGCCTATACTGGCGGCAAAGGCAATTCCCATGGGCAGGGCGCCGGCAAGGCCATCCTGTTCGGCATCGGGGGACCCTCCGCCGCGCAAAACCGCGATTGCCATGGGCATCATGATGAGCGCAGTCGACGTGTTCGAGATCAGCATGGACAGAACCGCTGCCGTGATCATGAAGGCGAGCAGCACACCTGTCTGTCCGCCCTTGGCTCCGACCATGCTCAGCAATGCGAGCGCAAGTCGCCGGTGCAGACCTGTCCGCTCGATCGCCAGGGCAATAAAAGCGCCGCCGAGGATCAGGAAGAGGATCGGAGAATAGTATGCGCTCGCAGTCGTTCGGGCGTCCATTACGCCCGCGAAAGGTAACACGAGAAATGGCATCAGCGCCGTCGCCGTAAGGGGAAGGGCTTCGGTCATCCACCAGGCGGCCATCAGTATGACGAGGCCGGCGACGATAAGCGCCTGCCGGTCCATCCCGGATGGAAGCGGCGCAAAGATGGAAAGGACAAGGGCCGCAAGCCCCGCTGCAAGCCCGATATTCTTGGCCGTCACTGATTACCCTCCACCCATCGGGCGAGGGTTAGCAAGCCGGATCGATCAAGCCAATCGTGGCTGCCGCCATATCGGTGGACGTGTTAATCCACCTCGGCTCGAGGCTCGCCAATAGTTTCGCCTGGATTGGGGAGGACGATTACACGTCCGGTGCGGCCTTCCTTGCGGAGCTTTTCATATTTCTTCTGGCGCTCGGTCAGGAGGCGGGCAACGGACGGTGAGATACGGAAGCCCTGAACGCGATCATCGGAGACGATTTCGTTGTAGGTGGGCGCTCGTTCGCCGCCGGCAAGGTCTGCGACCCGGTCAACATACTGGTTGAATTTCACTTCACTCTTGGAGGCGATCAAGTTCTTAACCTCGTCTTCCGCCAAAGAGTTCAAATGGGCGCGAAAATCATCACCCAAGCTCGGGAAATAAAATGGAGCTGCTTCTTCATAGATCGCAGATACGAGCAACGTCTTCCCGTATCCCTCTACACCGCGCAGCGAATTCACAAATTCGTTGCCGCCTTCCAGGAGTAGCCGTTCGACGTTCTTGCCGGTGTGCGCTTCACGCAGGACTGAAGGTCCACCCACTTCGCCGCGGAAAAATCCGTAGATAACCTTGGCGTCTTTCCAGTTCGGGAACACGATCCGCGTGCGGATATCCTTCGGGCTCATCGAAACGCCAGCAACCGTGATGAATTGTGTTTCATCCAGGGGGGTCTGGTTCGCACCCAGCTTCATCCGCGATGGCGAGATAAGGGGATAGTTGAGCGCTATCTGTTCGATCACGGCCACGTTGTGGAGATTGATCCAGTAAGCGAGCTGCTCGTTTCTGGGCAGGGTTGCAATGTCGACATCGCTGCCAATCGCCTCCAAATCCTGCCGGTATTCGGTAAGCGTGGTGATCGCAACGTCGTCCATGATCGAAAACGGGATGCGGTTGCCTTCCAAACGCACCCGCGAATCGTGTCCGTAAACCTGGCGTGTACCCAAGCCGGCATCAGGCCGGCGCTCGCCATCTCGCGTCGAGGGGCCCATGCGCAAGACCATGTACTGGAGCGCATCTTCCCAGATCGAATAATCCAGCGCGGCCTGCTTCTCGGGGCGGGGAGTGAAACGAGCAAAATCGACCTGACTGACACTAGCCTGAGCAAGCATCGGGTTCAGCGTTTCCTGAGCGGAAGCGTTTGAGGTGCCCGCAAGTACGGCTGCAATGGCTGCGGATGCAATAAGGTGCTTTTTCACGGGTCAGTCCCTGTCAAACATTGTCGGTACAGAGGCATTCACGAACTTCGCCCCAATATTTTTCTATAATACTGTCTATTTGCATAGCGAGGCAACGTGACTCGACGATGAAGCCAAGCATTTCGTCGATTGATATAATCGACAAATGTCGTTCGTCGCCCCAAACAGTCTCAAACCTGAAAACGAAAACGGGGCGCACGCCTTGGCGCCGCCCCGTATTATTTCGTTGTCAGACGATCACACGCCTATTTCGGCGCAAGTACCATCAGCATCTGGCGGCCTTCGAGCCGCGGAAAGCTTTCGACCTTGGCGATTTCTTCCACGTCGTCACGCACGCGGTTGAGGAGGTCCATCCCCAGCTGCTGGTGCGCCATTTCACGGCCGCGGAAGCGCAGGGTGCACTTCACCTTGTCCCCGTTTTCGATGAACTTCACGACGTTGCGCATCTTCACGTCATAGTCGTGGGTGTCGATGTTCGGGCGCATCTTGACCTCTTTGATATCCTGGGTCTTCTGCGTTTTCCGCGCGAGGTTTGCCTTCTTCTGCGCCTCGTAGCGATATTTGCCGACGTCGAGGAACTTGCACACAGGCGGGTCTGCGCTGGGTGATACCTCGACGAGGTTGAGGCCGAGCTC
Organism: Qipengyuania psychrotolerans; assembly: GCF_019711355.1. NCBI lineage: Bacteria > Pseudomonadati > Pseudomonadota > Alphaproteobacteria > Sphingomonadales > Erythrobacteraceae > Qipengyuania > Qipengyuania psychrotolerans. The sequence goes on from NZ_CP081297.1 coordinate 275,099, forward strand.
ATTGGCCTGTTCGGTCGCTTCGCGGGTGAACATCACCCCAAGGTTTTCGCCTTCGTGATCGATCACGCGGACCTTGGGGACATTGATCATGTTATCGTAGCGCGGGCCGCTTTTCACGGGCATTTGCATGCTGCGCCGGGGAGGACGGGCTATGGGGCAATCTCCTTTGTGTGCCTCTAATATGCGGTCCATGTAGGCGTAGTTCCGCAGATTCGGAAGGGGTTTGCCGCCGAGTAGCCCTAAAAACCGACAACGCAGTCAATTCAGGCTGCGCTATTCCACAAATTGAACCGCGCCAGCTGGCCTTTCGCGGGCACGACTGCGTCAATCCGGTCTGCCGGTTGGAGCGCTTTGAGGATGGCCGGGTCTGCCGCGTTCATCCCGCCGGTATAAGCGCCGAACGCGGGCAAGATCATGCGGCCGGAAGGCTTGCCGTCGGCGCCGTCGTTCGCGCTCACTACCGCACAGGGGCGGCGAATGTGCCGGCGGTGCACGGTCAGCTGAATGCGCGGATGGTAGTGGCCGGACAGTTCGGGGCGCAGTTCCCCCGGCTTGGCGCGGTGTCTCAAGATCGTGCCGCCAATTTCCAGTTCTTCCGCCAGCGTGCCGCCGCATCGTGCATCCATGTCGGGATCGTGATTGCCGGTGATCCAGACCCAGTCGACCGCCTTGGTGAGCGCTTCCAGCATTCCGCATGCATGGGGTTCGAGCCGCGTCGATCCAGCCGAATCGTGAAAATTGTCGCCCAGTGTGATGACCCGCCTCGCGCCTGTTTCACGAATGGCGAGAGCAACCCGCTCCAGCGTTTCGCGGCTGTCGTATGGCGGGATCATCTGGCCATGACCTGCGAAATAGCTGCCCTTTTCCAGATGCAGGTCGGCGACCAGCAACGCGCGTTCGCGCGGCCAGTAAAGGGCGCGGCCTTCAGTGAGGAGCCATTCCTCGCCAGCGAACGAAAGGGGAACCATGCGCCGCTATTGCCGTAGCCGCCGGTGAATGGCAAGGCTCCTTTCATGACCGATTGGACCCAGAAAACCGAAGAGGCGCGTAGCTGGTTCGAAACCCTTCGCGACCGTATCTGCGCCGAATTCGAAAGCATCGAGCGCGAAGCCGGATCGGACGCCAGTTTCCAGTACGACAAATGGGACCGCGAGGAAGAGGGCAATCCCGATCCCGGCGGCGGGACACGCGGCTTGATGAAAGGCAAGGTTTTCGAGAAGGTCGGCGTCAATGTATCGACGGTTCGCGGCAAGTTCGCGCCCGAGTTCGCTGGTTCCATCAACGGTGCCACTGCCGAAAACCCCGGCTTTTCCGCGACCGGCATCAGCCTGGTGGCCCACATGGCGAACCCTCATGTGCCAGCGGTCCATATGAACACACGGTTCCTGACCACCAGCAAATCATGGTTCGGAGGCGGGGCGGATCTCAACCCGCCAATTCCTTACGAGGAAGACACCGCTGACTTCCACGCACGCTTCCGCGCTGCCTGTGCAGGTCATAACCCGACCTATTACGACCGGTTCAAGAAGTGGGCGGATGAATATTTCTACATCCCGCACCGGGGTGTGCACCGCGGGGTGGGGGGAATCTTCTACGATCATCTCGAATGCGAGGACGAGGCCGCGTTCGAACGCAATCTCGCCTTCACGAAAGACGTTGGCGAGGCGTTCCTCGACATCTTCCCGAAGCTTGTCCGCCGACGGATGGAAAGTGAATTCACCGAAGCTGACAAGCAGCAGCAGCTCGAATGGCGCGGACGCTATGCCGAATTCAATCTCGTATACGACCGGGGCACATTGTTCGGCCTCAAGACCGGCGGCAATATCGACGCCATCCTGATGAGCCTCCCGCCCGAGGCGACGTGGAGCTAGGCGCTGGCGATCTGACCGCCTTTGAGGGGCGTGCCAGGCAAATCAACTATGCCGCAGTGCCGCAACTGCACTTTCTGGGAGACTATCGCCGCGACTTGCCAGTCAGCCTGACGCGCATGATGGAAAATGCATACGACTGGGAACACCTGCCCTTCGTCCACCCGTCTTCCTTCGCGGATATCGCATTGGTGGAGCAGGGGGCATGGGGCTGGCGCTGCATGGCCGCCCTACCGGGAGGCGGGGGCGAGCAGGCGGTCGAACTGCTGGTCGACAAGCAGAAGCACTATTGGGCAACAACCGTTGTGCGCGGCTTTGGCGAGGGTGTGCAGATCCATACGCAGGCGGCGGCCAACCGAGGCCGGGCGGGCATCGCGATCGAAGTGCGCTTCTACCTGCCGCACCCCCCGGAGAGCGAGCAGCAAGGCTTGATGATCCTCGCAGCACTTCGAATGCAGTATGCGAAGCTGTATGACGAAGACGAGGCGCTAATGACGGCGCGTCAGAACGCGTTGGATATGCATCGCGGCAAGACCACAAGTCTGCTTGAGCATGGCCGCGATCTCGGACTCGCCATTACGATGGACCGCGAAGCGCCGAACCTGGTGAAGAGTGAAAACGGCGACGTCGTTGTTCGCTGGCACGGTGGCGGATGGATCGCTCATCAGGCGAAGTGTCCGCATATGCTGGGTCCTCTAAACAACGTTGAAGTCGAGGGCGGCAGTCTCGTTTGTCCCTGGCATGGCTATCGCTTTTCGCTGAGCGACGGGCGCGAGGCCGAAGCGAGATGCCCCTCTCTCAAACTTGCGAGGCTTGCGCAGGATGATGACGGCAGGCTCTTGGTCACGAGTCCCGGCTAGGACCGTGCTCCCCTGATCACTCAGCCGGACCCCAAACGCGGACCCAATCCACCAGCATCGCAACTTTACCGGACTGAACGGCTTCTACCGTGTCAGCGGGAACGCCGGAATAAGGTTCTTCAATCCGGTTGGTTTTGAAGGGATAAGCGCCGCCCATGGCGAAATTCAGGATCAGGTACTTCTCGTTGTCGAACCGCCATTTGCCGTAGTTTTCTACCATCGGACGGGTGACGCGGTAGGTGACATGGTCATCCACCAGGAACTCGATCTTGTCCTCGCTCCACTCGACGGCGTAGTTGTGCCATTCGGTCACATCGAGGCCTTCAGGGAAGAAGAACTTGTTCACCAGCGGGGTTTCGCCGGAATAGCCGGGGCCGTGAAGTGCCACGCCGATCCAGTCTTTCTCTCCGACGTATTCCATGATGTCGATTTCGCCGGTTTCCGGCCATTTGCCGTTGCCGAGCAGCCAAAAAGCGGGCCACACGCCGACATTGGCAGGCATTTTGATGCGCGCTTCGGCGCGGCCATAAGTGAAGTCGAACTTGCCCTGAGTTTCGATCCTTCCGGATACGAACGGGGCATTGCGATCCTTGTTCGGATCAACGCCGGGGCTGAAAACGGGGCGCAACATCAAGACGCCACCTTCAGCACCTGAAATGCCGTCGATAAAGCCAATCACGGCCGGGTCGTCGACATACATCTGTTGTTCGTTATTGACCCAGAAATCGAGACCGATCGTAATCCACTTCTCGCGGTCGAGTTCGCCCGAATTAAACTCATCTGCGAACAGCAGTTCGCGCTCGGCCGGTTCCTGCGCCGCGGCGCTGAATGGAGTGAGCGCAAGCGTTGCGGCGATTAGCGGCAAGATCGTCTTCATGGGGTAGCCCTCCGGTTTGTTAACGTTCTCATGCCCTAATTTATGCAGCATTTCCAGTGCCGCGGGTACGTTTGCATGGTTGGCTCTGGTCTGGCGGCAGGGAATGCGTAATAGGTGCCCCATATTTCAATCAAGAACCCGACTTTTCCGGAGACAATCATGCGCCGCATTGCCGCAACCCTGACCATCCTTCTGGCTACCACCGCCTGCCAGACGATGCCTCAATCCGGCACCTCGGCGGCGGAAGGCGCTACTCTTGCTGCTCCGATCCTGACCTCGCCGGAAGCAGTCGACACGCTGACCTATGCTAAACCCCAAATCGCACGGGTAACCCACGTCGCGCTCGATCTCGATCTCGATTTTGCGGCCAGGCGCGTCGCCGGTTCGGCGCAGCTGAGCGTGCTCGCAGCCAAGGATGCGGACGAGCTGATTCTCGATTCCAACGGCCTGCTGATCGAACGGATTACCGACAGTGCCGGACGCGATCTCGCCTTCACCGTGGGCGAAACTGAAGTCGAGGGCGGCAAGGGAGCACCGCTTTCGATCGCCATCGGCGATGCTCGCAGCATCCGCATTGATTACCGCGCACCGCAGGATGCGAGTGCTCTGCAATGGCTCACACCGCAGCAGACTTCCGGCGGAGAGCATCCGTACCTGTTCAGCCAAGGTCAGGCGATCCTCAACCGCACGTGGATACCGACTCAGGACAGCCCCGGAATTCGCCAGACATGGGAGGCGCGCATAACGGCTCCCAAACCGCTCGACGTGGTCATGAGCGGGGTTCAGCAGGGCGAACCGGAAGATCTGGGTGATGGCCGCCGCGCGTTCCGGTTCCTGATGGACAAGCCGGTTCCGCCTTATCTCATCGCGATCGCGGCAGGCGATATCGACTTCAAGGCAATCGGTCCGCGGACCGGCGTCTGGGCAGAGCCTTCCGTACTGGAGAATGCCTATCAGGAGGTTGCCGATACCGAGGAAATGGTGGTCGCAGCCGAAGCGCTCTACGGCGAATATCGCTGGGGACGCTATGACATGATCGTCCTGCCCCCGGCATTTCCGTACGGGGGCATGGAAAACCCTGTGATGACCTTCCTCACGCCAACTTTCATCGCTGGCGACCGTTCGAATAACGGCCTCGTTGCGCACGAACTTGCCCATAGCTGGTCGGGCAATCTGGTCACCAACGCCGTGTGGGGCGACAGTTGGCTCAACGAGGGTGTCACGACCTATTTCGAAAATCGCATCGTCGAAGCGGTCTACGGAAAGAAGCGTGCACAGCAGGAAGCGGCGCTGATGTTCGCCAATATCGAGGAGGTGTTGGGCGAGGTCGGTGCAGATGCTCCGGGCACGGCGCTCAGCACCGAGGGTGAGTATGAACTTGGCAGCGCGATCGCCTATGACAAGGGCGCATTCTTCCTCCTGACGGTCGAGAATATCGTGGGCCGCGAGCGGTTCGATGCGTGGCTGCGCCAGTGGTTCGACAACCACGCGTTCGAACCTGCCACCAGCGAGATGTTCTACGAAGACATGATGGAGAACCTCGTCGCCTCCGAACGCGAGGCGAAGGCGCTGATGCTCCGCGAGTGGATTTTTGAACCGGGCCTCCCGTCGAATGTCGCGAAACCAGATCCGTCGGCTTTCTCCGAGGTCGATGCAGCGGTGAGCGATTATGCGCGAATGCAGACTATCCCTGCCGCATATCCGGGCTGGACTGCGGCTGAGCAGATGCGGTTCCTCGACAGCGTGCCCGCCGAGCTTCCAGCCAGCCAGCTTGCCGCGCTCGATACTGCACTGGGCCTTTCGGACACTGGGAATAACGAGATCCTTTTCCTCTGGCTCGAGATGGCGCTGGAAAACCGGTACGAGCCCGCCGTTCCCCAGGCCGAAGAGTTCCTCGCCCGCGTCGGTCGGGCCAAATTCGTCCGTCCGCTATTCCAGGTCCTGTGGGACCAGGGCGACTGGGGCCGACCTGTCGCGCAGCGCATCTATGCCAAGACCCGTGACAACTATCATTCGGTGACACGTGCAGGAGTGGATCGGATATTGGCGGCAGAATGATTGCGTGGGTTGCACGTGCTGGTGCACCCATTGCCATTGAACGGTTTCTGAGAGTCGGTTAGACAGCAGGAGCAGGGAGAAATGCATTGAAAGCAAGCCTTTCCGCCCGTTTTGCCCCGGCTGCGATCTTGCTGGTCCCGCTGCTAGCCATTATCGCTGCCCGCCTTGCCACGCATAGCGATCTTGCGGCGCGCCACCCGCGCACCGCAGCCCTGCTGTTCCTCTGGATCGCCGCCGATGCCCTGACCTTGGCCGCGATTGCCAAGGCCCCAAAGCACCGCCCCGGCCTTCGTGTTCTGCTGGGCACGATCGCAGCGGGCTGTATCGTGGCGACGCTTGCCGCTGCGAGCCCGGTGCGCGAAGCCCTGCTCGACATGCGGTCGGTGGTGATCGCAATGGCGCTGACCGTAATCGCCTATGCCGGCTGGAGTGCTATCGAAGCATGGCACACCTACCGCCGCACCAGGTCTTTCGAAAAGGCGGCAAGCGAGGTGCTGCCTGCCAAATTGGTGCGCTTTGCGGCATTCGAAAGCGGCATGATGCGTTTGGCGCTCTTCAAGTGGGGGGCGAAGCCGCTGGTACCCGCAGGCACGCAGGCTTTCGCCTATCACCGCGTAATCAACCCGATGATCGCGGTCTTCCTCGTCCTCCAGATGATCGAAATCGTGGTGGTGGACCTGCTTGTCAGCCATTGGAGCCGGCCTGCGGCAATCGTCCTTCTGGCCCTCGGTATCTGGGGAGCGCTGTTTCTGATCGCGCTGATGAAAGGCTTCCGGCTTTATCCCATCCTGCTCGGCCGGGAATTCGTGCGAGTGCGCGCCGGACTCCTGATCAATCTGCGCGTTCCGATCGATGCCATCGAGGCGCTGGAGCCGTCCATCACCAAGGCCGAGACCGATCGGGCGGAGGTCCTGAATGCCGCGATCCTGTCCCACCCCAATGTGATCCTGCGCCTTCGCTCGCCCATCCCGCACACGGGCCTGTTCGGAAAAACGCGAAATATTGGGCGTATCGCCTTTCGCCTCGACCAGCCTGCGCCCTTTATCGAAGCACTTGAAGCCCGATTGTAGGATTTTTGCGTTGCATTGCAGCACGGTTTGCCCACATCGTGTTCAAGCATGCTGCGCCAGTACGAACTTGTAGAGCGGGTCAAGGAATACGACCCTGACGCCGACGAGGCCATGCTTAACCGCGCCTACGTTTATACCGTACAGAAACACGGCACACAGACCCGGGCTAGCGGGGATCCCTATTTCAGCCATCCGGTCGAAGTCGCCGGATTGATGACCGACCTGAAACTCGATCAGGAAACCATCGCAACCGCCCTGCTGCACGATACCGTCGAAGATACTCTCGCGACGATCGAGGATATCGAAAAGAACTTCGGAAGCGATGTTGCGCGCCTGGTGGACGGCGTGACCAAGCTCTCCAAGATCGAGCAGATGCCTGAAAACGAGCGCGCGGCGGAAAATCTGCGTAAGTTCCTTCTCGCCATGAGCGAGGATATTCGCGTGTTGCTGGTCAAGCTGGGTGACCGCTTGCACAACATGCGCACGCTGAACTTCATCAAGAACCCCGAAAAGCGCCAGCGCATCGCGCGCGAAACGATGGATATCTACGCTCCGCTGGCAGAACGGGTCGGCATGTACGAATACATGCGCGAAATGCAGATGCTGGCTTTTGAACAGCTCGAGCCAGAGGCCTTCGAGACGATCAATCAGCGCCTTGACCATATCCGCCAAGAAGACGGAGGCCAGGTCGATGCCATCGCACTGGATATGAAGCACGCGCTGGCCGAGGCCGGATTGCAGGTCGAGGTATCGGGACGCGAAAAGCACCCCTATTCAATCTGGCGCAAGATGGCCGAACGCCACGTCTCGTTCGAGCAGGTGACCGACATCATGGCGTTCCGGATCATTACCGAAAACGAGGCCGATTGTTACCGCGCTCTGGGTATCCTTCACACGACTTGGCAATTCCTGCCCGGACGGTTCAAGGATTATATCTCGACGCCCAAGACCAACGGGTACCGAAGCCTCCACACCTCGCTCATCTACGGCAAATCGATGCGCGTGGAGGTGCAGATCCGCACGCGCGATATGCACCAGACCAACGAATTCGGGCTGGCTGCGCATTGGGCATACAAGCAGGCAGACAAGCCGGATGGGCAAGTCGGCTGGCTGCGCGACCTGATCGAAATTGTCGACGCCAGTCATGATCCCGAGGAATTGCTCGAGCATACGCGCATGGCGATCTACCAGGATCGTATCTTCGCGTTCACCCCCAAGGGCGCGCTCTTCCAGCTGCCCAAGGGCTCGACTGCGGTCGACTTTGCTTTTGCTGTTCACACCGATCTGGGCGGCGCGACCGTCGGTGCAAAGATCAACGGGCGGCATATGCCGCTTCGCACCCAGCTCAATAATGGCGACGTGGTCGAAATTTTGAAGGGCAAGAATACCGAGCCGCAGATGAGCTGGCTGGGGTTTGTCGTGACCGGTAAGGCGCGCGCCGCGATCCGGCGCGCCGTGCGTCTGAAAGAACGCGCTGAAATCGCGGAAATCGGACAGAAACTGTATGATGAAATCGCGACCCGCGTACCCGCCAAGATAGGCAAGAAGGCCCTTCGCGAAGCGGTGAAGCGGCTTGAAATGGAAGATGACGAAGAGCTCTTCTATGCCATCGGTTCGGCCAACATCGGTGACCGTGATGTTATGGAGGCGCTGGTTCCGGGCTGTACCGAAAGCCTGGGTGAAGATGATGCCGAATGGCTGCGCAGTGGGAAGTCGATCTCGATCCGCGGCCTGACTGCAGGGGTAGGGTTCCAGCTGGCCGAATGCTGTCACCCGGTTCCGGGAGACCGCATCGTCGGATTGCGCAAACCCAACGAAGGCGTGGAAGTCCACACTATCGATTGTCACCAGCTTGCCAGCGGGATCGATCACGACTGGCTGGATCTGAGCTGGGGCAAGCGTTCGCGCGGCGCAGTCGGACGGCTTCGGGTCACGCTATATGACCGGCCGGGTACGCTGGCAGACATGGCAGGGATCTTTGCGAAGAACGTGGTCAATGTGAAAAGCCTCGAGCAGGTGCAGCTGGACCATCCATTCACGACCTACGAGGTAGATCTCGAAGTTCAGGACCTTGCCCATGTGACACGCATCCTCAGCGCGTTGAGGGCCAGCGATTCTGTTGCACAGGCAGAACGCGCATGAGCTTGCTTACCGGCATCGACCATGTGCAACTCGCCATGCCGCATGGCGGGGAGGTTCATGCCCGCAAATTCTGGTCCGAGCTGATGGGCCTCGAAGAAGTGGCCAAGCCGGGGCATCTCGCGGTCAACGGCGGCTGCTGGTTCGAGGGGGAGGGCATCGCAATCCATTGCGGGGTGGAAGAAGCATTCATGCCCGCAAGGCGTGCGCATCCTGCATTGCTCGTCGAAAACCTGGGTGCAATGGCAGCCAAGCTTCAGGCAGCAGGCATCAAGTTCAAACCGGGCAAGGCGCTCGAGGGCTACCGGCGCGGCGACATTGAGGATCCCTTCGGTAACCGCATCGAATTGATGGAAAAGCTCTAGAGCAGCTCGATATCGACGGCGAGTTCATCGTCCACGGCGAGGTCTTCTGCCTTCATTACTTTCTTCGATACCAGCAGCACCCATTCCGACCGGGCGTTCTGCGGAAAGACCGAAGACTTCCACCTCGTATCGCCGATTTGGGCAACCACTTTGACCGAACCGAAGCCGCGCCTGCTGCCGAGCTCGAGCCGGGTGAGGCGTTCGTGCATGGCAATCTGTGCGGCACCATCGCCGGTAATGGTAACGAGATGATATGTCCCACGCTCCCCTCGCCATTGGCGCAGGGGGAGGGTGCAAGTGACCGATTCGCTCACTCGCCTGCGCGGCGGATGGGAACGGGAATATTGCAGATATCCGCGCCGCCTGCAGGGACGATGAAGAAAGGATCGCGGCGATTTGCGCGGGCTTCCGCATAGCGGGCGAAGGTCTCTCCTCCAGTTGAGAGATATTCAAAGGAAGGTCGGTCACCTTCCGGCAGGTCGCTGGCAATGCGGACCGAAAGGATTGGGGTGCGCTTATCTGCTTCGTCGGCAGTATAGAAGCCCAGCGCACCGTTGCCGCGAGGCAGGCTGGAGAGGTGCTCCATCCCGTCTACAATCCGGCCCACGAGAGCGATATTGCGGTCAAGATGCCTCGGTGCATGGCCGATCACGGTATAAAGTTCGGCCCCGGAGCCGGTATCGGGCGAGTAGCCTCGGCCTACGCCTACCATGCCATAGCAGTGGATCGGCCATGCCTGCGTGAGAAAGTCGGCTAATCTCGCACCAGGCGGCGGCGAATAGATGCGATAGCCGACCGGGATGCTGCCGACAAAACCTACCCGCTCGGCATAGTCGTCAGATTTTAACGGCCCGCCAGTGCTTGAGAATGAACGCAGCGGAACATCGGGCGCATAGTCCTTTACTTCCATCACCCGCAGACCGTCGGGCAAGAGCTTGGCCTCTCCCTCAGCTTCCGGATTGTCGTAATTGATGTCGCCCCACTGGACGACGTAATTATCCTGCACGCGGTTGACGGTGATATCGTCGTACCATCTGGTGCGGGCGAGGGTGCGGATGTTCTCCACCCAGCCTTGGCTGAAGGGTGCGGGCATCAGCTGGATAACGACCTTGCGCTCCGTCCCATCGTCTGCCGGGGCCAAGGTCATCACCAGCAAATCTTCTGGCGCGATTGCGATCCACTCTTCCGGTGCGGCTTGCCCTACGATCTCGTTCGGGGAAGGCGCACCTTGGGGCTCTTCCTGCGCGGCGGCGGGAAGGGCGAGGGCGAGCATCGCGGCGAGCGAAATCAGTGGTTTGATCATTATGCGGAGACTGCCACCGAACGGCCCAAACAAAAAGCCCCTTTTCGCACGTTTTAATGGGCGAAAAGGGGCTTTGAAGCGATGGTCGCAGGGAATGCTATTCCGCGCACCATCGCGACTTGGGGGGTGGTGAAATTGAAACGAGGTTGCCCGCGCCGGGTTCCCGCCATTCAACCAAATTCAATGCCGAAAATCGATCAAGTCGGCGAAAGTTCAATGGCGTCAGCCATTTGGGAAGTAGCGATTTTGTAAATTCGTGTGAGGATGGCCTGCAAAACTTGGAGGTCACATCATCATGGCCTAGGATTTGATCGAATGAGCTCTGCATACGATTGGAATACCTACGATGAAGCTTTCCGCTTGGATCATCCTTGCCACAGCGGCGCTGTTCGGCGGGCAGGTTCCTGCCGCAGCGCAGAGTGATCAAGCGGTTGAATACCGTATCAAGCAGGGCGATACGCTATACGATCTGTCGAAAAGCTTTTTCGTCAATGAGGGCGCAATTGCAGACGTCATGCGCATCAACCGCATTCGCAACGCGCGCCGTCTGCCTGTCGGCGGTGTTCTCAGCCTGCCGCGCCGCCTGCTGCGGTACGAGCCGCAGCCGCTTCGAGTTCTGACATTTTCTGGACCAGTCACGATTTCCCATTCCGGATCAAAGCTGGAGCCCAGGCTCGGCGTTCAGGTCGCGGAAGGGGCCATTGTCGAAACCGGAGCAAGAGGCTTCATCTCCCTTGGCGGAACGGGGAATTCCCGGCTTTCGCTTCCGTCCAATTCGCGTGTGAGGGTCGACGGAGCGCGCCGCTACCTGATCAACGATGCCATCGATTTCGACATTCGCGTCCTCAAGGGCAGGAGCGAAATCGTTGCTCCCAAGCTTAAAGACCAAGAGCGGTTTCGTGTCGGCACACCTCAGGCTGTGACCGCCGTTCGCGGGACGAAATTCCGCGTCGCCTACAAGGAGGCCGCAGAACGTTCTCTGACCGAAGTTGTCGAGGGAAATGTCGAGGTTGTGGTCGGCGAAGAAAGCGTCGCGGCAGCAGCCGGATCGGGCGTCGCGGCGAATGCATTGGCCATCGGCGCGGCGGAACCGCTCTTGCCTGCCCCCGCCTTGGTCGATGCCGGCAGTATTCAAACCGGCGAAGATGTCACGTTCACTGTCGAGGAGCTTGGCAAAGCGGAAGGGTATCGCACGCAACTGGCGCGTGATGCCGGTTTTGTCGAAGTTATCGCAGAGCAGATTTCGTCGGACGAAGTCGTTGCATTCGATGACATTGCGGATGGCCGTCTGTTTGTCCGGTCACGCGCTATCGCCGAGAGCGAGCTGGAAGGTCTCACAGAAGTCTATTCGTTTCGCCGCAAGCGCTTGGGCGCCGCTGTAAGTGTCGAGGCATCGCCGTTTGATGACGCATACAAGTTCATCTGGCTGCCCGAAGGTGAGGGGAAATCCTACGCCGGTTTTCAGCTGTGGGATGCGAAAAAGCCGGATACGCTGCTGGTCGACGAAATCGGGGTCGAGTTCCAAGGCTTTTATGTCAGCAATGTCGAACCGGCAGACTATCGCTGGCGCGTCGCCACTTTCCAGATCGACGAGGGCGAGGTTATCAAGGTCTGGGGCCCGGTGCAGGAATTCAAGGTCACCGAGTAAGCACGGCCTTCTAGTGATCTGAAAATGACCAAGCTTCGCCTTGTCGCCGAATGGGCACTGCTTTTGCTGGCTGCGGCGGCGCTGGTATTCGCCGCCCAGCAGCGCGGCCTTGTTGAACGCCTCGACCTTTGGCTGCTCGATATGGCGTCATGGGGGAAGGCGGCAGAGCCAAATCCCGACATCGTCATTGTCGAGATTGACGACCGAAGTCTTGCCAGAATCGGCAATTGGCCGTGGCAGCGCGATGCCCACGCTGAACTGATCGACCAACTCTCGCGTGCAGGCCCGAGGGTTATCGCAGCCGATATCCTCTTTCTCGATCCTGCCGATCCGAACCATGATCAGGCGCTTGCGCAATCGATTCGATCAGCAGGCAATGTTGTCTTGCCGCATACCTTCGGTCCGCTAATCGGTACGAGCTCATCGGTGACCGCGGTGATGCCGATCGACCCCTTGCTGCAAGCCGCTCAAGGTGTGGGCCATGTCGCTGTTGAGCCGGATGCGGATGGCGTGATCCGGCGGTTCGATCTGTCCCGCGATATCTCTGGCACTAAATTCCCGCACTTTGCGGCTTCTGTCGTCGAGATCGGCGGCGAGGCTGGAACGAGCTTTCCTTTACCGACCAATGCCCCGGCAATTATTCCCTATAACCGTGCGGGTAGTTTCCCCTCGGCTTCCGCATCGGACGTTGTTGCGGGCGAGGTGCCAGGGGAGTTTTTCCGCGACAAGATCGTGTTGATCGGTGCAACGGCGCAGGGCCTTGGCGATCGTTATTCAGTCCCCGACTATGCTGGCCGGCTGATGAGCGGGGTCGAGAACCAGGCAAATTTGCTCAGCGCGATTTACGACCACAAACTGATCCGCAAACTGCCGGCCTTCTGGGCGCTCGCGATCCAGTTCAGTGCGCTGGTGCTGCTTTTCATCGCGTTCTGGAAGCTTCGCCCACGCGCGGCCTTGATCGCTTCAATAGGCCTGATGGCCGCGCTGGTCGTAATTTCATTCATGATGCTGCGCATTGGGTGTGTCTGGTTCGCTACCGGGCCTGCGCTTCTGGCCATTGTGATTGCCTATCCCCTCTGGGGTTGGCGTCGTCTGGCATCGGTCAGCCGCTTCCTCGAAACCGAAGCGCGCGCTCTCAGCGTTGACGGGGCCACGTCCCGGCGCCCGGCGGGCGAAGGTTTCGACGTGGTCGCGCGTCAGGTCTCGCTGCTCAAGAACCTGACCAGCGAAGTGAGCCGCAATTTGCAATTGGTACAGGACGTTCTCGATGCTTCGCCCGATGCCATGCTGGTCACCGGCGGAGATGGGCAGATCGTCATGGCGAATTCCCGCGCAGAGGTTCTGTTCGATTTTGCAGATGAGGAACTGCGCCGAGATTTTCTCGGCCTGGTTGTCGACATTGGCGCCGAATACGATGAAATTTCGCACGAACTCTCGTGCGCCGATGGCAGCAGTTTCCTCCTGGCCAAGGCCCCGATTGATCCTTCTATCGGAAGCGAAGTTCTGGTCCTGCGCGATATCACCAGGATCAAGGACGACGAGCGCCAACGGCGCGAGACCCTGGAATTCCTGTCGCACGATATGCGGTCACCGCAGGTGGCGATTATCGGGCTCTCTGGCATCGCCGGCAGTTCGCTCGACCCTGCGGCAAGGCTTGGCCGGATCGAGGATCAGGCCCGGCGCACACTCAAATTGACCGACGATTTCGTCCAGATTGCGCGCCTCGAGACCGAGGGCGTCACGAAACAAGAGGCTGAGCTGAATTCCATCCTCCACGAAGCATCGGACCGGGCATTCGCGCTCGCGCATCGCAAGAATATCCAGATCGTGACGCAAGAAAACGAAGAGCCCGTCTTTGCCGATGTCGACCCTTCTGCAATCGGCCGCGCGCTGGACAACCTGCTGAGCAATGCGATCAAGTTTTCACCCGAGGGTGCCAAAGTCGAGATCGCGCTGGACACCTCGCGGGAAGGGCAGTTTGCATTCTCGGTAGCTGATCAGGGGCCGGGCCTTCCCGCAGAGCGCCAGAATGATCCCTACGCGCGCTTCGGTGCCAAATCCGATGAAGGCGGTCCCAGTTCGGGTCTTGGCCTCGCATTTGTAAAGCAGGTGGTGGACAAGCACGGCGGCAGCATCGCAGTTCGATCAGATGCAGCGTCAGGCACGCGCATCGAATTCGTCCTGCCCTACTCCTGACCGGCATTATTCCCGCTTGGCTAGTGCGCCCTGGTTCATAACGCTTTTTACCAGCAGGTTCGCCAGTCCGTTCAGCTGATCGCGGTCGCCGGGGCAGGCGATGAAGTGACCTTCCGACTTTGCGACCAACGTATTTGATGCGCGGTCGAAAATCGCGAGGCTTCCCCTTACCCTGTCGGGTGCGCACCGATTGTACCAGCGCGGGCGGCGATTTTCCGGTGCCTTGGGCTTTGTAGCTTCGCTCTCGCGCGATACAGGATCAAGACCGGTTTCAATACTGGTGGCCGACACCGCAAAATCAGCGACGAGGCTGCTACCGCTTTCAACTTCTACAGAGTGATCGAATAGGGCACGGTTCAAGGCTGATGAAAACTCTTGCCGCAATGCCGTTTCGTCTTTTTCGCTGATCAGCTCGACTTGGCCAAACGCGCCGTCATAAGGCTGTGCGTGGCTCAACGTCGGGGCGCGGTCTACTGCGCATGCTGATAGAGCCATGGCTGCAGCGCCGAGCAGCACACCCGGCCTTCTTTTCTTAATCACGCATGCTACCCTTCCGGATCGAGGATCTGGCGATCTACCGTACTATACTGATCCATGCGATACCCGAAGCCGAATACCGTGCGGATAGCGAAGCCGTTTTCCGGGGTGAGCTTGAGCTTCGAGCGCAGCCGCGAAACGTGCATGTCGATTGTCCGGGTTTCCAGTTCCGACTGGCCGCCCCATACGCGCGAAAACAGATAGCCGCGCGACAAAGGTCGATCCAAGTTCTGGAACAGCAGGTCGGCGAGCGCAAATTCCTTCGCGGTCAATTGTACCTTCTCGCCATCGCGGCTGAAGTTTTTCTCGAGACGGTCGATCCGGTACGGTCCAAACTCCTCATGGCGCTTTGTTTCAGGCCCTGCCAGTCGTCGTCCGGCAGCCTCGATCCGCGCGCGGATGACTTCGTCGGATTCGGGCTTCACGATGTAATCCACCGCGCCTGTTTCAAGTCCGATGACGACGTCACCCTTGTCCTGGCGGCTGGTGATCAGGATGAAGGGCGGGGGCGCCTCGAGATTTTCTCGTGCCCACTTGAGCACCTCCACACCGGTCTTGCCCGGCATGTTCCAGTCCAGGAGAACGACGTCGAAGGTTTCGCGCTGGAGGGCGTTGAGCACGTCCAGACCATTCGTGAAACAGTCCACGTTATGACCGGCGGCTTTCACGATATGGGAAATCTGATCGAGAATATCTTTCTCGTCGTCGGCCAGAGCGATCCTCATTAGTCCCCCATCTTATCTTGGGTTGGCTATTGAAAGACGCGCCGGTCCGGGCCGATCGCGTATTCCGTGATTGGAAGGACGAGGCAGGAGTTACGGTTTTGGCCGTTTGCCCCCAGTCTGCCTCGCCCACCCCAAGCGCACGTCCGATCCTGCTTGTTCGTCCCTCTCGGCGCGACCCAAAGGGCACAGGATGCAATGTGTGTTGCAAATAACTATAGGAATGATGTCCGCAGCGCCATCCTTAGAAGGCTGAAAACGCCCCGATTTTACAGCTTTTTACGATTGGCCTCCCGGCTCGATTCCAGCGCTGCGCGGCGCAAATTGCTGCCTTTGCAGTATCGCAAGGATCAGACTGTGCGATCACGCGGCCAGAAGATGAGGGTAGGTGGCGGAGCAGGAGGGATTCGAACCCTCGATACGGGGTTACCGTATACACACTTTCCAGGCGTGCGCCTTCGACCACTCGGCCACTGCTCCGCATGCCGGCTAAGGCAAGGGCGCGCCTCTAGCGGGCTTGTCGGGGCTGTGCAAGCTACGTGTCATCCCAAACACCGGGCCGGGAAAGCCGGACGCACGGCAATCGGGCTTTCACCTCAAATTATACAGGAGATGGCGACCCAATGGTCAGTGAGTAAGCTTCCGGCGCATTCGGTAGCGTCCATGCTCAAACTGCTCGAAATATTGGTGTACGTCTGGATGTGAGACGGGCCCCGACAGTGCATCACCGATAAGGTTCTGCTGGCTGACGTAAGCGACGTAATCGCTTTCGTCGCTTTCGGCTAGGAGGTGGTAAAAGGGCTGGTTGCGATCCGGCCGAATCTCTTCCGGGATCGAAGCGTACCATTCTTCGCTATTGGCGAAGACTGGGTCGACATCAAAAATAACGCCGCGAAAATCGAAGGCCCGGTGTTTGACCACGTCTCCGATTGCAAAGCGTGTACGGATGCGGCGGGGCGCCTCAAGAGTGCGGCCGGCCTGCGCGGAGAAAAACGATGCCCTGTCCATGTCACCGAAGGATATGGGAAGGAACCGGGGCAGCACAAGGCGCAGCGCTGGAAAGTCCCCCGATTTCGCGTGCGAAAGGGCTTGGCAATACGTCTGCTGTGGGCTAACGGGCGCGCTCGCTTCGACCAGGGTCATCGACCCGCAAGCGCACCCGACATGCGGAGAGGTGGCAGAGAGGTCGAATGCGCCGCACTCGAAATGCGGTGTACTGGCAACAGTACCGTGGGTTCGAATCCCACCCTCTCCGCCAGTCACTAACGCAACAGCGCAGCTTGAAGGCCGTATCACCATACGATGCTTCAAAGCGTGCTCACCGATAGGGGCTCCCTGCGGTGGTTCTATGTTGAAAAAAATTTCTCAGCAGGCGTGGCTGCTCTTTCGGCAAGCAGAAGCGAACCGACGAGGTTTCATCGCCAGTCTAAGATTCGGACGCGAACACCACACCGCTGTGTTGGGGCGAAATCAATTTCCTGGCTGCCTCTTATTGAGAGATGGCATCGGATAGTTTAGCAATCTTTGGCAGGGTAGCGTGGACTGACGAGGACGACCTATGCCCGCACTACCGACGCAAACGCGCATCTATCAGAACCATCATCTGGATTCGACGCGGTGGAATTGGTTCGCGCCGCGCGAAGACGACATCGTGATCGCCACGTCTTACAAGGCTGGCACCACGCTGATGCAGACCATCGTAGGCAATTTGTTATTCCCGGCCGGCGATCTGCCCGGTCCGGCGTCATTCATTTCGCCATGGCTGGACTTCCGGCCGATACCGCTTGAGATGGTGCTCGGCCAATTGGAGGCGCAGGAGCACCGCCGTTATATCAAGACCCACACTCCGCTCGATGGCTTGCCGTATTATTCACAGGCGAAATATCTCTGTGTGAGCCGCGACCCGCGGGATGTGTTCATGTCGCTACTCAATCACTGGGGCAGCCACACCGATGAATTTTATCTCATGGCGAACGGCATCCCCGGCCGGGTGGGAGACGAGTTTCCGAGATTTGGGGGCGACGTTAAGCAAATCTGGCGGGATTGGATGACGCGGAGCTGGTTCGAATGGGAAGTTGGCGGTTACCCTTATTGGTCACACCTCAGCTATGCACTAACCTTCTGGAAATTCAGGCATTTGCCCAATATCAAACTCGTCCATTTCAACGATCTCATCGCTGACCTGGATGGGCAAATGCGCGACATTGCCGAATATCTGGAGATTGAGATTCCAGAAGCACTTTGGCCCGACGTTGTGAAGCGCTGTACCTTTGCGGAGGTAAAGAAAGATCCATCCAAGGTGGTTGGCGAAAACATCGCGTTCGCGTTTGAAGGCGGTGCCGATACATTCATCCACAAGGGTACGAATGGCCGCTGGGTCGACGTCTTCGATGAGGACGACCTGATGCTCTACGAAAATGCGATGAACCAACTGCCAGCCGACTATGCCCAGTGGCTGCAAGACGGCGGCGCTGTCCCGCCAACGTGAACGTTGAGCACGCGCAGGGCGGGGGCGGTACCTGACCGTTACTAGAAAATGGGGACCGCCCATCTTAGCAAGCGGACCGCGCGATCGCCGCCGAAAAGGAAACTTCCCGGCTTCGCGAACAATTCATCGCCGTACTTGGGCATGATCTGCGCAGTCCGCTCGCCTCGATCAGCAGCGGTATCCGCCTGCTCGCGCGGCGCGAGACGTCGAACGAAAAGGAACTGCAGGTCATGTCGCTTATGCAGGGCAGCATTCTGCGTGCGTCGGAACTGGTCGATAACGTTCTTGATTTTGCGCGGGGGCGGCTAGGTGGAGGGATGACCCTAAGCCGCGATGCCAGCGCGCCGCTTGGCCCGGTGTTCGAGCAGGTTGTTGCCGAAATCGTCTCGGTCAATCCTGATCATGACATCGAGACCCATTTCGAAGTCCAAGAACCGGTCGATTGCGACGGGGTGCGGCTTGGCCAGCTACTGTCGAACCTGCTCGGTAACGCGGTGACCCACGGAGCGAAGGATCAACCCATTGCGGTGCGCGTCACCGCGGTAGACGGCGAGTTGACGATATCGGTCGCCAATGGCGGTCAGCCGATCGACGAAGCGGCACGGCGCAAGCTATTCCAGCCGTTCTTCCGTGAGGAAATTCGCCCTAATCAATCCGGGTTGGGGCTGGGGCTGCACATTGCGTCCGAAATTGCCAAGGCGCATGGGGGAAACTTGGAAGTGACGTCTGACGAGAACGTGACCCGTTTTGCCTTCACGATGCCGCTTGAGACCGCCGAACCGTAGGACCTCAATCGCTAAGGGCCATGCTGCGAAATGAAGACCCGATGACCCGTGCCGGTCCATCGGCTTGCGGAACCTTTCTCTGGCGGATTGTAAGCTATGTACGCTTCGGGCGTAGCGGTGACGAAAATTACGGGATTGGCGCCGTACAGTTCTCGGATGTTTGTGAGCGCGCCTGAGCAGGGTTAATTACGATTTTTGCTGGAGTTCCTCCGGCAACCCCAGAATTGCGAGCGCAAACTGGTCCAAGCTGATGCTCAACTCTCCCGTCACGGTATCGTGCTCGCCATCGATCATCACATCAATCGTCTCGCCACTTGTTGGCTGACAACGGGCATGGCTCATATTCCCCAAGTCGTCATACGGGCCTTCACGGAAATCGCCTGCGGTGATTGCGAACCCTTGTTTTATCCACTCGGTCACAGTGTCCATATGGTACCCCCGGGCGGCGAGCGCCCCGTCCAGGACGGAAAAATGCAAGCCTGGATATCCTTCTTCGCGGCCACTTGATGGTTCGACAAGCCGCACGAGGGGGCCAGTCGCGGCTTCTTCGGTGATTTCCAGCGTCTTGTTCAGGAGCTTGCCGATCTCGCGGTCGCGCAGATCCTCACGCGCCAGTGCCCACCGCGCGCCGGGCCCGACCAGGACTTCGGCGATAGCAGTGTGCTCGCCGCACCGCAGGCAGCTTCGTTGAGTTTTCTGCAGCCTTCCCTTTGCCAACATTTCCGCGATGGTTGGGGCATCGCGCTCCCCGAAAACGGCTCGGCAGAGTAGATTCTGCGTGCCGCCGGGCAGGGGCAAGGCCTCACCTTGCCAACCTTCACGTTCAAGCTGGCCAAGATATGCAGACAAGGTCCCGTCTCCAGCGAAGACCGCCAATTGCGTGACCTTTGCCGCTTCCAATTCTTTCCGGCCCGGCAATTGGTCTTGCTGGCAATCAATCACTTTCGCGGGAGCGAACTCGCCCTGCGCCAGTATTTCGCGAAGATCCGCTATGGCCGCTTCATCGTAACTTCCACTGGTGCTGTTGATGACGAGCCACATAAGATTGTTTCTGCTCATCTTGCCGAAGCGTACGGCGCGGGATTGGGTTCCCCTACGCTGCCTGCGCGCATCCGATTTATGGTAGACGGCGGGCGGTTCCCTACATGGAAGATTAATCCCTGCCTTCTTAGTGGTGAAACGTTCACCCACCCTTTCTCCTGCCACGAAGTTCTGTATTGGCTCCTTAAGCCAACGCAGCATCGGCTTCGCTGACGTAAATTATTTGAAATCGAGAGTTCGGAATTTTGAAAAACAGACATTCGCCTGATCAGGGATGGTCGTCCCGTGCATATTCGGCTTCGCTGGATGCGCGTAAACTGACGGCCGATCTGAAGGCATTCGCGGCCCCGCGCACTGGCCGCAGCCTGTGGGAACTCAGCAATACGCTGGTGCCATTTTTCTGCGTGATCCTTGGTTTGTTGTTTGCGATCGATGCCGGCTATTTCCTTGCGCTGGCCATGGCACCGGTTGCAGGGCTGCTGTTGCTCAGGCTGTTTATCATCCAGCACGATTGCGGTCACGGCTCATTCCTTCGCTCTCGGTCTGCCAATGACTGGATCGGAAGGGGGCTGGGTGCGCTGACTTTCACTCCCTATGATTGCTGGAAGCGCTCACACGCCTTGCACCATGCAACTACGGGAAATCTGGATGCACGGGGATTTGGCGACATAGACACCTGGACCGTGGGAGAGTTTCACTCGCGCGGTTTCGTCACGCGCTTCTTCTATCGGCTGTATCGCCACCCGGTTGTCCTGTTCGGTATCGGTCCTGCCTATCTTTTTCTCTTACGACACCGATTGCCGATTGGCCTGATGAAGCAAGGCCCGAAATACTGGGTAAGCGCGATGGTCACCAATCTGGTCACAGCCTCGGTGCTGGCCGTCCTGGTCTATTTTTTCGGGATTGCCACGACCTTGTGGGCCGTGTTGCCGCCGCTGTTGATCGCTGCCTCCGCCGGTGTCTGGCTGTTCTATATCCAGCACCAGTTTGAAGAAGCGCACTGGGACAAGGCTTCCAACTGGTCCTTCCACGAAGCGGCTTTGTTCGGAAGTTCCCACCTGGACCTTCCGCAACCCTTGCGCTGGTTTACCGGGAACATCGGGGTGCACAATGTGCACCATCTGGCGAGCCGGATCCCATTTTACCGGCTTACCGAGGTTCTCAATGCATTCCCGGAGATCCGCAATCTCAATCGCTTCACCGCTCTCCAGACCTTCCGAGCGACCGTGCTGGCCCTGTGGGATGAGGAACGACGCACGCTGGTCACATTCAGAGAGGCGCGGTCCAGATACGCCTCGAACCTGACCGCGTGAGCTGAGTTAAAGCCGGCCTCGGCTGCGATTATTTTCCATTTTCGGACACCTTCCGCGTTCTGTTGGTTCAGGATGCAGAGGAGGCGTTCTTGTCCAACACCATTTCCGTTAACGGCACCCAGCAACCGCTGCCCGAAGATCCCCGCACATCCTTGCTTGATTTCCTCCGGCATGACCTTGGTCTGACCGGCACCAAGAAGGGGTGCGACCATGGCCAGTGCGGCGCCTGCACCGTCATCGTCAACGGCATCAGGATCAACAGCTGCCTGACGCTTGCGGCAATGCATGATGGCGATGAAGTCACCACGATCGAGGGTTTGGGAACGCCCGATAAACCGTCCGAACTGCAGAAAGCTTTTCTCGAGCATGATGGCTTCCAATGCGGATATTGCACACCCGGCCAGATCTGTTCGGCCACCGCCATGCTTCAGGAAATTGCCAATAACTGGCCGAGCGATGCCAGCGAGAGCCTCGACGGCCAAATGACCATTACTGGCGAAGAAATTCGCGAGCGCATGAGCGGCAATTTGTGCCGCTGCGGGGCTTACGCAAATATCGTAGCCGCCATCCGCGACGTGGCGGAGAAAAGCGCATGAGGCCTTTTGAATATACCAAAGCGCGCACGATCGAAGACGCGGGCAAGATCACCGCAGATGAAGGCTCGATCGTGATTGCCGGCGGCACCAATTTGCTCGACCTGATGAAGCTGCAGGTCGAAACCCCGGGGCAACTTGCTGATATCAATCGCATCGGTTTCGGCGAAATTGAGGATACGCCCGATGGCGGGCTTCTGATCGGCGCGCTCGCGACCAATACCGCAGCAGCCGTGCACCCGCGGGTCAGCTCGGATTATCCCTTGCTCGCCCGCGCAATCCTTGCAGGAGCCACTCAGCAACTGCGCAACAAGGCGACGACCGGCGGCAACCTGTGCCAGCGAACGCGGTGTTTTTACTTCACCAACATCGACCAGCCCTGCAACAAACGCGAGCCGGGCAGCGGGTGCGGGGCGATCGATGGGATCGCGAAACTGCATGCGGTTCTCGGAACCAGCGATCAGTGTATCGCGACCTATCCCGGCGACATGGCGGTGGCGCTAAGCGCACTGGACGCGAAGGTTCACATTGCGAAAGCGGCTGGCGGCGAGCGGACAGTGCCGGTGCGCGATTTCCATTGCCTGCCCGGCGAAACGCCGTGGCGAGAGAACGTCCTTGAAGACGGCGAGATCATCACCGCAGTCACTCTTCCGCCTCCTGTGGGCGGCACCCAGATTTACCGCAAGGTGCGCGAGCGATCCTCTTATGCGTTCGCCTTGGTATCGATCGCCGCAATCATCGAGTTTGACGAAGGCCTGTTCTCGCGCGCGGATCTCGCTTTCGGAGGCCTGGCGCACAAGCCCTGGCACGACCCGCGCATTGGTGAAGCCATCATCGGCCAACCGCCGACGGCCGAAACATTTGACCGCGCGGCTGACATCCTGCTCGAAAACGCGATTGGCTACGGCGAAAACGATTTCAAGATCCCTCTCGCGCGGCGCACGTTACACGCGGTGCTTGAACAGGCAGCGGAGGACGCAGCATGACCGTCCATTTCAAACAGGACGAGCCGGACAAGAGCAATCGGCTCGATGGCATGAAGCAAGGCGTGCTCGGCAAGGGCATCTCGCGCGTCGAAGGCCTAGCGAAGGTGACTGGCACCGCGCCCTATGCTGCCGAATATCCGATCGAGGGCTGCGCCGAAGGCGTGCTGGTGACATCGACGATCACACGCGGTGAAGTCACGGGAATGGACCGGGACGCGGTGCTCGCCATGCCCGGAGTGCTTGCACTGGTCGACGATCCCAAGCTCACCACCCGCGCGGCACAAGGCACGGCCGACGAAGCGCCCAAGCAAGGCCCGAAAACTGTCTGCTATTGGGGCCAGCCAATCGCGCTGGTCGTGGCGGAAACCTTCGAACAGGCACGCGATGCGGCAAAGCATCTTGCCGTCGAATATCGTGAGGACGAGGGCGCACCGATCGACCCGCAGGCAGTCCAGGGCGAAGAGCAGGAAGACGAAACGGTCCGGCAGGGCGATCTTGCCCGGGCCATGGCCGAGGCGGCTCATTCGGTCGATGTGATTTACACGACCAAGGGCCACGCATCGGCTGCGATGGAGCCTCATGCTGCAATCGCGCAATGGGATGGCGACAAGCTGACTGTCCACGCATCGCTGCAGATGCTGAATTACAACATCAGCGAATTGGCCGATGCGCTGGATATGGAAGAAGACAGTATCCGCCTGATCTCGCGCTTCGTGGGCGGCGGGTTCGGCTCTAAGCTAGGCATCAGCGAAGAAGTGGTCGCGGCGGCGATTGCGGCGAAAGAACTCAATAGGCCGGTCAGGGTCGTCCTGACGCGCCAGCAGGTCTTCCAATGCATCATGCGCCGCTCCGAGACGACGCAGCGCCTGCGGCTTGCTGCCGATGAAAACGGGGCGATCACCGGATTTGGTCACCATGCGCTGGTGTCCAATCTGCCGGGCGAAACCTTCGCCGAGCCGGTCCTGCAATCCTCGCACTTTCTCTACGCAGGCGAAAACCGCGAACTGATGCTCGAAGTGGCGCGCATACACCGCATGACCGCAGGCTCGGTGCGCGCACCCGGTGAAGCTGTCGGCATGCCCGCGCTGGAAGGTGCCATGGATGTGCTGGCGGAAAAAGTGGGCATCGACCCCGTCGAATTACGCCTGAAGAATATCCCTGAGAAAGATCCCGAGGAGGGCCTGCCATTCTCCTCGCACAAGCTGGCAGAATGCCTGAAGCAGGGCGCCGAGGCGTTTGGCTGGGACAGTGGTCCGCGCAAGCCCCGACAGTCTCAGGATGGCGAATGGTGGGTCGGCACCGGCATGGCCAGCGCTGCTCGCGTCCATAATGTTTCCGAAGCGCGGGCGCGGGTTACGCTGAATGCTGACGGAAGCGCGCTCGTCGAAACCGACATGACCGATATCGGCACCGGCACCTACACCATCCTTGCTCAGCTTGCCGGTGAAATGCTCGGCCTCGCAACGGACAAGGTACTGGTGGAACTGGGCGATACCAGCCATCCTCGCGGGCCCGGATCGGGAGGAAGCTGGGGTGCAGCTTCAATCGGTTCAGCGGTCTATGTCGCCTGCAAGGCCATCCGCGAAGATATTGCCACTCGGATCGGGGTGGAGGAAACCGCTCTGGAATTGTCTGATGGCAAGACCTCGTCGGGTGACACACTTGTCGACCTGCTCGGCGGCGAGAACATCGCGCACGAAGGGCATTACGAGCCCGGCGACATCGAAGATGATTACACGGCATCGGGCTTCGGGGCATTTTTCGCGCAGGTGCGCGTCAATCGCTTCACCGGGGAAACGCGCGTCGACCGTATGCTCGGCGCGTTTGGTTTTGGCAGGGTTCTGAACCACAAAACTGCGCGTTCGCAGTGCCTGGGCGGTATAACGTGGAGCATCGGCGTCGCACTCACAGAGGCGCTGGAGTTCGACCCTCGCGACGGGCATCTGGTCAATAGCGATCTCGCCGAATACCATGTGCCCGTGCATCGTGACGTGCCCGATCTGGAAGTGGTCCTGGTCGAGGAGCGCGATCCGGCGGCCAGCCCCATTCAGGCCAAGGGTATCGGCGAACTCGGCATGTGCGGCGGGGCGGCGGCGATTGCCAATGCCATTTACAATGCCTGCGGTGCGCGCATCTTCGATTATCCCATGACGCCTGATCGGGTGCTTCAAGCGATGCCGGACTGATGCTCCAGCGGGTAGCCGATATAACGGCCCACACCGAGGATCACGAGGCGCTGGCAGCGGCCTGCGAGGTCGGTGTCGGGCTATGCACAATCGTCGGTATCGAAGGCAGCTTTTCGCGGCGTATCGGCGCGCAGTTGGCAGTATTGGCTGACGGGTCAACTGTTGGCAGCTTGGCTGACGGCTGCCTCGAGGCGCAACTGGCGTCGGATATCCGCAATCTGACAGAAGCCGAAGTCATCCGTTACGGCGCGGGAGCCAGTACAATCGATTTCCGGCTCCCATGCGGTGGCGGGCTCGACATCCTGCTCGACCCCGCTCCCGACCGCGTGGCCTGCCGCCGGGTTATCGGGGAGCTGGCGGACCGCAAGCCTGCCCGCCTCGCATTGCCTCACAGGTCAATTCTGACAGAGCGTGTTTACCTACCTGCCCTCCGCATTGCGGCTTTTGGTGAAGGGCCTGAACTCGGCTTTCTTGGTGACCTTGCGCAGGCAATGGGGATCGATGTCGAGATTTACGACAAATCGCGGTTGTCGCTTGGCCAGCAGGCAGCAGATTGTCCGCTCGACCGGTGGACGGCGGCACTGTTCCTGTTCCACGATCACGAGTGGGAAATGCCACTCATCGCCCAAGTGCTTGCCAGTGAGGTTTTCTTCGTAGGAGCGCAGGGCGGAGAGAATGCCCGTATATCGCGCGCTCTCGAGCTTGCCAGGCAGGGCCTTCCCGAAGAGCAAATCGCGCGGGTACGCAGTCCCGTCGGGCTCATACCGACCTGCAAGACGCCAGCTGCGCTGGCCTTGTCCGCGCTCGCTGAAGTCGTAGCGCATTACGAACGACTTCGTGACCAGGTTTGATCCTGCAATCGCTTTAATACTGCTCGCCGCCGGGCGCAGCGAGCGGTTTGGCGGCGAAAAGCTGGTCACTCCATTCAGGGGGAAACCCTTGTGGGAATGGGCTGCCGAGGCGGCGGAAAATTCGGGCTTCCAGAACCTCTACCTCGTGACCGGAGAGCACACTTCGATTGCGGCTTCAGATAGGTGGAGGAAAGTTATCAATCCGGACGCGGCTAAGGGCATGGGGACTTCTATTGCCGCGGGGGTGGCTGCAGCAGATGCCCATGAACGCGTGGTCATCGCCTTGGCCGACATGCCGCTGGTAACCTCGGATCACTTGCGCGCGCTTGCGCACGGCACGGGCGCGGTTTTTACGCGCCAGCAGGACGGTAAGGCTGGTTGTCCCGCAGGCTTTGGTCGAGAAAATTTCGCCGCTCTGCGCAGGCTGACCGGAGATGAGGGCGCTCGCGTAGCGATCCCTGAGAATGCTTCGATCCTCCAGCCTGATGATCCAGTCATGCTCTTCGACGTCGATATGCAAGAAGACCTGCATACCCGCTTTTAGAGCCAAGAATGAGGTGATGTCGCCACCGTCAGCTAGCTGGGTTTACAGGGCCTAACTCTTCTGCGCGAATGGAATGGTGGCGCCAGCTTGGTGTGACCTGCAAAAGCCGCATTCAGGCTGACAGAGCCGAGCATATCGGGTGGGCCGAGGGATAGCAGGGGATTGCCGAAAATCACCAAGGGGTGCAAAGTTCTTTGCCATGACAAGCAGTTTCCCAATTATCGGCATTGGCGCTTCCGCTGGCGGGCTTGCTGCACTCGAAGCTTTCTTCGAAACGGCGGTTCCCGATCTGGGTGCGGCATTTGTCGTCATCCAGCATCTCGACCCCAAACATTCCAGCATGATTGCCGAAATCCTGTCACGCCACACCGATATGCCAGTGAGGCAGATCGAGCATGGTATGCGGGTGGAGCCTGATCATGTTTATGTGATCCCGCCGAATTACTATGCCGCACTGAACGACCAGTCGTTCGAGTTGGGCGAGGCAGTGCCTCATCATGGTTTGCGGTTGCCGATCGACCGTTTCTTCTGTTCGCTGGCTGCGCAGCAACATCACCGTGCAGTCGGCATTATCCTTTCAGGCACCGGCAGCGACGGAAGCCTAGGATTGCGCGAGCTGAAGGCAGCGGGGGGCATAGTTCTCGCCCAATCTCCGGAAACGGCCCAATTCGATGGGATGCCGCGCGCTGCAATCGCAACCGGGCAGGTAGATGTGGTTTGCCCGGTTCCGGACATGCTACCGAAAATCCGCGATTATCTCAGCCATGATTATGTTCGGATTTCTGAGGACGCGGAGGACGCAGCAGATCTTATCGGAGATGAGAGCGGGATCAATTCCGTCATTGCGGTCCTGCAGGCACAGCTCGGGAATGATTTACGCGGCTACAAGACAGGCACATTGGGACGCCGGATTGCGCGGCGTATGGGCCTGCACAATATCGCCAAGGTTTCCGACTATCTCACCTATCTGCGCGAGCAGCCGGACGAGGCAAAGAAACTCTATAAAGACCTGCTGATCAGCGTGACCTCTTTCTTTCGCGATCCGGAGGCTTTTGACACGCTGCGCGATAGCGCGATCGTAAATCTTGTCCGGGACAAGGCATCTGATGAGGAGATCCGGGTCTGGGTCCCCGGCTGCGCAACCGGCGAGGAAGCGTATTCGATCGCAATGTTGCTGATTGAAGAGCTCGAACGGACCAAGAAAAGCTGTCCAATCCAGATTTTCGCTACTGACCTGGACGAGGCCGCGCTCGCCGCGGGACGGCAGGGTATCTATTCAGCCAGCCTGGTCGCCGATATCCCACCGGACAGACTGCAGCGATTTTTCATCCAGCACGGCAAGGATTACCAGATTAGCAAGGAACTGCGCGAAACAGTTACCTTCGCAATGCAGAATGTCATTTCCGACCCGCCATTTTCGCGGCTCGACCTGATCAGTTGCCGAAATCTGTTGATCTATCTGACTGCTAAACTGCAGGATCGGATACTCGGTTATTTTCACTTCGCATTGCGCAAAGGCGGCTATCTGTTCCTCGGACGATCAGAAAGCATGGGCCAGCTTCACGGCATGTTCGAAACGATCGACAAGAATTCGCGCCTCTATCGCCGACTTGAGAATACCACGAACCACGTGGCGAGTTTTCCCGTCACCGGCGTACTCGCACGCGCCCCCGTGACTGGCCCGCTGCC
Organism: Qipengyuania psychrotolerans; assembly: GCF_019711355.1. Taxonomy (NCBI): domain Bacteria; kingdom Pseudomonadati; phylum Pseudomonadota; class Alphaproteobacteria; order Sphingomonadales; family Erythrobacteraceae; genus Qipengyuania; species Qipengyuania psychrotolerans. The sequence continues at coordinate 303,218 of NZ_CP081297.1, forward strand.
CCCTCATCGGACCAAAGAAACCGTTCGCTTGCGCGAACTGATGCAGCAGCAATTGCTGCGCAGCTACGCTCCTGCGGCAGTCCTGACCAATGCCAGGCACCAGGTGCTTTATTTCATGGGCCCGACCGCGCGCTATCTCGAGCAGCCATCGGGATTGCCGACGCAGGACTTGCTCACCCTGGCCCATCCCGAACTTCGCAAAGGCCTGCGCAGCGGCATCAAAAAGGCGGCGGAATCGCACGAAGTGGTGACGATCAATGAAGTTTCCATCAAGCGCGGGCCACCGCGCCAGGACACAAAAATATCGATCCGGCCGCTCGCTGCCACTGACCAAACTGAAAAGCTGCTGATCGTAACCTTTGAAGACATAACTCCACCGGACACCGCCCAGCTCCCAGAGGCGACCGAACCTGCGAGTGAACAATCGACAATCGGCGAGCTGGAACACAAGCTTCGTGATGCACAGGAAGACCTCCAGATAAACCTGGAGGAGCTGGAATCAACGAACGAGGAACTTCAGGCATCCAATGAAGAGATGATGTCCGTCAACGAAGAGCTTCAATCCGCCAATGAGGAGCTGGAAACTTCCAAGGAAGAGCTCCAGGCGATGAATGAAGAGCTCTCGACGGTAAACAACCAGCTGAAGGACAAGGTAGAGCAGCTTGCCGAGCTGAGTGACGACCTGGCCAATTTTGTTTCGAGCACTGGGATTGCGACGCTGCTGCTCAATGCGCATCACACAATTGCCCGCTTTACCCCAGCGGCAAAGCGTCTGTTCAATCTGATCGATTCTGATCTGGGCCGGCCTATCGGCGATATCAGGCAGAAATTCGATGACGACAAATTTCTGGAGGATGTCGACAAGGTTTTCCAGAGCTTCACGCCGATTGAACGCGAAGTCCGCGCAGAAGATGGCGCGATCTACCTGATGCGAATAGCCCCCTACAGGGCCGATAAACAACGGTCCGGCGGCGTGGTGGTGACGTTTGTCGATATTAGCCAGCGCCTGTTGGGCGAACAGCAACTGCGGGAAAGTGAAACCCGGTTTCGTATGCTGGTCGAGAACGCTCCTGATCCACTGATCATGGTGGATGGCGCTGGAGAAATCTTCCTAGCCAATTCAGAGGCGCTTCACTTCTTCGGATATGATCGGGCCGAATTTGTCGGCATGAATGTGGAGCAATTGCTGCCTCAATCGCTTCGCAAGCGGCATCAGGCTCATCGCAAGGAATATATGAAAGACGCCAAGGTCCGTCCGATGGGTACGGGCCTGGAACTGCGTGCATTGCTGAAGAACGGCGAGGAAGTGCCGATCGAAATCAGCCTGAGCCCGGTGTCGCTGGAAAGCGGCGAAATGATTTGCGCCTCGATCCGGGATATTCGCGACCATCTGCGTGCCATGCATGCTGTTGAGGAAGCGCAGGAGAGGGCCGAATCTGCTCTCGCGGCGAAATCGAGATTTCTCGCCACGGCGAGCCACGATCTGCGCCAGCCGCTGCAATCGCTTGCCATGCTGACCGAAGCACTTGAGCTGAAAGCAGACGATCCCGAGCTTCTCGATCTGATCGGCAAACAAGGTGCCTCTCTCGAGAATATGCGAAATCTGCTCAATTCCCTGCTTGATATCTCCAAGCTGGATGCTGACGCAGTGAAGCCGAAGATTGGTGATGTCGACCTGCTCAAAGCAGTCGAAGAAGTGTGTGCGAGCTGCGAGCCGCATGCGAAGACCAAAGGTCTGGAACTGATTGTCGAGGTCCATGACCGAATCGTCCGGTCCGACCCTGACTTGCTCCGTCAAATCCTGATGAACCTGATCAGCAATGCGATCAATTTCACGAAAGAGGGCAGCGTAACGGTCGCCACTTCGCTGGTCGGTTCTGATCTCGGCATAGAGGTACGGGATACAGGTGTTGGGATACCGAAGGACCAACTGGGCAAGATATTCGACGAATTTTATCAGATCGGCCGCGATCCGCAGCAGGCCAATGCCGGGTTGGGCCTTGGCCTTGCGATTTCCCAGCGTATCGCTGCCACGCTGGGCTTCGAGATCGAGGTGAAATCCAAGGTTGGAAAAGGCACTACGTTCTCCTTCAAACTTCCGCTGAGCGAAGTTTTGCTTGCACCGCCCCGGACGGATAAAGCGGAAGTTCAAAGCAAACCTGACGGGGAAGGCATCATCCTCTTGGTGGATGATGATCCCGCTGTGCTAAATTCCACGCGCTTCCGGCTGTCCCTGCACAAGGGCCTCGAAATCCACATCGCTTCATCGCCCAAGGACGTAGCGAACGCTCTTGATTCAATGGCACCGAAGGAACCCGATGTGATCGTTACTGACTATCACCTCGGCGACAAGAAGAACGGCCTGGATATTATCACCGAAACGCGAAAGCGCCTGGGCAAGGAAATTCCCGCGATCCTGATATCGGGTGACACTGCGCTTGATGCTGCATCGCTGCGCAGCAGGGGCATTTCGCTTGTTTTCAAGCCGACTGCCGGAAACGAGCTGCGCGACCAGATACTCAGCGTGCTGTCCCCGAAATAGCCCTGTTAGATGGGCTCCGTTTGTGGGGCGCCTCTGGGCGAATGCACCTTCTGCTGAGCGTTTATCGGTCGAGGCGGCTGGATGCCACGCAACAAGCATTCGGCAAGCCCATCTCGGTGTTTCAATTCGTCGCTTGAGATCAGCCGCGGTGCCGGCGGAAACTTACGTATAGCTGGACCGGGACAAGTGCTGAACCATCCGCGGGAAATTGGAGCGGAGATCAGCAATGTTTTCACACATATTGGTGCCAGTCGACCTGGATGAGCCCAGCTCATGGGCCAAGGCCGTGCCTGTCGCACAGGCGCTGGCGCAATCATTCGACGCGGGCGTAACGCTTTGCACAATCGTGCCGGACAAGCTTGCGGTAGTCGAAGCGCCTTGGACAAGCGTTTCGCTAGGGGCGCTGATGGATAAAACGACGACGAGGCTCCATTCGCTTTCCCGAGAACTCGGCGTGGAAAGCTTTGGCAGAGAAGTCGGGTGTGGCAATATAGCGGGCGGTATCCTGGCGATCGCAGGTGACGTGGGGGCCGATCTTATCGCCCTGTCGTCGCATCGGCCCGAAATGAAAGACTGGCTGTTGGGCGCAAATGCAGCCCGGGTCGCGCGTCATGCGAAATGCTCGGTTCTGATCGTGCGCGAGTAGCTTTCATGTCGCGCGAGCTTGAAGACCATATCAAGGACCATTCCCCCGCTCGAATACGCAGCCGTTTGGCCAATCCACGCGGCCTCAGTCCGCTTGGCGACTTCATGCTTGGCGGTGTCGATGGCGTGATCACGACTTTTGCCGTTGTCGCAGGGAGTGCAGGGGGGCAATTGCCTTCCTCGACCGTGATCATTCTCGGTTTAGCCAATCTCATCGCAGACGGCTTCAGTATGTCTGTCAGCAATTACCTCGGCACCCGGGCGCGCCAGGACGAAGTCAGGCAAGGCCGCCGAAACGAGGAGAGGCACATAAGCCTCTACCCTGAGGGTGAACGGGGCGAGATAAAGGAAATATTTGCCCGCAAGGGTTTGGCGGGAAGCGATCTGGAGAAGGTTGTCGAAGTCATCACGGCAGATCGACGGGTATGGGTCGACACGATGATGGCCGAAGAGCTTCGCCTGACGGAAGAGACGGCCCGTCCGATGAAAGCTGCGTTCACGACCTATGTCGCCTTCTCGATCTGCGGTCTGGTTCCCCTGATCCCATTCCTGCTCGGCGTGGGCGAATTCAAATCGATGTTTCTCGCCAGCTCGCTGCTCGGAGTTCTCACTTTCTTCCTCTTCGGAATGGGGAAGGGAAGAGTTCTGGGCACCCCCAGCTTTAGTTCCGGGGTGCGAACCCTTGTCATTGGCGGGGCCGCCGCAGTCCTGGCTTACTTCACCGGATATTTGCTGCGCAGCTTGACCGGGACCTAGAACCAATCGGGCTACCGGGGATGAGTACTTGCAGACCGTTCCATGGGTACGCGGCTCCATAATCCGGAGCTTTACGTATCCTTTCGGCATTCTCCGGGGCGTAGTGAAGTCCAATCCACCGAGCCGGAGAGACTTGCAATGACTGCCATCCCAAAGAATGAATTGCGCGTAATCATCACCGGCGGCGCGCGGGGTATCGGCGGTTCCACCGCTCGTCTGCTAGCCGCTGCCGGGGCGAGGGTCATGGTGACCGACGTTCTTGACGAAGAGGGGGCGGCACTCGCGGAGGAACTTGGCCAGCATGTGCAGTACAGACGGCTCGATGTGACCAGTGAACATGACTGGGAGGCAGCGGTTGCCGAAGCGCAAGACGCATTTGGCCAGGTCAACGCGCTGTTCAACAACGCGGGCGTTCTTTCACTCGATACGGTGGCGGATTGCGAACCGGATGAATTCCGCCGCGTAATCGATATCAATCTGACCGGAATATTCCTTGGAATCCGCGCTGTCGCACCGGCTTTGAAGCGCGCCGGAGGCGGTGTGATAGTCAACACGTCGTCGACTGCGGGAATGCAGGGCTATGGTGGACTGGCCGCCTATGTGGCCAGTAAGTGGGGTATCCGAGGCCTTACGAAAGCCGCAGCTCTCGATCTTGCTGCAGACAAGATCAGGGTCGTGTCGCTCCACCCGGGGCCAATCCGGACGCCCATGACCGAAGGGATGGGAGACGATGTGGTTGCCGCTCAGCCCATTTCCCGATTTGGCGAAGCCGACGAAGTCGCTCGCATGGTCGGCTTCCTGTTCAGCGAAGCAAGTTTCTCCACTGGCAGCGAATTCCTGGTGGATGGAGGTGCAATGGCGGGCCAGGTGCTGCCCTTGCACGAGGAAGCCTGAGCCCCGAAAGACTGCGTCCTTCCCATCAATACTCCGGAAAAATCAGCCCGGTTCAGCCGGTAAATTTGCGGCGAGCCATCGCGCCGCACCGCCGATCGTCACGAACCTCGCAGCTTCGGCGTCCGGAATGTCGATCCCGAGCCGCTGGTGGAGTGCGGCGATCAGATTGAAGATGTCCATTGAATCGAGGTCGAGCGCCTCGCGCATGTCTTCATCATCGCGGATTGAAACCGGCGCGACGTCGGGGGCAATATTCTCGATTTCCTCGACTACAATTGTGCGGGCATCCGGCTGGTTCATAGGTCCTCCGGATGCATCAGCAATTGCTCGATCCGTCTCAAGAGCAGCGATCCGCGATGCCCGTCGTTCGCGCGGTGATCGCCGGCAAGGGTGACGGTCATCACCGGGCGGACGACCAGCGATTCTTCATCGGCCCATGGACGCCGCTCGACACTTCCGAAACCGATGATCGCAACCTGCGGAGGGTAAATCACGGGCAAGAGGCCCTCCACTCCGCGATCACCGAGGCTGGAAACGGTCGCCGTGGCGTCAGCGACCTCGGACGAGCGAAATTGCCCCCGCTTCGTGCGAGCAACAAGGTCGCGAAGCCTTGCCATCAGTTCAGCAAGCGGCAGGTTCGCGGCATCCCTGATGCATGGGGCAGCAAGCCCGCCGCCGCGGATTGCGATGGCGTTGCCCAGGTGGACTGGCTTGCTGGGCACGAAATGATCGCTTTCGTAGAACCCGTTGAATTCGTGAAATTCGCCGAGGGCGAGCGCCGAGGCCTTCAGGATGATGGCTGACAGCAACAGCCTGTCAGGAGGCGGACGGTCTGCATTGTAGCGATCGAGCCACTCAAGCGCTCGCGACAGCTCGATGCGATGCATTAGATAGTAGTGCGGAATCTCGCGCTTCGAACGTGCCATCGCAGCAGCAATTGCCCGGCGCATCGCGGTTAAGTCGAGGCCGGGGCCGGTTTTGGCCGGGCCAATGGAGGCGGTCTCGACATCGGCAAGCTGGATGGCGCCATCCGGACCACTGCCGGCAATCGAGGCGAGGTCGACACCGCGTTCGGCGGCGAGCCTGCGTGCGGCGGGGGAAGCGCGCAAACTCGACGCCTCGATTGGAGGCGGGGCCACTGTGGCGAGCGGCTGAGAAAGGGGGGGCTCGGTTGCGGGCTTGAGAGGCGCGGCCTGCGTTTGGGCAGGTGCGGCGGAGGGGATGTTTTCGGTCCCGCCAATCCTTGCGAGCGCGGTTCCTACGGGCACGCTTTGTCCCTTACTGACCAGAAGCTGTTCAATGATGCCGTCTTCGAAGACTTCGACTTCGATCGCCCCCTTGTCAGTTTCGACCACCGCAATGATGTCGCCGTGCTCGACGCGGTCACCCGGCGTTTTCAACCATTCGACCAGCGTTCCTGCCGCCATGTCCGCGCCGAGCGATGGCATTACAAAGACGCCCACCGTCAGCGGCCAAGTACTGCGCGGGCTGCAGCTACAACCTTGGCGGTGCTTGGCAGGGCAGCTTCTTCCAGGTGTTTGGCATAGGGTATCGGCACCTCTTCGCTGCATACCCGCGCGGGAGGGGCATCAAGCGTCCAGAATCCCTTTTCGACGATCCGCGCCATGATTTCTGCCGAAATACTGCCGGAACGCCAGCCCTCGTCGATGATCACGCAGCGCCTGGTCTTGGCCAGCGTGGCAAGGATCGCATCTTCGTCGAGCGGCCGAAGGACTCGCAGATCAAGGACTTCGGCATCAACTCCTTCGCCGGCCAGTTCCTCTGCTGCCGCGAGGGTCTTGCCCAGCGATCCGCCGTAAGTGATGAGGCTTATGTCGCGGCCCTCGCGCCGGATCGCAGCATGATCGATGTCGACTGCGATCGGTTGGTGAACTCCGGCAGTGTCGTTGTAGAGCAGCGCGTTTTCGAAGATCAGGACCGGGTCGGGGTCCTCGAGAGCAGGCCCGAGCATCCCGCCTGCATCCTCGACTGTTGCCGGAGCCAGAACGCGGATTCCGGGGATGTGCGCATACCATCCTTCGAGGCTGTGCGAATGCTGCGCGGCAAGCTGGCGTCCACCTCCGGTCGCCATGCGGATGACCACCGGCACAGCGATCTGGCCGCCCGACATGTGCCTGACAGTGGCTGCATTATTCATGATCTGGTCAAGCGAGAGCAGTGAGAAATTGCAGGTCATTACCTCTACGATCGGGCGCATACCGTTCATGGCTGCACCGAACCCGGCTCCGGTAAAGGCGCTTTCGGAAAGCGGGGTATCGCGGATACGGTCCGGCCCGAACTCTTCAAGCAACCCCTGCGAGACCGCGTAACATCCTCCGTAGCGGCCGACATCCTCGCCCATCAGGAAAACGCGTTCGTCCTCAAGCATTGCCTTGCGGATCGCCGAGCGCATTGCCTCGCGGTAACTGAGCTGGGTCATGTGCGGCGCTCCGCTCCGACGTCGCGCATCAGATCTTCGACCGGTTCCCAGGTTCCCGTTTCGGCAAATGCGACCGCGCCTGACACCTCGCGCGCTACTTCAGCTTCGATCTCTCTGACGTCGTCTTCGCGAAGTTCTCCAGCCTCAAGCGCCCACTTTTGAAACCGCAAGATCGGTCCGCGTTCTTTCCATTCCTCGACTTCCTCCTTGGCCCGGTAAAGCTGGGGGTCGTACATCGAATGCGCGCGGAACCTGTATGTGCGGCATTCGAGGAAACGAGGCCCGCCATCTTCCCGGATCGCGGCAACGGCGCGCCGAGCCGCGACTTCCACCGCGACCACGTCCATCCCGTCGGCCCACTCTGATGCCAGCTTGTAACAGGAGGCTTTCACGCTGATGTCGGTTTCCGATTCCGACAGTTCCAGCGCTGTACCCATGGCGTACCGGTTATTCTCGCACACGAAGAGCACAGGCAGTTGCCATAGAGCGGCAAGATTGAGGCTTTCATGAAACTCGCCCTCGGCAGCCGCACCCTCTCCAAAGAAACAGACCGTTATGCACTTCCGCCCGGCGAGCTTGTCGGCGAGCGCCAGGCCGACTGCGATTGGCAGCCCGCCGGCAACGATCGCATTGCCGCCATAGAACCGCGCCTTGGCATCAAACAGATGCATCGAACCGCCGCGGCCGCGACTGCAGCCTTCCTGCTTGCCGTACATCTCGGCCATTATGCTATTTGCAGAGACACCCTTGAGCAGGGCATGGCCATGTTCGCGGTAGGTCGCCACGACAGCATCGTCAGGGACGAGCGCTTGCATAACCCCAACCGCCACCGCTTCCTCGCCAATATAGAGATGGAGGAACCCGCGGATTTTCTCTTGCGTGTAAAGCTCGGCGCATTTTTCCTCGAACCGGCGGATGCGCAACATCTGATGCAGCAATGTACGGCAATGTTCGCGCGTTAGCCGGACCTTGGGCAGTGCGCTTGTCATGCTGTGGTTTCCAGCGTCGAGATATCGCCTTCCGGAAGGCCGAGTTCGCGCGCTTTAAGCAGTCGGCGCATGATCTTGCCCGACCGGGTTCGTGGCAGGTCCTCGCAGAACTGGATCTGCCGCGGCGCAATCGCTGCGCCCAGTCGTTTGCGGGCATGGGCCATCAACTCTTTGCGGAGCTGTTCGCTTGGCTCGAAACCATGATGCAGCGTGACGAAGGCCTTTACGATTTCACCGGCGCGTTCGTCCGGCACCCCGATGACGGCAGCTTCAGCGACCGCCGGATACTCGACCAGGGCGCTCTCCACCTCGAACGGCCCGATCAGGTGCCCGGCGGATTTGATCACATCGTCCGCCCGCCCGACAAACCAGAAATATCCATCGGCATCGCGCATCGCCAGATCGCCGCTCAGATACCAGCCATCCCGAAAGCACTTTTCATAGCGTTCCTGCTGATCGAGATAGCCGCGAAACATCGATGCCCAACCCGGCCGCAAGGCGAGGTGTCCAGGCGTCATGGGAGTATCGATGGGCCGCACTCCAGCGTCCGTCACTTCAAGGATGGCAGCCTCAACACCGGGCAGCGGCTTGCCCATCGACCCCGGTTTCACGTCCATTGAAGCGTAATTGGCAATCATTATGCCGCCCGTTTCGCTCTGCCACCAATTATCGTGGAAGGGACGGCCAAAGACCTCGTTGCTCCACACGACAGCTTCGGGATTGAGCGGTTCGCCGACGCTGGCGAGAAAGTGCAGGTGCGAAAGATCATATTCGCGCGCAAGGTAGGCCCCCGCCTTCATCAGCAGGCGGATGGCCGTCGGTGCGGTATACCAGATCGTGACCTTCTCGCTCTCCAGAATGGAGTACCAGCGGCGGGCGTCGAATTCTGCTTCGTCAACGATCAGAGTTGCGCCGGCGCAAAGCGGGGCGATGATCCCATAAGATGTGCCCGTCACCCAGCCCGGATCGGCCGTACACCAGAAGATATCCCGGTCTCGCAGATCCAGCGCGATCCGGCCGGTTGCATTGTGGGCCACGACCGCTTCGTGGACATGGACGACGCCCTTGGGCTTGCCTGTCGTCCCGCTGGTAAAGTGCAGCAATGCCATGTCGTCCGGGGAGGTTTGCAGGCATTCGAAGCGGGCGGTGGTGCGTTCGAGCGCCTGCCCCAGATCGACCGTGCCGGGGGGTGGGGTTTCACTGTGCGGCGTAAGCAGGACGAGTTTCAGATCAGGCAATTCTTCGCGAACACCGGCGATCTTCTTTCGATAGTCGCGGGCGCTGACGAGAACTACGTTCGCATGCCCGATCTCAACGCGTGACCGGATCGGCTCCGGTCCGAATGCTGAATAAAGTGGGCAGAAGACGCCGCCCAGTTTCAGCGTGCCCAGAATTGCAAAATAGAGTTCAGGGACGCGGCCAAGCAGCGAGAAAACGCGCGACCCCTGTCCAAAACCGCGATCTGCCAGCATGCGCGCAAAGCGATCGCTTTCACGCTCCAGGTCGGCGTAGGTGAAGCTTCGACGCTCGCCATTCTTGCCGAGCCACCTGAGCGCCTCCTTGCTGCCGGCACCCTCCAGAACGTGCCGGTCGACCGCTTCGTGGCCGATGTTAATCCAACCGCCGGGTTCGGCGTCGAGCCATGCTCTGTACGTCTCCCAGCTCAGCGTCCTGCTGGCCGTATCGTAATCGTGCATGATTGCCCCCTGCCTGGTCGCGGCAGACTTGCTGATGGGGGCAAAAGCCACGCAGTTTCTCCCGGTCGTTGGGCAGACGTCCTGTCAGCTTGTCCGGGATTGGCGGCGGCGCTGTAACTACGCAATCATCCGTAAGCATGGGCAAATTGGCGTTGGTGGCGACCTCATCCGTAGGTTCACGTAGTGAGATGGGCAGGGCGACAGACTAGCGTGATCGGTGATCCGATGGTTCGCCTGAGCAATCATCAAACAACCTCGTGGAGCCAGCGCTGATGAAGATTGCAAACGGAACACTGATCATGGCTGTGGACGGCAGTAAGATGCTGATCTTGCGGAACGAGGGCGATGTTCGGAAACCTGTCCTCAAAGCTGTTGCGCATGAGCGCGTCCACAACCTTCAGACGGCCGAACAGGGATCGGACCGGCCCGGCAGAAGCTTCTCCAGTTCGGATGGACGCCGAAGCGGACTTGGGGATACCGATTGGCACACCCAGGCCGAAGGGCGATTTGTCATCGAGGCTGCCCAAACTCTCGACACGGTGCAGAAGGATCTCGCAGCGGAGGTAATACTCGTCGCCGCGCCAACTGTAATGGGCACGATGCGCAAGCATCTGAGCGAGCGCGTGAAAGATCATATTCTGGCGCAGATCGACCGTGACGTGGTGAACCAGCCGTCGGATGAAATCGCGAAGCTCGTTTCAGCCTATGAACCGTGAAGCCCGTAGACAGCTTCCTGAACCGAGCTGAGTTGGTATCGAAATCCGAGGCCGAAACCCACGCCGAAGTCGCGGCGTTCCTGTCTTGCCCCGCCTCCTATCCGCATCATCCAGACGAAGTGAGGGTTGTCGAAACGCACACGGCGCTCGTCTTTATGGCGGGCGAGTATGTCTACAAGTTGAAGCGGCCAATTGCGCTCGACTTTCTCGACTGCCGTTCGCTCGAGGCGCGGCGCCGCAATTGCCAGAGCGAATTCGCGGCCAATCACCGCTTGGCCCCCGGGGTATATCTCGGAAACGTCCCGGTAACGCGCGAGGCTGATGGAACCCTTGCAATCTCCGGCTCGGGAACACCGGTGGATTGGCTGGTCGTCATGCGCCGCCTCGACCAGGCTAATGCGCTCGACCAGAGGATCGCGGCAGGCTTGGTCAGCATTTCCGATGTCGACCGGGTGTGCCGCACTCTGGCGCAATTCTATCTTTCGCAGCCGCCGATCATGACCAGTCCAGTTGGCTGGATTGCATTGTGGAAGGAGAAGGTCGCGATTGTCCGGACCAGTCTTTCCGATCCTTCCTTCGGCCTGCCCGAAGATGAGTACCAAGCGCCTCTTCAGGCGATAGAGCAGTTCCTGGCGCGTTCGTCCGGCCTTATGACCACGCGCCTTGCGCAAGGCCGGATTGTCGATGGTCACGGAGATCTCAAACCGGAGCACGTTTATATCGGCGAACAAGTGCTCATCATTGATTGTCTTGAGTTCGATGAGCGCCTGCGGTGGGAGGATCCCTTCGATGAAATCGTTTTTCTCGGCCTCGAGTGCAGGCGGTTGGGGGCACCATGGATCGCCCCCCGCCTCGTCGACCAGATGGCCCAATTGTTGGGAGAACGGCCACCCGAGGAGCTACTGCGATTTTACCGCACCTATCGAGCCTGCATGCGCGCCCGGCTTATGATCGAACACCTGCGCGATGAAGCCCCGCGGACGCCCGAAGAATGGCCCCGCAAAGCGCGGCTTTATCTGAAATTCGCAATTGAGGCGTTGTCACCGGGGGATCAGTCGTAGGGCAGCAGCTCGCTTACCGGTTCGCCGGAGTTCAGACGTGCGACGACGGCTGCGATCAGGGGTCCGACCTCTATGACGCCTATTTTTTCTCGGGCAGCTGGAGGCAGATCGACCGGTAATGATACCGTGTCGGAAACGACGATTTGGTCCGGTCCGTCCGGCCCGAATAGCAGGCTGTCTGCATCAAACATCGCGTGTGCCGCGACCGCGATCACGCTGGTTGCGCCTGCTTCCCGGGCGGCCTTGCAAGCCCTGACTATGGTTCCGCCACTGCTGATCAGATCGTCGAGAATTATTGAAGTGCTGCCGGCCACGCCTCCTGCGAATGTCTCGCCCGAAACCACACCCGCGCTGCGGTGTTTGTCCATGATTGCCTTGCCGACCGGCTGACCCAGGCTGCGCTCCAGCTCATGGCGGAACAACTCCGCACGTTTGTTGCCGCCCGCATCGGGCGAAACCACGGAAACCGCACCCTCGCTGAGGTCGGAAACGAGCGCCTCTGCAAACAGGCGAACGAGCGAAACGTGCTCGGGTCGGCAAGTGCGAAAAGCATTTTCGAAAGCACTGATATTGTGCACTTCGATCGTTACGAGCCGATCGGTCTGCACAGCCTCGAACAAGCACGCGGTATAGCGTGAATTCACCGGGTCGCGCGGCTTGGTTCGGCGGTCCTTGCGGCTATAGGCGAGATAGGGCGTGATCGCAGTGACCCGTCGGGCGCCGGCATCTTTCAGCGCGCCGATAAAGAACAGCAATCGGACGAGCTTGTCGTTCGCACTCGCCCCCTCTTCGCCTTGAAGGCTGTGCACCACATAGACGTCGCGGTTGCCGACTTCGGTAAGCGGGCGTGTCTTGTGTTCACCGTGTTCGAAATCGCGCTCTTCATGCTCGGACAACGCGATGCCAAGGTCGATCGCAATACTCTTTCCAAGCTCGCGACTGCCATTGAGAGCAAAAATAACCGGTGCGTCGTGCATGTTGGCTGCCTTTCGGTCGGGAACATCATGCATAAAATTGTGGCAAGCTGGCCGACATCAGGAAACCTACGCAGGCACTTCCAGCCCCTTGGTCTGAGCTGAACCCGCGAAAGGGAAGGCTGCGCGTACCGAGCAATATCGTCGAGGATTGGCGGCGAAAAGCGTTCTAGACCTGCTCGAATGCTTCGAGCGCAGTGCATGCGGCGAGCCAGGTTTCCTCAGCCTCAGCCAGGGTGTTCGCGGCTTCGGCTCGTTCCTTGAGGAGGTCCTGCATTGACCTGCCCGTCTGCCCGGCTTTCATTCCGCCATGTTCGAGGATCAACTTGTCGAGCTTTTCCACGTCGGCTGTCAGGCGCTCAATCGCTTTTTCTGCGTTAGTCACATCGGATTTTGCAGCGCGAGCCTGATTTTCGCTCGTTTTCCCGCGAGACCCCCGCGACTTTCCGCCGCCGCCGCGACGGTCGTCCTTTGGCTGTTTCCGGCCAAGGATGAAATCGATGTAATCCTGCATGCTCCCGGCGTACTCGCGTGCCGTTCCACCATCGACCAGGATCAGCCGATCCGCAGTCAACTCGACCATGTGGCGATCATGGCTGATGAGTATGACGGCGCCCGAATAATCGTTCAGCGCCTGGATAAGCGCCTCGCGCACGTCGACGTCGAGATGGTTGGTCGGCTCGTCGAGAATCAGCAGATGCGGGGCATCGCGCGTGATCAGCGCCAACGCCAGCCGCGCGCGCTCGCCTCCGGATAGCATGTCCACCCGCGTCTGGGCACGTGAGCCTGAAAATCCGAACCGCCCCAATTGTGCGCGCACCGCGCCTTGCGCCGCGCCATCCATCGCGCGGTTCATCAGGTCCAGCGGCGTGTCTTCACCCGCCAGTTCTTCAACCTGGTACTGCGTGAAATAGCCCACTTTGAGCCGGCCGGGCGCGTTTACCTCGCCCTCCGCTGCGGCGAGCTGGGAGGCGAGAAGCCGCGCGAGGGTCGTCTTGCCGTTGCCGTTGCGGCCCAGCAGCGCGATCCGATCGTCGGCTTCGATCCGGAAGTTCAGTCGGCGCAGGATCGGCGGCGCGTCACCATAGCCAACAGCCGCCTGATCGAGGGTGATCATCGGCGAGCGCAGTTCTTCTGGATCGGGAAAATCGAAGCTGAGCGTCGGATCTTCCATGAGCGCAGCGATGGGCTGCATCCGCGCGAGCATCTTGGCCCGCGACTGCGCCTGCTTGGCCGTTGAGGCCCGCGCGCTGTTACGGGCGACATAGTCTTGCAGCCTTGCACGCTGTGCATCCTGCGAAGCCTTCGCTGCTGCCAATTGCGATGCGCGTTCGGCCCGCTGCTTCTCGAATGCGTCGTATCCGCCCGGATACAGCGTAAGCTGGCCCCCCTGCAGGTGCAGGATGTGATCGACGACCTTATTCAGAAGGTCGCGTTCGTGGCTGATGACCAGTAGCGTGGCGGGATAGGATTTGAGGAAGTTCTCGAGCCAGAGAGTCGCTTCCAGGTCGAGGTGGTTCGAGGGCTCATCCAGCAGCAGGATATCGGGCTCGGAAAACAATAGCGCGCCCAGGGCGATGCGCATCTTCCAGCCGCCAGAAAAGCTTTCCACCGGGCGCTGCTGCATCTCTTCGTCGAAGCCAAGGCCGTTCAGGATCTTGGCCGCGCGCGCCGGAGCGCTGTATGCATCAATTGCCAGCAACCGGTCGTGGACATCGCCCAGCCGGTCCATGTCGGTGCAGGTCTCCAGTTCTTCGAGCAATTCCGCCCGCTCGGTGGCAGAGGCCAGCACGACCTCCTCCGGCGTCTTCGTCCCGCTTGGCGCTTCCTGTGCGATGTACCCGATCCGCGCGCGCGACGGCTTGGTGATCTCGCCCGCATCGGGTTCGATCTCGCCGATCAACGCCTTCATGAGAGTCGACTTGCCCGCGCCATTACGCCCGATAAGGCCCACGCGAGCGCCCACCGGCACTGTCGCGCTGGCGCGTTCGAGAATAGCTCGGCCGCCAAGCCGCACTGTGACACCGTCGATGGTAAGCATGCGCGCGCCCCTAACAGCCTATTTCCTTCCGTCCAAAGGAAATTGGGGGCCGCGCTGCGGTTGACCTGAAAGCACCCGGCCGCCTTCGAACCTCCACCGAATGAAGATGCCGTGGCAATAAAGGGGAGGCAGGTTTCGAATATAACTAGTAAAGGTCTAGAGGCTGTCCGGCAATTCACCGAAATCGGCGGCATTGTGATAGCTGGTGTAACGCGGGACCGGCGAGGCGAGCAGTTCTGGATGATATGGCCACATGAGGCCCCTGTCGCCTGCCTGCGCGGACCAGTCTTTGCGTTAGATCAATTGCCGACGTTTCGGTGAACCATTGCAGCCTTTTGCATGACACGGGGCTGTAAGGGGCGATTTTCGCTTCGGCAGCGGAATTTCGAGGACCGTGTTGCCTGCTCCGCTGCAAATTTGCGCAGCGAGCGAACGCGGCGCATCGGGCAGCGGCCCGACAATTGCGGGGATCAGCGACAAAACGCCCAGCACCGGCCCATTCATTGCTCATCGTCCTCTTCGTCGATCAGGATGCGCTGTGCTGACCCGTCGAGATCTTCGAACTGACCATCGCGCATGGCCCAGAAGAAGGTGGCCAGTCCCAGCAGTCCGAGACCGAGCGCAACAGGAATGAGGAGAAGAAGACCGCTCATTCCTGAAGCCTTGCGAGCCTCAATGAATTTCCGACGACCACGAGAGAACTGCCCGACATGGCAATGGCTGCGATCAGCGGTGTGACCAGTCCGGCCAAGGCAAGCGGCACCGCGCAAGCATTGTAAATCACCGCAAAGCCAAAGTTCTGCCGCACGATTGTCATGCAGCGGCGCGCATGACGGACGGCGAATGCGACCGGCATCAGGTTATGGCCGGTGAAAACAGCATCGGCTGCCTGCTGGCTCACATCACTGGCAGTGCCCGGCGCAATCGAGGCATGGGCTGCGGCGAGGGCAGGGCCATCGTTCATCCCGTCGCCAACCATCAGAGCCCTGTGTCCGCTCTTTCGTAGGTCATCCAGCAATTCGAGTTTGTCCTGGGGCCTTGCTTGGGCGCGCGCCTTGATCCCCAGGGTTGAGGCTATCTCATCCACGGCTCCGGCCTTGTCTCCCGATACGATCTGGCTTTCTATGCCAAGCTGCTCGAGCGCGCCGATAGTTGCGGCCGCATCGGCTCTCAGGGCGTCGGTGAAATGGATTACGTAATCGCGTGAGCCGACCGAAAGGCTGGTTGCCATCATGCTTTGGTCCCGTTTTGGTTTGGTCAGCGCTACGGGTTGGCCTTGCCACAGACCGCTCAGGCCGCGCCCTTCGATTTCCTCGACCGAGACCACGTCAGCCGGGGTCACTCTGCCTTCGCGAAGCGTGGCGGCCAATCCGCGGCTCAGCGGATGGCGGCTGCTTTGGGCCAGGGCTAGCGCGATGGCGCGCTCCTGCTCGCCAAGAGCCGAGATATCGGCCCGGGGTTCGCCAAGTGTCAGCGTGCCAGTCTTGTCGAACAGGGCAATGTCCACCTCGGCCAGACGCTCTAGAGCGCTGCCGTCCTTTACCAGCAATCCGCGTTTGATCAGCGCGCCTGAGGCGACCACTTGCGCGGCTGGGACAGCTAGCCCCATCGCACATGGGCATGTGATGATCAGCACTGCGATGGCGATGACAAGCGATTGATGCCAGCCTGCCCCTGCCAGCATCCACCCGGCAAAGGCCAGCAGGGCGAGCGAATGGACTGCCGGAGCGTAAAGCCGGGCCGCGCGGTCGGCGATCCGCACATAGCGGCTGCGGCCTTGGCCAGCATCGTCCATCAACCGCGCAATTTCGGCCAGCACAGTGTCGGCGGCCGCGGCGGTGATGCGAACCTCGAACGGGCCTTCCAGGGCCACCGCTCCGGCGTGGACTTGGGATCCTGTTCCGACAGCCTCTGGCACGCTTTCGCCTGTCAGCATGGCGTTATCGACCGCCCCTTCGCCTTTCTCGATCACTCCATCGGCTGCCAGCGATTCCCCGGCAGCCACCAGCATCAGCATTCCCGGCTCCAGGTCTTGTGCATTGACTGAGGTCGTGCCGCCGGTGCTCTGGATGACCTGTGCAGTCTTGCCCATTCGCGATAAAAGCGCTCCGATCCCGGACCGGGTCTTCTTGCGCATCATCGCGTCCAGTGCGCGTCCAGCGAGCAGGAAGAACAGCAACATCACTGCACTGTCGAAATAAGCATGTCCGCTACCAGCAAAGGTCTCGTACAGGCTCAACGCTGTTGCCAACAAGACCCCGATGGAAATCGGCACGTCCATGTTCGTGCGCCGATATTTCAGCGCCATCCACGCGGAAGAAAAGAATGGCCTGCCCGAATAAGCGATCACGGGAATGGCGATCAGCGCGGATAGCCAGTGGAACAGCTCACGCGTGACGCCGCCCGCGCCGGACCAGACGCTGACCGAAAGCAGCATGATGTTCATCATGCCGAACCCGGCAACTGCAAGCGCACGCAGCAGTGACCGGCTTTCCTTGTCGTCGATGGCCAGCGGATTGTCGGCTAATGTTTGCGCCTCGAAACCGAGCTTTTCCAGAGCATCTATCAAGGTGCTTTCGGGAAGCTCAGCAACATGGCGCACGGCTACATGCTTGGTGGAAAAGTTCACGCGAACCGTCTCGACACCCTCGATTTCGGCAAGGCCGCGCTCGATCTTGGATATACACCCCGCGCAGTGAATGCCGGGCGCAATCAGCCTGGTATCGACCAGTGCGGATGCAGTGGAAGCGTCGAGGCGAACTGGGGCGGTCACCCGATCCGGTCCTCGGTCGACCAGCTGTCTTGTCCGGCCTCGATGAAGACCCGTACGATCCAGCGGCCAGCGGGCAGTTCTTCCTGCGAAACGAGCCGGCCATCGGCGGCATTCAAAAAGCTGAGAGTACGAGTGTCGGGCTGGCCCAGTGGCCGCCTGATTTCAGCGGATATTCTGGCGTATTCAGGCACATTTGCAGTAGCCAGGGTGAGCCGGTCCCCGTCACGCGCCGGCTGGGCCGTCCATCCCAGCGCCTTTTGCTTTTCAGCCTTCTCCAGCCATCCGTTGAATTTCTGGCTGGCGACATAGGAATTTTCGACCACCACGCCGCTGAAGCTGCCGGATGCGACGGCCGCCATGGTGAAATTGACGGCGATCACCACGCCAAATCCGGCCACGAGAATGGCGGCCATTTTCCTGCCGGTGAATTCCTTGCTCATCGCGATACCTCCGGTGCATCGAAGCGGGTTTCGACGCGGTCACTTTCGCGCTGCTCGTCGAGCGAGGTAACAGTGAACGCAAACTCCTGTGTCACGGTGTCGCTCGGAGCCATCACATAGGCCCTGACAGTGCGGACCTGATCTGCAGCAACGGTGACGGTCTGGGTAGGCGCGGCAAGACTGCGTCCGATCGCGTCGGTCCAGAACACCGCTCCGGGAAGACCCTGCATCGTGATCTCCATGTCTCGCGGACGGCTTTCCATGTTGCGCAGCTTCAGTGTGAAGGAATTGCGCACTGCGCCGTCGCTCATCAGCATAAAGGGCGGGTTGCGATCAGGCGCTACGGATAGGTCCGTATGTGACCGCACCCCGAGCGCGAAGAGCATAGCGAGGCCAATTCCTGCCCAGATCGTGAAATAGATGATCGTGCGCGGCCTCACGAGAGAGCGCCACGGCGAGCGCGGCGTTTCTCCGGCGGCCTCGCGCTCGCAATCTTCGAGCGTTGCATAATCGATCAGTCCGCGCGGGCGACCGATGTCCTTCATCACCCGGTCGCAGGCATCGATGCACAACGCGCAAGTGATGCAGCCGATTTGCGGACCTTCGCGGATGTCGATCCCGGTCGGACATACCTGCACGCACTGGGTACAGTCGATGCAATCGCCGAATTTGTCAGGGTTCCTGGCATGCTTCTTCACGCTGCCGCGGGGTTCGCCGCGCCAGTCCTTGTACGTCACCATGAGCGATTTTTCGTCCATCATGGCCGTCTGGATGCGCGGCCAGGGGCACATGTAGATGCACACCTGTTCGCGCATGAAGCCGCCCAGTGTGACCGTTGTCAGCGATAGGATCGCAACCGTAATATAAGCAACAGGGGCCGCCTCGAGGGTGAAGAAATCCCGGAACAGGGTAGGCGCATCGGCGAAGTAGAGGATCCACGCGCCGCCGGTCAGAAAACCGATTGCGGCGTAGATCGACCATTTGAAACCGCGCCGCATGACCTTACCCCAAGTCCACGGTGCATTCTCCAGCCGAATGCGGGCATTGCGATCACCGTCCACGAGACGGTCGATGTGCTGGAACAGGTCGGTCCAGACGGTCTGTGGGCAGGCATAACCGCACCATGCGCGGCCAACTGCGCTGGTAACCACGAACAGGCCGATGCCGGCCATGATCAGCAAGCCTGCCACGAAGTAGAATTCGTGAGGCCAGATCTCGATGCCGAACATGTAGAAGCGCCGATTGGCCAGATCGACCAGCACGGCCTGGTCCGGGGCGTAGGGCCCGCGGTCCCAGCGCAGCCACGGCGTGACGTAATAGATCGCCAGGGTGACGATCATGATCAGCCATTTGAACCGCCGGAAGGGGCCATCGATGCGCTTGTTGTGCACCGATTGGCGCGCTTCATAGAGCTTTTCGGGCAGCCGCTGGTGCGGTGGTTCATGCGGTTCGTGGCGGCTTGTCGCCGCTTGCGGATCGGCAACCGCGCTGGACACCGGCTCGTTCGGCTTGGCGGCGTTGTCCTGAACGGTCACCGCCCAATCGCGCTTGGCCTTGCCGGGCCTGTCATGGCCGGATGCGTCAGGATTGCCCGTCGTCATCACCGTCCGCCTCGGGTTCGGGATCGCCGGATGTTTCCGGCTGCGTTTCTTCGCCTCCCCCGAGCGAATAGACATATCCCGTGAGCATCTTCACGGTTACCGGATCGAGCCTTTCTCCCCATGCGGGCATGGCACCCATCTTCGGGTTCAGGATCTGGCGCTTGATGTCTGCCGCGGTTCCTCCGCGCAGCCAGATCGCATCGTTGAGACGCGGCGCGCCCTGGGCACGATCGCCTTCTCCGCTCGCCCCGTGGCAAGCCAGGCAATTGTCGGCATAAAGCTGCGCGCCCACCGGATTGGATTTGGCTTTTCCGCTCAGCGACAGGACGTGGGCCGTCAGGGCATCGAGCTGAGCGTTGTCGAAGGCCCCGTCGAATGGCGGCATCACGCTTTGGCGCTCTTCGCTGCCGCCCGGCCTGCGTATGCCGCGATCGATAGAATAATGGATCGCCGCCAGATCACCGCCCCACAGCCAATCATCGTCGTTGAGATTTGGATAGCCAAGCGTCTGACTGCCTCCCGCGCCCGAGCCGTGACACTGTGAACAGTTGACCTTGAATGCCGCTGCACCCCCGGCAACGGCACGCTGCATCAGATCCGGATTGTCGCGCAGTTTGACGACATCAATCGCCGCCAATTGCTCGCGGAAGCTTTGCCGCGCCATGTCGGCGGCGCTCATGTCTTCGGCCAGATCGCCCCGGCTGGTCCAGCCCAGGATGCCGGCGGTAGCCCGGTCGATCATCGGCCATGCAGGATAGGCAATGACATAGCCGGCAGAAAACAGGATGCAGAGATAGAAAGTCCACAGCCACCAGCGCGGCATCGGCGTGTCCAGCTCCTCGATCCCGTCCCACTCATGCCCGACGGTTTCGGTGCCCGTGGGTTCGTCGATGCGCTTATTCACCATCTTCGTGTCCTTCAAAAATCGAGGTGGCCGCATCGCGGTTGCGCTCCTTGGCGCCCGGACGGAACGGCCACAGGCAAAGGAGCAGGAACAGCGCAAAGGTAACGATCAGAGCGTAGCTGTCGGCAAGGTGGCGCAGGCTTTCGTAGAAACTCACCGGCCTTTCTCCTGTGCAAGTTCCTGCTGGGCAGCGGCGCTGTTCACATCGACCAGCGTGCCGAGCATCTGGAGGTAAGCGACAAGCGCATCCATTTCGGTAATCCGGCTGGGATCGCCGTCGAAATCGCGTACCTGTGCCTTGGGATAGCGGCGCTGGAAATCTTCGAGATCGCCGCTGGCATCGGGGTCGGCCTGGAGGAACATGTCCATCAGGGCCTTGTCGATGTCCTCATCCGAATAGGGGACCCCGACCCGGCTAAGTGCGGTCAGCGTTGCAGATGGATCACCCATCGCAAGCTCGGTTTCCGCGAGGAACCCGTACTGCGGCATGACGCTTTCCGGCACCACGCTTTGCGGATTGATCAAGTGTTGTACGTGCCATTCGTCGGAGTAGCGGCCTCCGACGCGCGCAAGGTCGGGACCCGTCCGCTTGGAGCCCCACTGGAAGGGGTGGTCATACATACTTTCGGCCGCGAGACTGTAGGCGCCGTAGCGCTCAACCTCGTCGCGGAAGGGGCGGATCATCTGGCTGTGGCAGACGTAACACCCTTCGCGGATGTAAATGTCGCGTCCGGCCTGCTCCAGCGGCGTATAGGGCCGCATTCCGTCGACTTTCTCGATCGTGTTATCGAGGTAGAAGAGCGGAGTGATCTGCACCAGACCGCCGATGGCGACCGCGATGAAGGTGCACACCGCCAGCAGTGTGATGTTGCGTTCGAGTTTCTTGTGGCGTTCGGTCATGCTCATGGCAGGCAGCCCCTATTCAGCCGGAACGGCGCTGGGAGTGGGATCGACGATCGGACGGTCTTTATCTTGGTCGTAGGAGGCGCCGCGCATCGGCGCTTCTTCGCGCTGCTTGCCGGCCAGCGTCATCCAGATGTTGTAGGACATCACGAGGGCGCCCGAGAGATAGAGCAGGCCGCCAAATGCGCGCAGCACGTACATCGGGAACATCGCTGCAACGCTGTCGGCAAACGACCACACGAGATAGCCATCGGGGCCGTATTCGCGCCACATCAGGCCCTGCTGGATGCCGGCCACCCACATGGTCGCGGCGTAGAAAACGATGCCCAGCGTCGCGAGCCAGAAGTGCCAGTTGATCATGCGCAGCGAATACATCCGCTCCCGCTTCCACAATCGGGGCACGAGGAAATACACGCAAGCGAAGGTGATCATGCCGTTCCATCCCAGCGCGCCGGAATGGACGTGGCCGATGGTCCAGTCGGTGTAATGCGACAGGCTGTTGACGCTCTTGATCGACAGCATCGGCCCTTCGAAGGTGCTCATGCCATAAAAGGCCAGCGCCATCACCATCATGCGAATGATCGGGTCGGTGCGGATCTTGTCCCATGCCCCGTTGAGGGTCATCAGGCCGTTGATCATGCCGCCCCAGCTCGGCATCCACAGCATGATCGAGAAGACCATGCCCAGCGTCTGCGCCCAGTCGGGCAGGGCAGTATAGTGGAGGTGGTGGGGTCCGGCCCAGATATAGAGGAAGATCAGCGACCAGAAGTGGATGATCGAAAGACGGTAACTGTAAACCGGGCGTTCGGCCTGCTTGGGCACGAAGTAATACATCATCGCCAGGAAGCCCGCCGTCAGGAAGAAACCGACGGCATTGTGCCCGTACCACCACTGGATCAGCGCATCCTGCACACCCGCATAGGCGGAATAGCTTTTCGCACCCACCAGACTCACCGGCATGGCCAGATTGTTGACCAGGTGCAGCATCGCCACGGTAATGATGAAGGCGAGGTAGAACCAGTTGGCGACGTAGATGTGCGGTTCGCGGCGCTTGGCCAACGTGGCGACGAAGACGATCAGGTACGATACCCAGACCACGGTCAGCCACAGGTCGACATACCATTCCGGCTCGGCATATTCTTTCGACTGGGTGATCCCCAGCAAATAGCCGGTTGCAGCCAGCACAATGAACAATTGGTAGCCCCAGAAGACAAACCGGGCGAGGCCGGGGAATGCCAGCTGCGTACGGCAGGTGCGCTGGACGACATAGAAGCTGGTTGCGATCAGCGCGTTGCCGCCGAACGCGAAAATGACGGCGCTGGTATGCAGCGGACGCATGCGGCCAAAGTTGAAGTGCGGTTCGAAATTCAGCTGCGGGAATGCGAGCTGCAAGGCGATGAAAAGACCGGCGGCTAGCCCTGCCAGACCCCAGAACATCGTCGCGATCACGCCCCAGCGCACCGGATCGTCATCATATTTCGATGGACTGTCCGGCATCTTGAAAAAGCTGTTGAGCCTGGTGCCGGGATCGAAACGGGCGGCACTCATCCACATCAGGACGAAACACACCACGGCGACAATACCCGCGTGCGCGGCAAAGCCGCTGTCCGCAGCCGTGGCGACTACTCCCAGTGAGACCAAGAGCAGGACGAACCACAACATCGTGCGTCCCAGTGCGGTTTCTGCGTGCATACTACCTCCCGTGCAATCTCATGGCGCCTATCGCGCGCCCTGGGAGACAGCATTGATGTGGATCAAATTTGAATGAAAATTTACGCGGCGGCCGATAGATGGCCCGATCGCTTCTCGAGTTCGTCCATGCGGAGAAGCAGGACCGCCGATCGCCCGCGGGTCGTGATCAGGCCTTGTTCGCGCAGATGGGTAAATTGCCGACTGATGGTTTCTATGGTCAGCCCCAGGCTGTCCGCAATGTCGCGGCGGGACATGGGCAAATCGAGCTCGACGCCGCCGCAGCCCGGCTTCCCAATCCGCTCGGCCATCATCAGGAGAAAACTGCAAACCCGTTCGATGGCGGACTTGCGGCCCAGCGCGAGCGTCTTTTCCCGGCTTCGCTGAAGAGAGATCGTCGTACGCTCGAGCAATTGACCAAGGATGTCGGCCCTTTCCCCTGTAATCTCGAGGAAGGGTTCGTATTCGAGCGTCAGGAGTTCGCTTTCGACCAGAGCTTCAAGGGAATAGGAGTGCGGACCGCAGGCAGGCAGGGTCAGCAAATCGCCGGCGAAGTGAAATGCGACAACCTGTTCGCGGTGCTCGGAGGCGTGAGCGACCAGTTTCGTCGCGCCCCCACATACATAGACCAGCGTGGCGTTTTTCTGACCGCATTCCAGCTGCTTTCCTGCAGCCAGTACCGTTTTTCGCGAAAGCGCGCGCACCGCGCATCGCATATCCTCAGGCAAGCTGGCGGGCAGAACGCGTAGTGCGAATTTGTCGAATGTGTCGATACAGCTGAGCATGGCGAACGTATCAACAATGCGGACGCCTGCTGCATTGATGCAAATCAAGGAAATGCGATTCCGCTTCCCGCATCAGGCCAGCGAACGCTGCAAGAACCTGGGCTGTATGGGACGGCCGCTGCAGCGTCGAAGGAACGCAAGATGAAGAAGTTGCTAGCTGGCGCAGTCGCAGGCGCGGCAATGCTCGCCTCGCCCGCTCAGGCTCAGGACGATACCGGATCCGTGCAGGTCAAGCTGATGGGCACCGCAGTGTTGCCCGACGGCAAAATCACGAGCTTCAATACCGACATCGTGGGTCTTCCCGCAGGCACTCAGACAGAGGCGAATGACAATTTCGTGCCGACCCTGGCCATCGAGTATTTCGTGACCCCGCAGGTGTCATTCGAGACGATCTGCTGCGTGACCCAGCATGATGTCGACGCAGTATCCGGCCTTCCTGACGCTGAACTGGTTTCCAATGCCAAGCTGATCCCGGCCACGCTGACCGCCAAATATCACTTCGATGCCGGAGCGGCGAAACCCTACGTGGGCGTCGGCGGCGCCTACTTCCTGTGGGTGGCCGACGATCCGGGTGCAGCCACTCTCCCGCTAGGCGTCACTGACACCGATCTGTCGAATGAGCTTGGCTTCGTGCTGCAGGCGGGTGTCGACGTCCCACTCGGCGATCGCGGGCTTTGGCTCAGCCTTGATGCGAAGCGGTATTTCGTCGACACGACGGCGCGCTGGTTCGCAGGCGATACGCTTGCGATCGAAACCGAGCACAAGCTTGACCCCTGGGTGCTGAGCGCAGGGGCGGCCTGGCGGTTCTGACTTGAAGCCTTGGGCCGCTTTCCACCAGAGGGCGGCCCACCGAACCTTTCACACTTGGCCCTTTAAGAAGGTTGCGGCCGTATTGGCTCATAAACGGTGGCAGATCACCAGAACGCGCATGACTGATGGATCGTTGCTAAACACTTCGGTTGCATGTCCCGTCGGCACATCGCGGAGAGCATCTCGAAGGTCGTCGGACAGATCCCAGGAAGGCACGAAGCGGTCAGTCTTGACGTCCGCGTCCAGCTCTTTTGCAAGCTTGTTCGCGTCAAGACACGAGCGGATCGCTTCAGTCTTTGTCTTGAATTCTTCCAACGGAATTCCTGCTGTTGCAACCGACAATTGCTTGAGGTGATAACTCGGATTAGCCGACGATCGCGCCTCCGGACTGGATTGACCAAATGCTGTGACCGGAACGAAGGCTGTCGCAATAGTTACCAACGCAATGGCAATGCGTCCCGGCTTACGAATCTTACGCATAATACTTCCTTCGATCGCTAAAACTATCCCATGAGGCGGCAGTAAAAGGCAGATTTTGTCATTAAAACTGCCGTTTTTCAAGATCGCCATTGTCTGAGCCTCTTACTTGCAAGGTCGCTCTCGTGAATTTCAGCATGCTACGTAATTAGTTACTGGATGCATGCCGGAACTCTGGCTCCGCGGAAAGGTACGGCCCTGCTGGCGGTCTCGTCCTTCCGGTATGGGGAGCTGGAAGGTTGGCAGAGCGCCTTGTGGATTTTCCTGAATGGAGCGAAGGTTTGGCGACCCGTGAACCATCAGAAATGTGCTTTCAGAAAATTCCGATGATCCATCTAGAAAACCGCGACCTCAGCATTTGCCTCGACCCTGAGATCGGCGGATCGGTCAGATCCGCCAAATGGCGGGGCCTCGACATTCTGAGGCCGCAGCAAGGCAGCAGTGTGCTTGGTTCCGCCTGTTTCCCGCTGGTCCCATTTTCCAACCGCATCGCACACTCCAGGTTCGATTGGGACGGGGCATCTGTGAAATTGCTGCCTAACCATCCAGGGGATGCCTCAAGTCCGGTAATTCACGGGTTCGGTTGGCTGGAGGCCTGGAGGGTAGCCGAAGCAACAGGCACGTCGGCAGTGCTGGTCTACGATCACGAGGCAGGAGACTGGCCGTGGCACTTTACAGCGGCGCAGTCGATCAGCCTGAGCGGAGACGGGTTTGAGTTGCAGCTATCGCTTGAAAACCGCGACAAACGGCCGATGCCAGCGGGATTGGGCTTTCATCCCTATTTTCCGCGCAGTGATCAGACGGTCTATCGCGGACTGCATGCCGGCGAATGGCACAACGATACCGGATGCATCCCGGTCGTCCTCACTGAGCACCAAGCCGCCAAGGATTGGTGGGATGGAAGTCCCGTTGGGACCCGGCTGGTCGATACTGTTTACACCAATAGGGCTGGGCCGCTGAAGATCGAATGGCCGGACCGCGGGTTCGGCATCGAGATCACGCCATCACCCAGCTTGCCCTTCACCACCATCTACGTACCCGAGCATGAAGACTTCTTCTGCGCCGAGCCGGTCAGTCACATGACAGATGCATTCAACCGCGACCCTGCCGAGAGCGGGCTGCGGGTGCTGGCCCCGGATGAGAAATGGTCGGTCTCGATGTCGCTCAGGGCATTCAGCCTCTAGACAACACGGAAGGCCCTATCGCCAAACTCTGCGGCGATTGCTTCTGCACGTTCGCTGGGCATGACAGCCACGACCGAACCGCCGAAGCCTGCGCCAGTCATTCTCGCGCCGCCAACCTCGCCGATCAGTTCCTGCAATCTTTCGGTCAGCCGATCGACCTGGGGCACGGACACCTCGAACAGGTCGCGCAGGGATGCGTGTCCTGCCTTGAGGATTTCGCCGAAACTGGCGAGATCGTTCGCAGCCAATGCGCGCAATGCCGAAGATACGCGGCTGATTTCCGTGATGACATGGCGGGCGCGGCGCTCGGCAAGCGGAGGCAGCGATGCAGCCTCCAGCTGTGCGATATCGGCATCGCGAAGGGTTGAGACGCCGAGCGCCTTTGCCGCCGCCTCGCACTGCTCCCGCCGGGCGTTATATTCGCCATCGACCAAGCCGCGCGTTACGCCGGAGTTCACGACCAACACCGCCCAATCGCCGGGAATTGGGGTGAGCGAGTAGTCGAGCGTTCGGCAATCCAGCAACATTGCATGGCCCGCCTCGCCAGCGGCAATCGCCATCTGGTCCATGATGCCGCAGGCGACGTGGGCATATTCATGCTCCGTGCGCTGGGCCTTTTTTGCCAAGGTAACGGGATCGATGCTTTCGCTCAAAGCGGCGGAAAAAGCGCGCCCAAGCGCGACGCAAAGAGAGGCTGACGACGACAGTCCTGATCCGCGCGGCAAGTCGCCCGTGATTGCAATGCGCAGTCCCGGAAGCCGCCCCTCCCACTGTGCGGCCATCCCGCGGACATAGGATCGCCAGTCCGGATCTGCTGGTGCTTCGGGCGAGGAGGCCGGAAACTCGTCATATTTATCAAGGTCGGCTGCAAACGCCTCGACCTGCGACCCCGACGTGATGGCCCAGGCCACCGCTGTCCCTTGCGCAATCGGCATGGGCAGCACAAGGCCATCGTTGTAGTCGACATGCTCGCCGATCAGATTGACCCTTCCCGGAGCAAAGGCGGTGCCATCGGGTCTTGCACCAAAGCGTTCCGTGAAGAGAGCCTCGGCGCGGGCTTTCAGATTAGCGCTCATCCCATACACTCCCGCAATCGCTGCGCAGCGGCTTCGGGTGTCAGATCCCGCTGCGTTTCGGCGAGCAATTCGAAACCGACCATGTGCTTGCGAATTTCTGCCGAGCGTAGCAGCGGCGGATAGAAATGCGCGTGAAGGCGCCAATGGGCGGTATCATCGCCAAGGCCGTGAGGCGCCCCATGCCAGCCCATCGAATAAGGAAAGTCGGTGTCGAATAGCGCGTCGTAAGCGGCGAGCAACTCGCCCAGAATTTGTGCCAGCCCATCGCGGGCAGCTGCCTCCAGATCTTCGAGCCGCCGGACATCGTCGCGGGCTATCAGAAGCGTTTCGAACGGCCAGGCGGCCCAGTGGGGGACGATTGCGAGCCAGTGGTCGTTGCGGGCGACTACCCGCTCCTTGGCGGCAAGTTCTGCATCGAGGATATCGCTCAGCAGCGCACTGCCGTGTTCAGCTGCATAGGAACGCTGTTTCCTGTCCTCGGTCTCCACGATCGTCGGAATGAAATCGCCTGCCCAGACCTGTCCGTGCGGATGGGGCGAAGATGCGCCCATCATGGCGCCCTTGTTCTCGAATATCTCGACATGGTCCCAGCGCGCGCCAAGCTGGGCTGACAGGGCACACCAGCTTTCGACCACGTGCCTGCGTCCCGCATCATCCATCCGGGCAAGGGTGGCGGAATGGTCGGGCGAATAACAAATCACCTGCGCTTCACCGCAGGCGGGTTCTTCCCGCAGCAATCCGCCGCGCCGATCACCTGTTTCGGTTTCCAGAAGAGCCGGGAAGTCATTCGCGAAGATGTGCGTGCCGTTAAATTGGGGGTTGGCTGCGCCTCCCATCCGCTGGTTACCCGGGCAAAGGTAGCAATCGGGATCATGGCTTTGCTGCGCGGACACCTGCGCGGGCTTGCGCTCGCCTTGCCAAGGACGTTTCATCCGCTGCGGACTGACGAGGACCCACTCTCCGGTGAGGCGGTTCAACCGGCGATGGGGCAATTCGTTCTGGCTCATGACGTAGCCTTAAGGTGAAAGATCAGCGCGCTTTCGGCAGGTAATGCCGGGATCGGCAGGCCGGCATTCGCGAGCCAGCTGCCCGTAAACTCCATGGGCGCCTCGCGCATTGCGCGGAAAGCCGGGGCACTGCGGGGCGTCAGCACGCCGCTGGATACAGCGGACTTGAGCAATTGGATGTTCCAGTTTCGGTCAGCGGCAAAAGGCAGCGGTATTGGCTGCGCACGTCGATCTTGGGCGTGGTCGCTGCGAATGATCCATAAAATGGCTTCCTCGCCGTTCCCCTGAGCCTGCCATAGAATTCCGTCATTCGCTTCGCCCAGCCATGTCGATCCGCCGTGAATGACTGGCCGCCATTGTTTGTAGAATTCGATCCATCCGGCCAGTTCTCCGCGGTCCGTTTCGGCCATTGCCGCCGGATCGAGTTCGACCCCGAAATGTCCTTGGCAGGCAATTGCCGCCCGAAAGCCCAGCGATTGTGTGCGTCCGGTCGCATGACTGGGACTTGCGCCAACATGCGCACCCATCGTTTCGGGCGGGGTCCAGGCAAGGAAGCTGCGTTGCACCGGAATACGGGCAAGGGCATCGATATTGTCGCTTGCCCAGAAGCGGTGGACGAACGGCAAGATCCCTGCATCTATCCGGCCGCCGCCGCCCGCACAGCTCTCGATCTCGACATGGGGATGGGCTGCGCGGACCCGGTGGAAAAGGTCGTAGCTTCCGCGCACCTGCGCCGCGCCGCCGGATGGCGAGTGATCGCGATTGTGGTCCCATTTCAGGTAAGAGATCGGAGCATTGGTAAGCAGGGTATCGAGGCAATCGAACAGGTAATCGCGAACCTCGCGCTGCCGCATATCAAGCACAAGCTGGTTGCGGGCGGTCGGATTGTCGCGTCCCGACAGGGCGAGCGCCCAGTCCGGGTGGGCGCGGTAAAGATCGCTGTCCGGATTGACCATTTCAGGCTCGACCCAAAGACCGAACTCCATTCCCAGGCTGCGCACTTTCTCGGCAATGGGTGCAAGGCCTTGCGGATACTTCTTCGGGTCGGGGGTCCAGTCCCCAAGGCCGGCATTGTCCGAGCCGCGTCCCCTGAACCAGCCGTCATCGAGAACGAACCGCTCGACACCGATTGCGGCCGCATCCTCGGCCAGCTTCGCAATCCTCGCCTCGTCATGGGCGAAATAGCAGGCTTCCCAGCTGTTGAGATGTACCGGGCGAGGGCGCATTTCCCCGTCCGGCCAATTGATCCGGCTACGCGCCGCCCCATGCATCTGCGCCATCGCCCCGTTCCGGCCGTGCATGGAAACAGCAAGCAGCGCTGGCGGCGCCTTGAAGCTTGCGCCGGGCTCTACGAAAGCTTCGCCGGGCTGCAACACTGCTTCAGCCTGCATGGTCCAGAAGCCCTCGTCATCGCGCTCGATCGACAGGCGGGTATCGCCAGACCACGCCAGTTGTAGTGCGTAGACGAGGCCGGCATCGAAGCAGGCGTCCCTGGTAAGAACATACGCTCCGGGCGGTCCGCCATGGCCTGTTAGGCCGCGGCGCGTTTCGCGGTACCATCCGTGCTGGGGCATCTGCTCGGCGCATTCGGAAAACTCGGCATTGTGCCTGCCCCGCCACGACAAGACTCGGTCTGCATCGGCGGGAAGCGGCAGCGCGGCGCTGGCTATCCGGACTATCTCGACCGGTGAACCGGACCGGTTCTCGATCGCCGTCTCGATCAGGAAGGTGCCTGATAATTCCGCAGTCATTTCGATTCTGACGGCGATCTTCGCAGATGGATCCACCAGTTCGAAACGCGTGCCGGCTTGGCTGGAGCGAACATCGCAATCCGAAAAATGCAGCGCGATATTCTCGCCGGAAGACTGGCGTAGTTGCAGTGCAGGCGGTGCAAAGGACCCCAGATCGCCCACCGGGAATACATCTGCCGGATTGTCCCGATCCATCGAGTAAGTGGCCGGCGCCCGTAGATCTGAAAGCGGAGGAAGGTTTGCCGGATCGACCCGCGCGCCAGCGTGACGCCAGATCGGCGGCGAAGAACCGCTTTCCTCCCAAACCAGGCTCGCCTGATCGGAATGGAGGGCAATCAACCGTGCGTGCGTCACTTCGCGGCTCATCGGCGCTTCCTAAGCAGCATTCTCGCCGTGGCCTGTGATCGGCCCTTTGCCGCGGAACAGCTCGAGGCCAATCCACTTGGCACGCCGGCCCAGAACGAAGCGATTGAACAGCAATGCCGACAGGATCGAGGCAGCCAGCGTCACGACCATGAAGTCGATGTAATGTAAGCCGACTGCTGCCGAGAAACCTTCGATAAACGTATAGGCGGCGTAAAGGGCGATCCCGCAAACAACGCCTGCAATGGCCGAACGCGCCGCGATATCCCTGAACAACAATCCGACGATGAAGGCCGACAAGATAGGCATAGAGGACAGCCCATTGAGCTGTTGCAGCAGGTTGATGATGCTTTCCGCATTCTGATACATCGGCACCAGCGCAATTGCCGTGATTGTCGCAACCACGCTCATCACTGCGCCCAGTTTCCAGTGGTTCTTGACTTCGCCCACGAATTGCTCGTGGAAATCGACAGAATAGAGCGCGACGGTCGAGTTCAGCACCGCGCTGAAAGTCGTGATGACTGCCGCCGCCACCATCGCGGCAAATGCCCCTGACAGCCATGTTGGCAGGACTTCTGCGACGAGCCGCCCGTAAGCCGCATCGCCAACATCCCCGAACAGCTTGAAGGCGACCACGCCCGGAATGACCACGATCGGGGGCACCACCAGAATGCGCACTGCCGCCGCAGCGAAAACGCCTTTCTGCGCCTCTTTGACCGTGGGGGCTGCCATCGCCTTTTGCGTGATGTTCTGGTTGGTCGACCAGTAAAAGATCTGGATGAAAGCCATGCCCGTGAACAGCGTGTGGAACGGGATCGGGCTATCTGCAGCGCCGACCATGCTCAGCCGTTCGGCAGGAACATCGGTTACGATGTCGAAATCCACTGCCGCCAGGGCGAGGAACACGATCAGCAAGGCCAGCGCGAGGATGCCAATGCCGGAAAACGTGTCCATCACGGCGACGGCGCGCAGGCCGCCAAACACGGTATAGGCCGCGCTGATCAGCGCGAGCCCGATCGAGAACACGATCAGCGGGATCGCTGCACCGAACAGGGATTGCAGGAACAGGCCGCCCGAATAAAGCGCTGCGGGCAGATAGATCAGCAAATTGCCGGCAATGAAGATTGCAGAAATCAGCGTCCGGATAGAGCGGCCGTCATAGCGGCGCTCGAGCAGCTCGGTCACGGTTGTGCAATTGTACCTGTAGTAAAGCGGCACGAAGACGAAGGCGAGCGCCATCAAGCCGACAAAGCCGGCAATCTCCCACCAAGCGAGAAGCAGCATCTGATTGCCGTTCATGCCGACCAGCTGGTCGGTAGACAGGTTGGTCAGCGTGATCGCGCCGGCGACGAAAATCCAGCTCAGGCCCTTGCCTGCAAGGAAGACGTCCTTTTCGGACCCATCGTGTTTGGCGCTGCGGACTTTCCACCAGGTCAGCGCGGCGACCAAGGAAAGCAGCGCGACGAACACTGCGAGCTGCAGCACGCTCCCGAATTGCGCCGTATCGCCGTACATCCAGTAGTCCTCCCTGGTCGGCTGCTTAACGCGCGCCTCTGGCCGTGGATAGGGCGCGCGGCGAAGTTTTACGCCTTCTCAGGCGATTGACCGCCCGAGACAATTGGCGGATGTGCGGCAGATGAGCACCACAGAGCCAGCCATGCACCTTGGCGTTTGCTATTACCCCGAGCATTGGCCCGAAGATCGCTGGCCGGAAGATGCACGCCTCATGCGCGAAACCGGTCTGACCCGCGTACGCATCGGCGAATTTGCCTGGAGCCGCATCGAGCCCGAGCCGGGCGTGTTCGATTGGGGCTGGCTCGACCGCGCTCTCGACGTGCTGCACGGGGCGGGGCTTGGCGTCATCATGGGCACGCCCACCGCCACGCCGCCAAAGTGGCTTAGCGACCGGATGCCGGACATGTTCGCGCTGACCCGCGATGGCAGGCCGCGCGGTTTCGGATCGCGCCGCCACTATTGTTTCAGCCACCAGGGATACCGCGAAGAGGCGGCCCGGATCACGCGCGCCGTGGCTGAACGCTATGGGGAGCACCCCGGTGTTGCCGCGTGGCAAACCGACAATGAATATGGCTGTCATGATACCGTGCAGAGCTTCTCCGCATCGGCGCGCGACGCCTTTCGGGTCTGGCTGGAACGCCGATATAAGAGCGTGCAAGCTTTGAACGAAGCCTGGGGCAATGTCTTCTGGAGCATGGAATACCGAAGCTTTGGCGAGATCGAATTGCCGAACCTGACAGTGACAGAGGCCAATCCGGCTCATTGGTTGGCGTTCCGGAGGTTTTCCTCCGGCCAGGTCGTCAGCTTCAACCGCGCACAGGTCGAAATCCTGCGCGAGCATTCGCCCGGGCGCGATATCACGCACAATGCGATGGGCTTTTATACAGGCTACGACCATCACGATCTCGCCGCCGATCTCGATGTGCTGGGCTGGGATAGCTATCCGCTCGGGTTCCTGGAGATGTTCCGCTTCTCGGAAGGGGAGAAGCGCCGATACGCCCGGCAAGGGCATCCCGATATCGCGGCGTTTCATCACGATCTTTATCGCGGCTGTGCGCGCGGTGGCAGGTGGTCTGTCCTTGAACAGCAGCCCGGACCGGTAAACTGGGCGCGGTATAATCCCGCGCCGCTTCCGGGCATGGTCAAGCTGTGGACCCTGGAAGCTTTCGCCCACGGCGCGGAACTGGTCAGCTATTTCCGCTGGCGGCAGTTTCCCAAGGCGCAGGAACAGATGCACGCCGGACTGCTGCGTCCGGACGGAGAACCGGCGCCCGCCCTGTCGGAAGCCCGGGAAGCTTCGGCGGAGCTGGCGCGGCTGGGCGATGCCGGCAAGGCGCCAAAACATGCAGCGCTGATATTTTCCTATGACAGCGAATGGATGACGCAAATCCAGCCGCAGGGTGAGGGGCGTTCTGCCCTCTGGGCTGCATTTTCATGCTATTCAGCGCTGCGCAGGCTTGGCCTTAATGTTGATATCGTTGCCCCTGGCGTCTCTCTTGATGGGTACATGCTCGTTATCGTGCCGTGCCTGCCGATTGTCACCGATGCTCTGATGGACGAGCTGGCGGCCAGCGATGCGCAAATCGTGATCGGTCCCCGTACCGGCACCCGCGACGATGATTTTGCGATACCCGACAGCCTGAACCACTCCGCATTGCAAGAGCTGATCGGCGGCAAGATCGTGCGCAGTGAAAGCCTGTCCGACAGGCTGGTCATGGAAGGCGATGGATGGGAGACCAGCGGCTGGCTGGACCATTATGAGGGAAGCGCAAAGCCTGAATTCGTCGCCAGGTCGGGCGAGATCACCGGCTACCACCACGGACGCGTCAGGCTGTGCTGTGCCTGGCCTCAGGGCCGTTTCCTCGAAGCACTGATCCAGCA
This sequence comes from Qipengyuania psychrotolerans, assembly GCF_019711355.1. Classification (NCBI taxonomy): domain Bacteria; kingdom Pseudomonadati; phylum Pseudomonadota; class Alphaproteobacteria; order Sphingomonadales; family Erythrobacteraceae; genus Qipengyuania; species Qipengyuania psychrotolerans. The sequence goes on from NZ_CP081297.1 coordinate 337,132, forward strand.
TGCAGCTGTCGATGCAGGTTTTGGCTCCGAGCCGCTGCCCGAGGGCATCCGGCGCCGGACACGCGGCACCGCCGTTTTCGAGTTCGATTACAACGCGGGCGAAGTCCGACTCGTCTGATGCGGATTGTCCCGCGGCCCTCGGGCCTATAGGGTCTCGATAAGCAACCGATTCTTGAGTTTGAGGAGAGAGAAGATGACCAAGGCATATGCGAACCTGATCGACGGGGAGATGGTCACCACCTCCGATACTATCGAAGTGCTGAACCCTGCCAACGAACAGGTTATTGGCGCCGTCCCGTCGTGCGGCAAGGAAGAGCTCGACCGCGCCGTTGCCGCCGCGCGCCGCGCCTTCAAAACCTGGAAAAAAACCAGCGCCGAAGAACGCCAGAAAGTCGTTCAGGGCATCGCCGCCGCGATCAAGGACAATGCCGATGAACTGTTCCGCCTGCTGACATCCGAACAGGGCAAGCCGCACGCGCAGGCCCAGCAGGAAATCTACGGCGCTGCAGGGCTTGCTGCTGCACAGTCCACCTTGACGCTGGATGATGTGATCAATCAGGACGACGAGCAGCGCCTGTCGCGCACCCGCCGCGTTCCGGTGGGTGTGGTCGGCGGCATCGTGCCGTGGAATTTCCCGATCATGATGGCGATCCAGAAGATCGTCCCCGCACTGGTGGCAGGGTGCACGATCGTGCTGAAGCCTTCTCCGTTCACGCCGCTGACGACGTTGCGGATTGCCGAACTGATCAAGGACGTGGTGCCTGCCGGTACCGTCAACATCATTACCGGGCCCGACGAACTCGGCCCGCTCATCACCGAACATCCCGATATCGACAAGATCACCTTCACCGGATCGACCGCGACCGGCAAGAAGATCATGGAAGACGCATCGCGCGACCTCAAGCGTATCACGCTGGAACTCGGCGGAAACGACGCCTCGATCGTGCTGCCCGATGCCGATGTCGAGAAAGTTGCCGAACAGCTGTTCTGGTCCAGCTTCTCCAATGCCGGACAGGTCTGCATCGCAGCCAAGCGCATCTACATTCACGAAGACATCTATGACGATCTGAGCAAGGCGATTGCCGATTATGCCAAGACCGTCGTGGTGGGCGATGGCTCGCAGCAGGGCACGGGGGTCGGTCCGATCCAGAACAAGAAGCAGTTCGAGCGCGTTTGCGAGCTGATCCAGGATGCCAAGGACAATGGCTACAAGTTCCTGACCGGCGGCGACAATGATCCCTCGGGCACCGGTTATTACGTGCCGATCACGATCCTCGACAACCCGCCGGAAGACGCGCGGATCGTTGCCGAGGAACAGTTCGGCCCGGTCATGCCCCTGATGAAGTTTGCGACGGTTGATGAAGCCATCGAGCGGGCGAACAATTCGGACTACGGCCTTGCCGGTGCGGTATGGACCAAGGACACCGAGAAGGGTGTCGAAATTGCCGAACAGCTCGAAACCGGGACCGTATGGATCAACGAATTCATGCAGCTTTCCCCGTTCACTCCGTTCGGCGGTCACAAGCAGTCGGGTATCGGTGCGGAATACGGTCTCGATGGCCTGAAGGAATTCACCAATCCCCAGGTGATCACCGTCAAGCGCGACGCTGCAGTCTGATCAGACCTTGCCTCTCCATCGCGCGTGCCTAGTGTGCGCGCGATGAGGGACCGGGAAGCCGCATGGCGCTTCGCGATTGATCGCGGAGGCACATTCACTGATGTCGTGGCCACCACGCCGCAGGGGCGGCTGGTGACCGACAAGCTTTTGTCAGAAAATCCCGGTCATTACGGCGATGCCGCGAGCGAGGCTGTGCGCCGCCTGATGGCCCGGCACGGTGAAGGCCCGATTGCAGAGCTGCGTATCGGGACGACGGTGGCGACCAATGCCTTGCTCGAACGAAAGGGCGAAAGGCTTGCGCTGCTAATCACGCGCGGCTTCGGCGATGCGCTGAGGATCGGCACGCAGGCGCGGCCGGAAATCTTTGCCCGGCACATCGTTCTCCCCGAGCAGCTGCCCGCACGAGTGGTCGAAATTGCCGAGCGCGTCAGTGCCTCGGGTGAAATCCTCCAGCCTCTCGATGAGGCGAAGACCCGTAACAATCTGGAAGCGCTGCGTGCCGAGGGTTTCGATGCGGTCGCAATCGTCCTCATGCACGGATGGAAATTCCGCGACCATGAAGAAACGGTGGCCCGCATTGCCCGCGATGCCGGATTTGCGCAGGTCAGCGTAAGTCACGAAGTGTCACCGCTGATAAAGCTCGTACCCCGCGGCGATACAACCGTGGTGGACGCCTATCTGTCGCCGGTTCTGCGGCGCTACACAGACGGCTTGCAAGCAGAACTACCGGATGCGCGGAGGCTGCGCTTCATGCAATCTAATGGCGGACTGGCCGAGGTCGGTGCGTTTCGCGGGAAGGACGCGATCCTGTCCGGGCCTGCTGGCGGTGTGGTAGGAATGGTTGCTGCTGGAAAGCCGCTCGGCCATTCAAAGCTGATCGGTTTCGACATGGGCGGGACCAGCACCGATGTCGTGCATTACGCAGGCGAGTGTGAATTGACCGGCGACAGCGTGGTCGCTGGCGTGCGGGTGGCCGCGCCGATGATGCAAATTCACACCGTGGCTGCTGGAGGCGGGTCAATCTGCCGCTTCGACGGCTCGCGTTTCCGCGTCGGACCGGAAAGCGCCGGGGCGAACCCCGGGCCTGCATGCTATCGCAAGGGCGGCCCGCTTACGGTCACCGATTGCAACCTGTACCTAAGCCGCATCGACCCGGCATACTTCCCAAGCGTTTTCGGACCGGGGGGTGACGAGCCGCTCGATCCGGCGGCTGCCAAGATGCGCCTGGAAGAAGTGGCGGCGAGCCTTCCTTTAGCAAAATCGTTGGAGGAAATTGCCGATGGCTTCTTGGCCATCGCCGTCGATTCCATGGCCAATGCGATCCGCAAAATCTCGGTGGCACGGGGCCACGACGTCACTGCCTACGCACTGGCCTGCTTTGGCGGGGCGGGCGGACAACACGCCTGCAGGGTGGCCGATGAACTTGGTATCGAGACGGTCCTGGTGCATCCGCTAGCGGGCATGCTTTCAGCTTATGGGATTGGCTTGGCCCCGGTAAAGACCATTCGCGAGGTCAGCCTTGTGCGGCCATTGGGCGAGGCATTTTCTGACGAATTGGATAATCTCGAAGCAGAAGCGCGCGCTGTGCTGGAAGACCAAGGCGTCGAGGAAGTCGAGATCGACGCGAGCGCGAGACTGCGCTTTGAAGGCAGCGATTCCATGCTATCGGTTCCATGCGGCGATACGGCGGAGATGGACGCTAGGTTCCGCAAGCTTCATCGCCAGCGCTTTGGCTACTCCGATGAGAGCGCGCCCATCGTGGTCGAGGCTCTAAGCGTCGAGGCCAGCGGTTCTTCAGGCGGGCTGGGCGAGGCGGGGGCCGAACCGCAATCGGCCAAGGGCAAGGCAACCGGCCATTGGCACACGGTCGAGCGCAGCAAGCTGCAAATTGGTGAGATCGTTCCGGGACCGGCTCTGGTCATCGATCCCGGCTCGACCACGGTCATCGAACAGGACTGGCAAGGCAGGCTGGCAGACGATGGCAGTCTGGTCCTGACCCGCACACGGGCGATCCAGCGCGACCGTGCTGCAGGAACCAGCGTCGATCCCGTCCGGCTCGAGATATTCAACAATCTGTTCATGGCGATTGCCGAAGAAATGGGCGTGGTCCTCCAATCGACTGCCACTTCGGTCAACATCAAGGAGCGCCTCGATTTCTCCTGTGCACTGTTCGATGCATCGGGCAGCCTGATCGCGAATGCTCCGCATATCCCTGTTCATCTGGGATCGATGGGCGACAGCATCGCCCGGGTGATCGAAGCGCGTGGCGGGGCGCGTGACGGGCGCGGCTTCCGGCGAGGCGATGCCTATGTCCTCAACGATCCGTATCGCGGCGGCACGCATCTGCCCGACATTACCGTGATCGTGCCGGTCTTTTATGGCGAAGACGGCGCAGAACCCGATGCTTTTGTTGCAGCGCGCGGCCACCATGCAGATATCGGCGGAATAGCGCCCGGATCGATGCCTCCCGAAAGCCGGACGATCGAGGAGGAGGGGGTCCTCATCGACAATGTCCTGATGGTCGACGAGGGACATTTTCGCGAGGACGCTATGCGCACGGTCCTTGCATCGGCGCGCTATCCTGCCCGTAATCCGGATCGCAATCTGTCGGATTTGCGCGCCCAGCTGGCGGCCTGCACGCGCGGGTCCGAGTTGCTCGTCCAGTCCGCGCGCGAACAGGGCGAAGCGGTAGTGACTGGCTATATGGATCACGTACTCGCCAATGCAGAAGAAAGCGTTCGCCGCCTGCTGGGCCAGCTGGAGGATGGCGAGTTTACCTATGCGATGGACAATGCCGCTGCCGTGAGTGTCGCCATTCGTATCGATCACAAGGCGCGCTCTGCCGTGTTTGATTTCACAGGCACAAGCGACCAGCTTCCGGACAATTTCAACGCTCCGCGCTCGATCACGCGCGCTGCCGCTCTCTATGTCCTGCGCACGCTGATCGACGATGCGATTCCCATGAATGATGGCTGCTTGAGGCCGGTTGAATTGATCGTGCCGCATGGTTCCATGTTGGACCCGCAACCGGGGGCGGCAGTCGTCGCAGGGAATGTCGAAACGAGCCAGGTTGTGACTGATGCGCTGTTTGCAGCGACGGGCAAGCTCGCGCCGAGCCAGGGGACGATGAACAATTTCACCTTCGGCAATTCCGAACACCAGTATTACGAAACCATCGCAGGTGGGTCCGGGGCGGGGCATGATCATGACGGCACCAGCGCGGTGCAAACGCATATGACAAACTCACGGCTGACCGATCCCGAGATCCTTGAAACGCGCCTGCCGGTAAGGCTCGACCGTTTTGCCATTCGGCGTGGATCGGGCGGCAAGGGGCGCCATGCCGGAGGGGACGGGGTGGAACGGCAATTGACCTTCCTCCAGCCAATGCGGGCCAACATGCTGGCGAATCGCCGGAAAATTGCGCCCAAGGGTATCTGCGGCGGCGGCGATGCACTGCCAGGCCGCAACTGGGTGGAGCGCGCCGATGGCAGCCGCGAGGATTTGGGCGCGACCGGATCGGCCCAGATGGAGCCGGGCGACGCGTTCGTCATCCTGACACCTGGCGGGGGCGGTTATGGCGGCGACGGGAATGGGGAGAAAGGCGAATGAACTACTGGCCCCTGCTGGGCATCGCCATCGTAGTGGCGGGCTTTGCGCTGCGGTTCAATCCATTACTGGTGGTGGTCAGCGCAGCATTGGCGACCGGCGTACTCGCTGGGCTTGACCTGACCGCAGTGATCGAGGCGCTGGGCAAGGCGTTCAATGACAACCGCTACATCAGTGTTACCTGGATTATCCTCCCGGTTATCGGTTTGCTCGAACGGTACGGCCTCCAGCAACGCGCCCGCGCAGTGATCGAAGGGGTCCGAGGTGCCACGATGGGCAAACTGCTCGTCATCTACCTTGGATTCCGCCAAATCACGGCGGCGCTGGGCATGAAAGACATTGGCGGCCACCCCCAAGCAGTGCGCCCATTGGTCGCTCCCATGGCAGAGGCCGCAGCCGAGAAATCGCATGGCACCTTGGCAGAGGGTGACCGGGAAAAAGTCCTCGCGATGGCTGCTGCAACCGACAATGTCGGCCTGTTCTTCGGCGAGGACATCTTCTTCGCCATTGCCTCGATCCTGCTCATTCAGGGGGTGTTTGAAAGCGCGGGCTATCCGCTCACGCCCCTGCAACTGTCGGTCTGGGCAATTCCCACGGCCATCTGTGCCTTCATCATCCACGGTTGGCGCATCTCGGCACTGGACCGCCGGCTGGGGAGGGCTGCATCGTGATCACTTACGAATGGCTCTATATCCTCGCAGGCGCTTTCTTCGCGATCTGGTCGCTGCTCAGCCTGCGTGACCGGCTTTGGGGCAATGCCGCATTCTGGGGGCTACTGGCCGCCAGCTTCTTCCTCGGCAGTCATGTTTCCGATTTCGTGAACGGTGTGCTTGTCCTGGCGATGGTTGGCATTGCGGGCATCGGCGGGCTCAAACGCAGTGATCCCCAGACCACCAGCCCGCAGGAGCGATTCGATTATGCGAAACTTTTCGGCAATCGGCTTTTCATTCCCGCATTGATCGTCCCGATCACGGCGGTCGCTGGCACGCTGCTGTATAACTTCACACCCCTAAGCGAAACAGGACTGTTCGAGGAGCGGCGCGAGACGTTGCTACTGTTCGGCATCGGCGTGCTGCTGGCGCTGGTCGCTGCAATGGCATGGCTGCGGCCGCCTGCCATCGCCCCGGCTGAAGAGGGGCGGCGATTGCTCGATTCGATCGGCTGGGCGGCCATCCTCCCGCAGATGCTGGCAGCGCTCGGTGCGGTGTTCGCGCTGGCAGGTGTCGGCGATATTATCGGCGGGCTGGCGGGTGAGGTGATCCCCGATGGCAGCGTGTTCCTGACCGTGGTCGTCTTCGCGCTGGGCATGGCGCTGTTCACGATGATCATGGGCAATGCCTTTGCCGCATTCCCTGTCATGGCTGCGGCCATCGGCATCCCGCTACTGGTCGAGGATTACGGCGGCAATCCGGCCGTCATTGGCGCGGTCGGAATGCTGGCGGGTTTCTGCGGCACATTGATGACGCCCATGGCGGCCAACTTCAACATCGTGCCAGCTGCCCTGCTCGAGCTGAAAGACCAGAACGGCGTGATCCGCCAGCAGATCGGCACTGCCGTACCGCTGTGGATCTGCAATGTGGCGATCATCTATATCGGAGCGTTCCTGCTGTGGAATTGACGCAAGCGACCGCCAGCAAATTTGCCGCAATCGCGCTCGGCCATGTTGCACGCGAATATCCCCACAAGCTCGACCATGTCATGGCGAGCGATGCCGACGTGCAGCCACCGCGCGTTCTGCACCCGTGTTTCTTCGGCAGTTTTGACTGGCACAGCTGCGTGCACGGGTGGTGGACTTTGCTCACATTGCGGCGGCTCTTTCCCGAAATGCCCGAGGCTGCTCAAATCGAGGAGTTGGCAGAAGCCACCTTCACACCGGACAAGCTGGCTGCCGAGCTGGCCTATCTGGACCGGCCCGATGCGCGCGGATTTGAACGACCCTATGGTTGGGCCTGGCTGCTCTATCTGCATCACGAGGCCGAGCGGCATCAGGACAGGCAATGGGGCGCGCGGATCGAGCCGCTCGCCAAAGCATTCGCCAAGCGTTTGAGCGCGTATCTTCAGGTCCTGACCTATCCCATCACCGTCGGGACGCATTTCAACACCAGTTTTGCGCTGTGCCTGGCCCGCGAATGGGCGGAAAGCCGGGATCCGGTCCTGATTGCCACGATCGACGAGTGGTCGCTTGCCGCCTTTGCCGCCAAGGGCGCCTATGTCGGGTGGGAACCGGGCGGTGACGAGTTCCTTTCGCCGGTCCTATCGGCGGCCATGCTGATGAGCCGTGTCATGCCGTACACCCAGTTCGCACCGTGGTTCGACCAGCTGGTGATCGCCAACGGATGGCTCGAAAGCGAGTGCCGCCCTGTCACCGTGTCAGACCGCAGCGATGGCAAGATCGCCCATCTCGACGGCTTGAACCTGAGCCGTGCGTGGAACCTGCGCGCCATCGGCAATGCGCTCGGCGACGATCACGCCGGATCACTCATTGCAAGGCGCGCCGAGGACCATCTGGCTGCGGCTTTACCGCATGTGGCAGGAGACTACGCCGGCGAACACTGGCTTGCCAGTTTCGCTCTTCTGGCAATGCTCGAAAAAGGTTAGTTCAGGCGCGGCGCAGACCGGTGGCCGCTTCCCGGGACCTACCGCGAACGAAGCCGCTCATGGCCTTTGCCACAGCTTCCGGCAGCTCGATTTCTCCGCCCAGCGTGCGCTCGGATGACAGGCCGACCCTGATATCGAGGAGGCCGCCTTCGACGATGAACCGACCGTCCTCGCGGTACTGGCCGATCTCTTCCCTGCCGAGTTCAAACGTTACAGTCGCGCGCTCGCCCGGAGCGAGCGAAATTCGCTGAAACCCCCGCAAACTCGGGCGGCTGGGCAGATGGCGTCCGCGAAAGCGGCGCAGGAACAGCTGGACTGTTTCTTCGCCTGCGAATTCGCCGGCGTTGCGCAGTTGGACAGTGGCGACAAGGTGGTCGGGCGCAAGATCGAGCGTGCAATCGGTCAACGCAAAATCGGCGTAATGCAGGCCGTGCCCGAACGGCAGGCCGTGGCTTTCATCCGTTGCAGGTAGAGCCATCGGTAATTTCCCGCTTGGCGCAAATTCGCCGGTCAGGATTTCCGCAATGGCATGCCCGCTCATCGTGCCGAGCTGGCCGGCATGGACGACACACGCCAGCGGGCTTGCGCCAATGACCGGATCGAGCGGTACGGCACCCATCGTGACGAGCACGATATTGTCAGTCACCGTGCGTAGCGACGATAGCAACTGCCTCTGGGCTTCTGCCAGCGTGGCACCCGCACCTTCGCCAAGCACGACAATGACCGTGTGCGAACGCTTGGCAGCTTCGCAGGCCATGCCGATCGCCATGCTGTCAGCCTCGATCATCCGGCCGACCGGCGAGTTTTCCTGGCGCAGCGCGAGGCCTGGCGCAAACTTGTGCGGGATGCCGAGCTGTTCGAGCCCGTCGATCACGCTCGCGGCGAGGCCTTCGCGGCCAGCCAGCGGTAGCCTGCGATCATTGGCCGCATTGCCGATCACGAGGATGTCGTTCGAATCGATACCAAGCGGCAGGAGAGCGGGCTCATTGCGCAGCAGCACCACTGACTTACGTGCCAATGCCAGCGCGTTTTCGCGGTTCTGAACGGGGGTTGGCAAGGATCCGCGGCGTCGCACGGCCTCGCGGCCAAGCGGCGCGCTGAACAGGCCGAGGGCGTATTTCGCCCGCAGGACCCGCGTCACCGCATCGTCGAGGCGCGCCAACGGGATCGTGCCTTTCTCGACTGCCGCTACCAGCGCATCTACCGACAGGAAATTGCCGCTTTCGATATGCTCGCTGTCTCGCGCGGCAGCGGCCAGGGCTTTCCACTCTGACAGGATGATGCCGTCGAAAGCACCGGGCGCCTGTAGAAAGCCAAAGGAGCGCTGGGCTTCGCGGTTCTGGAAGCCATCGGTGCCGCCGAAACTGATTGATCCAAGGTAACCCTGGCCTACGACGGTAGCTGCAACCGAAAGAGCATCGCCAATATCTCTGCTGGAAGCACTCCCGCCGCTTGCGTGACCGAACAGGCGCGTCAGATCGAGGCAGGCGAGGACACCTTCCTCGGCCCCTTGCTTCATAGCCTGCAGGCCCCTGACCCGGGCGGCAGCGATCGCGGCCGACAGATGAACCTGCTCGGCGGCGTGACCGAAACTTTTGCGTGCGGCAGAAGCCAGGTAGCCAGCTTCGGGTGCCATGGCCCAGTTCACACCGCGAGCGATCGCTTCACCTGCGATGACGCTTTCTGCGGCCTCGATAGCGTCCATGTCCCAGCTGGCGGCTGCGGCCATCGGGGTCGGGAAGATTGTTTCGACACCTGTTCCGGTTTCAAACGGGAACAATAGCGGGATGCCAAGCCGCGATTCTTCGATGGCCATCTGCTGCAATGCTTCGGCCTGGACCTTGGACGCGACCCCCTCGACTGCGGTGACCAGGCCTTCACGCAGCGCACGCGAAAAAGCCTCGGTCTCGCCCCGGTCCTGCGGGTCTGGGGCAGCGACAATCGCCAGTTGCCCAGCCTTTTCGGCAGTGGTCATGTAAGAGAGGAGGTCTGAAACGACGCGTTCGCAACCTGGGTCCGGCAGGTTATGAATCATAACCTTGCACCGGAGGTGTCGCCTGCCGCGGTGGGCCGGGCCATCGATGGCCGTAAGGTGCAGCGTTGGAACATTGGTCCTCTCGCAGACGCGACTTTGCGCAGGGTCAGGGCCCTGCAGGCGGTTCAGGAGAAGATGTCTGACGGAAACTGGTAAATTTCCCGTTAGCGGCAAACGGTTATCGGTCGCTCGGGACACACGGTTGGGCCTACCTATTTTGGCGCATTTACAGATATAAAAATATCTTTATATGTTCTGTCCATGCGGACCGAAGCCATCTTTCGCGCGCTTGCCGATCCTACCCGCCTGCGTATTTTGCGCTTGCTGGGTTCGATGGAGCTTGCCGTGGGCGAAGTGGCTCAGGTTCTCGGGCAGAGCCAGCCGCGCGTTTCACGTCATATCGGGATATTGTGCGATGCCGGTCTTGCCGAACGTCGCCGCGAAGGCAGCTGGATATTCCTGCGGGCGCGCGGCGATGCCGCGCTGTGCGACGATGTGCTGCGCTTGCTCAAACAAGCCGAGATCGCCGATCCCGTATTTGCTGAGCTTTGCGAAGGGGATCGCCGCAAGCTGGCAGAAATCCGCTCGGCGCGTGAACAGCAGGCCGAACAATATTTTGCAGATCACGCCGACGATTGGGACGAACTACGCCGGCTTCATTCGTCGGATGACGAGGTGGAAGCCGCCTTGCGCGCATCGCTCGGCGACCTGAACCTTGGCCGCCTGCTCGATATCGGCACGGGCACCGGACGCATGGCCGAGCTTTTCGCCGAAGGTGCCGAACACATTGTCGCGCTGGACAAAAGCCTCGCGATGTTGCGCGTTGCACGGGCCAAGTTGCAGCATTTGCCCACCGACCGGGTCGAGTTGATACAGGGCGATTTCGCATCGCTCCCGTTCCCTTCGGGCAGCTTTGACACTGTCCTGTTTCACCAGGTCCTGCATTTTGCGCCGAGCCCGGCGCTGGTCCTTTCGGAGGCGGCCCGGGTCACCCGCGAAAACGGGCAGGTTGCGATCGTCGATTTCGCCGCGCATCAGCGCGAAGAGCTGCGCGAACGTCATGCCCACGCCCGGCTTGGCTTTGCTGACGACCACATGGCGCGATTGCTTGAAGATGCAGGCTTTGTGCCTGCTGATCCGGTGGCGCTTGAAGATGGCGAACTGGCCGTGAAAATCTGGATTGCACGTCGCCGGATGGCGGAAGGAAGGAAAGCGTCTTGAGCCCGACACTCGATCAGATGCGCGAAGCACAGCGCGCACTCGAAGCACCGCTTTTCTCAGGCCTAGCGGGCGATATCGACGTAAGCTTCGAATTCTTTCCGCCCAAGACGGACAAGATGGCGCAGACCTTGTGGCACAGCGTGGAAACGCTCTCGCCCCTGTCGCCGCGCTTTGTTTCGGTCACCTATGGCGCCGGGGGCTCGACCCGTGAACGGACCCACGAGGCTGTTCGCAGGATCGTCAACGAAACTCAGATGCCTGCCGCTGCGCACCTCACCTGTGTCAATGCGACGCGCGAAGAGGTCGATGCCGTCGCGCGCGAGTACTGGGAAGAAGGTGTGCGCCACATCGTCGCCCTGCGCGGCGATCCGCCGGAGGGCGGCAGCGCGTACACCCCGCACCCGGGTGGCTACGCGAATGCAGCCGAGCTGATCGCGGGCCTGAAGAAGGTCGCCGATTTCGAAATTTCGGTAGCTGCCTATCCGGAAGTTCACCCGGATTCGCCCGACCGGCAGGCCGATCTCGACAATCTGAAACGCAAATTCGATGCCGGAGCGACGCGGGCGATCACGCAGTTCTTCTTCGATCCGGAATGCTTCTTCGAATTTCGCGACAAGGCCGTCGCAGCGGGCATCGAAGGGGAGATCGTACCCGGCGTCATGCCAGTGCTGAGCTTCAGCGCGGTTCAGCGCATGAGCGGTCTGTGCGGCACCGGCATTCCCGATTGGATGGAAGGCCTGTTCGAGGGGCTCGACGAAAAACCCGAGGCGCGCCAATTGGTCAGCGCCACCATAGCGGCTGAAATGTGCCGCAGGCTGTATGCTGGCGGTGTCCGCCAGTTCCATTTCTACACGTTGAACCGCGCCGAATTGAGTTATGCGATTTGCCACATGCTCGGTCTGCGTCCGGAGGCCAGGCAATGACCAAGCGCGAAGAGTTTGAAGCTGCCGCCAGCAAAGGCATCCTGATCAAGGACGGTCCTTACGGAACGGAAATCCAGCGCGCTGCACTCGCGCCAGAGGATTACGCAGGCGATACCGGTCTGGCAGCCGACCAGAAGGGTAATAACGACCTCGTGAACCTGACCCAGCCGCAGGTCATTCGGGCCATTTGCGATAGTTATATCGACGCAGGCGCGCACATCCTTGCCACCAATACATTCAATGCGAACCGCATCAGCCAGGCCGACTACGGCGCCGAAGGACTGGTGCGCGACATCAATGTTTCGGCCGCGCGTATCATTCGCGAGGCGATCGATGCGCGTGACGACGGCGTGCAGCGCTTTGTCGCCGGTGCGGTCGGCCCGACCAACAAGACTTTATCGCTGTCACCCGATGTTGAAGACCCCGGTTACCGCGAGGTCACCTTCGATGAAATCGTCGATGTCTACCGTGAGCAGTGTACTGCGCTGATCGAAGGCGGAGCGGACTTCATCCTGATTGAAACCGTGTTCGATACGCTCAATTGCAAGGCGGCAATCATGGCGGTGAAGCGGGTCGAGCGTGAACTTGGCCGGGATATACCGCTGATGATTTCGCTGACCCTGACCGACCTGTCGGGCCGCAATCTGTCGGGCCATACGGTCGAGGCATTCTGGTACACTGTCCGCCACGCCAAGCCGCTGACCATCGGGCTGAACTGCAGCTTCGGTGCAGAACAATTGCGGCCGCATGTGCAGATATTGTCCGATATCGCCGACACGTATCTCATGGCCTACCCGAATGCGGGCCTGCCGAACGATCTCGGTGAATATGACGAAGTGCCGGAAACCACCGCTGCGCTCACCCGCGTATGGGCGGAGAACGGCCGTATCAATGCGCTCGGCGGGTGCTGCGGCTCCACTCCGGCCCATATCGCTGCCATGGCGAAGGCAGTAGAGGGGCTGGCACCGCGCAAATTGCCGGTGATTGCCCCCGACATGCACCTCGCCGGTCTCGAACCATTTACGATTGCTGCCTGATGAGTGACCTGACAACCGCCCGCTTCGTCAACATCGGCGAACGCACCAATGTGACCGGGTCGGCCCGCTTCAAGAAGCTGATCATGGCGGACGATTACGAAACGGCCGTTGAGGTCGCGCGCGAGCAGGTCGAAAACGGCGCGCAGGTGATCGACGTGAACATGGACGAAGGGCTGCTCGACGCGGTTCATGCCATGACGACCTTCCTCAAGCTGATCGCTGCGGAACCCGATATCGCGCGCGTACCGGTCATGATCGACAGCTCGAAATTCGAGGTGATCGAGGCGGGGCTGAAATGTGTATCGGGCAAGCCGATCGTCAATTCCATCAGCATGAAGGAAGGCGAGGAGCAATTCCTCGATCATGCCCGCATCTGCATGGATTATGGCGCTGCCGCAGTGGTGATGGCATTCGACGAGACAGGTCAGGCCGATACGAAAGAGCGGAAGGTCGAGATCTGCTCTCGCGCCTATGACCTGTTGACCGGCATCGGCTTCCCGCCTGAAGATATCATTTTCGACCCGAACATCTTCGCTGTGGCCACGGGGATCGAGGAACACGACCGCTATGGTCTCGACTTCCTCGAAGCGGTTGCCGAAATCAAGCAGCGCTGCCCCCATGCCAAGACAAGCGGCGGACTGTCGAACCTGTCCTTCAGCTTCCGCGGGAACGAGACTGTACGCCGTGCGATGCATTCGGTCTTCCTGTTCCATGCGATACCTGCCGGGCTGGACATGGCCATCGTCAACGCCGGACAGCTCGACGTCTACGATCAAATCGATCCGCAATTACGCGAAGCGGTCGAGGACGTGATCCTCATGCGCCGCCCGGATGCGACCGAGCGGCTGATTGATCTTGCCGAAAGCTACAAGGGCAAGACCGCGGCGGACGAGAAGGCCGAAGAGGAATGGCGCGGCTGGCCGGTCGTCAAGCGGCTCGAACATGCACTGGTCAAAGGCATCGATGCCCATGTGGTGGCCGACACCGAGGAGGCCCGCCAGCAAGTGGAGGCGGACGGTGGACGCCCAATCGAGGTTATCGAAGGCCCGCTGATGGACGGCATGAATGTCGTTGGCGACCTGTTCGGCAGCGGCAAGATGTTCCTGCCGCAGGTGGTCAAGTCGGCCCGCGTCATGAAGAAGGCGGTAGCGCACCTCATCCCTTTCATCGAAGCGGAGAAGGAAGCATCCGGGCTTGCCAACCAGTCCAAGGGCAAGATCGTGATGGCGACGGTAAAGGGCGACGTCCACGATATCGGCAAGAACATCGTGGGCGTGGTCCTCCAGTGTAATGGCTACGAAGTGATCGACCTGGGCGTCATGGTCCCGTGGTCGCAAATCCTGCAGGCAGCCAAGGACGCGGACGCCGACATGATCGGCTTGTCCGGCCTGATCACGCCTTCGCTGGACGAAATGGTGACCGTCGCAGAAGAAATGCAGCGCGCCGGGATGACCATGCCGCTGCTGATTGGCGGCGCGACCACCAGCAAAGTGCACACCGCGCTGCGCATCGATCCCGCATATGACGGTCCGGTGATCCACGTTCTCGATGCTAGCCGTGCCGTGGGCGTCGCCAGCCGGCTGCTATCCGATACCCAATGCGACGAGTTCGTGGAGGCAACTGCCGCCGAATACGTCAAGGTCCGCGAGGCGCGTGCGGGCAAATCGCCAAGCGTGCTGCTTTCGCTCGATGAAGCGCGTTCAAACTATTACGACGCCTTCCTGTCAGACAAGGCGGCACCGCCCCTGCAGCCGGGCATCCATACCTTCGATGGATGGGACCTGTCCGATTTGCGCGAGTACATCGACTGGACCCCTTTCTTCCGCGCGTGGGAACTGCACGGAAACTATCCCGCCATCCTGACTGACGAAGTTGTCGGTGAAACATCGCGGCAATTGTTCGATGATGCCAACGCCATGCTCGACCGCATTGTCGCGGAGAAGTGGCTGACCGCGAAGGGTGTGGCAGGTTTCTGGCCCTGCGCCCGCGACGGCGATGACGTGACGATCTACAATGACGATGGCAGCGAGCATGTGTCGCTCCCGTTCCTGCGCCAGCAAGTGAAGAAATCGCGTGACCGGGCCAACATGTGCCTTGCCGACTTCATCGATCCGGCGGGTGACTGGATCGGCGGATTTGCCGTCGGCATTCACGGGATCGAAGACCATTCGAAAGCCTTCCTTGCCGACAAGGACGATTACTCCGACATCCTGCTGAAGGCGCTGGCAGATCGCTTCGCCGAGGCATTTGCGGAACGTTTGCACAAACATGTGCGCACTGATCTGTGGGGCTATGCGCCGCAGGAACAGCTGACCAATGACGGCCTGATCAAGGAAAAATACCGCGGGATTCGCCCAGCACCGGGCTATCCCGCGTGCCCCGACCACAGCCTGAAGCCGGTCCTGTTCGACTTGCTTGATGCAGAAGCCAACACCGGCATTTCGCTGACCGAGAATTTCGCAATGTATCCCACCGCTGCGGTCAGCGGCTTCTACTTCGGCCACCCCGAAAGCCAGTATTTCGGCGTGGCGCGGATCGGACGCGACCAGCTGGAAGATTATGCGGCGCGTCGCGGGGTAGACCTGGAAACGGCTGAACGGTGGCTTCGGCCCAATCTCGATTGACGAGCGCGGCGCGCTCGCGCAGCGTGCGGCCATGCGTGCCATTGCCCTTGTTCTCGCCCCGCTTGCTGCCGCGTGTTCGACCGTGACGAGCGAGCCCGCCCCTCCCGCCAGCGTGGCAGTGGTTTTTGACCGCGAAACTATGACGCGACCCATTATCGAGGGTGTCGCCGATCGCGGCACAGGAAGGCCGGTCGAAGCCAACGACCCCGTCCGAATTGCCAGCATTTCGAAGTTGATCATGGCGCTCGCAACCTTGCAGCTTGTCGATGAAGGCAAGGTCGAATTAGGCGCGGACGTATCGGACTATCTTGGCTGGAAGGTACGCCACCCCGATTATCCGGATGTGCCGGTTACGCTTGCGCAATTGCTGATGCACCGTTCGGGCCTGCGGGACGATGCGGGCTATGTCGTGCCTTTGGGCGAAAGCCTGGAAACCCGGCTGGCGGAGCCGGAAGCATGGTATCGCGGCGCCCCTCCGGGCGATGCTCCTTTCGAATATGCCAATCTTGGATCACCGCTGGTAGCTACGGTACTCGAAGCGGCGAGCGGTGAGCGTTATGATCGTCTGATTGATCGTACCTTATTTGCTCCGCTCGGGATCGAAGCGTGTCTCAACTGGATAGGCTGCTCGCAAGGGTTCGCCGATAGTGCCGTCGTGCTTTATCGCAGTGGCGGCGAAGTGGCACGAGATGATGCGGCAGACCGGCCACCGAACTGCACCATCCCTGTCGGCGATGGGGAGGATTGCAGTCTCGAAAACTACCAACCGGGCACCAATGCTTCCATCTTCTCACCCCAGGGCGGCGTACGGATCGGTATGGAGGACCTGGCGAAAATCGGCCAGGAACTCCTCAAGCCGGCGGAGCAGAGTTTTTTCTCCGAGAGGGTGTTGGGTGAACTGATCTTCTCGATGATGGCCGCCCCGAAGAATGTCGAGTTTTTCTGCGGTTACGGCGCTGGTATCCAGATGATCGAAGTGCCGAACCATGGATGTAACGATGCCCTGTTCGGCGATGGGAAACCTCGCATCGGGCACGCCGGTGAAGCATACGGTTTGCGCTCAGGCCTGTGGCTCGATCACGAAGGGGGCACGGGCATCGCCTATTTCGTGACTGCTGTGCCCGACCGGACCGCACCCGATGAAGGCGGTTTCGCACCTGAAGAAGTGGCGCTCGTGCGCCGCGCGCAGGAAATGACCGCCAAAGCGGGGAAATAAGCGCATTTCGCCTGTTCTAGGCAATTGACCGCACCGCCCGAATCGCGCATCGCCGATCCGTCGGCCACGGAAGCGATTCTGCGGCAGGCGCGCATGGGAGAGACTGCGCGGGGAAGTCCGCGCAGCGCCGAAGGAGCAACCGCCCCGGAAACTCTCAGGCCAAGGGACCGTGCGCTGCCATCGACACTCTGGAAAGCGCCCTTCGCGTCTCGCGGCGGGCCACCGAAGGGGTAAGCCTGCTCATTTGCAGGCCAGTCTCTCAGGTCACCCGACAGAGGGGGCATGCGTTTGTACGGCGCCTATCCGGGCGCCGCCATGCTTGCCACTAAGGACGGGTCTTGAGCGACGAAAACGATACACCGCCGGAAATTGAAAAGCTGCCGCTTGATGCCTGGCATCGCGGCAAGGGTGCGCGCATGGTGCCCTTCGCGGGCTACGAGATGCCGATCCAGTTTGACGGCATCGTCGTGGAACACGAATGGACCCGCAGCCAGGCGGGACTGTTCGACGTGAGCCACATGGGCCAGCTCATGCTGACCGGCGAAAATGTCGCCGAGGAGCTCGAGAAGCTGCTGCCCGGCGCCATCACGACGCTCAAGCCGGGCAAAGTGCGCTATTCGCTTCTGATCGACGAAGATGGCGGCATTCTTGATGACCTGATGGTCACCAATGCCACCCCGTGGATCGAAGCCGACGAGGAAGCCGGTACAGAGGGGCACTGGGGCGATCCAGCCTATTACCTGGTGGTCAACGGTGCGATGAAATGGGACGATATCGCCCATCTGCGCGAGCATCTGCCCGACGAAATCACCCTTACGCACATGGACGAACAGGCGCTGATCGCGCTGCAAGGTCCCAATGCCGCCACCGCGCTGAACCGTGTGATGCGCAACGTGATCGACGACATGATTTTCATGGAAAGCGTCGTGCACGACTTTGGCGAATGGCCGCTCCGCATCACTCGCGCAGGCTATACCGGCGAAGACGGTTTCGAAATCTCGGTTCCTGCCGCATTTGCTGAATCGCTGTGCGACCGCCTGTGCGCCGAAATCGAGGTTCGCCCGTGCGGACTTGGTGCGCGTGACAGTCTTCGCCTCGAAGCGGGCCTGCCGCTTTACGGTCACGATATCACCACTGAAACCGACCCGGTATCCGCTGATCTCGGCTTTGCGCTGACCAAGCGCCGCCGCGAGGAAGGCGGCTGGATGGGCCACGAGCCAGTGATGCGCGTCTTCAACGAAGGGCCTGCCCAAAAGCGCGTCGGCCTGACGCTGGAAGGCCGCTTGCCAGCCCGTGAAGGGGCCAAGGTGTTCGACGGCGACACGGAAATCGGCCGGATCACCAGCGGCGGCTTTTCGCCCACGCTCGGTCACCCGATTGCCATGGGGTATCTGGAAAAAAGCTACCTCGAACCGGGAACCGAGATCGAAGTCGAGGTTCGTAACAAGAGACTGCCCGCGAAGGTCGCATCCATGCCCTTCGTTCCCCATCGCTACTACAGAGGGAAATGAGAAAGATGGCCCGTTATTTCACTGAAGAACACGAATGGATCGACCTTGAAGGCGACACTGCGACGGTAGGCATTACCGATTTCGCGCAGGAACAACTGGGCGATATCGTGTTCGTCGAACTGCCGGAAAGCGGCACCATGCTCGAAAAGGGCAAGGATGCTGCTGTGGTCGAAAGCGTGAAGGCAGCGAGCGATGTCTACGCTCCGATCAATGGCGAAGTAACCGAAGCTAATGCCGCTCTGGAAGACGATCCGGCGCTGGTGAACACCTCGCCCGAAGAAGATGGCTGGTTCTTCCGCATGACGGTTTCCGACAAGTCCCAACTCGAAGGGCTGATGGACGCCAAGGCTTACAAGAGCTTCTGCGACGAGCTGTAATCTGATCGCCCGTCACGGGCGCTAGGGGTTTTTTGATGCGTTATCTGCCGCTTACCGACACCGACCGTTCGGAAATGCTCGCTGTTATCGGCGCGCCCGATGTCGATGCACTGTTTGCCGATGTGCCTGAAGAGGCGCGGCTGACTGGCCCGATCCACGGCCTGCCCATGCACGCCAGCGAAATGGCGGTCGAAAAGCATATGCGAAAGCTGTCGAAGAAGAACCTCGCGGCAGCAGATGCGGCATTCTTCATCGGTGCGGGTGCCTATCGCCACCACGTCCCGGCATCCGTCGATCACATCATCCAGCGCGGCGAGTTCCTGACCGCATACACGCCCTATCAGCCGGAAATCGCCCAGGGCACGCTGCAGATGCTGTTCGAATTCCAGAGCCAGGTCGCACGGCTCTACGGTTGTCACGTGGCAAATGCGTCCATGTATGATGGTTCGACCGCTTGCTGGGAAGCGGTGGCGATGGCAGGCCGCGTCACGCGCAAGAAGCGCGCAGTTCTCTCTGGCGCATTGCACCCGCACTATGCCGAAGTCGTGAAGACGATGGCGAAGTTCACCGAGGACGAGATTGCGCACGCGAAGCTCGCACTTCAGCCGCAACCCGACAATGATGGTCTGATTTCCCGGATTGACGATCAGACGAGCTGCGTCGTGGTGCAATACCCTGACATCCTTGGCCGCCTGCCGGATCTTCGCCAGATCGCCGATGCCGCGCATGAAAAGGGCGCGCTGTTGATCGTCGTGAACACCGAACCTGTAGCCTTGGGCGCGATCACTTCGCCCGGAGAATTGGGCGCGGATATCGTCGTTGGCGAAGGCCAGTCGATCGGCGTAGGCCTCCAGTTTGGCGGCCCCTATCTCGGCCTGTTCGCCGTGACCAACCAGAAGCATGTGCGCCAGATGCCGGGCCGCCTGTGCGGCGAAACTGTCGATGCAGAGGGCAAGCGCGGTTTCGTCCTGACGCTTTCCACGCGCGAACAGCATATCCGCCGCGAGAAAGCCACGTCGAACATCTGCACCAATTCCGGCCTATGCGCGCTTGCTTTCAGCGTCCACATGACGCTGCTGGGCGAGAAGGGCCTGCGCCAGCTGGCGATGGAAAACCACCGGCTCGCCTGCATTGCTGCGGACCGGTTGGCAAAGATGCCCGGCGTCAGCGTACTCAACGAAAGCTTCTTCAACGAGTTTACGATCCGGATCGGTCGGGATGCCCGCGAGGTCGTGCGCACTCTGGCAGACAAGGGCGTGCTCGCCGGGGTTTCGCTTGGCCGCTTGTTCCCCGACGCGGACGGATTGGCCGACGGCCTGCTCGTCGCTGTTACTGAAACTACCAGCGAGGAGGACATCGAAACGCTTGCCTCCACGCTTGAGGAGGTGCTGTCGTGAACGCTCCGAACCAGTCCGGCTGGAAGCCCGGCACACCTGTCCAGGATCACAACGCCATGAGCGGCCCGGACACCGTCACCGGCAATCGCGCGCTGATGCTTGAAGAGCCGCTGCTGTTCGAGATCGGTCAGACCGATACGACCGGGGTTGACCTGCCAGAACCGGCGGGCGGCCCGAACCGCCTCGGCGGAATGGACCGAAGTGAAGCAATTGGCCTGCCCGGTCTTTCAGAGCCGGAAACCGTGCGTCACTACACGCGCCTGTCGCGCCAGAACTACGGTATCGACCTCGGCTTCTTCCCGCTGGGAAGCTGCACGATGAAGCACAATCCGCGCCTCAATGAAAAGGTCGCGCGGATGCCCGGCTTTGCCGATGTTCATCCGTTGCAGCCGGTAGACACCGTGCGCGGCGCGCTGGAAGTGGTGAACGAGCTGGCAAACTGGCTGATCGATCTCACCGGTATGCACGGCGTCGCGATGAGCCCCAAGGCGGGCGCTCACGGCGAATTGTGCGGTATCCTGTGTATTCGCGCCGCTCTCGAAGCGCGGGGCGATGCGCGCAAGGTCGTGCTCGTGCCCGAAAGTGCGCACGGGACGAACCCTGCAACGGCTGCTTTCGCCGGATACGAGGTTGAAGACATTCCCGCGACGTCGGAAGGACGCGTGGACCTCGAAGCGCTGAAGGCGCGCCTTGGGCCCGATGTCGCTGCGGTGATGATCACGAACCCCAACACCTGCGGCCTGTTCGAGCGCGATATGAAAGCGATCTCGGATGCGGTCCATGCAGCCGGCGGGTTCGTTTATTGCGACGGCGCGAACTTCAACGCCATCGTTGGCAAAGTGCGCCCGGGCGATCTTGGCGTCGATGCCATGCACATCAATTTGCACAAGACGTTCTCGACCCCGCACGGCGGCGGCGGTCCGGGATCAGGTCCGGTCGTCCTGTCCGAAGCGCTCGCGCCTTTTGGTCCGCTCCCCTATGTCGTGCGCACCGATGATGGCTCCGTGCAGCTGGTCGAAGAAGAAAACGCAGCCGAGTTCCGTCATACGGAGGCTTTCGGCCGCATGACTGCATTCCACGGACAGATGGGCATGTTCACCCGCGCGCTGACCTATATTCTCAGCCACGGTGCGGACGGCCTCAAGCAGGTTGCCGAAGACGCGGTGCTGAACGCCAATTATCTGCTGCGCAGCCTTGATGACCTGCTGGATGCACCTTTCGGGCCGAGCGGGCCCTGCATGCATGAAGCGCTGTTTTCGGACGAGGGGTTCGCACAGGATATCTCCACGCTCGATCTCGCCAAGGGCCTGATCGACGAGGGCTATCATCCGATGACGATGTACTTCCCATTGGTCGTCCATGGCGCAATGTTGATCGAGCCGACCGAGACCGAAAGCAAGGCGGCTCTGGACCAGTTCGTCAGCGCATTGCGCAGTGTGGCGGAACGTGCGCGCGCCGGGGATGAAAGCCTCAAGACCGCGCCGCATTATGCCCCGCGCCGCCGCCTCGACGAAACGCTCGCTGCGCGTAAGCCGGTTCTGGCGTATCAGGAGCCTGTCGCCCCGTCGGGTCAGCCCACCATGAGCGAGCAGGGCGGGCGCTAACCGCTCAGCCCGCCTCGCTCGGGGCACGTTCGCGCAATAGGCGGTCGGTTACTTCCCAGGTCCGCTGGTTGTCGACATCGATGGCACAATAGCCATTGCTCATGACAACCGGCTCCATCCGCAGGCCCATGCGCCTGCCGACCTGGCCGAACAGTTTTTCGCGGGTGCCATTGCCGAGGTAGAACCGGACCAGGTTCATGACTCCGAATGCTTTCGCGATACGCGCAGGGTGTTTCACGAACTGGCCACCTCCGCGCATGACTTCGGCCGCCCTAAGCGCGTTTTCATTGCCAACCCAATACGTGTTGCAGTTGGAAAATCCCCCGTCGGCAAACTGATAGAATTTCGCTTGCCCGCGAGGATCGGCGGCCTGGACATCTTCTTTACGTGCCAATGCGGCACCTGCATCGGCCGTGGCGGCAAGCGCGTGGTCGATGAACTCGGCGTAGTCGGCAGGCTTCCACAAGCAATTGTCAGCGGTTGTCACGATCATGGGAAAGGCCGCGCCCCTTGCGCCTGCAAAGATGCTGTCGACCAGATTGTGGGCACCGGAATGGAACGTAACCCGCCCTTCGGCCACCAAGCGGGCGATCAGGGGAATGGCTGCAATTTCGTCCGCCTCATGGGCGACGATACGAATTTCGCCGACATTTGCGCATTCCGATAAAGCTAGCGCGGTATGCTCGATCAGCGGCTTGCCAGCCACGGGCACTACGCATTTTTGCGCTGCACCAGCGTGTTCCGCCAGAGGATCAAGGGCTCCAGAGCGTTTGCCGGCGAGCAGCAACGCAGTGACTTTTCCAGTAGTATTCATACTCATGGCGGCCGTGTAATAAATATATGCACGCTTGTCATGACCACGCTCAGTGTGCAGCGAAGTAAAAATGCGGATTATATTCAGCAGGAAGGGTTTCGACAGCGCCGCAGGCGGAGGCGCCTCGCCGATAGTCGAGGGTGTGCCCTTGAGCCTGCCGATCCCGGCAGGAGCCGCTTCAAGCACCACCTACCGCGACCTTGGACTTGGTGTGCACGCCCAATTGGCGAGCAAGGGGAGGGTGAGCGAAGACGACGCCTGCCATCATGACCCGATGTTCCTGCCCGGTGGCACCTGCCTGTTCGGGCAGGTTGGCGCAGCGCAAACCCATCTCGCCAATCAGGGGGTGGGTGTGGGAGATGTCTTCCTGTTCTTCGGCCTGTTCCGCGAAGAGCAGACCGGCGAACTGCATCACCGGTTCTTCGGGTGGTTGCAAATCGAGAGCATGGTCCATCTTGCCGATTGCGACGAGCAAAGGAGGCAGGAGCTCATAGCTCATGGCCATCCCCATGCCATCAAGATGCACGGCTCCAACGATTGCATTTATGCGGGCCCGGGAGGTGTTGCCCAGCGCGCTTCGGATGCCTTGCGGCTTACCGTTCCAGACGGGCCGCCATCGCTATGGAGGCGGCCGGAATGGCTGAAACCTGGTGGGCTGAGCTATCATGATCGCAAAGACCGGTGGCTGCCTGCCAGCCGCCTGCAAAGCGTCGCGCGCGGTCAGGAATTTGTCGCGGACATCGGTCGCCGCAAGGCTCCGCGCGAGTGGCTCGTGCGGATCCTGGCAGAACTCAAAGCGTCCTGATCACCGAAGAAAAGTCGAGATCGCCGCTCTCTTGCGCAAGTGCTTCGTAAATTTCAGCGGCTTTTGCGCCAAGCAAGGTGGTCGCATCGACATTGCGTGCAGCTTCCATCGCAAGGCGCAAGTCCTTGAGCATCAGGGCAGTGGCAAAACCGCCTTTGTAGTCGTTGTCCGCAGGGCTCTCGACGCCGACACCCGGCATGGGCGTATAGGCATTGAGTGACCAGCAATAGCCGGACGACTGGCTGGAAATTTCGTAGAATTTTTGCGGATCGAGGCCGAGCCTCTCGGCCATCTTCATGGCTTCCGCCGTGCCGATCATCGAAATGGCGAGCAGCATGTTGTTGCAGATCTTTGCGGTCTGCCCCGCGCCTGCATCGCCCGCGTGGATCACGGCCTTGCCCATCGCGCTCAGCACCTCTTCGGCGCGCTTGAAGGCCTTGTCGGTCCCGCCGACCATGAAGGTGAGCGTGCCGCCATTGGCCGCTGCGATCCCGCCGGAAACGGGGGCATCGACCATGTCGTATCCGGCAGCTTCGGCTTTCGCAATCACTTCCTTGGCGGTGGCGACGTCGATGGTCGAGCAATCGAGCAGCACCGCGCCTGCGGGGGCCTTGCCTATCACGCTGCCTTCGTAGACCGATTTCACGATCCCGCCATTGGGCAGCATGGTGACCACGCCGTCGACGCCCTGTACGGCTTCACTGGCGTCGGTGAAAGTCGCGCAGCCATTGTTTCTGGCCGTCTCAAGCGCCTCTTCCGAAAGGTCGAAGGCGTTTACCTCGTGCCCCGCCTTAACGAGGTTCGCGGCCATCCCGCCGCCCATGTTGCCGAGGCCGATGAAGGCGATTTTCATGTTCTCTCTCCAGTCACACGAATAGAATTACAAAGCCCAGAAATATCATCGCCGGACCGAAAAGCAGCATCAGGATCGGTTGAACATCGGCCATCATGCGGTCCCAACGGTTGCGAGGGAGTGGTTCTTCCTCTCCGCCAACCTTCAGGATCGCTGCTTCGATCAGATTGATGCGTTCTTCGCGGCGGTGACGCCACGCATCAATGCCGCGCCACACGAAGAGTGTACCGAAGGTAATCAGGCCGAAGACCTTGAGGATTACCTCCCAGTCCACTTGCCCTCGCGTTTCTCGACGAAGGCAGCCATGCCTTCCTTCTTGTCCTCGCTCGCGGTCAGGATCTGGAAGATGCGGCGCTCGATGATCAAGCCCTGGTCGAGGCTGCTTTCAAAGGCGGCATTGACCATTTCCTTGTTTGCGATGGCGGCCATCGGCGGCATCGAAGCGATCTGCGCGGCGGTCTTCATTGCTTCGTCGAGCAATTCGTCATGCGGCACCACGCGCGCAACGAGGTTGCTGCGCTCGGCTTCTTCGGCGCCCATCATGCGGCCGGTGAGGCACATTTCCATGGCCTTGGATTTGCCGACAGCCTTGGTCAGGCGCTGCGATCCGCCCATGCCCGGCGCGACGCCCAGCTTGATTTCGGGCTGGCCGAACTTGGCGTTTTCCGAAGCGATGATGAAGTCCGCCATCATGGCAAGCTCGCACCCGCCGCCCAGTGCGAAGCCGTTCACCGCAGCAATCCACGGCTTGCGGGTTTTCTTGACGATCTCGCTGGTCCAAGGCGAAAAGAAATCTTCGAGATAGAAGTCGGCAGCCGCCTTCTCGCTCATTTCCTTGATGTCGGCACCGGCGGCGAACGCCTTGTCGCCCGAACCGGTCAGGACCGCGCACAGCTGGCTGTTGTCGGCCTGGTAGGCAGCGAAGGCCTCGATCAGCTCTTCGAGGACCTTGCTGTTCAGCGCATTGAGTGCCTTGGGGCGGTTCAGCGTGATCAGCGTAACTGCGTCGCGCTGTTCGACGGTGATGGTTTCAAAACTCATAGGGGTTTCCATTCTTCATCGGCGGGAAGCGGGGCGAAGATGCTGTCGAGCAGTTCCTCGCTCACGCCCTCGGGCGTTGCCGGATCCCATTTGGGGTCGTTGGTCTTGTCCACGATCACCGCGCGCACGCCCTCGGCGAAGTCAGGGCGGGTCAGCACGCGGCTCGCGATGCGGTATTCCATAATCATGTTGTCCGCGAAATCGCCAAGCTTCGCGCTGGTCGCAAGCTGGCGCAGCGCGACCTTGCAGGTCTGCGGGCTCTTGGTGTTGAGCGTGGCGAGTTCCTTGGCCGCCCAGTCACTGTCTTCCGCTTCGAGGCTGGCGAGGATGTCCTCGTAGCGGTCGGACGCGAAATGCCTGGCAATCTTGTCGGCGTTATTCTCGATCCGTGCCTCTGGCGGCGTAATCGACAATTCGGAAAGAATACCGGCGATACGGCCCGAATGTTCGATCATCCGCGCTTTCGCTTCGGCCAGCTTTTCGGATGGCAGGTAGTGCGTGGCGATACCTGCCCAGACACATTCCGCACCGTCCAGCCGCGCGCCGGTAAGCGCAAGGAACTGGCCGAGCCGGCCGCCCAGGCGCGACAAATGCCAGCCGCCGCCGACGTCGGGGAACAGGCCGATACCGGTTTCCGGCATGGCGAAGCGCGTGTGCTCGGTCGCAACGCGGTATTTGCACGGCAGCGCGATTCCCACTCCGCCGCCCATGGTGATGCCATCCATGAAAGCCACGATGGGCTTGGCATAGGTCATCATCTGGTGATTGAGCTGGTATTCATCGTGGAAGAACGCACGGCCCGATTTGCCGTCATCGTTCAATGCCGAATGCCGCAGCAAGTTGATGTCGCCCCCAGCGCAGAAGCCGCGCCCTTCCGAGTGATCGAGCAAGACGGCCTCGATGTCATCGTCCTTCGCCCAATCCGTCAGCGCCTTGCTCATCGCATGACACATGTCGAGCGTCAGCGCGTGCAGCGCCTTCGGACGGTTCAGCGAGATATGGCCGACCGCACCGTGGCGGTGGATGTTGAGTTCCTGCGTCATCACCAGCCTCCTAACGCCGCAACAACCTATGGGGAAGGCCGAAGAGCCAGAATCCCCTCGGGTAGTTTCGAAGCAAAGCCGATAAGTTTTTGTAGCAGAGGAGATAGTACTCCGGTAAATGTCGTAGAATGGGCGGGGTCCCGTTCATAGTGGGGTTGGTCGCGGACGGGTTCCGCAGGTCAAGGGTCTTAATTTGGCTAATATTATTGGGACGGGCGGTAATGACGTCCTCGACGGTACGAACGGTGACGATGTAATCGAGGGCCTCGACGGCGACGATGTCATTCACGGGCGGGGCGGTTCAGACACGGTATTGGCCGGAGCGGGCAACGATTCGATACGTGATGCAGGCGGCTTTGATATTATCGATGCCGGCGAAGGCGACGATTTCATCGATGTGCGGGTTACTGATTCTTGGGCCGGCACGCCGCACGGCTCCCTAGACGCAGGCAGCGGAAATGACCGCGTAATCCTCGAAAAAACCAGCTATTCGACCACGTATTCTATCGATCTTGGCGCGGGAAACGATACGCTAGAGATCGGGCTTTTGTATGGGCGCACGGATGTGACGCTGGGAGAAGGCTCCGATCGTGTGGTCCTGACCCGGCGCATGGGCGAAAATTCCGCCGCACCCCTGCGGATTAGCGATTTCGAAGCTGGGGATGGCGGCGATGTCATCGATTTCATCGCCTATCTTGAGCGGCTCGACGAAGTGACTGATAATTTCCTCTCTTGGGAGCCTGGTGAAAATCCATTCGCGACCGGTCATGCTGCATTGCGTCAGAATGGCAGCGATGTTGAACTGGTCTTCAGTTCGAGCGGCTTGGCCGCTGCTGGCAATGACGTTGTCATCGTCTTCCAGAATACGACGCTTGCGGATTTCTCCAGCTTTAACTTTGCTGGTTTCGAACCCTTTCCCGAGACTGTGGCGTCAACCGTCATTGAAGGCGATTTCCTGATCGCCGCAGATGTCACCTATTCGCTGACGACAACCGATCCGTACGCAGTCCCGGGCGCGACCATCATTTATCGCAGCGGGGATAATGTTCTTACTGTCTCCGGAACAATCGAGCGGTTCATACCTGAGGGCGTCCCCAGCGGAACAGCGATAGTACACGTTCCATATGACATCGCTACGCAGAATGGACTTATCCATATTACTGCCACTGGCGTCTTACGGGTCGTCAACAATGCCGAGACATTACCGGGCTCCGAGTTTACCGGGATCGTCGCAAATGGAAATGTCCTGAATGAAGGCCTGATCCAAATTTTCTCCGATGGCGCTCTGGGGTACGGTACTTCGTATGGGGTATTTTCCTACGCAAACGGAGATTTCATCGAGATCCGCAACGAAGGTACGATCGACATCCATACGACCGGTTTCGCGGTCGGCTTTCGCCAAGGCAATGTCGGTCCCATCTGGATCAACAATGGAGCGATGAACATTCACGGCGACAATGGCGCCATCGGCATGTACTTCAATCGCAGCGGCCCAGACCAGATTTATAACAACGGCGATCTGATCGTCACCTCGATCAATGGGGACACGACGGGGATATTTGTCGGCAATGTCCCTCGCGTTCGTGATTCGAACGTCACGCCCATATACAATTCGGGACTGATCCAAGCTGATACGGCAATTTACGCTCCGACGATCAATACTGGCATTGGCGATGCAATCGCGGTTTTGAACACCGGAACCCTCGATGGGGCAGTCGTACTCGGCGATATGGCCGAAGCTGTTGTGAATGAAGGGCATATTTCCGGGGCCGTCGTGCTCGGTCAAGGAGATGACATCTATCTTGGGATGTTAGGAACCGCGACCGGCAATATTTTTGGTGAATCCGGCAATGATACGCTGGTCGGCGGTCTCTACGAAGAGAGCTTCTTCGGAGGGTCTGGAAATGATCGTATTTTTGGCAACAGCGGTGATGACTACATCGAAGGCGGCTTGGGTCGCAACGCCTTGGACGGCGGGCTGGGCTACGATGTCGTATCCTATGTCACCGCAGTATCCGCGGTAGAAATCGATCTTTCGGCGGGCACAGCTTTCTCTGCGTTCACCTCAGACAATTTGCGCAATTTCGAAAGCGTCATCGGTTCATTTTATGACGATAGGATTTTTGGCAGCAAGAACGCTGATGTCCTGTTCGGCGCGTCCGGCAATGACGTCATTAACGGGCGTGGTGGCAACGACGTCATTCTGGGCAATCGGGGTGATGATGCGCTGCGGGGTGGGTTGGGCGACGACCGCTTCGAATTCACGGCCGGCGACGGAGATGACATAATTTTCGATTTCGCTACAGGCGATTCACTGAAATTCTATGGTCACGTAAGAGCCGATGCTACTTTTACCCAAGTCGGTGCCAATACCGTTGTCAGTTTTGCCAATGGAGACAGCGTAACAGTCATGGCCGCTTTGGCGGCAACCGTGAGCGCAGCTTCGCGGTTCAACGCTGCGCCGCTCTCGCTGGAGTTCGACAGCGCGGTTGCGGAATCGATCGTCAGCGACGAAGCGATCGTGATCGCTGCGAACGACACACTTGCGTTCAGAGATCCGTTTTTTTCGGCGGCCGATCAGACCTTCGTTACGGCGGCTATACAAATGGTCAGCAGCGGAAATAACGTCACTGGACCCGACTTTTGGAATGAAGGATCCTTGTCACTGACGGTGACCGATGTTGGTTCGGGGCCTGGTCTCTATGCGCTGGTTACATTCGGTGCCACCTATGGTGATCGGTTCCATTCGGCAGTAAACGACGTTGGCGCGACTTTGAGCATATCGGGCCAAAGCAGTGATGTGACGTCCCTGTTCGGTATGCAGCAGGTGTGGAATGCTGGGACGATCATTGCAGAAAGCGATGCAAATGCATCGGGCGTCTCCGAAGTAAACACTCTATTCGTGAATTCCGGCGCGATTGAGGTTTATGGTGGATTGACCGCCAGCGGGCTCGGGCTGTTGCCCTCAACAAGTGTGGCTGCGCCGGCCATTTTCAATGCCGGCGAAATTTCGGTTCATGCAGGCCAGGTCGGAACCGGGATCGACTGGCGAGGTGGAAATGATTACGGCGGCTTCGACTTCATCGTCAATTCCGGCACGGTTACTGTCACCGAAGACGCCGAAAATTCTTTCAGCGCAGCTATCCGCATCTCAAACAGTGGTGATTTTGCGATCTGGAACAGCGGGACGCTGACTGCCGAATATGCCATTCTGGGCAATGAATACTTCTCTGGTGCGGGTATCTATCCGTCAATAGGTCGAATTTACAATTCTGGAACCATGCAAGGCGAAGTTGACCTTTTCCAAGGCCCGGGTGAGGATTTAACCAATTACACCTTTGTAAATACGGGTCTGATTGTCGGGAATGTCGCATTTAGTCGCGGCGATGATCACTTCGAAGGCCGCAGCGGCGAATTGGTCGGAAATATCTATGGGAATGATGGCGACGATACGTTGATTACGGGCGATGGCCGCCAACGCATCTACGGGGGCAAGGGCGACGATTTCCTCTGGGGCGGACGCGGCAACGATATCCTGCACGGCGGCCGCGGAGCCGACACTTTCTATTTCATGAGTAGCAATGGCACCAACACGATCCTCGATTTTGATGGTCTGTCTGGTGACCGAATTCTGGTCCGCGGATTTTCCGGTTGGGAAAGCATCGCACAGGTCGGCAGTAACGTCGTTGTGATCTTTGCTCCGGGACTGAAGCTTGTTCTCAAAGACCGTGTCTTGGACGACATCGATCCTTCGAATTTCATCTTCGACGCGCCCCGCTTCGTGCCGGTCGAAACTCCCGATGCACCGGTGGCACCTAGCGCTCCGGTTGCACCTTTACAGGATCGGATTATTCCCGACTTCGTCATGCTACCCAGTGCAACCGGGCAAACGATTGATGGGCGCGATGGCTACGATGATCAGCTATTCGGGTCGGAAGGGGCAGACTTCTTCACTGGCAATTCAAGTGACGCAACCGTTAGCGATTTTGCCGATATGATGATTGGCGGTCGGGGAGACGATATCTACATCGTGGACGAACTGTTCGATGTCGTCATCGAGAATGTCGACGAAGGTTATGACACGATCCGAACCTCGGTCGACTTCACTTTGCCCGATCAAGTTGAACGACTTGAGCTTTCAGGTGACGCCACGAGCGGTATCGGCAACGCTTCCGACAACGTGATTGTCGGCAATTTTATCAGCTCCGAACTCCATGGGTTGGGAGGAAACGATGTCTTGTTCGGCCGCGACGCTGGGGACACTCTTTTCGGAGGCGATGGTGAAGACAGACTGGTTGGCCGCGGAGGAGGCGATCTGTTGAATGGGGGCGCGGGAGACGACGTGCTTGAGGGCGGTTCTGGCAACGACTCGTTGTTTGGCGAGAGCGGCGACGACCTGCTTATTGGTGGCAATGGCAACGATGGACTGAGTGGCGGTGAAGGCAATGATGATTTGCGCGCAGGTAGCGGTACCGATGCATTGAACGGTGATAATGGCAACGACCGACTGCACGGCGGTGGGGGGAATGATTATCTCTGGGGCGGGGCGGGAAGAGATTTCCTGACCGGCGGTAGCGGGGCCGACATTTTCTTTTTCAACATGGCCGAAGAAACAGGCGCCACCTCTGCCACCTCGGACCGTATTTTTGATTTCGATCCCGGGCAGGGCGATCAGATCTCGCTGATTTACGAGGACGAAAATTACAACTACGTACCACTATCTTTCATCGGATCAGGAGCGTTCAGCGCAAGTGGCGTCGGTGAAGTCCGGTACGTGCAGGCAAGCACCTTCACAATGATCTTCGTCGACGTTGACGGCGACGGTGCAACCGATTCAGCTATCCGTGTCGATGGATTGCATGAACTTACCGCGGATATGATTATGGTAGCCTAACGCCAGCGCGCAGTTTTGACCGCAAACTCGCCTAGCGTGGCAATCACTGGCGCAGCAAATCCCGTCCGACGATCATGCGCATGACCTGGTTCGTACCTTCGAGGATCGAATGGACGCGCAGGTCGCGCCAGAACCGTTCGATCGGGTATTCCTTGAGATAGCCATATCCGCCGAACAGCTGGAGGGCGTCGTTGACGACCTTGCTGCCGTTGTCTGTCGCAAGGCGCTTGGCCATCGCTGAAAAGCGCGACTTGTCAGGCGCACCGTCGGTGACCTTGGCTGCCGCGAGATAGAGCAGCGCACGCGCCGCTTCGAGGTCGGTCGCCATATCGGCCAGCATGAACTGCGTGTTTTGGAAGTCGGCGATGGCCGTGTCGAACTGCTTGCGATCTTTGGTGTAGGCAACAGCCTCGTCGAGGCATCGCTGCGCACCGCCCAGGGAACAGGCACCGATATTCAGCCGTCCGCCGTCGAGGCCCATCATCGCGAAGCGGAAGCCTTCACCTTCGTCGCCGACGCGGTTGGCAACAGGGACGCGAGCATCCTCGAAGATCACCTGCGCAGTCGGGCTGGCATTCCAGCCAAGTTTCTTTTCGGGCTTGCCGAACGAAACTCCGGGGGTGTCCTTGTCGATCACCAAGCAGGTGATGCCCTTGGTCTTGTGGTCAGATGTACGGACCATCGTGACATAGACGTCATTGACGCCGCCGCCGGAAATAAACTGTTTGGTACCATTGAGAACATAGTCGTCACCGTCGCGAACGGCGCTTGCCTTGAGGCCTGCCGCATCCGATCCGCTGCCCGGTTCGGTCAGGCAATAGCTGGCGATCTTCTCCATGCTGACGAGATCTGGCAGGTAGCGATCCTTGACGTCCTGACCGCCGAACTGGTCAATCATCCAGCTGGCCATATTGTGGATCGAAATAAAGGCGCTGGTGGTGGGGCAGCCATAGGCCATGGCTTCCATGATCAGTGCCGCTTCCAGCCGTCCAAGGCCGATGCCGCCGCTTTCTTCGGAAACGTAAATCGCCCCGAAACCGAGTTCGGCGGTGCTCTGGATCACATCGCGGGGGAAGTGACTTTTCTCGTCCCATTCGCCTGCGAAGGGCGTGATGTTGTCTGCGGTGAAGCGCCGCGCCATGTCCTGGATGGCGAGCTGTTCTTCGGTTAGCTGAAATTGTCCTGTCATGGGGCGCGCTCTAAACCTCTCTTGGGGGCAAGGGAAGGGGCGGGCGTGGTCAGCCCTGAACGATTGCCTCGGCCTCGATTTCGACTTTCCATTCCTTGCGGCAAAGCCAGGCGCAGCCGACCATTGTTGCGGCAGGTTTTGCCTCGCCGAAAAAGCGCGCGTGAACTTCGCCCACGGCGGCCTGATCGTCAAAATCAGTGAGGAACATACGGGTGCGCACGACATCGGTCGCGCTACCGCCAAGCTCCTCGATGGCGCGGACGATTAATTCACAGCACCGGGCGGCCTGCGCAGCGGCATCGCCGTTCGTACTGGTGCCATCGTCCTCGACCGGACCGGTTCCGGAAACGATGATGCGATCGCCTTCGCGAACAGCACGGGCGAAGCCGAACTGCGTTTCGTAGGGAGAGCCCGAGAAGGCGCGCTGGCACGTGCTCACCCGCAGGTGATCTCGGTGATCTTCATGTCGCGATCGTAGCGCACGTTCACGCGCTCTACACGGTAGTCCATCGTCCAGACGGAATCGGGCGGACCCCAGCGCAGCGTCTGGGCGCCAGTATCCTTCAAAATCGCCGCGCCCATGGCAGCCGTGGCGTCATGACCGACATGGTATTGCGCTGGTGCTGCATCGCAGGCCCCGTTGGGCGCAGCAGGGGCGGCGGGTGCATCGCTGCCGCCATACGCCGAAGTACAGGCAGCCAGAGGGATCGTGGATAGGGCCAAAAGGGAGCGCTTCATGTTACATCTCCTTGCGGTTCGCACTTGGTGTAGATCAGCGGTTCGGCAATAGCATCCTCGCCTGTTTCGGATCGCTCAAGCTGCGAACCATCATCCGACAGGCTCAACAACATGCCGCGTGTCCATTCCTGCCCTTCGCCGGTAAAAGCGAAGCGCGCGCTGAGCATCGTAGCGCTCTTATCCGCGATTTCGTCGACGACGGCGCGGGATTCGTAGAACTGGATGCCCTCGGCATCGATGTTGATAAGGCCCTTGGCGTCGCCGCGCGTGGAAGTGCAGTCTGCAGCGACCAGTCCCCAACGTCCGTGGAGGGCTGGCGGGATCTCGGTGCCCAGAATTTCGGGAAGTGGCTCAGCCCCGTCGCCGATGCCGCCGTCAGGTTCCACGGGCATCATGGTCTCTTCTGCCTCGGGCCGATCGCCGATGGGTTCGGCGCAGGCCGAAAGTCCGAGCAGAGCGAGGGGCAGGGCGGAGCGAAGGAGAGTGGTCTTTTTCATGCTTTCTCCAACGCCCCGCTCCAAATTCCTATCCCATGGTCGGGATGACGAAGGCGTTCGAACCGTCGCCGCCGCCGTCGGGCCAGCGCTGGGTAACCTTCTTGGCCTTGGTCCAGAACTTCAGGCCTTCCATGCCGTACTGGTCAATATCACCGAAGCCCGAACGCTTCCAGCCGCCGAAGCTGTGATAGCTGACCGGCACCGGGATCGGCACATTGATGCCGACCATGCCGACATTGACTCGGCTGGCGAATTCACGCGCGGCGTGGCCGTTACGGGTGAAGATGGCGACGCCATTGCCGTACTGATGTTCTGAAGGGAGGCGCAGGGCGTCTTCGAAATCCTTGGCGCGCACGATCTGGAGGACCGGGCCGAAGATCTCTTCCTTGTAGCTTTCCATATCGGTGGTGACATGGTCGAGCAGGGTGGGGCCGACGAAGAAGCCCTTCTCATGGCCCTGCAGTGAATAGCCGCGGCCGTCGATTACGACTTCGGCGCCTTCCTTCTCGGCAGTATCGATCCAGCCTTCCACGCGGGCCTTGTGCTCGGGCGTCACGACCGGACCGTAATGCGCTTCGGGATCGTTCGACACACCGATGCGCAGGGCGTTGATGGCCGGAATCAGTTTTTCACGAAGCTTGTTTGCAGTGTCTTCCCCGACGGGGACGACAACCGGCAAGGCCATGCAGCGTTCGCCCGCGGAGCCGAAAGCCGCGCCTGCAAGATCGTTGACGACCTGATCAAGGTCGGCGTCGGGCATGACCACACCGTGGTTCTTCGCGCCGCCAAAAGCTTGCACGCGCTTGGCGTTCGCCGATCCGCGCGAATAGATATACTGCGCAATATCGGATGAACCGACGAAGCTGATCGCCGGGATGTCGGGGTGGTCAAGGATAGCATCGACCATTTCCTTGTCGCCGTGGACGACTTGCAGCAGGCCTTCAGGCGCACCCGCTTCCAGGAACAGTTCGGCAAGGCGGACCGGAACGCTGGGATCGCGCTCGGATGGCTTGAGGATGAAGGCGTTGCCCGCAGCGATTGCCATGCCGAACATCCACATCGGGATCATGGCAGGGAAGTTGAACGGCGTTATGCCCGCGCCGATGCCGAGCGGCTGGCGCATGGAATAAACGTCAATCCCCGGGCCTGCGCCCTGCGTGTATTCGCCCTTCAGCGCTTGCGGGATGCCGCAGGCGTATTCGATGACTTCAAGTCCGCGCTGGACGTCTCCGTGCGCATCATCGACGACCTTGCCGTGCTCGCTCGAAAGCAGCTCGGCCAGCTCCTGCTTGTGCGCTTCTACCAGCCGCTTGAACTCGAACATCACGCGCGCGCGCTTTTGCGGGTTGGTGGCTGCCCATTCGGGCTGGACTTTCTTGGCCGCGTCGACCGCCTGCTGAAGGAGGGCCGCATCCCCCAGCTTTACCTCGGCCTGGACCTCGCCCGTAGACGGGTTCCAGATCTGGTGAGTACGGGATGCGGAGCCGCTGGCTCCGCCGGCAATGAAATGGTCGACCTGACGCATTGTAAATTCCTCTCTTGTATTGCCAACGGCCTTGGCAAGCGAGGGGTCCGAAATCAACCGGTTTCAAATGAAACCGCCGCCAAGTGCGCCAGAACGACCCCCTATCCGACAGCCGCCATCATTTGCGCACACAGGATCGCGCCATAGGTGCCGAGTGCGTAGCCGAGCACTGCCAGAAGCACGCCAACCGGTGCAAGCGCAGGGTGGAATGCAGCGGCGACAACAGGTGCGGAGGCCGCACCGCCGACGTTTGCCTTGCTGCCCACGGCAACAAAGAAAAACGGCGCCTTGATCAGCTTGGCCACGGCCAGCAGCAGGATTACATGGAACAGCATCCAGATCAGTCCCACGGCCATGAAGCCCGGGGCATCGCTCAGCTGGGTGACATCCATCTTTGTGCCGATGATGGCCACCAGAAGGAAGATGAACAGCGTGCCGAACTTGCTTGCGCCGATACCTTCAAGATCGCGTGCACGGGTGAAGCTGGCGGCGAGGCCGAGCGTCGTCGCGGTGACGACAACCCAGAAAAAGCTGCTGGCCAACGTCGCATCTTCGCCCTGCAACTCTGCGAAAAACCCGCCGAGGAAATTGCCGACGAGGTGGCAGATGCCCACGACAGCCAAGCCTGCACCGAACAACAGGACGTAGTCATTGGCTTTGGCCACACGTTCCACCGAGCTGGTGTATTCTGCCATTTTGTCGCGCAGGGCGTCGATGGCGCTGCTGTCTGCGCCAAGCCATTTGTCGACCTTCTCACTCGCGCCTGCGCCATAGAGCAGAAAGACCATCCAGATATTGGCCACAATGATGTCCACCGCGATCAGGGCAGAATACCGCTCGATATTGAAACCGTACACTTCCAGCATGGCTGTCTGGTTGGCTCCGCCGCCAATCCAGCTTCCCGCCAATGTGGCAAGACCGCGCCATGCCGCATCCTGACCGGTGCCAATGATGGACGGATCGAACTGGGCCACGATATAGAGCGCCAACGGGCCGCCCAGAACGATACCGATGGTCGCGGTGAGGAACATGATGATCGCCTTGTTGCCAAGGCCCAGAATGCCCTTGAGGTCGATGCTGAGCGTCATCAGGAACAGCGCGGCGGGCAGGAAAAAGTCCTTGGCAATCGTCCATAGATTGCTCTCGCTCACATCTATCAGTCTGAAAGTGACGAACAGCGATGGTACCAGGTAACAGACGAGGATGATCGGCACGAAGGTGTAGAATTTCTGCCAGCCCGGCCGGTCACGGGTCACGAAAACAAAGGCGAGCACCGCGCCAAGTATGCCGAGAATAATCCGGTCGTCGGTGATCATTGCTTCCCTCTTTCGATCCTTGTCTGCCCATCAGGCCGCGAACCGGCTGCTCCCGCCCCTCACTCCGCGTGGTCAATCAGGCCCTTGTACCCAGTGCCGTATGAAGCGAAAGCCCGTCTCCCCCCGTTATCCCGCGCCGGGCTCCACCCTGGATGGCCCCAGCACTATTTCGGCGGCATCCTGATCGCTCCGTCGAGGCGGAACTGGTGGGCGTTGATGTAGGAATTGCGCGCGATTTCGAGGAGCAGCGAAGCGAATTCCTCGGGATGACCCAGTCGTTTGGGGAAGGGGACGCTGGCGTTGAGCTGGTCCCACATCTGCGGATTGCGATCTTTCATGCCCAGCATCAGCGGCGTGGCGAAGATGCCCGGCATGACCGAGTTCACGCGGATGCCCATGTCCATCAGGTCGCGGGCCATCGGCAGGACGAGGCCGTTCACACCGGCCTTGCAGCTGCCGTAGATGACCTGGCCGATCTGTCCGTCCTGCGCCGCTACGCTGGCCGTCAGGGTGATCGCGCCGCGTTCCCCGTCTTCATTCAGAGGTTCGCTGTTGGCCATTCCCAGTGCCGAGTGGCTGGCAATCCTGTAGGACGACACGAGGATGCCTTCTGCGCCGAACGCGTAATCTTCTGTCGGAAGGCGCTTGTAGCAGCCGTTTTCCTTGTCCCAGCCCAGTGTCTTGCCGCGCCTGCTGGTCATGGCGCAGTGCACCGTGACGCGCTCCTGTCCGTGGGCGGAACGCGCGGCGGCAAAGCCGTCTACTACCGATTGCTCATTCGTAATGTCGACCCGGGCGAAGTGACCGCCGATGTCCTTGGCATGTGCCTCGCCAGCTTCTTCGTTGACGTCGAAAATCGTCACCTTGAGGCCCGCTTCAGCCAGTGCGCTCGCACTTGCGCGGCCCAATCCCGACGCGCCGCCGGTCACCACTGCTGCCATTCCCTCGGTCAATTTCATCACGGCTTCTCCCTGCTGTCTTTTAGCTGACACGATGCTATCGCATGGCAAGGCCGCATGGCCAATGGAGAGACTTGATGACCGCCGACTTCGCCCGCCGCCAGTTCCTGACTGCAACCGCTACTGCTTTCGGTGCGCTGAGCCTGAGCGGCTGCATGACCCGCGGCGCCCCGAAGATTGCCGGATATGGCGAACTTGTCTCCGACCCCAATGGCCTGCTCGATCTGCCAGAAGGCTTTACCTATCGCCTCCTGTCCAGCCTCGGAGATGCGATGAGCGACGGGGGAACCGTGCCCGACAAGGCTGACGGTATGGGCTGCGTGCCGCTGCCAGGCGGCGAATTGGCACTGGTCAGAAACCATGAACTCATCCCGACCGATGGTGCAGGCGGGAATATTCCCAACGGCTACGACAAGGCGGCGGGCCAGTTCGTGCTGCCCGGCGGTACGACAACGCTGGTGCTCGACGCTGACACGCTGGAGGCCAAACGCGAATTCCGCTCTCTTGCCGGGACAATCCGCAATTGTTCGGGCGGGGTAACGCCGTGGGGCAGCTGGCTGACCTGCGAAGAGTACGTAAGTGAGGCCAAGGATATCGCACCCGACAAGCTTGGACGCGACCATGGCTGGGTATTCGAAGTCCCTGCTGGCGCGACAGGTCTGGTTGATGCCCAGCCACTCAAGGCGATGGGCCGCTTCAATCACGAAGCTGCCTGTGTCGATCCGCAAACCGGACTGGTCTACCTGACGGAAGATCGCGGGGATTCGGTTCTCTACCGCTTCGCACCGAAGGTCCCGGGCGACCTTGCCAAGGGCGGCCAGCTGCAGGCGATGCGGATTGTTGGCCTGAGCGACACGCGTAATTGGGACGCGGTATCGATGCCGGTCGGTAAGAGCTATGCCGTGGAATGGGTCCCGCTCGACAACGTCGAGGCGCCCCAGGACGACCTGCGCAAGCGAGCTGCCGACATGGGCTGTTCGATCTTCTCGCGCGGCGAGGGTATACACATGGGAGTGGACGAACTTTTTGTATGTTCGACCAACGGCGGCGCGGCGAAATTCGGCCAGGTCTTCAAACTGGTGCCAGGTCGCGGCGTGGCTCCCGACCGGTTCGAACTGTTTTTCGAGAGCGAAAGCCAACACCAGTTCAACTACGGCGATAATCTGACGGTCGGTCCGAACGGGCATCTGATCGTGTGCGAAGATCAATACACGCCGATCGTCGACAACCATCTGCGCGGGATTACGCCTGACGGCAAAGCCTATGATTTCGGCCGTCTGCGCATGCAGACCGAACTGGCTGGTGGCTGTTTCTCGCCCGACGGCAAATGGTTCTTCGTGAACGCTTATTCGCCAACACGTACGATCGCGATTACAGGCCCGTGGATGGGCTGAGACAGGGGCGATGAGCGGCCTCCTCTTTGCGCTGATCGCCAGCTTCCTGTTGTCGACCGGGTCGCGCGACCAGATATTGGTGGCGCATCTCAAGGAGCGGCTTGGACCTCAGAATTGGCTGCTGGGTGTGGGGCTGACCAGTGCCGCTGTCACCGGCGGGCTGGCCGGCTGGGCTGGCGGGCGCTTTGCCGATTTGCTGTCGATCAATACCGCGCAAATGTTCGTCGCCATTGCCTTGCTGCTTTCGGCGGCGGAACTCGCATGGCCCAATCGAGGTAAGCTCCCCGAGGAGCCAACCCGCTCGCTATTCGCAGTCGGTTCGGCGTTGTTTATGCGACAGATCACCGATGCTGCGCGGTTTGTGGTCTTCGCAATCGGTGCCGCTGTAGCGGTACCTGCCTTGGCAGCAATCGGCGGGGCCTTGGGCGGGATGACCGCAATTTGCGTTGGCTATTTCGTAAGCGGCGAATTGCTGAAACTACCGCTGCGAAAGATCAGGCTGACACTTGCGTTCGTCATGGCCCTGCTCGGTGTGGTGATCGGAATAGCAGTTCGAGGGATTATCTAGACATCGGAAAAATCGATTTATGCGTCCGACAAACACCATGAAACTCCCCCGCGTGTTCCCCGTTGAATGGGTAACGATCAATTCGATTTCCAAAGGGGAAAATTCATGGCCGAACTTGGCAATAACTCCAAAGCCGGACTGGTAACGGCGCTGAACGGCGCACTTGCCGATACGATGGCGCTCTACATCAAGTCCAAGAACTTCCACTGGCACGTTGCGGGCCCGCGTTTTCGCGACCTCCATCTGCTCTTCGACGAGCAGGCTGGCCAACTCATCGCGACCGTCGATGCCATCGGCGAGCGTGTTCGCAAGAACGGCGAATATACGCTGACTTCGATTGGCTCCATCGCCGGCGAAACCAAGATCGCCGACCAGGACGATGTAACCATAACGGCCGACGCAATGGTTGCTGAACTGCGCGATGACAACCGCAAGCTTCACGACCGGCTTGGCAAGGTGAAGGAAGAAGCAGAAAGCGTTGGCGACAATGCGACCAGCGGGATTGTCGATGACTGGATCGACCAGTGCGAAGAACGTATCTGGTTCCTCAACCAGACCAGCAAGTAAGCTTCTTTGCAAAAATACCAATTCATGACCCGCTCGCACCTTGGGTGTGGGCGGGTTTGTTGTATGGGTGATGCATGGCTGATGTGACAATTATTGAAAATGCGGGAGACGGCGCAATTGCCGACTGGCTCGCTGCGCGGATTGGTGAAGTGATGGCGGCTGGCGATGGCCCCGTCACGATCACGGTCCCCGGCGGTTCGACCCCGTTCCCGATCATCAAGGAGCTGCTCGAGAAGGATCTCGATTTCTCGCGCCTTGTTGTCTGGCCGAATGACGACCGGATCGTGCCCGAAGATCATGAGGCTTCGAACACCGGCAAATTGCGCGCATTGCTCGAGCCTGCAGGCGCAGAGGTCGTCACGCTGACCATCATGGAAGCAGTGCCGCGTTTCGACCTGGCATGGCTCGGGATGGGCGCTGACGGACACATTGCCTCGCTGTTTCCGAACACCGATCCCCAGCTAAGGGATCAACGCCAGATCATGCGGCTAACCCCCGATCCGCTACCGCCGGAAGCGCCATACGATCGGATCAGCCTGACGCTTCCATCGCTGCTCAATTCCGCCCAGATCGCTTTCGTCATTCGCGGGACCGAGAAACGCGCCGTCTTGGACAAGGCGGTTGCCGGCCAGAGCGACTTGCCAGTCGCGCGGCTTCTTTCCGGAGCGGATCAGCCGGTCACATGTTTCACCTGATCCCGGCACCGCTGCACCGCGCTTCATTGCGCGTCGCCTATCGTTTGCGCGCAATCTTGCGCCAGCAGACCGGCGCGACGCGTGATGGGGTAAGTGTCATCGCGAAAGATTTCGACGGGCAAATATTGCTCGTGCGCCATAGTTACGGACCCGAGGGCTGGTATTTCATCGGCGGCGGCATCGACAGGGGCGAAGACCCGGAAGACGCAGCCCGGCGCGAAGTGCGCGAGGAAGTTGGCTGCGATGTTGCTGGCCTGAAACTCATCGGTACGGTCAACGAGGAATTGTCCGGTGCAGCGCACACAGCGCACATCTTTTCAGGGGTGATCAATGAGATGCCCAGACCAGACGGGCGAGAGATCATCGAGGCACGGTTCTTTCCAACCCACTCGCTTCCAGAACCGCTCAGCCCGCGCACCCGCGAGCGCCTCGAAATGTGGAAGAAACGGACCGGTTAAAGCAGGCTGAGCTGCGCGTCAGGTCTTGGCGGCTCGTCTTCGCCGCCGCTTTCCAGTTTCGACAGGGTCAGCCCCATAAGCCGGATTGGCATGGGTAGCGGCAACACATCTTCGAGCAGGGCACGCGACAATTCAGCGAAGTCGGATTTGTCCGTGATCGGCCGCGACACCGACTTTGCCCGGCTGAAAATCTGGAAGTCGGTATACTTCAGCTTGAGCGTGACTGTCCTTCCGCTGGCCTCCGCGCGTTCGATACGCTCCCACACGATATCGATGATGTTTTCGAGTGTTTCGCGCAGTTCGCTGCCCGAGGAAATATCGCGGCTGAAGGTGCGCTCTCCGCCGACCGATTTGCGTGTCCGGCTGGCCCGCACCGGGCGCAGGTCGATCCCCCGACATGCGCGGTAAAGATAGTCGGCGAAGCTGCCGAAATGCGCG
Source organism: Qipengyuania psychrotolerans (assembly GCF_019711355.1). Lineage (NCBI taxonomy): Bacteria > Pseudomonadati > Pseudomonadota > Alphaproteobacteria > Sphingomonadales > Erythrobacteraceae > Qipengyuania > Qipengyuania psychrotolerans. The sequence continues at coordinate 378,693 of NZ_CP081297.1, forward strand.
CGCAGCCACTCGATATCTTTCGACGCAAGGTCTGCGCCACTCTCGATACCGAGCCGCGCCATCTTTTCTGCGCCCTTCGGCCCCACACCGTGGAACCGCCGAACCGGTAAGGACTGGACGAACTCGGCCCCCTGGCCGGGCCGGATCACGCAAATCCCGTCGGGCTTGTTCTGGTCGCTCGCAAGCTTGGCCAGGAACTTGTTGTAACTGACACCCGCGCTGGCGGTCAGCCTGGTCTTGGCCCTGATCTCTTGCCGGATAAGTTCGGCGATGCGGGTTGCCGAACCGATGCCGAGCCGGTCCTCGGTCACATCGAGATAAGCTTCATCGAGGCTGAGCGGTTCGACCAGTTCGGTGTGATGCGAGAATACAGCGCGGATTTGCTGGCTGACTTCACGGTAGACGTCGAAGCGGCTCTTGCAGAAGATGAGGTCCGGGCACAGCCGCTTGGCGGTGACCGATGGCATGGCGCTCTTCACGCCGAACTTGCGGGCTTCGTAGCTGGCGGCAGCAACTACGCCGCGGCCGCTCGATCCGCCCACGGCAACAGGCTTGCCGCGCAGCTCGGGATTATCGCGCTGTTCCACGCTGGCGAAAAAGGCATCCATGTCGACGTGGATGATCTTGCGCAGACCATCGGCCTCGCCTTCGTCATCGCTGTCTGCCTGGTCACTCATGCGCAATAGATAGCGACATGGGTTGCAAACCGGAACCTTGTGGTTCAACCGCCATTTTGTGCACATGCGAAACGATCAGCCAGCCTTGGGCGAACGCCCGCCCTCAAGCGCCGCGAAACGCGCGCCCATCGGCGAGCGTGAGCTGATCTGGATGATGGCATTGCTGATGGCGCTGAACGCTTTCGGTATCGATGCCATTCTTCCCGCGCTCGACGTTTTGGCTGCTGATTTGGGAGCCGAGGGTAATAATCGCCAGTTCGTGGTCGGTGCCTATCTGCTTGCGGCAGGCATCGGCACGCTGGTCCCCGGCGCGTTTGCCGACCGCTATGGCCGCAGGCCGGTGCTGTTTGTCGCCCTGTTCCTTTACATCGTGCTGTCGATTGCCTGCGCGCTGGCGACGACGTTCGATGCACTCGTATTCCTTCGCGCAGCCCAGGGGTTTTTCGCAGCCGGGATTATCGCACTGCCGCCGGCAATCATTCGCGACCGTGTGGGCGGCGATAAGATGGCGCGCATGATGAGCCTGATCTTCGTCATCTTCCTGCTGGTTCCGGCCGTCGCGCCAAGCATCGGCCAGGGCGTCCTCATCCTTCTGGGTGACTGGCGCTGGATTTTCGCCGCCATGGCTGTGGCAGGCGTGGCGATGAGTGCGTGGGTGTATATCCGCCTGCCGGAAACCCTCCACGAGGAAGACAAGCAGGAAATTCGCATCGGGCCTATCGCGCGCAATATGAAGAGCGCGGTCACCTTGCGCGAAACCATTGGCTATACGTTGGGCAGTGCGCTGGTTTTTGGCGGTCTGTTCGGCTTCATCAATTCATCGCAGCAGCTTATCGGAGAAGCGTTCGGTGCAGGCGACAGCTTCCCGCTGATCTTCGCGATCTGCGCCGGGTGTATGGCAATCGCCAACTGGTCCAACAGCCGCATCGTCGAGCGTTTCGGCGCGCGCAAGGTCAGCCATACGGCCCTGTTTGTGTTTATCGCGGTGGCCGCAGCGCAGCTCTATTTCGCCAACCAGCCGGATGAAACGCTGTGGACTTTCGTGCCGCTGATGGCGCTCAATATGAGCCTGCTCGGTTTCATCGGGGCGAATTTCGGCTCGATTGCGTTGCAGCCGTTCCGCCATATCGCAGGCGCGGCATCTTCGGCTCAGGGCTTCCTGCGAATGACCAGTGGCGCCCTGCTCGGTGCGTATGTCGGCTATGCCTATGACGGGACTGCTCGCCCGCTGGCGACTGCGCTGCTCATCACTGCCGTCTTGACCCTGGTATTCGTGCTGTTTTCCGAGCGCGGAGCGCTATTCGGCGACACGATGGAAGACGACGGCTAGGCTTCCGCCGCAAGCTTGCGCCACGCCAAATCTGCAAATTCGCAAAGCAGGGGCCGGGTGTCGCGCGGGTCGATAATGTCCTCGACATTGAAGCGTTCAGCGCTGCGGAAAGGCGAGGTGACCTTGTCCAGCCGCGCCCGGATAGCTTCAAGCTCGGCGGCCGGATCCTCGGCGGCTTCAAGGTCAGACTTGTAGGCAACCTCCAGGCCGCCAGCGATTGGCAGGCTGCCCCAGTCGCCTGAGGGCCAGCAATAGCGATATTGGAACCGTTCGGCATTGCTCATGGCGCTGCCTGCTATTCCATAGGCGCGGCGCAGAACGATCGAGGCGAGCGGCACGGTGGCCTTATAGACCGCGTTCATCGCCTGCACGCCGTAACGGATCGTGCCCGCCATTTCCGCTTCGCGTCCGATCATGAAACCGGGGTTGTCGACGAGGTGGACGACAGGCAGGCGGAATTGGTCGGCAAGCTTTATGAAACGTTCGACCTTTTCGCTGGTCTTGGCCTCCCACGAGCCGCCCAGATAGCTGGGATCGCTGGCCAGAACCGCGACGGGCCAGCCATCCAACCGTGCCAGTGCGGTTATGCAGGCGCGGCCCCAGTTCTTGCCGATTTCGAACACGGTGCCCTGGTCGAACACCATCTCCATGCAGCGGCGCATGGAATAGACCGCCTTGGCATCGCGCGGGACGAGATCGATGAGCGCGTCTTCGCGCCGGTGGACCGGATCGGTGCACAGCGAACGGCGGGCAAGCTGGCCGACGTGTTCCGGCATGAAGGAAAGGAAGTGCCGCGCGCGTGCGAAAGCTTCCGCCTCGCTGCCGACTTCATCGTCGACGACGCCGTTGCGCGTGTGGATTTCGGAACCGCCGAGGTCTTCCTTGGCTTGCTGGTGATCGGCAGGGCCCTTGTAGGCATCGCCGAGGCCGTCCACCACAGCAGGGCCGGCGGCGAAAATCTGGCTCAGTCCCCTGACCATGATCGAGTAATGGCTCGCCACCGTCCGCGCTGCGCCGAGGCCTGCCGTGGGGCCTAGTGCGAGCGCCACGACTGGAACCGTGTCGAGGTTTTGCACCACGTCGCCCCAGCCGGGGACCGCTGGGATATAGGTCGCGCCGATCTGCTCCAGCGTCTTGACGCTCCCGCCACCACCGGTGCCGTCGATCATGCGGATGATGGGCAGCTTTAGTTCGTGCGCCATCTTCTCGGCCTGCACCATCTTGCGGCTGATCCCGGCATCTGCCGCGCCGCCGCGAATGGTGAAATCGTCTGCCGTGGCGACAACCGGGCGGCCATTGATCAGCGCCTTGCCGAACAGGAACGGGGCAGGTGTAACGCCGGTCAGGTTGCCATCATCGTCATAGTGACCCTTGCCAGCAATCTTGCCGATTTCGCGGAATGTCCCGTCATCGCACAGCTCGGCGAGGCGCGCACGGGCGTCCATCTTGCCGCGTGAGTGCTGGCGGCCGACCTTTTCAGGGCCGCCCATCTGGTTGGCGAACTCCTCGCGCTTGCGCAGTTCTTCGAGTTCGCGTTCCCAGGTCATTGGTGTTTTACGCGCGCCATCCGACGCGCGATATCCTCGCGCCTGGCGGCGCTGCGGGCGGGCGGTCGCCCTTGCGGTTGCTGCGCAACCGTTTGGTATGCGCCGCTGGCCATTACTCTGACGGCTCCACCACGCACAGCACCGCCTCTACCTGCACCTGTCCGCCTTCGGTGGCATTGAGCTGGGTCACAGTACCGTCGAACGGCGCGGTGAGCGCGTGCTCCATCTTCATCGCTTCGAGCACCATCAGCCGTTGGCCTGCGTTGACCGCATCGCCCTCGGCCACGTCGACGGCGATGACCTTGCCCGGCATGGGAGCGAGGATCGCGCCATCGGCGGCGGAGGCTGCTCCGCCCGCGTCGTGGCGGTCGGGGGCAATCTTGAAGGCTGCGCCGCCTTCGAAATACGTCCGCTCTTGACCATCCTTTACAATGGTTCGAGCGTAATCATCCCATAGCGCTTTTTCGCCGACTTCGGCCGATGCAGACTGACCATCCACCTTCATGGACACCGTAGAATTCGCCTCGAGATTCAGGCGAAAGCCAAAGAGGCCGCGACGCATGAAATCGGCTGGCCCGTGCCTGATGCCATCGAAGGCAATGTCTTCAGCCGCGCTGGCAAGCAGTGCTTCGCTAACTACTGGCGGATCGATCAATCTCTCCTGATTATCGCCAATGAAGCCAGTGCTGAGCTCTGCTGCCTGAAACTCAGGTTCGGCCAACAAGCGGGCGAGGAACCATGCATTCGTTTTGACCGGCTCGATCTCGACGGCTAGGCAGGCATCGAGCAGATCATCGATGGCTTCCGCACGGTCTTCGCCCCAGCTGACCAGCTTTGCGACCATCGGATCGTAGAAAGGCGAAATTTCGTCGCCTTCTTCGACCCCGGTCTCGACGCGATCACCTTCGAGGTTAAGGTGATCCAACCGGCCCGTGCTCGGCAAGAACCCCTTCGCCGGGTCCTCAGCATAGAGCCGCGCCTCGATGGCCCAGCCGTCGATGCTCAACTCTTCCTGCTTCAGCGGGATCGGTTCGCCGCTCGCCACGCGCAGCTGCCACTCGACCAGATCGACGCCAGTGATCTCCTCGGTCACCGGGTGTTCAACCTGAAGGCGGGTGTTCATTTCCATGAAGAAGATGCGGTCGGCGCGCAGGCCTTCGCTGGCGTCAGCGATGAATTCGATCGTACCTGCGCCTTCGTAATCGACCGCCTTGGCGGCGCGGACGGCAGCGGCGCAGATTTCCTCGCGCGTTGATTCGTCCATGCCGGGGGCGGGGGCTTCCTCGATCACCTTCTGGTGGCGGCGCTGGAGCGAGCAGTCGCGTTCGAACAGGTGGACGACATTGCCGTGGCTGTCGCCGAACACCTGGACCTCGATATGGCGGGGCGAGGTGATCCATTTTTCCAGCAGCACTTCGTCGTTGGAGAAGCTGGCCTTGGCCTCGCGCCGGCAGCTTTCCAGCGCGGCCTCGAAATCGCCCGCTGCATCGACTTTACGCATCCCCTTGCCGCCGCCCCCTGCGACCGCCTTGATCAGCACGGGATAGCCGATGGCGTCGGCCTCTTTCTTGAGGCGCTCGACCGATTGGTCCGCGCCCAGATAGCCGGGAGTGACGGGCACGCCTGCGGCAATCATCCGCTCCTTGGCGGCATCTTTCAGGCCCATTGCGCGAATGCTTTCAGGCTTTGGACCGACCCAGATCAGCCCGGCATCGATAACGCTCTGCGCAAAATCCGCATTTTCGGACAGGAATCCGTAGCCCGGATGGATCGCCTCTGCGCCGGTTCCCTTGGCCGCAGCGATGATCTTTTCGCCTACCAGATAGCTTTCTGCTGCAGGAGAGGGGCCGATATGCACCGCCTCGTCGGCAGAGCGCACATGCAGCGCCTTGGCGTCGGCATCCGAATAAACTGCGACAGTGGCAATGCCCATCTCGCGCGCAGTGCGGATGATGCGGCAGGCAATTTCGCCGCGGTTGGCGATGAGAAGCTTTGAGATCATGGCGCAGCGCTAGCCGGAGCATCGCGCTGCATCAAGCTACCAGCCTGCAACAGGCCGGAAATCGTGCCGCGACCAGATGATCGGTTCAGTCGGACCCTTGGGCCGGTTCCAGATCGCTTCGAAGAACGCGGTCGTGACGTGCCAGCTTTTCTCGAGCCCGCCGACGCGTACGCGCTTGTCCCAGGCAAGTTGGCCGCGATAGAGGACCTTGCGGCCAATCGCGCCGTAGATGTTGGCAGCGGAGAGTACTGCCCAGCGTTGCCGGAAACGCAGTTTCTTTGCACCGAGCTTGGATGCCGCCTCGTGCTTTTCCATCAGCGCGATCAGGCGCGGCATCAGGCTGGCCAGCTTGAATCGGTTTTCAGGGAGGGCGTGTTCGCCCGCTTCCCAGTCCAGTTCAGCCAGCCAGGTGGCAGGCAGATAGCAGCGCCCCGCTTCGGCATCTTCGGTAATGTCGCGCGCGATATTGGCGATCTGGAAAGCAAGGCCGAGGTCACACGCGCGGTCCAGCGTTTCTCCATCATCCCTGGGCACGCCCATGATCACCGCCATCATAATGCCGACGGATCCGGCTACATGGTAGCAGTAGCGCAGCATGTCGGCCTCGGTCTTGGGCTGCCAGCGTGCCGCGTCCAGAGCGAAGCCGCCGATCATGTCATTGGCCATTTCCCATGTCAGGCCGCACTCGTCGGCGACCATACCCAGAGAATCGAAGGCGAAGTCAGCCGTGGGCTGTCCTTCGAGCGCACGCTTGGTGAGTACCCGGATTGCCTGGATGCGGTCTTCGGCATTCTTGGCAGTGCCTTGTTCACCCAAGGGGCCGCCCTTTTCCTGATTGTCCGCGATATCATCGCACTTGCGGCACCAGGCGTAGAGCAGCCAGCTTCGTTCACGCGTTCGGCGGTCGAAGAGCTTGGAGGCGGCGGCAAAGCTGTGTGAACCTTCCTCGATTGCTGCATGAGCCTTGTCGACAAGGAAGTGACGCTCGCGCCCGCCACCGGCGCGTGCCGGTGTCGACCTGATCTTGCTCGTCGTCAAAGGGCGGGGAGTGTTCAGAGCTCGTCAGCCTTCATCTGGAATATCGGAGTGTGCGGTTCGTACGCTGCCATCTTGTCGAGCAAGCCGCCCAGCGATGTATCGTGGACGAGTATGCTCTGATGTACAGGCCGGACAAACCCAACCTCGGCCATCTTGCGGTTGAAGCTGATCAGCTCGTCATAAAAACCGAACGCATTGAGAAGGCCCACCGGATTGCTGTGATAGCCGAGCTGCGCCCAGCTCATCGCTTCCCACAGTTCGTCCATGGTCCCCACGCCGCCCGGAATGGTGACGAAACCATCGGACAAGTCGGTGAATTTCTGCTTTCGCTCATGCATTCCGCTAACCGTGTGCAGTTCGGTGCAATCGTGGTTCGCGACTTCGCTGTTGGCGAGCGCTTCCGGAATGACGCCGATCACTTCGCCGCCAGCGTCGAGCGCGCCGCGCGCAGTCGCGCCCATCAGGCCGAGCCTGCCGCCCCCGTAGACGACGCCAATGCCGCGCTCTGCGAGGCCTGCGCCGACGTCGTAAGCGAGCTGGATATAGCGCGGGTCCTCGGGCGAAGCCGATCCGCAATAAACGGCAAGACGGTTCATTCTGCGAGCAAATCCTCAACCATGAGTCCCGCGGTCGCCTTGGCACTGCCCACGACGCCGGGAATTCCGGCGCCTGGATGCGTGCCAGCACCCACGAGATAGAAATTGTCGATTACGTCATCGCGGTTGTGGCCGCGGAAAAATGCGCTTTGTGTGAGCAGCGGTTCGAGGCTGAAGGCGCTGCCGACATGGGCGTTCAAATCCATCGCGAAATCGCGCGGAGCATAATGGAACTTGGTCTTGATGCGGCCGTGAAGGTCCGGGATCAGGCGGCGCTCGATCTCGTCGAGGATGCGCTTCTCAAGGATCGGTCCCATTTCCTCCCAGTCGACGGACAGCTTGCCCATGTGGGCAACCGGCACCAGTGCATAGAAGGTGCTCATTCCTTCGGGTGCCATGCCGGGATCGGTCACGCTGGGATGGTGGAGGTAGATCGAGAAATCCTGTGGCAGGACGCCGTGATCGTAGATGTCCTCCAGCAGGCCCTTATAGCGCGGCCCGAACAGGATCATGTGGTGCGGGATGCCCGGCCACGTGCCTTCGATGCCGAAATGCACCACGAACAGGCTGGGCGAAAAGCTTTTGCGCGACAAAGACTTGGCGTAGGATTTACCGCGTTTGGTGCCAGTCAGGAGATCCCTGTAGCTGTGCATGATGTCGGCATTGCTGGCCACGGCGTCGAAACGCTGCTTCCATCCCGAATGCGTTTCCACCTCGCTCGCCTTGTTACCCAGCGTATGCACCTGAACCACGGGATCATGGAGCCGCACCGTGCCGCCGATGCGCTCGAAATGCTTCACCATGCCGGCAATGAGGCGATTGGTACCGCCCTTGGCCCACCATACGCCGCCGTCTTTCTCCAGCTTGTGGATCAGCGCGTAGATCGAGCTGGTTTTCATCGGGTTGCCGCCGACAAGCAAAGTATGGAAGCTCAGCGCTTCGCGGAGCTTTTCGTTTTCGACGTAGCTGGAAACCATCGAATAGACGCTGCGCCATGCCTGTTTCTTGGCAAGGGCAGGGGCTGCCTTGATCATCGACTTGAAATCGAGGAACGGCTTGTGCCCAAGCTTGACGTAGCCTTCTTCGTAAACGCCTGCCGAATATTCGAGGAAGCGCTGGTAACCGGCCACATCCGCCGGGTTGAGCTGGGCGATTTCCGCGAACAGCTGTTCTTCATCGTTGGAATAATCGAAGTTCGTACCGTCGGGCCAATTGAGCCTGTAGAACGGCATCACCGGCTCGATCTCAACGTCCTCGGCCATGTCGTGACCGGTCAGGCCCCATAATTCGCGAAGGCAATCGGGATCGGTGATGACCGTGGGGCCAGCGTCGAAGGTGAAGCCGTCCTTTTCCCAATAATATGCGCGGCCACCCGGCTTGTCGCGTGCCTCGATGACGGTCGTGGCAATTCCGGCCGATTGCAGGCGGATTGCAAGCGCAAGGCCGCCGAAACCGGACCCGATTACGCAGGCGTTGCGTCCGGTCAGCGGAACTTCAGTGGCATCGGCTGTAGCAGGTGGGGGAGTTGAGGCGTTCATTGCGGACTTTCATGGACGAGCGGAGCGCCCTTGCCAAGCAGGGCGGTGACGGCGCGGGAAACAGGTACGGGCGGCTTCCCGGAAAGGATGCGCACTTTGTCGAAGCCAGTCGAACGCGCGGCATAGAACCGCTCGATCAATGGCTCCGGCAACCGATAGAAGCGCTCGAACACGCGGTATCGTTCCTCGGGAACAGCGGCATCGAAGAGCATCTTTCCCAGCAAGCGATAAAAACCGGTAGCACGCCAATGGCGATCGGCGCGGTTCGAGACGAACCGGGTAAGGCCTTCGCCCCCCATTTCCGCGGCCCCAGCGATGGCGAGTGCGTTTTCGACAGCGACAGGCATCGTATAGCTGGTCAGAGGGTGAACGAAGCCGCCCCTCGCACCGGCCAGAACGACTCCGGGAGTTTCGAGAGAAGCCCGGTATGCGCTGAAATCGCCGCCGGTAATGACGGGAAGGACGCCGGTTTCCTCGTGCAGGACGTGCGCATCCCAGCCTTTGTCCCGGCAATAATCGGTAATGCGTTCACGCAGCAGCTCCGGGTCGAGAGTGGCGCTATCGGCATAATACGTGTCCTCGACGAAGATTTCGTCGGGACCCATCGGCAATAGATAGATAAACCGGTACGCGCCCGGCTGATCGACGGTTGCATCCATGATGACTGGTCGCTCGATCCCGTGCGGGCGTTCTGTGCGCAGGTGCTGTCCAAGGAAGACCTGCCAACCGCCAGTGAGGTGCGGACTTGGTACGGCGTCGCGGCAGTCGATTACCGCTCCGGCCCTGATTTTCTCTCCGCTGACCAATTCCGCGCCGTCGGCAGCAAGCTGTGTCACGCGGGAACCGGTAAGAATGGCTTCCTGGGGAAGATCGCGGCGCAGCCTCGTATCGAAATTCCTGCTGTCCAGCGATCGATAATTGGCAGAAAGCTGGCGGGTATGTGCGGGAAAGCGGACTTCGTTGCCGCCGCTCCATGCGGTCATGGCAAAAGGTGCCATAAGCTCGGCTCCGGCTTCGCTCAGGTCGTTTTCGAACCAGCTCCAGCGGTGATTGCCGCCGTAGCTTTCGCCAGCTTCGATCAATGCGAGGGAAAGGGTCGGATGTGCACGGCGGATCGCAAGAGCGGTCAACCCTCCGGCCAGTCCTCCGCCGACAATCGCGATATCAAATGCGCGCCCCATGGACAGATCGCTTACGGATGACAGCGCCCACCCGCAATCGCTTTAACCCTCAGCACCATCTATTCGAGGAACGTGCAGGCCTCCTGTCCGTTGGCGTGGTTGGACGAAACGAGGGCAATACCAATGAATTTTAGAAGCATGATCGCCGCCACCGCATTCGCTTGTGGTCTGGCAACGCCGGTTTCCGCGCAGGATGTGGGCGAAGGCGATGTAATGCCCGCTGGCCCGCCAGAGACAGTGTTCGACGGCGATTTCCTTAGCGTGGGTGTCGGCGTTGCCTACAGCCCGAGCTATTCCGGCTCGGATGATTACAATTTCCAGGTTCTGCCGATCGTGCAGGGCTCGCTCGGCGGCGTCGATATCAATCCCCGTCCGGCAGGCTTGGCACTCGACTTTATTCCCGATCCGGACGAGGGCGTATCGTTTTCGCTGGGTCCGGTTTTCCGCATCAACGGCGATCGCAACGACATCGACAATATCGAAGACGATATCGTTGCTGCTTACGGCGAACTCGACACCGCAATCGAAGTCGGCCCGTCTGTTGGCGTGAAATTCCCCCAATTGCTCAACCGATACGACAGCTTGAGCCTCAACGTTGATGCGACCTGGGATGTTGCCGGGGCACATGACGGTATGCGCGTAACGCCGAGCCTTACGTATTTCACACCGCTAAGCAGGGGGACTGCTGCGTCGCTTTCGTTCAGCACGACGTGGGTCGATGATAATTTCGCGGATTATTACTACTCGGTCCCGGCGACCAACACCTTGCTTGCCGCAGCAGAAGTGTTGCCCGGCTTCCAGGCAGAAGGCGGCTTCCAGAGCGTTGGTGCCAACCTGTTGCTGGCGCAGGACCTCAACGGCGATGTCACCGATGGCGGATTGTCGCTGATCGGGCTCGGCGGTTATTCCAAGCTGTTAGGCGATGCGGCGGACACGCCGTTCACCAGCATTCGCGGCAGCGATGACCAATTCTTCGTGGCGGTGGGCATCGGCTACACCTTCTAGCGGAAAACCGGGAGCCTCGCTCAAGCCCCGAATGTATCCGGCGCAGGCCTCATGCCTGCAAAAGTCTCAATAAATGCGTAAGGCCCGCCATCTACCCCTTGAGGTGGATGGCGGGCCTTCTGCATTTGCGATCTAATCGCAGGCTTGTCGTCAGTCGTCCGACTTACTCGTTCCGACTGTGCCGTCGGCGAGTTCCGGACGCGGAGCCGGCAATGCGGCATCGCGGTTCCCGGTCTTCAGATAGGTGTCGAACCACCGCATCATGCGCAGGTTGTAATCGTAGCGTGCGGCCGCCTTGCGGTTGCCGTGGCCTTCGCCCGGATACAGCACCAGGCGCACGGGGAGATCGGGCTTGCGCACCTTGATCGAACGATAAAGCTCGTAGCTCTGGCCCGGATCGACACGCGTGTCTTCTGCACCGTGCATGATCAGCAGCGGCGTGTTGGCCTTGTCGACATGGTAGACCGGCGAGACATCCAGCATCTTCTGCCAATTGTCCCATGGCCAGGCGCGGCTGTGAACATTGTACATCTCGTACGGGATATCGGTGGTGCCGAATTTCGAAATTTGGTTCGAAATCCCGACGAACATGACGCCAGCTGCGAATTCATCGCTGTAATAGGTGGAGGTCCAGGCGGTTGCGTAACCACCATATGATCCGCCTGTCACACCGACGCGGTCAGCATCGGCAATACCGGCTTCGACCAGCGCCCGCTTGGCATCGACCAGATCGCGGAATTCGGGATCGGTGTAGCGGCCCTGATGCTGCTTGGAAAATGCCGTGCCATATCCCGTCGAACCGCGGTAATTCGGGAGGAACACCGCGTAACCTTGACCCGCAGCGACCTGTCCCGGCTTGGAATAAGCGGTCTGCCAGCCATTGCTGTCATGCGCTTCTGGGCCGCCATGGACGTTGAGGATCAGCGGGGCACCGCCGCGAGGGGCGCCGCCAACCGGCTCGATCAGCACGCCTTCGACTTGCTGACCGTCGGTTGCAGTGAAGGTGAATGCGCGCTGCTCGCCAAAGTCGATCTCAGAGAGCCAAGGGTTGTGCTGCGTCCAGCGCTGGAACGAACCGTTGTTCCAGACGAACAATTCGGTCGGATGCTTTGGGCTGCTGGCTTCGACTGCAATCGTGTTGCCGCCTGCTTCGACGCTGCTGAGGATAAGGTCGCCGCCGTCATGCTCGTGGTCGATGCTGCCGTCGGCATTGTAGACCCGCAAAGAGGACTGGACGCCGGTGTGGATCACTGCCGCGAGCCGGCCATCGGGAAGCCATTCGGCATCCACCGCAGCCTCTGCCGCGCCAGCGTTGAGCGCGCGGTAAGAGCCGCTTGCCACATCGACGAGGTGCAGCGTGGTGTCTGCCGGGTCATTCATGTCGACACCGGCAATCATGGACAGCTGGCGGCCGTCAGGTGAAACTTCGATGTCACCCAGTTTGCCCGGTGTTTTCACCACTGCGAGCACCTTGCCGCTGGACAGATCGATCACATGCGCTCGCTTGGAGGTATAGGCATCATCGATTTGCGGGGTCGGCGCGCTTTCGACAACACCCGTTGTGCCGTTTGAGGCAACCTTGAAGCCGCTGACATAGCCGGGGATCGTGACTTTGGTCGGTTCGCCGTCGACTTCCGCGCCGATCTTCGCAGCGAACAAGCGATTGAGGCGCGCTTCTTCTTCATACACGATGGCGTTGAAACCGGCTTTGGACTGCTTCTCGCGGTCCTTGTCGGTTTCTGCCGCAGCCAGCATCCAGATGGCAGATCCGTCGGGTGCCCATGCATAGGAACGAACATCGGAATCCTTGACGGCTGCAAGCTTGCGCTGCGCGCCGCCGTCCACGGGGATGCCCCAAACGGCAGTGTCTTCGTCGTCGTCAGACCAGGTAAAGCTGACCATTCGGCCATCGGGCGAGAATGCAACGCCCGAAACGCTCATGTCGTCAGGCAGGAAGTCGCGGGCATTCATTGGCGCATAGGCCATCTTGAGTTGCTGTGACGTCGAACCGTTTTCCTCGCCTTCGGTCACGTCCGGCAGTCTGGCAGTGGTATAGGCGATCCGGCTTCCATCGGGCGAAACGGCCACAGTGCCGACGCTTTCGAGCGCGGCAACATCTTCAGGGGTCATCGGGCGTGCCTGCGCCTGTGCGGCGATGGAGGCGGTAGCGAGCAGGCCGGTGGCAACTGCAAGGCGACGAAGGGTATTCAAGGGCGACTCTCCTGTTAGTTCTCGTGGGGGCTACATAGCGATGAGGCCGCGAAGGGCAAACCGGGGCTTGCCGGAGATGGACCGCGCGGGCATCAGGCTTGTAACAAGAGGAGAGGACTTCATGCGCAAACTGATCGCCGGCTTCACCGCCAGCCTGCTCGCCGCCGCTTCGCCGCTCGCGGCGCAAACGGTTGTCATTCACGCAGACGGTGTCGTCGTCGATGCCTCCAGCGCGCCGATAGGCAAGGCTACCGTGACAGTTTCAGATGGCCGGATCGTTAGCGTGGTGGACGGCTGGCAGGCGGTGCCAGAAGGCGCAGAGATGGTCCACCTCGAGGGCAAGACTCTCGTCCCCGGGCTTATAGATCTTCACACCCATCTTTCTGGCGATCCCAGCGGGGAATTCTGGCGTGCCGCAACGCAGCCGCCGGAATGGTACGCGCTGATCGGTGCGAAGAACGCGCACCTGACGGCTAAGGCAGGTTTTACCACGGTGCGCGATCTGGGCGCGCGGGGCGATCAGGTCATGCAATCGCTTCGCCGTGCAACGGAGGAAGGCGTCCTGCCAGGTCCGCGGATCGTCACGTCGGGCCGCACAATCGCAATTGTCGGCGGGCACGGCGATATCAATGGCTTCCGCCGCGAGGTGAACGATGCGCTGGGAACATCCTTTGCGTGTACCGGCCCGGTCGAATGCGCGGAGAAAGTTCGCCTGGCGTCCAAATACGGCGCCGACCTGATCAAGATCACGGCCACCGGCGGCGTTCTCAGCCAGCAGGGCAGGGGCCTCGAGGCGCACTTCACGCTCGAGGAGATGACCGCGATTGTCGATACGGCCAAATCGCTCGGTCTGAATACGGCTGCGCACGCCCACGGCGCGCGCGGCATCGAACTGGCATCACGAGCCGGCGTCCAGACCATCGAACACGGCACCTATATTGACGAGCAGGCGGCCAAGGTGATGCGCGCAAACGGCACCATCCTTGTCCCGACATTGATGGCTTTCCAGGGCATCAAGGAGAACCTTGGAACAGGGTTCTACACACCTGTGGTCGAGGACAAGATCCGCTCCGTCAGTGCTTACGCCGAAAGCATTGTCGAACGGGCGCGCAAATGGGGTGTCAAAGTCGCCTTCGGCACGGATGCCGGCGTATTTCCCCATGGCATGAACGCGGGCGAGCTTGCCCTGATGCGCAGCGGCGGGATGTCGAACCGCGAAGTGCTGGCCAGCGCCACTACCGATGCAGCTACCGTTCTCGGGATGCAGGATGAAATCGGCCGGATTGCGCCGGGATTTTCGGCTGATCTGGTCGCGGTGGAAGGCAATCCGCTGGAGGATGTCACCGTGCTCGAAAATGCCGACTGGGTAATGGTGCGCGGCCGCGTCGTGGAATGATTTAACGGGCGATTGATCGAAGCGGGAATGGCGCCGGTCATTATGGGTGCTTGCCGAGGGGGCTGGGCAGGCATAGGTGCCTCGGCACGTATTACAGGGATCACGAGCATGACATTCTTCCGCCTTGCGCTGGCCGGCGCATCCGCACTTTCTCTTGCAGCTTGTGCGAATTACGCGCCTGTCGCCGACACCCCGCCTGTCGCCGTCAGCGATGAGGTGAGTGCTCATGACGCGCTGTTCGCGGTTTTTGACGATGGGAATGAGCGCAGCCTCAAGCTCAACCCGCTGTCGGCGCTGTTTCGCGGCGACATGCGGTATGCCGACCGGCTCGGCGATTATCTGACTGACCGGTACAATGATGCCAGCCGGGCCGATGCCCAGCTGAACCTGGCAAAGCTGGCGGAAATTGATCGCAGCGCGCTGTCATCGACCGACCAGATTGCTTACGATGTGTTCGAATACAACCAGCAGGAAGCATTGAAGGATCTCACACCGGAAATTCTCGCTGTCACTAATGTGCGTCCGGTCAATCACTTCGCAGGTTTTCACACGTTTTATCCCAGCTTCGCCAGCGGGCAGAGCGCTGCGCCGTTCGCCACGGTCGAGGATTACGAGAACAACCTGAAGCGCCACGAAGACTATGTCGCGATCACCGACCGTTCGATCGCGCGCTTTCGCGAAGGTATGGACAGCGGTGTGCTCGAAACACAGCTGACGATCGGCAATGTCATCAGCCAGCTCGATACGCAGTTGGCCATGGACATCGAGGAATCGCCGTTCTGGATGCCGGTGACCAATTTTCCGGATGATTTCTCTGCATCCGACAAGACGCGCCTTGAGGCCGAGTATCGCGCGAGCATTGGCGAAGTTTACGCGGCGCATGCGCGCTTGCGTGATTTCCTGCGCGATGAATATTACGCCGCCGCCCGCGAAAGCGTGGGCCTGGCCCAGATGAAAGGCGGCGATGCGCTCTACCGGCGCCTGATCGAAGGTACGACGACCCTTCCGCTGACGCCTGAATACCTCCACGATCTCGGCCTGTCCGAAGTCGCCCGGATCAAGTCCGAACTCGAAACGGTGAAGGCGGAAGTCGGCTTTGAGGGATCACTCAACGAGTTTTTCGATTTCGTGCGGACTGATCCCCGCTTCACCCCCGAAAGCCGCGAAGCGCTGACGCAAACATATTACGATATTGGGAAGCAGGTCGACGAGAAGATCGATGACTATTTCTCGCTGACTCCCAAGACGCCGCTGGAGATCAAGCCATACGAGGAATACCGCGAAAAATTCGAAGCGGGCGGTTCTTACCAGAGCGGCGCGGCCGATGGCTCGCGGCCCGGGACATTCTATTTCAACGCCTATGACCTGCCCAGCAGGCTGACGACGGGCAATGTCACCCTGTACCTCCACGAAGGCGCGCCGGGACATCATTTCCAGATCAGCCTCGCGCAGGAAAACGAATCCCTGCCGGACTTCATGCGCTATGGCGGGACCACTGCCTATGTCGAAGGCTGGGCGCTTTATTCCGAGACGCTGGGCTATGAAATGGGCTTCTTCGAGGACCCGTGGAATCGCTATGGCACGCTTCAGGACGAACAGCTTCGCGCCATGCGGCTGGTGGTTGATACCGGTCTGCATTCCAAGGGCTGGTCCCGCGATCAGGCGATCGATTTCATGCTCGATAACAGCGGCATGACACGCACTGAAGTCGTGGCAGAGGTTGAACGGTATATCGCGATCCCGTCACAGGCGCTTGCCTACAAGGTCGGTGCGCTGAAAATCCAGGAATTGCGCAAACGTGCCGAAGACACTCTGGGTGAAGACTTCGATATCCGCACCTTCCACGCCCAGGTGCTGAACAGCGGCGGCCTTCCCCTGCCAGTGCTCGAATCCAAGATCGATCGTTGGATCGAGATGGGCGGGAAATAGCCGGAATTTGATGCCTTATGCTGCTGGCTTGCCCGGACGAGGTGTGCCGTATCGGGACGAGCGCAGTATGGCGATGCGTTTTGTCGGGAACCCGACGCCCGACTAGGGGGTATTACCGGGCAGGACGGTGGGAAAGTATTTCATGGAGGTAACCCATGCCGAGCTTGTCCTTCCATAGCAGCCGCCCCGATCGGTGGGTGAAGCCGAAAGCTTATAGCGATGCGTCCCTTCGCTATCAGCAACACGGCAAGATCCTCCCGATGGAGCAGCCGGGCTTTTTTGCCCGCCTGTTCGGGGCTCGCTGAACGGTTCAGTCTACAGGACACCCTGAAAAGGGAAGGGGCCGGAAGTCGCAAGACTTCCGGCCCCTTCTTTGTGCGGTGGTGGATGCGGAGAAGCTTAGTACTCCTCCGGCTCTTCAGGCGTTTCCGCCGTGTGCGTGGGCCCGGCATCCTTCTCGCCCTTGGCCAGCTTGAACACCACGCCGGACAACAGCGCCAACGCCAGCAGGTTAGGCAAAGCCATCGCTGCGTTCGAGATGTCGCCCAAACGCCATACCAGTTCAGACGGTTGGGCGGCGCCAAGGAAGATTACGAAACACCACAACACGCGCCATGCCATGTGAAGCTTCTTCTCGCCCGAGCGGGTTGAACCTTTCATCCGGTCGTAGAGGAAGGTGATCGCGCGTTCGCCGTAATAGGACCACGTCAGCAGCGTCGTGAACACGAACAGGATCAGCGCGACAGAGGCCACCAGCGTTCCGATCGGGATGCCTGCCAGCGTGAATGGGAAGGCCGCAGCAAATGCGCCGCTGGTCATCTCGAAACCAACCTTGTCCGATTGCCATGCGTGCAGGACCGATTCCCCGCCTCCGGTGAAGTCACCGCGGACCGTCAGGATGACCAGCGCGGTCATGGTACAGATGACGATGGTGTCGATGAACGTACCGAGCATGGCCATACGGCCCTGCGATTCCGGATCGTTCGTCTGTGCCACTGCGTGCGCAATTGCTGTCGAACCCTGGCCTGCCTCGTTTGAGAACAGCCCGCGTGCCACACCGGCGCGCAGGGCGATGATAATCGCTGCACCGACGAAGCCGCCACTGGCTGCCTGAGGATTGAAGGCTCCGTGGAAGATCAGCGCGAAGGTTTCGCCCAGATCGCCGAAGTTCAGGATCAGCGCGATCATCGCCATGAAAATATACATGGCTGCCATGAACGGTACGACCTTTTCGGCAACATTACCGATCGACTTGATCCCGCCAATGATGACGATGAAGACGAGTACCGCAACGATCAGCCCGCCAAGCCATTCTTCAATCCCGAACAGCTCGTTCAGACCGTCAGCGACCGCATTTGCCTGAATCGAATTGCCCGTAACGAGCGCGGAAAACAGCGTGCCGAGGCAGAATACCACGGCCAGCCAAGTCCACTTCTTGCCCAGACCCATCATGATGTAGGTCATCGGGCCGCCGCGCAGGACGCCGTCGCTGGTGCGCTCGCGGTAGCGGATGGCCAGCGAACCCTCGGCAAAGGCCAGCGCCATGCCGAACAGTGCAGTGATCCACATCCAGAATATTGCGCCCGGACCGCCCAGTGCGATCGCGGTGGCGACACCGGCGAGGTTACCCGTACCGACCTGTCCCGATAAAGCGGTCGAAAGCGCTGCGAATGGTGAAATTTCGCCTTCGCCTTGGCTCTTGCGGCCAGCGAACAAGCCCTTGAAGGCACTGCCCAGCTTTAGGATCGGATAGAATTTGAGGCCGATCATGATCCACAGGCCTATGCCCAGAAGTATGATCGTCATTGGCGGGAAGGGAATGACTTCGGCCCCATTCCATGTGCCAACCCAGATAAAATCGGATATGTTGGTAACCGGCTCAACCAGCCGATCGCCAAGACTTGGTGCCTGGCTTGTTGCCATGTCGCGAAAACCCCTCTTGCGTCCCTAGATATCAGGCGGGGCACGCTAGAGATGCGCGGGGCGCTTGGAAAGCGGCAAATGTGCCTGTCTCCCCCGCTTGCGTTTTGCGGACGCGCGGCCTACATGAGTTTCGTCTTCCGACATCGATGATGGATACAGCCCCTCCCGGACTTGAACCGGGGCGGCGAAACCCCCATCCCGGAAGGCAAGAGCAGTTCAAGCGCGAAAGTGATAAGGCCATGGCCGACAAAGGTGACAAGACATCCCCCGCCGAGTTCATCCGGCAGGTGCAGACGGAAGGCCGCAAGGTCGTGTGGCCGACGCGTGAAGAGACGATCCGCATCTCGATCTTCGTCTTCATCATGATGATTATCCTTTCGCTCTTCTTCCTCGGCGTGGATTCGGTTTTCGGCGCAGTCGTGCGCTGGCTGATGACTCTCGCTTGATCGGCGCCTGAGCCCGACCAGACCCTTCGACAGGAAAAAGATTTAACATGGCACGCTGGTATATCATCCACGCTTACTCCGGTTTCGAGAACAAGGTTCGCGATTCGATCATTCACGAGGCTGAGCGTCTCGGTCTGTCCGAAGGTGTCGAAGAGGTCGAAGTTCCGACTGAGACGATCACCGAGGTCAAGCGCGGCAAGAAGGTTCAGGTCGAACGCAAGTTCATGCCGGGCTACGTGCTCGCCAAGCTGAACATGACGGATGATGTCTATCACCTCGTGAAGAACACTCCGAAGGTTACCGGCTTCCTCGGCAACAACAACAAGCCCCAGGCGATCTCCGAAAAAGAAGCTGCACGTTATTTCGGCGGCGTGGAAGAGGCCAAGTCGGCTCCGAAGAAGCAGGTCAGTGTCGATTACGAAATCGGCGACCAGGTCAAGGTGCTCGACGGGCCCTTCGCCAGCTTCAACGGCCTTGTCGAAGAACTTGATTTCGACAAGCAGAAGGTCAAGGTTTCGGTCTCCATCTTCGGCCGCGCAACGCCGGTCGAGTTGGAATTCGAACAGGTCGAACTGGTCAAGTAAGACGCGCCGCAAGGCCGCATGAAAAAGGGGCGCTCCTCGATTGCCGAGGAGCGCCCCTTTTTCATTTAGGCAATGCTTGCCCCCGCGCCTCTCAGGCGATGCCGAACGTTTCGTCGACAATGCGCGCGGCAAGTGAGTTTTCATCCGTTTCGGCCAGGATCGCGTCCAGGGGTGCGTGAAGATGGTAGAAAAACCGATCGGTTTCGAATTTTCGTTCTGCCCTGCCGCGCAGGACCGCAGGCACGATCCGCGTGAGCAGCTTGGTGCCGAAACCTTCTTTCTGGCTGACGGCAAAGTCCCTAGGGGCTTCGCCAACCAATTCCTCGTTCCAGACGAGATCGAAGTAATCGGCGCCATCGTCGGCCGTGGCGATGTGCCACGTCACCTGGATGCGCGATTCCTCATTGTCCAGCATGCCGTATTTCTGTGCGTTCGTCGCCAGTTCGTGAACAGCCAGGGACAGCTGTTGCGCAGCTTCCGAACTGATCGCAATTGTCGGCCCGCCAATCGACACCCGATCCGCCACGACATTCGTCAATGGTTCCAGCTGCCGGCGAATGATGGTTTCAATCGCCTGTGAGGCGCTGTCGTCGCCGCGCAGGACAGACGATGTAGCGTCGCTGAGTGCGCCAAGGCGGCCCACGAACGTTTCCACGAAATGTTCAGGATCATTGGTCGCGCGGGCGTTCTGCCGCGCCAAGGCGGTGACCACGGTCAGCAGGTTGCTGCTGCGATGAACGGCCTCCCGGGTCAGCACCGCAAGCTTCGAATTCGCTTCACTTAATTCGGCAGTGCGCTGCGCGACCTGCTGTTCCAGATTGTCGCCGGCAGCGCGCAATTCGGCCAATGTTTCTTTGTGCGCGGCTGCTTCCAGCTTCAGCTTGTCGTTCGATTCCTTGAGTTCGCCCGGCGATGGGAGCGATGCTAGGGTGGGGATCAGGCCGAATAGAACGATCGCGGTAACGGCCGAAACTATCCCGGTCGCCAATTTCACCAACCCGACATAGGGATAGATCGGAATCCACAGCGTCACGATCGACAACAGGTGTGTCAGGCCGCACAGCAGGATGAAAGATGCGAACAGCATTACCAGCCCCGAATGCGGTACGTCCTTGCGCTTGCGCAGGACCGTCAGAAGCGCAATCGGAATTGCCGAATAGGAGAGGAAGATAAGCAGGTCGGAGCCGGCCCACAGGATCACCAGCCACGGTTGCCACAGCAGGCACATGCCATGCGGCATATACTGCCAGATATCGCCGAAATTACCCATAGACCCTCCATGTGCGTGAGCTCACGCGCAGCAGCTCGTTCAAACTTTAAAAGTGCTGAACTGGTCCGACGGCCCACCCCATCGATTTGTTGCAGGCGTGCGCCTTTACAGGCGTCCTCTCAAGACCGCCAGCGGTTTACAAATCTAGAAGTCATTTCATCCGGCGCCGGGCAGCGCGCCAACCTTATCTGCGTAGGCGACGCTCATCATCAGCACATCGACTGCGGCATGAGCGATGATACAGGCCCACAGATTGCCGCCGCAGCGCACTCTCAACCAGCCAAGGCCCAGACCGACGACGCCGGTGATGAGCATCCCGCCCAAACCCTGATAGGCATGGGGCAGGCCAAACAGCACGGCCTGGACGACGATCACCAGCCAGGTCTTGTCGCCAATGCCGCGAAGCCGCTGGAGACGGTCGAACAGAAAGCCGCGCCACAGCAACTCTTCTCCGAACCCGGCTGCAAAAATCGCGACAACCACGATCCAGAGCAAGAGGCTGAGCGGGCTTTCCGTCACGAAGTCCATCACCGCGACAACATCGGGTGCTGAAATCCCGAGTTGCCCGGCGATCCATGCGCCGATCTGGAACCAGGCGATGATCAGGCCAGCGGCAAGTGCAGCCAGCAAGAGTGTTCGCGCCCAGCTGTCCGGCGCCCGCAGGTTCCACGCTTCGGCCACATGTCCATCTCTTCGGAGCCAGAACCATGCGAGCAGTAAGGCGGCGGCCATGCTGCCCGCGACCGAGCCTAAAAGGCCTGCAGATGTCATCCCGAACATGACAACAACCGCGATCGAGACCGCGAAATAGACCAGCATCACCAGGACGAACTGGATGATGAAGCGGACCCATCCAAGCGAGCCGAGCTTTTCAGTAGTCATTCCGCGAACCCTCCAATGCAGGTGACCGGCATTGCCCGCGAATGAGAGGCCATCAAGTCAAAGCAGGATCCAATCCCCAGTTCTTGCAGGGGATTCGGTGGATAGTGGCCGCAGAAATCGGAAGGGTTCAGGCCGTTCTCTTCGCAGTGCCTGTTTCGCGCATCGCGGCAAGTTCTTCGTCGACAGCGCGGTCCCGGCTCATTTCCTCGATCTCGCGATCGACCGAGGCATTGCGGCTACGGAAATCCTGGTCATCAGCCGCGAAATCGGTGCGCTTTTCAAGCTCTTCGATGTGTTGCATTCGCTTGGAAACACGATCGGAATCGCCGCTGCGGGCAGCAATGCCCGATGCATTTCCGTCGGCGGCGCGCAGGTCTGCCATACGGGCGCGAACACTGTCGCGCTTGGCTTCGAGCTGGATTTCCGCCTCGTGCATTGCGGTAAGCTCTTCATCGAGAGTGGCGATGTCTTGCTTGATCTCTTCGATCCCGGCGCGGCAATCCTCGCGCGCAAGCAAAGCTTGGCGAGCGAGGTCTTCGCGCTGGTGGTCCATCGCGATCTTGGCTTTTTCATTCCATTCGGCAATGCGCGATTGGGCGCGCACTTGCTCTGCATCAAGGCGATCTTTCTGGCGGCGGGCCTTGCTGATGTCACCGGTAAGGCTGATCAGTGCTTCTTCGATTTCCCGCTGGAGCTGCGCGAGCATCTTGACCGGATTTGTTGCCCCGTCGAGCGCGCTGGTCAAATTGCTGGAAATCAGCTCTTTGACCTGGATGGCGATACGAACCACGATAGTCCCCCTCAGAATTCGTCCGTGCTCAAAGTAATGTTCAAGTCTTAACACAATGCGACCAATGTAAAAGTCAAGAATTGACTGTGCTTGATGCCCTCGAATTTTGAAAGCACCTGTCAGGCAGTGCAATCAGCGGTCTTCACGCAGGGCGCATCACGCTTGCAATCGAGCGCAGAATCGCTATGTGCGCGCCTTCCCAAGCCAAAGGCTAGGATACCAACGCGGGAGGACTGCAACCCATTCACTTGGGCAGACCGCTCGACCGCTTAACATGAGGCGTTCCCTGACAGGATGCGCCGACAGTGTGAAAGGAGGCCATAATGGCCAAGAAGATTGAAGGCTATATCAAGCTGCAAGTGCCCGCGGGCACTGCAAACCCGTCACCGCCGATCGGCCCTGCGCTGGGTCAGCGCGGCGTGAACATCATGGAATTCTGCAAGGCATTTAATGCTGCCACGCAGGACCTTGAGAAGAACGCTCCAATCCCGACGATCATCACCGTTTATGCGGACCGTTCGTTCAGCTTCACCACCAAGACGCCGCCGGCTTCGTTCTACCTGAAGAAGGCAGCCAAGCTTAAGTCGGGTTCGGCCGAACCGGGCAAGGTTTCTGCCGGAACCATCAAGCAGAGCGCCGTCAAGGAAATCGCAGAGGCCAAGATGAAGGACCTCAATGCGAACGATATCGATCAGGCAATGAAGATCATCGAAGGCTCCGCGCGTTCGATGGGCCTCGAAGTGGTGGAGGGCTAAGAACATGGCAAAGCAGACAAAAGTACAGCAAGTCCGTGCCAAGCTCGACAGCGAGAAGCTGTATACGGTCGACGAAGCAATCGCCACTCTGCGCGAGCACAAGTCGAAGTTTGACGAGACTGTCGAAGTCGCGATGAACCTGGGCGTCGACCCGCGTCACGCAGACCAGATGGTTCGCGGCATGGTTTCGCTGCCCTCGGGCACCGGCAAGGACGTCAAGGTTGCCGTGTTCGCACGCGGTGACAACGCCGAAAAGGCACTTGCTGCCGGCGCCGACAAGGTCGGTGCAGAAGATCTCATGGAAGACATGCAGAACGGCAACCTCGATTATGACCGCGTGATCGCTACGCCGGACATGATGGGTGTTGTTGGCCGTCTCGGTAAGGTTCTGGGCCCCAAGGGCCTGATGCCCAACCCGAAGCTGGGCACTGTCACTCCAAACGTGGAACAGGCCGTTAAGGACGCCAAGGGCGGCCAGGTCGAATTCCGCGTCGAAAAGCAGGGCATCATCCACAGCGGTATCGGCAAGCTGTCCTTCAAGGACGACGCTTTGAAGGATAACTTCAAGGCGCTGACCGACGCCATCGTCAAGGCGAAGCCTTCGGGTTCCAAAGGCAAGTACGTCCGGAAGATCACTCTGACCTCCTCGATGGGCCCAGGCCTCAAGGTCGACCTGAGCGAAGTCGAAGGCGCGTAACGCGTTTGTGCAACATAGCGGCAGCGCTTATTTCGATGCGCTGACCTATATTGTGAAAGATTGAGAAGGGCCGGGGGAAACCTCCGGCCCTTTCTCTATGTTCGCATGGCTTATTGTTCGTCCGGGACGGTCCGCAATTGCCGTGAGTAGAACCAGCCGATCCCGATCAGGCTCGCTCCCAGGGCAAGGAAGCTTGCAATCTGGACCAGCCCTTCCAGCCCGGCTGTATCGAAGCCGAAAACCTTTATGGCCGCGCCGGTCATCAGGACCAGCGAGCCGACCCGCCAGGTCCGTTCACCGCGCCTGCTGCCGATCAGCAGGAAGACGATGGCCAGCACGATTGCGACCAGCGATCGCAGCAAATCCTCGGCCTGCGACATGGGATCGTCGGGCAAATAGCTGCTCGCGAAGATTTGCCGTAGCAGCGTGATCGCCCCAAGCGTTGCCAGCGCCATGACCGCTGCATCGATATAGCGGCGCAGTCGTGGTTGCCATAGGCGCAGCGAAAGCAGTGTGCCGATTGCCAGCGCGAAGGTGGCAAGCGCCAGATTGGCAACGGGGACCTGCCCGACTGCCTGCATCGCAAACAACGGATTGTGCCAGAAGCCGGTAAACCAGGCGAAATGCGCCAAAGACAGCGCCGCCAGAATGCTCGCCAGCAGGGGGCTGGCTTTCCATCGGCCCATACCCGTGGCCGCGCCCCATGCGAGTGCGAGCATAAGCGCTTCGAATAGCGTTCTTTCAGCGAGGCCTGTCTGTTCGAATGCAGTCACAGTCTCGATAGCGAAGATCTGTTTGAACAGGACGTGCAGCGCGATGAAACCGACTGGCAGCGCGGCCCAGTAAGCTGGAATAGTGATCTCGGTGAACCGGGTGGTCGTGATCCGTGCAGCAGCAAGTGCCAGCCCAAACGGCAGGATAAAGCCGAAGGTCTCGCGCAGCCCCGGAAGATCGCCGAGCATGAACGGGTCCCCGGAAAGTGCACCAATACCCCCCTCGGCCCACGTTCCCAGTGGAGGGAGCGCCCACATCGCGGTCGTCAATACGAAAGCAAGAACGGCCCCTTCGCGTTCCGAATGCTTCCAGCGAAGTCCAAGGGCCATCACACCCGCAAGCCATGCATTGGCAATTGGCGGCAGGACCTGTGCGAGCGCGCAAAACAGCACGATCGCGGCCAGGAATTCCGCAACGGATCTCGGCAAGCGATTTTTCAGGAAAAATGCCAATGCGGCCAATGGTGCGCCAGCGACAAGCCATCGGAGCAAGGCTAGATAATCGGGCGCATCCATTCCTCGGAAGATCGCCATCAACTCGCTTGAGCCTGCATCCGTGCCCGGCAGAAGCGCCACTGGAACGACGGCAAAGAGCCAGCCGACCGACGCGAGTGCGGAGTTTTCCAAGAGGCGGTGTCGCAAGAGGTACACCAGCGCGATGCCGATGATGCCGGTCGCAATCGGCATGGACCATTCCGGCAAAAGCTTGTCTGCCGCGAGCGCCAGCAGAAAGCTCGCCGATGCGAGATTCACTGCGAGGGTTTCAGGTTCGCCCCTTCGCCACAGCAACTTCGATGCTGCGGCCGGGATGATTGCAAGAACGGCGCTGGCCATACCCTGAAACAGCCCGGGGCTTTCGAGGTGCCACAGGCTCGCCGCCGTCGTCAGGCCCAGCAGCGAGGGGACGGCAGCGACCGTCACGCGGTCGACAATATGGTCGGTGCCGCGGCTCAGGTGGAGGAGCGGGATCCCGGCAAACACGGCCGCCAGCGCGGTGAGGACCAGGCCGAAGGAAACCAGATCCGGCGATGGCCAGAAGCCGAGCAGCAAAATGCCTATGGCGGCCGCAATAGCGCTGCCGGGGCGGATGTCCTCGCGGCGCCAACCGAACCAGGCGAGGGTGCTGGCAAGGAGCAGGTAGAGGCCCCACGTCAAAGGCGAGTATCCGCCCTCGTTCACCAGAACCGCCAGTTGCAGCGAAGCGATCGCCGCCGAAGCCAGTCGCAAGGGTTGTTCGAACCGGGTGGTCGTCATGACCGCGGGCAGGATTGCCCCCAGCAGCACGAAGAACAACCCCAGAGCGACGATGTCGAGGGCCGAAAACCCGCTTCCGGTCAGGAGCAATCCGCCCCATCCAAGCCCGCCGATCAATGCGGCAAGGCCCAGCCAGGGCCTGCGTTGCCGGTTGCCGGTCTGCGTCAATCCGCCTGTGACCAGCGCGAGATACAGAGCGAGCAGCGGAAGGTTGGCCTCGTCGCTGCCGACAAGGGCCGGAGCAGCAAAGCCGCCCACGAGGCCGAGTACCGCGCTCGGCAGGCCGAAGCGATAAGACAATGCAATGGCTAGCGCGGTGACCCCCGCAAGCCCGAGGAAGGCAATGGTTTGCCCGATCAGTGCGTATTGCGTGCCGGCCAGATAGAAGCCTGCGTACAGTGTCGCGAGGCCGGCGCCGGCCAGAGCCTGGCAAACGCGTTCGTCGCCGACCCGGTCCGCATTCCGGTAGGCTGCCTCCGCAGCGCCGAGCAGACCAATGCCGAACAGGAATGACAGCGCCACACGAACGACCTGCGTCAACAGCCCCTGTTCGATGGAATAGCGCACGGCCAGGACGCCGGTAACCGCCAGCGTAACTCCGCCTGCCCAGATTGGCAGCTTGCGGCCGAACACATCCTCGAAATCCAGTGCGAAACGCGGGCCGCTTCTGGGTTCATCGAGATCAGGCGCGTCCAAGTCCTCGGGCGGAACCTCCTCCACTTCTTCCGGCGCTGGAGGCGCAGAAGCGAGTTTCACGGAAGAGGGAACAGAGACTGTTTTCGCAGCGGCAGGCGCCGCAGCCTCCCGTTCCATCGGCGGGACTGGTTGTTCATCGGGAAGGGGTTCTGCCGTACGCCCCATTCTCAGCAGGTGCAGCACGTGCTCGAGCGAGCCCTCCAGCCCCTCAATCTGCTGCTTCAATAGCCGCAGTTCGCCGCGCTGGTAGAATGCGACCCCAAACAGGACCAGGATCAATAGCCAGTCCATCTAGCCCCTCCTTAAGGTGCCTAGGCTAGCGAATGGGACCTGCGAAACAAGCGCTTATCAAATTCCTCCGGGGGTAAATTCGAAGCCCGCCTGCGACAGGCGCTCGCAAAGTTCGGCCATGCAGGCATCAAGTGCAGCGCGGTCGGTCGACCGAACCACGAAGTTCGAGCCGACTTTACCCTCCCGGAAGAACGGATAGCTGCCGATCTGGCAATTCTCATGCGCCTGTTCGACTTCGCGCAGTTCGGTGGAAATTTCGCTTTCAGGGATGAAGCCGCCAACTGTCTCGCTCAGCAGCGGCTCGCCGCCTTCCAGCGTGCCGGTCAGCGCATCGAGCATTCCGGCTGTAATGTGGGGCACCCCGGCCATGAGGTGGAGGTTGCCGATCTTGATACCCGGTGCGCCTGACATACGGTTCGGGATCAGCTCGCCGCCTTCGGGCACGCGGGCCATGCGCAAGCGGCCTTCGGTCAGCCCGCCCTTGTCCGCATAGTAACGCTCGAGAATAGCGCGCGCTTCGGGATGGATGACGACACCTACGCCAAGAGCCTTTGCGACTGCGTCGACGGTAATATCGTCGTGGGTCGGGCCGATACCCCCTGTGGTGAACGTGTAATCGTATGCCTCGCGCATCGCGTTGACCGCATCGGCGATCGTGTCGATCACATCGGGGACGACACGCACTTCGGTGAGGCGGATGGCCTGTACCTGAAGCCAGCTGGCGACCTGCGCGATGTTCTTGTCATGCGTGCGGCCGGACAGGATTTCGTCGCCGATGACGACGAGGCCTGCGGTATAGATGCGTTTGTTCATGCGGGCAGGGTTAGGCGGGCTTGCCGCAGAATGCTACTCCGCAGCTTCGAGCGTTTCGTCCGAGCTGCGCGAATTGGAGCCTTTCCGGCGAAGTGCAAGGATCCCGTCGTCGACCGGTTCTTCGCGCATCTGTTTGCGATCAAGGACATATTCCTGATTGAGACGCCACGGATACCCCACGGCATTCTTTGGCATGATGTGCTTGCCGCGCTGGATGTAGCCCGAGGAGAAGTCGAAGATATCGTCCTCTTCCAGCCCATGGTCTTCCGGAAGGACAGGCATGGCGATGTCGACACCCTTGGCTTCCATTTCGTTGAGCACACGGCAGACGTAGTCGGAATTTATGTCCGCGCGCAGGGTCCAGCTGGCGTTGAGATAACCGAAGACCACCGCGAGGTTCGGCACGTTCGAGAACATGCAGCCCTTGTAGTAAAAGCGCTGTGCGAAATCGACGGGTTCCCCTTCTATGGAAACCTTGATCTTGCCTACCAGGGCCAGCTTCAGGCCGGTTGCGGTGACCACGATATCGGCCGGAAGGAAGCTGTCGTCCTTCAGCCTGACGCCACCTTTTTCGAACGCCTTGATGTGGCCTGTGACGACATCGGCCTTGCCGCCCTTGATCGCTGCGAAAAGATCGTCGTCCGGCACCAGGCACAGGCGCTGGTCCCATGGATTGTATGGCGGGGTGAAAGGCGTCAGGTCATAATCCTGGCCCATCGACTTGCGGATGCGCTTGTGCAGGCCGTCCTTCACCTTCTGCGGCTTGTTGCGGGCCATCTTGAAGCTGAAGTCCTGCATCTTGATGTTTTTCCAGCGCGTGATCCGGTAAGCCAGTTTTTCTGGCAGGACTTTGCGAAGGAAATTTGCCACTGCATCCTTGGCCGGGCGCGAGAACATCCAGGTCGGCGTGCGCTGCAGCATCGTTACCTTGGCCGCTTTCTTGGCCATCGACGGTACGATCGTGACGGCGGTGGCGCCGGATCCGATCACCACGACCTGCTTGCCGGCATAATCGAGATCTTCGGGCCAGAACTGCGGATGGATAACCTGGCCTTCGAATTCTCCGAAATCGAAGCCGGGATCATAGGGCTCGTCGTAATCGTAATAGCCCGAGCCGAGGTAGAGCCAGTTTGCGGTCAGATGCTTGCGCTCGCCATTCTCGGCCTCGACCGTGACGTGCCAGCGCGCATCTGCACCGCGCCAATCGGCGGCGATGACCTTGTGGCCGAACCGGATGTGCCGGCGGATGTCCCGCTCGTCCGCGATCGTGTCGAGGTAGTCGAGAATCGCAGGTGCATCGGCGATCGACTTTTCGTGCTTCCAGGGTTCGAAATCGAAGCCCAGAGTATGCATGTCGCTGTCCGAGCGGATGCCCGGATACCGGAACAAATCCCACGTGCCGCCAAGGTTATCCCGGCGCTCCAGAATCGCGTAGCTGCGTGACGGAGATTTCTCCGTCATGTGGGCCGCCATGCCGATCCCAGAAATGCCGGCACCAACAATAAGGACGTCGAAATCGGTCGCGCGGTCGCTCATCGGTCTTTCTCCCATGAGGCAAGACTAACTCAACTTCTCGAAATGCGCTAGCCTCGGTTTTCTTTCGCAACTCGATTTCATCGCGGCAATGCCGTAGGGGCCATCTGCCAGACGGAGCTGCACGCGTTGTCCCTATCATTTTACGGTCTGCTCATCGTACCCGAAAACGGCGAGAGAACAGCGAACCTGCCTTCCGGAAAATCGCCGCTCGACATCTATTTGCGGTGCGGTGCGCAAAGCGCCAGATCCTTTGCGCATTTCGGTTATGATTGGACTCTGATTTCCGATCGTCCGGAATTGCTCGCCGAACGGTGCAAGGCCTTGGGGATCGAAACTCCCCCGTTGCGGGGCGCAGAGTTCTCGCTTGATGTTCCCGCCGACATTCCATTCCGTGCGGCACACCATAAACTCGAATTGATCGAGAAATTCGGGACAGGCGAATTTGGGAGCAGGGCGGCGCTGGTCGACCTCGACACGGTATGCGTGCGCCCGATTGACGAGCGATTTTGCGTGATCGACGGAATTGCAGGGTACCGGCTAGGGGCCGATGAGGGGATCGAATGTGCCGACGAGCGCTTGGCCGATAGCCTCGCGATCCTGCTCGGTGACAGTTTTCGGAAGGAATGGTGGGGTGGTGAATTCCTGATCGGCGATAGCGTATCGTTCGCCAGGCTGGCCGAGGATATCGCCGCGTTGTGGACTGTCTATCTGGCGCATTGGCAATCCATGCTTCACGCAGGCGATGAGATGGTTTTGGGGGCGGCATTGCAGCGGTTTGAAAGCCGTGGTGGCTCGCTCGTCGACGTGCGGGACACGGATACGATCGCCCGGTATTGGACCTCTCGCACCAGGCATAGACCCCGGCCGTTTCGCGATCTGGATGCTTCCGCGATCCTGCATTTGCCTGCCGATAAGGAATTCCTGTCCGCATCGCTGGACGGGTCCTTCGAACCGGACCGCTTCCGGAAGAAGCTGGACCGCCATGTCAAAGGCAAGATCAATCGGCGAAAGTTGCTGAGCTTTGCTCGGCGTGACGGGTTGATGCGGCCTCGCTACCGCTGATCTTTCGTCTGGCTGGCGAGGCTCCGGCGGCGCTCGGCCGGTGACTGGGCCAGAAACTCGCTCACCGGCTGGTTCCAATCGTGGACATGTGCGCCCCTGGCGGGACCGAGCAGCCGCTGCGCCAGAACAACCATCAGTAGCGGGCCCAGATAGAACGGCATCTGCCGCGCAAATGTCAGCAGGGTCCCGTCCCGCAGCACATTGAATGCGGTCGCGATCAGCAGGGCATAGGCCAGGTGCGCAAGAGGGGTCGCTCTTCTCGTGAGCAGCCAGACGAAAAGATAGGCATAAAGCATCGCGAAAAAGAGCGTCTGGATCACCACCCCGACATAGCCGAGCGACAACCAGCCCGCACCCGGCAACGAGGCGGTCATTCCGATAGGGCGCCCATAATCCCACAGCGAAAAATTCTGGATCGGCGGGCCGACAGGTTTATCCTTCCATAGCGCCCGGGGCACCGGTTCGGTGAAGACCTGCAAGTTGCTGGCGAAATAGTCATAGGTGTTGCTGCGCTGCGGGACCGCGTAAACGACGTATTCGAAATACTCGAGATTGGCGAAGTCCATGCCTTCAAGCGGAGCGAGTTCGGCGTCCTGCGTATAGGTCACCTCCGCACCTCCGCCGAG
Source organism: Qipengyuania psychrotolerans (assembly GCF_019711355.1). Lineage (NCBI taxonomy): Bacteria > Pseudomonadati > Pseudomonadota > Alphaproteobacteria > Sphingomonadales > Erythrobacteraceae > Qipengyuania > Qipengyuania psychrotolerans. Next base: position 409,541 of record NZ_CP081297.1, read on the forward strand.
CACGCCTCGCAAGGAGGCACCCCGGTCGAGTACCAGCTGTCCGAATGCCAGCGCCGCGACACAGGCCAGCGCCATGACGCGCCAATCGAACCAGCGCCTGCGCATCTCGAGCAGCGCCAGAATGCCGATAGCGCTGGCCGCATAAATGATAGGGCCGCGGATCCCGGTGCCTCCCTGCAGCAGCATGAAAACGCCGAAGAATGCCCAGCTCCACCAACGGTAGCGGGCGAGCCAGATGATCATCACGGTTATGGGTGCCAAAAAAAGCGAGGCATCAGTCAACCAGCCAACGCCGCCAATGTTGATTGCCGTGCCCGTTGCCGCGTCGCGGATCATTGATCCGAACTCCTCGGAACGCTGCTGCCAGTTTTCCAGCAATGACCAGACAGCAAGCGGGCTGAGAAGAGCGGCTACGACGATAATCGGTTTCGTCAGGCTGGCCCGTGCACGGGCGAAAACTTCGTCGTCCAGCGGTGCGGGGGGCTCTTTCGCAATGTAGAGGGATGACGCGACGAACACCACCATGGCAAGGTTCGCGGCCAGGATGACCGTTATCTTGTCGCTGATCGACGGCATGAACTCGAAAAGGCGATAAACGAAATTGAAGTCGTAAATCCGCGCCACGATCGGGCGGATAACGAAAATGAACCCGTGAAAGGCCAGATAGAATGTCGCAGGATGCATCAGGCCAGCTGCCGGATGCCGCAGATAGGCGATGCTCGTCGCGGCGAAGATGATGGCAGAGGCAAGAAGCAGCAGGTCGTACACAGCGATTTCTATCTAGGCCGCGCGCAAGCAGGCAGGCAAGCGGCTCAGCGCTTTCTCCGCAATTGCCTTGCTGCGCCAGCGATGTCTTCCAGCCTCTCTCGGGATACGAGCATTCGCAGGAACGCCCCGAAGGACAGATCGAGCTTGCGCAGGCTATCACGCACTGCAGGCACCAATTGGCAGGCTTCGGCCGCAACCAATGGGATGAGGATCACGGCCAATCTGCCGCCCCATGCGGCCAGCACGGCGGCCAGCAGCAAAGCCGCCGCCGAACCTGTCAGATACACCAGGACGACGCGCGTATGGGCATTTGATGCAGTGAGGAGGGCGATTGGCGCTGCCGAAAGCGCGCGAAGCCAGGCGGCAGCCAGGAGGACTATGGCAACGAGAGGGTCGAAGCGTGTCTGGCTGAGGCTGTAGAGATCCTGCAGCCAAGGGCCGAAGCACAGCAGGAAAGCGGAAAAGGCCGCTGCAAACAGGAGGGAAACGACTGTCATGGTCGCCAGCAGGCGGCGCTGGATGGCTTCCTTTGGACCCTGAATATACCCGCTCTCGTAGAACTGCATGGTGTACGTCAGGTTGGTGAACAGGTCCAACAGGCGGGTGAATGTCCGGGTTACGACGAAGCTGGCCAGCAAGGCCGCTCCGAACGTTGCGCCCAGCAGCAGGACATAACCTTGCAGGTTCAACCCGAATATCAGCGGCACCAGCATGAAGGCAATCGAGGGCTTCCACAGGCCGTCTAGGCTGGCCCTAAGCGAACCGCGCCCAGCCTCGAACATTTGCGGCGCGAGACGCCGTGCTTGGATGAAGATCAAGGCTGCGCTGATGCACCGCGTGATGCCAAGCGCCATGGCGAGCACGGCGAAGCTTTCAGACTGTGTCACGCACGCGGCGATGACTGCGATCTCGATCAGGGCAGCTAGATTATAGAGCGCGATGTGGTCGGGATATCGCCCGGCAGCCCGGTACGGGATTTCCGCCACCGCCATCTGGCTGGTGGCAAAGATGTAAAGCGCAAGCCAGCCCAATGTCGCGGGCAAATCGCCTGCTTGGGCGGCGGACAATGCGGGCATGACTGGAACAAGCCAGAAGAAGCCGACTGCGAAACAAGCGACCAGAATCCCGGTCGACAGGCTTGAAATGGCCCATGCTGCGCGAAAATCTGCCCGGGCGCGGGGTTGATCTCCATCCTGGACCGCAGCCAGCGCGGCATTCCCGCCAGCACCAGCAAAGCCATTCCCGACCAGTCCCAGATAAGCAGGCACCGCGAACAGGACGAGCCATGCGCCGATCCGGTCCGCGCTCCAATTCGCGAAAAACAGCGGGAGAGTCGCAAACTGGACTGCGATCCTCGTGGCCAATGTCACCAGGTTCGCCGCCACGCCTCTCAGGATGCGTTTCCGGTTGCTCAAGCTTCGTATTCCCGGCGCAGGAGTTTTCGCCCCGCCGCCTTGGCGAGATCCACCCCGCCTTGCGCGAGCGACAGCAGCCTCGAACGCACTTTTTCGCGGGCTGCGTGCGCCTCCCACTCAAGATATCGGGCCGATATCGGGCCCTCGAGGACGTCGACCCAATGATCTGCAATTCTTGGGACCGTGAACGCCTCAGCCTCTGCGGCACCGGCGCGGACCAGCTGATCGTAGAGATGCGGATCAGCCTGTAACCGGCAGATTTGTTCGATCACTTCGCCCGGCGTTGCGGCCTGGAGGTAATTTTCGCCGGGTGTGCCGATCTGCATGAAAGCGGAATCGTTGCCGCCAATGAAAGGCACACCGGCCATCCATGCGTTGATGAGCTTGTTGGCCGGTTTCCTCGAATGGCGGCGAGTGTCGAAGCTGCGAATGCCGACGGCGACGTCGATCTTCGAGAAATCGTGCCAGCGATCCGCTTGAGGTGCGTAGAATTCGAGTCCCCGTTCGGCGAGAAGTGCACGCCAGGTCTCATCGCCCCCGGCCAGATTGCCATCGATCTTTCCGAAGAAGCCGATGCGGCTGATGCCGCTGCGGCCTGCATCGCGGGGTATGATCCTGGCTTGCGGCCAGAGCGGTACGACATGGGCATCGTGGCCAAGCAGGTCGCGGTTCTGCTGCAGATGGAACCGCGCCCATGCGACCCGGGGATAGTCGGCCTGGATCGACACATCGAAAATGCCGGGCCTCCAGCCTCGCCGCGACAGGGTCTTGGCCTTGGAGAGGTTGATACGCCCGGGTACCGCTTCGGTGGACAGCTCAATGCCGCCATATCCCGCTTCGCGCAGGCGGCAGAAGGTCTGTACCGTCCAGCAAAGATCGCCATTTTCCGCGAAGGCGCGCAGCACCTCCGGCTCGCGGGCTAAAATTGCTTCGAAGTCCTTCGCCTCGACTGCTGCTTGCGCGCCGAACCGCCCATTGTGGACGAAGCGCACCGGGGCAGGAGTGGAAAGACGCCGCGATCCGCTTGAGATTATGGTCTCGGCCATCAGACCATGACAGCCCCCGGGGGGAGCTATTTTTCGCTTTGCGACATGAATTCGACAATGTGGCTCATGACGCTGGGATGCAGCTTCGTTACGAATTCTGCGCCGACGATGTTATCTTCACGCCACCTGACGTGCGCCGGGATGGGGCCGATGTTGCCAAGTTTGACAAGCACTTCCGTGCCGACTTTCAGAATCGAGAACTTGTCGAAGAACCGGCAGCCGGTTTCCGAGATGTCCTTGATCCAGACATCGCGTGAACCGCCTTCGCGCGCCCGGTAGGCCCCGGCGACTTGTACCAAATGACGGTCTTCGCGTCTGTTTTCCATTCTATCCCTCGTCAATCGGCCCGTTTTGTATTCTCACGGCTTGTACCAAGGTGCAAGCATGGGCTGGCTTTACTCTACAATCGTTTCAGCTAGCTATACGTGCAAGCGCCGAGGGAGCGTTGGAGAGTTATGAGCAATAGCAGGCCGCACCGGGTTACGTCGATCGACGTGGCCGAAAAGGCAGGGGTAAGCCAGTCCACCGTGAGCCGCGCTCTGTCTGGCTCGGAAACCATCACTGAGGCTACGCGCCGCCGGGTCGAACAGGCAGCTGCCGACCTCGGCTATCATGTAAACATGCGCGCGGCAGGCCTGCGCAAAGGTGAGACCGGTAGCATCGCCATCGTTGTTATCGGACGTGAAGGGCAGGGGCCTGCCGCGATCAATCCGTTCTATTACAGCCTTCTGGGCAGCACCTGCGCCGCTGCGGCGGAACGCGGGTATGAAGCGCTGGTATCTTTTCAGGCGAAGGAAGACGAACTCTTCGGTCATTATGTGGCGCGCCGCCAGGCTGACGCGGTGGTGGTGATCGGGACCGCCATGAACGCGGGTGCATGGGACTATTTCCGCCAAGTTGCCGGTGAAAGCCGGTCCATCGCTTTTTGGGGCTCGCCCTTCGACGACGCTGTTTGGGTTCGCTCCGACAATATGGCGGGCGGCAGGCTCGCCGTAGAGCGGCTGGTCAAGGGCGGCGCGAAGGATATCGTTTTTGTCGGCGACCCCAACTCGTCACAGAAGCAGTTCCGCGAGCGCTTTGAAGGGTATCAGGCCGCGATGCAGGCGGCTGGTCTCGAGGAACGTCCCGCGTTCGTCTCGGTCGGATCTGACCGGGTTTCGCAAGGGCGCAACGCGATCATTCGGCTGACCGAAAGCGGTGCCGCGTTCGACGGCCTGTTCTTTGCCTGTGATGCAATGGCGCTCGGCGCTCTGGAGGAACTCGCACTGCGCGATGTCAACGTGCCGAACGCTGTCGGGGTCGTGGGCTTCGACGGCTTGGGCTCCGGTGAGTTTTCGAATCCGCCGCTCACCACGGTCGAGCCCGATTTCGCCGAAGCGGGGCGCCTGCTGATCGAAACCGCCCTTGCCAATGAGGGTGATCGGGCGGAGCGGCGCGTGCCTGTGAGGCTGGTTGAACGCTCAAGCGTCAAATGATCTACGACGTTCGTCGAACACCGATTTGCAAAGCATGAGTGTGCACGTCTAAGCCCCTCCCAAAGTTCAGGGAGAGAGACTGTCATGAAATCTAGCATTGCTTCCGCACTCGCACTGGTGCTGTGCGCCTCGGCCGCGAATGCGCAAGACCCGCAGCCAAGCCCCAATCCGGTCGAAGAACAGGAAGTCGACGCCTCTCAGGACGATCTTCCCAAAGAGGGCAGCGGCGAGGCGGTCGATGCGGCTCCGGCGACTGTGCCGATTGCCGGCGACGAAGCCAGCGATGCGAAATGGGATGTAATGGCTCCCGGCAACGCGGTCCTCACGGATGTGCCCATCCGTACCGACGAGGGCACCTGGATGGATGTCGATGTGTCGCCCGATGGCCGCACGCTCGCCTTCGCTCTACTGGGCGATATTTACACCATGCCGATTTCCGGCGGCACTCCGACGCGCATTGCCGAAGGTCTGGCGTGGGAAGTGCAGCCGCGTTTTTCGCCTGATGGCAACCGAATTGCATTTACCTCAGATCGCGGTGGCGGTGACAATATCTGGATCATGAACCGTGACGGTTCGGACAAGAAGCAGGTCACCAAGGAAGACTTTCGCCTGATCAACCAGCCAAGCTGGTCGCCGGACGGACGCTACATCGTGGCCAAGAAGCATTTCACGACCGAGCGCAGCCTCGGCACCGGAGAGGTGTGGCTTTATCATGTGTCCGGCGGAGGCGGTGTAAAGCTCGTCAAGCGGTCGAATGAGGCACTGCAGAAAGAACTGGGCGAGCCGATCTACGCGCCCGATGGCAATGCGATCTATTACACTCGCAACGTCACCTCGGGCCCGATCTTCGAATATGCGCAGGATTCGAACGCCGGAATTTTCCGGGTCGAGAAATACGAAATCGATACCGGAGAAGTGACAACTGCCATCGGCGGTTATGGCGGCGCGGTTCGTCCGACGCCTTCGCCCGATGGGAAAAGCATCGCCTTCGTCCGGCGCGACAAGGACCAGTCGCAGCTCTGGGTAAAGGATATCGCCAGCGGGCGCGAGCGCATGGTCTACGGCCAGCTCGACCTTGATATGCAGGAGACCTGGGCGGTCTACGGCGTCTATCCGATGATGGACTGGACGCCCGACAGCAACAGCATCGTGACCTGGGCAGGCGGCAAGCTGTGGCGGGTTGCCGCAGACGGTTCGGGTGCGGCAAACATTCCGTTCAGCGTCGACGACACCCGCGCGGTCGCAAAGGCCCCGCATCCGGTCATCGATGTCGCGCCTGACACCTTTACTGCCAAGATACCCCGGTTCGCCACCGTCTCGCCTGACGGCCGCACGATTGTCTTCGAAAGCCTCGGCAAGCTTTACACCAAGCCGGTCGGCAGCGACGCCGCCCCTCGGCGGCTAACGTCCGCTGACAGCGAGCAGCTGGAGCTGTGGCCCACATGGTCGCGTGACGGTTCGCGGATCGCGTTTGTCCGCTGGAGCGACAGCGATCTTGCGCGGATTGTGACGGTCGATGCGCGGGGCCGGGGCGAACGGGTCATTACCAGCCAACCGGGTCACTATGCAGTGCCGCAGTTCTCGCCTGACGGCCGCACAATCGTGTTCGAGAAACGTGGCGGAGGGTATCTCACCTCACCCGATTACTCGGAAAACGAAGGCGTTTACTCCGTGTCTGCTGCTGGCGGCACGCCGAGGATGATCACGCGCAATGGATCTGACCCGCAGTTCGGCAGTGACGATGATCGCCTGTTCATGCTCGCCCGTGCTGATGGTAATCTCCAGCTCATCTCGAGCGATCTGAACGGAGAGGCGCGCCGCGTCCACGCACAAGGTGAATTGGCGAATGATTTCCGCGTCAGCCCGCGCGGAGACTACGTGGCATTCCGCCAGAACTACGAAGTGTTCGCCATGCCCCTGCTACCTGGCGGCCAGGCGGTCACGGTAGGTGAAAAGGCGAGCTCTTTGCCTGTCACCAAGGTCAGCACAGGCGGCGCCGATTACATCGGCTGGGCTGAGAACGGTTCGACGCTGCATTGGTCGATGGGGCCCGCGCTCTATCGCGCCAGCACCTCGGCCCTCACACCGGCCGCACCGCAGGACAAGGAAGCGCCCAAATTCACGCCGCCTGACAGCGGCACTTCGCTTGCGCGGATCATTCGCGCAGACAAGGCGAGCGGCATGGTCGCTATCACCGGAGCGCGTATCCACACGATGGCAGGCGAGGGTGCCGGTACCATCGAGAACGGGACTATCCTGATCGACGGTGACCGCATTGCCGCCGTGGGCCCGGCTGCGAGCATCGATGTTCCGGCAGGCGCAACGATAGTCGATGCAGCAGGCAGTACGGTCATTCCAGGGCTGGTTGATGCCCATGCTCACGGAGCGCAAGGGACGGGCGATCTCGTCCCGCAGCAGAACTGGTCGCTGGTCCAGAACCTGGCGATGGGAACCACCACGATCCACGATCCGTCATCCTCGGCCAGCATGATTTTCGCAGCGTCTGAGCGTCAGCAGGCCGGAAGCTTGCTGGGCCCGCGCATCTTCTCGACCGGCGAGATCATTTACGGCGCGAAGTCGCCGGGAGTGTACGCGCGCGTCGACAGCTATGACGATGCCCTGGCGCATGTTCGCCGGATCAAGGCCCAGGGCGGAATTTCCGTCAAGAACTACAACCAGCCGCGCCGCGAGCAACGCCAGCAGGTCGTTGCCGCTGCTCGCGAGGAGAATATGCTGGTTGTCGCCGAGGGCGGTTCGCTGTTCGGTATGGATATGAACCTGATCGCCGACGGGAACTCGACGCTGGAGCACAATATCCCGCTCGACGTGATGTATGAGGACGTCCTGCAGATGTTCGGCCAGTCGGATACCAACTACACTCCGACACTGGTGGTCACTTATGGCGGCCTTGCTGGTGATCCGTACTGGCGCCAGGCGACGGATGTCTTCGACAATCCGTTGCTGGTCCATACGCCGCCCAAGATGCTGTTGGCGGGGAATGCGCGCCGCACCAAGGCTCCCGATTGGGCGTTTGTGGATGACAATTCGGCGCGCGAGGCAAAGAAGCTTGCCCAGCGCGGCGTCAAGGTCAGCATCGGCGCGCACGGCCAGCAGGCCGGCATCGCTGCGCATTGGGAACTATGGAGCTTTGCGCGGGGCGGAATGAGCAACGTCGAGGCGCTTCGTGCCGGCACGATCGAGCCTGCTCGCTCGCTGGGTATGGAACGAGATGTCGGCAGCCTCGAGGTTGGCAAACTTGCCGATCTCGTGATCCTGACGGCCGATCCAGCTCAGGACATCCGCAACTCGGATGACATCGCGCAGGTCATGCTTGGCGGCCGCCTGTATGATGCGCGCACCATGAACGAAGTGGAAACCGGCGATACCCGCCGCAAACCGTATTGGTGGGAATAGTAGTCCAGCGCCGAGCGCCAGGCTGAGCGAAAGCTCAGCCTGCGCGTACCTTGGCAAGGAACGAGTCCACGCGGCTTCGCAGCGAGGATGCCTGACCTTCAAGGTCCTTGGCTGACGACAAAACCTGGCTGGCCGAAGCGCCGGTTGCAAGGCTGGTGTTGCGCATCGTGTCGATGTGCCCGCCAACTTCGTCGGTACCGCGTGCTGCAAGGTCGATGCTGCGTGCGAGGTCCTGACCGGCAACCGATTGCTGGTCCACGGCGCTGGCAATCGAGATTGCCGTGGTTTCGAGCTGCTTGATTTGTGAGCCGATTGAACGAAGCGCGTTCACGCTGTCACCGGTCGAATTTTGCATGGTGCGGATCTGGTCTGCGACTTCTTCAGTGGCGCGGCTGGTCTGTGCGGCCAGTTCCTTGACCTCGCTGGCGACGACGGCAAAGCCGCGGCCAGCTTCACCGCCGCGTGCAGCCTCGATCGATGCGTTGAGAGCGAGCAGGTTGGTACGCTGTGCGATCGACTGGATCAGCTCAACAATCTGGCCCACCTGATCGGCAGAACTGGACAATGTGGAGATGGTCTGGTCGGCGCTTTCCGCATCGTCGGCCGCCTTGCGGGCAAGCTCTGCGGAGTGCGATGCCTGACGGCTGATCTCGCCAATCGACATGGCAAATTCGTCTGAAGCGGCCGCTGCAGCGGTCACGCCGCTCGATGCCTGATCCATGGCGCCGCTGACTTCTGCAGCCTGCGTCGAAGCCATTTCGGCTGTTACGGCCATCTCTTCTGCGGTACGGTTTAGCTGGCTCGAAGCCGCGGCAACGCCGGATACAACCTCGCCAATTTCCTGTTCGAAACTTCTGGCAAGAAGTGCGATTTCCCTCTGGCGGCGTTCTGTGCTTTCTTTTCGTCCGGCGAATAGTTCATCAAGCTTGTGACCCGTCTTCGTGAAAAGCTCCAACGACCGAGCGAGCTGTCCGATTTCGTCGGGGCGGTTCGTTCCGGCAACGGTGATGTCGCGCTTGCCCTGGCCCAACCGGTTCATGTCTTGAACGATATCGTTGAACGGCTCGATGACGTTCTTGATAATCACGAAAGTCGATACACTGGCACCAACAGAGCCGATGATTGCAGCGATGATGATCGTGGTGGTCGCGAAGTCCGACCATGCGGGGTTATTGAGGCCCAGCAGCGCGACGAGGGACACGAGCAGAAGGGTTCCAAGCGAGAAAGCTGTGGCGACCAGAGCCTTTGTTTTGAGGGTCCGGCTCATGAACCACGAAACGACAGCCGATCGGTAATCGGACTTGTGTGCAAGTTCGACCTCGATTGCCGAGATTTCGTTAACCAGGTCTTTGTCGAGGAAACCGGTCTGCGCATCCATGGTAGTGATACTCCGCGTGATTTCCTCAAGGCTTACGCCAAGATGGTTTATTAGGGGTTAAGGAGGATCGGAAAGAAAATGCGAGTAGGCGGATAATCGGATTTGCTCACGCAACCTTGGCGTGAGGATCGCTGTCATCCCGGCTTTGCGCGCCGATGGGGCGGTTGAGGTGCTGGGGAATTTCGCCAGCTGGCATTGCCTTGAAATAGAGCCAGCCCTGGATTTGGTCGCAGCCAGCTGCCCGGACCATGTCAGCCTGTTCTTCCGTTTCGACGCCCTCGGCCGTGACGTCCATATGCATCGCCCGAGCGACGGTGATGCTCGAGAGCATCATGGCGCGGCTCGCGTCATCTTCGCCGGCCTGGACGACCAGGCTACGGTCCAACTTCAGCTTCTCGAAGCGGAACTGGCGAAGGAAGCCGATCGAGGCATATCCGGTCCCGAAATCGTCGAGCGCGACGCGCACGCCAAAGCCGCGAATAACCGCAAGGCTGCGTTCGGCCACGATCGGATCAAGCACAAGGCACGTTTCCGTGATTTCGAGCTCCAGCCGCTCTGGATCGAAGCCCGTTTCTTCAAGAATATGGCCAAGGTGGATAGGGAATTCCGGGTTGCGCAGCTGCGCTGCCGAAATGTTCACGGATAGCGTGATGTCGTCCCAGGCAAGCGCATCCTGACAAGCCTGACGCAGGACCCACAGGCCGATTGCGTTGATCAGTCCGGATTCCTCAGCAACGGGAATGAAGATGTTCGGCCCGACGTGCTTACCGTCCGGGCGCTGCCAGCGAAGCAGGCATTCGACCGCGACGACTTTGCGTGACGTGGTATCGACCAGCGGCTGGTAGTTCAGGCAGAACTCCCCGTTGGTCAGCGCGGAGCGGAGCTCATCGTCCATTTCCTTGAGCTGTTCGCGGCTATGGTCGAACGCTTCGCTGAACCACGTACAGCGCATCTTGCCGGCGCGTTTGGATACATACATGGCGACGTCCGCGCGGCGGAGCAGCTCGCTTGAACCTACCGTGTCGTAGGGAAGCCTGCGCGCCAGACCGATGCTGGCACCAAGCGTGAGCCGGCGGTCATCGACAGCGACCGGCTTGGCCAGCCTTTCAATGATGCGGCGGCAGATACCTTCGAGAAGTGTGCCGGCCAGATTACCGGACATGAAAATCGCGTACTCATCGCCTCCAAGGCGATGAACAAGGGCATTCCCTTCGCAAATTCCCTCGAAAATCCGGCCGACTTCCTTGATCGCCTGATCGCCGACCGAATGGCCATAGTGATCGTTGAGAAGTTTGAAGCCATCGAGATCGATTAGGGCAAGCGCGACTTCCTGCTGCGTCCGCACTTCACTCTGAATGCCTCCATGAAGCGCTCGGCGGTTGGGAAGCATCGTCAGGCTGTCGGAATTGCTGATGCGCTCCAGGCTCGCCAGATGGCGATAACCCAGCAGGCCAAAAAGAGTGATCGCGGCGGCAAAAGCTGCGCCGCCCAGCATGAAAACGATCACGAGATCGGCAGCATCGGCCGCGAACAGGCCGGAAATTGCCGTGGCACCAACAATTAGCCCAAGCACGGCGAGAGGAGCGAACAGCAGCACGCGTGTATCGTGACGGGTCTTGTCACTCTGATGTGTCACGCAGATGCTCCTCGAAGCGTGAATCTAATTCCAGACCAACCGCCATACGGTACATTCGCTAAGGAACAGTAAACCGGGCGTTTACCTTCAAGCGAAGGATGCCGGGTTCCGGGAACGCCGGATCATCCCGCTCGCAAGGCAGCTGGTGTCGGCCGGCTGTAAAATTTACGGGCTGGAACACTGTCAGTGTTGGCCTTGTACAATCCGGCGCCGAGCTCCGAAGATACGAACCGGTCTGTCTGGCCGACGACTGTCTCGCCCGAACCCAGCATCAAATAACCGTCATCGTTCACTGCGCTTGCCAGCCGCTCGAATGCGGCTTGGCGAACGTCAGGTGCAAAATAGAGCAGCACGTTCCTGCACAGTACGAGGTCGAAATTGCTCGGGGAAGGGGGGTAGTCGAGCAGGTTCTGCTGGCCGAACCGGGTCATGGCGCGGACCTTGTCGCAAACCTGCCAACCGCCCTTTGTTTCATCGAAGAAGTTGAGCATCTGCGCAACGGAGATGCCGCGCTGGATTTCGAACTGCGAATAGGTCCCGCTCTTGGCCTGCTCGATGGCCTTGCCTGAAATGTCCGTGCCGACGATATCGATGGTCCAGTCCTGCCAGCGTCCAGGTTGCTCGGCGAAGATCATCGCCAGGCTGAGCACTTCCTGTCCGGTCGAACAGCCTGCCGACCAGATGGTCAGCTTCCGGCTGTCAGCGCGTTTTCGGGCAAGCTCCGGTAAGAGCACGTTGGCGAGGGTGTCGAAATAGGCATGATCGCGGAAAAAGTATGTTTCATTATTCAGCAGGGCTTCGACAACCCGTGTTGCCAGCCGGTGTTCGCCCGGCCTCTCGAGCATGCAGGCCAGCTGGTCCACATTCTCGATCCCGATTTCACGGAACAGTCCCGCAAGGGCTGTGGAGATGCGCCAACGGCGACTTTCTGTGAGTTGTTGGCCTGTACGCGATGTCAGGAGATCGGCGATGATGCGGTGCGAAGCGTCGTCTATCGCCATGCCTGCGCTCCGGCACTGGCCAGGATCGTCTCGGCCAGTCGTTCGGGCGGTAATGCTGCCGTCGTCAGTCCCATTTCGGTGACGGCGCGCGGCATCCCCCACACGGCGCAGCTTTGCGCGTCCTGCGCGTAAATCGATCCGCCGGCCTTCGCGATCGCTTCGGCACCTTCGGTACCATCGCGTCCCATGCCTGACAGAAGCACACCGGCGACTTCGCCGTCATAGGCTTCGGCGAGCGTTTCGAACATCGGATCGACGGAAGGCAGGCAACCGCTTTTGACCGGGTGATAAGCCAGACCGGTGACCACATGCGAACCCTTGCGGCGCACGACCATGTGACCGTGTCCCGGTGCAATCACTAGCTTGCCAGCTTGAATCTCGACATTTTCATCTGCCAGGACGGCCTCTCGCCCCGATGCCATCTCCATCTGCCGCGCGAACACCGGAATGAAGCTGGAAGGCAGGTGCTGGGTGATCAGGATGGGAAGCTGGAAGTCCTTCGGCATCTTGCGCAGGAACAGGTTCAGCGCGTGGATGCCGCCAGTCGAGGCGCCAATTGCGATGACCTGCGGGCGTTTACCGGCGCGGCGCGAAGCTGGCTTCGCGTTCGCACGCCTGGTTTCTTCGGGGCCCATCCCCTTGAGCGCGCGAATCTTGCCAAGAAGCTGGTCCCGGTAATCGTCGTTAAAGCCGCCTGGACGCGGCTTCAGCATCGTATCCGCAGCGCCGGTACGCAGCGCTTCGACGGTGTGTTCCGCACCTTCGGCAGTCAGCGAGGAGATCACCAGGATCTTGGTGGAGGGCGATTGCGCCAGCATTTTGGGCAGGGCTTCGAGCCCTCCCATGCCGGGCATTTCGAGATCCAGCATGATCACGTCGACCTGCCTTACGCGAAGTTCCTCCAGGCCTTTTTCAGCGGTGCTGGTTGCAGCAACCACATTGATGTCGGCTTCCTTGGCGAGCATGCGCGAAAAAACGGTACGCACGGTCAACGAATCGTCGACCAGCATGACCTTTATCCGGCCATCCTCCGCCTCGGCTTCGGGAATTTCATCGGTTTTTGGGCGTAGGGCCGCGACCATTTCGCTGCTCCCGCTCAGGCCATGCCGACAAGCTGGAGCTTGATCTGCAGGGTTTCATGATCGAACGGCTTCATGACGTATTCGTCAGCCCCGGCACTGATGGCTTCGCGGATATGCGCGACATCGTTTTCGGTAGTGCAGAACACGACCTTGGGCTTGTCGCCGCCTTCGCTCTTCCTGAGCTGGTTGATGAACTCGATGCCGGTCATGACGGGCATGTTCCAGTCCAGCAGGATGACATCGGGCATGCTTTCAAGGCATTTCTCGAGGCCTTCCTTACCGTTCTCCGCCTCGTCGACGGAAAATTCGAGCGATTCCAGAATATGCCGCGAAACCTTTCTGATTACGCGCGAATCGTCGATGATGAGGCAGGTCTTCATGAGTAGGTTCCTTGAGTTTCAATCCGCATCATAAACATGAGCGGTAACCAATCGCTTAAGCTGCAAGCGCGGGCGGGCCCGCAATGATGGCTTCGACATCGACCAGTACGGCCGGGCCGGAAGCGGTTTCGACCATTCCTGTGGCAGCGCGCTGCCAGCCGTCGCCGAGACCGCCAGGAATCGCGATCGGCTTGCCGATCGCTTCCGCAACGTCTTCAGCCGCATCGACCATTAGCGCGTAAAGGTGCCCATCCAGCTCGACGACTGCCGCGCGGCGTTCAGGAGAATTGGTCTTTTCGTCAAATCCCAGCGCCAGCGAACAATCGACCACGGTCAGCGCCTGGCTGCGCAGCGGAGTGAGGCCGCGTATGTAGCTGGGCGTACCCGGTATCGGTGTAATTTCGTCGATTTCGAGCACCGTCTGCACGCGCAAAGCGGGAATTGCCGCCTTCCGGCCAGCGATGGTGCACATCAAGAGAAGTTCGTTCATGCCGCCCTCCCGGTGCGAACCCGCTTCAGCGCTGCGAGCAGGCCTTCGCGGTCATAACGATAGATGGAGCCGTCGCCCGCATCCTCGGGATCGGGCCGTAGGCGGATGGTGGTGCGAGCGTCTGATTCCGGCGCGTCGGCGCTTTCCGAAAGATGGATGGCGAGATCGGCTTCGGCATCCGCGCTATGGGCGATTTCATAGCCGGCGGCCCGAACGAGTGGCTCCAGGATGGTCCGCGACCAGTCGCTGTCTTCCGGGAGACGGCACAGAAGCGGGCCGTTCTTGGGAGCGATAACGGCGTGGCGAGCGAAAATTGTATGCCCGTCGATCAGCGGCACAGGCTTGTTTCCTACCAGCGTCACGCCTTCGATGGCATCATCCTTGTCAGCGGGAACAAGTTCGCTGGTCATGCCGGCAGCGTCGAGAACTTCAGACACGGCATAAACGACTTCGCTTTCGCCGTCGCTCAGACGCAGCAAGCGGCAGCGATCTTCGGGTAGCGGACCATATTCGTGTCCGGCCAACGGGAAAATACGGCCATCGATGACCGCCTGGGCGCGGTCGCCCTCGATATCGAAAGCGTCGGCGGAGACCGTGTCGATGCGGCGAACCATTTCGAGGCGAACGCCGCGGCGGCGACCGTCGAGACCAGTAAACAGCATGAGCGGAACTGCCGCTTCTTCGCGCTTTTCTTCCGCCGCTTCGATAACGCTCGGTTTGGAGCGCAGCTCGCCCATAATCCCGCGCATTTGCGCGATACTGGGCAGGTCGATCAGCATCATCGGACTGCCGTCATCGAGCAGGGTGGTTCCGGCATAAAGCTTGGTGGCCATGATCGCCGGAGCGATCGGCTTGACGACCACGTCTTCGTGATCGTGTACGCGGTCCACAGCCAGTGCGAAGACATCGTCGCTCGCCAGGCGCACAAGGACCAGCGTCTTGGACTGCCAATCGCAGCCAGATTCATCTTCCACGCCCAGCACTTCGGCAAGCGACAAGCAGGGAACCCGGCGGCCGCGGAAAGTAACCAGTCGGCGTTCACCAGCCTGCGCGAATTCCACGTTGTTGGAGCTACCGAAGACGATTTCCTCGATGTAGCTTCTTGGAATGGCATAATGCTGACCGCCGCTGCTCACTGTAAGCGCAGCGATGATGGATAGTGTCAGCGGAAGCTGCAGGTGGAAGCTGGTGCCGTCACCTTGCTTGCTGGAAACTTCAATCGAGCCGCCGACCCGTTCAAGGTTGGCGCGAACAACGTCCATGCCGACGCCGCGCCCGGAGACAGAGCTTACTTCGTCAGCGGTGGAAAGACCCGGCTCGAAAATGAGCTGCTGCTTCTGCTCGTCAGACATCTTCCTGATGTCGGACTGGGTGTAGATACCTGCCGCGACAGCTTTTTCGCAAAGCCGATCGACATTGATACCGCCGCCATCGTCCGTAACGAGTAGGCTGATCTGGTTGCCTGATTGACGTGCAGCGAAGCGCAAGAAGCCGATTTCGCGCTTGCCGTTCTTGAGGCGTGTGGCGGGCTTTTCGATCCCGTGATCGATGGCATTGCGGATGATGTGGGTCAGCGGATCGCGGACCATCTCGATCATTTCGCGGTCGAGTTCGACCTCTCCTCCCTCGAAATCGACCATGACCTGCTTGCCCAGTTCATTGGACAAATCGCGCACGAGCCGCGGAAGCGAGGAAAACAGATGTTCGAGCCGCTGCATCCGCATGCGGGTGATGGACGTGCGCACATCGGCAAGGATGGCTGACAGCCGCTCGAACGGACCGTCGATTGTCGGCTGCTCTCCGGCTTCGCGCAGGCGGCGAGCAAGGTCATTGCGGGCCAGCACCATGTCCGAGACGCCCTTCATTACCTCGTCGAGCAGATCGACAGGCAGGCGAATTGAACGCTGGACGGCTTGGCGCTGTCCGCGTGATGGGGATGTCTCTTCGGAGTTTTCGTCGGCAGGCTGCTTTACCGAAATATCGCTTTGAATTTCGATTTCGTTATCGCGGCTGAGGGCCGAGATAAGGGGGGTATCGTCGCCGGTAATCTCTTCGCCAGCCTCGATGGCATCGGTCATTTCGCCGATACGGTCGATGATGGCCAGGACCGCAGTGACGAGCGCGGTATCCGGTTCACGGCGACCTGCGCGGCATTCTGCCAGCGCGTCCTCGGCGGCGTGGCTCAGTTTCTCGAGCTGGGGGAAGTCGAAGAAGCCGCAGTTGCCTTTGACCGTATGGACGAAGCGGAAGATCGTATCGATCCGCTCCTTGTCGGCAGGATCGGCCTCCCAGGCGACGAGTTCAGTGCTGCTCTGCTCGAGCATTTCGCGCGTTTCGGCGATAAAGTCTGCCAGCAACTCATCCATGGTCTTTGCGGATCCCCTGTATTGCGAGGTCCGCTATGGCCGATGATGGTTAACGATTGGTTTGGATTGAGTGTTCTTTATCCGGACCGGCGCGCAGAACCTGCCAGACGATCGTGATCGCCAGCAGGCCGCCCGCAAGGTTGGCAACCAGCTCGGCGCCATAGATCGCGTCGGCCCCGAAGGTGGGCCGCAGCAGCCAGCCGAACGGCAGCATGAACAGGAATACCCGGGCTGCGCTCTGGGTCAGCGCAAGACCGGCGCGGTCGACAGCGTTGAGCGCGCCGTTAGCCACGATAAGAAGTCCGAAACCGGCATAGCCCCAGGCGGCAATGGCGATATAGTTTTCAAACTCTTCGATCACCGCAGGGTCTTCGGTGAAAAACTGGGCGAACCAACCACCGGTGAAATACAGCAGCACCGCAGTCGCGAGGCCGTATATGACACAGAACATGGCAGCATAACGCAATGCCGCGCGTGACCGGTCGGGTTGCTTCGCACCCCAGTTCTGACCAACGATTGCACCGATCGATCCGGACAATGCGAGCAGCGGTACCGTGGCGAAGCTTTGCAGCCGCCCCGCTGCGCCAAAACCCGCCACAGCCGCTTCACCCTGCGAAGCGAGCAGGGCGGTAAGCACTGCAAGGCCGATCGGATTGATGGCGTTCGAAAATGCCGCCGGCCCCGCCACGCTGAGGATTGCCTTGCTGGATTTGCTCACATCGCAGTTGCGGATGGAGGCCGGATTGATCTGCAGTTGCGAATGCCCGATCAAATAGAGTGCCACGAGAATGGCGAGGGCAAAACCGGCGATGGAGGCGTAGGCTGCGCCTGCGATCCCGAACCCGGTAAAGCCGAACGCTCCGGTGATCAGGATAGGATCGAGGACCCAGTTCGCGACCGAATAGGTGATCGAGACATAGCTGGTCTTGCGCGCCTCTCCTTGTCCGCGCAGCACGCCGTTGAGACCCATTTGCAGGATCAGCACCGGCAGACCCAGAGAAAAGGGCTGCATATAGGCACGGATGAGCGGCAGCAGCGCTTCACTCGCCTGCATCAGCCGGAACAAGGGGTCGAGCAGGAAGAAGAGGGCAAGGCCCAGAACCACGCCGACAGTCAGCGCGAATACAGCGCCAAAATTCGCGCGTCTCTCGGCGCGCTCGGCGTCGCCTTCACCCAGCGCCCGGGCGATGACTGAATTGATGCCGACCATGACCCCGACGCCAAGGCTGGAGAGCGCGATCGTGATCGGAAAGATGAAACTGACGGCGGCCAGTTCCTGGGCGCCCAATTGCCCGATGAAATAGGCATCGACCAGCGCAACGGAAATGATCGCGGCGACACCGAAGATCATTGGCGCGGTCTGACCTACGAGATGGCCGACAATGCTGCCGCGTGTCAGTTTGGCCGTCTCGCTCATTGCGCAGCACCGCTAGCGGGGCGGATCGCGCAAGGGAAGCGTTCAATTGCGCAACGCATCTTGCCCCGCCGCCGCCTGCCATGCGATAGAGGTTGCAATAGAAAACCGAGGAGAGTGTGCGATGGCCACGCAGATCAAGCCCAAGTTCGAATGCAGCGAAGAAGAATGGAAGGTCCGCCAGGATCTTGCTGCCTGCTACAGAATTTTCGACCATCTGGGTTGGGGCGAAAGCATCTACAACCACATCTCGATTGCGGTGCCTGGTGAAAAGGATACGTTCCTGATCAACCCGTTCGGCCTGCTTTATGACGAAGTGACCGCATCCAATCTCGTGAAGATCGACGTAGAAGGTAACAATGTCGGCCAGTCGCAATACATGGTGAACAAGGCGGGCTTTACCCAGCACGCCCACTTCCACAAACACCTGGGCGAGCGGGCCACCGCCATTTGCCATGTGCACACCACGGCAACGATGGCAGTGTGCAGCCACAAGGACGGCCTCGTCCCGACCAATTTCTATGCCTGCAATTTCCAGGGCCAGATCGGCTATCACGACTTCGAAGGCGTGACGGTGCGTCCGGAGGAGGGCGACCGGCTGGTTGAAAATCTTGGCAACCACTCGATCCTGATGCTGCGCAATCACGGCCCGGTTGTGATGGACAAGACCATCCCGGGCATGTTCGTCAAGATGTGGGCGCTGCAGCGCGCCTGCGAAATCCAGATCGCTACGCTCAGTCAGGGCAATGCGAATGTCGTTACGCAGGACGTGGTCGATACGCATCAGCGCGATCTCGCGGTCATGCAATCTCAAGGCGGCGCAGGGGTCTTCGATTTCGAAGCCTGGAAACGCCGCGTGTCGAAGATCGACGATAGCTGGAAGAGCTGATGGCAGCAGCCAAGGCCTGTCCAAAATGTGACGGGCGGATGGAAGACGGCTTCGTGGTCGATCACGGTTATGGCGAAAAGCACGTCGCGGGCTGGCAAAGCGGCAAGCCTGTCAAGAAATGGTGGGGCTTGAAGGTCGACAAGAAGCGGCTACTCAGTATCGAAAGCTGGCGCTGCAATCGGTGCGGCTTCCTTGAACATTACGCCAGATAGGCCGATCAACTCATGTCGCGAATGACGGTAAACGACCGGCCGGTCGAATTCCTGATGGATGATGATACGCCCCTTCTCTGGGCGCTGCGCGATGCCGCCAATCTTACCGGCACGAAATATGGCTGCGGCACTGGCGATTGCGGATCGTGCATGGTCCATATCGACGGTGAACCCCTCCGTTCGTGCCTTGTCACGATTGGCGAGGCTGAAGGACGTTTCGTCACCACGATCGAGGGGCTGAGCGGGGATCGCTCGCACCCGGTCCAGCAGGCGATGGTTGCCGAACAGGCCATCCAGTGCGGGTTTTGCACACCGGGTATCGTGATGGCCGCATCAGCGCTCATCAATCGCAATCCCAGCGCTTCGGAAGCCGACATCAAGGCGGCGGTGCCTAACCTTTGCCGCTGCGGAGTCTATCCGCGCCTCGTCCGCGCAATCGAGCGGGCAGGGCGCGTGGCGCGGCGGCAGGAGCGTATCAGCGCCGCACCCGCGCCGGGCATCAGTAGCAAGGATGCTGCGCGCGAGGTGCCAGCGTTGGCCAGCCCTAATACAGGGCCGGAGGAGAACGAAGACTAGCCTTCCCAAAACGCAAACGGCGGCGGGATCGCTCCCGCCGCCGCAAGCTCGGCCGGAATTAACCGGTCACATCTCGAACCGAACGCCCACGCGCGCGCTGAACGGGTCGGCGGGCTGGATGTTATTGTTTCCGTGCGCGCTGGGATAGTAATCCTCGTCGAACAGATTCTCGATATTCAACTGCACGCTAAAGCGGTCGCTGACGGTGTAGTATGCCGCCGCATCCACCCGCCAATAGCTCGGCAGGACGACGGTGTTCGAGAAACTGGCAAACTGCTCCGACTGGTGGATAATGCCCAGTCCGAAGCCGAGCTTTTCGTTCACGTCGATACGGTTCCAAGCACTGATCGAGTGCTTGGGAAGCTGCTGAAGCCGCTGCCCGGCATCGCCGAATGCATTTTCGTTGAGCAATTCGCCATCGAGATAGGTGTAACCGAGGTTTGCTTTCCAGAAGTCAGCAATTTCGCCCACGGCGCTGATTTCGAAACCTTCAATCCGGCTTTCGCCAGCAAGGATAGTCAGCGTGTCGTCTTCTGGTGAAGGTGCCTGGATATTTGTCCGCTCGAGGCGGAAAATAGCCGCGCTGAGCAACACCTTGTCGAGCGGTGCCCATTTCGCACCGATTTCGTAATTGGTGAACTTCTCCGGTTCGAACTGTGCTTCTTCCTGCGACAGGATGAAGAACTGGTCACCAGCCTGCGGGAGGAAACTTTCCGAATAAGACGCATAAAGCGAGAGGTCCGGCGACGGCTTGACGATCAGGCCTAGGCGCGGGCTGAACTTCTCGTCAACACGGTCGGCGGTTTCGTTCTCGATCAGGTTTGCCGTGTCGAGATCGAACCGGTCCCAGCGAACGCCTGCGACAAGTTCCAGGTATTCGCCGATCTCAAGCTGTTCCTGAACATAGAAGGACAGCGTTTCCAGATTGCTGTCACGCGAACGTGACGTGGGATCGAGCACATACGGCGGGATGAAAAGGACGTCGTCCAGCGGCGTTTCATTAGGGGCGAGGCCATCAGCGTCCGGTGCGCGGGTGAAGGACACGTTCTGGCGCTGGTTCGCGGAATCCTGACGGCTTGCTTCCATTCCGAACAGGAGCGTGGATGCCAGGTTTTCGCCAAGATCTGTTTCCCAGACAAAGTTCGCCTGACCGATCCAGTTGGTACGCTGCTGGGCATCGCGATAACCGCCCAAGGTCACCGTTTCGCCGTCAGTGCCCGACGGCACGATGTTGGCATATTCCTTGTCGTAGTCAGCGAACTGGACGGTAGCATTGGCAGTCAGCCCGCCGTTGAAGTCATGCTCCAGCCTCACGCGGCCAATGTGGACCTCGGCTTCTGCCTGGTTGAAGTCGGCATCGCCGAAGAATGTGCTGTCAAAACCGGTGAGCGGTCCGGTGCCTAGCGAGGGCAGACCGCGGTCGGTCACGCGCTTGTCACTGTCGAACGTATAGCTGGCGATCAGGGTCGTATCGGTGCCGAGGGCTGCGGTCAGTGTCGGCGAGACACCGATAAAGCGCCCTTCGTAGAAGTCGCGATCGTTGTCGAACTCTTCGTAAGTCGCGTTGAGGCGCAGGGCGACGTCATTCGAGACCGTCTGGTTCACGTCTGCCAGGAGGGCGAACGCCCCAAATGTATCGGCGGACGCTTCGCCGCTGACGAATGCATCGCCAAGCTCGGCTCTCTTGGCGACACGATTAATCGCGCCGCCGCCAGCACCGCGTCCGAAAATCAACGCATTGGCGCCCTTGAGCACTTCGACACGCTCGATGTTGTAGAGCGACCGGTAATACTGCGCATCGTCGCGCAAGCCATCGATGTAGAAATCCGCGGTGCTTTCCTGTCCGCGAATGAAGACCTCGTCGCGGTGTCCTTCGCCCGTTTCCATGCTGATGCCCGGCACATAACGCAGCGCATCGTTCAGCTGGCGGATTGCCTGGTCTTCGAGCTGGTCTTCGGTGATGAAGCTGACGGCCTGCGGTACGTCGATCAGCGGGGTCGGGGTCTTGGTGGCCGTAGAACCGTCGTCATTGTCATAGCCATCATCCTGGTCGCCGCTGACAATGATGTCGGCAGGCAGGTAATCGCGTTCAGGCTGAGCTTCTTCGGCGGCGAGGGCAGGCGCGGATATTGCGGTCGTGGCAGCCAGAAGAGCCAGGGTGCTCAGTTTCATAAAATACTTTCTAACTCTTGCGATTGATTCTCAACTTGTGAGGCCCCTGCTATTGAGAGCTATTCTCATTAGCAACCCGAAACTGGCCTCTGGCGGGTGAAAAAATCGCAAGAGTGACTTTTACTGATCGCAACAGACGATTAGATGCTGCGCGAACGAGAACAGGAGAACTCATGAAGGCGACCATCTGGCACAACCCGAAATGCGGCACTTCGCGCAAGACACTGGCTATCCTGGAAAGCCTTTCGGGCGTCGAGGTCGAGGTTGTCGAGTATCTGAAGAACCCGCCCAGCCGCGAGAAACTGGCCCAGCTTTACAACGATGCGGGGATCACACCGAATGAAGGGCTGCGCACGCGCGGTACCGACGCCGAAGAACGCGGGCTGCCGGGTGCCGAAGCGAGTGTCGTACTCGACGCGATGGCAGCAGAGCCGAGTCTGATTGAGCGCCCTATTGTCGAGACAGAGAAAGGGGTCCGCCTCTGCCGTCCACAGGACAGGGTGCTCGAAATCCTCTAGGGGCGATCGATGGTGAGCATGGTGTCCCGTTGCAGACTGACCCAGCCATAAACGAACACCGCCACGCAAAGCGCCACGATCAGGCCAAACCCTAGCCAGTCAGAATGGCCGTAAAGGTATACGCCCAGCGCCGGGGCATAGATATAGCTCGCCCCGGCGACCGAAGCTGTCACGCCGGACGCCTGTCCCTGTTCGGCGCGGGTCACCGCCAGCGAGGTGCCTGAAGTGGCGCCAGGGCGGAATAATCCGAAGCCGAGTGACGCGATAGCAAAGGTCAGCGCGATCGAGTGAATATCGTTAGCAAGGCCAAGCATCGCCACGCCGAAACCGGCGATGGCGATTCCAGCCAGCGTCGCTGAGCGCGGGCCTAGGTTGAGGCGCGGGATCAGTCCCCACTGGGCGAGCAGAGTTGCGATTGCTCCTGCCATGAGCACTAGGCCCACTGGTCCTGTCCCCTCGGCAGGTGTGTCGCGCAGGCCGAGGCGATCGAGCACCAGGAACCCCGATATTCCCAGAACCATCGCCTGTGCGTGACCGCCAAGCAGGCCGACCGTTACCCATGGACGCAGCCGAGGTTCGAACCATCGCAGCTTGTGCGGCTCGACCTCTTCCTCGTCTTCGTCCTCGTCCTCTTCAAGTTCGGTGGCGTGCGAAGCCCCGGCATACGGCGCATCGTAGGCGGTCCCCCGGGCAGGAAATTGCGGCTCGTCATTGGGCAAGCGAAGCCGCAGCGCCGTGAGCGTGATCACTCCGATCAGGGCGAAGATAATGAACGGGCCCGTCAGGCCGACAAAAGGCAGGACCATCAGCGGAGCAAGTGCAGGGCCAATGACCGTCCCAAGGCCAAAGCTGGACGCGATGAGCGATAGCGCCTGCGTGCGTTGGGCACGGGGCGTCCGGCTGGCGACATAGGCCTGGACGGCAGGCGGGGCGGCACTTCCGAAGCCGCCATAAAGACTGCGCGCAGCGGCAAAGGCCAGCAATGCCCCGGTGCCGCTCAACAGCCCGATCAGCCCGAACCACAGTGCCAGGCCGCACAGGGCCATCGAGACAACAAAGCCAATCATACCCACTGCCATCATCGCCTTGCGGCCGCGCCGGTCGGAACGCTCTGCCCACAAGGGAGCGCAGATGACCCACAACAATGCTGACCAGCTATAGGCGAGGCTGATCCACACATCGTCGATCTGCAAGGCGGTGCCGATCGAAGGCATCACCGATTGCATGGCCGTGTTGCCGGCCGCAGTGGTCAGCATGACGGCGAACAGCAAAGCCATACGCTCGCGCGAAATGGCGCGAGGCTTGCCTGCGGCTGGTGACGTCACGGCGTCTACGGGATCTGCATCGGCCATGGGATAAGGGCGCTACGCCGACAGGCGCGGCCTTGCAATGCCCATGCGGCGCTGCCAGACGGTGCGCTTGTCTTTGGGTCGATTGAGGGGTCCGTCTTGACCGGGCACAATAGTGTTGCTGCGCTGGAAAGGCGCACTTTCAAAAAGAAAGCCGCGCGGCTGTTTGGCCAGTGGGGTGTGTTCTTCCGCGGTTTTCTCGAACATCCAAAGATGGTCGGGTCGATCATCCCCTCATCTCGTTTCACAATCGAGAAGATGCTCGCGCCGGTCAAATGGGACGAGTGCAAGCTATTCGTCGAATACGGGCCGGGTGTGGGCACGTTCTGCCAGGCGGTTCTGGACAGGTTGCCGCGCGACGGTGCGTTGATCGTCATCGACACGAACCCGCTGTATATCGACTACCTGCGCAAGCATTTCGTGGACAGCCGCTTCAACGCGGTACTGGGTTCGGCGGCGGACGTGCAGGAAATCGTATCGGCGCACGGTCATGATCATGCCGACTATGTCCTTTCAGGCCTGCCGTTCTCGACGCTGCCCGACGGAGTTGGTCCGGCAATCGCGGAGGCGACATATGAGGTCATCCGTCCGGGCGGCGCTTTCCTCGTGTATCAGTTCTCGGCCAAGGCGCGTGACTATATGGCCCCGCATTTCGAGCGGATCGAGCGCGGCTTCGAAGCTTTGAATGTCTTGCCGTGCCAGCTGTTCTGGGGCTGGAAAGAGCCGAAAAACTAAGCTTCCTGTCCTCGGTCCGGAGTTTTCAGGCGCGTCATCTGGGCGTGGACGGAAGCAAGCACGCTGACCGATAACACAGCGCCCAAGCCGTCCAGCGCCCCGCCGAAAAGCGCGGCCCCGAAGCTTTCGACCTGATCACCGCCAAGCGCAAAGATCAGGCTCACTGCCCAGCTTGTCAGAAGAAAGAGCACAAAGGCTGCCACCGCGAGCAACAGGTAGAAGCCGAACAGGCGGAATGAATTGCCTTTCGTAAGGTGCCATGACCGCTGCAGTGCGGACACTGGATTGCGTTCACCCTCAACGCCGATCACCGCCGTGGTAAGCGAGAACTTGACTGTCAGGTAAAAGATCAGTGGGAGCATGAACAGACTTCCGACGGCCGCAATCCCGCCCATCCCTGCCGCAGCGGGGAGCGAAACGAGCACGAAAAACGGCATGAGAATGGCAATGATCTGGAGAACCTGCGCCGCAATGAAGCTGGGTAGCAGGCCAGCCGCTGCGCCGATCGCTTCGCCCACTGTGGGGGAGGCGCGGCGCCGCAACAATGCAAACATCGCCAATTGCGCAAGGCTTGTAAGCAGGAACACGCCAAGCACCAGCCACCAGTATTCGGCGAACAGAGTGATCAGCGCAGCTTGCAGCATCTCCATACTCGGCTCTGCAGAACCACCGAGCGATGCCTCGAGGCTGGCGCTGGGGAAAATGATCGCGGCAAAGGTCGCCGGAAGGAATACCAGCACTCCGGCAATGGTCGCCAGCAGCCCGAAGTTGCTGCGGATCATCGCCACAGCCTCGCTCCAGCCCTTGTCGAAGTCGAATTTCATCGTGTTTCCCCTATCATTGGCTCTTGATAAGCGCGCCGGGCACCGCCACGCAATCACTGATGGCCGAAATGCTCACTGATACTGTCGAATGGCGCGTGGAAGCGGGGCAATTGCCCTATCGCAGCGCGCTTGAAAGCATGGAAGATCGCAACCGGGCAATCTTTGAAGGCAAAGCGAACGAACTCGTGTGGATGCTCGAGCACCCGCCGGTTTACACCGCAGGTACGAGCGCGGACGGGGCAGAGCTGCTCGATCCGCGCTTCGAGGTGGTCGAGGCGGGGCGGGGCGGACGCTATACCTATCACGGGCCAGGCCAACGCATCGGCTATGTCATGCTTGACCTGACGAAACGCGGGAAGGACGTCCGCTGCTTTGTCCATTCCCTAGAAGGCTGGGTCATCGCCGCACTGGGCGATCTGGGCGCCGAATGCTGGCGCGCAGAAGGGCGAGTGGGTATCTGGACACGCGATATCGATGGCCGCGAAGCAAAGATCGGCGCGATCGGTGTGCGGGTCAGGCGCTGGGTGACGATGCATGGCTTCTCGGTCAATCTGTCGCCCGACCTGTCGCATTTTACCGGCATCGTGCCATGCGGGATCGAAGAATTCGGTGTCACCAGCATGGCAAAACTCGGCCATGATATTGCGCCTCACACATTCGATGAGGCATTGAAGCTGCGCGCAGGCGATTTTCTCGCCGCGCTGGAAGGAAAAGAGTGTTCGCTGCCATGAAACATTTTGCCATTTTGGCTACCGCCAGCCTGCTCCTTGCCGGCTGCAAGGATGAGCCGGCTGCACCCGGTCCCGAAAACGAAGCGCAGTCCGCCGAGGGAGAAGTGCTTGGCGGCACAATCAGTGACGACATGCTGCCGCTTGGCCATGTGACGTCGCAGGCCCCGCCGCTGCGTGAGAGCGAAACTGGCTCGAATGGCAGCGAAGATGAGGCCACATCAGCTTCGGAAACGGCCACCCCTGAGGCAGCCGAGCCTGAAGTTGCAGAGGCCGAGGCCGCAGCTGGACCCCGAGCCGAGCCCGAGCAATCGGCAGAGGAAGATTAATCCTCGCCCAGCAAAGCCTTCGCCCGCGAGAGTTCCTTGTATCCCACGTGCCGCCCGCGAAACGGCAAGGTTTCCGCGCCGGGATTGAGCGAGAACATCCCGATCAGTTCGCGCGCCTCGGCGATTTCGTCCTGTGACGGTGCGAAGGCGCTGTTGATCGCCTCGACCTGCGATGGGTGAACGGCCATCATTCCCGTAAACCCGTCGGCCCTTGCGGCCAGGGCCGCGCGCTGGGCACCTTCGGCGTCGCGGGTGTCGCGAAACGGGGCCTCGATGACCTGGAGGCCTTGCGCGTGCGCTGCCAGCAAGACCTGTCCCCGGACATAAGCCAGCGCATCGCTCCACAAACCGCCGGGGCCGCGCATTCGCTGAGCGCCCATTGAACGCGCGAGCGCTGCGGCATCCCAGCCTAGCCCGACAATGCGCGGGTGCAGTTCTTCCGCGAAGGGCTTGAGGTGCAATGCCGCTGCGGGATTCCCGCCCAATTCCGGGATGATCTTGGTCGATCCGCTGCGCACTCCGATCCGGTTTTCGCTTTCATACAGGCCGGCCGCGAACTGCTGGACTTCGTCTGTCCCGGCGCATTCGGCCAGCACTATCCCGTCAGGTGCGCCTTCCATGGCGGCGGCAAGATCATCGCGCCATTGCGGGCTGGAGATCGGCCCGATCCGCGCCCAGCGCGCAAACCGGCGCGCAGAGACGACCTGTTCACGGTGGGATGACAGCCAATCCCGGGCGGCAAGGCGGGTGTGCTGTTTGGCTTCATTGCTCGCGGCACGAGCAAGATCGACAACCACCACATCCGCGCCCGAGCCAGCGACCTGGCCCAGAGCCTTTTCCTTGTCCGCCGGGACCAATATCCACGAGCGCATAGAACGACCTCCCTGAGAACGATCCGCGCCGGAATTGGCGAATCATCCCACTTCAGTGTGCTCTGCTTTGGTTAGCATGGGGTAATCAATGTAACCTTCGGGACCCGGAAGGTACCAACTTTGCGGCACATTTACATTCGGCTGGAGTTCTGCGCCAAGCCGGAAACGCTCCGGCAAGTCGGGGTTGGAGATGAAGTCTCTGCCCCAGCTGACCGCGTCGCAGCGTCCCGCTTCGATATCCGCAACCGCCTGTTCGGGGGTGTAGTCGCTGTTGAGGATCAGGGTGCCGGTATAGAGCTGACGGATCAGCGGACTTTGCTTGGGCACATCGGTGCTGCCGAATGTGCCATCCGGGCCCGGCTCGCGCAGTTCGAGGAAGGCGAGGCCGAGGTCTTCCACAACCTTGGCAGCCGCGCCGAAGGTGGCGGCGGGATCGCTATCGTCGCAGCCTTGCGTTTCGCCATTGGGTGAGAGTCTCACGCCGACACGGTCTGCGCCCCAGACATCGACAAGGGCGGTCAGTACTTCGCGCAGGAAGCGGGTGCGATTTTCCGGGCTGCCGCCATATTCGTCTTCACGCAGATTGGTGCTGTCGCGCAGGAACTGGTCGACCAGATAGCCATTGGCGCCGTGCAATTGCACTCCGTCAAAACCGGCCCGTTTCGCGTTCTGGGCGGCGTGGCGGTAGTCCTCGACCACGCGTGCGATTTCCGAAGTCTCCAGCGCGCGGGCAGGCTCGTAATCCTTGCGGCCTTCAAACGTGTGTGCGTGTCCCGGAGCGCAGGTCGCGCTGGCCGAGACTGGCGGGTTGCCGCCAAGAAAATCGGGATGGACCAACCGGCCCATGTGCCACATTTGCAGGACGATCTTGCCGCCTTCTTCGTGGACCGCCTCGGTCACAAGCTTCCAGCCTTCTACCTGTTCATCGCTCCAGATTCCCGGGGCCGCTGGCCAGCCGAGTCCTTCCACGCTGATTCCGGTCGCTTCGGAAATGATCAGGCCGGCGCTGGCGCGCTGGCGGTAGTAGGTCGCCATCATTTCGTTGGGCACGGATCCTGGCTGGCTCGACCGACCACGGGTGAGGGGAGCCATCTGGATACGGTTCTTTGTTTCGATGGCGCCAATTTTGAGCGGTTCGAACAGCTTTTCGTGCATGGAGGTGAAGTCCTTTTTTTACTGACTTGTCTGTGAGACCGGAGCTAGGGCTCCGCAATGAGCGAAACAAGCGCCTCGGCAGACAAGAATGGCTTTCAGCCCGGCGTCTGGCACTTCATCGCGCTGGTTTCGGGCAATTTTGCACTGGCGCTTGGCCCGTGGTTCGTGAGGCTTGCGGACACAGGTCCGGTATCGTCGGCGTTCTGGCGATTGCTGCTTCCCATACCCTTGCTCGCCTTTTTCGCATGGCGGAGCCGCTCGCCGGGACCGTTGGACAAGCGGCTGGCGCTCCTGGTGATTGCTGGCGGGTGCTTTTTCGCGTTCGACCTTGCCAGTTGGCACGTCGGTATCGAGCGCACGCGGCTGGGCAATGCGGTGCTGTTTGGCAATTCCGGCAGCGTGATCCTGATGATCTGGGGCCTGATCGCGCTCAGACGCGCTCCTTCGGGACGCGAATTTACCGGCGTCGCGATGGCGCTGTCAGGCGCGGCAATCCTGCTGGGCCGCAGCCTCGAGATTTCGCAGCAGAGCTTCATCGGTGACCTGTTCTGCCTTGCTGCGGGCCTGTTTTATGCGTTTTACCTGCTTCCAGCTCAGCGTGCCCGGACGCAATTGGGGCAATGGAGCGTATTGCTGCTGGTCTCTCTGGCTGCCTCGCCAATCCTGCTGGGCATCGCTCTTGCGGCAGGCGAACCTGTTTTGCCGAGCAGCGCAGGATGGCAGCCGCTCGTCATGCTTGCGCTATCCAGTCAGGTAATCGGACAGGGCTTGATAGTATTTTCGCTGCGTCATTTCTCGCCGCTCATTATCGGCATGGCGCTACTGCTCCAGCCTGCAATCGGAGCAAGCGTGGGATGGGCGGTCTTCGGAGAGATGCTCGCGCCGCTGGATATACTTGGCATGGTGATGGTCGGTGCAGCCCTGGTGCTGGCACGCAGCAGTACTGGCGGTGCAAGAGCCCCTAGGCGGGCCTGAAATTACCAGAAAGTGCGGTTGAATTCCGCGTGATGCGTGTTGAAGCGGTCTAGGTCGGGGCCGGTCAGCATCAGCTGCACCTGCTCTGCAAGCTTGTCAGCTTCATTTTTCATCAGCTTCTGGCGCTTCTCGTCCCTCAGAGGTGTTGTGGCATTGGCCAGCGTATCAAGCATGACCTCGGCGGCAATCGGTGAGGTCGCGACAGCGCTTCTGATCGCGCCGAACCCGCGCTTCACATAATGATCGAAGCCGTCAGGAGCCGGGATGACCGGGCAGGTATCTATGTCCTCGCCGCAGATATTCTTGCGCAGGTCCCGCCTGCCGATTTCCGCCGTTGCCGCCCCGAGCCAGTGGAGCGCGGTGATTGCAGTGAAGGGATCATTGATGCCCGGAGATAGCGCGCGCAGGCCAATTTCGACCAGCTCGTCGATCAGGAATTGCGGGTCCTGTTCCGGTGTCCTTGTGGCGCCGAGCGTGAAACAGGCGCGAACTTTGTCCTCGATGCTTTCCGGCTTGCAGCCTTCGATGTGCATCAGGTGCATATCCCGGTGCACGAAATCACCTGTGCGCACGACCAGCGAAAAAGTGCAGCCGCAGTCGTGCGCTATCTTCGCCAAATCCTGGAAATCGATCATCTGGACATAGCCGATGTCCAGCGCGGTCAGCGGCTCCCCGCCTTTTGGTTGAACCGCGTCTTCAAAATCGTTCTCAACCGGATAGGTCTCGCGGATAGCAGACAGCAGCCGCGCGCCGATGCCCTCGAGCACCTTGTTGATCCGGATGCTCGAAGGGATGTGGTTGAGAAAGAAAACCAGCACCGCAACGCACAGCGCCAAAAGAACGTAGGCGACCAAGAGCGACAATTGCGGAGTGAAACCGGGTAATGCTGTTGCAGCGGCATCTGCACCTGTCGCCGGAGTCTCGTCTTCTGCTCTGACAGCGCGCAGAACGATAAGCGCGTAGACAAAGCTGCCGATAAAGGTCGCAAGGCTGATCTGGTTGCCGCGATCCTCCATGAAATTGGTCAACAACCGCGGGCCATAGTTGCCGCTGGCGTATGCGACAGCAGCGATCGTGATCGAAAACACGGTAGAAGCGACCCCGATCATGCTTCCGGCCATGACCGTCAGCATGTCTGCAGCGCCCTTGGGACGGGCAGGGACCATCCAGTCTACGTCATTGAGGAACCCTGCAAAGCCCGTTCGATCCAACCACACCAAAGCGAAAGCCAGGATTGCGGCGATCATCGAAAAGACCGCCGGGAAGAACCAGTAGTTCGCCGTCAGGCGCGCCCAGAAAAAGCGGATTTCAGCTGTCATGGAGAGCTAAACGCACATGAGGACCACAGGTGCCTCAGACTCTGCCTAGGTCGCCTTTGCCGATCGTACCGCTCGCCATTTCCAGCATTCGGTCGAGGCTCTGCTTGGCCTTGAGGCGCAAACCTTCCTCGATTTCGATCCGCGGTTCCAGATCACGCAGGCAGGCGTACATCTTCTCCATGGTATTGAGCGCCATGTACGGGCAGATGTTGCAGCTGCAATTGCCGTCGGCCCCGGGGGCGCCGATGAAGGTCTTTTCCGGAATCGCCTTTTCCATCTGGTGGATGATGTGCGGCTCTGTCGCTACGATCAGCGTGTCGCCTTCGAATGTCTTGGCGAATTGCAGGATGCCGCTGGTCGAGCCGACATAGTCTGCATGATCGATGATATTGGGCGGACATTCGGGATGCGCGGCAATGGGTGCGCCGGGATGCTGTGCCTTGAGTTTGAGCAGCTCTGTCTCACTAAACGCTTCGTGGACGATACACACGCCCGGCCACAGCAGCATTTCGCGGCCAAACTTGCGGCTCATATACCCGCCTAGGTGCCGGTCGGGGCCGAAGATAATCTTCTGGTCTTCCGGTATCTGGCTGATGATGGTTTCCGCGCTGGAGCTGGTGACGATGACGTCGCTCAGCGCCTTCACCTCGGTCGAGCAATTGATGTAAGTCAGCGCGATGTGATCCGGATGGGCTTCACGGAAAGCCTTGAACTTTTCCGGCGGGCAGCTGTCTTCCAGGCTGCAACCGGCATCCATGTCAGGCAGGACGACAATCTTTTCCGGGCTGAGGATTTTTGCCGTGTCGGCCATGAACTTCACGCCACAGAAGACGATAACATCCGCGTCCGTCTCAGCGGCCTTGCGCGACAATTCCAGACTGTCACCCACGAAGTCGGCCATATCCTGGATATCGGCCGTCTGGTAATAATGCGCCAGGATGATCGCGTTCTTCTCCTTGCGGAGGCGATTGATTTCGCTGATCAGGTCTTGACCGGTCGGCAGGCTGGTTTCGGCAGTCATCGTCTGTCCCGTTGTGTGCGTTTGTCGCGCTTATATACGGAACGTGCGTGGTGGCGAGGGGGTTCCGCCAATGCATCCGGCGTCACATCGAAAAATCGGGCGGGAGGAATGCTTCCATTGGTCTTTCAGCGCCCGGAGTGCCGGCGATCACGCGCTGGGTCAGATCATAACCGAGCGGCGAATAGGCAAGCATCATCGAGGCGATGAAGGTACCGGCGTAGACTCCTAGCCCCCACCAATACGCTGGATGGACGCGGCCCAGGCTGCGTTTGTCCGCTATCATTCCGATGACCGGGAAGATCATCGTGACTGCAGTGGTTATGGTCCATGCATTGGGGATCATCAGGGGCAGCGGAAGAAGCCGTCCCACACCCGGGCCCACGAGAATTGCCATGGCGCACAGCATCAAGCGGCGATGCCAACCGGTATAGCGCTGACGAAGCAGGGCCCAGAAAGCGAGGAAGCCGAAGCACCACACCAGCGCGAGATTGCTGATGAGAAATTCATTCACGTCGAAGAAAAACGGCCCGCCGGTCCTCCGCGCGACGACGATCATAATCACGCTTCCCGCAGCCACCATCAGCGGGACGAGCAGATACGCCAGTTTGCCGAGCTTTGCGTGCAGCGACCAGTTACCGGATGACGCGGTAATGTGCTGCGCAATGTACAACCCGATCCAGCTCATGAAGATGGCTGCGTGAACGTGATAAGCGATCGGCACGTCGAAACTCGATCGTCCCATGGCAAGGTTCACCGAAAAGCCCGCGACGATGATCGCAGATATGACGAATGCCATTATGGCGAAAAAGCGCGTGTTGCCGCGGATTGCATCGGCATGCGGCTGCGTGGCTGCTGTAGCCATGGTCGTTCACTCCCCCAAGTTCATGCGACCATTTTTATTGCTTGAGGAATATCGGCGGCGACCAATGTCGTCAATTATTCGGCGGCACTTTCCCCATCGAAGCGCACATTGACCGAAATGTCTTCATAGCCGGCAACCTGGAGCGGGATTGCAAGGTTCTGGCGGACCGCTTCCTTGGCCGCATTGCGAGCCATAGCGAGAACTTGCGGGTTCTTGGCGAATAGCGCAGCCTTGCGTTCGGCCTGCTGCGAGTTGTTGCGCGCCAGATCGGTGCTGGCGTCCCGGCTGACATAGGCACCTTCGGTAAAGGTCGCCTGCGAGCCTTCGTCGAGATTGGGGCGCGAAATCTTCAGTTGCGGCAGGATCACCGTGAGCGTGTCCGAACCATCGTCCCACTGGAAACGGTCCCGGTCCATCTGCGATAAGTCGAGGCGATATTCCACGGTTGCCGGAATGACCGCCGCCTGCCTGCTTTCGAGCAGGTCGACACCCAGCACACCGCGCCTGTCGACACTTTCAGCGACCACTTCAAAGCGAGAAGAGAAAACGGTCAGCGAATTCTGTTTTTCGAAAGCGAGCATGGCACTTGCCACCGGATCGCCTTCTTCCTGATAAAGAAATGCGCGCCAGCCCAGCCACGCCACCGCGGCAATCAGCAGGATCACGATAAGCCATGGAACGGCTTGCACGCGGGCCAGCGATTTTTCCTTTTGCGCAGCGGGTTCTGTCTGGGTCGCGGTGGGTTTCAGCTTGTCTGCCATATGTCTCCTGAACGCAGAACCAGTCCGCGGCGTTCCAGATCTATCAAATGGGCCATTACGGACATTTCCGCAGCGCGGTGCAGCCGTTCGTCCAGCCCCTTGTACATTTTCGGCACGAATTCCGACGCCTCGAGCGGTCCTTCACCCAAGTGGCGCAGGATCTGGTTTTCGCGTTGGCGGCGATGGCCGATCATGCTGCGGACCAATTGGCGCGGCTTTTCAATCGCCTCGCCGTGGGCGGGATAATAGATGCGATCTTCGCGGGCGTAGAGCTTGTCGAGGCTGGCCATGTAATCGGCCATGTCGCCATCGGGCGGCACCACGACGCTGGTCGACCAGCCCATCACATGGTCTCCGGTAAACAGCGCGCCGCTTTCTTCAAGCGCGAAGCACAAATGGTTGGAGACATGGCCGGGCGTGGCCACTGCGCGCAGGGTCCAGCCGGGGCCGGTCATCGCTTCGTCTTCTTCCAATACGCGGTCAGGTTCATAGTCGCGGTCGAAGGACGCATCTGCACGCGGCCCGCTGTCGTCGAGGACAAGCGGGGCGCAGCCCACGATCGGCGCTCCGGTCCGCGCCGCCAATGGACGCGATGCGGGCGAATGATCGCGGTGCGTATGCGTACACATGATCGCGCAGACGTGCTCGCCGCCAATAGCGGCATCGAGCGCAAGCAGGTGCTCCGGATCGTCGGGACCCGGATCGATAATCGCACATCCGTCCCCCAGTCCGACCACGTAACTTTGCGTGCCGGTGTAGGTGTATGGTGAGGGGTTTGGTGCCAGAACGCGCCTGACAAGCGGCTCAAGTTGCAGCGCCTGGCCAGTCGGCCATGGTTTGGGAGGAGGTCCAGCCATGGGGTTGCATATGGGCGGTGAGGCGGTTCATGTCACCTCCTGCCGGTGAATATGGAGACTATATGGCTGATCGAATACTGGTTCTGGATGCGGGAACCACGTCAACGCGGGCGATGGTATTCGGCATTGATGGCGAACTTGAAGCCGTGTCTCAGGCCGATCTGACCCAGCATTATCCCCGGCCCGGCTGGGTGGAACATGATGCGGCAGAGATCTGGGAGAAAACTCTTTCCTGCATGATCGAGGCGGTCGGCGATCAGGCAGACCGAATTGCCGCCATCGGCATTACCAGCCAGCGCGAAACTGTGGTCGCGTGGGACCGCAAAACAGCAGAACCTCTTGCGCGCGCAATTGTGTGGCAAGACCGGCGCACTGCAGAATTTTGCGCTGCGTTGAAGGAGGGCGGTCACGAGCCAGCGATCCAGCGGCAGACTGGCTTGCTGCTCGACCCCTATTTCTCCGGCACCAAGATGCGCTGGATGCTCGACAATGACGAACAGGTGCGCAGCGCGGCAGCCAGCGGGCGGCTGGCATTCGGCACCGTGGAAAGTTGGCTGGTGTTCAAGCTGTCCGGCGGGGACCATGTCTCCGATGCCAGCAACGCCAGCCGGACAATGCTGCTGGCACTGGACGGT
Source organism: Qipengyuania psychrotolerans (assembly GCF_019711355.1). NCBI lineage: Bacteria > Pseudomonadati > Pseudomonadota > Alphaproteobacteria > Sphingomonadales > Erythrobacteraceae > Qipengyuania > Qipengyuania psychrotolerans. The sequence continues at coordinate 444,195 of NZ_CP081297.1, forward strand.
GCGAGGTTTGACGAGGGGCTTTGCGACTTGCTCGGCGTTCCTCATGCAAGTCTGCCCCAGGTCGTCGATACGCATGGTCAATTGTCGGCCACATCCGCGCAATGGCTGGGCCGCCCGGTTCCGATAACCGGGCTGGTAGGCGACCAGCAATCGGCCACGATCGGCCAAGGCTGCCTGTCCTTCGGAGAGACCAAGGCGACCTATGGAACCGGCGCCTTCGTGCTCACGAACAAGGGCAGCGACATCCCTGTTTCGGATCACCGCCTGCTCGGCACAGTGCTGCATCAGGGCGGCGGTCAGCGGATCTACGCAATCGAGGGATCATGTTTTGTCGCAGGCAGCCTAATCCAGTACCTGCGCGATCAGCTGGGGCTTATCGGGAATGCCGCAGAGACCGAAGAACTCGCCAGATCAATCGAGGATAGCGGCGAAGTTGTCATTGTGCCGGCGCTCGCAGGGCTGGGCGCCCCTCAGTGGCGGCCCGATGCGCGCGGGGTAATCTCGGGACTAAGCTTTGCGAGCGGAAGAGCCCAGATCGCGCGCGCAGCACTGGAGGCGATGGCGCATCAAACGCATGACCTGGCCACGGCTTTTGCCGCCGACGGGGCGCCTTGGGCGAAGTTGAGAATCGACGGCGGGATGAGCGTGAACAACTGGATGGCGCAGGACCTCGCCAACATCCTCGATATCGAGGTGGAACGCCCGGAATTCGTCGAGACAACGGCGCTGGGTGCAGCCATTTGCGCCGCTGTGGGGGCAGGCATTTATGCAAGCCTGGAAGCAGCAGCGCACGCTATGCGCGGCAATGCAGCGCTGTTCCGTCCCCACATGGCGAAAGATGTACGCGAAGGGCGCCTTGACCGGTATGCAAGGGCGCTGGGAGCCGCCTGATCAGACAGCCGTGAAGGCTTGGGCGATACGGCCCTGAAGCAAGCCGACCGGGTCATCATTGGCCGGAGTTCTTGCGCGCTGCTCGGCATCGATGCGCGCGACGCGTTTCTGCAATCGTTCAGAATCGCGGATCAACGAGCGAATGGTGAGGGGCAGGATCGCCAGGTTCTTGGGATCGGACGGACGATCTTCTCCCAGGCTGCCGTGGCGTTCCAGTTGCTGTGCGCTCAGCTCACCGGAAAAATAGGCGCGCTGGTTCAGCAGCCAGGCCAGAACATGCATGACCCGCGTCGTGGTCCGTAGTCCCTCAATCGAAAGGGCGATGCGCATTTCATTTGAAGATTTCGAGCCATCGCTTTCCTGATCGCGCATGTCGAAGACCGACCGCGCCTCGTCTGCCAGCATCAGAGCTTCCGTGTAGAGATCCTCGATGATCTGCTGGGTGATGGTTTTCTGCATGTCCATGGCCTCTGGCCGGTATATAGCATGGATCGGTCTATCCAGCCCAGCGATTGCCCATGTCCCGGCCTGAGACGGCGCCCGGCGTTGATAAGTCAGGCGATTATGTCGGGGATCAGATTGTCCTCGATCAGCAACATGCGGTCTTTCAGCTGCAGTTTGCGCTTCTTGAGTCGGGCAACCTGCAACTGGTCGACAAAACCGCCATTGTCGCCGGCATCCGTCAACGCATTGATGGCCACATCAAGGTCGCGATGCTCGCTACGCAGCATTTCCAGTCGTTTACGGAGCTCTTGCTCGTTCACTGTCGTCTTCCTTGAATGTCGCTTCGTCGCATGGCCGTAAGGCAGGGGTTTGTAAATTCGCAAGAGTATGATTTGATACTTGGTAAGCGGCTCGTTCCGCAATGGCACGAGTCGCTTCTCTGGGGTCACATACCTACGAAGGAGACAACCCGATGCACTCATCCCATGTCGACGCACTCAAAGCCAAGCACGCTGGGCTCGAAGCTCGCCTGCATGACGAACAAACCCGTCCTGCGCCTGACATCGCGATGATCCAGCAGATCAAGAGGAAAAAGCTGAAGATCAAGGAAGAGCTCGCCACAGCCTGACGGCTCCACGATCAAGGCGGGACGGCACCGATATAGGTGAGCGTCCCGCTTTCGCCTTTCATCATATTTGCTATAGCTACTGGCTATGACAGCCGTTGCATCAGCTCGCCAGATCCTCACGCACCTGCACGAGGTCATGGCCAGCCGCACCCACGCGCAGCACAAGCTCGACCGCGTGGTAGAAATTATCGCCAGCGCTCTCAGCAGCGAAGTCTGTTCGATCTACCTCCTGCGCGAAGGCGAGCTTGAACTCTACGCCACGCAGGGCCTCAATCCCGAAGCCGTTCACGTCACTCGAATGGCGGTAGGCGAAGGGCTCACCGGCACAATCGCGAAGAACATCGAAACGCTGAACCTCGCCGAAGCCAAGGCGCATCCCGACTTCCTGTATCGTCCTGAAACCGGAGAGGACAAATTCCATTCTTTCGCCGGTGTTCCGATTGTCTACCGTGAACGGGCGGTGGGCGTTCTTTGCGTCCAGCACGTTGAGCCGCGGCGGTATGAAGAGGTGGAGATCGAGGCGTTGCAGACCACTGCGATGGTTCTGTCCGAACTCATCGCACACAAGGAACTCGTCGACGAAGAAAACCACCTCGATCTGGACGAGGCGCCGACCGAAACCGAGGTCCTCGACGGACTGACCCTGGCCAAGGGCCTCGCCACCGGTGCCGCGGTATTCCACCAGCCACGGATCGAAATCGATCAGGTCATGGCGGAAGACGTCGAGGCAGAGCGCCAGCGGGTCTACCGCGCCTTCGACAAGATGCGCGACCAGATCGATGCGATGGGAAAGGAACCCGAATTCGGCAAGGGCGGTGAGCACGACGAAGTGCTCAATACCTACAAGATGTTCGCTTACGACGAAGGCTGGAGCAGGCGGATCAATGAAGCCATCGACAGCGGACTGACCGCAGAAGCGGCGATCGAACGCGTCCAGCAGCGCACGCGGATGCGAATGCGTGAGATTGACGATCCGCTGCTGGCGGACCGGATGCACGATCTGGAAGACCTCTCCAACCGGTTGCTGCGGATCGTTTCCGGCCAATTGGGCACGGCCGCCACACAGGGGCTGCGGCGCGATACGATATTGATTGCGCGCAATCTGGGACCGGCTGAACTGCTCGAATACGACCGACGGCGGCTCAAGGGCGTGGTGCTCGAAGAAGGCTCGCTTACTGCGCATGTCGTGATCGTTGCGCGCGCAATGGGCATTCCGGTGCTCGGCCGGGTGAAGGGCGTTCGGGCCAAGGTTTCCGAAGGTGATGAAATCCTGGTCGATGCGGACAAGGGCGTGGTCACACTGCGCCCGTCGCAGCCTATGCTCGAGGCCTTCGACACCCGTTTCGCGCGAACTCGCGAGAAGCAGGCGACGTATGCCGAACTGCGCGATGTCGAACCTTTCACGCGCGATGGCACCCGTATCACGGTGATGATCAACGCTGGCCTGCGCGACGATGTGAGCGCGCTTCAGCTGACCGGGGCGGATGGCATCGGCCTTTTTCGAACCGAGTTCCAGTTCCTCGTTTCATCGACTTTGCCCCAGCGCGAACGGCAAATGCGTCTATACCGCGATGTTCTCGACGCTGCGGACGGGAAGCGCGTGATTTTCCGCACCGTCGACATCGGCGGCGACAAGGCGGTGCCTTATCTCGACAACGGGACGGCGGAGAAGGACGAGAACCCGGCCATGGGCTGGCGTGCCATTCGCCTGTCGCTCGAACGCGAAGGGTTGCTCAAGGCGCAGGCGCGCGCTCTTCTGGAGGCTGCTGCAGGCCGTCAGCTCTCGGTCATGTTCCCGATGGTGTCGGAACCGTGGGAATTCGATGCCGCCAAGGCGATCTTCGAGAACCAGGCCGAATTCCTGCGCAATCGGCGCCGCCACATGCCCGAAAGCGTCGAATATGGCTGCATGCTCGAAGTGCCGTCGCTGGCGGACATGCTGGATATCCTGCTGCCCAAAGTGTCGTTTGTCTCTGTTGGCACGAACGACCTGACCCAGTTTCTCTTTGCTGCCGACCGGGCTAACCCCAAGCTCGCGGAACGTTATGACTGGCTAAGCCCCGCCATTCTGAGGTTCATGGACCGCATCGTGAAAAACATGGTCGGCAGCCAGGTTCGGCTTGCGGTGTGCGGCGAAATGGGCGGAAGGCGGCTGGAGGCGTTGGCTCTCATGGGACTGGGCTATACGCGCTTCTCCATCTCTCCCACCGCTGTGGGGCCGATCAAGGAACTGGTTCGCAAGGTCGACCTCCCTGAACTCAAGGCGAAAATGCAGGTATGGTTGTCGAGCCCCCCGCCTGACATACGGGCCGAATTGACGGCTTGGGCGCAAGCCAACGATATTGAGCTGGATTAAATTCGTCGCTTGCACAGAGCGCCTCGTCCCTGAGGTGTATGTGTGATACGTTCATCGCTTGACAGGCTGGGTCGGACCGCCATTCATGCCGGGATTGAGCGGGAACGCCCGCCGGGCTCTGGACATTCGGGATACGCATGGAACAAGACGACATCGTCGAAGATACCGCCGCGCACGCTGATCGCGTGGGTGACCGTCTGCGCAAGGCGCGCGAAGCCAAAGGCCTCGAGCTGGAGCAGGTTGCGGCGGAAACGCGCATCCCTCATCGCCATCTTCAGGCGATCGAAGACGGCGATTTTGCCAGCTTGCCCTCGCGCACTTACGCGGTTGGATTCAGTCGTACTTATGCTCGGACACTCGAGCTGGACGAACGCGAGATCCTCGACCAGGTACGAGCGGAGCTTGCAGAGGGGCAGCCAGCAACGGCTGCTTCGTCGGCCAAGTTCGAACCGGGTGATCCGGCGCGCGTACCCGGACGCGGACTTGCCTGGTTTGCCGTATTTGCAGCGGTTCTGCTGCTTGGCGGTATCTATGCTTTTTACTCAAGCTATTTCGCGCCGGGCCTTGGCCCTGCACCTCTGCAGGACCCCGCCACACAGGTCGCGGCGAACGAGCCTGCCCAACAGGCGCGGCCGGCCGAAGCCGTTCAGCCAACCGGCGGACCAGTCGTTTTCACCAGCGAAATGGATGGGACCTGGGTAAAGTTCTACGACGCTGCCGGGGAGCGCTTGTACGAAGCGCAGATGGCCAAGGGTGACAGCTACACAATTCCTGCCGACGCGGAAGGTGCACAAATCTGGACCGGACGCCCCTATGCGTTGGCCATCACCGTCGGCGGTAAAAGCGTGCCGAAATTGTCAGAAGAAGACGAGGTCATACGCGATGTGCCGGTGACTGCAGAAGCGCTGCTTTCGCGTGATACGGAACCGGCTTCTGCGCCCGAGGCAAACGAGGCGGATCCGGCGACTACCTGACCACGGCGGAAAACCGGCTTCATCCCCTCGACAGTTTCGTGGGGGTAGGTCTAGATTCACATTCAATTCGGACGAGGAGAACGGGCGTTATGATGACCCGCATCGCACGTGGTATCGGTTTTGGCGGTATTGCTATCGCATTGGTGGCGACTTCGGTGCCAGCAATTGCCCAGGATAATTCGGATAGCCGCATCAGGAAGCTGGAAGCGGAAGTTCGCGCACTCCAGCGCCAGGTGTTCCCCGGCGGTGATGGCCGCTATTTCGAGCCGGAAATTACCGGTCAGCCGGCAGCTCGGCCCAGCGTCAGCACAACGAATTCGACCACTGCGGTCACCGATATTCTGGCCCGGCTGGATGCGCTCGAGACGCAGCTGCAGCGCCTGACTGCGCAATACGAAGTTGGCGGCAACGCCATGCGTTTGCTCGACGAGCGCATCGAAGCGCTTGAAGCAGCGAACGCGCCTGCACCGGCACCCGCATCGACTCCGTCAGCGACAGCAACGCCAACGCCGACTTCGGCCGTGACCGCAACGCCGACGCCTTCGCCAGCCGCGCAGCCCAGTCCCGAACGTGTCGCCGCAGTTCAGGCGATCGCGAAACCGCAAACGGACGATCCGGCTGACGACGAATATTCCTACGGCTTCCGCCTGTGGGAAGCAGGCTTTCATCCTGAAGCTCAGCAGCAACTGACGATGTTCGTCGAGAAATATTCGGATCACTGGCGCGCGACCTATGGCCGCAACCTGCTTGGCCGCGCCTATCTCGATGATGGTAAGCCCAATGACGCGGCGCCCTGGTTCCTGCAGAATTACCAAGCAGACAAGAGCGGGGCCCGGGCCGGAGACAGCCTGCTGTTTCTTGCTGAAGCCATGATCGCGCTCAAAGACACCAACCGGGCTTGCATCGCATTGGCTGAATTCGGTGACACCTATCCGGCGCTTGCCGCAGGCCGCCTGCAGAGCCAGTACGAGCGCAATCTCGGCAAGGTTACGTGTAACTGACGTGGATATCGCGCCGGAGCTGACCGAGCGGTTCAAGACCGATCTTGCGCAGCTCTGGCCGTCAATCGCCAACGTCGATGCCAAGCTGGGACTAGCCGTCTCCGGAGGCGGCGATAGCCTGGCGCTCTTGCGGCTGGCCAATGCCGCGCTGCCGGGCCGTGTCGAGGCCGCCACGGTTGACCACCAGTTGCGGCCCGAAAGCGCTCACGAGGCGTTGCAGGTAGCCGAATTTTGCCGTTCGATCGGCGTTCCCCACCAGACATTCGAGGTCCTTGTCGAGCAGGGCAATCTGCAAGACCGTGCGCGTGCCGCCCGCTATGAAGCGTTGGCGAAGTGGTGCGAGAGCAGGGGCCTCGGTGCCCTGGTCACCGCGCATCAGATGGACGATCAGGCAGAGACGCTGCTGATGCGCCTCAATCGCGGAAGCGGGTTGGCGGGCCTTGCCTCCATTCGGGCCTCCGGCGCAGTGCCCGGGTCGGCGGTCCTCTTGCTGCGTCCACTTCTGAGCTGGCGGCGTGCAGAGCTGGCGCATCTCGTGGAACGGGCCGGATGGAAGGCAGTGTCCGACCCATCGAACGAAGATCTCGCCTTTGACAGGATCCGGATCCGCAAGCAGCTTGAAGGCGCAGACTGGCTGGACGTCGAAAATATCGCACGCAGCGCGCGGCTTCTAGCGGAAGCGAATGATTTCGTAGAAGAACAACTGTCCGCTTGCTGGAATGCCAACGTCGATGTGCGTGATGGCAAGCTGCGGTATTATCCGGGCAAATCGCGGTTCATGAACATCGAAATGCTCAAGCAGATCTTCATGCGGATGGGGGCGGTGGGCAGTCGAACCGAATTGGCGCGTCTCGCAGACCGCTTGTGGGCTGGAGAAAATGGATCGCTGGGCGGTGTGCTCGCAAAACCCGCGCGCGATGATCGCGGCCCGGGGTTTGAGGGAAGATGCTGGACTTTCGCGGCAGAACCTGCGCGCCGGACAAATTAGCCGATTATCGGGTCGCCCAAGCCGATGCGCTTGCCGTCGGTGATGATGACCTTGTCGCCCTTCTTGGCGATCTCGAAAATCCGCGCGGCCAAGGGATCGGGAATCGCCACACAGCCGTGGCTCGCGTATCCGTTTTGCACTTCCGAACCGCCGTGGATCGCAATGCCGTCCCACGTCAGGCGCAAGGTCCACGGCATCGGAGCGTTGCCGTACTTCTCCGACACATTGTGCCGTTCCTTGGTCAGTATCGGGAAGGTGCCAGTGGGCGTGGGATGTTCATCCGTGCCCAGCATCACGGCGGCGGCGCCGATTTCATAGCCATCACGGAACACGGAAATCGTGCGTGCCTGCAAGTCGACCGTGATCAATAGCGGACCTTCGGGTACGCCTTCATCATCCCAGTGCCATTCACCGTATTTGATCGGCCCCTCGATCGGGAGGACGCGGCGGATGGTGAAGGGGCGTTTCGCATCAGCTTCCAGCTTCGCGAGAATTGCCGCCTCTGGTGCGATTTCGACTTTTTCAGGAGCTTGTGCGAGTTCTGGCCCGGCGGAAACCGAACCGCCATAGGCGAGCATCGCCAGGCCGAGGACGACCACGAGGCTGGTTCCGCCAATCCATTTGAGAATCGCATCCATGACAGAGAATATAGGTGGTTTACCCGCCGTTTACCAAGGCTCTCGCGGTAAAGTCCCGTAACGAAACGGCACAGATGTTGATTCTTACTGCCCCAGTTGCACTGCCTTGCGCGCTATTTCTTCAACTGCGGCTTCGTCGATCGGGCCGCGCGAAGCGACCCAGCTGCCGCCGACGCAAAGTACGGGATCGAAAGCCAGCCATTCGGCTGCATTGCTCTCCGAAATCCCGCCGGTCGGGCAAAAGCGGCATTGGCTGAAGGGCGCTGCCAGCGCCTTGAGCGCCGGCAATCCGCCTGCAGCCATCGCCGGGAAGAACTTGAAATGCGTGAGGCCAAGATCCAGCCCGCGCATGATGTCGCTGGCATTGGCGATGCCCGGAAGAAAGGGGATGCCTTCGCGGATAGCCGCCTTGCCGAGCGGTTCGGTCAGGCCGGGTGAAACGATAAATTCGCTACCCGCAGCGATGGCGTCAGCCAGTTCCTGCTGGTTGGTCACGGTACCGGCACCGACAATGGCGCCTTCGACCTTGCGCATTTCGCGGATCGCCTCGAGCGCGGCGGGAGTGCGCAATGTGACTTCCAGTACGCGCAGGCCGCCCGCAACCAGCGCACGGGCCAGCGGCTGTGCATGAGCAACCTCGTCGACCACGATGACCGGAATGACCGGCGCGGTCTGCATGATGTCGGATATCTGGCTCACTTGGCGTCTTTCCCGTGTTCGGAGGAGAAGGCTGCAGCCGCGCCGAACAGGCCCGGCTGAGGATGGACGATGAGCTTGACCGGAAGGCCCGCCATCATGCTTTCAAAACGGCCCTTGGCGCGGAAACGTTCGGCAAAGCCGGATTTCAGCAGCGTGTCGCGCAGCCGGTATCCAAGGCCGCCCGCAATCACGACGCCCTTGGCACCGTGCGCCAGCGCCATGTCGCCTGCAACGCTGCCTAGCGACAGGCAGAACCGGTCGACCGCAGCAGCGGCAAGGCTGTCTTCGCCGCTCATGCCCTTGGTCCAGATTTCGATATCGTCCACTTCTGGAACGGCTTTCTGCTCCATGGCAGCCAGCGTCTGGTAGATGTCGGAAATTGCCGGCCCGGCAACGACGCGTTCGACCGATACGCGGTTATGCCGTTTACGCAGCCGGGCAAGGATAGCGTCTTCAATGCTGTCGAGCGGAGCAAAGTCGATATGGCCGCCCTCTGTGGCAGAGACGCGGTATGTGCCATCAGGTTCGCGGTAGAGGTGCGCCACGCCCAGGCCTGTGCCAGGGCCGAGGACGGTCAACCGGCCGGTTGCAGGAAGCGGACCTTCGGGGCCCGTCATGTGGAGGAACTGGTCCTCGCTGGCGCGTGCAACGGCATGGGCCACAGCTTCGAAATCATTGACGATCGTATAGGCATCGACGCCAAGCTTCTCACGCACCATCGCAGGACGGATGATCCAGGGGTTATTGGTGAAGCGGATGACATCCCCGCCGACTGGACCTGCAATGGCCATCGAAACGCGGGGAGGCAGGCTCCCGCCCATGCGTTTGCGGTAATCTTCCCACGCGGTTTGAAAGCTTACATGATCTTCCGTGTGCAGGGTTTCCGGTTCGCTCAGGGTGATGCTGCCGTCATCGGCGATGGTCGCGATGGCAAAGCGGGCGTGCGTACCCCCAATATCGACGCTGACGAGTTCCATGTCTTACAATCCTGCCATTGCGAGCATTGAGGAGGCGCCCTGTTCGGCCCCGTCGGCATTCGCGCGGAACATGGCATAGAATTCGCGGCCCATACCGGCATCGGGTGCGGGGTTGGGGGCTGCCTCGCGGCTATCCAGATCGGCCGTAGTCGACAGCGTGCCGGTCTGTGCGCAGACCCTCACGATATCCCCATCGCGCAAATGCGCCAGAGGGCCTCCGCCGAGCGCCTCGGGGGTGCAATGAATAGCTGCGGGCACTTTGCCGCTCGCTCCGCTCATGCGGCCATCGGTAACAAGAGCAACCCGGTATCCGCGATCCTGCAATACGCCGAGCGCGGGGGTGAGCTTGTGCAGTTCGGGCATACCGTTCGCTCGCGGGCCTTGGAACCGGACAACAACGACGACATCGCGGTCGAGTTCGCCCTTGGAGAACGCTTCATTCACCGAATGCTGGTCCTCGAAGACCCGGCAAGGTGCCTCGATCGTCCAGCGTTCAGGCTCTACCGCAGATGACTTGAAGCAGGCGCGGCCAAGGTTGCCCTCGACCAGGCGCATACCACCGTCCTCCTGGAAGGGCTGCGATGCGGGACGCAGCATTTCTGTATCGCCGCTTGGACCCGGATCACGCCAGGTGAGGGTATCTCCGTCCATGCCCGGTTCGCGGGAATAGGCTTCGAATCCGCCTTCCCAAATCGTCAGAATATCGCCGTGGGCCAATCCTTCGTCGAGAAGCGTTCCGATCACGTAGCCCATGCCGCCGGCATCGTGGAAATGGTTCACATCGCCCGAGCCATTGGGGTAGACGCGCGCGACGAGCGGCACCGCGCTCGACAGTTCGGCAAGGTCGGTCCAGTCGAAGCGGATGCCTGCGGCACGCGCCATCGCCGGGATATGGATGGCGTGATTTGTGGAACCGCCGGTCGCCAAAAGGCCGATCGCCGCGTTGATGATCGCTTTTTCATCGATCACTTGCGCGAGCGGGCGGAAGTCGCCGCCTTCCTTGCCAATCGCAGCGAGACGGTGAGTGGCAGCGCGGGTAATTTCCTGACGCAGCTTCACGCCGGGCGGCACGAATGCCGCACCGGGAACATGGAGCCCCATCATCTCCATCATCATCTGGTTGGAATTTGCCGTGCCGTAAAAAGTGCAAGTGCCCGGCGAATGGTAGCTCGCGCTTTCGCTTTCGAGCAATTCGTCACGGCCAACCTTGCCTTCTGCGTACAGCTGGCGGGTCTTTTGCTTTTCCTTGTTGGAAATGCCTGTCCCCATCGGTCCCGAGGGGATGAAGATCGACGGCAGATGCCCGAACCGCAGCGCCCCCATGAGCAATCCCGGGACGATCTTGTCGCAAATGCCGAGCAGGGCGACACCGTCGTACATGGCATGGCTCAGCGCGACGATTGTTGACAGCGCTATCGTATCGCGGCTGAACAGCGACAGCTCCATCCCGTCCTGACCTTGCGTCACACCGTCGCACATGGCCGGTGTGGCACCTGCAACCTGCGCAGTGGCGCCGACTTCGCGGGCCCAGATCTTCATCCGTTCCGGGTAACGGTGATAAGGCTGATGGGCCGACAGCATATCGTTATAAGAGGTAACGATCCCCAGGTTCGGGCCCTTGGCAACCTTGATCGCCTGCTGATCTTCCTCGGCTCCGGCAAAAGCGTGGGCCAGGTTGGAACAGGACAAAGAATCCCGGTTAACCTGACGGTCGCCTTCGCGGTTCATCAGGTCGAGATAATCCGCGCGGCTGGCCTTGGAATTTTCGATGACGCGCTGCGTCACCTTGTGGATCGTATCGTTCAGCGGTCTAGTCATCGTGCCAGGTAACCCCATCGCGTTCGGCCAGCGCGATCGCTGCGCTCGGCCCCCAGGTGCCTGCGGAATAGGTCTTGGGTTTGGTTTCGTTGTCGGACCACAGCTGCCGGATCTGGTCGATCCATTCCCACTGAGCCTCGACCTCGTCGCGCCGCACGAACAACGTCTGGTCGCCTTCAATAAGGTCGAGCAAAAGTCGTTCGTAAGCGATCCGGCGAACCGTGTCGGAAAAAGCATCCGGCATTGCGATGTCGAGGGGCACAGGACGCAGGCGCAGACCTTCGCGGCCCAAGCCCGGCACCTTGGCCATCATCGTCAGCTGGATATTTTCCTTGGGCTGGATTTCAATGACCAGCCGGTTGGGCTGGGTCGTGGCTCCGCGGCCCTCGAAGATCGAGTGCGGGATGCAGCGAAACTGGATGACGATTTCGGTCACACGCTCGGGCAGGCGTTTGCCGTGCCGCAAGTAAAATGGCACCCCGCGCCAGCGCCAATTGTCGACATGCGCCTTCACTGCGACAAAGGTCTCGGTATCGCTTTCCTTGCCCAGTTCGTCGTCGTAGCCGGGAACGCTGGCACCATCGACAGCACCGGCCCGGTATTGACCAGTGACTACTTCGTCGGCCTGAACCTCGCGCAGGGCACGCAGGACTTTTACTTTCTCATCGCGGACGGCAGTGGAATCAAAGCTGGTAGGCGGCTCCATCGCCACCAGTGCGAGCAGCTGGAGCATATGGTTCTGCACCATGTCACGCAGGGCGCCGCTATCGTCGTAATAGGCAACGCGCGATTCCAGGCCGACCGTTTCCGCGACCGTTATCTGGACATGCTCGACGTAATTCGAATTCCACACCGGTTCGAGAAGGATGTTGGCGAAACGTAAAGCCAACAGGTTCTGTACCGTTTCCTTGCCAAGATAATGATCGATCCGGAAAATTCGCCCCTCCGGGAAGGCTGCGGCGACGGCATCGTTGATTTCCTCGCTGCTCGCCAGATCTGTGCCGAGCGGCTTTTCCAGGCCAATGCGGACGTTGCCCTTGGTGAGGCCGGACTTTTCCAGCCCGCGGATGGTCGTTTCGAACAGGCTCGGTGCGGTGGAGAGGAAGATCGCCAGGCCGCTGTAGTCGCCGACTTCGCGGGCCAGTTCTTCATAGCCCTCGGGGGTGGTCGCATCGACTGGTACATAACTGAGCCGGTTGAGGAAATTGGCAAGCCCGCCGCGGCGTTGAGCGGGAAGGAATTTCTCCAGAGCCTCCCGCGCAAAGTTGCGGAATTCTTGCTTGGTCATCTCTGAGCGGGCCGTGCAGATGATGCGTAATTTCGCATCGAGCAGGCCATCTGCGTCGAGAGCACATAGCGATGGCAACAACATGCGCTGTGACAAATCGCCGGTCGCTCCGAACAAGAGCAGGCGATCGGCGGTGAAGCTTAGCTCGTGCATATACCGTCCATTGGCGGCTTTCTCCCCATTTCGGATGCTGGCCTACCAGCGCTGCGGGTCAGGCGCCAGTTAGCTGCATTCCTATTCTTTTCAGATTTCCTCGACCGATACGGAACTGCGCAGGAACTGGCTTGCACCGAAAGTGGTCATGAAGCTGACGTCAGCCGCGTCTCGGCCGACACCGATTTTAACGATCTGGGCAGGGTCGGCCATGCCAGTGGCGTCAACGAGCTGCCACGCGCCGCCGCCTTCAATATTCGGATCGTTCAGGAAGACCTCGGCGACAGCATGGAAGTCCTGCGGTTCAACTCCCGGCGCGTAACACGCCACGTAGCGGGCAGGGATCGTGCTGGCTCGCGCCATCGCGACGACGGTGTGGGCATAGTCACGGCAAATACCGCGCCGCTCGACGAAGCTGTCCAGGGCATTAGTCTGTGGTCCGGATGCGCCGGGCACATATGAATATTTGCGCGAGATCCAATCCTGTATTGCAGCGATACGGGCGCCGCCACTGGTCCCGGAAAACTCGTCCTCGACGAAGGTCTGGAACCGGTCTGCCGCGCAATAACGGCTGTCGAACAGATACTCGACTGCACCGCCTGGCATTTCGTGCGGAGACAGTGCCGACAGGTCGGACAAATTGGCCAATTCTCGGCGGATTTCGACTTCAGCCGTGTAGCTGACTTCAAATTCACCCACGGCACGCAGCCAGATCCGCTCGCCGATGGCGTCTTGGGCTGGGACATGGGCGCAGTGCTGAGCTTCGGACAGGTCAGTCTGCATACTCAGAATGTCTTGTTCGGGGATCGCCGCTGCTTCGAATTGCAGCAAAACGTCGGTCTCGCGTTCAAGGGAAAAGGCGAAGCTGCTTTTGATGGCTATGGGCATGACCGGACAACGCGGCTGAGCCGACAATGTTTCGTATCCCCGAGAAGACTGGAAAACACACAGGCCCTAGACGAGAAAAGGGCCCCGCGATGGGGGCCCTTTGAACTATTTTATTTTGGTCCTGGACTGAACTAATTCAGCCGAGAAGCCATCTCCAGAAACTCCACATGGGTTACCTCCTGTTGTGGTTCAACAGAAAGCAATCCATTAACTATGCTTGTTTGTAAAGTATTAACTATGTCCCGGTTTTGCTCTCCGCAAGAGAAACCTTGTATGTCAATAGGTTAGTTAAAGAGAGCGGCCGCGCTAAAGCGTAGCCCTGGACGTACCGGCAGCCGATTTCGTTAAGGATTTGAAGGGTTTTCTCGTCTTCGGCCCCTTCAGCGATCACGGTGATTCGCGAGGCTGCTCCCATTGCGACCATGCTGGAAGCTATTGCACGCGCCTTGGCGCTTGTACTGATGCTGTCGACGAACAGACGATCGATTTTCAGTTCGTCGAACGGCAGTTCGTAAAGCGCTTCGAAATTGGCAGCACCAACACCAAAGTCATCGATGGAAATACGCAGGCCGAGCGACTTCAATTCATTCAGGATCGCAGCCGCAGTCTCGAGATTTCCGATCCGCGAGGTCTCGGTGATTTCAAGCACCAGATAACGGGGATCGTATCCGGTGGCTTGGATAGTATCGCGTACAAGCCCCACGATACGCATGTCTCCCAGCAAGGTCGCAGAGATATTCACTGCCATCGAAAGCTGGCTTCCGCGGAAATGCAGTAGCCGTCCGGCGTTGCATGCAGTCTGGAGCACGTACCGGGTCAGGTGTTCCATGCGCCCGGCTTTTTCGCATTGGGCAATGAATTTCATCGGCGAGATGAAGCCACGATCTGGATCGTGCCAGCGCACCAGTGCTTCTACACCTGTCATCTCGCCCGCGATCATGTCGACCTTTGGTTGGTAAACGCAGTAGATCTCGCCGGCTTCCATCGCGTCATCAATCCGCGCACGAAGGGAAATATCCCACAGTTCATCGTGGCGATCCGCAACCTTTGCAAAATGGATTGGGTCGTGCGCTTCGGAGGTATCTTCAGCAGCGGCCGCCGCGGCGGCCACAGCGTCGCGCCCGGCATCAACCAGGCTTGCGACACCGAAGGTAATGCCAACGTCCACACTCTCGTCGCCGATCTGGATGGGGGCCGCAAAAATGGCGCGCAGGCCTGCGAGATGTTCGATCAAAACATCTGCGCGGTTTTCATCTGTTTCCCACGCGAGGTTGTGCCCATCGATGTATATCGTCAACTCGCTGTCGGCGGCGCGCAGTCGATCGACCAGCCTGTGCACGTACTTTGCGCGTTGGGCCGAACCGAGTGTTTTCAGGACACGCTCGAAGCCGTGAAGCCGAGCGACGATGATGTGGCCTCGAGGAATATCTGCCTTGGCAATCAACTGCTCAAGTAGTCGGAGTTTGGGCAGGCCGGTCTCGCTATCAACATTGGCTAGGCGCATTCTCCAACGCGCCCGCGAGCGAAGAATGCCGTATGTAATCAGGAGCACACCGACATATGACAGCTCGACCCGTACGCCGAGTTTCGCTCCCGCGTACAGAATTATAGGCAAAGCCAGAACGACGCCGAGATACGCCGCTCTGCGCACTGGGCGGGAGGGATTGCTCAATATGAGAATTGCAAGAGCCGTCATGAAGAACAGGAAAATCGGCATGGCGCCAACAAAACCATTACGGCCCGATTTTAGCGTTTCCGCCGCGTAGATCGCGATGTAGCTGGGAGGTGCACTGTAGCGACCAGGGACTTTCATGCTCAAATCGGTGAGCGATGCGCCAGGGCCTATAACCACCGTCTTGCCGCTGATATCGGTGTCCAATGGCTTGTTCTGTGCAAAGTCATCGAGGTCGGCAGTAGGGATCAGATCTGGGTGGAAGCCATAATCGACAATAAGCTTGCTGTTTGCCGTCGTCCGCGTGCCAGCTAGTGAGGCAGGAAAGAATGATGTGTTACCGAGTGCGTAATGATCAAGATTGTACTGCCATGTATATCCGAACCAGCTATCCGTGCGGTCGCTTACGACGCGGCCACCGGTGCTCACGAAAGCAGCATCAGAACGTTCGTAGGTTTCTCCGGAGCCGTCGATATTAAGTTCGATCTGGTCCACAAGGGCGATGCGCGGACCGAGTGACTGGATTGCTTTGGCTAGATCCTGGTCTGCAGCAGAATTCTCGCCTTCCTTTAAAACGAAATCCAGATAGATCTTCCCAACGCCGCGGGCTTCCATCGAACGTAGCGCTGCTGCGAGCTTTTCACGTTCGGAAGACCTTGAGGTGTTCTCAACTCCGCCTGCGCCAACGAAAACGATATCCCCAGAGGGGTGCTTGTCTGCGATACGGGACTGAAGCAGCCAGGAGAACTGGTCAATTGGTTCGAGCAGCATCACCGCCAGCATGACGAACGCGATCGCACCGCCCCAAAGGAGGTGTTGTATGCGCTTCAGCATTCCAGTCGATCGCGGCCGCAGGGCCTGCGATTTCTTGGCGCTGTGCGCTGGAGCGAGGGCGGTTTTCTCGACCATCACCCGCCCCTATGCGGCGGTTAATGTTAAGAATGTTTCAACGCGGCGCGAGATTTATATGACCGACGTCGCAAAACTGCGGGTTTCGATGGTTAAAACCGATTAAGGGGCTTGAGTTAACGAAATTGTCCCGTTCGGCCAGCACTCGGCCGTCTGACGGGTCGAAAACTCCGTATTTCAGCGGGAGTTAGGGGTTCTCAAAGACTTCCAGAATATCTTAACAAGCCGGCGATTTTGCAGGTGCCGTTTTTATACAATTACGCCAAAAAGGTCGTGATCGTCGGCTTCTTCAATCTCAACCTCGACGAAGTCCCCTGGCGAAACCGCCTGAGGGACGTTGCGCAGATAGACCGCACCATCGATTTCCGGAGCATCGGCCTGACTGCGGCCAGTTGCCCCGACGTCGCCGTCCTCGTCTGCCTCGCCTACTTCGTCGATGATGACTTTCATGGTCCTGCCGACCTTGGCCGACAATTTTGCCGCGCTGATCCGCGCGGTTACTTCCATGATGCGCGAGAAGCGTTCTTCCTTGAGCTCTTCCGGAACAGGGTCGGGAAGGGCATTTGCCCGCGCGCCTTCGACGGGTTCGAAACGGAATGCGCCGACGCGGTCAAGCTGCGCTTCCTCTAGCCAATCAAGCAAATATTGGAAATCTTCCTCGGTTTCACCGGGGAAGCCGACCACGAAGCTGGAACGAACCGCAATGTCCGGGCAAATTGAGCGCCAGACTTTCAGGCGTTCCAACACCTTCGCCTCGTTGGCAGGGCGCCGCATGGCGCGCAGCACCTTGGGGCTGGCATGCTGGAACGGGATATCGAGATAAGGCGTCAGCAGTCCTTCCGCCATCAGCGGGATAACCGCGTCAACATGCGGGTAGGGGTAAACATAGTGCAGGCGGACCCATGGCGGCACGCCGCCTCCGGTGTCCAATTGGCCCAATTCGCGCGCAAGATCCGTCATGTGCGCACGAACGGAATTGCCTTTCCACATCCGCTCTTCATGGCGGGTATCGACACCGTATGCCGAGGTGTCCTGACTGATAACCAGCAGTTCCTTCGTGCCAGCAGCGACCAGCTTTTCGGCTTCGCGCAGCACCGCATCGATCCGGCGGCTGGCAAGTTTGCCCCGCAGGTCAGGAATGATGCAGAAGGCGCAGGAGTGATTGCAGCCCTCGGAAATCTTGAGATAGCTGTAATGGCGCGGCGTCAGCTTGACGTCCGGCTGCGGGATCAGGTCGATGTAGGGGCCTTGGCTCGGCGGGGCGTGCGTGTGCACCGCTTCGACCACCTGCTCGTACTGGTGTGCGCCGGTTACCGCGAGAACGCTGGGGTGAGCAGCGCGGATTGCGTCAGCCTCTTCGCCCATGCAGCCCGTAACAATGACGCGTCCGTTTTCCTGGATCGCTTCGCCGATGGCCTGAAGGCTCTCTTCCTTGGCGGAATCGAGAAAGCCGCAGGTGTTGACCAGAACGATATCAGCCCCGGCATAGTCAGGGCTCATGGCATAGCCATCAGCGCGCAGGCGCGTGAGGATGCGTTCGCTGTCGACGAGCGCCTTGGGGCAGCCGAGAGAAACCATGCCGACCTTCTTCTGGTCGGGGATCGATGATGTTGCGGTGTTCATGCCAATGTCCGTAGATTGCGCGCGCCTCTACACGCCTTTACGGCTTTACGCTAGCATCCGCGCAGGTCGCGCGCGAACGGGGAGGGGAACCATGGATATTTTCGCAGTAAACTGGCTGGCGGTGGTGCTGGCAGCGCTGGCAGGATTCTTGGTGGGCGGTATCTGGTACGGCCCGTTGATGGGCAAGAGCTGGATGGTCGCCATGGGCAAGACCGAAGACGATCTCAAAAACATCAATCCGGCCAAGCTCTACGGTTTCACCTTCCTCCTCGCCATCTTGGCAAGCTGGACGCTGGCACACACTTTCGCCAGCTATGCGAAGGACCTGTCGACGGTTGTGAAGGTCATGACGGCCTTCGGCGTCGCACTCGGATTTATCGTGCCTGCACTCTGGACCAACTATCTGTTTCAGGACGCGAAAAAGCCGCTGTTCTGGATTGATGCGGGTTACTGGCTGCTATTTTATATCGCGATGGGTTTGGTGCACGCGCTGATGAGCTGATCAGGCTCCCGTCTTTTTCCGGTCGTCCCGAACATGGCCGTCGCCGTGATTTTCGCCATTGGGTGTAGCGACGATTTCGACGATGATATCGCCTTTCTGGAGGTTTTGGCATTCGTCTTCCCAGAAGCCGATCGCGCGCCCGTTGCGGTAGATGCGAAGTCCGCGGCCCCCGGTGCGAAGGTCATCGATTGCGCAGCCGCACTCGTCTTCGGTAACCTCGCGTTCCACCAGCTGGACGCGGCCTGATACCGAAGCAAGATCGGCCAGATAATCCGCGATGTGTTCGCCTTTGGCGGAACCTGCAAGCAGCAGGCCGGTGAAGCGCACCGGGTTGATGACATTGTTGGCGCCTGCTTGCCGGGCGAGCGATTCGTTGTCGTCGGCCCGCACAACCACGCTGATTGGTACCTTGGGCGCCATTGCGCGGACCGTCAGGACGATCAGTATCGAAGTGTCGTCACGTCCAGCGGAAACGAGCACGTTCTGCGCTTCTGAAATACGAACCGCCCTCAAAGTCTGGTCGCGCGTCGCATCTGCCGCCATGACATTGCAACCCAGCGCCTCGGCATCGGCAAGGCGCTCCTCGCTCGGATCGATAACGACGATAGATGAGGGATTGGTCCCGCGATCGATCAATTCGCCGACTGACTCGGAGCCGGAAATACCATAGCCGAGCACCACGATGTGGTTCGACAGCTGCTCCTGAATGCGGGCCATGCGCCATTTCTCCCAGCTGCGCTTGATGATGAAATTGTAGGCGGTGCCTACGAAGATAAAGAACACTGCAAATCGGATTGGGGTCACGATCACCGCTTCCACCAACCGCGCCCTGTCCGAAATCGGCGCGATATCCCCGAAACCTGTCGTGGTGATCGAAATCATCGTGAAATAGATCACGTCGAGAAAGCTGACTTCGCCATCCAGATTGTCGACCAGCCCTTCACGGTCCCACCAGTGGATCATCACGACAATGGTGATCAGCAATAAGGCCAGGCCCAGCCGGATGCCCAGGTCGCCCCACACCGGTATTCTGACCGCACGCCGCAACGGCTTGAAGCGCGGGCCGCGATAGGCCCTTGGCTGTTTGTCCGGTACAAGCCGGTCGATCTGCTTCTGGCTGCTCATCCAATACCTTAGGTGGGCGAGGGCGGGGAAGTGGTCAAGTGGACTTAGCTTTCATACCGCTGGCCCAGCGCACCAAGCGAGGCATGATGCGTGAGGTCGAGGTGGAGCGGGGTGACCGAGACAAAGCCCTCTTCGATCGCTTCAAGGTCGGTTCCGTGATCGAGCGTGTGTTCGATCGGTTCGAGACCGAACCAGAAATATTCGAACCCGCGCGGATCGCGTCCTTCGACCACGGTTCCGCGTGAATAGTCGTGAAAGCCCTGCCGCGTCACCCTGATGCCGCTGACTTCACTGGCCGGGCGCGGTGGGAAATTCACATTCACCAGCGTGCGCTTTGGAAGCGGTGTCTCGAGCAGCGGGGCGAGCACTTTGGCGCCCCATTCGATCGCTGCCCCAAACTGAACGCCGTCGCCGACAGTTTCGCTGGAATAGACCTGGCTCATGGCAATCGAGCGAATGCCTGCCAGCGCGCCTTCGATGGCGGCCGAGACTGTGCCAGAATAGGTTATGTCGTCACCAAGGTTCGCACCGCGATTGACGCCGGACAGGATCAGGTCGGGCGGGCCGTCCATGACTTTGCGCAGGCCCATGGTGACGGAATCGGTTGGCGTACCGGTCACCGAGAACCGCCGATTTCCATGTTCGCGCAATCTTACGGGGCGCGTCAGGGTCAGGGCGTGGCCCATGCCGGACTGTTCTTCATCGGGCGCACAGATCCAGATGTCGTCGGAAAACTGCCTCGCTATGCCTTCGAGAACTTCGAGGCCCTTGGCGCGGATGCCGTCGTCATTCGTGAGCAGGATCCTCACGCGGCAGGTTCCAGCCGCGTCACGCCGCCCATGTAGGGCGCCAGTGCTTCCGGCACGCTGACGCTGCCGTCCTCGTTCTGGTAATTCTCGATCACCGCGACAAGCGTGCGGCCGACGGCGAGGCCGGAACCGTTGAGCGTGTGAACGAACCGGGTCTTTTTCTCGCCTTCCGGGCGGTAGCGTGCGTTCATGCGGCGCGCCTGGAATTCCCCGGTGTTCGAACAAGAAGAGATTTCGCGGTAGGCATCTTGCCCGGGCAACCAGACTTCCAGGTCAAACGTCTTGCGCGCTCCAAAGCCCATATCGCCCACGCACAGCAGCATGCGGCGGTACGGCAGGTTTAGTGCTTCGAGGATACCCTCGGCGCACCTGACCATGCGTTCGTGTTCTGCTTCGCTGTCTTCGGGCCGGCATATGCTCACCAGCTCGACCTTTTCGAACTGGTGCTGGCGAATGAGCCCGCGCGTGTCGCGTCCGGCTGAACCGGCTTCGCTGCGGAAGCACAAGGTGTGAGCAGTGAGCCGTGTCGGTTCGGCAAGGTCGCCCAGGATATGACCTGCGACAGACGCTGTCAGGCTGACTTCGGAAGTGGGGATCAACCAGCGGCCATCGGTCGTGCGGAAGCTGTCTTCGGCGAACTTGGGCAGCTTGTCCGTGCCGTACATGGCATCATCATTGACCAGTACGGGCGGATTGCACTCGGTGTAGCCGTTCTCACGCGTCTGCTGGTCCAACATGAACTGGGCGAGCGCGCGGTGGAGGCGTGCCATGTCGCCGCGAAGGAATGTAAAACGCGCGCCGGAAAGCTGCGTGCCGGTTTCGAAATCCATGCCCAAGGCAGGGCCGATGTCGGCATGCTCTTGCGGTTCGAAAGCGAAGTCGCGCTTTTCGCCCCACTGCGACACTTCGACATTCTCGTTTTCGTCGCTTCCCGGAGGGACGTCAGCGGCCGGAATGTTCGGTAGGCTGGCGAGCAGCTCGGATAACTCGGCAGACGCTTCGCGCTCTGCCTCTTCCCATTCGGGCATCGCTGCCTTGATCTGGGCGACTTCCGCTTTGAGAGCTTCGGCCTTGTCCTTGTCGCCTTGGCCCATAGCTTGGCCGATCGCCTTCGACGCATCGTTGCGGCGACTTTGCGCTTCCTGCACTTTGGTGGTGGCTTCACGCCGCTTCAGGTCGAGAGCAATGATACTGTCGGAAACCGCCTCGCCGCCGCGCATCTTCATGGCGGCGTCGAATTCGGTCGGGTGGCTGCGGATATAGGCGATGTCGTGCATGGCCGCGCTATGCCGTTTGGACGCGCGCTTGGCCAGTGGGGAAACACTTATCGCGCTCGGTCATTGTGGACGGTGAGAAGGCATGACGCCGTGCGAAGCTGGATGAAGGACGACTAGACTTGCAAAGCCCCCCGCTTACGCCGCCGCGCCGGACCCGCTTCATCGATTTTATGGACGCCGCGATCAGGGCTGGGCGCAAGGTCGGCCTGGTGGACCCAGCATGTTTGCAGGCAGACTTTCTCCGTGAACAAGTCAGCGAAACCTATGGGCTCGATGACTTTGGCGACCCGTGGTTCGCCGCTGCGCTCGAAGTCATGCTGGGCTCGGTAAAGGAAGAAGCCCGGCTGAATGCGGCAGGTGATTTTTCCGCTGTGAAACAGTTCCATCACCTCTTGCGCGACAGGCTGTATGCCCAGCAATGGTTCGCCCGCCATCCCGAGATCCTGTCCCGCCCGATCCGCCGGCCCGTCATCATCGTGGGGCCCATGCGTTCGGGAACTACCCGGATGCACCGCCTGCTCGCCAGCGACCGGCGCTTTGCCCATCTACGCAGCTTCGAAACGATCAGCCCTGTGCCGCGCCCCGATTTCGGAGAAGTCATGGCAGGCAAGCAGGAGGATTTCAGGCCCAAGCTGGCATCGCGGATCATGAAGGTCGCCCGGCTGGCCAATCCGCGCACCCTATCGATCCATCCGACCGGTCCATTCGAACCGGAGGAAGAGCTCGGGCTCATTGCGTCCAGCATGTACGGCATGAAGTTCGAAGCGCAGTGGCAGGTCCCGACCTACGCCCGTTGGTGCGAGGGGCAGAGCGCGGTGCCGGCATATCGCCATATGGCAAACCTCCTCCGACTGATCGGTTGGTCACAGCAGGAAAGCTCGCTCAGGCCGTGGATATTGAAAACACCTCAGCACATGCTGGACCTGCCCGCCTTGCTCGAAGTGTTTCCTGACGCGCGGCTGATTTTCACGCACCGCGACCCGCAATCGGTGGTGGGCAGCGCGGCATCGCTCGCATGGAACCAGACGATCATCTACTCGGACGATGTCTCGCCGCAGGCAGTGGGACGGGAATGGCTCCGCAAGACAGAACTGATGATCAATCGAATGCGTTCGGCCCGGGATTCCATTCCGAAAGACCGGATGATCGACGTTCAATTCGATGCGATGGACCGCGATTGGCGCGGCACGATGGAGCGGGTCTACGAATTCCTCGATTTCGACATCGAGCCTGCCGTGCCGGGAATGGAAGCATTCCTTGCCAGGTCAGCTGCGCAGAAGCGCACACCGCACCAATACTCGCTGGCGGAGTTCGGTCTGAGCAAGGGTGAGGTGAGCGAGCGGCTCGGCGACTATGTCCGCACCTATGATATCCCGGTCGATAATGCGATGGTGGCGAACGATACGGCCCTGGCTGCGGTTTGAGCTGACGCAGAAGAGGCGGCGAACCGTGGTCACGGTCGCCGCCCCTCATGCAAATGTTCTGGCTCAGTATTCGAAGGTAATCGTCGCGAAAACCTGGCGAGGATTGCCATAGAATGCCGTGAGCGTGCCTTCAGGCCCCAAGGTAGGGATGGGGAAACCATTGGTGCCGTTCTGGATTTCGCCGGTTACCGGGTCGGTCAAGATGAAGGTATAGCCGCTCGTCTTGTATTCCTTGTCCAGCAGGTTCTTGCCGTAAACACCGAAGCTCCAGCGGCCGCCAGGTGCAGTCCACTTGGCGCTTGCATCGAGCAGTGGGTATCCGTCCTGATCGATGTAGGGGTTCGGGATTTCGAACTGCGCAGTCTTGCTGCGATAGGAGAGTGTCGCTCCAAGATAGAGATCACCGTTGCCCAGATCCGCATCGTAGCTCGCAGTCACGCTACCGGTGAATTCCGGCGTGTTCTGGACGACACGAAAGTCTGCCACGTCTGTTGGCGTGTTGCCGATGTTGGTGATGTATTCCTCGTATTGCGCATCGATGTAGCCGAGCGATCCTGACAGACCGAAACCGCCGTCGAAGCGGGCGTTTGCTTCCAGCTCCAGGCCTTTGAATGTCGCTTTACCGGCATTTGAGACGACGCCGCAGAAGGTCGGCAGCCCGCCAACTTCGCAAGCAACCGAGCCCGGGATCTGAACGTCGGTATAGTCGGCATAGAACGCCGCGGCGGCGATGTTCAGGATGCCAAGGCTTCCCTTGTAGCCGACTTCGTAGCTGTCCACCTCTTCAGGCGCGAAGCTGAGGAAGGAGGCAACTTCATCGTTCGTAGGTGCACCGGGCACTGCTGCCGGAGCATTTACGCCGACGCCGCGCGGATCGAAGCCGCCGCCCTTGAAGCCCTTGGAATAGCTGGCGTACAGATTGTGATCCGGTGTCGGCATGAAGCTGATCGACGCGCGCGGCGTGAACTTCTTGAACTCGCGGGTGCCGTCGAAATCGGTCGACGGACCTCCGAAGGGTACGCCCGCACCGCCGAAAATGGGTGAGCCGCCGCCAAGGTAGTTCTGGCGCAGGATATCTGCGCTGCGTTCGTCCCAGGTATACCGGCCGCCCACGGAAAGACTGATCTGCTCGCTGAGGTCGAACGTGAAATCGCCGAATACGGCGTAGGTTTCGGTTTCGACGTCTGCCCGCGTGAAGGCCGTAAGGCCAGGGAAAGTCGTGAAGATCCGGACATCGAACAGCGTATCTGCCTTGGCATCAAGGTAGTAGAAGCCAAGCAGGCCGGTAAGCGCGCCGCCATCGTCCCACAGCAGCTGGAATTCTTGGCTGATCTGTTCGTTGAGGTAAGCGCCGGGCACGTCGAGATCGACCGCTGGCAAGGCGTCGAAGTCGATTGGCGTATAGCTGTCATCCTTGCGCCATGCCGAGATCGAGCGAACCGTCAGTGCATCCGACAACTCCATTTCTGCATGGAGCGATACGCCGTAGCTTTCGACCTCCTGCTCTGGATCGTTGAGCGCCCCGCGGGTGTCGAACACGTTGTCGAGGATGGGCGCACCGGAAGAGAGGCCAGGGATCAGGCGCGTGCCGCCGCGCGGATCGGACGTGTCCTTGGTGTAATCGCCCTGTAGCCTGATGAAGCCAGGTTCGTCATATCCGCCGACCTCCAGGCTCAGACGGCCGGCCCAGATATCCTTGTTGTAGTTTTCCAGACCCGTCGTGAGATTGTCACCGAAGCCCCCGCGCGAAAGCCGCGCCACGGATCCACCCATCCGGACGAGGTCGCTCACCGGAAGTGAAGCCGATACCACCCCTTCGGCCTGGTTATATGTTCCGTATGTCGCCCGCGCCTTGAACGATGGCTCGAGCGGAAGGCGCTTGGTCACGTATTTGACCGCGCCGCCAATGGTGTTGCGGCCATAGAGCGTGCCTTGCGGGCCTCGCAAAACTTCGATCCGTTCGACTTCGTAGATATCGAGCACGGCAGCTTGCGGGCGGTTGAGGTAGACATCATCGAGATAAATGCCGACCCCTTGTTCGAAGCCCGAAACTGGATCCTGCTGGCCAACGCCGCGGATAAAGGCCGACAGGGTGGAGTTCGTTGCGCGGCTGGCTTCGAGGGTCACATTGGGAACCGAAGCGGCGATATCTGTAATATCAAGCGCGCCGCGCTCTTCGAGATCTTCGCCGGAAAACGCCGAAACGGCGAGAGGAACATCGAGCAGCCGTTCAACACGGCGCCGGGCGGTCACGACAATGACTTCGTCCTCATCAACGGCGGCCTGCGTTTCGTCAACGGACGGAGCATCGCTGGATTGCGCGGCCGCAGGCAGCGCCCACGCCATCGCAGATGTGCCGACCAGAAACGCTGCGCTCAGCCGTTTTGAACCAATTTTCATTGAAATTCCCTCCCTCAAGTTCTCTCAATGGGTGGGATATTGAAAACTGAACCACCTTTCAAGTTTAATCTTGCGCGGCTATGTGTGTTGGGGTTAGCCATTGGGCCTGAGGGGACTGAAATGGGAAGCGACACGAGTGAAGCATCGAAGGTGCCGCGGACGGAGCGAGGGCGCCGAACGCAGCGCAAATTGCTCGATGCGGCAGCGATAGAGTTCGGTGATCGGGGCTTTCACGACGCATCCATCAGCTCGATCACGCGCCGTGCGGGCGTGGCGCTCGGCTCGTTTTACACCTATTTCGACAGCAAGGATGCCATCTTCCGGGCGCTGGTCCTCGACATGAGCGAAGCGGTAAAGGTTGCTGCACGCGATGCGATTGACGACACCATGTCACCGCTCACGATCGAACGCGCCGCACTGGAAAGTTTTTTGCGTTTCGCTGGCGAACACAAGGAGATCTACCGAATTATCGATGAGGCGGAGTTCGTCGATCCCGAAAGTTACCGTGCGCATTATGAAACCATCGGCGAACGCATTGCCTTGCGCCTCGAGGAAGGAGGGAAAGCAGGCGAATTACGCGCTAACCTCGGCGAGGTGGAAGCTTGGGCGCTCATGGGAATGAATGTTTTCCTCGGCCTTCGTTATGCGATCTGGTCACGCGAAGGAGATCCCGCTGCGGACGAGGTCGCAAGGATTGCCAACTCGTTGCTTGCAAAGGGCATTCGCGCCTGATCCTTTGGAACACTGGGGCGCTTGGTCCGTTGGTGATGCAAAGGAGATTACGAATGATTGGCAAGATTATTGGCGCCTACATGGGCGACCGTCTCGCAAAGAAGACATCGACTGGCATCGGCGGCGCTGGCGGCGCTGCTCTTGGCGTTATCGCAGCAACCGCGCTGCGCCGCGTGAGCCTTCCGGCCATGCTGGCGATCGGTGCAGGTGGCTATCTTGCGAAGAAGCTGACCGAGAAGAACACCAAGACGGCAAGCGAAACCACCGTAGATGCCAAGCCGGTACAGAAGAAGTCGGCAAAGGCCGCCTGATTTTCTCACCGACGCGAATGAATTACGAAAGCCGCTCCCTCACGGGGGCGGCTTTTTCATGTGCGCTAACCGGGCAGCGTAATCGGCCGCGTTTCATATTGCTGCTGCCATTGGTGCACATCAGACAGCATGATCTCGCTTAGACGGCGCAGACGGTCGACCAGGCGGTTATAGCTCAAATCATCGCGCGCGAAGGATGATTTGAGCTTGCGAAGGCGCTTGGCAATTGCCGCCGATCGTTCTGCGGTGGCGGCAAAATCACCTTGCATTCGGATGCCGTACAAAGCTGCGGCCAGTACCGGGAAGAACGCGGTCGCAAAGGTCGTTACTGCTGTCAGGCTGACACCGAACAGATACCCTGTCTTGCCGGGCAGAACGACAGTCGAGAGGAACACCAGGCAGAACAGGATCGTGCCGACGAACAGTCCATCGCCAAGCTTGTGCAACCGGTGATTGGTATGCTCCATCATCTTGGCGTTGTTTTCGTGATAGCCGATCTGGTCGTCGATCAGATGGAGCGCTGTATCACGAACACGGCTCAGGTAATCCCGATCGAGCTGTCCCGGTGGCAGTTCAAGTTCTCTTGCAGTGGCACGGGCATACCACGTGACCCACCCGGGATGTGTCGTGCCGTCTTCCACATCGCGCAGCTCGAGGCGGCCAAGGGTCGATGACATGGCCAACAGGCGCAATCTTTCGGCCAAGTGCCTGCGGTCGATCCACATCTGGTGGAAGTCCGATTTGCGCGCGCTGCGGGTGTTGAGGATGATTAGCGAAATCACCAGCAGTTCTGCGGCGATCAGGACCACCTTGCCTTCAGGCCAGAACAGTCCGGAAAGGGCGAGCAAGACGGCGACAGCAGCCAAGGCGAAGTTCGTGACAAAACTGCTTCTGAAACGCAGCGCGAAATAGCTGGCGGCCATGTCCGCGCGGGCGAACCTGTCGGCGACTTCTTCGTTCAGCCGTTTGCCGAATACGCCCAGCTCTTTGAAGGGGCGCACCATGGGCATGAAATATTCGCGCATTTCCTCAATCGTAGGAATGCTGAACCGCGTTTTCTTCAGACTGCGGGTGCCGGCGGCCAGCAGGAGGAGCGGCCACGCAATGCTGTATTGGCGCCGCGTTGGAGCGGGGGAGTAGAATACCTTGAGCGATTCAGCGCCGTTACCGCCCGGGGGTGCACAGAGCGCTTCGAGCAGCTGCGGCAGTGCCTTGCTGAATTCTACGCGTTCCACACCGTCGATGGATGGCCGGTCGGGGATGTCCGTGTGCAGACCGCTCCACAGCAACTGCGGCGGGTGGATCTCGTCTGGCCAGACATGAAGCACCGGCACATGACTGGCGACAGCCTGCGCGACAACTTCCGTCGTGCCGCCGCGCCCGCGCGATGCATCTCCGTCCCACACCGCGATCAGGATATCCGACTGCGCCAGAACAAGTCGGCCGATCGCCTCATAAGCGGCAGTATCGCTGGGAGGGTGATCGACCAGGGCGACGGTACTGTCGGCGGCTTCGATCAGTGCGCTGGCGCGTGCCCATTCTGCTTCATCGAAATCGAGTGCGTAGTTTTCCGGTGAGAATGGCAAGCAAGCTGACAGTGCCAAGCCTTGTTCGATCGCGGCTTCTGCCGCCACTGTGTCCGCACCAGTCGCCATCGCCGAGACCAACCGGATAAGGGGTTCCTCGTCGGAGAAGACTTCGTGATGCCGTGCGAACAACTCGTCCAACGCTCCCTTGCTCTGAGCAAAGATGTTGGCGCAGCCGTGGCGAACCGCGTCATATCGATCCCTGGGGAGTCGGGGAGGGCGATGCCCTGTCACACCGAAGCGCAGTGTGAGGCGCGGTTTCAAATCGAGTATTTCGCGCATCTAGCTGGTCACGCTCTCAGTTACCCAATGCTGATCTGACCACTCGCAGAATTCATCGCATTGATCCAGTTGTCCGAACCAGCGCCTGAGGCGAAACTTCAATGTTTCCTGGGTCGCCTGGGTGTCATGTTCGCGCATTCTTTGCAGGTTCTGCCGCGCCGCGTGCGGATCACCTTGCAGCATATCCACAAGGAACAATCCCAAATAGGCTGCCCCGTTGATGTGATTGAGGCCGATTGAATATTCGTACTCTTCGCGCGCCTTGTCATAATCGCCCCGGCGCAGATGTACGCTGCCGCGCCAGGTACGGGTGGCGAATTGCGTGTGCGCTCCGGGTGCGCCGATCATCTCCAGCTCGAACTGTTCGAGAGCTTCATCGTGATTGCCGAGCAAGGCATAGGCGATGCCTGCATTGTAATGAGCCAGGCCGAAATTCGGGCTTCGCTGGAGTGCGCGTTCTGCGTAAATCAGCGCGTCTTTGGGCTGGCCAATGTAATTATAGGCTTCGGCAACGTGCGCCAGAACCATGGGGTTATCCGGGTCCAAGGCAAGTGCGCGTCCGATCTCGCCGTTTATCTTTGCCACGGTTTCCGGATCGTCGGGCATGACATGCATGTAAATCGTCGCGTTAGCGTCGGCCAGCATCGCATGGGCGAGCCCGTAGGAAGGCGCGATTTCGACCGCTTGCTGTGCGTCCTGCAAGGCCAGCATCAGCGTTTCACCAGTAATCTGGCGGTAATTGGCGACTGCCCGGGTCACCATTTCCCAGGCCGTAAGATTGTCCGGCTTCTTGAGCGCGTGTTCCATTTCCAGACGATTGACCTGGGAATTGAGATGCGCGGCCACTTCGATGACCAGGTCTTCTTCCAGCTCGGCCAGTTCTTCGAGCGGTCGTTCGAACTTCTGTGTCCAGAGGATCGTGCCGGTGCCGGCATCCAGCAATTGTGCGGTCACGCGGAGCGTTTTCATACGTCGCCGGACGTTGCCTTCGAGAATGTATCGCACGCCCAGGCTGCGGGCCATTGATTCGATGTCGGCGATTTCGCCATCGCGGAAGCGAGCGATGGCACTGCTTGAAATGACCCGCAATTCCGCGGCCTGCGACAATGCGTCGATAACGTCTTCGACAAGTCCAATGGCGAAGACTTCGTCGTCTTCGATGCCGGACCTGTTCTTGAATGGCAGAACTGCCAGCGATGGCAATTCGCCTTCCCGTTCGGCCGGTGGTGTCGGCGCAGCCATGGCTGGCGACGGCGGAGGGGGCGAAGCTTGCTCGGGTTCCGGTGAAGCCTGGTTCTTGCGGCGTTCGACAACCTGACGAATGTCCGCAACGAAGCCGCGCCAACGCGTGTTTGCCGTGTCGCCGTCCCAATTGGTCAGGTCGGCTGTTTGCGTCAGCTCGAACATGATCGGGCGTTCGCACTGCGATATCATCGCCGGGACCAGCGCTCCGTGCCGGTCACCGATCGTGGCCTCGGACCTTACCCAGCGTGACTGGACCGATGTCGCCGACCATAACACCACGACAGCAGGAGCTTGCCTCAGCGCCTTTTCGATAACCTCGTCGTAGGTGTCGCCGGAACGCAGCGTTTCATCCCACCAAACCTCAAAGCCTTCGCTCTTGAGGCTGGCGGCCATATGGCGGGCAATGTCTTCGTCCGCTCGGCCGTAGGATATGAACAGGTCGTGCAAAACTTCCCCGATCCACTGCTGTCCCTGCCGTTGGCAGGAAACGTTCTCAATAGCGCGAAAGTGCGCTGTTTACCATCATATGCGCCGCCTACGCCTGCCAGAGGACCTTCCCGGGGTAGATCGTCATATCGTAAGCCAGTTTGACGCCGTGCACCTTTTGCTCCGGAGCAATCCCGAAATCTGCGGCGACCGGAGAACTGTCGAGGTGATCCAGCACCATGTCGAATGTGACCAGTTTCGGGAAAGCGTCGAACTTGGTGACTTCGCCAACCGCCTCCGTGATGGCCTGATAACAGGCAAGATTGCCGTCATGGACATCCCGGAACTGTTTCAGGAACAGCTGCGGCACCTTGCGGTGGAACGCGTCGCCGAGGATTTCCAGATCCAGGCCAAGGCTACCATGCCAACCCTTATGGCGGCTTCCCATGTGATGATGGAGCGCCTTCACCGCGTCACCGAAGCCGCCGATCTTGCTGAGAACGCTGCTGTCCTTTTCGCCCGGATTGCTCAGGGTGAGAATTCTGTGCCGTTCCTGCCGCGCATCTTCGCCGAACGACTTGGTCGCGAACAAATCGACCGAAAGCGTGCCAGCGGCGTTGCCCTCGTCAGTGGGGAGGGTGATCCAGCCCTTCTGCTTCTGGTAACCGAAGATCTCACGTCCCGACGCAATGGCCACGGGATTGTCGAGCACGAGATAGGGCATGACCATGTCGAAATGGGTGGCCACTTCCTTGCCGCCGCGCTCTTCGATACGCACAGCCGGGATCCAGAAGGTCAATTCGCGCTCTGGCGACCAGCCCATCTTGGGTTCATCGACAAACCGGCCTGTGTGGATGTCGACGATGGTCATCATCATCATGGATGACATGGGCCGCACGCGGACTTGCCCCCCGCTGGGTTCATCGAACATGCGGCGGCAATAGGATTCCATCAGGGCGTAATCCGCCTCCAGCAAGAATGCCCACATGGTGGTATTGTCGAGTGTAATATTCCCCGGAAAGGTCGACATGCCCGGATGCACCACAAACTTGCCCGGACCATCCGACGAACGGGATGGATATTCTGCCTTGGTCAACGCCTCTGCGTCGACCCCGCGAATGTCGGTCGGGAATTTCGAGATTGCATGGCTGGCGAGCATTCCGGAAATTGTGCTTGCCTCGAACGAGCCGAGGTTTTGCCCGTTCTGGATCCAGTCGCCGGTAAGGTAGAGGTTTGAATAGGTCGAACCGCTTGCCGTCATCCGGTGCTTGGTCGAATTGCGAACCGTCAGAGTGTAGCGTTCGCTCGGATCGATATTGGCGCGGTTGTACTGACTGCGCAGTGTCCCGCGATGGGGGCCGCCGGGACCAAAGCCGTTGCCCCAGAAGTATGAGCCTTCATCGTCAAGAAATTTCTTGGCAATTTCCTCCACACGTTTGAGTTCGCGGGCAGGAAATTCATAATCCGATGATGGCGGTAGCGTATCCTTGCAGGGCAGCGGACCGCACATGATCTGTTCGGATACGACCTTTGCTTCGGGCGGCCATTCTTCGGTGGCAACCACCTCGGTGATATCACACCACGTATTGAGGTTTACCTTGTCATAGGCACCGACGAGAGAGGGTCTGCACCAGCCAAGGCCGT
This sequence comes from Qipengyuania psychrotolerans, assembly GCF_019711355.1. Taxonomy (NCBI): domain Bacteria; kingdom Pseudomonadati; phylum Pseudomonadota; class Alphaproteobacteria; order Sphingomonadales; family Erythrobacteraceae; genus Qipengyuania; species Qipengyuania psychrotolerans. The sequence continues at coordinate 475,905 of NZ_CP081297.1, forward strand.
GTTCCTTCTTGTCCATCCATGTCTGGAGGTTTTGCGTCGCCGTGCTTTTGATCGTGTTGTTGAACCTGCGCCACTCCGGCTTCTGGGCGATAAGGTCACGGCAGATGATCGGATGCGCAGCTGGCGGGATGGCCAGCACGAGAGCATCGTAATCGTCACCGCTGCGCAAGGTGAGAGGGGGAAGGGCGTCCTTCCACTGGGTCCAATGGGATTCCAGGTCTGCTCCCGATGCCTCAAGCGCGGCGCCGTCCTCGATTTGTTTATAGAGCGGGCGATCCGGCCAGACATATTGGCCGCTTTTAAGCTGCTTGAGGGGTTTGTAGCTATTGCCGGTAAGCTTTACCTGGCGGCCCAATTCGACCGCTTCGATTTCCCCGCCGTCAGCGGATGGCACAAGGCGGTCGACGCGGTGAAAGAATTCCACTTTCACCCCGCGCTGCTTGAGCACTTCGTAGATCGGCTGAACGATGGCATCGCCCGTGGCGCTGTTGAACTTCCAGATGATCGAACCCTGGTAGGTGGCCGTATTCATCAGGGAGACGACCATCGTCCCCGCCTCAACTTCGCCGTGACGCGTCCAGTCGCCCTGGGGATAAGCGAAGATCAGATCATAAAGGCTGCGGATTATCGCTGAATTGACCGTGAGTTCGTCTGCACCATGAGATGTCAGCCATTCGCGATAGTCGAGCTGGTTGACGCGTTCCAGATTTCCTTCCGGGTCGAACAAGAGCCCGTCGCGCAGCGATCCTATCAAGCTGGACAGGCCCAGGTCCGCGCAGACCCAGAAGTGGCGCAGCTGGTCATCGGTCTCAAGCAATGGACGCGCACGGCGCTGGATCCAGCTTCGCAATCCACCAAGGATTTCTGCCAGCATATTGTGATGGTGTGCGCCGTGCTTGCGCGGATCATCGATCAGGGTCTGCGCCACTTCCAGCGCCTCCTTGACCAAAACCGTGACCGCCTCGGCGACGAGATGCTCGATCCCCAGCAATAGCCGGGTAAGCATCCTGCGCCACCATGACAGTCCGGAAAGGTCAGGGTGGTTCGAGAAGGTCTCGCCGTGGGTGCCCAGAACCTCGCTCTCAATCCATTCGAGCACTTGCACGACCCGGCCCCAAAGGTCAGGCGCCTGGTCGATCCCAGGTGTGCCGGGCATGACGGGCACAGAGAACTCCCAAGGCGACTGATAGTCCTTTTCGCGGTCCATCAGGGTGAGCCGGTCCACCTTGGTGAAGGCCTTGTCCCATGTCTTGAAGTGCAGGTTTTTGGCCTCGCCATAGGCTTCCTGAACCATCTTGAAGGCATTCTGGTAGGCGCCCATGAATACGTGCAGCCCGTGTTCCTGAATCCTCTCCCCATGATCAGGATTGCGGCCCGTCGCGCATTTCCCGCCCAGCCGCCACCCAAGCTGGTAGATCGTGATGTCATATTTGCCGCGCTGCTCCGGCGCGCTCAGGTAAAAGGCGGCAACGACGCCCGACAGGCCGCCTCCCAGAATTGCGATGCGTGTTTTGGTCATGCGAGTTCACCTTCGGGCAGGTGCAGTTCGCTGCTTTCGACATCTCCCTTGGAAGGCCAAAGCGGCAAGTCTGTTCGGTTCGAGAAAAGGTGGAATGCTGCGAAAAATGCAGGAATGCCCATCACGAAAGGCGAGATGAGGTGTACATCCTCGATTTCCGGATAGCCGAGCCAGGTGTCGATGATTGCCATGCTTGCGTAAATGCCAACCGGGATCGAGATCATGAGCCGCGAATTCATGCCGGCTGCAGGCTCCAGCGGCAGTTTTCGCTCGACCAGTCGGTAAGCGAAAAACACCGTGAAACTGGCAATCAACCAGCCGCGGAAATTGAGCAAGGGTACGCCGAAGTGCGGCCCTGGCTGGGTCCACACCCAGGCGGGATGACCCACTTCGCCTGGGTCAAGCTGCGGCGTAAGGCACTTGAGCTCAGAGTTCTGGCAGGGGTGGTAGCTCATCACGGGATCCATGGTCAGGTCCCAGGCCGTCATCACCATAGCGCTCAGGATCGACAGCCAGATGATTGGCACGATGCCGGTCCGGCGAGATACGGGGCCACCTTCGGCAATAAGGTTCGTGATGATGTAGCTGGGGTAGAACATCATGTACCAGGCCAGCGGGATCAAATAGGGGATGCGTCCGAAGGCCTTGTAGCCAAGCACGTGAGTGTAGAAATAGTCGCCGAAGATCAGGCCGGTGCTTTCTCCGACATACTCGAAGCAAAATGAAATCAAGACGGCCATGCCGAACAGGGTGAGCGCACGCTTGCGGCCAAGCAGGAGTATCGAATGTCCCAGGCAGACTGCGGCAGCACTCGGGACCAGGATATCCCAGGGGATGCGTTCGAGCGGCATGTTGAAGCCGCCGGTACGTATGCCGACGTAAAAGACGACAATCGTCAGTATTGTCAGGATAAGCCAGACCGCGGCGGGGATTCGCCCGACCCTACTGGATACTTCCCCCATAAAATCCCTCCGCATGAACCGGCGAATTTCGCCAAATGTCCTTGCGACCCAAGTGCGACATCGTAGGTCCATGCATTTGAAAAGCAAGCAACAGCCGGTTCTCCGTTAAACCGAGGCGACGCATTCGCTTGCTGATCATGGGAAAGGCTGGTTAGACCGTTATATGGTTGACGATATCAGCCCTGCTCCAAGGCCGGATGTTTTCGTAAGCTATGCGCGAGGCGATGAGCCGCGCGCGCGCCAATTGATAGCCATCCTCGAAAAAGATGGTTTTTCCGTCTGGTGGGACGGGAAGCTGGAAGCCGGCGCCGAATATTCCAACAAGATCCAAGAGGCGCTCGAAACAGCCAAGGCTGTGGTGGTCTTGTGGAGCAACACGTCCCTGGCTTCGAATTGGGTTCGCGACGAAGCCGAAGCTGGACGTGACCGGTCAACATTGGTGCCAGTGTCTCTTGATGGCTGCCTGCCGCCGCTCGGTTTCCGCCAGTTCCAGGCGGTCGACATGTCGCAGTGGAAGGGCAAGGCAAACGCTCCCGCAGTTAAGGAGGTGCTTGCTGCGGTTCGGCACCTGACCGAGCGTGACGATGCCGAAAGCGCTCCTGCTTCGCCTGCATTCCTCGCCAGGTCGGACGTCCAACCGCCGGTCGGCTTCAGGGCCAGATTATTCGGCCTGATCGCTGCCGCAACGCTGGTTTCGGCGGGGGCCTGGGCATGGCTGGGCGCCGACGATGATGCGGAAGCAAACAGCCTTGCAATCCTGCCCTTCGAAAACCTCAGCGGTGATGAAAATCAGGACTATTTTTCGACCGGACTTGGCGAAGAAGTCCGCCAGGTCCTGAGCCAGAGCGCCGAGATGCGCATCGCGGCGCAATCATCGACCCAGACTGCAGCAGATGAAGACAAGTCACCCTCGGAAATTGCTGATCACCTAGGGGTCAGGTATTTGCTGGACGGCAGCGTGCGCCGCGATGGCAACATGGTCCGCGTGTCGGTCAGTCTGATAAATGGCGCCGATGGATTCGATATCTGGTCGCAATCATACGACCGTGACCTCGACGACATCTTTGCGGTGCAGTTGGAAATCGCAGAGCAGGTTGCGCAGGCCCTCAAGGTGCAGATCGTTGCAGATGGCGACGGCACTGCATCGCGTATTGGCGGTACCACAAACACAGTTGCTTTCGACGCCTATCTTCGCGGCAAGTCGCTCTACGAACTTGCGCTCAATGAGGAAACCGATCGCAATGCGGCTTCGCAATTGAAATCGGCTGTGGCTGCCGACCCGGAATATGGTGCTGCCTGGGCCGCCTTGTCGACTGTCCAGACCACGCTGGCCAACATCTATACCAGCGATCGGCCGCGTTCAGAACTTTATGGCGAGGCCATCGCATCAGCCCGCAAGGCCATCGAAGTTGCACCGCAACTGGCGGAAGGGCACGCTGCGCTCGGCTATGTCCTGCTCAACGGAAGCCTCGATGCAAAAGCTGCCAGCGGACCATACCGTCAAGCTTACGCACTTGGGCAGAATGACAGCGGTGTCCTGCAATCATATGCATCCTACACATTGCGCACCGGCGATACCGAGCAGGCTCTTCAGGCGATAGATCGGGCGATTGCCCTTGATCCGCTCAGCGCGATCCTTTTCCGAATCAAGGCGCAGATCTTGGTGATCCGCGGCGATTTCGATGGAGCGCGGAAAGCGATCAGGAAAACGTTCGAGCTGAATCCGGACATCAGCGTAGCGTACCGCGTTCTGGGCAATATCGCCTATCTGGAAGGTGACTACCGAAAGGCGCTTGCTGCTTTTCAGAAGGAGGGCAGCGCGCTCAGCAGGCTACCCGGACTGGCGGTAAGTCATGCGAAGCTGGGCAATGACGTTGAGGCTGCTGCCGCCATGGCAGAGCTGCAGGCCGAGTACGGCGACAATGGCCTCTACCAGCAGGCCCAGGTTCTGGCACAGACCGGCGAAACGCAGCGTGCCCTGGATATGCTGGAGCGAGCATTTGCTGTCGGAGATTCCGGACTGGTCCTGGCGCGCGGCGATCCGATGCTGAAACCGCTGCGCGGCGATGCACGGTTCAAAGCCCTGTTGAAGAGAATGGGCTTTACCGCTCCGCCTTCGGAATAATCCCGTCAATATCGATGCGGCTGGTCTCACCGGGGGCGAGGCATTTGTCACCGAGATCATATGTTGCGATCGATCCGTACGGGATTCCCAGATTATCTGCCAAATCTCGCGAGAATTCTTGAAGGTCCAGCGTCGACCCTTCTTGCGAGACGGAGTGCGAAATTGTGACAGGGCCCTGACCTTGGTATTCATACCCTTCGAGCGCCCCAACTGCGCTGGCGTCCGTGATTGAAAGGTCGGCGGGGTAATCGTAACAGTACGGTTCGAGGATCACCTCAACGCGCCTGTTCGCCTCTTCGACCATGCCGTCAGCAGTGGGGATCAAGGGCGCGCTTTCGCCCATGCCGACAAGCTGGACGGGGCCAAGATAACCTCCCGAATGCACCTGGAAATCATCGGCAACACTTCGTGCCCGTTCGAGCGAGAGTCGTTCGTTGTAGTCGCTTGCTCCCGCAGTGTCGGTGTAGCCGACAAAGGTCACTGCGCTAATGCCTGCACAGTCATCGGAAAGCTGCCTGGCCTCGGTGTAAGCCGATCGCGCGGCATCCGGAACAGCGGTTTCGTCAAAGCCAAAGTTGGTTTCAAACAGCACTTTTGCGCAGGGGACGGGAGCGGGTAACTCATCGGTGACCGGGGTATAGGCTGGCTCCGGTACGGCCGTGTCGGCTTCCCGCGCGGCATCGCTCACATAATATTTCGTATTGGTCGTGGTCACTCCGCCAACGGTGTATGGCTGGCTGGCAAAACCGCCGCCACCGCCAATGATTTGCGGCTGACCTGCATAGCCTCCGCCACCTCCGGCCGGATATGCCTGGCTCGGATCGCCTGCAGAGTACGTGTATGATCGGCTTGCGACACGAGTGGGCGCGTCATTATCGCCGCCGATAACGACAGCACCCTGATCGGAGAAAAACCTGCTCGTGCCATCTTCGTAGGTGAGTATGAAGCCGTTGACACCATCTCGCGTCGCTGGTTCCTGACTGACGATCCTGGGGCCTGCAAGAATGCCGCCACCAATCACACCTTCGCCGATCAGGGTTCCTGCCGTCCGAGGCGGCGGAGGTGCAGGTGGCGGTGAGGCAGAAACGGGTCTCTGTATTTCGGGCGGCACATCACGATTACGCGGCGCGACATTTGCCAGCACTTCGCGAGGAGACTGGTTGACCGGTGTAGTGACCTGCGGGGTTTCTTCAGCGAGGGAATCTGCTGCCTCGTCTACCGGTTCGGCAGCTTGCGCGACTGGATTGTTGGCGCCGTTAGCAGTTGGCTCGGACCCATTACTAGCGCCGCTAGCGATTTCTCTGGCTTCGTTGAAATTGCGGAAAATGTTCAGCAAATCGTCGGAGGTCGCAGACACTGTGCCGATAATCCCGACGATCGATGCGCCGATCAATCCGCGTTGTATGCCTTTTCGCTTGAGCAGGCCGCCTTCTTGCGCCTCGGCTTCACCGGCTCCGGCCACTGCCGGGGCGGCTTGGCTTTCCACAAAGGCGATGCGATCGGTCTCGCCAGAGGTGTAGAGCGCGGGGGTGATCAGCTCGACCTGCGTGCGTTCGTCGTCATCGCTGGCAATTGCGCAGCGGCCCAAGGTCACAGCGCTGGCGATAGTCTCACCGCGTATGAGAGCGGTGTAGAATTCCTGGCTGAAATTGATGGCCGCATCGTCGGAAACCGGCTGCTGCATTCCGACAACGAACGGGACATTCAGGCGCTGGAGCAGGTTCTGCGCCACACCGGCCATCGGTTCATCGGCTGAAGTCTGCCCACTCTGGCAGGAATTGAGCACCACCAGCCACGGCCGGTAATTGAGCAGCATATTGCGCAGCGTTTCCGCACTGAGCTTGTCGCCGACGCCTTCTTCGCCGGTTTCGAAAGCGAGATAGCCGGCGCCATCCTTGAACCCGCTATGACCGATGTAATGGATGACATGGGGCTGCCATTCGCTCAACGTCTGGCGGAAGTCCTCTCGGTTGACCGCGGGCAACGACCGGATTTCGAATTCGCCGTCCTTGGCCGCGACGAGATTGTCGATGCGCTTGCTGATGTTGCCAAGCTCGACATCGGTTTCGAGATCACGCCACGGGTTCGCAGCGGCCACGAGAATCCTGATCGGCTTGCTGGCGGGCGGTGGCAGCTCGCTTTGCGCGTCGAGTTTCCTGACAATATTCGACGTGGTGCCGATCGCCAGAAAACGGTCGTGCGATTTCAGATACAGTGCTTCCCACGGGACGCCTGAAAGTTCGGACGCTTGGGAGAGATCAATCTCGATCTCGACACCGTCATTGTCCGCAATCCGGTCTTCAAGCGCGCCAAGGATTTTTGGGCCCTCGGCGGAATTGTTCAAGTCGAACACGCTTTCCAGAACGCGTTCGCCGATGTCTTTTAGGGTCGGCAGATTGCCAGCCTGGAAAAACCGGGCCTCGGGCGTCAGTTCGGCGGCATTGCTGCGGAAACTGCGCGTCGTGCCGGCGGTTTGATCGCTGGCTTCCCACAAATCGGAAATATCAGGCGGCAATCTCGTGCGGAACCGGTGCACTGCACCAGAACGCCTGACGGTGACATCATACTCACCATCACCAAAGGGCACGAATGCGATGTTCCAACGCTTCTTGCTCACGGCAGATTTCCAAGTGGCAGAAGAGAAGCTCTGCTGCGCATGGCAACGCTACCTGTCGGAATCGTTGCCGCGGAAGTTCCTGTCGCCGTCGTTACCTCTGAAATTCCTGTCGCCGTCATTTCCGCGAAAGTTACGATCGCCGTCATTGCCGCGAAACTGGCGGTCGCCGTCGTTTCCGCGCTTTGCACGATCATCAGCGGGTTTGTCGGAATTATCCTTGGCGCCATCTCCGCCAACAGGCTTCTTATCTGTCATTATTTCTGCCTCCACCGAAATGATGTTAGCCGATAAGCAATATCCCAGCAAGCAATTGCACCCGTTTCGCGCTTGAGCCGGTTATTCGTGTCTCAGCGCATCGATCGGGTCCAGCTTGCTTGCGCGGTGTGCGGGGTAATAGCCGAAGATAATTCCCATCACGGCGCTGAACAGGAAGCTGAAGATATTCACCACCGGATCGAAAATGAACGGCAAGTCGATCGCACTGGCGAGCGCTACGGACAATCCGAAGGCCAGTAGAATGCCGATCAGGCCGCCGAAACAACACAGCACGACCGCCTCTGTCAGGAATTGCATCCGCACTTCCTTCGCCAGCGCGCCGATCGCCAGGCGGATGCCAATTTCGCGGGTTCGCTCTGTCACGCTGACCAGCATGATGTTCATGATGCCGATGCCGCCGACAAGGAGACTGATACCGGCGATCACGGTGACCACTGCGGTCATTGTGCCGGTTACGGTATTGACCGTTTCATTAATGTCGGCGGTGTCGATGATGTTGAAATCATTCGCTTCGCCTTTCTGGATAACGCGGCGTTCGCGCAGCAGGTCGATCAGTTGCTGCTGGATCGAAGCGCTGGTGTAGGCATCGTCATACTTGACCACGAAGAACTGGACATTCGTGCTGCCGGTGAAGCGCCGCTGCACGGTCTTGAGCGGCATGAACACGACATCGTTGGCATCCTGGCCGCCGCCCACGGCGCTTGATCGTTCATCGATCACACCGACTACCTGGCAGCTAACATTGCCCACGCGCATCTGTTCGCCAAGCACTTCGCCTTCGACGAAGATTTCCTCCACCACCTTGGGACCAAGGATGCACACGGCCTCGCCGCGGGCGCTTTCTTCTGCGGTGAAGCCGCGCCCGTCGACGACATCAATCGACTGGGCAGTGAAGAAATCGGTATCGCCGCCTTGGACGCTGGTCGACCAATCCTGACCATTGTGAAACGCTGTGGTGCTGATCTGGGCCGATCCCGCCGCATTGGTGACACCGGGTATCTGCATCTGGACGGCGGCGATATCCGCGTCGTCGAATGGTGCCGGTTGGCGATCACCGACCCGGCTGGGGAAGACGATGAAGACATTGGAGCCAAGCCCGGCAATGTCTTCCTGAACATTGGCAGTCAAACCTCTGCCCAGCGTTACCATCGTGATGACGGCAGCCACCCCGATAATGATGCCCAGCGTTGTCAGGAAGCTGCGCAGCAGGTGGCGCCTGATCTCGCGCAGCGCGAGCAGGAACGTGGCGCCCAGCATCCGCAGCTTCATGCGCTTGCTCCCTTTCGAGTGCCCTGAGTGACATGCTCAACCAGACCATCGCGGAATTGCACGATCGTCCGCGCAAACTCGGCCATCTCCTGTTCGTGGGTTACCATCAGAACGGTAATGCCGGTTTCGCTCAAATTGCTGAGCAGTTCCATGATCTCGATTGAGCGTTCGGTGTCGAGATTTCCGGTCGGTTCATCTGCAAGCAGGACATCCGGGTCCGAAACAAGCGCGCGGGCGATGGCAACGCGCTGCTGCTGGCCGCCCGACAGTTCTGCCGGAGTGTGCGACGCCCAGGGCAGCAAACCGACCTTGTCGAGCGAGCGTTCTGCCGCCTCGCGGCGCGCCTTCTTGGTTTCACCGCGGTAGAGCAATGGCAATTCGACATTTTCCAGCGCGGTTGTGCGGGAAAGCAGGTTGAAGCCTTGGAACACGAAGCCGAGATAGCGGCGGCGCAGCAAGCTTCGCTGGTCGCGCGTAAGCGACTGCACTTCCACGCCGCGAAATTTGAACGTGCCGCTGGTCGGCGTGTCGAGGCAGCCTAGGATATTCATGGTCGTCGACTTGCCCGAACCTGATGGGCCCATGATGGCAACGAAATCGCTGCGCTCAATGGAAAGATCGACACCTTTGAGGGCCTGGAACGCAGCGGGTCCAGTGCCGAAGGTCTTGGTGATCCCTTCAAGTTCGATCAGGATTTCATTGCTCACGTGCTTTTCACTGCCGATCCGCGCCGATACCTGTGACGACCTTCATACCGTTCTCAAGTTCGTCCGATGTCACGACAGTAAAGCGGCCGTCGCTCTGGCCCGTGGTCACTTCGATCGCACGAAGATCGCCATCTTCCTCGACGACATAAACCGTCTGGCGGCTGCCGACGCCGATTGTGGATGTCTCTTCCTGATTTAGGCCGATATCGGGTTCGCCGAACAGTCCGCCCTTGTCGTCCTTCTCTTCCGGATCGAAACGCAGCGCCGCGTTGGGCACCAGCATCTTCTCGCCTGTGCTTTGGGTCGCAATAGTTGCAGTGGCGGTCATCCCGGGCCGCAGGAGTCCCCTCGGATTGTCGACGATCAGCCGCGCTTCATAGCTGACCACTTGCTGCCCCTGCTGCGGTTGCTGCTGGGACTGCGCGATGTTGTTCGATGCCAGATCGACCCGTTCCACCCGGGCGGGGAAGCGGCGGCCGGGATAGGCATCGACGGTGAAGCTGGCTGTCTGACCGACTTTGACCTGTCCCACATCGGCCTCGTCGAGATCGACGCGCAATTGCATCGTTGCGAGGTTTTCGGCGAGCACGAACAGGGTCGGAGTGTTGAAGCTGGCGGCCACTGTCTGGCCGGGTTCAACCTGACGGGCCAGCACCACGCCCGAAACGGGCGCGCGGATAACCGCGCGCTGCGACTGGGTCCGGGCGGTCGAAAGCTGGGCCTGGACTGCAGTAACATTGGCACGCGCAGAGGCTACGGCGGCCTGTCCGCGGCGGACAGCCGCAACTGCCAGTTCCATCTCCGCATCGGACGGCACCCTGCCTCCCGAAAGGCGCTCTACCTCGCGAAGCCGCTTGAGCTGGGCCTGATCCGCATCCAGCGTTGCCTGTGCCTGGGCGACCTGCGCCGTGGCGGCATTGAGGTTGGCGCGGCTCTGGTTGATCTGGTCTTCGATCACATCTGTATTGATCACGGCAAGCACCTGACCGCGGCTGACGGAATCGTTCACATCGACCAACACGCGGTCGATACGGCCGGAAACTTCCGAGCCGACTTCCACTTGATTGGTGGGCCGAAGATTGCCCGTGGCCGTCACCGACAAATCAAGCGAGCGGGTCTGCACTTCAGCGTCGATATAGTTTTGCTTGGGCTCTTCGCCCGTGCACCGCGAAATCGCGAAAACCAACAGAAGCACCAGGAGTACCGCGACCCAGACACGCTTGCGCTTGTACCATTTCTTCGGCTTGCCAAGGTCGAGATAGCTCTCGATATCCTGTTCGCTAGCAGCTTCGGCGTCGGTCATTCGGCTATCCTGTCATCTTGCCGGACATCGGTTCCGGGCAGAGGGTAATCGTAATCGGCAGCGCTCCAGCCTCCGCCCAGCGCCTGCGTCAGCCGGACGAATGCCGTGGCCCGATCGGACTGTGCGCCGACAAGCTGGTTGCGGGCCGACAGCAGCTGGTTCTCGACGAGCAGCAGCGTCTGGAAATCGATCAGTCCGGCTTCATACTGGGTGCGCGCGAGGAACGCTGAATTTTGCGCCGCGTCGAGCGCCTCTTCGTTGATTGTCGCGCGGTCCGCAGCAGCGCGTTGATCGACCGCCGCGCTTTCGACATCCTGGAGAGCCCCGAGGATTGCTTGCTCATATGCGGCAAGCGAGGCGCGGGCATCGGCTTCTGCACCATCGACCCGCGATGCAGTGCGTCCGCCGTCGAAGATTAACTGGGTAAGGCCGGCAAACAGATTGCCCGTGAGAATATCGAACAGTGTGCCGGCAGTGCCCGCGGTTCCGATTGAACCGGTAATACGAGCTGCTGGGAGCAGGTCCGCGCGCGCGACGCCAATGCGCGCGGCGCTGGCGAAGAGGTCGGCTTCGGCCGCGCGTACATCGGGGCGGCGCTGCAACACCTGGGCAGGGGCCTCGTATCGGGTCAGCAGCGGCGGGCTGGGGACAGGCTCAGGCTCTGTAGCCTGAATTGTATCGAGCACGCGGCCCGGAGGCTCCCCGATCAGGACGGAAATAGCATTGGCAGTGGCCGCCAGATTGCTTTCCAGCAATGGGATCGACGCGGCGGTCTGCGCTCGCTGTGTCCGAGCCTGTTCGACATCAAGACTGGACACCAGGCCGGCCTGATTGCGCCAGCGTGCAAGCTGGAGATTGTCCTCCTGGAATGCGAGCGTTGAGCGCGCGATGGCCAGCTGCTCTGCGATGGCCCGGGCCGTGATGGTCTGAACGGCAACCTGGCCGACGATGAGGCGCTGCAAATCGGCAAGCGAATATCCTGCAGAGGCAAGGTCTGCACGGCTCGCGGCGACATTGTTCGAAATCTGTCCGAACAGGTCAATTTCCCAGGACGCATCGGCGCCCACCGTGAAGCCTATTTCGTCATCGGCAAAGTCGCCGACATCACGGCTAGCGCCTGCGCTCAGCCCGGCGCTTGGCAGATAGCTGGCCCGGGCGATGCGCAATCCGGCGCGCGCGCGGTCGAGGCGGGCGATGCCAATTGCGAGATCGCGATTTTCGACGATAGCCTGTTCGACAAAACTGCTGAGCACCGGGTCGCCGAGCAGAGTCCAGTATTGCGTCAGGTCAGTGGAGAGCGGAGCCACCTCGCTCTGCGCCCAGTCCGCAGGCACAGGTATCTGTGAAGCGGGCGGTTCCACGCCGTTCAATGCGCACCCAGCCAACATCAAAACCGCGCCGGCGCCAAGCACCGCACGGCCATTCATTCGGAACCGCTCAGTCGAAATAGCTAGACCCCCTGATCCTATTTCCATGGCTCTTTTAACGTTACTCGGTCCGTTCACAATCCCCGGCGCTGCCTAAATAGGTGAAATGGATGAATTTACATTTGGGTCTGAAGAGCCCGGCTGGGGTTATTGAGTAACATGACTTGCCAACCTCGGGGTTAGGCGGCACCCCTTGCGCCCTCGCATTTGGGTCGGAGGGCAAATGCCGCCAAGCAGCATTCTATTCACGCTCGCATCCTGCGTGTTTTTCATGGGACTGGTGGGCTGGATCAGCTGGTTCAAGACCCGCGGGACCGTGGACGACAAGGACGGCTATTTCCTCGCCGGGCGGGGGTTAGGGGCGACGTTTATTGCAGGGTCGCTGCTGCTGACCAACCTGTCGGCCGAACAGCTGATCGGCCTGAACGGGTCTGCTTATGGACACAATATGTCCAGCATGGCCTGGGAGGTTACCGCTGCAGTGGCGACCATCGCCATGGCACTGATTTTCCTTCCTAAATACCTGGCAGGGGCATTTACCACGCTGCCGCAATTCCTTGCCGACAGGTTCGATGAAGGGGTCAGGCGATTATCGGTGATCCTGTTCATGCTCGGCTATGGCCTCGTGACGATCCCGTCTGTCCTTTATTCCGGCTCAATAGCCGTGATGCAGCTGTTCGACGTGCCGGCACTGACCGGGCTCGATTATGTGCCCGCCCTGATTGCGACCGTTGTCATCATCGGCGTGACGGGTGCGATCTATGCAGTTCTTGGCGGTCTGAGAGCGGTTGCGATTTCGGACACGATCAACGGGATTGGCCTGTTGATCATCGGGATTCTTATCCCGGTACTTGGCCTGATCGCGCTTGGCGGCGGTGACTTTGCCGAAGGTCTCGGGCGGCTCACCAGCGATCATCCGGAAAAACTCGATGCCATCGGGTCCAGCACGGACCCGACGCCGTTCGGTACCCTCTTCACCGGCATGATCTTCGCCAATCTGTTTTATTGGTGCACCAACCAATATGTAATCCAGCGCACTCTGGGCGCGCGTTCTTTGGCGGAAGGACAGAAGGGCGTTCTCGCGTCCGGGTTTTTCAAGATCATGGTGCCCTTCATGATGATGATCCCGGGCGTCATCGCATATCACCTTTACGGTCCGGACTTTGCGACCATCGACCAGGCCTATCCGCGGCTCGTGAACGATCTGCTACCTGTCTACCTGTCTGGCTTCTTTCTCGCAGTGCTGCTGGGAGCCGTATTCAGCTCGTTCAATTCACTGCTCAACAGCGCGGCGACCTTGTTTGCGCTCGATGTCTACGCACCGACGCGCAAAGGTCCCGTCGATGACAAGACGCTGGTCCGTGTTGCCAAGATTGCCAGTGTCGCGATCGCCCTGTTCTCCTTCGCCGTCGCGCCGCTGTTGCATTTCGCCGAGGCCGGTTTGTGGCAGGTGATCCGTATCTTCACGGGCTTCTACAACATCCCGACGATTGCCATCGTGATCGTGGGCCTTTTCACGCGGCGGGTGCCTGCCTTGGGCGCGAAGATCGCAATCCTTTTCCACGTCATCACATACGGCTTGCTACGCTTCGTGTTCGACGATGCGGTGACACTGCATTTCATCCATCAATACGCGCTGTTGTTCGCGGCAGAGATCGCGATCATGCTCGGCGTAGGATACTGGAAGCCGCTGAAGCAGGCATGGACTTTCACGGCCCGCGAGGAAGTGGATCTGACGGAATGGCGCTTTGCCAAGCCGCTGGCGATCACTCTCTTCTCCTGCGTGATCGCGCTTTACCTCTTGTTTTCGCCCTTGGCGCTGGCTTCGAGCGGCGGTTTCAGCGCGGTATTTTATTCGCTCTTGGCGGTGCTGGTCGCCGCAAACATCGCAATGTGGGGCTTCGTGAGGATGCGCGCCTTCAGCTGATGAGCGATGCAAGCACGCGGCGCTTTCCTTCGAAAGGGCGGCGCCCGTGCATGGCCAGGTAATTGTCGACCAAAGCCACGTCGCCTGCCTGCCAGGCCAGATCGCGGGTAAGTTCCTCGGCTGCGGCTATGGCCGGGGTCATGTCAGCCTGCGTTATGAGCGAGCCATCCCCGAAGACGACCGACTTGTCGGCTTCATTGCGCTCATCCGACCAGCCCCGAAATGCAGCGATAAGCTGATTGAAGAAGGTCTTGCGCCCGTCAGGAAGCTCGCGGATCGCCGGTAGAACCGGAGTCGTTGCGCGAAGGCTGTCGTCCTCTCGCCAATCCCATTCGTACCCCAGGTCACTCAGCCTTCTTTCCGCGCCGGCGCGATCCTTCACGCCCAGCGTGCTTCGCCAGCTTCGCCCCTGACCGGATGCAGCGTCGTCGTTGCCCGGCATGACATTGGTGTAGCGTACGCCGTGCTCGGCAAACCGCGCGACGATTTCGGGATGCTGCCGCGTCATACTCTCCAGCAACCAATCAGAACGGCACACGGGCGTTGCGCCTCCCTTCTCAGGAGCAATCTCGCAATAGAAGAACAATTTGGAGGGGTAGAGCGGTGTCTGCGCCATTTCGTGATGGAGGTGAATTTCGGTAGTCGGCGGCGCTTCATTGGCCGTGAAAACCCGTTCGGTTACGTTCACACGGACCGCATTCGAGAGGGACTCTTCGTAAGTGAAGCCCGGCTCGCCGTACCCCCTGACTGCCGCGTCAAACGCCTGCGCATCAGGTACATCGAACCCGCGAAACAACAGTGTTCCAGCGTCGGCCAAAGCCGCGTCGACTGCGGACTTGTTGGTGGACAGAAATTGCGCAAGATCTCCGCCGCCTTCAATGATTGCCGGAAAGTCGCTCATACGCTGGTACTCAATCGTAGATGGGGTGGAACGTGTTGAAGGCCGCCTGTGCGAAGACGCCTGGGTCGTTGAAACGTCGCCCTGCATCGAGCGCGCTGATCGCTTCCATCTCGCCGCCGGTCAGCTCGAAATCCATGATGTCGAGATTCTCGCGCATCCTTTCAGGCTTCGACGTTTTGGGAATGATGGAGGTTCCGCGCTGGACTCCCCAGCGGAGCACGACCTGGGCAGGCGATTTGCCGTGTGCTTGCGCCGCCGTCTGGACGACAGTTTCTGTCAGTACGCTATCGCCTGAACCAGCCATATCCAGCTCCACATAGGATAGTGCGCCCAGCGGAGAGAACGCTGTCACGTGTATCGCGTAATCATGTGCAAGCCGGACCAGCTTGTCCTGAATCAGATAGGGATGCGCCTCGATCTGCAACGTATGCGGTGCAATGCGCGCGTAGCTCATCAGGTCATGGACAAGCGCGGAATTGTAATTGCACACCCCGATGTGCCGGCAGAGGCCCTTGTCGGCCAGCGCTTCCATCGCGGCCCATGTCTCGTGAAGCGGCACCTTGGCACGGTGCATGCGCGGATTGTCTGCCGCCGGATCGTGGACCCACTCCGGCGGATAACGGGTTTCTATCGGCACGAATTCGAGCGCGATCGGGAAGTGGATCAGATACAGATCTAAATAGTCGAGGCCCAGATCTTGCAGCGATTTGCGTATCCCAAGCTCGACATGCTGCGGAGCGTGGAAGGTGTTCCACAGCTTCGACGTAATCCACAGATCTTCGCGGGTGACAATTCCATCAGCAATGGCGCGGACAACACCTTGGCCGATCTCTGCCTCGTTGCCGTAATCGCACGCGCAGTCGAGATGGCGATAGCCGGCCTTGATCGCTTCGTATGCGGTCTGCGCTGCGTCCTCACGCGCGACTTTCCAAAATCCGAAGCCGATCGGCGGAATGGCATTTACTGTCATTGATAGTCCTCGAAATCGAGCGAAACGGGCATGCCTGAAGCAATACTTTCCTGCGCGGCCAAGCCCATCTGCACCGATCGCAGTCCGTCGAGCGTACCGATAATCGGGTCGGTGCCCTGGACAAGGCATCGGTGAAATTCATGGAGCTGGAAATAGGTCGCGCCCCAATGATCGCCCGCTTGCAGTGCGGCGGGCGGAGTTGCGACTGGCTCTTCCACAGGCGCGCTGCTGCCTCGCGGAGACCAGATGACGCTGGCCCTCGGAATCGCGACCTCCAGCTTTCCCCGGGCGCCAAGCGCATAGATGTCTTCCTGCTGCTGGGACCCTTCGGCAAACATGCAAAGGTCGAGCATGGCCCGTGCGCCTCCCCTGAAGTCGGCAATGACAAATGCGTTGTCGAGGATGTCCGGGGTCTGACCATCGTAGCGTTCATCAAGGTGATTCACGTCCTGAGCGCCGCTGGCGAAAATCCGGACCGGTTCATCCTGCAAGATCACTCTCATCAGGTCGAAGAAATGGCAGCATTTCTCGACCAGCGTTCCGCCGCTGTTGCGGTTGAACCGGTTCCAATCGCCGACTTTCTCCAGAAAGGGGAAGCGGTGCTCGCGGATGGCAACCATTTTTACCGGTCCGGTCTCACCACCATGCACGCGCTCGATAAAGCGGGCGACGGGAGGCATGTAGCGGTATTCGAGGCCGACCCAGATCGGAGCCGCATAGGATTGCGCCGCCTCATGCAGCGCACGGGCATCGCCAAGCTGAGTGCACATCGGCTTTTCGAGCAGAATTGCCGGGCCGCTTTCCATCACTTGCTGCACGACTTCGAAATGGGTGAAATTGGGGGAGGCGATGATCACCGCATCAGGCTTGGCCTCAGCCAGCATCTTGCCGGCGTCGGCAAAAAATGCAGGTTTCTGGCCCAGCTCCGCCGCAAGATTTTTCGCAGCCGCCCGAGAACCTTCGTCAGGATCGGCAATCGCCACCAGCTCGGCACCGCCGATCAGAGCAATATTGCGCATGTGTTCGCGGCCCATCATCCCGCAGCCGAGAATCGCATATGTTTTTTTCGCGCTCATCAACTGCCTTTGCCGCCGCTGCCATTGCTCTTCAACACAGAACACAGGCGTACGGAACCGTGCATCAGCAAGATTGCCGGCATAGGCGAGGCAGCGAAATCGGAAAAGATGGTGGGCGCGGCAAGGATTGAACTTGCGACCCCACCCGTGTGAAGGGTGTGCTCTACCACTGAGCTACGCGCCCGTCCTGAGCGATTTCGATCGATAACCGAATGCTGGACAGGCGCGAGCCTCTACGCGGCTCATCATGCGTTTGCAAGCGAGCCGGGCGTCAGTTTGCGATCACCGCAGGTAGCCTTGCAAACCAGCCTTCGGCCAATGGCGAACTCTTCGAAGAAGTTTCCTGACGGGGGCAAGTGAGGCAGTATGCCTGAACGCCCTTGGCCGCCAGAAGACGCTGCGCGTCTGCAGCTACCGCCTCGAATGCATTCACTTCATTTTGAGCGAAAAGTGCGAAGACATCACGGCCCTGCGCCTCTTCCTCGCTGGCCAGCATCTGGCGAAGCAAGGTGTCGGCAGTGCTGGGCTTGGACCCCAGATAAGCGGCATGCCAGCCGCCGCTTTCAAGTTCGGCCTGCGCCGCGACCCACGCCAGCGCCTCTTCGATCCCGCCGTACTCATCCACCAGCTGGAGCTGGCGAGCGGTGCCGCCATCCCATACCCGGCCCTGACCAACGGTATCGGCCTGCTCCATGGTCATGTTGCGGGCATTGGAAACGCGGTTAAGAAAGTCCCGGTAGCCATCTTCGATCGAGGCTTGCAGGATCCGGTCAACCTCGGGCGTCAGGCCGCCGATCACATCAGGTTGTCCGGAAAGCGGACCGGTGCGCACTCCATCGCTGGTCACGCCGATGCCGGCGGCTGCGTCTTCGAATGTCGGCAGGACAGCGAAGATGCCGATTGAACCTGTAATCGTATCTGGTTCTGCGAAGATGCGGTCGGCCGGCGTGGCAACCCAATAGCCGCCGCTTGCGGCCACATTGGCCATCGATACCGCGATGGGGATGCCGCGCGCCTTGTGCCGCAGGATCGCGTCACGGATTTCCTCGCTCGCCAAAACCGATCCGCCCGGGGAATCGACGCGAACCACCAACCCGGCAAAATCACTCTCCAGCGCTTCGTCGAGCAGGCCCGCGATGCGGGCACCGCCTGCAGTGCCCGGACCTGCTTCGCCATCGACGATTTCGCCGGCGATGGTCACCACGCCGATTGGCTTGCCGCCCGAAGGTGCCGGATTGTCTTTCAGCCAGGCGTTGTAATCGGTTGCGGGGAAGGCATTGGGCAGGGTGCTCCACTTGTCCTCCCCAACGAGTTCGACAAGGCGCGCGTTGAATTCGTCACGCGTTCCCAGCTTGTCGACGAGACCGGCATCGAGCGCGGCCTTCGACAAGTCGCCTTGCGCTGCCTCGACCCAGGCTGCCGGGCTTTTTGTGACGAGATCGAGATCGGCGGACGG
Organism: Qipengyuania psychrotolerans; assembly: GCF_019711355.1. Classification (NCBI taxonomy): domain Bacteria; kingdom Pseudomonadati; phylum Pseudomonadota; class Alphaproteobacteria; order Sphingomonadales; family Erythrobacteraceae; genus Qipengyuania; species Qipengyuania psychrotolerans. The sequence continues at coordinate 494,440 of NZ_CP081297.1, forward strand.
CCGTGCCTTCTTGACGTTGGCCTGCCACTCTTCCCAGAGCGCGCCGTAAAGTGCCTGAGCATTTTCGCGTGCGGCATCGGACATGCCCGTTTCGGTATAGGGTTCGACCGCGCTCTTGTACTGGCCCACCTTGTAAACACGGGCGTTGACGTTCAGCTTTTCCAGCAGGCCCTTGTAATACAGGCGGTTTCCGCCCGGGCCGGTCACGATTGCACCGCCCAACGGGTTCAGCCAGACTTCGCTGGCGTGGGAGGCGAGAAACACGCCGTCGTCGGCATAGGCTATGGCATAGGTGAGCACCGGCTTGTCCGCTGCACGGACCCGGTCCATCGCCTCGCCAATGTCCTGCAAGTGGACTTGTCCGGCACCGACAAATTTCTCGAGATCAAGGACAACCGCATCGATGCGCTCGTCACCGGCAGCAGCGTCGAGTGCCCGGACGACATCGCGGACCTGGTATTCACCCACCGGGGCCTGAGATGCGAGCAAGGCTTGGAGTGGGTCGATCCGGGAGCGTTCTTCGACAACGACACCGTCGAGTTCGAGGACGAGCGCTCCTTCACGCACTTGTGCAGGGCTTGGCCGGGCGGTCAGAACCGCGAACAGCAATCCGAAGAACAGCAGCATGAACAGAAGGACGAGCCCGTCCTTCACGCCAACCAACAGTCGCCAAACCTTGCCCGCAAAATGCATCGGAAAAAATCGCCTTCGAATATGAACTTTCCAGTGGTTTAGGCTAGGGATCGGCGGTGCGCCACCCGAATGTGCTTGAGGGTAGGATAGCTCTCGACTAAGGGCGTGGCTTTAATGACATCTTCGCAAACAACGCCGCACGCAAGCCGCTATCCAGCGGGTGCGCAGGCCTTTCCGCATCGCGACTTGCTTGGCATTGGCCAGCTTGAGCGCCACGAGATCCTGTTCCTGCTCGACGAAGCGGAACAATGGGTTTCCCTGAACCGCCAGCCCAACAAGCATAGCGACCAACTGGCCGGCCTGACGATCATCAACGCCTTCTTCGAAAATTCGACGCGGACGCTGCTGAGTTTCGAAATTGCGGGCAAGCGGCTGGGCGCCGACGTAGTCAATATGCATGCCGCCCAGTCGAGCGTGAAGAAGGGCGAAACGCTCATCGACACTGCGATTACGCTCAATGCCATGCGCGCCGATGCGATTGTCATCCGCCATGGGTCGAGCGGGGCGACAGGACTGATCGCCGACAAGGTCGATTGCCCAGTCCTCAACGCAGGTGACGGCCAGCACGAACATCCCACTCAGGCACTGCTCGATGCATTGGCTCTGCGGCACGCCTTGCGTGAGCGTGGCGAGGCCGGGGACGACTTTACCGGCCTCACGATCACGATTTGCGGAGACATCCTGCACAGCCGCGTCGCACGTTCGAACTTGCTGTGTCTTCAAGCGCTGGGCGCCACGATCCGCCTGTGTGCGCCGCCGGCATTGATGCCAGCGGGTATCGAAGGGATGGGCGCGCAAGTATTCAACGACTTCGACGCCGCGCTCGACGGGGCGGACGTGGTCATGATGTTGCGCCTCCAGAGCGAGCGGATGAGCGGACAGTTCATTCCATCGGCGCGCGAATATCACTACCTCTACGGGCTCACCAGCGCACGCCTTGAAAAGGCTCAGGAAGGGGCGCTGGTCATGCACCCCGGACCAATGAATCGCGGGGTGGAAATCGATAGCGAAGTGGCCGATCTTCTCGACCGTTCAATCATAACCCAGCAGGTCGAGATGGGCGTTGCGATCCGCATGGCCTGCCTCGATGTACTGACCCGCCGCGCTCGCGGAGTTGAAGGCTGGGGAGACACCGTATGATCCAGTCCCGACCACTTACAATCATCGGCGGCAAGCTGGTCACTCCCGAGGGCATTACCGACGGCGGATTGCGGGCCGAAGGCGGCAAGATCACTGCTGTCGGCACAGTTGCACCGCAGGATGGCGACGAAACACTCGATGCAAAAGGCAAGGTCATCGCGCCTGGTCTGGTGGACTTCGGAGTCTTCTCTGTCGACAAGCCAGCGTTCCATTTCGGCGGAATTACCCGCGCAGCATTGATGCCGGACCAATCGCCTCCGCTCGACCTGCCAAGCAGGGTGTCCTACATCGCGAAAAGCGGAAAGCCCGATCTGTGGGTGCATCCACTGGCTGCGGCGACGTGCGGGCTTGCTGGCGAAGAAATCGCGGAAATCGCTCTCATGCAGGAAGCTGGCGCACGCGGAATTGCCACCGGGCGTGGCTGGATTCCCAATTCCGGCGTCATGCTGCGGATGCTCCAATACGCAGCGATGCTCGGCTTGCCAGTTGTCGCCCATGCAGAAGACGCTGCATTGGTCGCGGGTGCAGTTGCGACTGCCGGCGAATATGCAACGCGCCGCGGGTTGCCGAGCGCTCCTGCTGAGGCGGAAGCCATCGCAATCGCGCGCGATCTGGCACTGGCCGAGATGGCCGGTGCACACATCCATTTCAGGCAGGTGACAACGCGGGCAGGGCTGGAGCTGGTTCGACGCGCTAAACGGGATGGGCAGAAGGTCACTGCCGGGGTCACGCCTGCGCACTTCACCTTGTCGGACCTCGCTACGGTGGATTTCCGCACATTCGCCAAGCTCTCACCCCCGCTTCGCAGTGAAGAGGACAGGGGAGCCGTGCGCGAAGCCATTGCCGACGGCACGATCGACATTATCGCCAGCGGTCATGATCCTCGGGGGCCAGAAGGCAAGCGTCTGCCTTTTTCCGATGCGGAACCGGGCATGTCGGGTGCGGAAACGCTGCTCGCCATGGTGCTGTCGCTCGTTCGCGACGAAGTGATCGACCTGGCGCGAGCTTTCGAACTGGTTGCGGCCAATCCGGCTCGCTTGCTTGGGGTCGAGGCGGGACAACTCGCGCCGGGCTTTGAAGCGGACATCGCCTTGGTTGATGCCGAGCGGCCCTGGATTGTCCAGAGCGCCCGCATGGCAGCCAGCGCAGGCAACACGCCGTTCGACGGCCAACCGACACAGGGGCGTGTCACCGCACTGTGGAAGGGCGGAATCGCGATCGATCTCTGACAAGAAAAACCCCTCCCGGATCAACTCCGGAAGGGGTCTCAAGTCTTTGGTTTAGACCTTCGCGTCTTAGCGCGATGCGACCATTATTGCTGCGTTGCCCATGTGCCCGGGCAGCGGATTGGTTGAGGCGTAGGCGATGCAACCACCACCTTTGCCCTTGACCGAAGAGCACAGACCCTGCGCCGAATTCCTTGCGTAACCTGCCGCGGCAACACGGTAGTAGATCTTGCCGTTCACGCGTGCCTTGGTGATGACCTTCTCGGCATCGGCCAGTTCGGGATACATGGTCTGGAACTTGCGCCAGCCTTCCTGCGCATCGGACATCGAGAAGTACGAGCCGAGCTGGATGTTGTAATCACCCTTTGCCAGGGCAATGCTGGGGGCAGGGGCGAAAGCGGACTGCGAAGGCGCTGCTGCGGCAGTGCGCCGAGCCGGGGCTGCTGCCACCGGAGCGGGCTGGGACACTTCTTGAAGAGCAAACTTCTTGCGCGGTTCGGCGACGGAAAGGCCCGCATCGGCGAGGCCTGCATCGGCGGTGTCGAGAGCGAACGGTGTTTGTGCTTCTTCTTCGAGAGCCGGAAGTTCGCTGGCGAAAGCGAAGCTCGGGGCGGGTTCTTCAACCACGACCTCTGTCTCGACAGTTTCAGCTGCGAGCATCTCGACACTCGGACTGTTGCCGAGCGCCAGCATCACTGGCTGACCGCTATCGGCCTGAAGCTCTACGCCCATGAGACGGGCGACGCGAATGCGTGCCATCCGCGGATTTGCAAGCGCACCCCATTCCGCCATGCGGTCACCGACCTGGTCGGCAGGCACGTCTTCAGCAGCCATCAGGCGCGCTGCACGCCATTGGCCCGAAAGAGCGTAGGCATAGGCAAGGTTCTGGCGGGTCTTGGCAGTATTCTCACCGCCGCGAATTGCGTTGCTCAGGACATGGACGCCGCGCTGCGGCTGACCGGCAAGTGCGATTGCAAGGCCGAAGTCTGCTGCATCAAGCGATGTTTCCCAGCGATCGAGTGTTTCGATTGCGCTGAGCTGGTCGCCTGCTCCGATCTGCGCCAGAGCAAGGCTCACGACAGTGCGCGGTCCGGTATCACCGAGCGCGATCGCGTCGGTGAATGTCTGGGCTGCGGACTGGAATCGGCCCGCTTCAAGATAGGCGTTGCCAAGCAGCGTGCGGCTGTTTGCATCGCGCGGGCTGGCAAGGACTGCCGCCTCGGCGTGCTTTACGGCCTTGTCGCCATTGCCCTTCTGCAGGGCAACTTCAGCCTTGGCGGCCGAGTGCGATGCAGTTGGTGCAACCTTACCGGTACAACCGGCCAGGCCGGTCGTCGCCAAAGCTGTGGTTACCGCCAAACGGACGAAGAGTTGGTTTCTGGTCTGCGTCATTGCTTACCCCCTAAAGGCGATCCCACGTCCTTGGTTTCATCATTTGCCGTCATGCTGCACCTGGGCAGCAAGAGCGGCGATTTCCGGCATTTCGGCCAGCAGGCCGTCGAGTGCGTCGGTTACGAGTTGCTGTGCACTTGACCCGCGAACGGTGCAGGCGAGGCGCAGCATCAAGTGCCGATGTTGATCAAGACGCAGCGTGAAAGCCGCGCGCTTGCCCTGCTTCAGCGCGGATTGGCGCTGGAGAGGCTGTTTATCTTCAGGCTTCTTGTCCAACTGCATCGCGATGCGATCCAGGGAAGCGCGTACCTGATTGGGTTCACCGCCTTCATTGGCAGCCTGCGGGGCGATCGATACGACCTGGGCAGGCACCTTTAGCAGGCTGGCTTCGGCTTTTGCGGCGGGCGTTTCTTCGCCCATATCGTTCCAGCCGAGATCTTCCAGACTTGCCGCGGCAGCGGCACCGTCAACCGGGCCAATAGCCGTCGATTGCGGACGCATGGCAGGCTTGGCGCCGCCCTTGCGCGCGAGCAGGGTGGAAGAGAGCGATGCGAAATTGGCGTCAGACATCCGGCAGCCTCGCCTTTCCTAAATTGCTCTTACTGGGCGACCCGACGGCCGAAGCCACCGGCGGGACGATAGGCACCTGGTTGTGCAGCCTGCGCGTTGGGCGCGGCGAACACGGTGCGGCGGAAATTCTTTTCGAGCCGATCCGCAATGTATTTCCACAATGCGGTAACCTCGGCAGCCGAGCGGCTTTCGGGGTCGACTTCCATCACCGTACGGCCATCGATCATCGAGGCGGCAAAATCGGTGCGGTGGTGAAGGGTGATCGGTGCGACCGTGCCATGCTGCGACAGCGCGACGGCAGCTTCCGAAGTGATCTTGGCTTTCGGCGTAGCTGCGTTGACCACGAAGATCAGCGGCTTGCCAGCACGTTCGCAAAGATCGACCGTTGCGCCGACAGCGCGCAGATCGTGCGGGCTGGGACGTGTCGGAACTACAATGAGTTCAGCCACCGAAATCACCGACTGGATAGCCATGGTAATTGCCGGGGGCGTGTCCAGCACAGCGAGCTTGAAGCCCTGCTGACGTAGAACTGCAAGGTCGTTTGCGAGCCGAGCGACGGTGGTTTGTGCGAATGCGGGAAGTTCCGCTTCACGTTCGTTCCACCAATCAGCTAGCGAACCTTGCGGGTCGATGTCGATCAGAACGACCGGGCCTGCGCCCGCTCGTTGGGCCTGAACGGCTAGATGTCCGGAGAGCGTGGTCTTGCCCGATCCGCCCTTCTGCGATGCCAATGCCAGTACACGCAAGGCTGGTCCCCCTGGTTGCGCTTCAATCTAACTGAGCCACGCATTTGTGGCCCTCTCGAAACAAGGAGATCGCAGACTACCCCTAATTTAGGGTTAATTTCCCGGCACTTTCATTTGCCAGGGCTCAGATGCAGGGCGGCGCAGTCTTTATTAAGCTGGCTTCTGGTATAGGGTTTTGTGAAATACAGGCTCAAAGTCAGACCGATCCGGGGGTGCAGTCATGAGGTCCAGTTCCATCAGATTCTTTTTCGCTGCGGGAAGCGCGGCCGCGCTTGTCTTCGCAGCGCCCGCGCTCGCCGATGTGAAGGCCGGTGTCGATGCTTGGAGCGAAGGCAACTATGCCGAGGCCGTCCGCCAGTGGACCCAGCCTGCCGCTGCCGGTGATGCGGACGCACAGTTCAACCTTGCCCAGGCTTACCGGCTAGGGCGCGGGGTGGAGGTGAGCCTTGTCCAGGCAGAAGCTCTTTATGCAAGAGCTGCGGCCCAAGGCCATGTGCGCGCCGCTGATCAGTACGGCTTGATGCTGTTTCAGAAGGGGGAGCGGGAACGCGCCATGCCTTATGTCGAGGCAGCGGCCAGCCGCGGGGACCCGCGATCGCAATATTTGCTCGGGATTGCACACTTCAACGGCGATCTTGCAGCCAAGGACTGGCCGCGTGCCTATGCACTATTAACGCTCGCGAATGCTGCAGGACTTCCGCAGGCAAGAGGCGCGCTCACCCAAATGGATGAATACATTCCCCTTGAGGAGCGCGAAGAAGCACAGGCGCTCGCCGCTTCGATCAAGCAAGAAAGCGAAGCCAATCGAGCGAGGGAACTGGCTGCGGTCGATCTTGCGACGGTTGGCACAGCTGCTGAAACTCCTGCGTTGATCGGCGCAGATTTCGCTGAAGCCTCGCCGGCTCCGGCTCCGGCTCCGGCTCCGGACCCCGCTCCCGTTCAAGTTCGGGTGGCTCCGGCACCCCCGCCGCAACCAGCCCCCGTGCGCCCGGTGACCGGTGGACCCTGGAAAGTGCAATTAGGTGCATTCGGCGTTCCAGGAAATGCCGCCAGATTATGGAACAAGCTTTCCGGGCGGCCAGAGATTGCTGGCCGCGACAAAGTCGAAAAGAAAGCCGGGGCGCTCACCATTCTGCTGGCGGGAGGCTACGCGAGCAGGGCCGAAGCCGCCGCCGCTTGTTCCGCTCTGAAGCGTAACGGGCAGGATTGCCTCGTCACGAAATAGGACGCGTTTTCCAGATAACTGTGTGTTTTCGGGCTGGTCTTGGGTGCCGCGCTCCAACAAGTCGGCTATGCCCCCATCCATTGGAGGTATGAGGCATGGATAGCACCGTAACGACGCCGGACAGGCCGCAACCCGTTGCCGAAACCGGCCAGCGTATCGCGAGCCTCGACTTTATCCGTGGGCTGGCGGTGATGGGCATCCTTGCGGCAAACATCTTTGCGATGGGTCAGCCGTTCCCGGCCTATATGTTCCCAGATGCCTTCACGGTTCCTCCGTCTGGTTGCGAGGACTGGATGTGGACGGCGCAGTTCGTTCTGATCGACGGCAAGATGCGCGGCCTTTTCAGCCTGCTGTTCGGCGCTGGCCTCTACCTGTTCATGGAAAAAACCTGGGCCAAGGGCGGGACGGTCTGGCTGCAGGTCAAGCGCCTGCTGTGGCTGGGACTGTTCGGCCTCATCCATTTCTACTTTATCTGGCGCGGCGACATCCTGTTTCTCTACGCTGTCTGCGGCTTGCTCACGGTCCTGATGTTCATCGGCATGAGCGTGCGCAAACAGCTCGTTATCGGCATCCTCGCCTATATCGTCGGCGCGATCCTGTACGGCGCGATGACGATCTTCATGCAGGTGGCTGCCGACAGCCAACCGGGTGATAACCCCGTCGCTATCCAGATGCAGGAAGAACTGAAGTCCGAGGAGGCGAATGATATCGCCGATGGGGAGCTCGAAACTCGGATACGGCAAGACGGCAGTTACGGCGGTTATGTCACGCATAACCTCGAGGAGCATGGAGGCGATCCTGCCTTTGCGCTGTTCTTCTTCGCGTTCGAAACATTGCCGCTCATGCTGTTCGGCATCGTTCTTTATCGCAAAGGACTGTTCGATGGCCGCTGGGATAGCCGCAAGCTGCGGCTGTGGGGCTGGGCAGGGTTGGCGCTTGGCGGGGCCCTGCACGTGTGGATTGCAATGGCCACGATAAAGGGCGGCATCACTTATTACGGTGCTCTCGCCGCCTTCGTCGGATGGTCGCATGTCCCGCGGCTGTTCATGACGCTAGGCCTCGTGATCCTGCTGGCAGTCCATGCTCCCAAGGCCGGGGGCTGGCTGGCTGACCGGATTTCGGCAGCGGGCAGGGCCGCCTTTACCAATTATCTCGGCACATCGATCGTGATGCTGTTCGTGTTCGGCAATTGGGGGCTCGATCTGTTCGGCGTATTCGGCCGCGCCCAGCTGTACCTGGTGGTGGTCGCTGCATGGGGACTGATGCTTCTCTGGTCGAAACCGTGGCTCGAGCGGTTCCGGTATGGGCCGCTCGAATGGCTGTGGCGCTGCCTAACGTATGGCAAGCTATTCGCCTTGCACCGTTGAGCTCTTGCTATTGAGACTAATTCGCAATACACCTGCTCTTGCGAATCAATCGCAAGGAGCCGCGATCCGTGTATACCTGCATCTGCAATGCCATCCGTGAGAGTGACCTGCGCAATGTCGCACGCCGCGTCTCGGGCGATGCGGAAGCGTGTTATGCTGCACTGGGTAAGCGCCCTAATTGCGGTACGTGTCTCGTTGATGCCGATGCCATCGTATTCGAAGAACGTGAAATGGCGTTTGAGCCCGCCAGCACGCGCTAGCTAACGCTACTGACAATCGCTCGCAATGGCAGGTTTCTGCCGTTTTTCTGACTTGGCGGACTTGTTCGCTTCCGCCGCTCGCCGCATAACCATGAACAGCAATTCAACAGAAAGGGCTGTGGCATGAAGGGCGATCAGAAGACTATCGAGTTCCTCAACAAGGCGCTGACTAACGAACTGACGGCCATCAACCAGTACTGGCTCCACTACCGAGTGCTCGCCGATTGGGGTGTGACGAAGCTTGCCGAGTACGAACGTCACGAGTCCATCGACGAGATGAAGCACGCCGATATCCTCGCCGAGCGTATCCTGTTTCTCAACGGCCTTCCCAACTTTCAGGCAATCCACAAGCTCAAGGTGGGCGAAACGGTCGAGGAAATACTCAGGGCCGATCTCGCCATGGAAAACGAAGCTATTCCGCTTCTTCGCGATGCGGTGGAGCATTGTGAAAACGTGCGAGATTATGTCTCCCGCGAGATATTCGCCCGTATCCTCGAAAGCGAGGAAGAACATGTGGACTTCCTGGAAACCCAATTCGACATGATCGAACGCATGGGGCTTCAGAATTATGTCCAGCTCAATTCTAGCTCGGCTGGAGACGCTCAGGAAAACGCTGGCTGATCAGCCTTTGCGCGCTGATTTCTTGCCGGGATTGCGCTGCATCATGCGTTCCAGATTACGCCGCGCTGCTATGCGCGTCTCGATCAGGAATGATGCCAATCCGGCCATCAGCAAGGCCATGGTGACAACCCAGGCCAGCGCCACCAATGTGCCTAGCGGGGTGCGCACGAAGGCGCTCACGAACAGCAGCATGATCACGATGCTGATTGTGAAAGCGGACGCGGTGCTTAGCATCACAGCACGCTGAGCAAAGATCCTCCGCCGCTCCAGGGCTGGCAGTTCCTGCACGAGATCGCCCGCAGTGCCCTGCTCGTCGGCCGCAAGAATGCGTTCGATCTTGTTCGCCACCCAGATCAGGCGATTGGTCATCACATTCATGACCGCGCCGATGCCAGCCAGCAGGAAGGCAGGCGCAAGGCTGAGTTGCACGACGTTCTGGACGCGCAGGCTGGAACTCGTCCGCTCGATAATGTCGAGACCGGGGAGGCTGGCGAGCATGTCGAGCACGTTCAGCGTCCTCCGCTGAAGTTGCCGCCACCGCCTTTGTTAGCGTTGTACGGGTTCTTGGGGCTCTTGAGGACCACCCGGACAGGGACGGCTTCGAAGCCGAGCTTCGCGCGGATCCCGTTGATCAGGTAGCGCTCGTAGCTTGTGGGCAGGTCATCCAGCCTTGAGCCGAACACGACGAAGCGCGGCGGGCGGGTGCTTGCCTGCGTGATGTAGCGCAGCTTGATCCTGCGGCCGCCGGGCGCGGGCGGGGGATTGGCTTCCAGGGCATCGTCAAACCAGCGGTTGAGCGCAGCTGTCGGAACGCGGCGGCTCCATGCTTCGCGCAGTTCGAACGCGGCCGACAGCATAGTGTCGATACCTTTGCCGGTCTTTGCGGACACGGCGAACAGCGGAACTCCGCGAACCTGCGCAAGCCCCTCGTTCAGGGCTTCGCGAATGCCATTGAACAGATAGCTAGGGCTTTCGGCGATATCCCACTTGTTGATCGCGATCATCAGCGCGCGCCCTTCTTCGAGCACCTGGCTGGCGATCTTGAGATCCTGGTGTTCAAGGCCCTGGGTCGCATCTAGCAGCAGCACGACCACCTCGGCGAAATCGATCGCCCTTTTGGCATCGGCGACGGACATCTTTTCGATCTTGTCGACCACGCGGGCGCGCTTACGCATTCCGGCTGTGTCGATAAGGCGAATTTCGCGGGTCTCGTTCGCCTTGGGATCGAACCATTCCCAGTCGACGGCAATCGAATCGCGGGTGATGCCGGCTTCGGGACCGGTCAGCAGGCGGTCTTCGCCCAGCATCCGGTTGATGATCGTCGACTTGCCCGCATTAGGACGACCTACGATGGCGAGCTTCAGCGGACCAGCAGGTGCGTCCTCGTCATCATAGTCGTATTTTTCGCCCGTATCCGCTTCGGCTTCTTCAGACTTGGCGCCAATAATGGGCCACAGGCCGCCGAACAGATCGGCAATGCCTTCGCCGTGTTCTGCGGAGACGCCCAGCGGTTCGCCAAGGCCGAGGGAATAGCTTTCCAGGATCCCGGCTTCTGCGGCTTTCCCTTCTGCCTTGTTCGCAACGAGGACCACGGGCACTTCCTGCTCGCGCAGCCAGCGGGCAATTTCCTCGTCCATCGGAGTGATGCCAGCACGCGCATCGATGACGAACATCGCGGCGTCGGCATCGTCAATGCTGACTTCGGTCTGCTTGCGCATGCGTCCGGGCAGGGAGGCGTCGTCTTCGTCTTCCCAGCCGGCAGTGTCGACCACCGTGAATTCCATCCCGGCAATTTCTGCATCGCCCATGCGCCGGTCGCGCGTGACGCCAGGCTGGTCGTCAACGAGGGCGAGTTTCTTGCCTACGAGCCTGTTGAACAGGGTCGATTTTCCGACATTCGGACGGCCGATGATAATAACGGTGGGTTTGTTGGATGCCATACTGCGCCGGCAAGTGGCGTGTCGCGCGCCGATTGGCAAGGTAAAGAGCGCGCTGAACGAGATTCAGTCGGGCACTTCAAAGGGGCCCCAGAGCAGGAATATCGGGCGCTCAGGCGGCCTTCCTGGAGATGGCCGCCTCGCGTAACATGTTGATCAGTCTGCCTTGCGAACAGGTGGTTCTTCGCCCAGGTCTTCAAACCATGCTTCGACAGGACCGCTGAGCTTCACCGTCAGGGGATTGCCCTTCCGGTCCATCGTCTTGCCAGCTTGAACGCGCACCCAGCCTTCCGAGATCGAATATTCCTCGATGTCGGTGCGCACGCGCCCTTTGAACCGGATGCCGATACCGCGCTTCAGCACTTCGATGTCGAAGTGTTCATTCTTCGGATTCACCGAGAGATGATCGGGCGGAAGGTCTGCTTTTGTATCTTCGCTCATGGTGCGGCCCCCTAATCGCCCTTTTTTCGCCTCGCAAGACATATCGGGCAACTCATCCCCTCCTGCCGCACTGCCGCGCTTGCCCTTTTCGCCGGACCCTACTAGAGGCACGCGCCTATACGCGTAGCGTGCGCCGCTTACGCGCAGCTTCGTTCGGGTTAGCGGGCGTGGCGGAATTGGTAGACGCGCTGGTTTTAGGTACCAGTATCGAAAGATGTGGGGGTTCGAGTCCCTTCGCCCGCACCAATCCGTCACGTATGTGCAAAGCCTTCACGCCTTAATTAGACACTTGGAAAATCACGAGTTCTCAAACCCATGCAGATCAAAGAAACCGCCAATGACGGCCTGAAGCGCGCCTATTCGATCACCCTTACGGCCAAGGATATCGACGGCCGGATCGATTCGGAAATCAAGAAGATCGCTCCGCAGGTGAAAATGCCGGGCTTCCGCCCAGGCAAGGTGCCAGCAAATCTCGTGCGCAAGATGCATGGCGAACAGCTTCATGCCCAGTCGCTTAACGACATGATCCGCGAATCGGTCGACAAGGTGATGGCCGACAACGAACTGCGTCCCGCGATGCAGCCCAAGGTCGAACTTGCCGAAGGCTATGAAGAAGGCAAGGATGCCACGGTCACAGTCGAACTCGAAATCCTGCCAAAGGTCGAAGCGCCTTCGACAGACGGTATCGAGATCGAGCGCATGACCGTTCCGGTGTCCGACGAGCAGGTGATGGATTCCATCAAGACCCTCGCATCGAACAACAAGAGCTATAAGGACGCTGCCAAGTCCAAGAAGGCTGCTGACGGCGACCAGCTGATCATCGATTTCGTCGGCAGCGTCGACGGTGAAGAGTTCGAAGGCGGCAAGGCCGAAGGTACGCCGCTGGTGCTTGGTTCGGGAATGTTCATTCCCGGCTTCGAAGAGCAGCTGACCGGCACCAAGACTGGTGAAAAGAAGACTATCGAAGTCACTTTCCCCGAAGATTACCAGGCTGCACACCTCGCCGGCAAGAAGGCCGAGTTTGCGGTTACGGTCCAGCAGGTTAAGGTCGAAAGCGATACCGAGATCGATGACGAGTTCGCGAAGAACTTCGGCCTCGACGGTCTCGACAAGCTCAAGGAACTGATGCGCGGCCAGCTCGAGCAGGAAACTGCCGGCCTGACGCGCACCCAGATGAAGCGCTCGCTGCTCGACCAGCTCGCTTCGGGTCACGATTTCGCCGTGCCGCAGGGCATGGTCGATGCGGAATTCGAACAGATCTGGAACCAGCTCCAGCAGGAAGCCGCCGGATCGGAAGATCCCGAAGCGATGCTGAAGGAAATCGAAGCCGAGAAGGACGATTATCGTTCGATCGCCGAACGCCGCGTGCGTCTTGGTCTGCTCCTTTCGGAAATTGGCCAGGCGAACAACGTACAGGTCACGCCGAATGAGATGAGCATGCTGATCCAGCAGGCTGCCCAGCAGTACCGTGCCGAAGATCGTGAGCGGTTTATCGAGTACGTTCAGTCCGAACCGATGGCTGCCGCGCAGCTGCGTGCCCCGCTGTACGAAGACAAGGTCGTCGACTTCCTCTTCGACAAGGCTGAAATCACCGAGCGCGAAGTGACGCGCGAGGAACTGGAAGCCGCAATCGAAGCTGACGAGAGCGACGAGGCTGCCAAGCCGAAGAAGAAAGCTCCGGCCAAGAAGAAGGCCCCTGCGAAAAAGGCTGCTGCCAAGAAGGACGATAAGAAGTCCGACGAAAAGCCAGCCAAGAAGCCCGCAGCGAAGAAGGCCCCGGCCAAGAAGGACGCAGCCAAGAAGGATGAGGGCGAAAAGAAAGCCCCGGCCAAGAAGGCTGCTGCCAAGAAGCCTGCAGCAAAGAAAGCTGCTGCGAAGAAATAAGCCTCAAAGGCTCACCAGATCAGAAGGGCGGCGGGAGCGATCCTGCCGCCCTTTTTCGTGGTGCCTACTCAGGCTTTGAGTGAGGCTCGACCGTAAGCGGGCTATCGGCGGGGCGATGGGAATCGATCGTATCGCCTTGGCCTGCGTGAATATGCGCGCGCTTGTTCTCGACATGGCGGATCAGCGGGCCTGCCACGATGCCGTGGACGACAACCGATACCAGGATGATGAAGCTTGCCGTTGCCCAAAGCAGGTCAAGCCCTTCGAAATCGGCGTGGTTCTGGCCGTAGGCGAGGTAATAGATCGACCCCATGCCGCGCACACCCAGGAACGCGACTGCGAACTTTCCTACCAGCGGCAGATCGCAATGCGCTTCGGCGAGCAAACCCGCCAGCGGGCGAATAATGAAAATGAGTGCCAGGCCAACCAGCGCGGCAGGCCATGTCAGCCCGTCAAGCACCCCGCTTGCCAGCATCGCTCCGAAACTGAAAAGCACCGCGACCAGCACGATCTGTTCGATCTGGTCGATGAAATGGTGGCTGAGCTTGTGATAACGGCTGCGGTTTTCGCGCTGCCGAGCCGTGACCGCGCCGACGAAGACGGCGATAAAGCCGTACCCCTCGACCATTTCCGCTAAGCCATACCCCAGCAGCAGGGTGCCAAGCACAATCAGCCCCTCGCTGGTGGAATATTTCGGCTGCTTCGCAACGTCATCGCCTTCTTCAATTTGCGCCATTGGCGTATCGGCTTCGCGTTCGAATACATACCAGGCGCCCGCGCGGCCCACGAGCCAGCCCATGACCACGCCCGCAAAGATGCGCCAGACGAGATCCAGCGCGGCCCATTCAAGCGTCCACGCGCCAAGCGAGGTCATCCCGACTGCAGCGATTGCAAGATAGGTGAACGGGAAGGCGAGCCCGTCATTGAGGCCCGCTTCGACCGTCAGTGAAAACCGCACGTCGTGTCGTTCGTTCTCGCCGGGCGGGCCCACTTGCACGCTGCGCGCCAGCACCGGATCGGTGGGAGCCATGGCCGCGCCCAGCAGCAAGGCCGAGGCAGGTGCAAGGCCAAGCGCCCACCAGCCAAGCAGCGACACTGCAATGATGGTGAGCGGCATGGCTACAAGCAGCAGCGGCCAGATCTGGCGCCAGTTCTTCCAGTTCGCCGGCCGGTCGATCGCGATGCCCGCCGCCGCAAGCGACGCAATCACGATGAATTCGGTTACATATTCGAGCGCAACGGCATCGAAGCCGTCGACGGTGGGATTGATATGCGGCAGGCCGATGGGTAGCGAGAACAACAGATAGCCAGCCGCGACATAAACGATCGGTAGCGATAGCCAGAAGCGGGCGAGCCATTTCTCAAGCGTGACTGCCAGGATCAGGCCAAGGCCGAAGATCACGAACAGGAAGATGCGCGGGTCGAATTCCATGCGCTATCAGTCTTCGGCGGCCACAGGTGGTTCCCAGCGCTTGAAATTTGGCTGCGGAATTTCGGCCGTCCGTACCGCTTCATAGGCCGCGCCCAGTTGCAGGACTTCGAAGTCCTCCCATTTGGCGCCGAAGAAACTGAGCCCGACGGGAAGCTGCTCGATCGCACCCATCGGCACGGTCAGGTGAGGGTAGCCCGCGATGGCAGCGGGAGATCCGAATCCGATGCTGCCATTGAAATTGTCACCATTCACCAGATCGCTCGTCCAAGTTGGACCGCGAGTTGGGGCGACGAGAAATCTCACGTCATGCTCTGCAAAGAGAGCATCGAGTGTTTCCGCGCCTGCGATCCGCACAGCATTGACGCGGGCTTTCTCGTAAGCTGCTTGGTCGGTGGTGCTTTCAGCCAATTCGAACAAGTCTTGGCCAAACCACCTCATTTCTTTGGCGGCGTTGAAATTGTTGAATACGATAAGCTCGGCCAGATTACGGGGGAGATCATCGCCGGGCAGGCTGGCGAGGTATTTGCCCATTTCCTCGCGCAGTTCGAACATGAGCACGGTGAAACTGTCGCCGTACATCTGCTCGTTCACATCGAATTCGATGTCCACCAGGACAGCCCCGGCAGCTTCCATGTCCGCCAGGGCCTGATCGAACACGGTGTTCAGGTCCGCACGGTTGCCGGTTTGCTTGCGCATCACTCCTATACGGACCCCATCGAGAGAGAAGTCGCCAAGTCCGGAAAAATAGTCTGCACGGCGCGGCACATTGATGGTGGCCGTATCAGCAGCGTCTTCTCCGGCGATGGCGCTGAGGAGCAGGGCAGCATCCGCGACAGTGCGCGTCATGGGGCCGGCGGTGTCCTGTGTGCTCGAGATCGGCACCACATGGGTGCGGCTGACCAATCCGACGCTGGGCTTGAAACCAACGATACCGTTGATGCTGGCCGGACAGGTGATCGAGCCGTTCGTTTCCGTGCCGATGGCAGCCCACGCGAACTGCGCTGCGACAGCGGCACCGCTGCCCGAGGATGAGCCGCAAGCGTTGCGGTCGATTGCGTGCGGGTTGCGCGTCAATCCGCCCACGGCGCTCCACCCGCTGGTTGAACCGTTGCTACGGATATTCGCCCATTCGGACAAATTCGTCTTGCCGAGAACCAGTCCGCCTGCGGCGCGCAGGTTTGCGACCAGCGGGGCATCACGTTCGGTCCGATTATCGACAAGCGCCAGGCTTCCGGCAGTTGTGGGCCATTCACGGGTCTCGATGTTGTCCTTGATCAGCACCGTTCGTCCGGCCAGCATGCTGTTCGCGTTGATTTCTTCTGCGGCGCTGCGGGGCGCGGGATCATAGGCGATGACTGCGTTCAGCACAGGGCCTGCGTCATCGAGCGCTGCAATCCTGCTCGCGTAGATCTCTGCGCTATCGGCTGCTGAGGCCGCCTTGTCGATTTGTATGCTGACAGGTGGTTCCGAAACCGCCTGCGCGGCAAGCGGTGTGGCGAAGGCTAGGAGCGCGGCGGCGCTGAGCAGGCGGGGCATCATCTACCCTACCTGCCACAGGACCGCTCAATTGCAAACGCGCTTAAAAACTGCCGCTGACAGAGAACCGGAAGATCGGCCCGATGCGGCTATCCTGCTCCTCGCGGAACAGGACGTCGCCATCGGGGCGGGGGCTGTCGAATACCGTGCGGTTGAAATAATT
The DNA here is from genome assembly GCF_019711355.1 of Qipengyuania psychrotolerans. NCBI lineage: Bacteria > Pseudomonadati > Pseudomonadota > Alphaproteobacteria > Sphingomonadales > Erythrobacteraceae > Qipengyuania > Qipengyuania psychrotolerans. The sequence goes on from NZ_CP081297.1 coordinate 511,073, forward strand.
GCGTGCGCCGAGGAAATTTCCGTAGGTGGCACGAACCGTCAGGCCGAATACGTCTTTGTTCTCGATGAAGAGGTCGGCAAAGGTCGGTCCTTCCCATCCTCGCCCGAATTCATAGCGCCTGGAATACCCGGCCTGATTGTTGGTGAAGATGCTGACGCCATAGGCCCAGTCGGTAGTGGGTACGTCGTGCCGGAAATCGACATCAAGGAAATCGACAGTGTCATAGGAGAACGGTCGGTCTTCGCCCGTGAATGGGTCGGTCACGTTCATCCACCGCTTGACGCCGGTGAAATCGATGCGCGCCCCGGCAATGCCTACCGGATCAAGGTTCACCGTGCCCGATAACTGGAGATGCAGCCGGCGAGCATCGCCGATATTCCCGCGTGCCTCGCCGCCGCCCGCCAACGGGAACCAGTCGATGAAATCTTCGAACCACGCCTGGCGGGCTTCGAATTTGAGCGAACCCCAGGCACCAAGGCCCTTGTTGACCTCCAGTTCGAGATCCCAGCTTTGATAGGGGACGAGTTCGTTGTTGCCGTTGTTCTCGTTCTCATCGTTGAGCGAGACGCTGGCGAGGAAATCGCCGAAGGATAGCTGGCTGACCCGCCGCGCTGCGGTCAGCGAAATGTCGAGATCATCTTGGGGCTTCCATGTCAGTGCCAAAGACCCTTTGGGCCGTTTGAAACTGCGCGAATTGGCCGCCACGCCGGTCTGCTCGATGGTTGAAAATTCCCCCGTTGCGATAGCCTGGAGCGAGAGGCTGGAGGACAGGCTCTTGGAGAAGCTCAGCGATCCTTCGTAACGATCTTCGCTGACACCGCCGTTTCCACCGGGGAAGGGCAGCGGTGCGAAGTCGCCTCCGGGGGCAAGAGTGAAGAGCGCAGAAACACGGTCCAGCCTGTTGAAGGCCGCTTCACCCGACACCTGCCAGTCGGCATCCCACAAGGACCAGCTGTATTCGAAGCGCCCAATGCGCTCGCCAATGCCATTGGTCTGGGTAAATCGTGATCCAATCGGCAACCTGCCGTCGTCGAAGCTGTCGATCAAATCGTTGGCAAAGTTATCACGCTCGAAACGCTCGAGCGCGATCAGCTTCAGCCTGCCCGGGCCCGCCGGGAATTCGATATCACCGCCCAATTCATATGCGGGACCGTCTTCATTAATCACAAGATCGCGAACTCGTGACGCGCCAAAGACGGGCCTGCCCGTTTCCGGCATATCGCGGAACAGGAAGTCTTCCCCATACGAAAGGTTCAGATTGGCGATCACATTCTCGCTGAAGGCGTAGGTGAAATTGGTGGATAGCTTGGGATTGTCGAAGCCGCCGGAAAACTTGGTATCCTGCTCCTCGATCAGAGATCCATCACCAGCGAAGATCAGATTTGTGCCATCGGCGCCGAAGCGATCGTTACGGTTCGAAAGCGAGACTGTGAAATCCAGCTTTCCGCTCGAACCAGACAGCGAGATTTCACCGCCATAGAGCTGCGCTTCGGTGTTATGGGGGCGGAAACCCGTGTTCCAGCTAAACTGGCCTGACGCACCGGTATTCACGTAAATCACATTCGCGACCAGGCCGGTGAGCCCCGGGATGTCGAGCGTATTGCCGTCGACCAGCTCGATCCGGACCACATCGGCGGCGGAAATACGCGACAGCTGGTCGCGCAGGCTGTCGGACTTGCTGGAGAAACGCTGCCCGTTGACGATGACATTCTGGTTTGCCTGACCAAGCCCGCGCTGGCCGCCGTCATTACCGCCGGAAATGTTGAAGCCGGGGATACGGCTGACCATGTCGAGCGCGCTGCGAGGCGCAAACTGCGCAAAATACGTCGGTTCGAAAATGCGGGCGTTCTCGTTCTCCGACCCACCTTCACTGAGCTGCGCAGATGGCGGCGCATCGTTTTCCTGCGCCATCACAGGCGCCGAAGTGGCCGCGACAAATGCAGTCGATATGAGCATCAAGCTTCTGTAATGGTGCGGAATTATCTTGGTTTTCATCGCTTTCGTTTACAAGCGTAAGCGATTGGAGGAACGCGGCATCGACAGAGGGCGGTCCATACCCGACGAACCGCATTGCGTGTCGATGGATTGCTTGGATAACCCGCCCAGTTACCAAAGCGGTGGTTAAAGCCCTTGAACATCGCGCCGCCTATGGCGACATAGGCGCGACAAATTCGACAAGAGGAAATACATGATCAACCTGTTCGGCGACGACGCTCACGGCACTCAAGGCCAGTTCAACCGCGATCCCATCACCGGGGCGCTGGTGCCGACGGTGGTCGAGCAGTCCAGCCGCGGCGAACGCGCTTTCGACATTTTCAGCCGCCTGCTCCGCGAGCGCATTGTTTTCGTAACCGGCCAGGTCGAAGACAACATGGCTTCGCTGATTGTTGCCCAGCTGCTGTTCCTTGAAAGCGAAAATCCTTCCAAGCCGATCAGCATGTACATCAATTCGCCTGGCGGCGTGGTGACAGCGGGCATGGCAATCCACGACACGATGCAATACATCAAGCCGCGGGTTTCGACGGTCTGCATCGGCCAGGCCGCCTCTATGGGCAGCTTCCTGCTGGCCGCTGGCGAGCCGGGAATGCGGATCGCACTGCCCAACGCCCGTATCATGGTCCACCAGCCCTCCGGCGGTGCACGCGGCATGGCGTCGGACATCGAAATTCAGGCCCGCGAAATCCTGCGCATTCGCAAGCGCATGAACGACCTTTATGTCCAGTATACCGGCAAGAGCCTGACCGATATCGAGAAGGCAATGGACCGCGACACCTTCCTTGAAGCCGATGAAGCGATGAAATTCGGCATCGTCGACAAGGTCTTCGAAGCCCGTCCCGAAAACGAAGGTGACGACGAGCCGACCAAGGACGAAGACAAGGGTTCTGGCGGCGCGCCCGAGTAGATTGCAGCGTTAAGGAGGCGGGGTAAAACGTCCCGTCTCCGGACTGTTGCGAAACTGTCGTAGGAATTGAGCAACCTTGCCGCTTCAGCAAATGGCAAGGGCATGATGCTACCTATGATATTGACCCAATCCCGCACCGGCCTAAAGTCGGCGAATCCCTGTCTTAGGGCGGATCAGCGGGGCAGAGCAGGAAATGACCAAGTTGAGCGGTACCGATAGCAAATCCACGCTGTATTGCAGCTTCTGCGGCAAGTCGCAGCACGAAGTGCGTAAACTGATCGCGGGTCCCACCGTGTTCATTTGCGACGAATGCGTGGAGCTGTGCAACGACATCATCCGCGAGGAAACGAAGGCGGGAATTTCGGGCAAGAAGGACGGCGACGTCCCGACACCTTCCGAAATCTTCCAGACCCTGAACGATTACGTGATCGGCCAGGACCGCGCGAAGCGCGTGCTTTCAGTCGCGGTGCACAATCACTACAAGCGCCTGAAGCACGGCGGGAAGGCCGGCGACGTCGAATTGGCGAAGTCGAACATCCTGCTGGTTGGCCCGACAGGCTGCGGTAAAACGCTGCTGGCGCAGACGCTTGCGCGCACCTTCGATGTGCCTTTCACGATGGCCGATGCCACTACCCTGACCGAAGCCGGTTACGTGGGCGAGGACGTGGAGAATATTATTCTCAAGCTGCTGCAGTCTTCCGACTACAACGTCGAAAAGGCGCAGCATGGCATCGTCTATATCGACGAAATCGACAAGATCACCCGCAAGGCAGAGAATCCCTCGATCACGCGCGACGTTTCGGGCGAAGGCGTGCAGCAGGCCCTGCTCAAGCTGATGGAAGGCACGACTGCCTCTGTTCCGCCGCAGGGTGGCCGCAAGCATCCGCAGCAGGAATTCCTGCAAGTCGACACGACGAACATCCTGTTCATCTGTGGCGGTGCGTTTGCAGGCCTTGAAAAAATCATCGCCGACCGCCTTCAGAAGCGTTCGATCGGTTTTGGTGCGCACGTTGCCGATCCCGATAAGCGCCGCGTGGGTGAACTGCTCGAAAAGGGTGAACCGGAAGATCTCCTGAAGTTCGGCCTTATTCCCGAGTTTGTTGGCCGACTGCCAGTAATCGCGACTTTGCGCGATCTCGACGTCGACGCCTTGGTAACGATCCTGACCGAACCGAAGAACGCACTGTGCAAGCAGTACCAGAAGCTGTTCGAACTCGAAGATGTCGAACTGACCTTCAAGGAAGACGCACTCAAGACGATTGCCGAGAAGGCTATCGAGCGCAAAACAGGTGCTCGCGGTCTTCGCTCGATCGTCGAGGGCATCCTGCTCGACACGATGTTCGACCTGCCCGACATGGACGGCGTGACCGAAATCGTGATCGACGCCGACGTTGTCGAAGGCAAGAAGGACCCGATCCAGGTCCATGGCGGCAAGAAGGACAAGGAAGAAGCGGCCTAAAAGCCCCTTTTTTCACTTAAACATCAAGCGGCGCCCACCTCATCGAGAGTTGGGCGCCGTTTTGTTACAGCGTTCTCAATCTGGTCATATCGCAGTCACATCAGTGAGCCATCCAAGCCTCATAACAGGGCTGAAGGACGCTGCGGGTGGAAGTTATTACAATCCTCATGACAAGTGAGGACGGGGCCGACTTCGAAGATTTCGACCACGGCGATGCACGATATATATTTGGTGGCTTGAAATCGTCAGGACCACGACGACTGATCGAAGGGCCGGTTTGCGCCTTTGTCGATTGGGTGCTTACCGACATGTCCGGGCAGGAAATGTGTAGGCGGTTGCGGGCCGATCCACGTATGTCAGCCGCGCATATCACGATGGTCCTTGAGAGTTGCAATCCGGAAGACAAGCGCAAGGCATTGGCGGCAGGCGCCGATGACTACGTTATCGGTCCGGTCGATCGCACCATGGTTCTCGACCGGGTGCTTGCTCTTGGCACAGGAAATTCGGGCACGGTCATCGGTCAGCCTTTTTCCCTAGGCGATCTGGAAATCGACATGGGCGCCTTGCTCGCCCGATGGAAAGGTAAGCCGATTGCCTTGGCCCCCAACGAATTTCGCCTGCTTCGTTATTTTGCCGAAAATGCCAATCGAGTCCTAACCCGTCAGGATCTTATCGACGGCCTAGGTAAGCAGGAGCCACCCATCGACGAGCGTACTGTCGATGTCTGGATCGGCCGTCTGCGCCGCTCACTAAGGGCAGCTGGAGCAGGCACGTCGATCCGCACGGTGAGGTCGATGGGCTATGTTTACGACAGCCACTGAGCTCCGCTGGATCGCGAACAAAAAGGGCCGCCCCGTAAGGAGCGGCCCTTTCCGTTTGTCCAAGGGTAAGGATCAGAACGTGAGCGATGCGCCAAGGCTGAAGCTGCGTCCGACATCGTAGCTGTTCACGTCGATGCGGGTTGTCCCGTTGCTCTGAAATTCCTGATGATCGGTGCCGGTAAGGTTGCGGGCTTCAAACTTGAGTTCAAGCTCTTTGCCGAGGACGTCAAAACCCTGACGTGCGACGAAATCCAGCTCTAGGCCCGGCTTCTCGACAATATCGGGCAGCGGGCCTGCCCCGCGGCTCGAAACGCGCTCGCTGGCGTATTTCGCCAGGATCGTGAACTGGCTGAGCCGCTCCGTATCTTCGAACCCCAATTGCAGGTTCACGATGTGGTCCGACTGTCCTGTCAAAGGTACGCCGTCGTCGAAAAAGTTGGTCGCCGGCTGGTCCGCGAACGGGAACACCGATGCAATATCGTCAGCGCCGACTTTGATCTCGGACTGAGTGTAGGTGTAGTTCGCAATCACGACGAGCCGCTTGCTGTCGAACCATTCGCCGAAATCATAGAGATCATAGTTCCACTGGGCTTCTACCTCACCGCCGTAGAGCTGCGCTTTGGGCGCATTCGCAAAGCCCGAAATGATGTCGTTATCAGAGAAGCTGGTGAAGATCTCGATCGGGTTCTCAATGTCCTTGTAGAACCCCGCAACACTGACACGGCTGCCCGCATCGAAATAATATTCGAGGCGTGCTTCGGCATTCACAAGTTCACTGTCAACAAGGCGCGGGTTGCCGTTGAACTGACGGTTTGTTTCCGGATCGAAATAGGTCTGGAAAATCAACTCGCGGAACTGTGGGCGGGCGATCGTCTTGGACGCGCTGGCCCGGAACTGGAGGTCATCGCTGATCTCCCACGTCAGCGTGCCGCCGGGCAACCAGTAGTCGTTCGCCAGCGAAGTGCCGCTGGTTGATCCGAGCGGCTCCGAGAACACCTCGACCGCCTGGACGGACTGCTTCGCATCTTCATAGCGAACGCCAATATCCAGCGAGACGACATCGAAAGGCGTAATCGTCACTTTCGCGTAGCCGGCATGAATCTCGAGGGCGGCTCCGAACGCAGGGTCGGTCTGGGTTGTTTCGAAGATGTTATATTCGAAGGGACCAACGCCGGCGGCTGTTTGAGCGTCCCGGTCGAAACCGAAAGCAATCAGAGCATCGCCCAGCAGATTGTCGGGCCGGAAGGCACCGAAGCCCTCCGGGTAACCACTGGATGCGCGAATATCGAACTCGCGGCGGGTCGAGAAACGGCTGGTGTCGGTATAGGCATACCCGACTGTCGCACTGAGCCAGTCGGTGAAGATGTAGCTGACGTCCGCTCCGCCGTAATAGAGGTCCTCGGTAAGGTTCGAGAACGCGACGATGGCGCCGCCTCGCTGAGGGTCGAGCGTGTTGAGGAAGAGGTCACCAAAGGGGTCGTTCTCATTATTGGTGCGGACATAGGTGAACTCGTACTCGAATGGTGCATCACGCTTCGTCTGGGCATAGCCGCCGCGAAGATCGATGGAGAGATCGCCAAATTCAAGCTCGGCGACGCCTTGCGTGTTGAACAGCTGGCGTTCGAACCATGAGGTGTTCTGGATCAGTTCCTCATCGTCATCCTGGAAGTCGATGCCGCGGGCGAGCGAAGCGCGCTTCAGCGTGTCGTGAATAAAGAGGTTGGTGAAGCGGAACTTGTGCTGTCCAACCTCGAGTCCGAAACCGAGAAGGCCGTTCACCAGCATTCGGTTGTCGGTCACGAATTGATCGAAGTCTGTATCCAGTTCGAGCGCTTCGTTCACCGCGGTCTGGCGCGTAATGAAACGGTTGCGCCACTTGTTGCTGAGCGAGGCAGTGGCGATCACGCCGAACTGGCCATCCGAGAACACGTCTACCGCTGTGCCTGCTGTAATGGAGCCGGAGAAATTGGCCGGCAGGTCGCCAATTTTCTGGATGAGAATCAAATTGGGATCGTTGAGGTCTCCCAGGATACCCTGAAGGTCGACTTCGTCGTCGCCAATGCGCGAACCGCTGTCAAAAAAGCCCTGCAGCGCCGCATAGTTCGACACATCTCGGCGGCCATTGTCGAATCCAGTCCAGTCGTAGGCGCCGCCATAATAACTATAGCCATTGCCGAAGGTAGTTTCGCTGTCGCCACTGATTGATCCGGAAACCGTCAGGAAGCTCTCGGTCGGAATTGCGCGGGTCGTAAGGTTGATTACGCCGCCGCCAAATTCGCCCGGAAAGTTCGCGGAATATGTCTTCTGCACCAAGCTCGAGGCAATCACGCTGGTGGGAAAAATATCGAGCGGAACAACACGGCTCAGCGGTTGGGGCGAGGGCAGCGGGAGGCCGTTGAGCAGGGCCAGCGAATACCGGTCGCCAAGGCCGCGCACATAAACCAGCCCATTACCTTGCGTCGACAAGCCGGTGACCCGGCCAAGCGCGCCGGCGATGTCGCCTTCACCGGTACGGGCGATGCTTTCGGTATCGAGAACCGTGATGACCTGGCTTGACGAACGAGTAACGTCGCGCTGGCGCCGACCGGTCACGATGATCGCGCCTCCGGGTACGGAAATATCCGGTTGCGCCTGCTCATCGACCATCTCTGTGTCACCGTCTCCGCCAGCGATCTGCTCATCCTGCAGATCATCTTCGGTCGATGGCGGAGTCTCCACCCCGGTGCTTTGGGCAATCGCGGTGGTGGGAAACGTAAGAGCGGTTGAAAGCAGGAGCAGCCCTGCCAGCTGCTTGGCAGTGGACATTTGAATGACCCCCTTGAATTAGGCCGAATGCGATGTGGGCCAAAGGGCCCCGGATAGGAGAGAGGTTCGGGGGCTGCACTTTACCGCGCAGCCCCCGCCCTTTTGTAAGTTCAGTTGTAGATCGGCAGGCTTGCGCAGCCCGATACGGCGCTATCGAAAGTCACCGTGGCCGAGTTGCAGGTCCAGCCATTCACCCAAGTGTCGTTGCCCGGGAATACGGCCCCGATGTTGCTCGCCAGATCGAAGAAGCTCGACCATGCGGTCACGTTGAACACCGGCACGCCGTTCTCGTTTGATCCGTTCTGGAACAGCATCGAGAGAGTATTGGTGAAGGCCGAGTTGTTGTTGGTGCCGGCATCGAAGACTGCCTGGATATCGGCAGCAGTGGCGCCAGAACTGTCACGGAACGGAGCCGAACAGTCGAGTACCAGCGAGTCGAACGCAACCGGTCCGGCTTCATCCGCGCCAGCAGTGCGGGTCAGTTCTTCTTGTCCGTCAACGCGCAGGCACGGCGTGTCGTTGCGTGACCATATGACCGAGTTGGCAATCGAATAATCAGCAAATCCGCGAATACGGACAACCTGATCGTTGGCGTTCTGATGTACGAAAGTGGCATTCGAAATGCGCGTGTTCTGGCGCGGAGTGGAATCGTTGAATGCGTTGTCGGAGTCGGCTTCAATGATGGTGTCACCTGCACCCGGACGCTGGATCGCGATCACGTACTGCAAGTTGGCCTTCACGCCGGTATCAGTGTCGATGCTGTCGTCTTCTGCGCCGACAACGATCAGGTTCTTCACGTTTACGCGGCCGCCGAAAAATTCCACGCCGTCGTCAGAACTGTTGTAGCTCATGATGTTTTCGAGCGTGGTGCCAGAACCGATGCCGCCGGTTGTCAGCGACTGCAGCTCGTTATCGCCCGACAAGACGAAGCCCGAGTAGCGGATCTGGACGTAGGTCATGCTTCCCGAACTGTCGTTTGCAGTTGCACCGCCGAAGATCGCCGGATCAGCTGCGCCTTCGACCTGACGTTCGCAATTGACGCTGCCCGGTGTCGCACCAGCTGCGATGCAGTCCGTGACCGGAGCACGGCCCGAAAGGACCACACCGCCCCATTGGCCGGACGAGCTGGCGCCATTGAGGCCGAGAACATTGTCGCGGCTGGTGAAGATGATCGGACGATCGGCGGTGCCGTTCGCCTGGATGGTATTCCCGCGATTGACGTTCAGGAAGCTGGAGCCTGCCGCATAAATGATCACGCCGGGCTCGATCGTTAGTTCGACATCGGTGTCATCAAGGCCGTCGCTCGCATCAGGAGAAGGTCCGCCATCGGTGCCGACATCGACACGTCCATTGATGCGGTAAAGCAGCCCTTCGATGTAGGGCAGGGTGATGCTCGCGTTAATCCGTGCAGGCATTGTGCACACACGATATTCGCCGGTCGGTCCGCTGATTGTGCCGTCGTCAGTCAGGCCCTGAGCGTCGCTGATCGTCGGGCAGCCATTTGCCGGAGTGACGTTGCCGGAAGTCGGCGTGGGCGTTGGGGTTGGCGACGGAGTGGGGTTGTTGATGACCACGTTGCCGCCAGTACCGGGCGAGACGATTTCGTCGGGACCGCAACTTGCAACAGCCAATGCAGAGCAGCCAAGAACGAGCGAATGTTTGAACTTTATCACGGGAATGGTCCCCTCAAAAACCGGATGAGTCGGAAAGAATTTCGAATGCGAATTCGTTGATCGCGACTCGCCAGCTAGGGGCGCTTTGTTACAGTTTTGACCGCCGCGTGACCGTTATGTTGCAGTTTCAACAGATTTGATGGTCTCGCTCTGATCGGCGGAAGAAATTCAACTTTCATTGCAGAAATATGACAATGTTACAGATTTGTTGCAGCAGACGTAACATTGCACCATCTTCGCACTCTAAATTCTTGGGAGAGATGAGATGTCGACATTCATGACAGCCGCGTTGCTGGTACTTGGGAGCGGCCCGATTGAAGTCGTGGCAACGGCAGGACCGTCATCTGATGTCGGGTTCGAAGAGCTTGCTGCTGGCGACAACTTGGCTGCAATCTCCGCAATCGAGGCCGGCTCCCTGCCGGCCAGTGACCCCGCGCGTCTGATCAATCACGGCGTCGCCCTCGCGCGCTTGGGCGACCATGAAGGCGCTCGAGAGAAATTCGCCGAGGTTGTTGCAGATTCGGATCGCTACCGGCTTGAAACCGGGAGCGGGAAATGGGTTGATTCGCGGGTCTTGGCCCGCCGCGGATTGTCGCTGATAGATCGTGGTGAATTCGAAGGTTATGCCGCCCTAGCCAGCCGTTAGGTCTTCTTGGCCTAGTATTTCCGGCCCGCTGTCCTTTTGGGCTGCGGGCCGGTTGCTTTGCACGGCGTGCAAGGGCTTTCCGGCATCCAGCCCGTTGTCACTTTGGTGTCATTTATTGGCGCCAAAGCGGTGGCACGGAGGGTGTCGACGATGATTCGCGCACACGGAGCGTTCGTCGCAAGCTTGGTTTGCGCAATGCTCATCGCTTTCCCAGCGAAAGCGGATGTTATGGAAATAGATTCTGACGGTGCGCGCTGGATTGCCGGCGGAAGTACCGCAGGCAAAGCTGCGCCAACAGCGATTGATGCGGCTTCTTCAGAATCCTCATTCGTGCCTGAAGAACTGGCGGTGCCAGAGCGCATTGTCGCTGAACCAGCAAGGCACGCAGAGGGTGTCCCGCAAATCTACCGCGCCAAAGTAGCCGAGCTGGCAGAGCGGTTCGACCTATCTGCCTCGCTTATCGAAGCGATGGTCTGGCAGGAAAGCCGCTGGCGGCACGATGCCGTGTCGCCGGTCGGTGCGCAGGGTTTGGCCCAGCTTATGCCGGCAACAGCCCGCGAACTTGGCGTCGACCCAAGCGATCCGCTGGCTAATCTGGAGGGAGGTGCCCGGTATTTGCGCGAGCAACTCGACCGTTTCGATGGCGACCTCGAAAAAGCGCTTGCGGCGTACAATGCCGGCCCGGGCCGGGTAGAGCGTGCGAACGGCATCCCGCGCATTCGCGAAACTCAGATTTACGTGGCCTCCATCATGGGCCGGCTTTCAGATCACTCACGGGAGTAGACCGACTTGTATTCGCTATTTTTCCGCTCTGCCGCACTGGCCATCCTTCTTACCCCCACAGCCGCTTTTGCGCAGGCCGCTGACCCGGCTGGGTCAGGCCCAATCGTAAATGCGCTGGGCTGGTTGCAAGATACGCTTCTTGGCAACGTTGCTACTGCAGTGGCGGTCATGGCTGTTGCCGCTATCGGCTTCATGATGCTGACCGGACGGTTGAATTGGCGTTTCGGCGCAACCGTAATCATAGGAGTTTTCATCCTGTTCGGCGCGGCATCCATCGTGGCCGGTATCCAGGGTGTAGCTGGCTAGAATGACTTCGCTGGTTCGCCATCCCGTTCACAGGGCGTTGACGCGGCCGCAGATGTTTGCGGGCGTGACGTTCAACTATTTTATCATCAACGGCGTGGTGACGACCGAAGTGTTCCTCATCACCGGCAGCTTTTGGGCGTTGTTTGCAGCGTTGGTGATGCACGGTGTCGGCTATTTCGCCTGCCTTCGCGAACCTCGGATTTTCGATTTGTGGATGACCAAGGTGTCCAAGTGCCCGCGGGTGAAGAATTACAAGCGCTGGGGGTGCAACAGCTATGCCGCGTAATGGCAAATGGATCGGACCCGCCTCGTGGAGCGCGAAGGAAGCCCGTGCGGGCGACCGCCTTCCCTACGCCAGGCTGATTGACGCAAACACCATCATGCTGCGTGACGGCAGCGTCATGACTGCACTGCAGGTCCCAGGCCTGCTTTTCGAAACTGAAGATAGCGAAGCGCTCAACGCTCATGCTGCAACGCGCGAGGTAATGCTGCGCAGCACGCTCGATGCGCGGTTCGTCATGTATCATCACGTCATCCGTCGCCGTGTTTCGGTCGATCTCGATGCCGAATTTCCCGATCCCATCAGCCGCCATATCGACGGGCGTTGGAAGGAACGGCTCGGTTCCGGGAAGCTGTTCGTGAACGACCAGTTCGTCACGCTAATTCGCCGTCCTGCGCGCGGTAAGGCCGGGCTGGCCGAGCGGCTCAGCAAAAAGGCCAGGCGCCAGAAGGAAAGACTCGAACCCGATGCCAAGGACATTCGTTCCTTGCGGGCGGCAGCACAGGGCCTGATCGCTTCCCTCCAGGCTTATGGCGCAACCCCGCTGGGTGAATATATCGGTCCGCAGGGCAGCGTGAACTCAGAGATGCTCGAACTGCTCTCTGCGCTCTATAACGGCGAAATGCGACCGGTTCGCAAGCCATCGGACGAAGTCGATATCGGTCAGATGCTGCCCTATCGCCGCGCAAGCTTTGGCCTTGATGCAATGGAAGTGCGCGGCTCTGGCTCGCCTGAGTTTAGCGCAATACTCGGCCTGAAGGATTATCCCGAAGCAACTTCTCCAGGCCTTCTCGATGGACTGCTGCGACTGCCCTACGAGATGGTCGTTAGCGAGAGCTACGCACCTGCTGAACGCCAGACGGCGCGCGAACGAATGGATCTGGCGATCCGCCGATTGAAATCCGCCGACGAGGATGCTGCGGCAGAACGATCGGACATGATGGCCGCCCGAGATGCGCTGGGGAATGGTGCCGTCGGATTTGGCGATCACCATCTTACGGTTCTTGTCAGGGAACGTAACTTGGCCCGCCTGGATGATGCCACTGCCGCTTGCGCAGCCGCCTTGGCGGACACAGGAGCGATCGCGGTGCGCGAAGATACCAATCTCGAGCCGGCTTTCTGGGCCCAGTTTCCTGGCAATGAAGGTTATCTGGTTCGCCGCGCGCTGATCTCCAGTGCGAACATGGCAAGCTTCGGCTCGTTCCATGGCTTTGCTCTGGGTCAGGCCCAAGGCAATCACTGGGGTGATGCGGTCACCCTCCTGGAAACTACCAGTGCCACTCCGTTCTTCTTCAATTTCCATCACGGCGATCTCGGCAATTTTTCGGTTATAGGGCCGAGCGGTTCGGGCAAGACGGTGGTGATGAACTTCCTGGCCGCACAGGCCCAGAAGTTCTCGCCGCGCACGATCCTGTTCGACAAGGATCGCGGTGCTGAGCTCTTCATCCGGGGCATCGGCGGGCGCTATGACAGCATCCGCGCGGGTGAACCGACCGGGTTCAACCCGCTTTCTCTTCCTGATACTCCGGGTAACAAGGCATTCCTGCGCGATTGGTTGTCCGTGCTGCTGAAGGCCGAGGGGCCTGAAGAAGACGCCACGATTGCCCAAGCCGTCGACGCAGCTTACTCCAACGATGCATCGCTCCGGCGCCTGCGCCATTTCAAGGAGCTGCTGTCCGGCAGCAAGCGCCCGCAGCCCGGCGATCTGGCCGATCGGCTGGCCGCCTGGATCGGCGAGGGTGAAAACGCCTGGTTGTTCGATAATCCGGAAGACAAGCTGGACCTGAGCGCCAGGGTGCTTGGCTTCGATATGACTGCGTTGCTCGAAAACCCGAAACTGCGCACGCCCGTCATGATGTACTTGTTCCACCGCATCGAAGAACGGCTGGACGGCAAGCCGACGATGATCCTCATCGACGAGGGTTGGAAGGCACTGGACGACGAAGTATTCGCCGCGCGCATTCGAGACTGGCTCAAGACCCTCCGCAAGCGGAACGCCCTTGTCGGTTTTGCAACCCAGTCAGCGCGAGATGCGCTCGAAAGCCGAATATCCACGGCGCTGGTCGAACAGACCGCCACGATGATCTTCATGCCGAACAGCCGCGCCCGGGCAGAGGATTACTGCGATGGTTTTGGCCTGACCAGCCATGAACTCGCGCTCATTCGCACCCTGCCTGCGCACAGCCGCTGCTTCCTGGTGCGGCAGCCGGATGCGAGCGTTGTTGTGCGTCTTGATCTATCAGGCGCACCCGAAGTGCTGACACTCCTGTCCGGGCGTGAAAGCTCGGTGCGCCGCCTCGACCTGCTGCGTGCAGCGATGGGCGATGCGCCTGCCGACTGGTTTCCTGCTCTTACCGGTACTGAATGGCCGGGCAGTGCATATGACCAGTCCGGGCCGGACGACATCCATCTTGAAGTCGCTGCGGAATGACCAGCGCGACGTGCCAGCAAGTGACCGAACAAGTGGGCAATGGCGTCGCTGCGGCGCTGCGCGGCGTCGACTGCGTGGCAGGCGAGACCTCGGCCGCGGCATTCGGACGGCTGTTCGCACCAGGCGGTGCGCTTGGCACTACCTTGACGATCGTTCTGACGCTTTACATCGCGATCTTCGGCTTCCTGTTGCTGACCGGTCGGACGAACATCGGCGTCAGATCGCTGGTGCCGCGCATGATGACGCTGGGACTGGTACTGACCTTTGCCACCAGCTGGGTCGCTTATCAGAGCGTGGTCTGGAACCTTGCTGTAAGCGCGCCCGATTATCTCGCGGGTATTCTTACCGGCAGCCAAGGCTCTGCTACCGATACATTTGCCCAGAAGATCGACGTGGTATTCATCGCAATTCAGGAAGCGAGCGGCGGCAGTTCCGATTTTTCTGCCTTCTCGCCGCAAGGCATGATGTGGCTCGGCGCCATGCTTTTCATGTTGGGCACTGCCGGACTGCTCGTCACGACCAAAATCGCCCTCGGCATCCTCGTCGCGCTAGGCCCGGTTTTCGTGGTCATGGCTCTGTTCAACGGCACACGTGGTTTGTTCACTGGCTGGCTCAAGGGCCTGGTCCTTTGCGCGCTCGCGCCGCTTTTTGCGGTAATGGGCGGGTCGATAATGCTCGAACTTGCGGTCCCGATCCTATCCTCGCTCACCGCCAACCCAGGCATGGTCCCGGCACAGGCTGGCATGGCATTCTTCATGATCGGCGCTGTTCATGTCGCGCTGATGTTCCTCGTGCTCAAAGTGGCCGGCGCGATGGTATCGGGCTGGACCGTTTTCGGTCTTGTACCTTCCAAAGATGAAGGTGACAGTTTCACCTCGCTCTCATCAGCGCCATCATCCGCATACCAGCCGCAGGTGGCGGCGGCGCAAGCTTTCACCCAAGCTAGCGATCAGGCACGCCGGATCGACGTTTCGGCAACCGCCACCGCCGCTCCTGCCAATGATGGCGGCACAGGCCGCGGCGATACTGTCCGTACGACCAAGGTCCATACCACCGCTTCGGCAAGCAGCCGGGCGAGCCCTGATAGCACCCTCCCGAGCCGTACGATGGGTATCGGCAACCGTTTCAAGCCAGCGCCAATGCGCGGCCCTGCACCTTCCACGGAGATTTCACGATGATACGCGCAGTGCTTCCCGCGCTAGCCCTCGTCCTGGCCGCAACATCAGCCTCGGCCGATACTCGGTTGGTCGAGGTGACTTACGACGAATTTTCGGTCGTCACGATCCCCGGCCGCGTCAATGTTCAGGCCAGCATCGTGTTTGGCGATGATGAGGTGATCGAGAACGTCGCCATCGGCAACTCCTCAACCTGGCAAGTCACGCCGAACAAGCGGGCGAACATCCTGTTCGTCAAACCACTTGAAGCGCGTGCGGCGACAAATCTCACGGTCGTAACCAGCGAGCGCACCTATCTGTTCGATCTGGTCGCCTCACCCAGTTCGAAGCCGCTCTATGTGCTGCGTTTCGACTATCCGATCGATCCAGAAGAGGAAGCGCGCAAGGCGCGGATGGCAGAAGCGGAAACTGCTCCCGCGCAGGCCGCGAATCCTTTCTCGGCCGTTGACCCGGCAGAGCTTAATTTCGCATGGAGCGGGGAAGGTGAAATCGACCTTCTGCCAGATCGTGCATTTGACGATGGCGACGCGACCTTCCTCAGCTGGCCAGTGGGCAGGGATGTGCCTGCGATCCTGGTGACCAATGCAAAGGGCGATGAAGGACCGGTAAATTATACCGTTCGCGGTGAAATCATCGTGATCGACGGTGTACCGCGCAGCATTATCCTGCGTTCCGGCAAGGACAGTGCGACCTTGGTCAACACCGGACCCGAGCGGGCTATCGATACTTCTGAGCGCAGCGATGCCGCGCTTGCCCAGAGGGGGGTCAGCTAATGCGTCTCGCCATGCGCCTGCCCGAAAAAAAGCCCGGTGACAGTTCAGTCGCCAACGATATCGACCCGCGCGATGAAGCTGGCGCAGAGATCATCGATCTCGCACAGCATAATGGATTCCCTGCCGTTGCCCGGCCGGGCGGCACCTCCGATGCAATGGGCATGGTGGCGGGCATCGCCATCGTCGCTGGGCTTGGTGCCGTTACATTGTGGAGCATGAGCGCCGCACGCATGCCGGAGCCCCAGGGGATCGGTGGTGCCCAGCCCGAAGTGGCCGCTGTCGCCGCTCCCACTCCCGAGGTCGTTGCGGCTCCGAGCGCGGCGCTGGAGCCGCCGACGCCCCAACAACGGGCCGCCATGGCAGATCCTGCGCCTGCACCGGTTCTGGCCGCCGCGCCGCAGCAAGCCGTAGCGCCCAACACATACAGCAGTCCCACGGTCATATTCGACGCTGGTAGTTCCCCCGCGACCGGTCCGGCGGCAGCACTTGGGTCCGAAGCAACCGGTGAGACTTCAGCCACCGGCAATTCGGCAACAGATTTTGCCAGCCGCGTCGGCGGAGTGGGAGGGGCGCCTGCACAAGCAAAGGCGATGACCAACCCGTCGACGACGGTCACCCAAGGGACGCTAATTCCGGCGGTGCTCGAGACCGCGATCGACACGAATGTGCCCGGATATGTCCGCGCAGTCGTCAGCCAGGACGTACGCAGCTTTGATGGTACGAAGGTGCTGGTTCCGCGATCGAGCAGGCTCATCGGGCAATATCAATCGGGCATGCAGAACGGCCAGAAACGCGCCTATGTGATCTGGACGCGGCTTATCCGGCCCGATGGTGCGTCGGTGAACCTTGCCTCGCCCGCTATCGGCTTTGATGGCACGACAGGATTGCAAGGCAAGGTGACGGGGGGCGGGTTCTTCCAGCGCTTTGGCTCGGCCGTATTGCTATCGGTCGTCGGCGGTCTGGGTACCTTGGCGTCGGGCGGCGCCGGCGGCGTGCTGATCGGTGGAGCGGGTCAGTCGGCCGCGTCAACCGCCGCACAGCAGGACGGGCAGCGCGGTCCCACTGTGCGCGTGCGTATGGGCGAGCCAATCCGTATCTTCACTGCGCGCGATCTAGATTTCTCGAGGGTGAGTTGAAGGCACGCAAGGACAGTCGATGACCGCCGATATCCATCCCTTTCAGCCCGACGAAAACGCTTTGCCGGTGAATTTGAATGGCGAGCGCAGCGTCTATCTCGATGCCTATCTCAAACCATTTTCCGAATGGCTCAATCGCGACACGGTCACTGAAATTCTCGTCAACAGGCCCGGCGAGGTCTGGGTGGAAGATGTCGCTGCGGGCGGGATGCAGAAGATTGAACGACCCGAGATCGATGATCGACTGATCCAGCGGCTAGCCGAACAGGTTGCCCGGGTCAGTCATCAGGGCATCAATCGGGAGCATCCGCTGCTCGGGGCGACGCTGCCGGATGGCGCGCGCGTGCAGTTCTGCGGCCCTCCCGCAGCGCGCAAGCATTGGGCCATGGCTATCCGTCGCCATCGCAGGCTGGACCTGCCACTCGACGCGTACGACACCGGGCCATTGTCCAAGGGCCAGCATCCGGCGCTCCCAGATGCGCAGGCCGAACCAATCGCTTTTTTGCGAGAAGCAATTCGCCAGCGCCGCACGATCTTGGTGTCCGGTGGTACCAGCACGGGCAAGACCACGTTCCTGAACGCGATGCTTGGCGAAATTCCGCGACACGAACGCGTCGTCCTTGTCGAAGACACGCCTGAATTGAAGTTCCCGGGAGAGAACGGTGTCGGGCTGGTCGCTGTCAAAGGCGAACTGGGCGAAGCAAAAGTCTCGGCCAACGAATTGCTGCAGGCTGCGCTGCGCCTGAGGCCTGACCGTATTGTGCTGGGCGAGCTGCGCGGCGCGGAAAGCGTCAGCTTCCTCCGGGCGATCAATACCGGCCACCCCGGCAGCTTCTCCACGATCCACGCCAACAGCCTTCGCGGGGCGCTGGAGCAGCTGTCCTTGATGGTCATGCAAACGGGAATCGGGCTCACACGGCAGGACACCATTGCTTATGCCGCAAGCGTTATCGACGTACTTGTACAACTCAAGCGTGATGAAAACGGCAAGCGCGGAATTGCGCAAATCGCCGAAAGTGCCGATTTGCTCGTCCCGTAAGGCATTTATACCAATTTTCTGAAAACCCTCAATGCCGTAGCGTCATCGCAATGTTGGGCACTTCGCAACCGCAACATATCCAGTGCAAAGTGGTGGTGCAGCGCAACAATAATGCGCAATCCCTTGCCTGAATACGATTTCATGATAGCTTTTCCCTCCAGACCGCCGCGAGAGACGGTCAGACGAGGAGAGGGAATATGAGGATCAGAGCAGGCCTTTTGGCCGGTATCTGCGCAGGTGCGCTCGCCGTTCCAGCCTACGCGCAAGACGTCACTGGAGACGATAGCCAATCGGGGATTGCGGAAACGACCGACAATAACCGCGTCATTATCGTTACCGCGCAGCGACAAGCGCAAAGCTTGCAGGAAGTTCCAATCGCGGTCAGCGCATTCGATGCCGAGGCACTTGAGGCGCAGCAGATCGAAAATGCGAGCGATCTTCAGCTGACCCTTCCCAACGTCTCTTTCACCAAGTCGAACTTCACCAGTTCCAGCTTTACCATTCGCGGTATCGGCGACCTTTGCGTTGGCGTCACCTGCGATGCAGCGACTGCGATCCATGTGAACGGTTCGCCGCTGTTCGGAACGCGCCTGTTCGAAGCGGAATATTTCGATCTTGAGCGGGTCGAAGTTCTTCGCGGTCCGCAAGGGACCTTGTTCGGACGCAACGCGACATCAGGCGTGGTCAACGTAGTTACGGCAAAGCCGGACCTGTCGGGCTTTGGTGCTGCCGCCGAATTTGAATACGGCAACTATAACAGCATCAAGACCAAGGGCATGGTCAATGTGCCCATCGGCGAAACCATCGGTGTCCGCGTCGCAGGCTATTATCTGAACCGTGATGGTTACACCGAGAACCTCTATGACGGTTCCGACATCGATGGCCGCGACATGTACGCGATCCGCGGATCGCTGCGCTTTGAACCGACCGCGAACACCACAATCGATCTGATGGGGTTCTACTTCCGCGAGGACGATGACCGGCTGCGCATTCAAAAGCAGACCTGTCAGCGCGATCCCACCGGCGTTCTCGGCTGTCTCAACACCCGCCGCGATTTCGACAGCACGAATGCGAACTCCACACTTGCCACCGTCCTGACTTCGGCGGAACTTTTCCGCATCCAGGGCATCCCCGATGCCTTGGCGCTTGGCAGCGTTTACGGTGAGGACGGCTTCGCCAATTTCGACGAGCCGGATAATGTGCGCGTCGTCAACACACCCTTCCAGCCGAATTATTTCGCGGACGAGCTGCAATTGCAGGCGCATCTCGATCAGGCGATCGGTTCAATGAACCTGTCGGTGACCGGTATTTACCAGGAAACCACGGTCGATAGCCGCCAGGATTACAATCTCGGCGTGCTTGATCGCAGCGGTTATGCGACGGCGCTCAATACGCTCGCCTTTTTCGGAGCGAACGGCTTGCCGACTGGTGTGGCCAACCCGCCTTTTATTCCGGGGTCATCGGCTTATTTCTCGCCGATCGTGGCGGCACTCATTCCCGGCGGTCCTGACGGGCAACTTTGTACCTCGAACAATCTGCAGGGCAACCAAGGCGTCTTCGAGGGTCACTCGATATGCTCCGATGCACCGCTCAGCTTCGACAGGTCCAATCAGGATCAGACTTCGTGGGCAGGGGAGGTCATCCTCTCAAGCGATCTCGATGGTCCGCTGAACTTCTTGGTCGGGGGAATTTACGCCGAATCCGAAGTCAGCGAAAACAGCTACTATGTAAACAATTTCGGGCTCGACTATGCCACCGCCATACTCGGGACATTCGCAGCTTTCGCAAATACCGACCCGGATACCGGCGCACCTGCGCCGTTGCCGCCATCCTATCTCGCGACATCGATGTATCGAAACAATACGACTGATTTCAAACTGAAGAGCTTCGGTATCTTCGGCGAAGTCTACTACGATATCAGCGATCGCCTGAAGTTCACTGGCGGCCTGCGTTACAATGACGACACGAAGAGCGTCACCGCGCGGACAACACTTGCCAGCTTCCTGAACCCGTTCAGCAACGATGGCGATCCGTTCGATTCTCCTTTCGTCGGCGGTTATGACGCTGATCCGGGGACGGACGGCAACCAGTTGTTCCAGACCCGCGAGGTGTCGTTCAACGAAATCACTGGCCGTGCCGTTCTGGATTACGAGATCAGCCCGGACAACAAATTGTATTTCTCGTACTCGCGAGGCTACAAGTCGGGCGGTATCAACCCACCGCTTTCGCCGATCTTCGCTGTCGCCGAGAGCTTCGGTTCAGAGCAGATCGACGCCTTTGAAATCGGGTCGAAGAACACGTTCCTCGACGGTGCGGCACAGGTGAACCTCACCGGCTTCTACTACGATTACAAAGGTCTCCAGCTCAGCCGTATTGTCGCCCGTACTTCGGTCAACGATACGATTGATGCCAAGATCTGGGGCCTGGAACTGGAGACGGTTTTCTCGCCGAGCTATAACTGGCTGATCAACATGAACCTCAGCTACCTCAATGCCGAGGTTGCAGGCGATCAGTTCTTCACTAACCCGCGCGATCCCGGTGGCGGCGATCCGGATGCCGTGATCATCAAGGATCTCGGCAATGGTTCGCATTGTGCGATCACGGGCGCGGGCGCTGATGCCTTTGTCAACTTCCTCAATCCGTTCTTCGGCCTGCAAGGTACCAATGAATTCCCCAGCGACGGCGGCATCGCCTCGTCGGGTGCTTTCGGTATCTGCAGCATCTATGAGGCTGCGGTAACCGGCAATATCGGGGCCATTGATCCTGCCTTGGTCGCGCTTCAGCCGTTCATTGACAGCTTCGGTGCGCTCTCGGTGCTGAGCCCGGGTGTCGAGGTAAACCTCAAGGGCAACAAACTGCCCCAGGCGCCTGAATACAAGGCATCGATCGGCGTGCAGTACACGGCCGAATTCGGTGGCGGCATGACACTGGTACCGCGCTTTGACCTTGCACTCACCGGCGAACAGTACGGCAATGTGTTCAACGGCTCGGTCAACCGGATCGAACCGTTCGTACAGGCCAATGCTCAAATCCAGCTCAACTCAGCTGACGAGCGCTGGTATGTCCGTGCTTTCGTACAGAATATCTTCGATGCCAACTCGGTCACAGGGCTTTACCTGACCGACGCATCATCGGGGAACTTCACCAACATCTTCACACTCGATCCGCGCCGCTACGGCGTCGCGATTGGCGCGAAGTTCTAAGACATCTGGTAAAAGGGAAACGGGAAGGGGCGGTCCAGTGGGCCGCCCTTTTTCTATTCGCTAGGTTTGCTTGTTGCGAAAGGCGAGAAATCGGTGTCGGTATCGAATACTTCGGCGCCTTCTGCGCGCTTGAGCTTGCCAACCACGATATAGGTCACAGGGGTCAGCGCAGCCTCCCACAGTACCTTGAGCAGCCAATTGCTGACCATCACGATCAGAACATCGCGGGTTTCCCATACCCCTAGGAACGCGATCGGATAAAAGATCGCGCTGTCGACCGCCTGCCCGAAGACCGTCGAACCGATGGTGCGGCTCCACAGCGCCTTGCCCTTGGTCCAGACCTTCATGCGCGCGAGCACATATGAGTTGACGAATTCCCCGGCCCAGAACGCGATAATCGATGCAGCGACGATGCGCGGAACCTGGCCGAACACGCTTTCATAGGCTCCCTGACCGTCCCAGCTTGCCGCTGGAGGCATGGCGACAACTGCCCAGCTCATGAAGGCCATGAAGATCATCGCCGCAAAGCCGACCCAGATTACGCGCCGCGCCTTGGCATAACCGTAAACCTCGGTCAGCACGTCTCCGATGACATAGCTGATCGGGAAGAACAGGATGCCTGCTCCGAAGGTAAAGCCTGCCACAGTGGACAGCTTGGCTGCGCCGATCACGTTAGACAGGAGCAACACCGCAACGAAGCTTGCCATGACGATATCATAGTAGCGGAAGCGTTGCTGGGCGGCTGGGGGATTTGGCTTTTCCATAGCGCGCTGTCTATCGCCGATTGGCGGACAGGCAAAGCCGCGTTATGGCTCCACCCGCGCGCGCCCGTAGCTCATCTGGATAGAGCGCGAGACTTCTAATCTTGAGGCAGCAGGTTCGAGTCCTGCCGGGCGCGCCAAATAATCCTAGCTACGTTTTACGTCGGTCATCCGTTCGCGCGTGACGGGATAGCCCAAATCATCGGGGATCGAGAGGAACGAGCCATCGGCTTCCTCGATCACTTCAGGTGTGATTGCGCGGACCGGCGTTGCCTCCGCGTGATCGCGCGCCGATTCGTAGGAATCGAATTGAGCGAGCCTCTCCAGGTTTCGCCGGGTGGGGTAGATGACAGAGATATCACCGCGATCTGCCATTTCGAGCGCTTCCTGCGCGCTGACCCAGAACAGGCGGGTGTTTTCCGTCGCATCGACCTCGATCTCGACTGCGCCGGTCCCCAGATCGGCGAGGTAGAACATGGTGTCGAAAATGCGGTTGTGCGCCAGGCCCAGCGGCAACCACCGGGCAAACGGCGTAAGCGCGGAAAGATCGAGCGTTAGGTTGAACCTGTCCAGCACGGGAGCCAGTTCGCGCCGATCCAGCAGCAGGGTCCTTGCGTCGGCAGCGCGCTGTGCATCCATCTCGCCTGACAGTCCGATGGCAAGGCCCGTTTCTTCCAGCGTCTCGCGGATTGCCGCGATCCGGTGAGCCACCTCGTCTATTTCGGCTTCGGGTGCGTGACGCGCAGCGAGGTCGCGGTCCTGGGGGTCGACGCGCCCGCCTGGGAATACGGCCATCCCGCCAGCGAACGACATGTTGCGCGAGCGGACGGTCATCAGGATTTCGGGTTCGGGAGCGGATCTGCCCTTGCGAAATATAACCAGCGTTGCAGCGGGAATGGGGGCGTCAGGCTGGCGGTTCGCGTTCATTGAGTACGCTTGTGCCGCGTCTGCTTGGCGTTGCCAAGGTCAAGCCGCGCTGTGCTGTCGGGAATATTTACAAAGGGGGTCTTCGTGCTTGAAGCGTTAACCATCGCCTGTCGCTGAAACCGCGAGTTTTTCGTTTTTGGCACGCAATCTGCATGGTGTTACGCATATCGTTTGGTCTTCGTGAGACGGACCATCCCTGGTCTCCCGGTTCGTCTCAAACCAAATAAAAGGCCCGCCTGGACGTCCCCCAGGCGGGCCTTACCCGTTTCAGCGATGGGAAAAGTCAGCCTTCGGCTTTGGCGACTTTCTTTTCGTCCATCATGGTCTGGAGTTCGCCGGCCTCGAACATTTCCATCATGATGTCGCTGCCGCCGACAAATTCACCCTTCACGTAAAGCTGGGGGATCGTGGGCCATTCCGAAAAAGTCTTGATGCCCTGCCGCACTTCCATGTCCTGGAGGACATCGACGCTTTCATAAGCGACGCCGCAGTGGTCGAGGATCGCCACTGCACGGTTGGAGAAGCCGCATTGCGGGAAGAGCGGTGTGCCCTTCATGAAGAGAACGACATCGTTGCTGCCAACGATGTCGGAGATGCGCGAATTTACGTCGGACATATGTGCCCTGCCTTTGTTGAAACTTGAATATCGTAGGAGGTCAGGTGGGGGCTTGGGTGGTCAGTTGCAAGGCGTGCAGTTCCCCGCCCATGCGGTCACCCAGAGCGTCATATACCATCTTATGCTGCGCAACGCGTGTTTTGCCGGCGAATTGCGGGGCCACGACTTTCGCCGCCCAGTGATCGTTGTCGCCGGCAAGATCGCGCATCTCGACGGTGGCACCCGGAAGTGCCCCTTCGATCAGCGCGACGATGTCTTGAGAAGCCATCGGCATCGGATTACTTCTGATCGCTCATGAACTGGCGTCGCGCTTCGACGGAGCATTCTTCCAGCTTGGCACGGATGTCGGCTTCGCTGACTTCGCACTCCGCCCCGGTCAGATCGCCAAGCAGCTTGCGAACGACGTCTTCGTCGCCGGCCTCTTCGAAGTCAGCCTGAACGACTGCCTTCTTGTAGGCGTCTGTTTCTTCTTCGGTCAGGCCCATCAGGCCGGCGGC
The DNA here is from genome assembly GCF_019711355.1 of Qipengyuania psychrotolerans. NCBI lineage: Bacteria > Pseudomonadati > Pseudomonadota > Alphaproteobacteria > Sphingomonadales > Erythrobacteraceae > Qipengyuania > Qipengyuania psychrotolerans. The sequence continues at coordinate 535,306 of NZ_CP081297.1, forward strand.
CCATTCACCCAGCAGGCGGTTACGCCGTGCTGCGATCTTGAAGTCGGTTTCCTGGTCGAAGGCGAACTTGGATTCTTCTCCGCGTTCGCGGTCCTTGAAGTCGGTCATGTCTATCCCCTTGGAAAAAGTTGCCTCTCGAATAGGTATACCGCGTCAAAGGGGCAAGAGTATGATCGCCGCAGTCAGTCCATCGTGACCACGAGTTTGCCAATCGCGCCGCGATTTTCCAGCTTGGCGATGGCTTCATGGGCACGTTCGATCGGGTAGGTTTCGCTGACCAGCGGATTGATCTTGCCCGCCTTCCAAAGATCGAACAGCTCGGCGATGTTGGCATTGTTACGTTCCGGCTCGCGCGCAGTAAACGCGCCCCAGAACACGCCGCGAATGTCGCAGCTTTTCAGGAGGGTCAGGTTCAGGGGCATTTTCGCGATCCCCGCCGGGAACCCGATAACAAGGAAACGGCCTTCCCAGGCAATCGAACGTAGCGCTGGTTCGGAATAATCGCCGCCAACGATATCATAGACGATGTCAGCGCCATTGGGACCGACCGCAGCTTTGAAATCGCTCGCCAGCTGCTTGGAAGTGTCCTTGTCGAACGGCGCACGCGGATAGATGACGACCTCGTCCGCACCGGCCTGTTTCGCCACCTCGCCTTTTTCTTCGGTAGAGACTGCTGCGACAACGCGGCAACCATATGCCTTGGCGAGTTCCACTGCCGAGAGCCCGACACCGCCAGCCGCACCAAGCACCAGAACTGTCTCGCCCTCCTTGATGTCGCCGCGGTCCTTCAGGCCATGGATCGTCGTGCCATAGGTCATCAGCAACGCGCTGGCCTGAACCAGGTCGATCCCTTCCGGCACCTTGAACAGGCGGGCCGCTGATACGGCGACCTTTTCCTGCAAGCCGCCATTGCCCACGCCGCAGATCACGCGGTCACCGACTGCAAAGCCTTCCACGCCTTCACCAAGCGCCTCGATGGTGCCGGAAATTTCACCGCCCGGGGCGAAGGGGCGTGGGGGTTTAAACTGGTACATATCGCGGATGATCAGCGTGTCGGGGAAGTTAATCGCGCAAGCAGCCACGTCGATCAGCACTTCGCCTTTTCCGGGCGTGGGCGCGTCGATTTCCTCGACCACGAGGGTTTCGGGACCGCCGGTTTCCTTCGACAGGACTGCTTTCATGCTGCGTCTCTCCGGTTGTGTTGCGGCGCATCGAGCCAGGGAAGGCTGCCAGCGCGCTGTTCTTCATGAGTGGTGATGGCCTCATCGCGTTTGAGCGTCAGGCCGATTTCGTCGAGACCCTCCAGCAAGCAGAGCTTGCGGAACGGGTCGATGTCAAAAGCGAAACGATCCTGGAAGGGGGTTGTGACCACCTGGTTTTCCAGATCGATGGTGATGGGCGAAACCTTCGCCACTTCAAGCAGGCGGTCAACCTGCTCCTGCGGCAATTCAACTGCCAGGATGCCGTTCTTGAAGGCATTGCCCGCGAAAATATCCGAGAAACTCGGCGCAATGACTGCGCGCAGACCCAGATCGAGCATGGCCCAGGCTGCGTGCTCGCGGCTAGAGCCACAACCGAAGTTGTCGCCCGCGATCAGGATCGGGGCGCCGGCAAAATCCTCGACGTCGAACGGATTGCCAGGTGTTTGCCTGATCGTTTCGAAAGCGCCCTTGCCAAGACCTTCGCGGCTCACGGTCTTGAGCCAGTGCGCAGGGATAATCACATCGGTGTCGATGTTTTTCAGGCCGAGCGGAATTGCGCGTCCTTCTATTGTCGACACCTTGTCCATCAGTCAGTTTCCGGGTTTTCGCCAGAGGGGATCGGGCCCGGCTGGCTGGGCTGGTTTTTCTTCTCGCGGCGCTTGTTCGCATAGAGAAGCGCCGCTGCGATTGCGGCCGATCCGATCGCACTTGCGATAGCGGCCTTACCTTTGGGTATCTTTGTCATGATTGTCTCATGGGATGGCAAACGTTGAAGGGCAAGGGTTTACCCGTCCGAGAGTTTACGCACATCGGTGAGCCGCCCGTTTACCGCTGCCGCGGCAGCCATCGCAGGGCTGAGCAGGTGCGTTCGCGAACCGGGACCTTGCCGCCCCACGAAATTGCGGTTGCTGGTGGAAGCGCAGCGTTCACCGGGCGGGACCTTGTCCGGGTTCATCGCCAGACATGCCGAGCAACCCGGCTCGCGCCATTCAAAGCCAGCGTCGGTGAATATGCGGTCGAGACCTTCTGCCTCCGCCTGCCGTTTGACGAGGCCAGAGCCGGGGACCACGATTGCCCAGCGCACGCCGGGTGCCTTGGTGCGGCCTTTCAATACCGATGCGGCGGCGCGCAAATCTTCGATCCGGCTATTCGTGCATGAACCGATGAAGACATTCTCGATGGCGATATCCTCCATCGGGGTGCCTGCGGTAAGGCCCATGTAGTCGAGGCTCTTGCGGGCCGCTTCCTGCTTCGATGGGTCGGCAAAGCTTTCAGGTTCCGGGATTGCTCCCCCGATCGCGACAACATCCTCGGGACTGGTTCCCCAGCTTACCGTCGGCTCGATGTCTGCGGCATCGACCACCACCGACTTGTCGAAACTGGCGCCTTCATCCGTGGCGAGTGAACGCCACCAGCCTATCGCGCGGTCCCAATCATCTCCCTTCGGCGCGTAGGGCCGGCCCTTGAGATAGTCGTAGACGGTCTCGTCGGGCGCGATGATGCCTGCCCGGGCGCCGCCCTCGATGCTCATATTGCAGACAGTCAGCCGCCCCTCGACGCTCATTTGCTCGAAGACCTCGCCGCGATATTCGATGACGTGCCCTGTGCCGCCAGCCGTCCCGATCACGCCGATCACGTGGAGGATCAGGTCTTTGGGTGTCACACCGGGGCCGAGTTGACCTTCCACCCGGATTTCCATCGTCTTGGCCTGCCGCAGCAACAATGTCTGGGTGGCCAGGACATGTTCGACTTCGCTTGTGCCGATGCCGAATGCCAGCGCGCCAATGCCGCCATGCGCCGCAGTGTGGCTGTCCCCGCACACGATCGTTGCACCGGGCAACGAGAAGCCCTGCTCAGGCCCGACCACGTGGACGATGCCCTGTTCGGGAGCAACTGCGTCGATATAGCGAATGCCGAACTGCGGGGCATTGCTTTCCAGCGCTGCCAACTGGGCGGCGCTTTGCGCATCCTCGATCGGTAGGCGCGAACCATCGGGAGCCACGCGGGCCGTGGTCGGCACGTTGTGATCGGGCACGGCAAGCGTCAGGTCGGGGCGGCGAACCGTGCGGCCGCTAACCCGCAGCGCTTCGAATGCCTGCGGGCTGGTGACTTCGTGGACGAGGTGCCGGTCGATATAGAGCAGGCAGGTCCCATCGTCCTGCCGCTCGACAACATGGGCGTCCCAGATCTTCTCGTAGAGTGTGCGCGGTTTGCTTGCCATTTCGAGCGCAGGTTTGCGGCAGGAATGTCACTCGCGCAAAATGGCAAATCCAGAGTCTTCCCAAGTTAACCTTTCCCTGCTCTACTAACACTCATGTCAGCAAAACCATTCGCCTTTCCAATCAAAGTGATTCCCGCCGATATCGATTTCATGGGGCACGTGAACAACGCGCGCTATTTGAACTGGGTGCAGGATGCCGTGCTTGCGCACTGGAACAAGATCGCTCCCGCTGAAGAAGTGGCGAGCAAGGCGTGGGTCGCGCTGAAGCACGAAATCACTTATCGGCGCCCCGCGTTTCTCCATGACGATGTGATCGCGAGCACCGTTCTGGAAAAGGTGCAGGGCGCCCGCGCATTCTACTCGACAGTAATCCAGCGCGGCGAAGATGTTCTGGCCGAAGTGAAGAGCGCATGGTGCTGCATCGATTCCACGACACTGAGGCCGGCGCGCCTCCAGAAGGAAGTCGTCAAGTTCTTCTTCCCGGACTAGGCGCTCTTTCACAGGCCTTGCGGCACCTGTCGCTGGCGCGGTAGAAGGCGGCCATGGTCGCAGCCCGTAACATCAACCGATCCAAACCAGGCGCGAGCTGGCAGGCCTTTGTCGGCCTGCTGCTTGCCTCGGCGATATTTGGCGGCTGGCTTGCGATCCATCTTTTCGCGATGTTCGTATTCGAGCTTTCGTGGAGCACGCTGCCGCTCGCGGTCGCAATTGCGCTGTTACAGTGCTGGCTCTCGGTCGGGCTTTTCATTGTCAGCCATGACGCGATGCACGGCTCTCTGGTTCCGGGGGGCGGGCGGATCAACGGCGTGATCGGCGGCGCGCTACTGTTCCTGTATGCCGGTTTTGGCTGGCGCAAGATGCGCGATGCCCATTTCGCGCACCACAAGTCACCCGGGTCAGCCGACGATCCCGATTTCAGTGCCGATCATCCGACGCGGTTCTGGCCGTGGTATGCCACTTTCCTGAAGCGATATTTCGGCTGGCAATCCGCCCTGTTCGTCAGTTCCGTAGTGATCATCTACTGGCTCGTGCTGAACGTGCCGGTCGAAAAAATCGTCCTTCTCTACGGCGCTCCTGCTATCGCGTCATCGATCCAGCTGTTCTACTTCGGCACGTTCCGCCCCCATCGCCACGGTGAAGATTCGTTTGTGGATCGCCACAATGCGCGCAGCGATACCTTCGGGAGCCTTGCATCTCTCGCCAGCTGTTTCCATTTCGGGTATCATCACGAACATCATCTGGCACCGCATGTCCCTTGGTGGGGATTGCCTGCCGAACGCCGCAAGTCGTCGCAAACCGAGCTGCCGAAATGAGCCTGCCTGCTATCCTTCTCACGATATTCCTGTCCATCGTAGGGATGGAACTGTTTGCCTGGTGGGCGCACAAGTACGTCATGCATGGCTGGGGGTGGGGATGGCACCGCGACCATCACGAACCGCATGACCACAAGCTGGAAAAGAACGACCTGTATGCCGTGACGTTCGGCACGATAGTCTTCGCCATGTTTGCCATCGGCTATGTGTGGTCAGACCTGCTTTGGTGGACCGCCTTCGGCATCACTTGCTATGGGCTGATCTACACTTTCGTGCACGATGGCCTGGTCCATCAGCGTTATTTCCGGTGGGTGCCCAAGAAGGGTTATGCCAAGCGTTTGGTGCAGGCACACAAGCTGCACCATGCGACCATCGGCAAGGAAGGCGGGGTCAGCTTCGGTTTCGTCATCGCCCGCGATCCGGCCAAGTTGAAGGCGGAACTCAAACGGCAGAAAGCGGCTGGAATAGCCGTCGTACGCGAAAGCGCCGGAGCCTGAGGCCCCGGCGCTTCCAAGAATTCTTCAAATCGTCTGCTTACCGCGCGTAGTTCACGTAAAGTCCGTGGATCAGACCCGGAATAAACCCGAGCAGCGTCAGCACGAGATTGATCAGCGTGGTCTTGCCAAGCCCGTGCTTGGCTGCAACGCCGAGCGGGGGAAGCAGGATGGTCGCGATGAGAATGAGAATTGCCATTTGAGGATGTTCCTTTGGTCATCCCCCCGTCCGTATGGTGATTTAACGGACTGAATAACGGTGCGTTCCCGCATCGCGCCTATTCGTTGCGCGTGGCAATCCAGGTCCCGGCGATCACCAGGATCGCGATCGAGATGTAATACCACGGCTCGCCTAGCGTATACCAGGTGACCACAGCGCCGATACTCATGGCCCCAATCGCCGTGGTTTTCGCGCGCCGGCTTATCGCCCGCCTTTCGCGCCAATCGCGGACCTGCGGCCCCCACGACGGATGATCGAGGATTTTTTGCTCAAGCTCGGGGCTGGACCGCGCGAAGAAATAGACTGCCAGGAGCAGGAAGGGGACCGTCGGCATGATCGGCAGGAAGGCGCCGACAGCGCCAAGTCCGACGAACAGGAAGCCGCACGCTCGGTAGAAATGCCGGCGCATATTAAGCAGCGGCTATTCGCGCCGCATGCTCTTTCACCAGGCCGATCATATTGGGCACGCCCTGTGTCCGGTTGCTGGAGAGCTGGTTTTTGAGGTCGAAGGGTTCGAGCGCTGCAGTGATGTCCATCGACGCAACTTCTTCGGCCTGCTTGTCCTGGACGGCAGCGATGACCAGCGCGATTATGCCCTTGGTAATCGCAGCGTTGCTGTCAGCGAGGAAATGCAGCTTGCCCGCTTCGACTGTGGGATAAACCCAGACTGCGGCCGAACAACCGCGCACCAGCGTTGCATCAGTCTTGAGCGGGTCGGGCATGGGCTCCAGATCGCGGCCAAGTTCAATCAGCAGGCGATACCGTTCATCGCCTTCGAGAAAGTCATATTCTTCTGCAATATCGGAAAGTGTTCGCATGGCCGCGGGCTGTAGCCAGCAAGGGCGTCTGCGTCCATCGCGCTTATCCGGCGAGGCCACCGGGACGCGTGAATGCGAAATAGATCACGTAAAACCAGCTGAAGAAGCCCTGGATAATTGCCCAGACGATTGATTCGTGCTGGCTCCATGAGATTGCCACCGCAATGGCGCTGCCGAGGCCGATCCCGGCCTGCGCGGCACTGTTTGTCGCGCTCATAGATCCACTCCGCTGGCGATAGCTTCGAGCTTCTTGATCCGCTCGCGCAGGTCCGCCAGTTCGATACGAGCGGCGCCCATCGCGCTGCCGGTATCCTTTTGCGGTGCTTCCTCACGCTCCAGCTCGATCCGCTTCAATTCGATCCAGTCATGCCAGCCGCGCAACAAGGCAGCTGCTACGATGACGAGGCCGATAAGCGAGGCCGCGGCGATTATCACTGTCGGTTCGAACATTTCCCTCATGTCCTCCTTGAAACAGTCGGTTCCTACTTGCCTTTGTCGACCTGCTTATCGCGCAGGGCTTCGATTTCGGCGGCAATCCTCTGTGTCTCGCTGGCGTCGAGAGAATTGCCGTCGGTGGCGATCCTCTCCAACACCTTGATGCGTTCACGCAGGTCATCAAGTTCGCGCTGCGCTTCTTGGTCGGCCCCGTTATTTCCGAAGCTTTCATTGCCCATGAAATCACGGGTAATGCCTTTGTCGGAGCGGTATCGGGCCTTGAAGACCTCTGCGACTGCGAAGACCACGGCGATCATGAATATGGCAGTCCAGAAACTCACTGTGCAGTCTCCGGCATCCTGGTGCGATCCTCGATTGACTGAAGGTCGCGCAATTCCTCGATCTGCGATGCAAGCGCATGGTTGCTGTCGGTCGCGATGCGTTCGAGCACGCGGACGCGCTCTTCCATCTTGCTGTAATCGCCGTTGGCATAACGAGCCTGCTGTGCCTTTGCCTCGGCTTCACGCACCTTGAGCTCGGCGCGGCGCTCCTCGTGATTGACTTGGCGGCGATGGATCAGGATGCCTGTAGTCATCGCCAGTGCGACAAGGGTCAGGACGAAACCGAATATCAGGATAAGTTCCGGATCCATCAATTCGCTCCCTGTGTATCACGCAAGCGATCAATCTCGTTAGTCAGGTGATAACCGCTGTCAGTCACGATGCGCTCCACATTGCCAAGGCGATCCTTCAGCGAACCCAGTTCGGCGCGAAGTTCCGCGTTTTCCTGAGTGAGCAGCTTGACCCGTTCGACTGCCTGGTCGTTCTTGGGATAGACCGCCTTGCCCCAGCTGTTTTCAAGCGGGTAGCCGTTCTTGATCCGCATCCAGGTGGTGGTGATCCAGCCAAATGCTAGGATCGCAACACCGACGATGACGGTGATTTCGGTAATTGGAAAATCCATCATACTTTCTCCCGGTTGCCGATGTCGAGGGGAACCCCAGCGGCACTCTCATCGACCCGGCGCTGGTCGCGCAATGCCTCGATCTGGGTGGCTACGTCATAGCCCCTGTCGGTAATGATGCGCTCCAGCACCTGTACGCGGTCATCGATCTGCTGCATCTTGCTGGCATACTGCGCTGCCTGTTCGGCGGTTGCTTGTGCAGTTGTCCGGATGTTCATCTCGGCAAGCTTCTGCTGGTGCTTGGTCCAGATCGCCACGATCGGGATCATCAGCGCGATGATCGGAATGAATACTCCTATTATGCCCGCATCCATCGTCTTTCCCCTCTTGTTGGTTGATTAGCGCAGGCGCTCGATTTCGGCGTTCAAGCGCGGATTGCTGCTGACATAGAAGGTTTCAACGTCGGCCAGGCGGCGATCAATGTCCTTCATGCGGCCGCGGATTTCGCGGGCTGTCCGCTTCGGGCTCTGGCGAACACGCTGCCAATAGCGCTGCTCTTCCGGTTCGGAGTACAGATGAGCGGGCTTCTTGTTCAACAGGATCCCGGCAATGAAGTAGAACGGGATGGTCGAACCGCCGGTCATGAATGTCAGGCCAAGGAACCCGAGGCGCACCCAGAAAGCGTTGACGCCGGTATAGTCCGCGATGCCCGAGCAAACGCCCATCAGTTTGGCATTCTGCTTGTCACGATAGAGAGTGGTGCGGGGGGAGTTCACTTTGCTGCTCCTTTTTTCTCGGCGATCAGCTGTTCGAGTTCGCGCAGCTGTTCATTGTCCTTCTCGCTGTCATGCACGAGGCGGGCGGGGCGGAATTCGGGGTTGTCGGAAGCGACCAGGCGCTCGACCGTATCCATCCGGTCATCGAGGCGCTTGGCGAGGTTGTAGAGTTCCTCGAGCAAGGCTTCGTCATCGGTGGTGATCGTGGCGGAAGTCTTCCACTTGGTAATGTAGTGGAGGATGATCCACGGCAGCGCGATAAAGATCGCTACGATTGCAAAAATTTCGTCCACGGATCAGTCCTCCTTCTTGGCGTCGGACTTGCCGAGCGCCTTTTTCATCTGCTCGAGTTCGTCGTCGATTGCATCGGCGCCTTCGAGCGCGGCAATCTCGTCGGACAGGCTGGGCTGCTTGCTGCCATCGGAGATGGACAGCGCTTCGGCGCGGCCTTCGGCGTAATCTACGCGGCGTTCCAGCTGGTCGAAGCGGCTCAGCGCATCATCGACACGGTCTTCAGTCATCAGGCTGCGCAGCTTGACGCGGTTCTCGGCGCTTTCGAGACGCGCAGCGATGGCGGTCTGGCGGCTGCGAGCTTCGCGCAGGCGGTTCTGCAGCTTCTGGATGTCCTGCTCATAGGCACGCAGCGCATCATCGAGCACTGCGATTTCCTGTTTGAGCTGTTCCGACATGCCGGAAGCTTTCTTCTTTTCGACCAGTGCGGCGCGGGCCAGGTCTTCGCGGTCCTTCGACAGGGCGAGCTGGGCCTTTTCGCCCCAATCGGCTTCAAGCTTGTCCAGCTTGATTGTGTGGCGGTGCATTTCTTTCTGGTCGGCAATGGTGCGCGCCGCGCTGGCACGGACTTCGACCAGCGTTTCTTCCATCTCGAGGATGATCATGCGGATCATCTTCTGAGGGTCGTCCGCCTTGTCCAACATGTCGTTGAAGTTCGCGGCGACGATATCACGGGTTCGGCTAAAAATGCCCATCAAGGGTGCTCCGGTTGAAAAGAACTCACTGATCTTTGTATTCACTGCGTCGGGATTGGTCCAATCGCGCGCCCGCTGGGCTTCGCGATCGATCCGCGCCAGGCGGACGCCGTGCGGTTTATGGGGGCGGGCCGGAGCGCGGGGACTATCGGGAGTATTCCGCTCCGGCCCTAGGGGTGTCTTGTCGGTCACGCGATTTCGACCTGCTCGTACGAAGCGAGTGTCTGGACCGGGGTTGTCACCGCAACTTGCGAACTAAGCACGACAAAGGCGGTCATCGCAGCGATGCTGGCGAGTGCGGCTTGTCCGAGCTGGGTCTGAAAGAATTTGCGGGTGTACATGGTTGTCCTCCCTGGACGACGTTGGCGTTGTTGTCCTGTGTTCAGCAAACAGCGTGCCAAACTCGAAAAACGGGAGAAATCCGAGACAATCCGCAAGTTTCCCAGTGTTACATCATGGCGCCTATTGCCAACCATTGGTGAAAATCACTATATATTGGCCATGGAGAGGGAAAATCAGTTTATCGGGCAGTCCGGCGCATTCCTCGACGCGGTCGAGCGGACCAGCCGTGCAGCCCCCATGCGGCGGCCGGTCCTGGTGATCGGAGAGCGCGGAACGGGCAAGGAACTCATTGCAGAACGTCTGCACCGTCTTTCAACCCGGTGGGACGAGGCGCTCGTCACCATGAACTGTGCCGCGCTACCCGAAACCCTCATTGAAGCCGAATTATTCGGTCATGAGGCGGGTGCCTTCACAGGCGCTACCAAAACCCGCGCTGGAAGGTTTGAAGAAGCCGACAGGGGTACGCTATTCCTCGACGAACTGGGTACATTGTCGATGGGCGCACAAGAGCGCCTGCTGCGGGCTGTCGAATATGGCGAGGTGACGCGGATTGGCTCGTCCCGTCCGATGCGGGTCGATGTGCGGATCGTGGCGGCAACCAATGAAGACCTGCCCGCCAAGGCGGAGCGCGGCGAGTTTCGGGCCGATTTGCTCGACCGTCTAAGTTTTGAAGTCATCACTCTTCCTCCGCTACGTGTGCGAGAAGGCGATATCGCCGTGCTCGCTGATTACTTTGGCCGGCGCATGGGCGCTGAACTCGGCTGGGAGCGTTGGCCCGGCTTCAGCGATCATGTGAACGAGGAGCTGGAGAACCACCCATGGCCCGGCAACGTGCGTGAATTGCGCAATGTCGTGGAGCGGGCGGTCTACCGCTGGGACAATTGGGAGAGCCCCATCGGTCATGCCCAGTTCGATCCGTTCGACAGTCCGTGGAAGCCGGTCTCGCCGCCCACGCCGCAGTCGCGGCCCCAGGCTCCTGCAGCCGCCGCTTCTGAAGGCGCGCAGCCCGATCTGGATGGCATTGATGATTTGCGGGCAGCGGTCGACGCTCATGAGCGAAAGATCGTCGAGCATTGCCTGGGCAAGCATCGCTGGAACCAGCGCCAGACCGCCAAGGCGCTCGGGCTGAGCTACGATCAGCTTCGCCATGCGATCAAGAAGCACGGGCTGGCCGACGACAGCTAGTCCGGCGTTTTTCGGACTGTCTCATTCCTGCAACTTGTCGTGGGATTCCCTGCAATGGCTATTGCCGCGCACAGGATGTGCGGTATGTCTGCCGCAGGGATTGGGAAATCTACATCAATGGTGACGGTAAGCACCCGGGTCGCAGGGTACCGTGCAGTTTTGGCAGTTCTGGCGCTGTTCGCATCAATTGCGGCGGTGTTTTCGTTCGCGCCTGCACGTGCGCAGGTCGTGCCTTCTGTGCTGGAAGATATCCGGCTGGTCTCGGAAGACGAAGGCGCGGCGACCTTCATGCTGCGTTTCTCACCCTCAGAACCGCGCGTTGCGACTATCGATACCAATCCCACCCGCCCGGAACTGGTGATGGCCACCAGCCTGAAGGTTGGCCGCATTCTCAACCGTCAGACTTTCCGCGGGCTGGTCCGCTCTCTGCAATTCGTGACCGAGGGCAGCAGCCTTGTCCTGCGTTTTGATACGGCGCGACCGGCACGAATTCGCGCGGAAACGATGGGCAATTCGGCGATCCAGGTCCGGGTAGAGCAAGTGAGCGACGAGGAAACTCTCGGCACACGCCCGATCGGTTCCGAAGGCGAAGATGTGGTCCCACAGCAGGAACTGCAGCGCGGACCCTTTGACAGCTATCAGCCCGGCGATTCCTACGAGTTGGTATTCCTGAAGTATGCCGACGTATCCGAGATCGTCGGACTGCTTGCCGATGGTGCAGAGATTGCGCCCAACGATGTCTTCATCCGCCGCGAACCTGGTTTCGGTTCGCCTGGTGCCAACCAGTCGACCAGCTATATCGGCGCGCCCCAGCAGGCGGAACGCGAAGACCAGCCGCTGGGCCAGAATGTCGGCAATGGCCTCGCCGTCGATCGCCGCCTCAACGCAATCTGGGTTACCGGATCGCAAGAGCGGATTGAGCGGGTCAAGCGTCAGATCGAACTGATCGACGTGCCGGTGGACAGCGTCATCCTCGAAACGCAGTTCGTGGAACTGACCGAAACGGGTGCCCGCAATCTCGGGATCGATTTCACCAACTCGAATGGTCAGATCGCTGTCGGCAACCTTGCAACCGGCGGTTTTCTCCCATTCGGCGTGGACCCGACCGATGTCTTGCCATCAGGCCAGTTGCAGGCGGCGATTTACGCGCAGATACAGAAGGGCGAAGGCCGGATCGTCTCGCGTCCGCGGATCGCGGCGCAGAGCGGCTCTACTGCCAAGATCATCACGGGCGATGCCTTGCCGATCCTGACTTCGATCCAGCTTTCGGGCGTCAATGGCGTGTCCCAGCAGGTCCAGTATGTGAATGTCGGCGTGACGCTCCAGATCGCGCCGCGCGTCAGTACTGACGGATATATTACATCGAAAATCTATGGCGTGGTGTCGAGTGTGACCGGCTTCAGCCAAGGCTATCCCACGATCAGCCAGCGCGAGGCAGAGACCAGCGCCTCGGTGCGTGACGGCGAAACCTTTGTGATTGGCGGCCTGACGCAGGAAAACGTCCTGACGACCAAGTCAAAGATACCGCTGCTGGGAGATATCCCGCTGCTTGGCGCTGCTTTCCGTACGGAACGCTCCACCAGCACAACAACCGAATTGTACATCGTCATCACGCCGAGGATCGTGCGCCATCGCAGGTTCGAGAATAACGCGCCCGCGCCCCGTGATGAATTGATGCCTGCCGAAGGAGACGAAGATTAAGGTTCGCAGCTCGATGTAAAATTCATCTTAGTTCGAGCGATTTTATAGTGAATTCTGCAGTTATATTTCACGCAAGGCTTAGCCTTAGCGATGGCATTTCTCGGCCTAAGTAAATCGAAACTCAATTCGTCTCTAAATTGCAACAATTCGTCTGAAAACCCAGTATTTACCTTCTTTGTTATCAATGACCTACTCGACAGCCGCAATTGCTGTCTTACAACCCTCCCATCAGTTCAGCGCGGGTCGCGCGCCACTGAATAATTAGTCCGAATGGACAACTGGAGGGTATTTCCATGAAAGCTAAAACCTTGGCCGTTCTTGCGGCGCTTCCGATGCTGGCAATCGCTGCGCCAGCTCAGGCCCAGCAGGCTGGTGAGAAGATTGCCAACAGCTACATTTGCGTATTCGACGGTTCGGTATCGCGCGGCAATGCGAAAGCAGAAGCCAATCGCGCTGCCCAGGCGAGCCAGGCGCAGATCAAGCATGTTTATTCGGTGGCCCTGAAAGGTTTCGCGGTAAACGCTGCGCCGCAGGCGATTGCCAATATGCAGAAGAACAACAAGAACATTGCCTACTGCGAACAGGACCAAGTGGTTACCGCCATTCAGTCGCGCGGCAAGGCCAAGCCCGGCGGTGGCGGCGGTGCGCAGCCTCCGCAGGAAACGCCTTGGGGTATCGCCCGCGTTAACGGCGGCGCGCCTGGCAATTTCGCAACCGCTTGGGTCATCGACAGTGGTGTCCAGCTCGACCACCCCGATCTCAACGTCGACATTGCCCGTTCGGCAAGCTTCGTTCGCGGCGATGCTGGTGACCAGAATGGCCACGGAACCCACGTTGCAGGCACTATCGCTGCCATCGATAACAACATCGGCGTAATCGGCGTGGCACCGGGCGCTCCCGTTGTCGCAATTCGCGTTCTCGACCGCCGCGGCTCGGGTTCGAACTCGGGCGTAATTGCCGGTGTTGACTATGTCGCACAGTATGGCCGCCCTGGTGACGTCGCCAACATGAGCCTCGGCGGCGGTGTCAGCACTGCGCTTGACCAGGCAGTTGTGAATGCAGCTTCGGGCGGCGTTCGTTTCGCTCTTGCCGCAGGTAACGAGCGTGACAACGCGAACAACCACTCGCCCGCACGTGCAAACGGGAACAACGTTTACACCGTCTCGTCGTTTGCAATCGGCGACAACTGGTCGAGCTTCTCGAACTACGGCAATCCGCCGGTAGATTTCGCGGAGCCGGGTTCGTCGATCAAATCGACTTGGACCGGCAGCGGCTACAACACCATCAGCGGCACTTCGATGGCGACCCCGCATCTTGCTGGTATCCTGCTTCAGGGCAATGTCGGTAATGGCGGCAACGTCAACGGCGATCCGGATGGCAATCCCGACACAATCGGCGTTGTCCAGTAAGGTTGGCGCCTAGGTAATGAAGAGGGCTCGGCAATCTGCCGGGCCCTTTTTCTTTGCTGCTTGATTTTCTCGGCTTGCGCGCCTAACTAGCCGCCATCCCGACATTGTCGCGACACTGTGGGGCTGGCGCTGCAAGGGGCCGGCCACAAACTCTTATGAGCAATCAGCCTGTCGCGGCGATCGAGTAAACTGGAGACCGAATGGCCGATCTGGCACGCTTGAACGATATTATCGAACCCGAAGCCAAAGCGCTCGGATTCGAACTTGTGCGCGTAAAGATGGTGCAGTCTGAAGCCGGTGATGGCGGACAGGCCCTTCAGATCATGGCAGAAGACCCGGCAACCGGACAGCTGGTGATCGAACAATGCGCCGCGCTTTCGCGCCGTGTTTCGGAACGCCTCGATGCGCTCGAAGAAGAAGGCACTGTGCTCGTTCCCGGTGCCTATCATCTCGAAGTTTCCAGCCCCGGCATTGATCGCCCGCTTACCCGGGCCAAGGACTTTGCCAATTGGGCAGGGCACGAAGCCAAGATCTCCCTGACCGAGAAAGTCCACGGGCACCGCAATCTTCGCGGCCCCATCGTTGGCCTCGACGATGACGACATGGTCACTGTCGACGATAACAAAGCCGGAGAGCTTTCCTTTCCGCGCAACCTGATCCATTCGGCCAAGCTGGTTCTCACCGACGAGCTTATCGCCGCAACTCAACCCCTCGATGCCGATGGCGCCGAGGAAGTCCTAGAAGACACCGAAGAAAAGGCAGACGACTGATGGCCAGTGCCATTTCCGCCAACAAGGCTGAACTCCTCGCAATCGCCAATGCGGTTGCAACGGAAAAAATGATCGACAAATCCATCGTGATCGAAGCGATGGAAGAGGCGATCCAGAAGTCTGCCCGTAACCGTTATGGTGCGGAAAACGATATTCGTGCCAAGCTCGACCCGCAGACCGGCGATCTTCGCCTGTGGCGCGTCGTGGAAGTCGTCGAGGAAGTCGAAGACTATTTCAAGCAGGTCGATCTGAAGGCTGCGCAGAAGCTCGAGAAGGACGCCAAGATTGGCGACTTCATCGTCGATCCGCTGCCGCCGGTCGACCTTGGCCGCATCGACGCGCAAAGCGCTAAGCAGGTGATCTTCCAGAAGGTCCGCGATGCCGAGCGTGAGCGTCAGTTCGAAGAATTCAAGGACCGCGCTGGCGAAGTCATCACTGGCGTCATCAAGTCGGTCGAATTCGGCCACGTGATCGTCAACCTCGGCCGCGCCGAGGGCGTCATCCGCCGCGATCAGCAGATCCCGCGTGAAGCAGCCCGAGTGGGCGAGCGTGTCCGCGCGCTGATCACCAAGGTGGAGCGCAACAATCGCGGTCCGCAGATTTTCCTCAGCCGTGCGCACCCCGACTTCATGCGCAAGCTGTTCGCGCAGGAAGTGCCGGAAATTTACGACGGCATTATCGAAATCAAGGCTGCTGCCCGTGACCCGGGTAGCCGCGCCAAGATCGGCGTAATCAGCCACGACAGCAGCATTGACCCGGTCGGTGCCTGTGTCGGTATGAAGGGTAGCCGTGTCCAGGCTGTCGTGCAGGAATTGCAGGGCGAAAAGATCGACATCATCCCGTGGAGCGATGACGGCGCAACCTTCATCGTGAACGCGCTTCAGCCCGCAACGGTCAGCCGCGTTGTCCTCGACGAAGAAGATGGCCGCATCGAAGTGGTCGTCCCAGACGACCAGCTCTCGCTCGCCATCGGTCGCCGCGGCCAGAACGTGCGCCTCGCCAGCCAGCTGACGGGCAACCAGATCGATATCATGACCGAGGAGGAAGCCTCGGAGAAGCGCCAGAAGGAATTCGCCGAGCGTTCGAACACGTTCGAAAGCGAACTGGACGTCGATGAAACGCTTTCGCAGCTGCTGGTTGCCGAAGGTTTCGCCGATCTCGAAGAAGTTGCCTATGTCGAGCTGGCCGAACTCGCCAGCATCGAAGGCTTCGACGAAGACCTCGCTGAAGAACTCCAGAACCGCGCCAAGGAAGCGCTCGACCGTCAGGAAGCCGGGCACCGTGAAGTGCGCCGCGAACTGGGTGTCGAAGACGCGCTTGCCGAATTGCCTCACCTGAGTGAAGCGATGCTGGTCACGCTGGGCAAGGCCGGCATCAAGACGCTCGACGATCTTGCCGACCTTGCGACCGACGAACTGATTGCCAAGAAGCGCGAAGCACCGCGCCGCCGGAACAACAATCCCGACGGCCCGCCGATGCGCAGCGATCGTCCGCAGCGCGAGCAGGACAAGGGCGGCGTTCTGGGCGAATTCGGCCTGACTGAAGAGCAGGGCAACGAAATCATCATGGCTGCCCGCGCGCATTGGTTCGAAGACGAAGAGGAAGCTCCGGCAGCCGCCGAGACGACCGACACGCAGGAGGCCGCCGATGCGGACTCCACCCAATGAGAGCCTGACGTCCGACATCGCTGAAGTCTCGCGGCCCCGTAAACCGGAGCCCGAGAGGCGCTGCATTCTTTCGGGAGACACCGGTCCACGCGCTGCGCTGGTCCGTCTCGCCGTCTCGCCGTCCGGACTTGTCCTGCCCGATGCGCAGGAAAAGGCGCCGGGCAGAGGCGCCTGGGTAACGAGCGAGCGCGCCCTCATCGAGGAGGCGCTGGCCAACGGTAAGCTCAAGGGCGCGCTGTCACGCGCGTTCAAAACGAGTGATCTGGAAATTCCAGCGAACTTGCCGGAAAAGATCCAGGACGCTTTGACCAGGGTATTTCTTGACCGCCTGGGTCTCGAAATGCGCGTCGGAGCGCTTATGTTAGGGACGCAGCGCATCGCCGAAACGGCACGGAGCGGGGGCGTTGCGCTCCTGCTTCACGCCAGCGATTCCAGCGAAGACGGGCGCAAGAAGCTCGATCAGGCCTGGCGCGTCGGCAGTGAAGCGGAAGGTTCCGGAATGCGTGGGTGGATACTCCCACTGGACCGTGACGCACTGTCTGTGGCATTGGGCCGCGACAATGTCGTCCATCTGGCGCTGGCCGGCGATGCCGCGGCCGCAAGGGTTCTCAAGCCCTTGGTGCGCCTCATGCATTACCTCGGGCACGATATCCCGACCGACAATGGGCGCACGATGCCGCGCGCCGATGACGATTTGAACGATACGAAGAAGAGAAACGAGCAAGAATGAGCGACGACGAAAAGAAACCTGCCCGTAAACCGCTGACCCTCAAGGGTGCTCAGCCGGGCGAGGTCAAGCAAACCTTCAGCCACGGCCGCACCAATAAGGTTGCGGTCGAGGTGAAGCGCCGCCGTAAGCTCGTAAAGCCGGGCGAAACGCCGCCGCCTCCGCCGCCGGCACCTGTGCCTGAACCGGTTGCCGAACCGGCTCCTGCACCCGCGCCTGTGGCCAAGAAGGCTGCGCCCAAGAAGCCTTCTCCGGCTGCCGAAACTCCGCAGGAACGTGTCGCTCGTCTCCAGCGCGAAGCCGAGGAAGCTCGTCTGAAGCTCGCCGAAGATGCGCGTAAGCGCGACGATGCAGCCGCCAAGAAGGCTGCCATCGACGAAAAACAGCGCGCCGAAGATAACCGCAAGGCCGAAGAAAAGGCCGAGAAGAAGGCTGAAGAAGAAGCCAAGCCAGCACCTGTTGAAGAAGCGCCCGCGGAA
The DNA here is from genome assembly GCF_019711355.1 of Qipengyuania psychrotolerans. NCBI lineage: Bacteria > Pseudomonadati > Pseudomonadota > Alphaproteobacteria > Sphingomonadales > Erythrobacteraceae > Qipengyuania > Qipengyuania psychrotolerans. The sequence goes on from NZ_CP081297.1 coordinate 552,954, forward strand.
CCGGTCGCTGAGGCACCCGCTGACGTAGCAGCTCCGGCTCCGGCCGGTCGCAAGTTCACGCCGGTCAAGCGTCCCGAGATCAAGAAGCCGGAACGCAAGAAAAAAGAAGAAAAGCCCGCTCGTACCGTCGAGCAACCGGACAAGCGCCGTGCTGGCAAGCTGACGGTCAACAAGGCCTTGAACGAAGACGAAGGTCGCCGTGCACGCAGCCTCGCCGCCCTTAAGCGGGCGCGCGAAAAGGAACGCCGCATGCAGGGCGGTGGCTCCAGCAAGCCGCGCGAAAAGCAGGTTCGCGACGTTATCGTCCCCGAAGCGATCACGGTTGGCGAATTGGCCAAGCGTATGGGCGAGAAGGGCGCAGACCTCGTCAAGGAACTCTTCAATCTCGACATGATGGTCACCGTCAACCAGACGATCGACCAGGACACTGCAGAGCTGCTGGTCGACCAGTTCGGTCACAACATCGAACGCGTGTCCGAAGCTGATGTCGACATCGACACAGCGGAAGATCAAGATCCGGAAGAAACGCTCAAGCCGCGTCCTCCGGTCGTGACGATCATGGGCCATGTCGACCACGGCAAGACCAGCCTGCTGGATGCGCTGCGCGGCACGAATGTGACCCGCGGCGAAGCTGGCGGTATCACGCAGCATATCGGCAGCTACCAGGTCACGACGAAGGACGGTCAGAAGATCACCTTCCTCGATACGCCTGGCCACGCCGCCTTTACCGAAATGCGTCAGCGCGGCGCGAACGTGACCGATATCGTGGTACTCGTCGTGGCCGCCGATGACGGCATCATGCCGCAGACGATCGAGGCCATCAACCACACCAAGGCTGCCGGTGTCCCGATGATCGTTGCGATCAACAAGATGGACAAGCCGGAAGCCAATCCGGACAATATCCGCACCCGCTTGCTCGAACACGAGGTGATCGTGGAATCGATGTCGGGCGATGTGCAGGATGTGGAAATCTCCGCCAAGGAGAAGACCAATCTGGACGAGCTACTCGAGAAAATCGCTCTACAGGCCGAATTGCTTGAACTGAAAGCACGCCCCGATCGCATGGCCGAGGCAAGAGTGATCGAGGCACAACTCGACAAGGGCCGCGGCCCGGTTGCAACTGTGCTCATCACGCGCGGTACATTGAAGCGCGGCGATACCTTCGTGGTTGGCACCCAGAGCGGCCGCGTCCGCGCGATCGTCAACGACCAAGGCAAGCAGATCAAGGAAGCCGGCCCCGCGATGCCGGTCGAAGTTCTGGGTCTGGGCGGCGTTCCCAGGGCAGGCGATGTGCTGGCCGTTGTCGAAAACGAACAGCGCGCCCGCGAAGTCGCTCAGTATCGCCAGGAAAAGGCGACCGAAAAGCGCACTGCGCTGGCACCGACCAATTTCGATACGATGTTCAACAACATTGCGTCCGACGTGGTCGAATTCCCTGTCGTGGTGAAGGCCGATGTTCAGGGTTCGGTGGAAGCGATCAATACCGCGCTCCACAACCTTTCGAATGATCTCATCAAGGTGCGCGTGCTTCACGCCGGCGTTGGCGCGATCACTGAAAGCGACGTTTCGCTGGCTGCGGCATCGGGTGCGCCGATCATCGGCTTCAATGTTCGTCCGAACGCCAAGGCGCGCGAACTGGTGAAGCGTGACGGCGTCGAGATGAAATATTACGACGTCATCTATCACCTGACCGAAGAGATCGCGAAGGAAATGGCTGGCGAGCTTGGTCCGGAGCGGATCGAACACGTCGTGGGCCGTGCTGCCGTCAAGGATGTGTTCCGTTCGGGCAAGAAGGACAAGGCCGCGGGTCTGCTGGTCGAAGAAGGCGTTATCCGCAAGGGGCTGCACGCACGCCTCACGCGCGACGACGTCATTGTCTCGGCCACGACCATCGCCTCGCTGCGCCGCTTCAAGGACGATGTGGACGAAGTCCGCACCGGTCTGGAATGCGGTGTGGTCCTCGCCGACACGAACGACATCAAACCGGGCGACCAGCTTGAAGTGTTCGAAATTGAGGAACGTGAAAGGACTTTGTGATGTCCCCATTCTTGATGATTGCAGCGGGACTTCAGTTGGCGGTCATGATCTATGTCTTGATCGTGTTCTCTGGAATGGCTCGCAACATCGCCAAGCAAAGCGAAAGCATGGAGCGAATTGCCAGAGCCTTGGAGCGTGATCGCACGCTGTGAGCCTAGTCACGAATAAACGACCACATAACGAAGGCGCCGCCCATGCCGATCTCATGGGCGTCGCTTTCGAAAGCTTCGATGCGGAGCGTGAGGAAATCACGCTCCGTTTCATTGCGCCCGACAGCTTCATCACCCCGCGCGGCAGCGTGCAGGGTGGATTGGTCGCCGGGTTTCTCGACGAGGTGATGGGGTGGGCGCATGTCTGGGCGACCGACCACGCAGAAGCACCGCTGAACCTGGAAATCTCGCTGACTTTGCTGCGGCCCGTCTTGGCCGGGCCCTTGGTCGGTAAAGGACGGGTCATCCGCCGAGGAAGACGCGTTATTTTTCTCGAAGGCGAATTGTTCGACGAGCTTGGAAACCTGCTCGCGCGCTCGACCAGCACTGCAATTCCCACACCGCGCCCCACAGGAGAAGCCTGATGGCCCGTAACGATTCCACTCGCGAACAACAGTCCGTCCGCGTCCTCAAGGTGGGCGAGCGTGTCCGGCATATCCTGTCGGAACTGCTCGCGCGCGGCGAGGCGCATGACGATGTGCTGCGCGCTTCGAATATCGCGGTAACGGAGGTTCGGATGACGCCGGACCTTCGCAACGCCAAGGCCTATGTGAAGCCGCTACTCGGTCAGGACGAAGAGGCGGTATTGAAGGCGCTGCGCACGAATACTGCTTTCTTCCAGAAGGAAGTCGCCAAACGCCTCGGCCTGAAATTCGCGCCCAAGCTTGCCTTCAAACCCGATGAAAGCTTCGACGAAGCCGACCGGATCGAGCAGCTGCTCTCCGACCCCAAGGTCGCGCGCGACCTCGGGGACGACGAGTAGCCTTTAGGCCGTAGCACCTGGCATCGTGTAGCCGACCGGCGCATCCGGACCGAGCGGGATGCCGAGATAGAACCAGAGCACGATCAGGATCGTGCCCGATACCAGCAGCCATACCGAATAGGGCAGCATCATCGCGGTGAGGCTGCCGAGACCGAAATCCTTCTTCCAGCGCTGCGCGAAGACAAGGATCAGCGGGAAATAGACCATCAGCGGCGTGATGATGTTGGTGGCACTGTCACCGACGCGGTAGGCCGCCGTGGCGCCTTCCGGGCTGATGCCCAGCAGCATGAGCATCGGTACGAGGATCGGCGCCAGGAGCGCCCATTTCGCGCTGGCCGATCCCACGAACAGGTTGAGCAGTGCCGTGAACAGCACCATCAGGCCCAGCACCAATGGCAGGGGCAATCCGGTGGACTCGATCCCTGCTGCTCCGTGTACGGCGGTGATCAGGCCAAGATTGGACCAACCGAACATCGCCACGAAGTGCGCCGCGGCAAAGGCAAGGACGAGGTAATATCCCATGTCCTTCATGCTTTCGGCCATCATGTCGACGAGGTCGCGGTGGCTCTTGATTGCGCCTGTCGCCCGGCCATAGGCCCACCCTGTAAGCAGGAAGAGCAGGAAAAACGCCGCTACCAGCGATTGGTAGAACGGGCGAAGCTGCGCGTGGATGGAACAATCGCTCGCCGGAACAGCTTCGCAGGCCGCTTCGTCGATCAGCGGAGTGCCCGGTGCAAATACCATGAGCGCCCAAAGGCCGACCACCAACAATGCGGCCAAGCCTGCATGACGCAGTCCCTTGGCGGCCAGTGGGCCAGTTTCGCCCGCTGGATCGGGACTGAGATCTTCGCCGCCGGCAGCAGCCGAAGCGCCGCCGGTCCAGGTCCCCAGGCGCGGTTCGATGATCTTGTCCGTGACGAACCAGATGATCGGCAGGAAGACGAGGGTCATCGCACTGATGAAATACCAATTGCCCGCGATATTCGCGGTCCAGACAGGATCGAGCGCGCTGGCACCCACTGCTTCTTCCGTGATGCCGAACAGCAAGGCGTCGAGCTGGCCAGGGGAGATATTGGCGGAGAAGCCGCCGGACACGCCGGCAAAGGCCGCTGCAATACCTGCAAGCGGGTGACGTCCGGCAGCGGCGAACAGAATGCCCGCCAGCGGGATCAGGACGACATAACCGGCATCGGCTGCATGGTTGCCGAGCATCGCGACCAGCGCGACGACCGGGGTCAGCAATGCCTTGGGAGCGCTTTTGACCGCGGAGGCCATTCCGGCCGCAAAGAAGCCCGAACGTTCAGCGACGCCTGCGCCAAGCATCACCACCAGCACGTAGCCGAGCGGGTGGAAGTGCGTGAAAGTCTTGGGCATTTCGACCCATAGCCGCTGGATGTTTTCTGCCGACAACAGGCTGACCGCATCGATTTGCATCGCGGCGCCAGTGCTCTGATCGACTTCGGTGGGATGCAGCGCGGATACGCCAGCCATGGCGGAGATGATCGAAACAACGACCAATGCGATGATCAGGTAGAAAAAGATGAAGACCGGATCGGGCAATTTGTTGCCCGTACGTTCGACCCATCCAAGAATGCCGCCGTTCTGTGCCGGTGCTGTTTCAGCCTGTGCCATCGCTTTGCAACTCTCCCTTTGTCGCCGCGCTCGCTATCTTCCCCAGCAAGCACTGTCGCTGCGCTTAACAGGTCATGCGCTTAGAGGTAGGAGGCGTTGATGGCCAAGCTCTATTTCTATTATGCCAGTATGAACGCGGGAAAAAGTTCCACTCTCCTGCAAACGGCATTCAATTACGGCGAGCGCGGCATGCGCGTATCGCTGTGGACCGCAGCGCTTGATGATCGTGCCGGGTTTGGCGCCATATCGAGCCGGATCGGGCTGGCGAGCGATGCCAACCGGTTTGAGCGAGATACCGATATCGCCGGTCACGTTCTGGCCGAGCACTCGGAAACCCCGCTGGCCTGCGTGCTGGTGGACGAGGCGCAGTTCCTGACCAGTCAGCAGGTCTGGCAACTCGCCAAGCTGGCGGATGAAGCGGGCATTCCGGTGCTCTGCTACGGGCTGAGGACTGACTTTCAGGGCGAACTGTTCCCCGGTTCTGCGACCCTGCTGGGTATTGCGGACAAGCTGGTCGAGATGAAGGCGGTGTGCGACTGCGGCCGCAAGGCCACGATGAACCTGCGTGTCGATGAAAGCGGCAAGGCCGTGAGAGAGGGTGCCCAGACCGAAATCGGGGGCAATGACCGCTACGTGGCCATGTGCCGCAAGCATTTCTCTGCCGCATTGGCGCAATAGGGATGCAAGGGCCCTCCCGGCTACCTATCTAGCGAAAATGACAGAAACTCTCGCTCTCGCGGTCATCCTGATACCTTGCCTTGTTATCGCAATCGTCTTTCATGAGGTGGCGCATGGCTGGGTGGCGCTCATGCTCGGGGACACTACCGCCCGCGATTTGGGGCGGCTCACACTGAACCCGATAAAGCATGTTGACCCGGTGGGAACGCTGTTGGTGCCGGGGGCCCTTGCCCTGATGGGCGGGCCGATTTTCGGCTGGGCCAAGCCGGTACCGGTCAATGCGCGCAGGCTGAATAACCCGCGCTACGGTATGATGGCCGTGGCCGCAGCGGGGCCGGGGACGAATATCCTGCTCGCTTTTATCGGCGCAGTGCTGGTCGGCCTTGCGTCCGGCCTGGCCATGAATTGGGGCACCCAGCTGCCGGAATTCGCAATGACAGCCTTTGGCGCGTTCATCCTCATCAACGCGTTCCTCGCCTTCTTCAACCTGTTGCCGATACCGCCATTCGACGGCTCCCATATCGTCGGCGGCTTGTTGCCGAGGCGCTGGGCGAAGCAATGGCAGCAACTGCAGGCGCTGGGCATGTTGCTCTTGGTCGTGCTGATTGCGGCCACCTGGGCATTCCCGAACGCCCGCTGGATCGAGAACACGATCCTGCCGCCGGTGACATGGATGAGCGGGTTGTTCTTCTCAGTGGCCGACGGCATCGCAGGTTTCGTTTCCTGATGGACGACAAGAAGCCTGCACCGCACGGTTGGCTCGTGCTCGACAAGCCGCGCGGGCTAGGGTCGACGCAGGCCGTGGGCATGGTGAAGCGCGTGCTGCGCCAGGGCGGCTATGCCAAGACCAAGGTCGGGCACGGCGGTACGCTGGACCCATTGGCAGAAGGCGTGCTCCCCATTGCGCTGGGAGAAGCGACCAAGCTGGCGGGGCGTATGCTGGATGCGAGCAAGATCTATGATTTCACGATACAGTTCGGCGAGGAAACCGACACGCTCGATACCGAAGGCGAGGTGACTCAGCACAGTGACCGGCGGCCACCGATGGCGGCCATCGCTGGCGTGCTCGAACATTTCACCGGCCTGATAGAGCAGATCCCGCCCAAGTACTCGGCGCTCAAGATCGACGGCAAGCGCGCCTACGATCTGGCGCGTGCAGGGGAAGAGGTCGAGATGAAGACCCGCGAGGTTACGGTCCATTCCCTCGAAATGCAGGGCAATCGCTTAGATCCCGAGCTTCGTTCGGCTTTCCAGACAACTTCGGGCCGTCCGGACCCCTACGACCCCGGGGCGCCGCTCGAGCTGGCCGATGCCGTAACGCTGACCGCTCATGTCTCCAAGGGCACCTATATCCGGTCTCTTGCACGGGACATCGCACGCGCGCTTGGAACCTTCGGTCACGTTACCTATCTCAGGCGTATCAAGGCCGGTCCGTTCCATCAGGATCACGCGATTTCACTGGACAAGCTAGAGGAAATCGCTAAGGGCGCGCGTCTTGAACACCTACTCCTGCCGCTAGAGGCGGGGCTGGACGACATCCCGGCTCTATCCCTCGATCCCGACAGCGCGCAGGCGGTCCGCCAGGGCCGGGTACTGTCGGACATGCCCCAAACCGACGGGCTCTATTTCGCGAAGCTGGGTGACACTCCGCTCGCGCTGATGGAACTCACCGGAGGGACGGCGAAAGTCGTCCGGGGTTTTAACTTACCGGATGTCGCGGAGTAAAAATGCATGACGATTACCGCTGAGAAGAAGCAAGAAGTTATCAAGGACAACGCACAGACCGAGGGCGACACCGGTTCCCCCGAAGTCCAGGTTGCGATCCTGACCGAACGTATCCGCAACCTGACGGATCACTTCAAAGCCAATCACAAAGACAACCACTCGCGTCGCGGCCTTCTGATGATGGTCAACAAGCGTCGTAATCTGCTCGCCTATCTCAAGAAGATTGATGTCGAGCGTTACAACGCCCTGATCGCGAAGCTGGGTCTTCGTAAATAAGAGTTTCAGAGGGGCGGCCAAAAGGTCGCCCTTCTTTCTATCCGGCGTCTGCGCAATTCGGCGCAGGTGACCGGCATCGGGGCAGATATACGCCCCACCGGACCGGGACGATACACCCGGAAAAGTAGGCCCCGCACCGCAATATGGCCGCGCGGGTTCATAAGGAAAATACATGTTCGATAAGAAAACCGTATCGCTGGAGTGGGGCGGCAAAACCCTCACCCTCGAAACCGGTCAGATCGCCCGTCAAGCTGACGGCGCCGTACTGGCCACCTATGGCGAAACCGTGGTGCTGTGCGCCGTGACCGCCGCCAAGAGTGTTCGCGAAGGCCAGGACTTCTTCCCGCTGACCGTCCACTACCAGGAAAAATTCTCGTCCGCGGGCCGTATCCCGGGCGGCTTCTTCAAGCGCGAAGGCCGCGCCACGGAGAAGGAAACGCTGACCAGCCGCCTCATCGACCGTCCGGTGCGCCCGCTGTTCCCCGAAGGTTTCTACAACGAAATCAACGTAATCTGCCAGGTCCTGTCGTATGACGGCGAAACCGAACCCGATATCGTCGCCATGGTTGCAGCATCTGCTGCCCTGACCATTTCCGGTCTGCCCTTCATGGGTCCGATCGGCGCAGCGCGTGTCGGCTTCTCGAACGATGGCGAATACATCCTCAACCCGAGCATCAACGATGCCCTGGGTGAAGATGGCCGTCTCGACCTCGTCGTGGCCGCAACGCAAGACGCGGTGATGATGGTTGAATCGGAAGCCAAGGAGCTGACCGAAGAAGAAATGCTCGGCGCCGTCTTGTTTGCACACGAAGAAAGCCGCAAGGTCATCGGTGCGATCATCGATCTCGCTGAACAGGCTGCCAAGGAACCTTGGGAAGTCGATACTTCGGACGATACCTCGGCAATCAAGGAAAAGCTTCGCGGCATCGTAGGTGACGACATCGCTGCTGCTTACAAGCTGACCGACAAGTCGGCCCGTTCGGACGCGCTCAACCTGGCACGTGCCAAGGCCAAGGAAGCTTTCGCTGACGAAGAAGGCCAGACGCAGATGGTCGCCAACAAGGCGGTCAAGAAGCTGGAAGCTGAAATCGTTCGCGGTGCCATCCTCAAGGACGGCCAGCGTATCGACGGCCGTAAGCTGGATCAGGTTCGCTCGATCGAAGCCATGGTCGGCCTTCTGCCCCGTACCCACGGTTCGGCGCTGTTTACCCGCGGTGAAACGCAGGCGATCTGCACCACTACGCTGGGCACCAAGGACGCAGAACAGATGATCGACGGCCTCGAAGGCCTGTCGTACAATCACTTCATGCTGCACTATAACTTCCCGCCGTATTCGGTCGGTGAAGTTGGCCGTTTCGGCTTCACCAGCCGCCGCGAAACCGGTCACGGTAAGCTGGCATGGCGCGCGCTGCACCCGGTGCTGCCCGCCCATGAAGACTTCCCGTACACCATCCGCATCCTGTCGGACATCACCGAGTCCAACGGCTCGTCCTCGATGGCGACTGTCTGCGGTGGCTGTCTGTCCATGATGGACGCCGGCGTTCCGATCGAACGTCCGGTTTCGGGTATTGCCATGGGCCTCATCCTTGAAGGTGATGACTTCGCGGTTCTGTCGGACATCCTTGGTGACGAAGATCACCTCGGCGACATGGACTTCAAGGTTGCCGGTTCGGAAAAGGGCATCACCTCGCTTCAGATGGACATCAAGGTCGCCGGCATCACGCAGGAGATCATGAAGACCGCACTGGCGCAGGCCAGCGAAGGCCGTGCACACATCCTGGGTGAAATGACCAAGGCGCTTTCGGGCGCTCGCGGTGAAGTGTCCAAGCATGCTCCGCGTATCGAAACGATGCAGATCGACAAGTCGAAGATCCGTGACATCATCGGTACCGGCGGCAAGGTCATCCGCGAAATCGTCGCGGAAACCGGTGCGAAGGTCGACATCGACGACGAAGGCGTGATCAAGATCAGCTCCTCGAACGCCGACGAAATCGCCGCAGCACGTGCATGGATCGAAGGCATTGTGGAAGAAGCCGAAGTCGGCAAGGTCTACAACGGCAAGGTCGTGAACATCGTCGACTTCGGCGCATTCGTGAACTTCATGGGCGGCAAGGACGGTCTCGTCCACGTGTCCGAAATGAAGAACGAGCGCGTAGAAAAGCCGACCGACGTCGTGTCGGAAGGCCAGGAAGTTAAGGTCAAGGTTCTCGAAATCGACCAGCGCGGCAAGGTGCGCCTGTCGATGCGCGTCGTCGACCAGGAAACTGGCGAAGAACTCGAAGACACCCGTCCGCCGCGCGAAAGCAAGCCGCGCGGTGACCGCGGTGACCGTGGCCCACGTGGCGGCGGCGGCGGCGGTGATCGCCGCGGTGGCCGCGGCCCGCGTGGCGGCGGTGATCGTGGTCCGCGCCGTGAAGGCGGCGGAAACACGGACGGGGGCGGTGAAGCCCACGTTCCGGATTTCCTCAAGGACTGATCTGGCTTTAGCCAACTGATAGAGGGGCCGAGGGAGTAATCCCTTGGCCCCTTTTTCGTATGCCAATCGCATGTGCTACTATGCACCCAAGGCGAAATTCGCAGCACAACGCGCGAGTCGCCGTAGCACGACAATTCTAAACCGGTGTCGCTGGGTCGCTTAACCTCAAGAGGGAGAGTGAAGATGAGCGAAGAGATCGATATGGCCAAGGTTGAAGAACTGGCCGGTAAGGTGATTGGCGACGTTGCCGGGGCGCTCAGCCTCTACATGGCCTACTTGGGCGATCAGACCGGCGTGTTCGAAGCGCTGGACGAAATGGGGCGCGTATCTGTGGCCCAGCTTGCCGAGCACACGGGCATGAATGAAAAATACCTGCACCAATGGCTTGGTTCGGTCAGCGCGGCCGGATACGTCAATTTCCACGCGGAAGACGAAACCTTTTCGATCAGTCCGGAACAGGCACTGATCTTCACACGCGAGGGCCAACCAGCCTGCATGCAGGGGTTCATCCAAGCCGTCGTTTCGCAATACGAAAGCCACGAAAAGGCAGTCAAAACCTTCAAGAGCGGCGAAGGACGCCCCTGGAGCGACCAGAGCGAATGCTGTTTCTGCGGCACTGACAGGTTCTTCCGTCCCGGCTACGCGGCAAGCCTGACCAGTGAATGGATTCCCGCCCTTGATGGCGTGGAAGACAAGCTGAGGTCAGGCGCCAAGATTGCAGATATCGGCTGCGGCCACGGTTCCTCGGCGATCCTGATGGCGGAAGCCTATCCCAATTCGACGGTTTACGGCTTCGATTTCCACGAGCCCTCCATCGAGGAAGCGCGGCGCAAGGCAAAGGCCGCCGGGGTAGAAAACGTCCAGTTTCAAGTTGCCAGCGCGCAGAATTATCCGGGTGACGACTATGATTTCGCCTGCATTTTCGATGCGCTGCACGATATGGGCGATCCGGTCGGTGCTGCGGGACATATCTGCGAGACCTTGAAGGATGATGGCACCTTCATGCTGGTCGAACCCATGGCCGGAGATAGCATGGTGGAAAACATGCATCCGCTGGGCCAGATCTTCTACGCATTCTCGACCACCGTGTGCACACCTGCATCTCTGGCGCAGGACGTTGGTCTGGGGCTGGGCGCACAAGCGGGCCAGAAACGCCTGACCGAGGTTCTGAACGAGGCCGGCTTCGGCAATGTGCGCCGCGCTTCGGAGACACCCACGAATATGGTGCTGGAGGTGACGGCTTAACTATCCCGGCGCGCTGATTGCGGCTATCGAACGGCCTGAAAAGGAATTTTGATGGTGGACAATCAGGCTGGCGATGTGCCGCGCAAGCGCAGCAAGAGCCGCGCGCCCTTTTCTCTGGGCGGTGAAGAAGTGCCGGCAGGTACAAGCAAGACGATCGACCTGCCGATCAGCCGCCTCTCCACGCGTACCGAAATCACCATGCCCGTGCGCGTTCTGCATGGTGCAAAGCCCGGACCTACCCTGTTCGTAAGCGCGGCTGTCCACGGCAACGAAATCGTTGGCGTGGAGATGATACGCCGATTGCTGAAAGTCATCTCGATCAAGCGGCTGGCGGGCACGTTGCTGTGTATCCCGGTGGTCAATGCCTATGGCTTCACATCGCATAGCCGTTACCTGCCGGACGGGCGCGATCTCAACCGCGTATTCCCCGGCACTCCGAAAGGTTCGCTGGCATCGCAGCTCGCGCAGGTTTTCACCGAGGAGATCATCAAGCGAAGCGATTACGGGATCGACCTACATTCGGCAGGTATGAACCGCGAAAACCTGCCCCAGATTCGCTATAGCCCGGGTAACGAGCAAGCGTCCGAATTGGCAGATATTTTCGGTGCGCCGGCGATCATTACTTCCCCTCTCAGGCCCGGGTCCCTCCGGCAAACGGCGGACGAGAACAATTGCACGATGCTGCTCATGGAATCGGGCGAAGCGCTGCGATTTGACGAATATGCCATCCGGGTTGGCGTGAGGGGTATATTGCGGGTGATGGCGCATCTCGGCATGGGCGTGCGCAAGCAGCCGCCACCGGTCGCGTCGGGCCTGCGGTGTGACAGCAGCAGGTGGGTACGGGCAGAACAAGGCGGTATTTTCCGCTCAATTCGCAATACGGGCACGATGGTTCTGGAAGGGGAACAGATCGGCTATATCAGTGATCCGTTCGGCGATTACGATACCGCGGTGCTGGCCTCGCTGACGGGTGTGATCATCGGACGCAGCGTGATGCCGGTCGTGAACCAGGGCGATGCCCTGATGCACATCGCGCGCGTCAGGGTGCCCGGTACCGCTGACGCACGCCTTTCGGCCATTGAAGAAGCCGCCTATGACGACCCGCTGTTTGACGAAGACGAGATAATGTAATGCTGCCCCGCGAAACCATAGACACCGCACAAATACCGAACGGCGAGGAATTAACCCTCATCAGCCACGGTCGCGATTTCATCATCATGCTCGGCCGCGACGAGCTGATGGGAACACGAATGCAGTTCAGCGAGGAACAGCTCGCGGAATTGACGATTGCGGAACTGGAAGAGCCTGCGCCAAACATCCTCATCGGTGGCTACGGCATGGGCTTCACTTATCGGTCAGCCCTTCGGCACCTGCCTGAAAATGGGCGCGTCGTGGTAGCGGAGGTCGTGCCGGAAATCCTCGAGTGGGCTGAAGGTCCTCTTGCCGAACTGACCGGAGACACCCTCAAAGATCCACGCGGCGAGATCGTTATCTGCGACGTTGCGGCGCTGATCGATGATGCCAATGACGGCACCTGTGCCAAGTGGGACGCGATCCTGCTCGACGTGGACAATGGTCCGGACGGCATCGTGCGCGACGGCAATCAACGGCTCTATTCCACCACCGGCCTAGGCAAGGCGCGTGACGCGCTGAAACCGGGCGGGGTGCTGGCTGTATGGTCGGCGGCACCCGACCACCGTTTTTCGAAACGTTTGAAAGAGGCCGGCTATGTCGTGGACGAGCGGATCGTTCGCGCTCGGCCCAACAACAAGGGTCCGCGTCATAGTATCTGGTTCGCCCGCAAACGCTGACTGGCCGGGGCCTCAGGCAACCGCAGTGAGCGGCGTGTTGTCCGAACGGAATTCCGTGAGCGCAAGGCTGCGATTGCGGCCCGCTTCCTTTGCCGCGTAAAGCGCTTGGTCGGCACGCTTCATGGCACACGAAAGAGTGTCGGTCGGCGCAATCGCGGTAAGTCCGGCACTGGCGGTAACAGTATGTTGCAGTTCCGGGACCTCTACGCGCACGGCCTGCGTCATCCGCCGCCGCGCTGCCTCGGCCTTGCTCTGCCAATCATCGCTATAGATGAGCAGGATGAACTCCTCCCCGCCAAGCCGTGCGACAAACAGGTCGTCGCCCTTGAGTGACTGCGCCAGTGCGACAAGCACGCGGTCGCCCATGTCATGGCCGAAACTGTCGTTGATCCGCTTGAAGTGATCGCAATCGATGAGGGCAATGCCGGCCGGACGGTCACGTCCATTGCGTTCGAAATGCTGCTCGAGACCGCGGCGGTTTGCGATGTTGGTCAACGGATCGGTCTGCGTCATCTGTTCAGCGGCCATCACGCTGGCCACCGCGCGGTCGCGTTCCTGCTTGATCTGCAGAAAACCGTCCGCGAAGCCGGTCGCTGTAACGATGAAGTCGAGCACCAGGCCGACTATCACGATGTACGGCCAATATGGGAGGCTGTCGCGCGTCAGGAACTCATAGCTGAACGCTACGAAGCCGATCGCGATCAAGGGCATCCAGGCCACGGCCTGATACCGGGCAACGCGGCTGCCTGCGCGAAGCGCGACGTATAGTCCGACGGCCAGCAGGTACGTGACTACAAGGAGCAGGAGGTCATGCATCTGGTGAGCGGCCGGGAAATAGCTGCCAATCCAGGTTGCCGCAGCAGCCAGTACGCCAAGTATGAAAATCCAGCCCAGGTGCCTGCGAAAACGCCCCAGCCTGATGCGTGGTTCGATATAGGTTGCCAGGAATGGCCCGGTACACGCCGCCCCCAGGGCGAGTGCGACTTCACCGATGATAAGGCGGGTTTCCAGCGGCAGGACTGTGTCCGGCAAGCCCATGGGCAGGACCATCACCGCCATGACCGCGAAGCACAGTACGCGCGCCGCGGTCCACAGCAGGTACTTGCTGCGGACACGCGGGTAAAGCGCGACGGCCGCGATGCCGAAAACGCCTGCTATCCCGATAAATGCGCCCAGAAAGACGCTCGCCCAATCCATGATTTTTCCGGTCTCTGCCTCTTGATTTCAACAAATGTTGTAATCGCATGGACAAATGACAGGTTGGTCAACCGATATGGTAACTACGGAGGAAAGATATCGCCAGGAATGGCGGAAATTTACCGTTTTTGACAAGTCGGGAGCGTTTAGAAGTTCGCTCCCGACCGGTGCCAAATCGTCTTAGCGGACGCGAGGGCCGCCAAATGGAAGGGGCGGAGGGGGACGGCGCGCACCGCGGGGTAGCTGTGCCTGATAAGCCCGGCCGCAATGTTCGACGCAATAGGGGAAGCCGGGGTTCACGGCGGTGCCGCAGAAATGGAAATCCGGTTCGCCCGGGTGACCCATCGGCCAGCGGCAGACCTTGTCCGACAGGTCGAGCAGGCTGGTCTTGTCCGCAATCGACGGATCGGGCTTGGCCGGGACAAGGCGGCGCGGCGGCGCCGGCGGAATGGGCGGCTGCTGGTCGCCGGGTCCCTGCCGCAGGAAGCCGCCCGGACCGACCGATACAATCTTCGGCAGGTCGGCGTTCTTGTTTGGCATCGGCTGCGACGGCGAATTGTCTGACCGGGCAGCAGGTGCGGCCGGTTTTGCCACAGGTGCAGGGGCTGGTGCCGGCGCGGGCCTTGCCGCCACTACGCGCGGTGCCGCCTTCTTGGGCGCGGGCTTCGGAGCGGGCGCAGCAGGTTTGACAGTCTTTTTCTTCTCGCCAGCCTTAACGGGCGAGGGGCGCGATTTCAGGCCAAGACGGTGCGCCTTGCCGATAACTGCGTTGCGGCTGACCCCGCCGAGTTCTTCGGCGATCTGGCTGGCGGTCGAGCCGCCTTCCCACATTTTCTTCAGCGTCGCGATCCGTTCGTCGGTCCAGCTCATACCTATTCCGTATTCCTTACATGGCCCGGCGCGGCTTGCCAGCCGGGATGCTTGGCCCTAGGCGCACGCCTATGGCCGATCAAGTCCAACCCGCTTCTTCCGACATGCCGAATGGCGATGCCTCCTTCACTGAAGAGAGTGCCGGAAAAAAAGGTCGTTTCCCCGAACGCGGTCAGCCGGTCATCACCGGGATCAACCGCGTGGGTCTGTGGAGTCTCTATATTAAGGAGGTTCGCCGGTTTCTCAAGGTCCAGACGCAGACGATTTGGGCTCCAGGCGTCTCAACCTTTCTCTTTCTGGTGATTTTCACCGTCGCATTGGGCCGCGAGGGCCGAGAAGTGCTGGGCGTAAATTTCGCCACCTTCGTTGCACCGGGCCTGATCGTGATGGGCATGATGCAAAATGCGTTTGCCAATTCCAGCTTCTCTCTGCTGTCGGGCAAGATCCAGGGCACGATCATCGACTTGCTCATGCCGCCGCTTTCCGAAGGCGAGTTGATGGGCGGTATCGTGGCCGCTGCCGTGACGCGGGCGATTTTCGTGGGCGGCGCCGTCGCACTTGCAATGGCCCTGTATCCGGGCGTCGAGTTGGGCATTGCGCATTGGTGGGCGGTAATATGGTTCGGCCTGATGGGCGCGACGATGCTGGCATTGCTCGGCCTTCTTGCATCGATCTGGTCGGAAAAATTCGACCACAATGCTGCTGTCAGCAATTTCGTGATTGCACCGCTCAGCCTGCTGTCGGGTACTTTCTACCTGATCGACAACCTGGCTCCGGCATTCCAGGCAATCAGCCGGGTAAATCCGTTTTTCTATGTGATCAGCGGCTTCCGATTCGGGTTCCTCGGACAAAGCGATATCGGTGATACCAACGCGGCTCTCGTAAACAGCGCGATCGGACTTGGCGTATTCAATCTGGTCCTGGCATTCATCGTTTACCGGGTGCTGAAGTCAGGATGGAAAATCCGCAGCTAGCCTGCGGGCTTTTGGCGAACTGTGGCCTGCCGAGCGCTGCTTGAGCTTTGCCAACTCGGAATACGCGGCTAGGCCGATTGCATGAGTGAGCAGACGCTCCTTCTCGTGGGCGCGGGCCACGCACATCTCGGTGCCATCGACGACGTCCGGCAAAATGGTGCGCCATGTAGCCGAATTGTCCTGATCGAACCGCGCGAGGCCATGCACTATTCCGGCATGGTCCCCGGATGGCTGGCGGGGGAGTACCGCGCCAGCGAGGCGATGATCCCGCTGCAGCCGTTGGTTGAGCAATGCGGCCTCGAATGGCACAAGGCCGCAGCGACCGGGATCGACGCAGCAAACCGCGTCATTCACCTCGATACCGGCGAAGAACTGAACTTCGACATCTGTTCCATCGCCATCGGCGGCTCTGGCCGAGCGGCCCGAATTTTGGGCAGGGATGACCGCCTGCTCGACATCAGGCCCATCGACCGCTTCGTCGACAAATGGCGGGACTTGCGTGACGGCGACGCACCGCCGCGCAGGATTGTGGTTGTTGGCGGAGGTGCCGGCGGCGTCGAACTTGCTTTCGGTTTCGCCAATGCGCCGCTTGACCGGCCGTCAAAGGTCCTCATCGTCACGGGGAAGGGCGGCTTGTTGCCTGACCACGAACCAGCAGTGCGCCGCAAAACGAGGCGCGAATTAAAAGCGCAGGGCGTCACTATCCTCGAGGAAGATGCCCGGATCGAGGCTGGAGAGTTAAGAGCCGCTGAAAGATCGCTGGAACCGCTCGATCTGATTGTAGCAGCAATCGGCAGCGCCGCCGCCGAGTGGCCAAAAGCGAGCGGACTGCCAGTCGACCAGCAGGGTTTCATCGAGGTCGACGAACACCAGCGCGTGCTAGGCCTCCCCCACGTATTCGCCGCGGGTGATACGGCCAGTAGGATGGACCGGGACCTGCCGCATTCCGGTGTTCATGCCGTTTACGCCGGACCGGTGCTCGCCCGGAACTTGAGAGCGGCGCTGGCCGGAAAGCCGGTACGAGGCACCTATTTGGGGCGCGGCATGAACTTCTACCTGCTGAATACATGCCGCGGCGAGGCGATCCTCAGCTATGGACCATTCGCCCTCAAGGGGCGCTGGCTTCGCAGGCTCAAGGACTGGCTCGACCGGCGGTGGATCGACCGGTTTAGTCGTTGAGGCGCAGTTCGATAGCCTCGGACAGCTTCCTTAGACGCGCAGCGTTATAGCCAAGGTCCGACAGACCAACCCGGCTGACCGAACGCAGATCGATCTCGCCATCTCCCACGCGCGCCACCACGTCGTCTTTGAACCCGAACAGGAATGTCTCTGCGACGCCTTCGACGCGGCCGCCCTCGACATCGCTGGTCACGTCTTTGAGGCCGATGTCTTCCATCGCCAGCGCAACGGCAACCATCGCGTCGCTCTGCTCGCCGGAATAGGGGATCGAGGCGAGGTCTGGATAGCTGGCGGCGATCACATCGGCATGGGACTGCGTGGCCAGATCTTCGCCTGCCAATGATTCCTTCCAGGGCT
Source organism: Qipengyuania psychrotolerans (assembly GCF_019711355.1). Classification (NCBI taxonomy): domain Bacteria; kingdom Pseudomonadati; phylum Pseudomonadota; class Alphaproteobacteria; order Sphingomonadales; family Erythrobacteraceae; genus Qipengyuania; species Qipengyuania psychrotolerans. Next base: position 570,383 of record NZ_CP081297.1, read on the forward strand.
CAAGCTCGCCAAGAGGTGTCCCGTAATCATTGAGCGCATTCGCCTGGAGCTGCGCCCGTTTTTCCATCGTCCACGAGGTAAACTCTGGCGGATCAAGTACGTCGGTCGCCACATCATGAATGGGCGGCACGCTTTCGGCCGTCGAGCGGACGTTTGCAAGGCCAGCCATCAGGGCTGCCGGAATTGCCAGTGCGATAACCGGTTTCCACCACTCGCCGCGTGGTCCCTTCCAGAGGACCACGACAAGCGCGATCACGGCGACGAGTGCGACAATCCCGATCAGGATCGGCCCCCAGGCCGTCACCATCATGCCGAGTGCGAAACGCCAGTCGATCATTCCGAATTTGGGTCCGAAGACTGCTGCGACAAACCATAAAACAAGTGCCAGCGCCAACCACAGCGCGATCCTAGGTAGCTTCGCAATCATCGGAAATTCTCCCTTATCCGCGGCCACGATAGGACGAGACGCCCTGATCGGGAAGCCACAAGGCTTCGGGCGGGGCACCGCTCTGCCAGAATACGTCAATCGGGATGCCGCCGCGCGGATACCAGTATCCGCCAATTCGCAGCCATTTGGGCTTCATTTCATCGAACAGGCGCTGACCGATGCCGACCGTAACATCTTCGTGGAAGCCGTCGTGATTGCGGAACGAGCCGAGGAAAAGCTTCAGGCTCTTCGATTCGACTATTGTCTCGCCTGGAGCATAGTCGATCACGAGATGCGCAAAGTCCGGCTGACCGGTTACCGGGCATAGAGACGTGAACTCGGGCGCGGCAAACCGCACGAGGTATAAAGCGCCCGCGCGCGGATTGGGCACGTAGTCGAGTTCGGCCTCTTCCGGAGAGGATGGGAGGCGGCTGTTCTCGCCGAGGAATTTGGGTGTCGGTGTGTCGCTCATGCCGCGCATCTGCCGTGAATGGCACTTCGGCGCAAGGCAGGGCTTGGAAGCGGCGTCTTCACCGCCTATTCAGCGCGCCTCCCCGACCAGATCGACCTGCCCCATGATTCCGCGTATTTCTCTTCCCCTCGTTGCACTCGTCCTGTCTGCGCCCGCAACCCTTGCGGCGCAGAGCGCGCAGGATTTCCAGCTTCCGCCTGCACCCACTCCGACGCCGAGCGCGAATGTTCAGGGTCCCACCGATGTAGAGGGCGGAGCTGTCCCTGTACGGCCGCGCGCAATACCGACCGAAACGCCGACCCCGACCGCAACGGTTGCGCCGACTCCGGTGCCTACAATCACACCGTCCCCAATTTTCGAGGCGGAGCCGTCGCCGAATCCGGCTGCCCGCACCGCGCCTGCCCCCGCGCGGGGATCGGCAGCGGCAACCGCTCCGATCCGCGATTCGGGACCGGCCCCATCGCCTGAGCAGGGCGCACCAGCATCACTGCCGGCCGAAGATGGCGTTCAACCTACTGCGACAGTGCCGCCGATTGAACCAATTGCTCCCGGCGATCCCGAGGTTGCAGGCGAAGCACCGGCTCCGGCTAATGACTTCTCCCTTTGGATTGCCGGCGCTCTTGGCTTGCTTGCCGCTCTTGGCGCGCTGTTCTTCTTTTGGCGCCGAAGCCGGACGAATGCCGAGCCGCCGAAAATCGAACGACCGACAGTTGCGCGCCGCGAGGAAGCTCCCGCAACGCCCGTCGCAGCCGGCGCGGATCGCGGGGTTCGGATCAGTGCGGACGCCATCAAGCTGACACGCTCGTTTGCGAACGCGACCCTCGATTACCGTGTGACGCTGATCAACCGGACGACCGCCGCGTTAAGCGGTGTTTCCCTGGCGGCGGACATGGTTTCAGCGCACGGCGATCTGCCCATGGAGCAACAGGTTGCAACAGCGGACCAGGCGCTCGAGCAGCGCCACATGTTCGACCGCATCGCACCGGGACAAAGCGTAAGGTACGAGGGCAAGATTATCCTTCCGCTCGGGCAGGCGCGTGTCATCCGGCAGGGTCAACTGGCCTTGCTGGTGCCGCTGCTCCGCCTGAAGCTCGAAGGAGCCGGTGACGAGGCAATCATCCGCACCTTCGTGGTGGGTCAGGGCACTGGCGACGGCGGCCGCGTCGCACCGTTCCGGCTCGACGAGGGTCCGCGTACCTGGTCGCCCATTGCTGCCCGCGCGCTCGACTGACATCGACACCGGCGAACCTCCGCGCTAGCACACGGGGATGGACAAACTGGTTTCGACCGAATGGGTTGCCGCCCGCATCGGCGCAGACGATCTCGTCATTCTCGATGCAACCATGCATTTGCCCGAGAGCGGGCGCGATGCAGCCGCAGAGTATGAAGAACGACACCTGCCCGGTGCCCGCTTCCTGGACCTGGCAAGCTTTGTGGACGCCGGATCCAAGGTTCCCAAGGCGATACCGACGCCTGAACAATTTGCCGAACGCATGGCTGCGCTTGGTATTGCGCGAGGCAGCAGGATTGTCCTCTACGATGACAGCCAGATCAGAAGCGCCGCCCGCGCATGGTTCTTGTTCGATCATGCGGGCGAGCCGAATGTGGCCATCATGGATGGCGGCCTTGCGAAATGGCAGTCGGAAGGGCGCGCGCTGGATACTGGCAACGCTGGCGTCTCGCCGCGCGGCTACCCGGAACCGCATATGCGCCGCGAAGTGCGGGACAAGCAGGCCATGCTCGCCAACATCGATGCAGCGGACATGCAGGTCATCGACGCCCGCGACGCAGCGCGGTTCGCGGGTGAGGAGGGTAGCGGCTCCGAAGGGCACATTCCTGGTGCAGCAAATGTCCCGTTCGGGATGCTGCTCAAGGAAGATGGCACATACCGTCCGGCAGAAGAAATCCGCGCTACGTTCGAGGCTGCGGGCGTCGATCTGGATCGGCCAATCGTCACCAGCTGCAATAGCGGCATGACCGCATGCGTCCTGTTGTTCGGGCTGGAATTGGCAGGTGCACAAAACGTAGCGCTCTATGATGGCAGCTGGCTGGATTGGGGTGCTGATCCTGCGACGCCGAAGGAAAGCGGAGGGGCGCGCTGATCATGGCGGGGGGCAAGGACAAGCAGGTCGGCGATGGTACGCGGCTGGTCACCACAGGCCGCAGGGGTGACTTCGCTGATACGGTGGTCAATCCGCCCGTCTGGCGAGCGAGCACGCATCTTTACCCTGATTGCGCCACATTGCGGGCAGGCACCAAGGCCAACGAAGACGGTGCATTCTTCTATGGCCGCCGCGGTGCGCCGACGCAGTGGGCGCTTTGCGATGCCCTGACGGAACTGGAGCCGGGAGCTGCAGGCACTGTCCTGTATCCCAGCGGACTGGCGGCAATCGTTGGCGCCCTCATGGCAGTGTTGAAGGCAGGGGATGTGCTGCTTGTTGCCGACAACGCCTATGACCCGACCCGCAACACGGCCATGGGTCTGCTGAAACGCTACGGCGTCGAGCACCGGTTTTTCGATCCGCTCGATCTCGGTAGCTTTGCCGACGTGTTTTGCGAGAAGACCAAGGCAGTGATGCTGGAAAACCCCGGCAGCCTGACCATGGAAATGTGCGATATTCCCGCGCTGGCGAAGATTGCCAGAGATCACGGCGCGGTGAGCCTTGTGGACAATACCTGGGCGACTTCGCTCGGTTTTCATGCGCTTGAGCATGGGTGCGACATCACGATTACCGCGCTGACCAAGCATATCGGCGGGCATTCAGACCTGATGATGGGCGCGGCCAGCGCTGGCGAGCGGTGGTATCGCCGACTGCGCCTCACCGCCCAGCAGCTCGGCCACGTGGTTTCACCGGACGATGCCGCTCTCGCCCTGCGCGGCCTCAGGACGATGGGGGTACGCCTGCAGCGCGAAACGGCGAGCGCGCTTGCCACTGCCCGGTGGCTGGATGCACGGGACGATGTTGCACACGTCCTTTACCCCGTTCTGCCGGGCTCGCCTGGGCATACCCTGTGGCAGCGAGACTTCACCGGAGGGTGCGGCCTGTTCAGCTTCGTGCTCAGAAACCGCGATGACGCGGCGCGCTGCCGATTGATCGATGCGCTCGACCTGTTCGGCATCGGATACAGCTGGGGCGGGTTTGAAAGCCTGGCGCTGCCATTCGATGTTCCCGGAGTGCGCCAGAAGATGGATTGGCCCAAAAAGGGCTGGGGGCTTGGCGATGACTGCGGAATTCGCCTATCGATTGGTCTGGAAGACGCAGATGACCTGATCGCGGACCTCGAATCCGCATTTGCCGTCATGGATGAAGGATAAACGTGCAGGGCGAAACTCCACCCGCAAGCGGCGATGCCGCACAGGTTGAACCGGTCGAACAGGCATGGTCGCTGGCCGAGCCTGCTCCAGAAGAGGCTGCGGTTGCAGCGTCCGAGGGCATCAGGGAGGCCGTGAGCGAAAAAAGCGAGACCGTGGGGTCGATCGTCGACACGCTCGATTCCCTCGCGCTGAGTTTCGGCGACATGCGGGTGTCCGTGTTCGATGTGCTGATTGTCATCGTGATTCTGTTCGGCGTAATCGCCTTTGCGTGGTTCTCCAGCAAACTGTCGCGCCGCATGGTTCGGCGCGTTCATCGCCTCGACGATACGCAGCAATTGCTGGTCGAGAAGATCATCACGATCGCGATCTGGGCAGCGGCATTCTTTCTCGGCATTGATTTGCTGGGGATCGACCTGACGGCATTGGCAGTATTCTCCGGCGCCTTCGGTCTTGCCATCGGTTTCGGTCTGCAAAAGACGTTCGGTAACCTGATTGCCGGGATCATCCTGTTGATGGACAAATCGATCAAGCCGGGCGACGTCATTGCTGTGACCGACATGGCGGGTAACGAAAGCTTCGGCCAAATCCGCAAGATCGGCGTGCGCGCAGTGTCCGTGACCACCCGTGACCAGCGCGAATACCTGATCCCGAACGAAAACCTGATGATCAACCAGGTCGAAAACTGGTCGTATTCATCGAAAAACGTCCGTGTGCAGGTGCCGGTTGGCGTAAGCTACGATTCCGACATGAAGCTGGCCGAAGAGCTGATGCTCGAAGCTGCGCGCGCCTGCGATCGCATCCTGAAGGCACCGCCTCCGACTGTCTGGATGAGCGAATATGGCGATAATTCCGTCAACTTCGTGATCCACTGCTGGATCAAGGACCCCGAAGACGGCGTCGGCAATATCCGCAGCATGGTCCTGAAAAAGCTGTGGTGGCTGTTCAAGGACAATGGCATCGAGATCCCGTTCCCGCAGCGCGATCTCCATATCCGGTCGAGCGACCAGCTCGACAAACTGCTCTCCATGATGGCCAAAGGCGGCGACCGCGCGCAGGTTACAAAAGAATAGATTGCCACCGGGACAGCGTGGATTTCAAAATCTACGCTACCTGCCCGCGCATTCATTCTGATTGGTCCCCGCAAGCAATGCGGCGCATCTTGGCGTCATGGCTATTACCGGAACCATCCATCTCGTCGGCGCAGGACCGGGCGATCCCGATCTCCTGACACTGCGCGCTGCCCGCCTGATCGAAACCGCGCGCATCATTGTGCACGACGGTCTCGTCGATCCGGCAGTGCTCGCTCTTGCCCATCCCCATGCAGAGCTGATCTCTGTCGCGAAGAAGCGTTCGCAGCACACCATGCCCCAAGAAGAAATCTCCGCCCTGCTGGTCCGTATCGCCCGATCCGGCAAAGACGTGGTGCGGCTCAAGGGCGGCGATCCCCTGATCTTCGGTCGCGGCGGAGAAGAAGCCGAACTCGCCCGCGCGGCTGGTGTACCGGTCCAGATCGTCCCCGGCATCAGCGCCGCGAATGGCGCTGCCGCAGCGTCGCAGATCGCGCTCACCCACCGTGACGCCTCATCGATCGTCAGTTTCGTTGCTGGCCAGTGCAAGGGCCTGAAGGATCAGGATTGGGCGGGGCTCGCCGGCAAGGGCCGGACGCTGGTGATCTACATGGGCGTGAAAACCGCGCCGCAGATCGCGGAAAAGCTCATGGAAGACGGGCTTGCTCCGGAAATGCCCGTCGCCATTATCGAGAACGGTGCGCGCCCCGAAATGCGCGTGTTGCGCGGCCCGCTCGCAGCATTGCCCGACTTGGTCGAACGCGAGAACGTCGTCAGCCCGGCACTGATCGTGATTGGCGAAGTTACGGCGCGCACAGATGCGACGCTTGGCGCACTGGCACAGGAGGCCGCACGATGAGGCTTCTCACCGGAAATGACCTTAAGACCGGTGCTGTCACCTGGTGGACCGGCAACGACTGGTCGCTCCATGTCGAAGACGCCGCCGATGTTTCGGGTAGCGAAGAAGAGATAGCTCGCCGCGAGGAATCGGCCCGCCGTGTCAACGCACCCTACGCTATCGATGCCTCACTGGAAGATGGCACACCGCGCCCCTCGCATATCAAGGACCGCGTTCGCGCACTGGGCCCCACGGTGCGCCCGGACCTGACCCTCAAACCCGCCGATCCCGATATCGGCAACTGGGTGATCTGATGTACAAGTATGACACGTATGACCAGGCAATGGTCGATGCCCGCGTCGAGGAATTCCGCGACCAGGCCAGGCGCCGTCTCGACGGCAAGATGACCGAAGACCAGTTCAAGCCGCTGCGGCTGATGAACGGACTTTACCTGCAGCTGCATGCCTACATGCTTCGCGTGGCCATTCCCTATGGCACGCTCGACAGCCGCCAGATGCATGCTCTTGCGGACATCGCGGACAAGTATGACCGCGGATATGGGCACTTCACCACGCGCCAGAACATCCAGTACAACTGGATCAAGCTGGAAGACGCAGCCGATATCCTCGCCGATCTCGCCAAGGTCGAAATGCATGCCATCCAGACGAGCGGAAACTGTATTCGCAACATCAGTTCGGATCACTTTGCCGGCGCTGCGGCCGACGAGATCGTCGACCCGCGCCCCTATGCAGAGCTGCTGCGCCAGTGGTCGAGCTTCCATCCCGAGTTCAGCTATCTGCCGCGCAAGTTCAAGATCGCCGTGATCGCCAGCGATACTGATCGTGCAGCCATGCGGTTGCACGATATCGGTATCCAGATCGTCGAGCAGGACGGCGAATTGGGCGCTGCCTTCTATGTTGGCGGGGGCATGGGCCGAACGCCGATGATTGCGCCGTGCATCAACCCGTTCGTGCCGCTCGACCAGTTGGTCACCTATGCCGAGGCCTGCCTGCGGGTTTACAACCGCCACGGGCGCCGCGACAACAAGTACAAGGCGCGCATCAAGATCCTCGTCCACGAAATGGGCGCGGAGGAATATACGCGCCAGGTCGATGCCGAGTTTGCCCACCTGCTGGAACAGGGCGTCGAACCGCCATTTGCCGAACTCGAACGCATCAAGACGTTTTTCGAAGACCCCCTTTTCGAAGACGGTCTTGCCGAAGATATTGATCGCTCCGACCCGGATTTCGCACTGTGGGCCGACCGCAACACCGTGGCGCACAAGGCGCCGGGCTATGTATCGGCGGTTGTCAGCCTGAAGCCGGTCGGCGGAATTCCGGGCGATGCGACGGCTGAACAGATGCGCATCATGGCCGACCTCGCCAGGGACTACAGCTTTGATGAACTGCGCGTCATGCATACGCAGAACATCGTCCTGCCGCATGTCCGCAAGGCTGATCTTCATGCGCTGTGGACGGCATTGGACAGCGCCGGTCTGGGCAGTCCGAACCTCGACACGGTCGAAGATATCATCGCGTGTCCCGGCCTCGATTATTGCAGTCTTGCCAATGCGCGCTCAATCCCGGTTGCGCAGCAGATTTCGCAGCGGTTTGCCGCCAATGGCAAGACCGAAGCGCTGGGCCAGCTCAAGCTGAAAATTTCAGGTTGCATCAATGCCTGCGGACACCACCACGCGGGCCACATCGGTATCCTCGGCGTCGACAAGAAGGGCGTTGAAAATTATCAGCTGCTCCTCGGCGGGAGCGAGGCGGAGGACGTCAGTCTCGCCAAGATCACCGGCCCCGGCTTCGACGAGGCAGGCATCGTCGACGCCGTCGAAACCGCCGCCGATGTCTATCTACGCGAACGCCAGGACGGCGAACGCTTCCTCGACACCTACCGCCGTATCGGCATGACCCCCTTCAAGGAGGCCCTCTATGGGTGACTTCGTTTCCGCCACAGACACGCTGATCCGCTACCGCGATGACGAAACGGTCGATCACGGGGCCGTGACCGTTGATTCCTTTCTGGATCAATCCAACGCGAATGCAGTGCGCGTGGAGCCGGGCGATGATGCGCGCGAGTTGATCCCGCACTTGTCGCGCCTCTCGCTTGTCGAGGTGAACTTCCCGGCATTCGGCGACGGGCGAGGGTATTCCTCCGCACGTATGCTCCGCGAAGCTGGATACGAAGGCGAACTGCGCGCTGTGGGCGATGTGCTGGTCGACCAAATTGCCTATATGCGGCGGTGCGGTTTCGATGCCTTCGAGCCTGATGCGGCGCTGGATAAGGATGATCTGGCAGCAGCCTTGGCGCGGTGGCCCGAAGTCTATCAACCCGCCGCCGACAGCCGGAAGCCGATCTGGGCCAAACGTCACGCATGAACGAAACTCGCGCCATCGACCGGCTCGACACGCAGCCAAGGTTCACGGATCAGGAAGCGATCCGGCTGAACCGAATGTTCCGCGGTGCAGAGACCGAGGAATGGCTGCGCGCGGTATTCGAAGGCGACCTGGTTGGCGATATCGCGCTGGTATCCAGTTTCGGCGCGGAGAGTGCGGCACTGCTGCACCTTGTTTCGCGCATCGATGCGTCAATTCCGGTGCTGTTTCTCGATACGGGCAAACATTTTCCCGAAACGCTGGCGTACCGTGATGAGCTGACGGACCGGTTCGGCCTCAATCGTGTGGACCTCTACCCGGACCTCGCAGACCTGGAGGCCCGCGATAATACCGGGCTGCGCTGGTCCTATGACCCCGACGGCTGCTGCGAATTGCGCAAGGTCAAACCGCTGGAAATCGCGCTGGCTCGCTTTGATGCCAGCCTGACCGGGCGCAAGGCATTCCAGTCTTCTACCCGCGCGAACCTCCCGAGGTTCGAAGTCGATACGGCTGATGCGCAGGGGCGCTTGAAGATCAATCCGCTGATCGATTGGGATGCGCAGCGCATCGCGGCCTATTTCGAGGAACACGATCTGCCGCGCCACCCACTGATCGAACGCGGCTTTGCCTCGATCGGCTGCTCGCCATGTACCCGGGCGATCAAACCGGGCGAAGACCCGCGCTCGGGGCGCTGGGCGGGCTGGGACAAGGTCGAATGCGGCATTCACAAGCCGGGCGAGGAGCCGTTCCTCTAAATAGAAACGGCGCAGGGCCGCCCAGGCCGCTGCGCCGCTTTCTCTGGCTTCGGGCCGCTTAGCCGTCCGCGCGTTCTACGACAGCGGTTTCGCCATCGGGATTGGTCGAGGTCCAGACGCCGTCGTCGCCGACCTGTTCGGTATTGCACCGCTCCCCGCCGGTTTCCCCTTCTTCGACATATTCGGCATCAACCGTGTAACAGTACTCGTTCGGTGTTTTCTGATCCCACGTGCCCGTTTCGACAACTTCGCCGTTCTGGGTCGAGACGTAGGTGCCATCTGGCCGGAGTTCTTCCTCGAAGACCTCGCCTTCTGACGAGGTGACGCGGTACTTGCCGGCTGGCGGTTGGCCGTCAGCTGCCATTGAAGGCGCGGGTGCTTCGGCCACCGCGTCATCAGCGACTACGTCTACTTCTTCCTCGGCAGCTGGTGAACAGCTGGCGAGAATCGCCGCGCTTGCGACGAAAATCAGTTTCTTCATTAAAATCCTCCAAAACGACCCGTGATAGAAATAGGCGGATTTTTCCGCTCACGACTCGCGCCCCGCGGGGACGTTAGGCTGCCGGAGGTGACAGCGCAAATCAGGCTTAGAGCCAGCCCTCGGCGCGATACCATTCAGCAGTGCGGGCCAGACCTTCCCCAGCATCTATGGCCGGGCTCCAGACGGCCTCAGGCACACGCTTGGCCGAGCGGGAGACCCAGTTCGGATGGGTCATGTAGCCGACCCGGTCCTGCGTCAGACGGGCGTTCTTGCCGCGCAGCATGCCATCGGCTTTCGCGCCCAGTTCGAGCAGCGCCTTGGGCAGGTGCGGGGCGAATACACGGCGGCCGACGGCTGATCCGATGGCGCGGGCAAGTTCATCATGCCCCCAGCCGCCTTCGCGCCCGTCATCGGGCTCGAACATACGGCGCCGCACCAGAGCGGGGGGCGCGTCGATCAGGTCTAGGAGCAACCGCGCAAGGTCATGCACGTGAATGATCGAGCTCGCCCCGCTTGGCGGCAAGGGAATAAAACCCCACTTCGCGCTGCGGAACATCTCGAAGTAATCGATGTCGCGCGGGCCGTAGACGCCGGGCGGTCGCACTATGGTCCAGTCCAGGCCGCTCTTCTCGACCAGGGTTTCGGCCTTGGCCTTCGATGCGCCGTACTGCGACAGGTCGGGCTGGCGTGCTGCTAGCGATGACACGAAGACGAACCGCTTGATGCGGGCCGCCTTGGCAGCCTCGATCATCCGCTGCGTCCCTTCGACATTGGCTTCATCGAAGTCTGCGGGATCGGTCGCATTGGTCAGGCCCGCCACATGGACGACAGTATCTGCACCCTCGCAAAGCGCGCCGAGTGTCGCCGGATCGGACAAGGTGCCCGGCACCCAGGCAACATTCACGCGAATTTCCTGCTCGCGCCGGGTGAGCGCGCGAACAGCCAGGTCTCTCTGAGCGGCAACGTCGAGCACCGCTTGTCCGACGAACCCGGTCGCCCCGGTCAATGCAATCGTCATGCGCGCACCATGTGATCGCGGTGGACCACTGCTGCACGCGGAGCATAATCCAGCTTGGCCGCCTGTTCGTCCTCGCGCAGGCCCAAAATAGCGCGGCATTCAGCCGCGTCATATTCGACAAGTCCCTGACCCAATCGCTCACCCTTTGCTCCATGGATCGCCACCAGGTCGCCGCGGTGAAAATTACCTTCGACCTCGGTCAGGCCCGCGGCAAGCAGGCTGGCCCCGTCCGCAAGTGCTTTCGTGCAGCCCGCATCGACGGTGAGCACGCCTGCAGGGGCAAGCCTACCGGATAGCCATGCCTTGCGGGCGCTTTCGTCGCCCTGAGGCAGGAATATCGTGCCGGTACCGCTATCCAGCGCGCGCGTAATCGGCGCGTCATACGTGCCATTGATGATTGCGAGCGTTATGCCCGCACGCTCTGCAATTCGCGCCGCCTGCAGCTTGGACAGCATTCCGCCCGAACCCATGCCGGATGAAGATGTGCTGGTTGCCATGGCGATGATTTCGGGGGTCACGCCTTCGACCTTGGCGAGCATTTTCGCGCCCGCTTCAGCAGGATCGCGGTCATACAGGCCATCAACGTCAGATAGCAGCAGCACTGTATCTGCACCCGCTGCCTGCGCGACGCGGGCTGCCAATCGGTCGTTATCTCCGAACCGGATTTCTTCGGTGGCCACGCTGTCGTTTTCGTTGATGACAGGAACCGCGCCGGCTTCAACAAGACGCTCCAGAGTGGCTGCCGCGTTGAGATAGCGCCGCCGGTCTTCTAGATCGCCCAGCGTGACGAGCATTTGCGCTGCCAGAAGATCGTGCGTGCCAAGCGCTTCTGCCCACAGCCGGGCCAGTGCGACCTGGCCGACCGATGCCGCCGCCTGCGCATCGGCAAGGCTTGCCCTGCCGCCCTTGGCCAGGCCAAGCTTCGCCGCGCCTAGTGCAATCGCACCGGACGAGACGATCAGGATTTGTGTCCCCGCAGCGCGCAAGTTCGCCAATTCGCCAACCAGGCTCGCCAGCCATTCGCGCCGGGCCGCGCCCTGTTCCACCAGCAATGCTGACCCGACTTTTACAATCAGGCGTTTGGAGTTGCGGATTTCAGCGAGGGTCGTGACGGCCATCGGTCTATCAGATCGGCGACCAGTTGTCGGCTTCCTCGGAAGTGTTGTCTTCCACTTCGGCTGCCTTGGTTTCGGTCGATGTCTGGTCAGGCAGATAGCTCAGTACTGCATCGAGCAATTCTTCGATGCCCTGTCCGGTCGCGCCGGAGATCGAGAAGACCTTTTCAGCGCCGGCTGCCAGCAGTTCTTCGGAGAACGCCTCGCCCAGTTCCCTGTCCGCCAGGTCCAGCTTGTTGAGGACGACCAGCTGGGGCTTGTCCAACAAGCCTTCGCCGTAAGCCTCCAACTCCCCGTTTACGGTGCGGAAGGCATCGGCGGGATCATCGCCAGCGATATCGATCAGGTGGATGAGCACGCGGCAACGCTCGATATGACCAAGGAAACGGTCGCCGATCCCTGCGCCCTCGGCAGCACCTTCGATGAGGCCGGGAATGTCCGCTAGCACAAATTCTCGCGCCTTGTGACGAACCACGCCCAGCTTGGGCACGAGCGTTGTGAAGGCATAGGCACCGACCTTGGCCTTGGTATTCGTGACCTGGTTGATGAAGGTCGATTTTCCTGCATTGGGCAGGCCCAGAAGGCCCACGTCTGCCAGCAGTTTCAGCCGCAGCCAGACCCACATTTCACCGCCCGCTTCGCCCGGCTGGTGCTGGCGCGGTGCGCGGTTGGTGGAGCTTTTGTAACTGGCGTTTCCGCGCCCGCCCATGCCACCTTCGATGAAGACCACCTGTTTGCCCGCTTCGGTGAAGTCGGCCAGCACCTCTTCCTTGTCTTCGGAAAGGATCTGAGTTCCCACCGGCACTTTGATGACAAGGTCCTTGGCGCCCGCACCGGTCCGGTCACGGCCCATGCCATGCCCACCGCGCTTGGCTTTGAAATGCTGCGAATAGCGGAAGTCGATCAGGGTATTAAGCCCTTCGACCGCTTCGAAAACGATGTCTCCGCCTTTACCGCCGTTGCCGCCGTCGGGGCCGCCGTACTGGATATATTTTTCGCGTCGAAAGCTGACGGCTCCGGGGCCGCCGGAACCGCTTTGTAGATAGATCTTGGCTTGGTCGAGGAAATGCATGGCGCGCCTCTAATCCTTTTTGTTCGTGAAGGCGAGCGTAAGCGGCGTTTGGCAGGGTTTTTGCTTTCCCGCTGCCGACATGGCCACTAGGCCGGTGGTCATGCAATTCGATGACCTGCTTCGCCGCTATTTCGCAACTGATGACCTATCTGGGGTCAGTGCATCCGGATTGGAAGCCGGGATTGAACGCTGCAAGGTCGATTTGGGGCTGGAAACCGATCGTGGCAAGCGCTTTGCCCTCTGGTCGCTCCTGTACATGCTGGGTTCGTCGCCCGACCTCGATGTAGCCTTCAAGCATGAAGACGAGCGCGAGGCTGCGCGGAATTTCATGGACCTGATGGCGGCCAGCGAGAACCCGGATAATACTTGATCTCGGGGAGGAGTTGTGGGGCGCCACTAAACCTTGGATAGCGCGTACGAGAGTTCGGGCGCTTTGAAGCTGCACTTTTCCAACTAGCTTGGACAAGCTGTCAACGTAGCCTGGATAATCCTACAGACAGCCACGAGTGGTTGGATCCCTTGGTGATCCCACAAGTCATTTCAGCGCTTTCGTTTGCGCCGATTGGACCTTTGGCGTGCGGGTTGATCTTATCGATTCTAGGCCGTCCGCTTTACGCCCTCATTCCGGACATTCGAGGCGGCTTGCTATTTTCCTGTAAGGAGACCGTCCGCTTTTCCTGCCGGGTGTCATCAGCCAATGTCCGGAATTGGGTGGGAAGCCGCCGTTCAACGAAATCTATCTTGCCGGAATGCGAACCAACATGCAGCAACCTTCCTCTTCCTTGTCGTGCACTTCGATGTAGCCGTCGTGAAGGTTTGCGATGCGTTGACTGATTGTAAGCCCAAGACCGAGCTTCCCTCCACTGCCCCCCTTGAAGAACTGGTTGAATATCTGCTCGCGCTGTTCCAGTGGGATTCCAGGACCATTATCCCCAACGAAAAACAGATGCTCTCCTTCTTCTTCGCGATGATGGATTGTCACCACAGGTCGTTTGTCGCCCGCATGGCGTATCGAATTTTCGATCAGGTTCTGGAACAGCTGCCGAAAGAGGTTTGGTTCGACTGTCGCATCAGGAAGTCGCGTAACATGCAGACTCATATTAGCATCCTGCATCGCGGCCGAAAGATTGAAGCGCACTTCTTCCAAGAGAAGGTTTAAATCGTATTTCTGGAACTGCAGGTCTTCGCGTTCGCTGATTGCAGCTTTGAGGGTCGAGCTGATCATGCCAGCCATTCCGCTCGCGCTGTCTTTAAGAGCCGAGACGACCATCTCGCTCCGCTCACTCAATTTCGAGGTCCTATCGCGCTGCAGAAGGTTTAGCCCACTGATAAAGCTGCCGACCGGATTTTTAAGATCGTGAGCAATCGAATGAGAATACAATTTTAGCTGCGCATTAAGCCTGACAACCCGCCGCTCGCGGGCTGCCAGGTCAGTAATATCTGTGGCGATACAAACAAGCCGTTTGTCCCCGTCGGCGGTATGGAAGACCATCTTTCGCGTCAGGAAAGTGCGACGCTCTGCTTTCCAGTCGGTGATTTCCTCGACAATTTCTGAAAAGCCCTCGCGCAGTGCCCGCCGGTCTTCGCTGAGGAACAGTTCCGCTTCTTCGGGTTCGAAGCTTTCCACCGTGGTGGTGCCGATAACCTCCGAACGCATATCGGGAGCATACAGGCCGAGAAATGCAGCATTGGCGTAGATCAGCCTACTCTCCTCATCCTTTATAAAGATGAGGTTGGGGCCGTTATCTAGGACGAACGCCAAGAGATCGTCATTGTCGGCGAACGTGGGCGCATCAACACCCAATAAATGTGAAAATGGCATTGCGCGACCCTCTCTCCGGAGATGACACTAAGTGGATTCCCAATGCCTTACAAGATATCTGTCCGGAATCGGGTAGTTAGCTGCCAGTCAGCTCTCGGCACATCGTTAACGCGGCAGATCAGTCACATTTTGGGTGGGATGAGGACATCAAATGCCACCGCCAAAAATGACGAGATAGGGCGCTAGCGAAGCAAGGGCGCCTAATGAGCCAAGCGCCAGTACAGACGGCCGCGTCCCGCTTGCGTTGCAAACCCACGCGAATATCGAGAGCGCCGTTGCCATTAATATTGGCAGTGTGATGGCGAAATCGATGCTCCTCATTCTCGGCCAGTCTGGAACAGCATCGGTGAGAAACGGCTTCAAATCCGCGCGGCCTGTGAATGCCAACCCTAATCAAATCAAGATCACAAGCGCTGAGAAGAGGTTTGCAGCTCTCATCAGCTGGAAATACACTTTCGTCCATTGTCCGCAATCGGGTCGTTAACTGCCTGTCGGCTCCTGGCACAGCGCTAGTTCTTGGAAAGCGTCGCCAGATGGGGTGGGAAGCAGTCGGTTCGCTTCCAGGAAATTCCGCGCTCGGTAGCTAAGTCTCAAGCTGGGCGGAAAAAACCAACTACTGTTCCGACGAAGGGGGCGGGCCTTGCTGCGCCCGTCTAAACGAAGTTGGGCCCAGACTGACAGTACATCAGGACTGCATCTCAAAAAAAAATTGAGACCGCAGCATGATAATCATCGGCTCTCGCTTCGCTAGCGCAGCACTCTTCTTACGTATTGTCTCGCAGTCATCCCTTCACCTCAAAATCACGATCCTCTCTGAAAAAAGGATCGCACTTTTTGTGGAGGAAAAACCGTGAAGCAGCGGCTCGAACCAAAATTTGCAGCCGTAGCCGCACTTTACATGATCGGATGTCTTATTTTTCTTGGTACACATTTCACATTCGATCCCTTCGGGCTCAGTAACCATGGGAGTGTGCTCATCGCTTTGCTCGGTGCAGCCCTCCTCGTTCTCATTGCGAAAGAGCGAATTCTTCCAAAAAGCGCCTTGCTATCGCGCCAGCATCTTAAGGAGTTGGCGATTCAGGCCGAGCAGAACGCGGGTCATTTGGAGAAACAGGTTGAGTGGCTGGAAATGACCGAGGCACTAGCCCATGTCGGCCACTGGCGGATGACCTTCGCTGATAACGAACTTTTCTGGAGCGAAGAAACCTATCGTATCCATGGCTGGCCCCAGGACCGCACGCCGACTCTGGCTGACGCAACTTCGGTATATCATCCCGATGATCGCCAAGCCGTTGTGGATGCCGTGGAAACGGCGCGACGAACTGGTGAGCCTTACCGTTTCCGCGCCCGCCTGATCCGCCCGGATGGGGATGTCCGCCATGTCGAAGCGGTCGCGCAGATCGAGAATAACGCCGACGGAATGCCGCTCGCGATGTTTGGCGTGTTCGCTGACCGCACCGAGGAGGAGAAGATGCGCCGCGCCTTGGTTAAGGCGAGTGATAGCGCTTTTGCTGCTGCAAACGCCAAGTCGACTTTCCTGGCCAACATGAGCCACGAGATCCGCACGCCCATGAATGGTGTCGTCGGTTTCTCGGACCTTCTGTGCCGAAGCGACCTGCCGCCGCGCGAACGTCAGTTTGCCGAAATAATCTCGGACTCGGCTCGCTCGATGACCTTGCTGCTCAACGACATCCTCGACTTGTCCAAAATCGAAGCCGGCCAACTGGAGATGCGCGAACAGCCGACCGATATTGGCCAACTCCTTCACCATGTCGCTCGTCTGGTGCGCAACGAGGCGCAGGAGAAGGGCCTCGAGCTCACGCTGGACATTGCCGAAGGCCTCCCCGACCACTGCCTGACTGATCCGCTTCGCCTGCGCCAAGTGCTATCGAACCTTCTCGGAAATGCCATCAAATTCACCGATGCAGGGTTCGTGGCCATTCATGCACACTGGCGGGACGAAGTCCTGAGCATCTCCATCCGGGATTCGGGCATCGGCATTTCGCAACAGGACATCGACAAGATATTCGATTCTTTCGGACAGGGCGGCAACCATACTTACAATGCCCAGGGAGGCACCGGTCTCGGTCTTGCCATTTCGCGACAACTGGCAACCGCGCTCGGCGGATCTTTGACTGTCGAAAGTCAATTGAGTGAAGGGAGCGTATTCAAACTGCAATTGAGAGCGATACAAGTCGAAGGCCAACTCCCGAAGGCCCTAGGAATGCCTCAGGATGAAGATATTTCCTCACCCGATAGATCCCTCAATCGCCGCGTTCTTCTGGCGGAGGATTTCGACGTCAACCAAATGCTGGTCCAAGCCATGGCAGAACAGGCCGGCATCGATTTGGTTGTCGCGGAAAATGGGCAAGTTGCGCTGGCCAAGGTTCAGCAAGCAGAGGCGGAGGGGCGGCCGTTCGCATTAATCCTCATGGACTTGCAGATGCCCGTGATGGATGGACACGATGCGACCATACGATTGCGCAGCAAGGGATATGATGCGGCAGAACTGCCGATAATCGCGATGACAGCTAATGCCTTTGCTGACGATATTTCGGAGTGCAAAAAGATCGGCATGCAGGATCATTTAGCCAAGCCTGTGAATTTCGACCAATTCCAGACCATGCTTGAAAAATGGCTACCCTCCGACCACCGCCACGCCGCTTGAGAGAAGTGATGGCCTACAATGTCGGTAACTCAGTGCTGCTACCCCTTGAAAGTTAGATCCCGCTAAAATGATGCCAGCAGGTCCGTTTCGGTAGTTTAACCCATCGCCCACGGTCTTCTGCCTAGGAGTTATCTTGGGGGGTCAGCTTGCCGCTGAGCTTCAACAATCCAAGACCTGCTGGCCAAGTGGCAAAACCACAGGACCTGAGTTCAATTTGGGAAAGTCATAGCTGGGCCCATCATTGATAAGTTGAGTTAAGACTCACAGCACTCAATTATTGGATAAGCTTCAGTGGTAGAAGAGCAAATATGCATCAATCGTGCAAGAAGGGTGCGCCGTAGTTCAATCTCATGATGTGAGCACTTAAGGTGTCACGAAGTAGCCGTTCAGGGCAGGACGGCACAGAACGGATTTGATATTGATCAAAGCGGTGAGGAAGCCAGCCCCGCAGTCGCGCAACTCGGGTAGATATTGCCAGATCTTCGATGTTGAGTTGCTCTTCAGAAATTTGCGCGGACTCTGCCAGCAAAGAGATGTTGCCGAAGTCGCTAGCGGTGGCTTGTCCAAGCAGACCCATCTTACGGCCAAGCCGGTACCGGCGCCCTGAATTGCGAGTAACCACATTAGCAGCCATCATCCTAGCGTGGGCAAGGTCTGGAGAAAGGTGCCGACACAGCATCGTATCTGTACAATCAGCGAAATATTGAGCGCAGGCACTTATGATCATGCCCAAGTCACTTCCATGTGCCACGAAGTTGAGCATTCGAGGCAGCTCAGAGATCGTCAGTAACGGTGAATTGTCGTTGAGGGAGAGCGATACATTCATACCGCGCGCTCAACACTACATACGGACGATTCTGGCAATCAGGGCGAATGCGTAGCGAAAAAATAGTGGGTTGACCAAGCTGATGGCCCGGCCACGCTGAATGATTGGTGGCCGCCCCTGCTGCGCTTACGCTATGTGCGATAAATGGAGACACAATGCCTAGCGGAAAGGCTATTCCTTTTTTGATCGTAAATCTGTTCCGAACTCGCGATCAAGAAGTTGCGCTACACGTTCCATGGCGACCCGCATTTCTCCGCCCTCAAATCGTTCGGCGTCCTGTCGGACAAAATCGCCCGGGGAAATTTCCCTTTGATAACCCGCTGCACGGCGATCATAATCTTTCATCGCTTGCTGGAGGCGGACAGGATCACGAAGCCGACGCTCTCCAGCAGCTTGGGATAGGTCCGCTACCAACTTTGCAGCCTTCGCAAGATTTAAGAGCTCATCGTCCACTTTGCCCTGCTTTCCGTAATATTTGTTTGACCACATGTTTTCCGGAAAACTTAATTTAGTCAATGATCCCGGCCGCGACGCCAAAATCAACCTATTTGATCACATCTCACTTCTTGGCCCTGGCTTCTGTGCGGCGCAGGAAACGGGACTATATCCGAAACCGAAACCGGTTCTGTCTCGACAGGGATCAAAGCTTGCATCGAACTCCAAAGAAGCCATACGCTGGCCAAAATTCGTATGCGGAAAAGCAAGGGGGGCTAGACGTGACATTCTCTCGACAATGGTAATGCTCTCGACATTGGCAAGGGCCATTTTGAGCGAACGACGTATTTAAGGTGATCAACCGATGAAGTCCGAAAATTTCCGGGCAGCCCTTACCAAGATTGGCAATATTGTATTGGTCTCCGCGGCGTTCTTGCTGGCACTAGCCTTGATCAACAAGACTTTCGCGTCACCATCGCCAAGCGCGGGGAGCCAATCAACGAGGCAGCCTGGCCTTTGGTCACAGCGATTGGATACGTGGCAGGAGGAAGTCGAGGCTGCAATTGATCGGTGTGACGACTCGACCACGATGATGGCCACGAAGATGAGCGCGTACGACAAGGGAAGTATAACACGCGATGGTTTGTTGGAAAGTGCCTCCGAGGCATGGCAAGTCTGCGATCAAGAGTGGCAACAATTCCCGCAAAAGAGGCAAGTGGTATCTACTGACACCATCTTTCAAAGCCACATTGATCGCGCGTTTCGCGATTGCAAGCTTGCTATTTTCCTCCGGCGCGAAGCCGCAAAGACCGTCAAATCTGGATTGACCGGCACTCTCTCACTGGAGAAGTTTGAGACGCGCATGCATCGTATCGTTTACGATATCACCACCCAGACACGGACTTGCGATAGCACAGCAAGTAGTCTGCGAGCTGTGAATGAGAGGCTTCGCGATTAAAAGGATACCGTGCTTTACTTGCTTTATTTGAGAGTGTAATCTGCGCTGAAGATATGACTAAATTTCAAAATCTTCCGTTTTTTGTCGTCCTCGCAATCGCTATCTCTGGCGGTGTCGTTATGGCGCGCGAAGACTCGGACCGTGGGGTTAAGCCCCCAAAACCGATTCTGTCCACTGAGGAGGGTGCAATGGCCCCACCGAGCGAGTGGAATTGCGATCTCTATGTACAAGAATATCGGGACTGGCTCGATCAAGGTAACCGCTTCGGTGATTGGCGGTTCGCTGGCAAAGCTTACCGCGACGCAGGGAGCGGCGAACGGTACACCGCGGCTCAGTGGCGGCTTTGGTTGCAAGAAGCAGATTGTCCCGGGATTGCCTTTGCAAACGATGAGCTAGCGGTACCGGTAATTCAGCAGCTGATTTTTGGGGCTACGGCCGTCGCAACGCCGATTATTGCGAGCCAAATCGGGGCGGTAAGCCCAGGCTGACTTTGGCCTGCAACGCGTTCATACTGATCGCCTTCCTGACTGAACCTTCAAGGCCAACAGCGATCCCGAAGCCTTTCGAACGTTTGGCATGAATTCCAACTATCCTATATCCTCCCGGCCATTGTGTTAGCAGTGGAGCACCGCTGAGACCTGGCCTAGTCGGACATGAGTGCAGTAGAATTATGGAGCCGGCGCGTTGACGTCTTGGCCCGCAGTCGTGACTTGTCCGCAGAATTCGATTGCCACGCATGGCTGGACGATAGGAAACCAGATCAACTTTCTCTTCATGCAGGCTCGCCATTGTCCCAAGTTGAAGCGGAGTTCCAGTCGCGGGACGCTCAAGCCGCAATAGAGCCCAGTCCAATGCCATGCTGTCGCTTAGTTCGGGCCCGCGACCACCGCGATCGATGACGGAAAACTTACTTCGGAAAATAATCGCTCCCTCGTCATCGCGCATGGTGAATGTGCAGCCATCAGCAGGCAATTCACGCCCGCTCTTACGATTGAAATTGAAATGAGATACCGCGAGGACGAGATCCCTTCGCTCTACCAGGCTCGCATTGGTTAAGAATGGTCCTCCGCGGCCCCTGCATATAATCGTTCCGATCGCGTCACTTAGGCGGAAAGAATCGCCCACGGTCGGGGTTGGCGGCGACGCTCCAGACAGCAAAATGAATGCAGCCGAACCAAGGACCCCATGGAAAAATCGACGGCGGGCGCGCGTACTTTTTTGAACATCTGGCATAGGAACCAGATGCATCAATATCGTTCAGGTGCAGCTCCCTACTGCCTCGGGGAAACCACCTAGTGCTCTAAACTGGCGCGCACAACGTTGCAAAAGTTGGGCTGCCCTGGAATCACTTTATCAGACAGGTAATGACTTTCAGTCTAGACCATACCCTTAATCTTCAGTCTGCTCGAAGTCGCGGAGGGTTGAAGCAATGGCCTTATAGCCCTGCGTAGTCAGGAGAACGAAGTCCCTTCTGCCATCAGTTGCATCAGGTAACCGGGTCAGCAATCCTCGCTGACCAAGAAGTGAAAGTTGTCTCAACGCTGTCGTGGTCGGGACTAGAGATGCAATGCAGGCATCACTCACAGAAACTTTGCCCCCAACTGCATCTGCGATAAAAAGATCGAGCAAAATATTGTAACCCCCTTCGGCAAACATGTCCTCAGGCAAGTATTTTGAGCGTACCTTTCGACGCGCAAGCTCCGAGCGGGCGCGCCTTAAGAGAACCTCCTGTTCTTTATAGGGTTGACCTTCACTTGGATGCTCACGTGCTTCCTCCGTTTGTCGTGGAATGTCGCCGACTATATCGAAAATTTTTCTGGCGATCTGATGAAGTTCAGCATTTTCGCGTGAAGTCATAGTAGCCCCCTCGCCCTCATGCTTGTGACATGCGCCCGGCCAACAATCAGATGGTCTTCAAAATTGATGCCCAGCCGATGAGATTGGTCGATGAGAGCCTTAGTCTGTTCAACGTCTGCTTGGCTTGGCTCGGAGTTTCCAGAAGGGTGATTGTGAGCAAGAAGAATACGGCGAGCTTCAACTTTCAGGGCTTTGCCAAATATCCGGCGTAACGAAAGTTGCAGCGAGCCTTGATCTCCCTCACCTACGATCTCTTCGCTAATCACATAGCCAGCCTCATCCGCAAAGATTGCAACCATAATTTCGTGTTTTGAACTACCAATTGAGGCGCGAAGGTATCGATGGAGGGCGGCGTCTGCGGAATCTAAAGGCACCCGGGTGAAAGCCTCTCGATGCCCCTCAGAAAGCAGGTCGCGAACAGCGATAAAGCTTTCCGACCACGTCTCACCATACAAACTGCATCCACGGAGTTCATCGGGACTAGCGTTCCCGATTTCAGCGATACTACCAAAGCGGCGCAGCATCCGATGGGCAAGTTCTTCAGGATCGCTATGAAGCGGTGCCAAAAGCGTGCTCAGGAGGCGATGCGTGCGTCGCGCTCCCTTCTCGCGTGCAACACTGTACCTATTCCGGTAATTGTTATTGCTGCCCAGAATGGCCAGCGCTCCATGATCAAATAGACGGTCATTGGCAGATTGGCGTCTATCGCTCTGAAAACGTGCGCCATAATTGCGAGTAGTTGTGCCGATCCTACCCATAGAGGCCACCATCGGTTCGCACGGAGCGCGATATAAAGAATTGCCAGGAATCCAACGAGATCGAGCGACATTCTGAAAATTGGCCAGGTGACCAATCCTTCCCAGTCGCTGAACAAAAAATATTGGATTGCACTAACGACGTGCATGGAGACGAGGACCACAGCGACACGTTTTTCGGAGCTCCCACCCTTGAAATACGCAAGCGCAGCGACGAGCAACAGCAGGGTAACCTGTAGGAAATATCGGTCCATCCTGATGCTGCTCGCGCATTGCGCTTGCAAAAGCAATTAAGCCGCGTCGGAAACAAGCTCGGCGCCTGTGAACAGATCGTCAGGGCATTCCTCCGGCGTCTCAGGCCCGTTCACAACACGGGAAATGTCGATTAATTGACCGTGTGATCGACGAGCGTCGGCTTGCACCCCAACAAGTTCGCCCACCATCTTGTTAAGCCGCAGAAAGAATGCGTGAGCTTCACTATGTGGAGCGCCCCCAACTTCCTGTTGCGCAAGTGCGGCTGTATGCAAAAGTCCTGTCGTCTCGACGAAGGCTTGAGTTACAGCGCTCTCGGTTGACCTAATTTGGCGAGCGAGACGAGCAGTAGCGGCATGGCGATTCAGCATTAGGTTTTACTCCGGCTAGGTTGGACCCGCCGGGAACCGCGTATCTCAGCTCGCTAACAAGCCAATTAGAGCTTCAGCGGCAGCGACCACGAGAAGGAATGCGGCTGCGAGGATGAATGCCCCACCAATAACCAGCAGCAATTTCTTTCCCGGGCCTAGATCAATCGGCTTTATTCCCGGCCGCAGCCATTCGGCGCCGAGGTTAGGCTTCACATATTCGTCGAAAGCCAACGAATCTCGGAAAACCAACGTCTGCCCCTCTGGCTGCGCTTCAGGCTTTGACTGAATTGTAGGCAACGGCGCTAGTGGGGACGCACCACCGGTGGTTGATTGACACCTTACCCAATCGCGATACTCGCGAATGATCTGCACGCGCGACGCACCATTGAAGGCAAAGCGAACATTGTCGATCCGCTTGTCAACCGAATGATGAGAAATATCGAGTTTTCGGGCGATCTCTTTCGAGGTAAATCCCTCAGAAGCAAGGCTCAGCGCCTCATTTTGCTTCGTCGTCAGCCTCTCGAATGTGTACGCGGAGGTTTGATTTGGCATACAATTAGTTTACATTTGGCGGCGCAACTTTGCAAACGTTAACGCGATTGATCTGCGGCATTGCCGAGCTGCAAGACTTTCTGCCGAGCCGAGTCAAGATCAATGCCAGCGGCTGCGAGGCCCAAGCGATCGCAACTAGCCAATGCTTGTTCGATTAGTTGGATCAATTCAAATAACTCCTTATCGGAGGTCAAATTCGTCAAAATTCTGGATCCTTAGGTACAGCAGCGGCACGGAGCGCATATAGCGCAGCCGCACTTTAATTCCAGAGCGGGCATGGATAGCGTCAAAGGATTTCAGAATTTTTGACTATGTTAAGTGGTAGGACCGAGCGTGTGAACCCGCGAGGGGGGCCTAATAAGTGCAATTGAGCCGGCACTTCTAGAGGAAATGCACAGACGAACCCTGTGCGGGTAGTCGAATACGACAGAGGCTAAGCCAAGACCCAAAAGCAAGCGTCCGACCGAGCTGAACGATTGGTAAAATCGCATGACTTTCTCTGATCAACCCAGAGCGAAAGCTGCGCCCATCGGAGAGGTTGTGCGATTAGGCCCTAGCAATCATTCATTTTTCTAGAAGGATCGCTCGAGATGCCAATGTCCACAATCGGGTCTTTAGCCGCCCGTCCGCTCCTGGCACATCGCTAGCTCGGTGATAGTGTCGCCAGATGGGTGGAAAGCGGACATCAGCACTCGTCAGGATTAGAACGAACTTTAGCGTGTGAATTGAGCTGCATCGTTGATCTCCGCAACCGCTTCAATGGCCCCCGCTTCTGCAGCGTCTTGAGCATCTGTCACCGCTCTGCGCGAGATCCGAAAGTCCAATGAGCGGGCCAACTCAATCGCTCCCGTCCGGGCGTCCACGATGATGAAGCGCGCCAGTTCAGGTTCGTCCCAGACAATCGCACTAAAGGTATTGTCATCTATCTGTTGTGTTGTGTCGAGTGCATCGATCGCACGCGCAATCGTGAACCGATCAAGTTCGGGAAAACTCACAAACACCAAATCGAAGACTGGTCGTTCGTCACGCACTGCGGTCTTAATCAGCGCGATGCGACCAATGTCGCCGACGGCTTTTTCTTGGTAGATCAAAGCACTTGGATCGTCGGCAACGCGAGTTACCTTGCCTGTGCCCATTGACACGTAGCGCACATTACGAACGGCATCTCGGTCGTCAGGAACCTCGGATTTGTAAAAGGTTATGGTCCCTTCCGGTGTTTCAATCTCCTCGCCCGTTACGAGAGACTCTTCCGTTGGGGTTTCCCATTCTCTGTAGTCATCGAATTCTTGAACTTCCCTCCACGTATAAAAGGAAATTACCGCTGCTGCCACGACCGCCCAAGTCAAGACAATCGCTAGCGCGGCTTGATTGTAACGCCGGAGTAAACGAGCAAAGCGCATTTTGTTGCCTCGAACGGGGTTCGATGATGGTGTTCGCACGATGTTGGCGATGGCGCAATTCTTGAACCATTGCTGCCGGTTCGCTTAGACAAGAATGTCCGTAATCGGGTCGTTAGCGGCTGGTCCGCTTCTGGCACAGCGCAAGCTCGGAAAATCGGTCACGAATTGGGTGGGAAGCTGCCGTTCCGCTCGCAGTAGCGCAGTCTGGCAATTCCCGCCTTGGTGTTCAATAGCTCGATATGAAAGGCGACCATATCGCTGGATCGATCATTCGGGCCCTGGCGGCTGTGAGACAAGAGTGCTTTCGCCCAAAGTGGAGATGGCATTTGTCGCATGTTCTCATCATCGAAGACGAAGTTCTGCTCGCATTTTCGGTCGAGGAAGCGCTTCGCAACCTCGGGTATTCAACTTTCGATATCGTCAAAAGTGCCCCTGAAGCCATAGAAGCGGCTGAACAGAAATGCCCCGACCTTATTATAGCTGACCATCAGCTTATCGATGGAACAGGAGTAGGCGCTGTAAAAGCGATCTGCGCAGACAAATCGATACCCGTAGTGTTCGTTACCGGTAGCCGAACCAAGGTACGCCAACATTTGCCAGAGGCATACGTTGTCGACAAGCCGTTCAACTTTCGGCGACTTAAGAGTGCCGTGTCTCGAGCTGTCGAGAAACCGTTCCGATTTCAAAACAATTGAGGGTCCAATTTGACCGATACGCATCAGGAAGTAGCGTATCGCGATCGTACACTGACGCGCCAGCGACTGCCGCAATCGGGTCGTTAGCGGCTGGTCCCCTCCCGGCACATCGCCAGCTCCACAATTCAGTCACAAACTTGGGTTGTTACGCGACAGGCAGCTTTGCGGGCGCGAGTGCGAAAAACGGTCATTGGACGGAAGGCGAAGCAGCGGCCGTTTGCGGACGGTTCGAATTTGACGTTGCTGAGATCCCAACGAATTTTCAGAAGCGCTCTCGCGTTACGGGAAACTTCCCACAAGAATAGAAGCAAACATGCAAAAATCAGAACTTCTTGCGCAATGCGAGCTCGATCCATCGACCTGTCGGATCGCGATAGGCCTGCTGGTAAAGCAGCGGTGTGGTTCCGCTGGAATCCTGAACATCCTGTCGACTATTCGTGATGTTCCTGATTGCGAAGGTGAAGCGGGTGCCGCTCAGAAATTTTGAGTTCTGAGCAATCCGCCGACCTTCGATGAAAAATCGCAGATCTGCGGTTGATAGTGCCGAGAATCGGAAGGTTTCCATGTCGCCATCATCTGCCGCGCTTATGAAACCCGCACTTGAGTGTCTTGCGCTCGCCTCGGCTCCAATACCGCTGGCTCCGTAGCGCACCGTCAGATCGGCCTCATGACGCGATCGCCCACTTCCACCAAGGCCCAGAGCGCTTGGAGACAGTAGATCAATCGGGGCAAACCCTTGTGCAACCAGTATCTCGCTATCCAGTAATATCGCATGCGAGAACAGGATTTGCAGTCGCTGAGGGATACCGATCCTTCTTGGCGGTTCGATGCCGGAACCGGCGCTTGCCGAGTTCTCCGAATAGACCGCGCCACCAAGCGGGAAGGATAGTTCAAACGCATAGCGCAACCGTTTCTCGCTCTTCTGCGCAAAATTGAGCGGGCGTGTATCGACAGCGAGAAGACGCCCCGAGTCGTCACGTTCGAAGCGTTCGGGAAAGGCATCTAGAATGAGTGGATTAGCTGGTGGCAGCGCGGTAATTATGTTGCGGTTTCGGGTCGAAGAGAAGTCCGCAGTAAGGGCCTTTAGGCGGGAGCTTTGAGGTCTGATTTCCAATCCGAGGCGCCAATCATGATCGTCCTGTGTCAGAAGGTTCGGGGATCCACCTGTGATCGCGACAACATCGACTGTTTGGTTCGACAAGGGATCGAAGTAGCGCGTGCCGGGTGTTGAGATGACCGGTGCCGAAAGGAGCTCCGTGCTAGGCGGGGCTTTGCCTGTCGAAAGCGATCCTGAGAGTCGCAACCAAGTTGCCGGACGCCAATTCAACGAGATAATTGAGTTCGAGAAGCTCTCTATGCCGCTATAGTCGGTAAACGATGCATCGACACCAAGATCGATCGTGCCGATACCTCTCACAGGGCCGAGATCATCGTGCGTCAAGGGAATGGAGATACCGCCACTGAGCTGACGCATTGACTGGGTGAACTCATCCCCTCCCGTTTGGATGGACTCGCTTGAAAATCGACCGCGAGCCGTCAAGGTCAAAGGGCCGGCAGGCAGCTGTACCACCGGCCGTGTGATGCCCAAGTCAGCCTCGAACCGCCGTAGTAGGGTGTCAATCTTGGGCTGTGGCGATTTGGGACCGGCCAGGACATTGTCGGTCAGCGTACGTCGTCGCGTGATACCATAAGATGCGTTTGCTGTGACAAGCCATTCGTCGAATTGCCCGGTCAGCACGGCGTTGGTGCGAAATCTTTCCAGCAGAGCATCTTGCGTTAGCGCTCCGCCATTCGCGCCGATGCCCAGTTTCGAAACCGTACTACGTCGAAGGAACCGGGTGCTCACCACAGCCGTCAGGCTCGGCGAGAGAGCGTCGGAAATCGTACCCCGAAGTCGCAATTCCCGGTTTTCCGGTAAAAGCGTGCGAAAGTCACCAAGGTTCGGTGACGAGGTGTCTGCTTGAACGATGTCACGTTCGCTCTCCAGTAGTGCCCCGTTGCCACGCACTTGGATGCCCAGATTGATGCGTCGTGGCGCTTCGATATGCGTGAAGTTGAATTCGCCATCGTATTGCTCGAAACCTCCGTCGGTCGCGGATGTCAGCGTGGCGTTCGCCAAATAGATGCTTGTGGACGGCTTGAGCCTGATGTTCACCACCCTTTGGCTGGCAGTGCCCCCCACTTCTGGTGCCGATCCCGGTGGAAACAGTTCAAGCTGGTCGATCGCTTCGGCCGGGAATTCCGATATGTCTTCAAGACCGCCGACCCGTTTGCCGTCGACCAGAAACACGATGTCGTCATCGGATCCCCCGTTCCGGGAACTGATCTCGTCCACCACTTCGCCAATGCTGTCGAACCCGTAAAAGGCGATGTCTTCTTCGCTAAAAACCTCGTCGGGACGGATGTCGAGCGTTGCTCTTTCGCCGCGCACGATGATGGTCCCGAAGGGGGCGGGACTATCTCCGCTCGGCTCGGTTCCAGTCTGCGCATGAATGGTACTGCTGCAGACTAACGCAACGACGGGGGCGAGCTTACGCATGATGATTGGCTTCTTCCCGAGGACTGAAGGAATCCCGCTTCGCTGAGGTCGGCGAAGCTCGCGCGACCGATAGAGATAGAATGCGAGGGCAAAGACAGCCTGGCGACCGCCCTTGCCCTCGAATTATCGCATTTCAGGTGAGATTAGCGCCCAAGCTGACCGCGAACAGCGCCGCCCGGATATTCGGCATTGTGTACATTAACGTAATAGCTTTCCGGATTCTTGATGATGTTCTTTGCAACGTCGCGGCTAACCGAAGCACAACCCTGACTGGTTCCGCCGGAAGGTGCCGAAAGGGTAACCACAACTGGGCCGCTCGTCCCCGCCTCACCGAGGTGGATATGGGCTGCCGCTGCAGGGTCGATATCGCTTACACGGAGCGAATAGCAAACACGCTCCTGGCCCGGATTGACGCTCATCGTTGCGCTTCCGAAACCATCCGGGTCACCCGGACCGGGAACTTCGCTTTGGCCGTCGAGCGTTGCGGTAAAGGTCGCGCCGCCCGTGTGAGCCGCGCTCGCTCCGACCGCAGGTGCAAATGCAAGTGCGGCGGCGGAAAGGGCATGGATAATCTTCATGGCATTTTCTCCTCTTCGTCCCCGAAAGTCCGTCATGGCATGGGTGCTGGGGACAACTGAAGCACCAAGAGCCCACGTGTGTCGGCCTGCCACTCAACTCGGATGACGAACGCAGCTACCCCGCAACCAATGGATCGGATGCAGTATGGTTAAAGTTTTTTGAGATTAGGCGGGTAGTGGGCTTAAGGTGCTGAACTAGTGAAGAAAAATTCTTCTGTCAGACCTGATCAAGCGTGCCTGCAAGCAAGATCGGCATAGTCGGCGTTTCGTGCCGCACGCCGGTATCTTCTTCGAAAGTCACGGCCAGTGTGGAGCCGGCCACTAGCAACCGCGCCTCGGCGGGGTCGATCTCACGATCGAATGTCCCAGTCTCGGGAATCGCGCCCAACGATACCGGAGCCCCGCCCGCGGGAATAACCCACAGTTCGGGCGTCTGTCCTGCTTCAGCCTCGAGGCCTGAAATATTCAAGGCGAGACGATTGTTATCGACATCGATCCTGCCGGCTAGCTTCCGTCCGCTTTCCTCATCTTGAAGCTGCGCGATCAGCTGGTCGCCCGGTGTAGCAACCAGAGGTGGTTGGTCCGGAACCACTGTGGTGCGAGGGGTCGCGACGAAGAATACGAGACCGGCAATAGCCAATGCGACACCGCCGAAGAGCGCGGCCAGGCTCGACTGCGAGAGCCGCTTTGGGACCATGGGCGTCGGAGCGTCGTCATTCGCTGCTTCTTCTGCCTGGATCCGCGCTTCGATCCCACGCCACACGCTAGAGGACGGTACGAAGTTGCCAGCTGCTTCGCCCATGGCTCCGAGCCTCAACTCCCACCATTCGACAGCTTCCAAGAAGTCGCTATCGGCGAGGATCGCCCGTTGGGCATCCGCCAGCTCCTCTCCCTCGAGCACGCCAAGCACATATTCCCCGGCGAGAATAAAGGGATCGAGAGGAAGGATTTCTTCCGCGTCAGCCACCGAGACATCCCCTAAGCCCGGCCAGCCCGCGTTTGATCCAGCTCTTCATCGTGCCAAGTGGCACATTGACCTTCTCGGCCAATTCGGAATGCGAAAACCCTTCGAAAAACGCCATCTTGATCGATCGACGATGATCGCCGCGCAGCTCCTCAAGGCATTTTTCAAGCGCGGCGCTGTCCTCTGCAGCACAGAGCCAGTCATCTGCCGCTACGAGGTTCGTGTCGGCCACCTCGGGGAACTCGTCGTCCGGAATTTCTTGTTTGCGACCACTGCGGCGCAAGTCATTCAGCGCCGAATTGCGCGCGATGGCGCAGAGCCAGGTGATCGGACTGCCCTTGGCCGGATCGAAGCGAGCGGCGCGCCGCCAGACCTTCACATATACTTCTTGGAGAATATCTTCTGCACGTTCTCTTTGCCGCACGATACGCACGATGGTCGAGAACACCTTGCTCGACGTCATTTCATAGACGCGTTCAAGAGATTGACGGTCGCCCCTCCCGGTCGCCGCCAGTGCCTCCTTCAGTTCTGTACGACGATCAGTCAATTAACCCCCTAGGGAGGAGACTGCCCTATTTTGGCCTATTGTCAATTGGCTGTTGGTCAAACGCCACCTTCTTGATGTCCGCATTCGGGTCGTTAGCTGACGGTCCGCTTATGGCATCTCACTAGCTCGGTGAAACAGGCGCGAAGTGGGTGGATCCCGGACGCTCTTCCTTAGCTGGTGAAGCGATCGCCGCACTTGCTACACTTCGAAGTCGGGAAGAAATTCGGAATTCCCCATTTTGAAAAAATTGTCGTTCCGCAAGTAGGGCACGGAAAGCGCCTGGCTTGAACGCGCATGTAAATTGCAATCACAAGAGTTAATCCAACGAAAATCGCGTAGCTGACATCGCGCCCTACGAACGTTGGTGGACTTGCTACCGTCAAGGCAAAGACTAACAAGACGGCGGCAAGCATCTTGAGAGAAAACTTCCAAGCTTGAGCATACATTTCGAGGTCTTAGCCCTTCCATCGGCAACGAGGCGCTCTCGGGTATGCATTTGCTCGGTTGCGACCGCAATCGGGTCGTTAGCCGCGCGTCCGCTTCTGGCAGATCGGTAGCTTGTTGAAAGCGTCACAAGATGGGTGGATAGCAGAAGGTCTGGTTTCGACCAAAGAACCGTATATACCGGATATATGGTTACACGCTTTTCGCAGTCCATCGTGCGTTTAATTGCAGCCGTGTGCCTAACAGTTTCATGTCCTATCGCAGCGCAAGAAAGCGCCAGAATCGACGGATCGCTCTCTCATCTGCCTTCATTGCGCGGCGACTATTTCTTGCTTGGTTCGCAAGAAGTCGGAAGGGATTACCATATCTACATCCGTCTCCCAGAAAACTACGACGAATTGGAAGAAACCAAGTTTCCGGTCGTCTTCCTCCTCGATGGAGATTCCACCTTTCCGATGCTCGCACCGCTTCATCTGTTCATGAATTATGACGACCAAATCCCGGAAGCGATCATTGTCGGCATCGCATATGGGGGCTTCGATCCCGGCGTGAACAAGCGCCACGTGGACTTTCGCGTGATCATGGATGACGGAAGCGCAGGCGGAGCCCTACCATTCCTTGCGATGCTCGAAAATGAACTGATCCCGCAGATCGACGCGCGTTACCGAACCGAACCGACGCGACGGATTCTCTTCGGGCAAAGCCGGGGTGGCAGTGCCGTTTTGCAGGCCGCCTATCTCAAGCCCGGCCTGTTCTGGGGGCATGTCGCGAGCAATCCTGGACGCGAGCCGGACACCCGGCTCCTGTTCGGCATGGATCGCGAGGTCGATGCGAAGGACAAGGATGGATATCTGATCGTTGCCTCCGGCTCCGATGATCGAGATTATCTTCGCGGTACCGCTCTTGAATGGAGAGATACCATCGCTTCCCGAGATGACCTGCCGTGGGATACGAGATTTATCGACATCGAAGGCGGGACGCACGCTGCCAATCTTGGGGATGCTTATAGGTCAGCTTGGCGAATCATGTTTTCGGACCGCCCAGCGAAAGTTACGGAGACTCAGCCATAGAAGATTGAAAGGGCCCGCTTCAGTGATGATCGAAGCTTTTTCTATCGTCGGCTATCGGGTCGTTAGCGGACAGTCCGCTCCTGGCACTTCGCTATCTCGGTGAAATTGTCGTCAGATGGGTGGAAAACGGACATGCACAGTCGCGAGAATTGCGGTCAGTGCTGCATCCTCTCCTCCGAAATCAATTCGATTATGCGACGGGTGATATTCGAAAGAGTTTCGATGCTCGCTTTGTCCTGAAGAAAGCAAATTTGTCTCGCTACAAGTAGTCCGTCAAATTCCCTGCCTAATGCACTACGGTCGATCGGAAAACCGCTCGGGGCGATATAGTTCGCCCCTCCAGGTGCACTTCGCGAAATCGAGCCGACTGGGAAATTTTCGATAATATAGGGGTTGAGCAAATTATCTCTGGAATTCAGGCAATCACTTTGAGCACGGTTGGCATCGGAAAAGACCTCTTCCCACCTTTCTATTTGATCAATCAGCGCAGGTGTCGCTGTCCGTGTGAAAATTGCTGATGACTGGAGCATCTCAAGTGCGCCTCGTCTAAGATTTAGTGAGTAAACAGGGACAGCGTTCCAGATCAGCGGATTGAGCTCGCTTTCCGATATCCGGGCGCTGTCTTCAGCCAGCATTGCTCGTAACGCCGCCAATTGTTCGCCTTGGGTATTGAGGGTGGCGTCTACAGTCGCCAATCGATCCAGGTTCTCCCGCATCTCTAATTGGGTCGCCGCCAGTTTGCTGTCGAGCCTGTCGAATTCCAACCGCCTTTCATTCCACGCAGTTATCTGGAATGCCAATAGCACGCCTACAACCACGATTATGAAGTCTACGCCGATGGCGAACCAGTTCTGCTGCTTTATGTGTTCTGTAACACGACGCAAGCGCATACTCATTTGGATGACCTCCCCTTGCGCAAGTCATGCAGTAAAGCTTTTGGCTTGGCAAATCAGAGCGTTCGTCCATGGCCTAATAGCGCCCCCATCTCATTTTAATGGGTGGTCTGCCCTTGGGTCGTTAGCGGCTGGTCCGCTTCTGGCACATGCCTAGCGCGGTGAAAGCGTCGTCAGATGGGTGGTTAGGAGACGCTCCTGCTAACGACTGAAGGCTACAGTTTCACTGGTAGCGAAAGGTGGCTGCGAGACCGCCGCAAACCAGTCTTCTCGAAAGTCCGGCAGGTTCTCCAAATGGGCGAGCAGTAAGTCCCAGCCGATAAGCTCCTCATGGAAACTCCACACCTCGTTAGCAATCACCACATCACAGCAAATAAGATCGGTCGTCACTTCATCGCGCTTGTAGAATGTGACTTTGTCGACCTCCATAAGCGGAATTTGAGCGAGAACGTCAGCATCGATGCGGGTCATGTGGGAGCCTTTGCCTTCGGATTGCGATTGCCACAATCGGGTCGTCAGCCGCCCGTCCGCTCCTGGCACATCGCTAGAGCGGTGAAACTGGCGCCAGATGGGTGGAAAGCGGACGTTCGATTGCGCCCCTGGAAAGCCTCTTCATGAGCAAGGTGAAGCCGCACAGAAGAGCAGAGTAAGCAGATATTACCAACGACTAAAAGCGCGAGCGCGTAAGTTCGATATCTGCCTTGGACCAGACGATACGGAAGTTCTTCGTAATTTCGTCCGTCGGTTTATTTTGCGCTTCGAGTGAAGCGATAAGGCCCGCCATTGACCATCCGTTGCGTGGGTAGTCTTCTAAGTCTTCGCGATAAACCTTTTCAGCGTCCTCCGGCCTGTCAATTTCTAGAAGCGCTTGGCCGAGTGACTGCCGAGTTGGATAATACCAGAAAGGCGGCTCCATGTATGGAAGCTCGTCCTGCAGCGATACCGCATGTTCAAAAGCGGATATCGCCTTATCTTGGCTGCCACTGGCTAGGGCTATTTCACCTTCTAGAAGGTTATTTGCGATGTTTAGCAATGTCGACGCGGGATAGTCCGCACCGTCGAGGAACCGTATTTGGACGGTGTCCTTCAATTTAGTGAGCCTCGAAAGCTCAGCCTCTGCTCCCGAAAGGTTCCCCTTGTGAACCATGGCTATGCCGCGGGCGTAGCTCAATATGGCGGTCGAGTAATCACGCGGCGTCGGCGGTTCGGATAACGAGAGAATATCGTCCCATTTCCCGAACTGCACCAAGGTTAGCAAGGGGATGGTCTTGAAAAACTCGACAGTCGCGAACTGCTCAATCTGCTCCATATGCACGTTTGTAGCCAGCTTCCGTGCCGCATCGAGTGCCATGGTGCTTTGGCCAGACATACTGCTGGCGGCCCATAAGAAATGGATGTTGTGGGGATAGTATGCCGCCGGGTAGAACCCCTGCGCATTGCAGGCCGCAATGTAATCCTCATCCACAGCAGCCGCTTTGATATTCGCTTTCGCGGCGTCATCGTAACGTCCGATCCGCCAATAAATGTGCGAGGGCATATGAACGAGATGACCCGATCCCGGAACCAGCGTCAGCAAGCGGTCTGCTTCGTCTTCGGCCACTCCGGGTGCAGCTGATGCCTCAA
This sequence comes from Qipengyuania psychrotolerans, assembly GCF_019711355.1. NCBI lineage: Bacteria > Pseudomonadati > Pseudomonadota > Alphaproteobacteria > Sphingomonadales > Erythrobacteraceae > Qipengyuania > Qipengyuania psychrotolerans. Next base: position 604,574 of record NZ_CP081297.1, read on the forward strand.
CTGCGTGAATGTAGAGGTGCAAAGCTAGGGGGTGGTTGGGGCTGCGCTCGAGAATCCGCTCAAGAGATGCGATGATTTTGCGCGTATCGTCCTTCGGCGCTCCTTGATCGGACCAGTAGTCCCACGGCATCAGGTTCATTAGTGATTCTGCGTAGATCGCAGCGGCATCATCGTCTTCGGGAAACAGCGCAACATAGCGTCCCATCGCATCCGCATAGGCTTGGTCGAGCGGGTAGCGTTCAGTGCTCGGGTCGCCGTTGTAACGTGCGGCTTGGGCTTCGATCAGTCTCGCCTCTCCAGCGCTAGCCCCCATACGCAAATCCATCGCCTTGCTGATGGCAGCATGCGCGGCCAAGCGTTGCTCATCGCTCATCACGGCTCGGCCTTTGGAAGTAACGTTAATGTTGGGCCCGGTTGCTAATGCTTCACCCCAGAAACACATTGCACAGGATGGATCCAGACGTTGCGCAGCGCGGAACGAGCGGATTGCCTCGGCATGATTGAAGCCGAAAGTGAGAACCATGCCTTGGTTGAAATAGCGTTGAGCCAACGTTTCCGTCGTCGTTATCGGACGATGATACTCTCCCATCCCATCGAAGAGGGGCGCTCCGCTATCTTGAGCGACCTTGATCCGATTTGCGGTGTCGACTGCATCAATCGATGTAGAGATCAAATCTTCGTCTGGAACGCCTGATGAGGCGCAGCCTGAGAGCGCGATCGCAACAAGGCCTGTTGTAAAGGTTAGAGTAAACCGGGCGTCGAGCATCATATTCTCCAAAGAATACGGACAGGGTTGAACGACTCCGAGGACGGAACATTAGCATCGAAAATACCGCGTTCGCAAATTTGGGTCGCGCCACGGTCAGATGATCTGCTCACCGAAGACCATGAGGAATGTCTGCAATCGGGTCGTTAGCTGCCGGTCCGCTCTTAGCGCACCGCTAGTTCGGCAAATCAGGCACGAATTGGGTGGAATCCGGTTCGTCTGCTGTTGGGCAGTCAGGCGAAAGAAGCGGACATCTATTGGGTCGGATTAGCGCGGGAGCTTAGCGCTCTAATGCCGGTCATTTGAATTGGAACGCAAGATTTTCGCGGATGCTGATGGTTTGGTGTAGCGTTCCTATTCTGCGAGAAGTTAAGGCAATCGCACGTGACCGACCGGTTCTTGATGTTCAATATCGAGAATTAAACGGGAGGCCGCCGATTTGGCGTCAAATACAACGCTCCATGCCACTGCGGTTTCAACGATAGCATCCTAGACAATTCCTATTGGAAACACGGGAATTGAACAATGACTATCAAACTGGACAAGGTTGTGTCCGCCCTTGCCGCGCTGATGATCAGCACCGCCTCACTTGTGGTGGTCACTGACGCGCAGGCGAGAGAGCGTGAAGATTATGACCTAAGCGATAAGGCTCGGTGCATGGCCCGTACTTACGGTCCGTCGCACCATCCGCTGCGCAAACGGCGCAGCATTGAATGCAGTGGTGATGAAATCCTCGAGGAAGGCACAAAGACGGTAAGCCCTCCCTGTGCCGACTTCGTCCCGACACAGAAAAACCCAAAAGGATTAAGACTATGAGTCTAGCAGAATATATCTGGCTGGACGGCAATCGCCCCACCCAAGGACTCCGTGCCAAGACGCGCTTTGTGAACATCAAGAACCAAGATGCGTGTCCTGAAAACTTTCCGGAATGGAGCTTCGATGGCTCGTCAACCCTGCAAGCCGAAGGTTCCGATTCAGACTGCGGACTGAAGCCGGTATGTGTGGTTGCCGACCCCATCCGCGGCGCCGACAATTTTCTCGTGCTGTGCGAAGTGCAAAATGCCGACGGAAGCAATCATGCTAGCAACTCTCGGGCAAGCCTGCGAGCAGTCCTAGCCGCAGGCGGCGAAGAGCGGAATGCGTGGATCGGATTCGAACAGGAATACACCCTCTATCAAGGTGGACGCCCGCTGGGCTTCCCGGCGACCGGCTATCCCGAACCGCAGGGCCCCTATTATTGCAGCATCGGTGCTGACCGCGCATTCGGTCGGATGATCGCTGATGAACATGCGCAGCTCTGCCTTGATGCTGGTCTTCTATACTATGGCCTCAATGCCGAAGTGATGCCGGGTCAATGGGAATTCCAGATCGGCTATCGTGGGTTTGAAGGTGACGACCCAGGCCTGCTGAATGCAGCTGATCACATGTGGATCGCCCGCTACCTTCTCGATCGCGTTGCCGAAAAACATGGCGTTCTCGTTTCTTACGATAACAAGCCCATGAAGGGTGACTGGAACGGCGCCGGAATGCACACCAACTTCTCATGTTCGAGAACTCGAGCTGTTGGCGGTCTGGATGCGATCTACGAGGCTGTCCGCCGGCTCGCCCACAAGCACGACCAGCACATCGCAGTCTATGGCGACCGACTTGAGGAACGGCTCACGGGTGCGCATGAAACCTGTTCGATAAGTGAGTTCAAGGCAGGCGGGGCAGATCGCGGGGCTTCCATCCGCATTCCACTGGGTGTGGAGCGGGCGGGGTTCGGCTATTTCGAAGACCGCCGTCCTGGCGCAAATGCCTGTCCTTACCGGGTGGCAGCCCGCATCGCTTCTACGGTGTTCGGCATTGAAATCGAAGACCATTCAAAGATGGCGCTAGTCGCCTGACCTCGACACCAGTCCTCTAGACACCCCAGACACGTCGAGGTCGCGACCGGGTGTGCAGCGTCCCGCACATCCGGTCGCACCCCCCAGGGAGAAAATACATGGTTACGCTCAAGAGCATTCCTGCGGATTCAAAGGCATTTGCAGCTGAACACCTTATCAAATCGTTGAAGAGTGAACACACACAAGCGGTATCCAATGCCATGTTGATCCGCGCACTTGAGGAAATGGGGCTCCAGCGGGCCGATCCGCGCCTTTCCTCGCTTTTCGCAAAACTCGACGACATGCCAGAAAGCGGGACGCTCGACGAAGACGGGCTGCGCTACTTGCTGGGTGAAGTTGAGGCTTCCCTAGTAGGTCGTGCACTGTCGGGCTCGCTCGTCATTCCTGCATTCGATGAGTTCAGGGACCAACTCGACACAATATTTGATGCCTGCCGCGACGAAGCCAGCGGATCCGTGGCAAGCTACATCCCGCAGCTAGCGAGGGTAGACCCCGAGAAGTTTGCAATGGCCGTATGCACTATCGATGGCCAACGCCATTCGGTGGGGGACGATCATGATAGTTTCTGCGTGCAATCGACCTGCAAGCCTGTGAACTATGCGATCGCACATGGTCTCTCCAGCGCGGACTCGATCCATAGCCATGTCGGTCGCGAACCATCCGGACGTTCGTTCAACGAACTTACCTTAAACCCTGCCGGCTTGCCCCACAATCCGATGATCAATGCCGGCGCCATCATGGCCAGTTCGCTGATCAAGCCGGAGGAAAGCTTGGCCGATCGGTTCGACTTCGTGATGTCGAAATGGCGCGAGCTAGGCGGTGGTGCAGAACCGGGTTTCGACAATACGGTTTTCCTCTCGGAAAAAGCGACAGCTGACCGGAATTTCGCATTGGCCTATTTTATGCGAGAGAACGGCGCATTCCCTCCCAATACGAACTTGATGGAAACACTCGATTTCTATTTCCAGTGCTGCTCGATACGGATCGACGTTAGGCATATGGCGATCATTGCTGCCACGCTGGCAAATGGCGGTGTATGTCCAACAACGAGCCAGCGTGTGCTCGATGCCGAGTCAGTTCGGAACTGCCTCTCTCTGATGTATTCCTGCGGGATGTACGATTATTCCGGTGAATTCGCATTCACAGTCGGTATTCCCGCGAAGTCGGGCGTTTCGGGAGCCCTCATGTTGGTTGTTCCCGGCGTCTGCGGCTTTGCAATCTGGAGTCCGCGACTGGATCGATGCGGAAACAGCGTGCGTGGTGTACGGTTCGCCCAAGAACTTTCTAAGAAATACTCATTCCATAGTTATGCAACCATGGTCCAAGGGCAGGGACTCATCGACCCGACCAAGTCACAGGTCGAGCGCGCAGCGGAAGTGGCAAGCTCGCTTTGTTCGGCTGCTTCGGTCGGCGATCTGAGCGAATTGAGACGATTGGTTGCCAGCGGGGCGGACATCCTGCAAGCGGACTACGACGGAAGAACGGCCCTTCACCTCGCTGCATCCGAAGGTCGTATTGGTGTTGTGCATTTTCTCCTGTCGATTGGGGCTAATGCAAAGCAGAAAGACCGCTGGGGCAATACAGCCCTCGCCGATGCAAAGCGTGAGGGTAAGGCAGATGTGGTGGAGATACTCTCCGCCATAGAGGCAGCCGAACCTATCAAACCCAAGCTGCGCCAAAGAGCCGCTTGAAGGTTGAAGGGGTAGCGAAATGCTTCAGATTGATCTCCTTGGCTCAGTTTCCGTGAGCGAATATGAAAAGAGCATTGCGCTTCCTGCATCACGCAAGACGAGGGCGCTCATCGCATTTCTGGCTATCGAGACAGGTCCACATACCCGCTCGGCGCTATGCGATATGTTCTGGGAAATACCTGATGATCCGCGAGCATCTCTCCGCTGGTCGCTCAGCAAGCTGCGCACCGTCCTAAATTCGGATGGTCACGAGAGGCTCTTGGCTGATCGACAAAGTGTGCATCTCGAACTGAAAGATGCCGCGGTTGACTATTTGTCAGTTCGAGAGGCCATTCGAAATCCCGCTGGAGGTATCGATGATCTGATAAAGGCATGGGACATGTCCGGCAGCGAATTGCTGGAAGACTGCGAACTCTCGAACCAAGCGGATTTCATGATCTGGCTTGGTCAGCAGCGCAACGAGCTCTCGAGAATGCGATTTGAAATTGCCAAGCGTGTGGCATTGGCAGACCAGCTTTCGACTACAGATCGGGACAGGTGGGCCGAACGCTGGCTGAACGAGGCCCCGTTTGATTACGAGGCGGCTGAAAATGCAGTTGCTTCCAAACGTGCAATCGGGATGGAAGCCCAAGCTGTACAACTCACTGCAGACCTCCAGCGAAGTTTCCGCGAAGCAGGGTTGCCTACACCGGGTTTTTCCAGAGAGAGCCTGTCCGCGCCGGGACCCGCACCGACCGTCGGGCTGGCAATGAAGGCTGCAGCGCCGCGGCAATCTATTCGCTTTGTGCAGGCAAAGGATAGAACCTCCATTGCATGGGCAAGTGTAGGCGGAAGGGATAATCCTCCGCTTATCAAGGCCGCGAACTGGCTAAATCATCTGGAATTGGACTGGGAGGCACCGATCTGGAGTCCACTTTTTCGGGAGCTGGCGAAATCCTTTCATCTCGTTCGTTATGACGAGCGTGGTTGTGGTCTATCCGATTGGGAAGTCCCCGAAATCGATTTCGAGAGCTTCGTCGATGACCTAAAGCTGGTTGCCGATGCTTCAGGCTTGGAAACATTTCCTCTGCTCGGCATCAGTCAGGGCGCTGCGGTGTCCATTGAATTCGCAGCGCGCTATCCTGAGCGGGTTAGCAAGCTGATCCTCTTCGGTGGCTATCCGTGCGGTTGGCGGCACACCGCGAAAGAAGAGGAAGTGCGCGAACGCGAAGCCGTGATGGTGCTCACTGAAACGGGTTGGGGACGCGACAATCCCGTCTATCGTCACATGTTCTCGCAAACTTTCATGCCGGATGCGACAGTCGATGAATTGGCGTGGTTCGACGAATTTCAACGCTTGACGACTTCACCAGAGAATGCGGTGAGGTTTCTAGAAGCCTTTTCCACACTCGACGTTAGACATAGCCTAGCGAAGGTTAAGTGTCCGACACTGGTCGTTCATTCTCAACGGGATCAACGTATCCCTCTTGCTGTCGGTGTAAATATGGCTTCGCAGATACCCCATGCTCGCTTCTTGAGCGTCAACAGCAATAACCACCTGCTCTTGGGTAGAGAACTTGCCTCGACGCAATTCGTTCGGGAGGTCGCGGATTTCCTGCTGGATTAGATATCCGCCAAGTGCCTTCTCCCCATGCCGGGCCCTTAGGTTCTGTCCTATCGAATGGCCGGTTTCGGGAGACGAACCTAGGCGAGGAAATGTCGCAAACCGGGTCGTTAGCTGACAGGCAGCTTCTCGACAAAAGGGGCCAATAGCGGACGGTCAGCTAACGGCCCCAAAGCTGTCGAACGGTCGGATTTCAAAGCAATCGATGCAGCTCTAGGCTGCGGCGCACACAAAGGTCAGCCAACGATTGGGCTTCCTCACTCTCACGTTTCGACATTCGATGCCGGTCAACGATTTCGAAGCCACCGCTCGGTATTTGTAGAACAGAGGCGCCTGGCCAAATTTTCTCGGGCTTACAGCCAATGGAAGCGATCTTCTTCAGCCGCCCGTACTCTTTGCCCGCCCGAAAGTGTGCCCTGAGCGTTGCACACAATTCCTCAATCTCGACATGAAATGACCAACGACCAGTGGTTGCCCGGACCGTGATCGCAGGATCCGCTACAATGCTAGCGGTCGCGGGGATTGAATTCGCGGCCAATGAACTTCTGAGTTCATGCTGGATGGCGCGGAGCTCCTCCAGAATGGAAAGGGTTTCCAATTCCAACCCGACAGAACGTTCGACCGCTTCCCGCGAGACGAATTTGACGTTTTCGCTACCAAAGTCGTTGATTGGCGTAACACCCATCTTTCGAAGCTGCTTGAGGGCAGAGGTTGGGTGGCACTGCAGCTGCGGCGCGTACGCCGAAGCTTTGACAAACCGACGTTCAAAGTTTCGGAGGGATGCCTCGCAAATTGCGGTCCGCCCGTGCTTGCCGACTTTAGTGCGCAACAGGCGCACGCTTAGCCGGCGAGCATGAATACAAGTGTCGCCATGCTGGCGAGCGTCAGGAAATTCGGATCAAATGCCAGCCCTGCCATGATCGCCGACAAGGCTACGTCATCTTGTGTACCGGCAGTGCCGCACGCGATCAGCAGCGTGGCAGCACCCCAGAAAAGCGCGTTTCTGCGGGCCGTAGCAAAGGCCGTGCTGTAATCGATCGGCTTGTCGGCGGGATTGTCGGTCTTTGCCATTTCCTATGGTTGCTTCGAGGTGTGCGCCGCAGTCAATCAGGCTGGCGAAGCTATCCCCGCTCGCTTCCACCGCCCGCGTGGCGGAGGCGAAGCGGAAACAGGAATGGAAGTAAATAAAGCGCGTCTTTTCAGGCGCTTGTCTTCGTTTGGAAGTCGTGGAAGCAAAATTCGGGCAACTCCGCACAAGAAACCATAGTATGGTTTGCAGCGCCATTACCCTGAAATTTACCTCCATTACTTCCAACCTCTCTCTTGTCGAAGGGAAGAATGGAATGGAATATACTGATAATATTGGAGAAACCGGCAAATCGGGCGGCTTGGCATTTACTTCCAAGGGGCCTTCCAGCGTTCCTTCCACGCTTGAGGACTTGGAAGAGAGGCTGATCGGGGTGCACGAGCTGTGGCGGCGCAGTCCCGGTGAGGCGCGCTGGCCGTTTGCGGGCGACGGGCCGTGGCACCTGGCGCAGGGCGAGGTGGGCGACATCAAGGGCGATTTCTCCGAGACGCTGATCACCACCGATGCGGGCAAGGAGTTGCTGGTACGCAAGATCGAGAGCCGCAGGCCGCGCACAGCGCTGGATGCGCGGGAGGTCGGCGAGCGCGCCGGGTTGGTCAAGACCGCTTGATGGCTGCTTTTAGGACCGGCCATTCAAACGCTGAACGGCAAGGATGAGGGCGCAAAGCGGTCACAGCTCTCTGGATCTGTGCTGCCCTTTAGAAGTCGGAGTGTCCAAAGAACTTGGAAACTGTCCAAGCTTCAGTGACGTCCCACAGGAGTGGTGCCGGCTGCAGGAGTCGAACCCGCGGCCTGATGATTACAAATCAACTGCTCTACCAACTGAGCTAAGCCGGCCCACATCTCATGCAACGATGCGCTGCGGCATGTTGCGAGCGCGCCTTTGCGATAATTTCGTGCCTACGTAAACCCACTTCCGGTTTGCGGGTGAGGAAAGGCGCGCCTATCGCCCCGATCATGGATTTGCAGCGCATCGTCGAAGAGACCTGGAATGAACTGGCGGACGAGCGCGGAAGCGGCAATCCGGCCCGCTATATACCGGCGCTGGCCTTGGTGGATCCCAGGAAGTTCGGCATCGCCCTGGCAACGCGTGAAGGCGAGGTTTTTTGCGCCGGAGACGCTGACGAGCAGTTTTCGATCCAGTCGATTTCCAAGGTGTTTGCCCTTGCGCTGGCTTTGGAGCGACACGGTCCCGGCCTGTGGGAAGCAGTGGGCAGGGAACCGTCGGGCGATCCCTTCAACTCGATCGTCCAGCTCGAGCGGGAAAAAGGTATTCCCCGCAATCCGTTCATCAATTCTGGCGCGATCGTGACCACGGACAGATTTGTCGATGACCGCACACCGGAACAAGCGGTCGGCGACCTAATGAGCCGCCTTCGCCGGATGGGGAGAGACGAATCGATCAATTTCGATGAGGACGTCGCGCGGTCTGAGAGCGAGACGGGTTCACGCAACCGCTCGCTTGCGTATTTCCTGGCCGACTTTGGGCGACTCATGAACCCGGTCGAGGATGTCCTGTCGGTCTATTTCCGGCAGTGCGCGCTGGCGATGAGCTGCCGGCAACTGGCCGAATCGTCCCTCTTCCTGCCGTTCGACGGGACCGATCCGGTGACGGGCCAGGAAATGTGTTCGCCCAGCCGGTCGCGCCGGATCAACGCGCTGATGCTGCTGTGCGGCCACTATGACAATTCGGGCCAGTTTGCTTTCGAGGTCGGCGTTCCGGGCAAGTCTGGCGTGGGCGGGGGCATTCTTGCCAGCGTTCCGGGCAGGGCTTCCATCGCTGTATGGTCACCGGGATTGAACCGCGCAGGCACTAGTATGCTCGGTGCAAAGGCCCTGTCGTCCATTGCCCTGAAAACGGGTTGGTCTGTGTTCAGCGGACGGCCGCCGCAAATCTAGAGCGCGCCGAAGGTCCAGCCTTCGGTGCGGGCGATCTGGGGCGTGAGCGCCTGCGGAGCCCAGCGCTGCGGCTCGTCGGCGACCTTGCGCAGCCAAGCTGCTGTCAGCAGGGCGTCGGAGGCATGATCGTCGATGGGTCCTTCACCGGAGACTGTGGGCGAGCCGAGCGCCGCCAATGCTGCGTTCAAATCTTCAAAACTGCGCATCTTTGCCCTGGAAGCGCTTCGGCCCGCCTCTTTGGCGGCGAGGCTGGTGTAGATTTCGACGAGGAGGGAGCCTTTTGCCGGTTTGGGATCAACTGGCCACACGGGCAGCTGGCCGCGCAGCCGATGGAGCATCCGCATTCCGGTCAGGCTGGATTTGCCGACCTGCGCCGCGCCCACCAGGTTGAAGTTCGAGTAAGGCTTGCAGCCCATGTCCGCTTGGGCGTGTTCGGTGACGCGGAAGCGGCCGCGGCCATGATCGGCCCGGTCGCACCGGAAATGCGCACCCGTCAAAGTGCCATCGCGGAAGTAGGGACAGTAGTCGGGATGGTCGACAAAGGGCTGCGCGCCAAGGTTCGGCTCATCTGCGCAAAGATCGTCAATCAGTGCCCACAGCGCAGGGGCATCGGGCAACAGGACCGTGTTTTCGGGAAAGAACGCCCCGCAATCGGCATGGGGCAGGGCGATGCCCAAGTCGACGCCGACCAGCGTGTCCTGCGGCAGGTCGGTGCGCAGAACCTCCAGCACATCCTCGCGGCCCCAGCCAGCGCCCCGTTCAACCAGCACCGGCGGTCCGCCGGCACCATCAGCAAACGCCAGCGCGATACCTTTCTGGCGCGCACCTTTCGCGCCCGACCAGTCGACCGCCAGGAATTGGCGGAACCTACTCACGCTCGCGCCGCAGCTTGTCCCAATAATCAAGGCGCTTCTTCACATCTCGCTCGAACCCGCGCTCGACTGGTTCGTAATAGGTCTGCGGCTCCATTTCGTCGGGCCAGTAATTGTCACCGGAAAAGCCTTCGCCCGCGTCATGGTCGTAAGTGTAGCCTGCGCCATAACCGATATCCTTCATCAGCTTGGTAGGTGCGTTGAGGATGTTCTGCGGGGGCATCAGGCTGCCGGTTTCCTTCGCGCTTTTGAACGAGGATTTCTGCGCTTTATAGACTGCATTCGATTTGGGTGCGGTGGCGAGGTAGGTGCAGGCCTGCACGAGCGCCAGCTCGCCTTCGGGACTGCCGAGAAATTCGTAAGCGTCCTTGGCGGCCATGCATTGTACCAGCGCCTGCGGGTCGGCCATGCCGATGTCTTCGACCGCCATGCGCACGAGCCGGCGGGCAAGGAAGCGCGGTTCTTCACCGGCTGTCAGCATCCGCGCAAGGTAATAGAGCGAAGCCTGAACATCGCTGCCGCGCACCGCCTTGTGAAGCGCGGAGATTAGATTGTAATGGCCTTCGCGGTCCTTGTCATAAACCGCCACGCGCCGCTGAAGGAACTGGCCCAGTGCCGCAGGATCGAGAGGTTTCTCGATCTTTGCATTGTAGAGCGTTTCGGCCTGATTGAGCAGGAAGCGGCCATCCCCGTCGGCCGATGCGACCAGCGCGTCGCGGGCTGCAGGCGTCAATGGAAGGGCGCCTTCCAGCTCCTCTGCCCGTTCGATCAGCAGGGAGAGTGCGTCGCGGCCGAGCCGCTGCAGGATCAGCACTTGCGCCCGGCTGAGCAAAGCTGCGTTCAGCGCAAAGCTGGGGTTTTCCGTAGTCGCGCCGACCAGCGTGACCGTGCCGCGTTCGACAAAGGGCAGGAAACCGTCCTGCTGGGCGCGGTTAAAACGGTGAATTTCGTCCACGAACAGCAGCGTGCGCTGTCCCGCCTTGGCAGCGGTATCGGCAGCGGCGAACGCCTTCTTGAGGTCGGCCACCCCGGAAAACACCGCGCTGACGCTTTCGAAACGCATTCCCACGCTGTCGGCCAGCAGCCGCGCGATAGTCGTCTTGCCTGTGCCGGGCGGTCCCCACAGGATCATGCTGGAAAGGCGGCCCGCTGCCACCATGCGGCCAATGGCACCTTCGGACCCGGTCAGGTGGTCCTGCCCGATAACCTCGTCGAGTGAAACCGGGCGCAGCCGATCGGCGAGCGGCGCATCGTCGCGCACGCTATCGTTTGCGGATCGCTGGGGAAGGTCGTCTGGAAACAGGTCAGCCATTGGTCGGCTGACATAGGACGTTCGCCGACAAATTGCAGGGGCCACTTGCGGAATCACAGTTAAGATATATCTTAGAGCTATCGAAGATATAGGAGTGCGCAATGCACAGAGCAGACAAATGGCGCAAGATGCGCAAAATGAGCAAGCTGGGCGCATGGCCCTACGCAGCTGCGATGGGCGCGAGCGGCCGCGGCTGGGAAGATGCGTTCGGCCCGGACGGACCTTTCGGCCGGGGCGGTCCTTTCGGACCCGGCGGACCGTTCGGCAAAGACGGCGGGGGGCGCCGTCGTCGCCGGATGTTCGGCTCGGGCGAGCTCAGGCTGGTGATGCTCAAGCTGCTCGCCGATGAACCGCGCCACGGTTACGAGTTGATCAAGGCCGTCGAAGACCTGACCGGCGGCAGCTATGCGCCGAGCCCAGGCACGGTCTATCCAACCCTCTCTCTGCTCGAGGACGAGGGCGCCATCGCGCAGGCCAAAGGTGATGAAACGCGCAAGGCGTTCGAGGCCACGGACGCCGGGCGGGCCGAACTGGAAGAGCGCCATGACGAGGTCGAGGCCTTGTTCGACCGGCTTGCGGGCTACGGCGAACGCCGCCGCGCCTATGCCACGCCCGAAATGTTTCGCGCCGTCGGGAATCTGGCCAACGTGCTGAAGAACCGTGCGCGCTCGGGCAAGCTGGAAGAGGATACGATCCGCGAGATCGTGGACCTTGTGGACGATCTGGCAAAGAAGATCGAACGGCTTTGAGCGGCCCCGGCTTGCAGAAACTCCGCCGGGCGCGCTAATCTCGCTGGCGGAGGGTCTGCAAAAGGGGAGGACTTCATGGATACAGCAAGCAAAACGCCGTGGCACCTTTGGGTGGTGGGGCTGGTATCGCTGCTATGGAACGGCTTTGGTGCTTACGACTACTTGATGTCGAAGACGGGCAATCGCGAGTACCTCGCCGGCATGATGGAGCCCACCGGGGTCTCGGTCGATGCCGCCATCGCGTACATGGACGCGATGCCCCTTTGGGCGAACATCGCCTGGGGGCTGGGAGTATGGGGCGCGGTGGCCGGATCGATCCTGCTATTGCTGAGAAGCCGTCATGCGCTCACCGCCTTCGCTGCTTCATTGCTGGGACTGATCTTCGGCATGATCCATCAGTGGACCAATCCGATGCCCGAGATGACGGATCCCACGACGCCGATTATTTTCAGTTTCGTGATCACCGTAATCACCGTCTTCCTGCTGCTGTACACGCGCAGGATGATCGGCGCGTCGGTGTTGCGGTAGGCGCTTTTAGCCCGCGGCTGCGCGGTTTTCGTGCAGCCGCAAATATGTTTCGACGACTGCCTGATTGATCGCATCCCAGCTGTACGCGCGCGCCGCCTGTTCGCCGGCAGCCCCGTGCGCCAGCCTTAGCGCATCGTCGGTGCAATAGGGGGCGAGCGCCTCTGCGCAGCCTTTTGCGAAGGCATCCGTCTTGCTCGGCGTCACCAGCTGGCCGGTTGCGCCGTCCTTGACGAGGCTTGCGGCCCCCGTCGCACCTGCCGCAACGACCGGCAAACCGCAGGCCATCGCTTCCAGGGTCACATTGCCGAAGGTTTCGGTGATGGACGGGTTGAAGAAAATATCGCCGCTTGCAAGCGCGCGCCCCAGATCCTTGCCCGTCTGGAAGCCGACGAATGTGCCCCCCGGCAGCGCTTTCTCGAACCAGCCGCGTGCCGGACCGTCGCCGATAACCAGCACCTTGTGCGGAACTTGTCGGCGGCGAAGCTCGACGATGGTGTCGGCGAAGACATCGAGGCCCTTTTCCATGACCAGGCGTCCCAGGAATACGATCGCCACATCGTCATCCGCCAGGCCGTTGGCGCGCCGCCATTCCATATCGCGCTTGGATGGATCGAACACATCCCGGTCCACGCCGCGCGACCAGATGCTGATATCGTCATGCATCCCTTGCGCCTTGAGCTCGGTGATCTGGCTTTCAGACGGGGCCACCAATGCATCGCAGCGATTATAGAACCGGCGCAGGCCAGACTCGATCACCGGCTCCAGGAATCCGAGTCCGTAATAGCGCGGATAGGTTTCGAACCGCGTATGCACGCTGGCGAGAACCGGGATGTCGTTGGACCGCGCCCATTTGAGCGCCTTGTGCGCCGAGGGATCGGGCGAAGAAAGATGCATCGTGTTGGGCGCAAAACGGGCGAGGTCTTCCCTGACCTTGCTGCCAAGGCCGAGCGGGAGGCGGTACTCGCCGCGGCCTTTGATAGGCATCCGGACATTTGGCACATTGACCAGATCGCCGGTCGCCTCGAAATCGGGGTCTTCCACCTTCGGCGAATAGACGCGAAGCTTGGCCCCTTGCCGCAAGAGGTATTCGGCCAGCCGGTTGAGCGCCTGGTTCGCCCCATCACGGGTATAATTGTAATTCCCGCTCAGCAGCGCGATGCGAAGGTCGGTCACGTTCATCGTCCGGGGCTTTAGGCAACCGGAACGAATTTGGCGAGAGGGCGCTTCTCTTACGAACCCGCGATTTGTTGACGCATACCTATTTCGCATTGACTCGCTGCACCGCAACATTATTGCCGCCGATGGGCCACGCGGTCCCAACGCCGCGCGAGCTCTCTGCAAGGAGAGAATACATGACTGAACCTACGCTCAAACCTGAGCGCCCGTTTTTTTCGTCCGGACCGACCGCCAAGCACAATGGCTGGTCTGCCGCCAATCTGAAAACCGAATCGCTCGGACGCTCGCATCGCAGCGCCCTCGGCAAGTCGCGGCTGAAATATGCCATCGACCTGTCGAAGGAAATGCTCGGCGTGCCCGAGGATTACCTTGTTGGCATCATGCCTGCCTCGGACACCGGCGCGCTGGAATGCGCGATGTGGACGATGCTGCGCCCCGATCGCCCCGCGACCGTCGCGGCTTGGGAAAGCTTCGGTAACGTCTGGATCCAGGATGCTGTAAAGCAGCTCAAGCTGCCCAAGCTGACCACGATGGATGCCGATTACGGCGAAATTCCCGATCTGGCGTCGATCCCGCAGGATAATGATGTCGTCTTTACCTGGAACGGCACGACTTCCGGTGCGAAGATCCCGAACACCGATTGGCTGGCCGAAAGCCGCGAAGGTGTGACCATCAACGATGCCACCAGCGCCATTTTCGCCATGGAGATGGACTGGGCCAAGCTCGATGCGACGACATACAGCTGGCAGAAGGTGATGGGCAGCGAAGCCCAGCACGGAATGCTGGTGCTCAGCCCCAAGGCGGTGAACCGGATCGAGGAATACGATCCCGAATGGCCGCTCCCCAAGCTGTTCCGCCTGAAGAAAGGCGACAAGATCAATCGCGGCATCTTCGAAGGCGCCACGATCAACACGCCGTCCATGCTGGCGACCGAAGATTATATCGATGCGCTCGAATGGGCGCAGGCGATGGGCGGTCGAAAGGCGATGTTCGAACGCGCCGATGCCAACGCCAAGATCGTCACCGACTGGATCGAGGCCACGCCGTGGATGCGAAACATGGTCTCCGACCCTGCCAAGCGCACCAACACCGGCGTGTGCATGGTCTTCCAGGGCGATTGGTACGATGGCCTGTCCGACGAGGACAAGGCCGGTGTTCCCAAGAAAATCGTCAAGCTGCTGGAAGAGCGCGACGTCGGCTATGACTTCAATGGCTACCGCGATGCCCCGCCGTCGCTTCGCATCTGGTGCGGCGGTACGGTCGAGCAGGAGGACCTGAAACGCCTCCTGCCGTGGATCGAATGGGCTTACGAAACCGTCAAGAACGGCTGATCCGGCTGGCGGCCCGCTTCGGGCCGCCGCCTTCTTCCCCCCTTACTATTGCCTCGGCCATCAGCCGGGGAAACGACAGGAAAATTCCGTCATGAGCAAACCCAAAGTCCTCATCTCCGACAAGATGGACCCGAATGCCGCCAAGATTTTCGAAGAGCGCGGCTGCGATGTCGACGTCATCACCGGCGAAACTCCCGACGAACTGATCGCCCGAATTGGCGACTATGACGGCCTTGCCATCCGCTCGTCGACCAAGGTCACTCCGGCCATCCTCGATGCCGCGACCAATCTCAAGGTTATCGGCCGTGCCGGTATTGGCGTCGATAATGTCGATATCCCCTATGCCAGCGGCAAGGGCGTGGTGGTGATGAACACGCCGTTCGGCAACTCGATCACGACCGCCGAACACGCCATCGCAATGATCATGGCTCTTGCACGCCAGATTCCTCAAGCCGACCGCCGCACCCAGGCTGGCGAATGGCCCAAGAGCGATTTCATGGGTGTAGAGGTAACCGGCAAGACGCTGGGCCTGATTGGTGCCGGCAACATCGGTTCGATCGTAGCTGCCCGCGCGCAAGGTTTGCGGATGAAGGTCATCGCCTTCGATCCGTTCCTGACCGAAGAGCGCGCTGTCGAAATCGGCGTGGAAAAGGTCGATCTCGATACGCTGCTTGCGCGCGCTGACTTCATCACGCTGCACACTCCGCTCACCGACGAGACGCGCAACATCCTCTCGGCTGAAAACCTCGCCAAGACCAAGAAGGGCGTGCGAATCGTCAATTGCGCGCGAGGCGGCCTGATTGACGAAAATGCCCTCGCAGAGGCGCTCGACAGCGGGCAGGTCGCAGGCGCTGCGCTGGATGTTTTCCAGACTGAACCGGCCACCGAAAGTCCGCTGTTTGGCAAGCCCAATTTCATCTGCACCCCGCACCTGGGCGCCAGCACGACCGAGGCGCAGGTCAATGTCGCGCTCCAAGTGGCCGAGCAGATGGCGGATTATCTCGTCAATGGCGGCGTCAGCAATGCGCTGAACATGCCGAGCCTATCGGCAGAAGAAGCACCGAAATTGCGCCCCTACATGGGCCTTGCCGAAAATCTCGGCAGCCTGGTGGGCCAGCTTGCGCACGGCAATCTGACTAAAATCAGCATCGAGCGGGAAGGCGCCGCTGCGCAGCTTTCGGGCAAGCCGATCGAGGGCGCTGTCCTGGCCGGTCTGATGCGTCAGTATTCGGACACGGTGAACATGGTCAACGCGCCCTATCTCGCCAAGGAACGCGGGCTCGATATCCGCTCGATCCGCCACGAAAAGGAAGGAGTCTACAACACACTGCTGCGGGTAACCGTGGGCACCGACGCCGGCGACCGTTCGGTGGCCGGTACGCTCTTCGGCAGCGATGCACCGCGCCTGGTCGAAATCTTCGGCGTGCGCATCGAGGCCGAGCTTGAAGGCCATATGCTCTACATCGTCAACGAAGACGCACCCGGCTTCATTGGCCGGATCGGTTCGCTGCTGGGCGAAAACGGTATCAATATCGGCACCTTCCACCTTGGCCGCCGCGAGGCAGGCGGCGAGGCGACACTATTGCTCAGCGTCGACCAGAAGATCCCGCAGGATGTCGTCAGCAAGGCCTGCGCGCTGCAAGGCGTGAAGACCGTTATCCCGCTGGAATTCTGAGCCGTGATAGGGCAGGGGGCGCCGCGATGACCCAACTTGACGATCTCCTGCCCATCGGCCTCGAAGATGCGCTGCCCGCGCGCGCGGCCGCAATCACCCGCGCTATGCGCCAGGTCCTCGGCGCGATGGACGCTCATGGTTATGACCGTGTTCGTCCGCCGCTTGTCGAGTTCGAACATTCGCTCGCTGGGCGGATGGAAGGGGTGGCGACGCGCCGCATGGTGCGCTTCACCGATCCTGAAAGCCTGCGGACGCTGGCTTTGCGCAGCGACATGACCGTGCAAGTTGGCCGCATCGCTGCGACCAGCCTGCGCGAGGCGCCACGTCCTCTGCGGCTCTGCTATGCGGGCGAAGTCGCGACGATCAAGGCCGACCAGCTCGATCCCGCACGCCAGCGGCTGCAACTGGGTGCCGAGCTTGTTGGAAGTGACAGCGTTGCCGCGGCGGCAGAGGCGGTCTCCGTCGCTCTTGATGCGCTGGAATCTGCCGGGGCGACCGGGCTTTCAGTTGATTTCACCATGCCCGATCTCGTCGACACGCTCGCCGAAGATGCGCTTCCGCTGGATCATGAGCAGCGCGAAGCAGTTCGCCGCGAACTGGATATGAAGGATGCCGGCGGGCTGAAGGCGGTCGGCGGGGAAGCCTACCTGCCACTGCTTTATGCGGCAGGACCTTTCGAAGAATCGCTGGAGCGGCTGTCTGCGCTGGATGCAGGCGGCGTGCTTGCAAGCCGGATCGATGCGCTTCGAGAGGTCGCCGCAATATTGGGTGACCGGGTGCGCCTTACGCTCGACCCGTCCGAACGCCACGGTTTCGGCTATCAAAGCTGGTTTGGTTTCACGCTCCTAAGCGACGCTTCGCGCAGCGCGCTTGGCCGGGGCGGAACCTATTCGATCAAGGGAAGCGACGAAGCGGCCACCGGGTTCTCGCTCTACATGGATCCGATGCTCGAAGCGCTTGGTTCTGCCGAGATACCGACGCGCGACACCGTGTTCCTCCCGCTGGACCATGACCGCGCGGCTGCTGCCAGCCTTCGCGGTGAAGGCTGGCGAACAGTGGCTGCGCTCTCGGACAGCGATGACCCTGTTTCTTTGGGATGCACGCACCGCCTTGAAGACGGCACGCCCAAACCCCTCTAAGTCAGGAAATATCGCTCGGATCGGGGCCTTTCCGGCCATCTTTGCTGTCGAGTGCGTCGATGCGCGACATCTGGTCTGCGGACAATTCGAACGACAGCGCCTTGAAATTGGCCTCGATATGATTGCGGCTGCTGGCCTTCGGAATAGCCGACAGGCCATGCTGGATATGCCAGCGGATGACGACAGCGCTGGCAGGCTGGTCCGTTTCCTCGGCGATAGCTTGGATGGTGTCGTCTGACATATCCTCGCCCTGGCCGAGCGGCGACCAGCACTGCGTCACAATGCCGAGTTCCTCGTGAACCTTGCGCAGTTCGCGCTGCTGGAAGCTGGGATGCAGCTCGATCTGGTTGATCGCAGGCGTCACGCCCGTTTCCTCGATCAGCCGGCGCAGTTCATTCTCGCGGAAATTCGACACGCCGATGGATTTGGCAAGGCCGTCTTCGCGCAGTTGGATGAAGGCCTTCCACGTGTTCAGATATTCGCCCCGATCGGGGCACGGCCAATGGATCAACAACATGTCGACATGATCGCGGCCAAGGCGCTCGAGGCATTTTTCGGCCGCCCTGCGCGAGCGGTCGTAACCCTGGCTCTCGTTCCAGATCTTGGTCTGGAGGAAAATGTCGGACCATTCGCCCACACCTTCGCCCACGCCGCGCTCGTTTTCGTAGATTGCGGCAGTATCGATCAGCCAGTAGCCGACGTCGATTGCTGTAGAGACAGGCTCGGCGACTTTGCTGTCTTCGATTTGCCATGTACCAAAACCAAGCTGGGGAATTTGGCGGCCATCATTCATATTGAGGGTGGGGTAGTCGGTCATAAGGTCTCCTTTGCGATACCAATGGAGAAGTGGCCCCGAAGTTTCCCCGATCTGCCTTGCCCCGTGCTGCACAAGCGCCTAGTGCGACGCGCGTTTGTGCATCCGTAAATCGCGAGTAGCTTTTCAATGGCCAATGTAACCGTAATTGGCGCCCAGTGGGGCGATGAAGGCAAGGGCAAGATCGTCGACTGGCTTGCGAGCCGTGCCGACGCTGTCGTTCGTTTCCAGGGCGGCCACAATGCCGGCCATACGCTGGTCATCGACGGAAACGTCTTCAAGCTGTCCCTGCTGCCTTCGGGTATCGTTTCGGGCACGTTGTCGATCATCGGCAATGGCGTGGTGCTGGACCCTTGGGCGCTGAAGGCCGAAGTCGAAAAGCTCGAAGGTCAGGGCGTGAGCATCAATGCCGAAAATCTGGCCGTGGCGGACAATTGCCCGCTGATCCTGCCCATCCACCGCGATCTCGACGGATTGCGCGAGACAGCGGCCGGGGCTGGCAAGATTGGTACAACCGGCCGGGGCATCGGCCCCGCGTATGAAGACAAGGTCGGCCGCCGTGCAATCCGCGTGTGCGACTTGGCCCATCTGGACAGCCTCGAGCCGCAGTTGGACCGCCTCTGCGCGCACCATGATGCGCTGCGTGCCGGTTTCAACGAACCGCCAGTAGACCGGGAGCGCCTGCTCGCCGATTTGCGCGAGATTGCGCCGTTCGTGCTGCAATTCGCGCAGCCGGTGTGGAAGCGCCTCAAGAAAGTCCGCAAGGCGGGCGCGAAAATCCTCTTCGAAGGCGCGCAAGGCGTGCTGCTCGATATCGATCACGGCACCTATCCCTTCGTCACGAGCTCCAACACTGTCAGCGGCACTGCGGCCGCGGGCAGCGGGCTCGGCCCGAATGCCACCGGTTATGTTTTGGGCATCGTCAAAGCCTACACCACCCGCGTTGGCAGCGGTCCGTTCCCGACCGAACTTGATGACGACATCGGCAAGGGAATTGGCGAACGGGGCCATGAATTCGGCACAGTGACCGGCCGCCAGCGCCGCGTTGGCTGGTTCGATGCAGTCATCGTGCGCCAAAGCTGTTCGATCAGCGGCGTCACCGGTATCGCCCTGACCAAGATCGACGTTCTCGACGGGCTGGACGAGGTGAAGATCTGCACCGGTTACCGCCTGCGCGGCAAGGTCTACGATTACCTGCCCAGCCATGCTGCCGACCAGGCCGAAGTCGAGCCGATTTACGAATCGATGGAAGGCTGGAAGGGTTCCACCGCCGGAGCGCGCTCTTTTGCCGATTTGCCGGCCAATGCCGTGAAATACATCCAGCGCGTTCAGGAACTCATTGAAACCCCGGTTTCGTTGGTGTCGACCAGCCCCGAGCGCGACGATACGATTCTCATGCGCGATCCGTTCATGGACTGATTAGACGGGCGATGGCAGAATGCGGATAATGCGTTTTCTGCCCCTCCTCGCTGCGCTATGGCTCGGTGCATGTTCTCCGGCGGTCCCGGAAGCTCGCGCACAGCAGGCGCAGGACGGTGAGCTTGCCGATTTCGTCCTGATCGACAAGTCCGACCGGACATTGTGGGTTTACCAGAAGGGCGAGGTAATCCGGACCTATCGCGGGCTGCAATATGGCGACGAACCGGTGGGCCACAAACGTTTCGAAGGCGACGAACGAACGCCTGAGGGGCGCTACACGATTACCTACGGCAACGAGCAGTCGAGCTATTATCTCAGCCTCTACATCGATTACCCCAATGCCGATGATCGTGCCTATGCCGCGGCGCAGGGCCGCTCGCCCGGAGGGCTGATATTCCTGCACGGGCAGCCCAACGCCTTGCCGTTCGATGCGCGGGTGCCCGGGGATTGGACCGATGGCTGTATCGCACTGTCAAACCGCGAGATCGCCGAATTGTGGACCCTGATCCCCAATGGCACCCCGATCGATATCAGGCCGTAGGCTGCATTGGGCTCAGCACCGTAGGGGGGCATTTGCGACCGCGTCGATAAGCAGGGCAATGCAGGCCGCGCTCTGACTAAGGACACCGCTGCAGATCCGGCGCCGAAGGATCGATCAATCCTGAAAATCCAGCGAAAATCTTGACACGATCTTCATTTGTTCTCACCATGTTCCCTTAATCGAACGTGTTGGAGACGATTCTGTGCAAGCCGATTTTTCCTATGAAGCCGCGTGTGACGGAGCCGGATGTCAGCTTGGTGTCACGATCCTTGCGGACCGGGAGCGTATACGATCCCAAATGCGCGACGATGCGGAGGCTGCCGGTTTCCGCATTCTGGAATGCTGCGGATTGGACGAATTTGGTAGCGGGTCGATCGGCGCGCTCGGTGACTTGGTGCTTGTCGATTGCGCCCAGGCGGACGCAGCAACGACCGCGCTACTTTCGCGGCTTGATGTGAGATGCGGGAAATCCGGGGCGCATCTGGTGGTATCAACGGTCATGGAATCGCTCGATATCGTGTTCGGATGTTTCGCCCTGTCAGGTGCGCAGATTCTAGTCGATCCGGGCAGGGCTGAAAGGATCATGGCAATCGGCCGTGTTCTTGCCCACGTACCGAACCTGCGCCTGCGCGAACTGGCCGAAGATGACCGGCTGCTGCTGCTGCGCCTGACAGAACAGGTCGGGCAGATGGCTCAGCGGCTGGAAAGCCTTTCGCCCGGTCAGAGGGAAGGCGGAGGCGCGTTCCGGCTCGAGGCGGCCACGCAAGAATGGAAGGGTCAGGCAACCACCAGCGCCAGTGAAAGCGCCGGCCCAAGCTTGCCCGACGCTGCGACCATCCGCGGTTTCATTCGTCAGCGCCAAGCCCGCGCACGGTTTTTCGACGCTGACCTGTTCGCGGATCCTGCATGGGACATATTGCTCGACCTCACTGCCGCGCGCGCAGAGTGCCAGATGGTATCGGTGACTTCGCTGTGCATTGCAGCGGGAGTGCCGGCAACGACAGCGCTCCGCTGGGTTGCGCAGATGGTCGACAGCGGCCTGTTGCTGCGCATTCCAGATCCCGCCGATCGCCGCCGCGCGCATATCGCGCTGGCAGACAGCACTGCTGTCGCGATGTCGCGCTATTTCGCAGAGATCGGGGTGACCACCAATCGGCGGGTTGCAGTAGCAGCCTAGCGCCGCAGGATTACTATACGTCCGGTTTCTGGCGGATCGCTGCAAGGCAGCTCGTACCGGGCGGCATCTGCACGGGCTCGGATAAGGATAGCCTCGGAAACGCCGGGGTCGTGGAGGACATGATCCGCTTCGCCCAGCGCGCGTGCCTGGCGAATTGTCAGGTCTTCCGGCTCGTCGCTGCTGAGGACGATCTCGAGTGTCTGATCCGAAGCTGGTATCCCGCCTTGGGAAAGCCAGGCGTCCACCCGGCTTTCGTTCCCCGGCACGAAGGGATCAAGCGGTCCGCCTTCGGCAAGCGCGGCATCGAGTGCGCGGCGCCGGTCATCGCTGCCGGGAAAGCGCGATCGCATGGCATCGCGGGCCGCAGACAGCGCCTCCGCCAGCGCACCGAGATTGTCGGGAAGAAGAGCTTCAAGCCTTAGCCTGAGATGCTTCGCCAGCCCGGCAGAAGCGCCGCCTGTGCTGACTGCCACCAGTACAGGCCCGCGTTCCAGGACGCTCGGCAATGTGAAATCGCACAGGTCCGGTTGGTCTGCCACGTTCACCAGCAATCCGAGCCGCTTGAGCCGCAGCGCTGCGGCTTCGGCAGCGCGCTCGTTTTCTAGGGCGACAAATGCCAGGCGCGCATGGTGCGCCTCGGTTTCGCCGCACGGGATGCCGCCTGAACGTTCCACGAGGCGCGCTTTGGCCGCTGCCATGTCGCCTTGGCCAACGACAACAACGCGGTTACCCTTGATTCGGTGAAAGAGCGGCAGTGAATGCAGCATCAGGTCAGCCAGTCGGGAACGCGCTCGGCGTCCATGATTGCGCCCGCAGCGATCCGGTCTGCCACGACGGCAAACTTGTCGTCGTCGACGAGGACCTCTGCGACGAAACCGCGCGAATTGTAGCTCGACGCCATGGTTGCGCCGTAGGCACCGGCCGTGCGAAAAACAGCGAGTTCGCCTGCAACCAGCGCATCACATTCGCGGTCCATCGCAAAGGTATCTCCGGTTTCGCAGATCGGGCCGACGATATGGGCGGTCATGCGCTCTCCATCAGGCTCGACCGCCTCGAAATCGTGCCACGCACCGTACATTGCCGGGCGGGCGAGGTCGTTCATCGCCGCATCGACGACAACGAAGGGCCGCTCGATGCCGCGTTTTACGCGGATGACGCGCGTCAGCAGGACCCCGGCATTGCCAGCGATCACGCGGCCAGGTTCGAACATCAACTGGACGTTCCAGTCCTTGGTAATGCGCGCTACCATCGCGCCGTATTCAGCAGGTGCCGGCAAGACTTCGCCCGACTTGTACGGAACCCCGAGGCCGCCGCCCAGATCGGCGTGAGTCACCTTGCACCCCATTTCGCGCAGGTCGCCAATCAGGGTGCCGACTTTGCCGAATGCTGTTTCCAAAGGTTCAAGATCGCCCAACTGACTGCCAATGTGCACGGCGATCCCGCGCATATCGAGGCCGTCTTCCTGCGATAAGGCGGCGTAGATGGCGGGTGCGCGGTCGATCGGCACACCGAACTTGTTTTCGCGTTTGCCGGTGGAGATTTTTTCGTGTGTGCCCGCATCGACATCAGGGTTCACGCGAAGGGCGCAGGCTGCCGTCAAGCCGAAGCGGCGGGCGATGGCCGCCAACTCGTAGCCTTCTTCTTCGCTCTCGATGTTAAACTGGCCGATACCCGCTTCAAGGCCCTGTTGCAGTTCGGCATGGGTCTTGCCAACGCCGGAAAACACGATGTCTTCTGGCTTCATCCCCGCCTTCAAGGCGCGGGTAAGTTCGCCGCCGGAAACGACATCTGCCCCGTAACCCATGTTTGCCAGAACGCGCAGTACGGCAAGGTTGGGGTTGGCTTTGACTGCAAAGGCGATGTGCGGTTTTCCAGTAGCCGACAGGGCATCCCTGAAAACGCGCGCGTGCCGTTCAAGCGTGGCGCGCGAATAGATATATACAGGAGTGCCAACCGCCTCGGCGATGGCGGGGAGGGCTACGTTCTCGGCGTGCAACACGCCGCCGCGGATCTGGAAATGGTCCATGGCGAGCGGCTCTGCCCAATTGGCCCCGCCGTGTCGAGCAAGCCTTGCTTGAAGGCCTGCAACCTATTCGGGAGGCAGGTCGAAGGGGTCATCCTCACGCTCTTCAGAGCGGGTGCGCAATTCGGTGCTGCGATCTGGTGCTGCTCGCGGGTCTAGCTCGAGCAGATCGTCGGCATCAGGCTGGACTTCCGCGCCGAATGGTGCCGGCGGCAGCGCGCTGCCGTCCAGCGGTTTGAGCTGCGCCTTCTGGCCGCAGCCAGCCAGCAAGGTGAGAGCGATCAGGGCCGCGCCAATGCGCATCAATTCTTCTCCAGCCAGCTACGGGCGTCTTTCACCTGCTGCCTTACCTGTATCGGCGCCGTCCCGCCATAGGAAGCACGGGCGGCAACAGACGCATCGACCGACAGCGCTTCGAACACCCGCTCGTCGATCCGGTCATCGATTGGCTTGAGGTCATCGAGGGACAGCCCATCCAGCGCGACCCCCTTGCTATCGGCCAGTTTGACCGCGGAGCCGGTAATATGATGGGCCTCGCGAAATGGAATGTCAGCCTGACGTACCAGCCAGTCGGCAAGGTCCGTGGCCGTGGCATGACCGGCCTCTGCTGCCTTGCGCATACGGGCGGTCTGAAAAGTGCTGTCTGCGACCATTCCGGCCATTGCGGCCAGCGACAGGTCGATCAGGCCAGCGGCTTCGAACACGGGCGGCTTGTCGTCCTGCATGTCCTTTGAATAGGCGAGGGGGAGGCCCTTCATCGTAATCATCAGGCTGGTGGTGCAGCCGATGATCCGTCCGGCATGACCACGCACCAGTTCCGCTGCATCCGGATTGCGTTTCTGGGGCATGATCGAACTGCCGGTCGAAAGCGTATCGGGCAGCTTGACGAAGCCGAACGGCTGGCTGGCCCAGATAATGAACTCTTCCGCGAGGCGCGACAGGTGAAGCGAACACTGGCTTGCCGACACCAGGTAATCGATCGCGAAATCGCGGTCCGATACCGCATCCAGGCTGTTGCGTGTCGGGCGCGCAAAACCGAGTGCCTGCGCCGTCATATCGCGGTCGAGATCGAAACCGGTCCCCGCCAGTGCCGCCGAACCCAGCGGGCATTCGTCCATCCGCGCAAGGGCATCGGCAAAGCGTGAACGGTCGCGCTTAAGCATCTCGAAATAGGCCAGCAGGTGGTGGCCAAGGGTTACCGGCTGTGCCGTCTGCAAATGGGTGAAACCCGGCATGATGGTATCTGCGTGTTCCTCGGCGCGGTTGACCAAGGCGCGGAGCACGGCATCGATGCCTGCGATTGCACGAGTATTGGCCGCGCGCACCCACATGCGGAAATCCGTGGCGACCTGGTCATTGCGGCTTCGTGCGGTGTGAAGGCGTCCGGCGGCCGGTCCGACAATCTCGGTTAGCCGCGCTTCCACGGTCATGTGGATGTCTTCGAGGTCCCAGTCTTCGGGAACGCCGTCACGTTCGTATTCCGCGGCGACTTGCTGCAGGCCGTCATCGATGGCCCTGGCATCGGCTTCGCTGACGATGCCTTGTTTGGCGAGCATCGCGACATGGGCGCGGCTGCCCGCGATATCTTCGCGCCACAGCGCCTTGTCGAAAGGGATCGAGGCGTTGATTTCGCGCATGATCGCGCTAGGCCCTTCGGCGAACCTGCCGCCCCACATCGAATTGGAGCCTTGATTGTCCCGTTTATCGCTCACGCTTGTCGTCACCTTGGGTGTTGCCGTCGCCGGATGCGATAGGAGCGCACCGGTCGAGGTGCAAGAAAGCGGTGCTTCGGCAATGGCAACCAGCGAAATCGACCGGACCTATGCCGGCGAGTTGATGCCCTTGCTCAATGTGAGCGATCCTGCAGGGCGTGAGCTTAATCTCGGTGCGAAACAGGGCACGCCGGTGTTGCTCAACCTGTGGGCCACATGGTGCGCCCCGTGCAAAAAAGAGATGCCGCTGCTGGATGATCTTGCGGCCGGCTATGGTGACCGGTTGCAGGTCATCACGGTGAGCCAGGATATGGGCGGGGCCGAAAAAGTCGCGGCGTATTTTGCCGAGAACAACTTCGAATATCTGGAGCCGTGGATCGATCCGCAGGCCGAGCTCGGGTCATTCTATGACAACACGCCGCTGCCCACGACCATACTGTACGATTCGATGGGGCAGGAAGTCTGGCGGGTCCGCGGCGATTACGACTGGTCGAGCGCGGAAGCGCGCGAAGCAATCGGTGAAGCTGTCGGGGAATAGTGGTGGGCGCTGACGGGCTCGAACCGCCGACCCTCTCGGTGTAAACGAGATGCTCTACCAACTGAGCTAAGCGCCCCCGATAAGGAGAAGCGCGCATTTAGCGTGGATTCGCGCAGCGTCAAGCGCGAGTATCAATCCCACACCTCATCAAACTTGAGCGCGCCGTCGCCATAGAGGTAATCCGGCTCGAACCGGGCATAGCGTTTCAGGCGGTCCCAATCGTCTGTAAACAGGTCGCCGCGGCGGATTTCCGCAATTCCGAGTTCGCGCATCTTGCCTACGGCGCGGTTGGCATGGATCGCACTGACCCCGCACATGTCCGCAAGATCGATCTGGGTGAAAGGTGTGCGCAATGCGCGCGGCGCGTCGCGCCCTATCAATTTCAGCCGCGTTTGCACTTCGGCAAAAAGGTGGGCGATCCGCTTGGGAGCATCGAGCTGCTCGAGGATCTGGATCCACTTGCGATCGATCGAGGCGTCCAGCAGCGTCGCGAACCACATGGCGCGCGCGATCCTGGGGCGGTCCTGCATGACTTTCTGGAGGCTGGCATGGCTAACCCGCCCAACCTTTATGGCGCCTGCTGCATCGACATTGTGATCGAGGCGCTTCAGTGCAAATCCGTGCAGGTCGACGAAATCGCCGGGTACGTTCACACCCAGGATGTAGCGCTTGCCGCCAGCTTCCATGGTGCGGAATACATACCCTTCGATCAGGATCGTGCTGTGGTCGGTAACGACGCCACGTTTAAGCAGGCGCGTGCCATCGCGGTGGTCTTCCACGGTATCCACGAGATTTTCGATGTAGCGGAGGTCATCGGCGCCGAGATGTTCCCGCAATCGACCAGCAAGGAACGCACCGGTGAGGGGAAACTCGGCTGTCCTGATATCACCACGAATTGCGTCCATTGCCCGAATGTAAAGCAAGCCTCAGGACCGGGGTCTATTGACCTTTGTTAGCTTTAGGTTCTTTTCGATGGTGTTGGCGCATTTTTAGGGCCCTGTGCTTTGTCATATGTTATAATTTGATGTCTTAAAGGCCATCCTGCCTCAGCGAAAGAGCCCCTTCGCTGTACAGATAATCCTTCTCGAAACAGGCGAAGGATTCCAGTTTCTGCCGGTCGATCACGCGCACTTCACCCCGGCGAAATTCGGCGATACCGCTTTTGCGCAGCTCGCCAATGGCGCGGTTCACGTGGACGGGCGTGGCGCCGCACATGTCTGCCAGGTCGGACTGTGTCAGCGGCGTCTTGAAGCCATCCGGGAACGCCATGCCAACCATATCGAGACGGTACCAGACCTCGGCAAAGATATGCGCGATCCGCTGCGGCACCTTGAGCTGTTCCAGCTTCATGATCCATTCGCGGTGCATGGCGGCATCCAGCAGGGTGGAAAACCAGAACAAGCGCGCCAGATGCGGCCTGTCCTTCATCACGTCGACAATGCGTTCATGCGGGACCAACCCGACCTTTGCAGGTCCGATACATTCGATATTGTGATCGAGGCGCTTGAGCGCGAAACAGTGCAGGTCGACAAAGTCGCCGGGCACATGGAAGCTCACACCATAACGCTTGTCGCCCGCATCCAGCGTGCGCAGCATAAAACCTTCGATCAGCATCGTGGAATGGTCACAGACATCGCCGCGTGAGATCAGCCGGTAGCCGTCAGGGTGTGTTTCCACCTTGGAGACGAGCGATTCCAGCTCTTCCTTCTCGGCTTCGGAAAGATCGTGCCTCAGCCTGCCTTCCAGGAATAGTCCGGTCTTGGGATAGCGCTCCATTTCCGTAGATTTCGTCATGCAGTCGCTCCCCCTCATAAAAACCGTAGCTGCGAGTGATGCTTTCGCAAGTGGCGATCGCAAAAAGCATGACGTGACCCGCGCTTTTACAGCCGCTATCGACTTTCCCATGCGTAAAAACCTTACTGTACTGGCCACAGGCGGCACGATCGCGGGGATTGCAGGCTCTGCGATCGCTCCGGATTATCGATCGGGCGAGATCGGCATCGACGAATATCTGGAAAAGGTCGGCGGCCTGGGGCTGGAGGCCGAACTTTCAGGGCAGCAGATTGCCAACATCGATTCCGCCGATATCGGGCCTGCCGAATGGAACCAGCTTTATGCGGCAATTATGAAAGCCGTTGCGGATGACGCCTGCAGCGGCATCATCGTCACACATGGTACCGATACGCTCGAAGAGACGGCTTTCCTGCTCGATCTGACAGTGCCCGCAGACAAGCCGGTGGTCGTCGTGGGTGCGATGCGTCCGGCTGATGCAGTTGGCTATGACGGTTTGAGAAATTTCGCCAATGCGGTGCGCGTCGCCAGCGATGCGCAGGCTGCCGGACGGGGCGTGTTGGTGGTGATGGGCGACCGCATTTTCTCGGCGCGCGATGTGCGTAAGGTAAGGACGCGCGGGTCCGACGCCTTTCGCGGCTTTCCGAGGGAATCCATTGGACTTGTGACCCCGTCCTCGCTCGAATGGTTCGGCGCGCCTTGGTGTGAAGGCTCTGCTGCAGCATTCGGCTGGTGCAAAGATTTGCCGGAGGTCGTCATCGTCTACATGCACGCAGCATTTAGCGCAGGCGAGCTGCTAAGGCATATCGGAGATGACACGCGCGGCGTCGTCATCGCAGGCGTGGGGGAAGGCAATATGCCCGAACCGGTGCGTCAGGAGCTTGTCCGGATTGCCCGGCGCGGCATTCCGGTGGTCAGGGCAAGCCGCGCGGACGAGGGTCTCGTCGACCGCGAGACGGAGGATGCCGAGAACCGCTTCGTCGCAGGGCGGGCGCTGAACCCGCAAAAAGCGCGCATCTTGTTGCAACTGCTGGTGGCGAACGGGATCACCGACCCCGCCGCCATCCAGAGCGCTTTCGACGGCCGATGAATCAGCCGTTCGGTGTGACCAGGTATTTTTCGCCGGTCTTCATCTGGCGGTAGTCCAGAATGGCGTCCTTGGTCAGCATGCCTTCCAGATCGACCTTGGTCTTGTAGTGGCTGGCAAAAGTGGTCGTCAGATTGTCGAGCACCCGTGTCCGCATCCGCATCACGGTTTCCATGCCCGCATTCTGCAAGAACGGCGTCAGCAGCCAGCCTGAAAGAGTCCAGCCGAATCCATAGGACGGGGTCAGGGTTGTCGGGCCGAAATCGAGGCGGCCATAAATGAACATGCGCTTCTGCTGGTTGGAACCATAGCGCGAATATTCGGTCATCTTCGACACTGCGACCTGCTCCATCGCCTTGAAGCAAGTATCGACCATCTGCCCGCCGCCGATAGGATCGAAGCCGTAGAATGCGTCGGTTTCGTCAATCGCGTTCTTGAGCTGGTTCATGAAATCGCTGTCGGACGAGTTCACCACGTGCGTCGCGCCCTGCGACTTGAGCAATTCCGCCTGCTCGTCCTTGCGCACGATATTGACGAGACCCATTCCGTCTTCGAGGCAGATGCGGTTGAGCATCTGGCCCAGGTTCGAAGCGCCCACGGTGTGCAGGATCGATTTCTGACTGTCCATCCTGGCGTTCTCGACGAAGCCAAGGGCCGTCATCGGGTTCACGAAGCTCGATGCACCCGCTTCCGAGCTGTGGTCGCCCAGCGGCAGGCACATGGCGGCATCGGCAATTGCATACTGGCTGAATGCATTGCCCGGGACACACGCGACCCGCTGGCCCATCAGTGCCTTGGCCATGTCGCTGTCACCGGTGGCGATGACCGTGCCGGCGCCTTCGTTGCCTGCAGGCAAGCGCTGGCCGTGGCGCGCCTTGGAGCCGGTGTTGAACGGCTCGGGCATCTTCGCGACGACCTTGCCGGGCGAATATTCGGCGTTTTCGAAATCGGCGGCGCCGGTCAGGATTGCAAGGTCCGACGGATTGATCGGAGCGGCTTCCATCTTGACCAGGACCTGGTTGCCGGTCGGATCGGGGAAGGTGCTTTCGGCGATCTCGACGGTCAATGTGCCATCTGCCTCAAGCGTAGTGAAAAGCTGTTTGCCGGTGGTGGTCATTCTTTATCTCCCTAACTGTCCCGTCCTTATGGGGCCATCGCTAGGCCCCCTGTGTCCGATTGGCTAGGGTGACGTTACGTCAGGCTTCGTCAGGATAGGTGGCTTCCACGAAGTACAGGCCATGGGGAGGGGCGTTCAGGCCAAGTTCCTGCCGGTCCTTCGCTTCGAGTGCCCGGGCGACTCGCTCGATTTCCCACCGGCCCATGCCCACTAGTGCCAGGCAGCCGACCATCGAGCGTACCTGGTGGTGCAGGAAACTGCGCGCGGCAGCATGGATCAGGACGTGATCGCCCTCACGCACCACGTCCAATCGGTCGAGCGTCTTTTCCGGGCTTGCAGACTGGCACTGGACCGAACGGAAGGTGGTGAAGTCGTGGAACCCGACCAGCGCCTGTGCGGCCTCGTGCATGGCATCCGCATCCAGCGGCTGGGGCACTTGCCAGGCGCGGTTCTTCTCCAGCGTCAGGGGAGCGCGGCGATTGGCGATACGGTACACATAGCTGCGGGCCGTGCAGGAAAAGCGCGCGTGCCAGTCATCGGCTACGATTGCGCAGTGGGTCACGGCCACCGGATCGGGACGCATCTGGGCATTGAGTGCCTGCATCAGGCGAAACGGCTCGATGTCTTTCTCGATGTCGAGATGGCTGCGCATGGCGAGCGCATGAACCCCGGTGTCGGTGCGGCCTGCACTGGCCAGCCTGACCTCTTCACCCGTCACCTTGAAGGCAGCATCCTCGACCGTTTGCTGCACGCTGGGCCCGTGGGGCTGGCGCTGAAGGCCGAAGAAAGGCGTGCCGTCAAATTCGATGGTCAAGGCCAAACGGGTCACGAAAGCATGGTGCCTTTTGCCACCGCATTGCCGCGCAGGAATGTCTCGAGATCCATTTTCGGTTTGCCTGCACGCTGGAGTTCCACCGGCCGGATGCTTCCGTCCGCGCAGCCAATGGCCAGCTTGTCATCCAGCACTTCGCCCGGCTCGCCCGACTCTTCGGCAAGCTCGGCGCGTAGCAGTTTGACGCGCTGCCCGTCTATTTCGAACCATGCTCCGGGGAAGGGCGAGAGGGCGTGGATATGGCGCACCACGTCCTGCGCAGGCCGCGCCCAGTCAATGCGCGCTTCTGCCTTGTCGATCTTCGCGGCGTAAGTGGCCTCGGCATCGTCCTGCTCGATCGCATGCAGCGCATCCAGGTCGATCAGCGTCCCCACCATCAGCTGGGCACCCAATTCGGCAAGCTCCTCGGTCAGTTCGCCGGTCGTCTTGTCCTCGATCGGAGTGCGCACTGTGGCCAGCATCGGCCCAGTATCGAGGCCCGCTTCCATCTGCATGATTGTGACGCCCGTCACCGGATCGCCCGCCATGATCGAACGGTGGATCGGTGCTGCACCGCGCCAGTGCGGCAGTAGCGAGGCATGGACATTGAGGCAGCCGTGGACAGGAGCATCGAGGATCGCCTGCGGCAGGATCAGGCCATACGCGGCAACCACTGCGATATCGGCTTTGAGGGCAGCGAATTTTTCCTGCTCTTCCGCTGACTTGAGCGATTTGGGGTGCCGCACTTCAATCCCCAGGCGCTCGGCTAGCTGGTGCACCGGAGTCGGCGTCAGTTCTCGCCCGCGCCGCCCGCCGGGGCGCGGCGGCTGGGTATAGACGCACACCACTTCATGCGCTGCATCGACCAGCGCTTGCAGCGTCGGCACGGCAAATTCCGGAGTTCCCATGAAGATTATGCGCATGACGTCTCGTGTGGCCTTTCTTGCTCGCGCTTGCGCCCCTATCTGTGCCACCATGGCATCGCAAGAGATCGAGACACTGGCATCCGCGCTGGCGCGCCTTCCCGGCCTTGGCCCGCGCAGCGCGCGCCGCGCTGTTTTGTGGCTGGTCAAACGCCGCGAAAGTGCACTTCCCGCGCTGCTCGAAGCACTGGCGACAGTGGGCGAGGCGCTGGTTGAATGCGACACCTGCGGCAATGTGGACACCACCAACCCTTGCGGTATCTGCGCCGACTCGCGCCGCGACGGTAAGGGATTGTGCGTGGTGGAGGACGTGGCCGATCTGTGGGCGCTGGACCGGGCCAAGCTGTTTACCGGCAAGTATCACGTGCTGGGCGGGAAACTGTCGGCGCTCGATGGAATTCGCCCGGAAGATTTGAACATCGCCAACCTCCTGTCGCGCGTGGAGCAGGGCGGGGTGGACGAAGTCGTCCTCGCGATGAACGCAACGCTCGAAGGGCAGACCACCGCGCATTACATTGCCGAGCGGCTGGAAGGCTTCCCCATCCGCATCACCCAGCTAGCCCACGGCCTGCCGGTCGGGGGCGAACTCGACTACCTCGACGAAGGCACTTTGGCGCAGGCGCTAAGGGCTCGCAGGCCGCTTGGCTGACCGATCGGTCTGACCGCTCCAATTCGATTGAAAAGCGCGCATTGCACGCCTATCTGACCGCTTATGGCTATCCGTGAAATTCTTGAAGTGCCGGATCCCCGGCTCAAAACCGTGTCCGAACCCGTCACCGAATTCGATGACGAGCTGAAAACGCTCGTCGATGACATGTTCGAAACGATGTATGCTGCGCCCGGTATCGGCCTCGCCGCAATCCAGGTCGGCGTGCCGAAACGCTTGCTCGTGATCGATCTCCAGCCGGAAGATCCCGACGGTGAACCGGTCGAATGCAGTCATGATGGGCACAAGCACACGCATCCCGCCACCAAGCTGGAGCCGCGCGTTTTCGTGAACCCGGAAATTCTCGATCCGGCAGAAGACTTGGCAACCTATCAGGAAGGCTGCCTGTCGGTCCCCGAAATCTTCGCCGATGTCGACCGCCCCGCTACCTGCCGGGTGCGGTATCAGGACCTCGACGGCAAGGTGCACGAAGAAGGGCTGGAAGGCTTGATGGCCACCTGTATCCAGCACGAGATGGACCACCTCGAAGGAATCCTGTTCATCGACCATCTCTCGCGCCTGAAGCGCAACATGGCGCTGAAGAAGCTGAAAAAGATGCGCGAATACGCGTGATCAATTGAGCTGGACCCGCGCCGCCATCGCCGGATTGCTTTTTGCATTCCTCATGTGCGGCTGGGCCTGGTTCGACCGCAATCCTGGATTTGACGAGCTTGCAATCCGGTTCTCGGTCTACTTTTTGGCATTCACTGTAGGCTTTCGCTTCCTGTATAATATGGCGACCGGCCGAAAAGCGTGAACTGCCGATAAGTGCCTCTGGCGTTCACCCTCCGTTCTGCCTAGAAGGGGGCAATGGACCCCACAATTATCGCCATCGTCGCACTCGTCCTCGGCCTCGGGCTGGGAATTTTCCTGGGTAACCGATTTGGTTCGGCCCCGGCGGCTGACTGGCGGGCACGCCATGAACAGCGCGATGCCGAAGCCAAGGACCTTTCGGAAAAACTGTCGCGCATGGCGCCTGAATTGGCGACAATGTCGGACCGCGCCGCACGATCGGATGAATTGGCTGCCAAACTCGACGCCGCGCGTGATGAAAATACCGCGTTGAAAGCCGAGCGGGCAGGGTTTGAAGAACAAAAGCGCCTCCTGGAAGAAAGCCGCGCGAACCTGCTCAAGGAATTCGAAAACACCGGTGCCAAGGTGCTGGGTGCGGCGCAGGAAAAATTCCTCGAGCGTGCGAACGAGCGGCTGGGGCACTCGGAAAAGACCTCGGAAGCCAAGATCAGGGAATTGCTGCAACCTGTCGGCGATCGCCTGAAGAAATACGAAGATCAGGTGGCTGCGCTGGAGGAAAAGCGCACCAACGCCTTTTCCTCGCTGGCCACCCAGATCGAACAGATGCGGCTGGGCCAGGAAGAGGTCAGGCGTGAGGCGCAGCGGCTTGGCAATTCGCTGACGAATGCTCCCAAGGCCCGCGGACGCTGGGGGGAACGGGCGCTCCAGAATGTGCTCGAACAATGCGGGCTCTCCGAACACACCGATTTCATCCTCGAA
The DNA here is from genome assembly GCF_019711355.1 of Qipengyuania psychrotolerans. Classification (NCBI taxonomy): domain Bacteria; kingdom Pseudomonadati; phylum Pseudomonadota; class Alphaproteobacteria; order Sphingomonadales; family Erythrobacteraceae; genus Qipengyuania; species Qipengyuania psychrotolerans. The sequence goes on from NZ_CP081297.1 coordinate 638,459, forward strand.
CATTCGGTCGACACCGAAAGCGGGCGTCTGCGCCCTGATGCGATCGTCAATGTGCCGGGCCAGAAGCAGCTCGTGATTGACTCCAAGGTCTCGCTGAATGCCTATCAGGCCGCATTCGAGGCGGATGACGATGATGAGCGCAAGCGCCACCTCGATCTTCACGCCAAGTCGATGCGGGGCCACGTGCAGACGCTCGGCTCGAAAAGCTACCAGAGCCAGTTCGACGACGCGCCCGACTATGTCGTGATGTTCGTGCCGGGCGAACATTTCGTCGCTGCCGCACTGGAACATGATCCGGAGCTGTGGGACTTTGCTTTCCGTAACAAGGTTTTGCTGGCCACGCCGACCAATCTGGTCGCCATCGCGCGCACGGTCGCGCAGGTCTGGCGGCAGGACACGATTGCGCAAGAAGCGGTGGAGATCGGCAAGGCCGGTGCCGAGCTTTACGATCGTCTCGCAGTTGCCGCAGAACATATGAAACGTGTCGGCGGCGGGCTGGAAACGGCGGTCAATAATTACAATAAGTTCGTCGGTAGCTTCGAACGCAATGTCCTGTCGGCCGGCCGCCGGTTGTCGGAAAAGGGCATCGAAATCGGCAAGCGCGAGATCGAGGAAGTACCAAAGGTCGAGGCAACCCCTCGCTATAACGCCGAAGATGCCGCTCTGATCGAAAACGCTGACAAAGATGGCCGCGAAGCTGCCGAATAGGCGTCAGCGCTCGTAGACGATCTTCCCGTTCACCACGGTCATCACGATCTGGCCCCTGAGGATGGCTGCCGGGTCTTGCTGGGCCAGCGCGAACGGATCGATATCCATGACCGTCAGATCGGCCCAGCGGCCCGGCTTGATAATCCCTGTCTCGGCTTCGCGGAAGCCTGCGTAGGCTGACCATGAGGTGTAGGCCCGCAGTGCCTCTTCGATCGTCACTGCCTCGTCCGGATACCAGCCGCCTGCGGGCTGCAATTGCTTGTCGCGGCGCGTTACTGCGGCGTGCAGGCCGTAGAAGATGCTGTGATCGGACCCGGGATTGTCGGCATTGAATGTCAGGCGCGCACCGTTGCGGCGAAGGGTGCGCCAGGCATAGGCACCCCTTATCCTCTCTGCGCCGAGCCGGTCCTCGGCCCAGGTCTTGTCTTCGACCGCATGAGGCGGCTCCATCGAGGCGATGACGCCCAGTTCGGCGAAGCGGTCCATGTCTTCCGGAGCGATGACCTGCGCATGTTCGATCCGGTGACGCCCCTGCCGTGCGTCCGGGAATTGCGAAAATGCGGCTTCGATGATGCCAAGCGCTTCGCGGTTCCCAGCATCGCCGATGGCATGGATCCCGACCTGGAAACCGGCCTCCATGGCTGCGGCGTTGAGACCGCGGTCGAAACCGTATCCGCTGCCGCTGACCCCGCGATGCCCGGGCCGGTCGGCATAATCTTTCAGCAGGCGCGCTCCGCGTGAACCCAGAGCGCCGTCGTAATATGCCTTGACCGCACGGGTCACCAGCATGGAATCCGCATCGCTGTCGGGTCCCTTGGCGATCCAGCGCCGCATGAGCGGCTCGTCGCGAAGAGAGAGCATGGCATAGACCCGGATCGGCAAAGTACCGTCTGTTTCGAGCGCTTCGAAAACCTCCATCGAACGCGTATCGGCCCCGGCTTCATGGACCGTCACAAAACCGTCCCGTGCCATTTGCTGCAAACCCTTGCGGGTCTGCCGCTTCATGGTTTCAAGCGGAGTGGGCGGTATCGCGTCATCCAGCATCGTGGTCGCGCGGTTGAGGAACAGGCCGCTTGGCTGGCCGTCCGTTCCTGTGCGCATCTCGCCGCCCTCAGGCACCGGGGTTTCGCCGGTCAATCCGCCAGCGTCCAAGGCCGCCTGATTGGCCCATAGGGCAAACCCGTGAAGGCTTCGCAGCACTACCGGATGATCGGGTACGGCTGCGCTCAGCAGGGCTTTGTCCGGATACCGGTTGGCCCAGGCACCTTCGTCCCAGCCTGCTCCGAAAATCCATTCGCCAGCTGGCACCGATTTCGCCCGTGCTGCGACCAGCGCGACAGCCTCTTCCTGTGTGGCGACATCCGTCAGGTCGACCGCGTCGAGCTTGGCGCCGAATTCGACCACGTGCGTGTGGGAATCGACGAGGCCGGGGACCAATGTCGCGCCCTCCAGATCAACGAGGCGCGTATTGGCGCCTTCATAGGCCATGGCGCCCGTTGACGTGCCTGCGAAAACGATCACGCCATCATCGATTGCCACGGCCTGGGCATCGGGCCGCCAACCCGCCTCGCTCCATGGTGCATCGGAAGCAGGATTGCCTTCGCCGTCCGGCTCGCTCCAATCGAGCGAATAGACCCGGGCATTCACCAAAATAAGGTCTGCAGGGTCAACCTGCGCTTGCCCCAGAGTCTTGGGCGCGCAAGCCGCCAGGACGAGCAATCCGGATGCCAGCGCCACCTGTTTTGCGGCCTTGGCGTATGCAGAATATCCCATAGACCTCCGTGAGGCGTCCGGCGCAATCGCCCGAAGCCCTCTCCCCATCACGATTTCCCTGTGCACACCGCAGCAAGTTTCGGCGCGCAGATCAAGCTTGGCCGTTGCCGAGCCCCGCCAGCACTTCATAACCCAGCACTGCGGCTGCGACCGCAGCATTGAGGCTGTCGGCACGGCCTTTCATCGGCATCTGCACGCGCAGGTCGCAGGCCGTCTCGTATTCCTCGGGCAGGCCGCGGCTTTCATTCCCGACCATGACGAAGCACGGCGCAGCATAGGGCGCGCCGCGATAGGGCTGCGCGTCACGAAGCGAGGCCGCCACAAGCTGCCCCTTTGCGCTGCGCAGCCAGGGCTCGAACTCGTTCCAGGTCGCGCGCGCGATCTTTTGCGTGAATACGGCCCCCATACTGGCGCGCACCGCCTCGACGCTGAAGGGGTCAGCGCAATCATCGATCAGGATAACGCCGCCAGCACCGATCGCATCACCGGTGCGCAGCATGGTGCCAAGATTGCCGGGATCGCGCAGCGCCTGTGCGACAAGCCATATGTCCGCGCTCGACCGGTCCAGCGTGCCGAGCGAAGTGTCGAATTCCGCGAACACGCCGGCAACGGCTTGGGGATTGTCCTTGCCGGTGATCTTGCTGAGGATGTCGGGCGACGTTTCGATGACTTCACCGCCCGCTGCTTCGACCGCGGTTTCCAGCGCGGTCAAGAGGGGGTGGGGATCGCGCTTGCTCGACAGGACCAGAACTTCCGGCACATGACCGCATTCGCGCGCATCGGTGAGCAGGCGCAGGCCCTCGGCGAGGAATTTGCCCGCCGCCTTGCGGTGCTTCTTCTCGCGCAGCGCCCGGAGCGCCTTTACCGTGGGATTGGAAAATCCGGTAATGACCCGGCGTTCGAACCTTTCGGGGCTCGTCATGTCAGGGTTCCCCGAAACCATCCTCGATCATGGCGCAGAGGTCGGCCATGACAGCAGCGGCATTGTCACCGCTCACGATCAATTCAATCATATCGCCCTTGGCCGCGCCGAGCATCATCAGCCCCAGGATCGAGCCACCCTCAGCCTCGTTGCTGCCCTTGGCAACGCGCACGGTGCATCCGTCGGGAATTTCCGCAACTGCGCCGACGAACTTCGCACTGGCCCGGGCGTGCAGACCGCGCTGGTTGACCACGGTGAGCTGTTTGCGAAGCTCGCTCAACTTGCCTTCCGCGCGCTGTCGATATCCTGGCCGAGGAATTCGCTGGCCACGGTAATGTAACTGCGTCCGGCGGTTTGCGCTGCATGGACCGCATCGACGACATTCATCGACTTGCGCGCACCGGCGAGGCGGATCAGCATCGGCAGGTTGATCCCGGCGATAACTTCGATCCGACCAGCGTCGAGCAACGAGATCGCGAGATTGGACGGTGTCCCGCCGAACAGGTCGGTCAGGATAATCGCGCCGTCACCGTCGTCCACCTTGGCGATAGCGTCGGCGATATCCTTGCGCCGCTGCTCCATATCGTCGTTCGGACCGATGCAGATAGTTGCAACGTTTTCCTGACGACCCACTACGTGCTCCATCGCCTCGATGAAGTGTTCGGCCAAACTGCCGTGTGTGACGAGAATCATACCGATCATGCGATGCGAGCCGTACGTTGCTTTCCGAAGGATTTAGTCTTGTCTTTCGACCATTTGCGGCGAGGGAATCAGCGGCGCTCGAGCGGATCGGCGGGGCGGCTTCCCAAATTTCTATGAATGACCGTGGGCGAAAATCCTGCCTCGCGCAAGACCTCTGCCGCGCGTTCCGCACTGTAGACAGACCGGTGCCTCCCCCCGGTACATCCAAAGGCGATGTTCAGATAGCTGCGCCCCTGCTCGGCGTATCGCGGCAGAAGTTCGCGCAATGTGTCGGCTATGCGGTTGAAAGACGGCGAAAATGCCGGGTCATTTGCAATATGCTCGGCCACTGCTTCATCGAGTCCGGTCTGTTCGCGCAGCCCTTCGATCCAGTGCGGATTATCGAGGAAACGCATGTCGAAAACCAGGTCCGCAAGCGGGGGCATCCCGCGCGCGAAACCGAAGCTGGAGACGGTTATCGTCATGTCCCTGGTCTCGCTGTCGGCAAAGCGTTCACGGACCAGCTGTTGCAGCTGGTTGACCGAAAACCCGGTCGTATCGATCACGATATCGGCCCATCGCCGCAGCGGTTCGAGCAATTCGCGTTCGGCCACGATGCCGCCGGCCACGGGACGGCCGCGCGCCATCGGGTGCGGGCGACGGGTCTCGTTGTAACGGCGTTCCAGTTCGGTGGTTGAGCAGTCGATAAAGAGCGTGACCAGTTCGATGTCATCGCGCTGCGACAATGCCTTGCACTGCTCGGTTATTTCGCTCGGCACGAAGCCGCGGGTGCGGGAATCAAACCCGATCGCGAGCGGTGCTGGCTGTCCCGTCTCGTTTGCCACAAGACCCGCGAGCAGGCGGATCGGGAAATTGTCGATCGCCTCCCAGCCCAGATCCTCGAGGACCTGTAGCGCAGTCGTCTTTCCCGCCCCGGAAAGGCCGGTCACCAGAAGGATACGCTGCTTTTGCGATTCGTCGCTCATGACTTGTCCTTAGCACCGCTGGACGGGGAAGGTCGAAGCGGCAGTCCATGTTTCTCCAGCGCATATTCCGCGCGCAGGGCCTGGATTGCGTCGCCGGGGCGGAATTTGAGGATTGGAATGGCAGCGCCCATGACCGTGCGTTCTGCTATGGCGAGTGGATATCGTTCGGCATCATCCTCAAGCGAGAGGATCAATGCGAGAGGGGCGCGTGTAGTGGGAAGCTCCACGATGCCCACGTTTCTCACTTCGATCTTGCCTGAAATCTGAGGGGCAGGACCGGCGAAGGGTGGGCCATCGCTGCCAGTCAGCTCGATCCCGTCATCGCCGACCAGCTGTGCACCCCGGTCAATCAACGACAGGGCAAGCGAGGTTTTTCCGCTTCCCGGCGGACCTTCGATCATGATCGCTCGCCCGCCGATTGCGACGCAGCTCACATTGGCGACCTGCATTGTCATCGGGCAGGGGGAATGCTCAGCACGAGACAGGCGCCGCTTTCGCCGTCGGGCCTGCTCTCTGCGTGCAGGGTTCCGTCATGCGCCTCCGCAATCGTGCGTCCAATTGCGAGGCCGAGGCCAGAATGATTGCCGAAATCCTCTTCTGCGGGACGGTCGGAATGGAACCGGTGGAAGACCTTTTCGCGCTTTTCTTCCGGGATGCCGGGTCCGGCATCCTGGACCGCGATATCGATCATGCCGTCACTCTGGCTGAGCGACAGCGTGATTGTCCCGCCCTGCGGCGAGAATGAAACCGCATTGTCGAGCAGGTTCTCGATGACCCGCTCAAGCCGGATCGCAACGCCCATAACGTAAAACGGCCCCCCGTAAGCGTGAATTTCGACCTTCCTTCCATTATTCTCGCCGCGCTCTTCTCGGCTCGCGACGATATTGTGCACCAGCGCGTCAAGTTCGATCCGTTCAAATTCGGCGCGCGAGAGTTCCGCATCGATGCGGCTCGCATCGCTGATTTCGGTCACCAGCCGGTCGATCCGGCGCACATCATGGATCACGATGTCGAGCAATTGCTTGCGCAGATCGGGGTCGTCGACCTTGCCGAGTGATTCCGTGGCGCTGCGCAGGCTCGCCAGCGGGTTCTTGATTTCATGTGCGACATCGGCGGCGAAACTTTCCACCGCGTCGATCCGGTGGCGCAGCGCGGCGGTCATGTCGGATGTCGCCCGCGCCAGCATGCCGATCTCATCGCGCCTGTCGGGCAAGCGGGGCACTTCGACCGCACGGTCGCGGCCCTGCCTTACGCGCACGGCAGCCTGCACCAGTTCGCGCAAAGGCCGAACGATGGTCTGCGCCAGGAAGAAGGACAGCAGTGTCGAGACGAGCAGGAACATCAACACGATCACTGCAACGCTGCTGCGCGCAGCGCGCACGCTTTCGGTGATATCGACCGGATTACGGGTCAGAAGCAGCGTGTCCCCATCAAGCCCCACTGGCGCAGCCGCGTTGATGACGTGAGTTCCATCGGGTGCATCGCGCAGCACGATCTGGGTGAGGCTTTCTTCACGTGCCCGAACCAGTTCCGGCCAGGCCGATGCGTCGTCGGTCTCCGGATCGACATAGTCTGGCAATGCGGGGGCGCCGACAACACGGTCGAACCAGCGATCCATGCGCAAGGCGAAATCGCCTTGGTCGACTTCGGATGGCTCTGGCAAATCGAAGCTGGGCGGGGCGAGCTTGAAACTGTCAGATTCCAGCTTGCCATCAGGGCCGTAGACCCTGAGGCGCAGACGCTGTTCCTTGCCGATCTGGATCAGCAAGGCTTCCTGGCGTTGCACCGTCGCCCCGGCGAGGGCTTCGGCGGTGATCTGTGCTTCGACTAGCGCGAGCTTGAAGCGTTCATCCAGCAATTGCTTGCGGTAACTGTCGAGATAAAGGACCCCGCCGCCCAGCAGCACCAGCGGCAGGACGTTCACGAACAGGATACGGCTGGTCAGCGAGAGGCGGCGAGACCAGCGCAGCTTCTCCAGCCGCGGATCGCCTCTCAGGACGCTTTCTCTGTCAGCCATCGCTGAAGCTGTAGCCAGCACCGTATAGCGTTTCGATGGAATCGAAGGTGCCGTCCACGCTGCGGAACTTGCGGCGCATACGTTTGATGTGACTGTCTACCGTCCGGTCGTCGACGAAGATATCGTCGGGATAGGCTGCATCCATCAACTGGTTGCGGCTTTTGATGACGCCGGGGTGCAGCGCCAGCGCTTCCAGCAGCAGGAATTCGGTCACGGTGAGCGACACGTGTTGCCCGTCCCAGGTGACGTGATGCCGGGCAGGGTCCATCCGCAAGCGGCCACGCTCGATGATTTCCGCAGGCTTCTCGCCCACTTCCGCAGCCAGTGGGCGGCGCGCATCGGAACGGCGCAGGATGGCGCGGATGCGGGCCAGCAAAAGGCGCAGTGAGAACGGTTTGGAGATGTAATCGTCCGCACCCATCTGCAGCCCGGCTTCTTCGTCCTGCTCATCGTCCTTGCTGGTCAGGAAAATCACCGGGAGCGCAGAGTTTGCGCGCAGACGGCGCAGCAATTCCATCCCGTCCATCTTGGGCATCTTGATGTCGAAAATGGCAAGATCGGGCGGGTTCTGGAGCAATGCATCCAGGGCAGCTTCGCCGTCCGAATAGACCCGGGTCGCGAAACCTTCTGCCTGCAACGCGATCGAAACGGTCGTCAGGATATTGCGATCATCATCGACAAGCGCGATGACCGTGCGGTCGTCTGCCTGCTGTGCGGTACCGTCTGCAGCTTGGTTTTCCATCGCCATGCGGACTAACCCCTTTCGCAGCCCAATACAACGCACGCTCCGCACGGGTTAAGGCCGAATAGCCATCCCGCATGTTTGACGTCGCGGTTTGGCCGGACTAAGTGCAGGGCGAAGGGCGGCGCATTCGTATGCGCCAGCGATTCCCGAACACATTTCGCTCACCAGCGCTGGAGATTTCAGTGACCTTTCCGCTTTCTACCTCGCTTGCCGCGCAGGGCATCGAGACTACTGCGACGATCCATCCCAACCTCAATTCGGAAGAACTGACGGCTGCTGCTCTCGAGCGCGGTGAAGGCCGCCGAGCCAAGCATGGCCCGCTGGTTGTCGAAACCGGCAAGCACACCGGCCGCAGCGCGAAGGACAAGTTCATCGTTCGCAACGCCGAGACAGAAGACACTGTCTGGTGGGACAACAATGCCTCGATGAAGCCGGAACACTTCGCCGCGCTGAAGAAAGATTTCCTGAAGGCCCTGGGCGATAGAAGCGAACTGTTCGTAGCCGACCTGTTTGGCGGTTCGCAGCCTGAGTACCGGGTCAAGGTTCGCGTCATCAACGAACTCGCGTGGCACAACCAGTTCATCCGCACCCTGCTGGTGCGCCCGACCGAGGCTGAACTCGAAGGGTTCGTGCCGGAATACACGATCATCGACCTGCCGGCTTTCCATGCCGATCCCGATCGTCACGGAACGCGCGGCGAAACGGTTATCGCGGTAAACCTCGAAGAAAAGCTGATCCTCATCGGCGGCACCAAATATGCCGGCGAAATGAAGAAGAGCGTCTTCGGCATTCTCAACTACCTGCTGCCGCCCAAGGGCGTGATGCCGATGCATTGCTCGGCCAACATCGGTCCCGACGGCAAGAGCGCAGTGTTCTTTGGCCTTTCCGGCACCGGCAAGACGACATTGTCTGCCGATGCCAGCCGCACGCTGATCGGTGATGACGAGCATGGCTGGTCGGACACGGCAGTCTTCAATTTCGAAGGCGGCTGTTATGCCAAGATGATCCGGCTTGATCCCGAAGCGGAACCGGAAATCTTCGCGACGACCCGCATGGAAGGCACGGTCCTCGAAAACGTCGTGATGGACGAAGACGGAGAAATCGACCTCGAGGACAACAGCCTCGCCGAGAACACCCGCGGTGCTTATCCGCTATCCTCGATCCCGAATACCTCGGAAGATAACATGGGCCCGCCGCCCAGCAATGTGATCATGCTGACCGCCGATGCGTTCGGCGTTTTGCCTCCGATTGCGCGGCTAACGCCCGATCAGGCGATGTATCACTTCCTGTCCGGTTACACGGCAAAGGTTGCCGGAACCGAAATCGGCGTCACCGAGCCAGAGGCGACTTTCAGCACCTGTTTCGGTGCACCGTTCATGCCGCGCCACCCGAGCGTCTATGGCAATCTGCTGAAAAAGCGCATTGCCGAAGGCGGTGCACAGTGCTGGCTGGTCAATACCGGCTGGACCGGCGGCAAATACGGCGTCGGCAGGCGGATGCCAATCAAGGCCACCCGCGCGCTGCTCAACGCGGCGCTCGACGGATCGCTGGGCGATGCGCAGTTCCGCAAGGATCCCAATTTCGGTTTCGAAGTGCCGATTGCGGTCCCCGGCGTCGATAGCCAAATCCTCGACCCGCGTTCGACATGGGCCGATGGCGAAGAATACGACCGCACCGCCCACAAGCTGGTGCAATTGTTCGTCGACAATTTCGAACCTTTTGCTGCCCATGTGGATCAGGGCGTGCGCGACGCTGCGCCTGCCGCAGCCTAAAAAGTTACAGAGCTGGAGAGGAGAGTCCCCGGTTCGCGGAAACGCGGGCCGGGGGTTTTCGTTGTAGCGGTATAACGTCGTTCAATCTGCGCGGCGCAACGCAAGGAAATGACGATGAATCTTTCACAAGCCCTGATGCAAAACGGCGCAATTGACTCGATGGCGGGAGAGCTTGGCGTAGACCAGGCGACGGCCCAGAAAGCTGCCAGCGCGCTGTTGCCGGCAATCGTGGCGGGCATGGGCCGTCAGTCGACGGCTGCTTCGCCTGCCAGCGGACTTGGCGGTCTTGGAAGCATCCTCGGCGGATTGGCCGGCGGAAGCGCTGGCGGCGGACTGGGCAGTATCCTGCTCGATTCCGTCCTTAACAAGAACCCGACCCCGACCGCGCCGGGCAACGACATTCTCGGTGAAATCTTCGGCGGCAAGGATGTCAGCCGCGGTGTCGCCGAGGAAGTGGCAGGCAGCACCGGGTTGCCACCCGAACTGCTCAAGAAGATGCTGCCAATCCTGGTCACCGCCGTGGTCGGATACATGATGAACCAGAACAAGGGCGGCACCAGCGCTGGCGGAGCGGGCGGCGGCGCACTGGGCGGCGCTTTGGGCGGTCTGCTCACTCAGGTGGTTGCAGGAATGGGACGCCGCTAAGCGCCGACCCCCGCGATATACCGGCCTACGTTCTTCTCCAGCACGTCCATCGGGACATTGCCGCCAAGGATGACCGCGTCGTTGAAGGCCTTGAAGTCGTAGGCCGGGCCAAGCACCCGGCGAGCCCGCTCGCGCTGGTCGACGATGCGGCTGTGGCCCAGCTTGTAACCGGTCGCCTGTCCGGGCCAGCTGCAATAGCGGTCGACTTCGCCTTCGACTTCGTTGCGCTTGCTGCCATTGCGCTCGACAAAGAAATTGACGGCCCGCTCGCGGCTCCAGCCCTTTGAATGCAGGCCGGTGTCGACCACCATGCGGCAGGCGCGGAATGCGAGGCTTTGCAGGTACCCCAGCTTGCCGACGGTATAGTCGTCATATGCGCCCAGCTCGTCAGCCAGTTGTTCGCCGTAAAGCGCCCAGCCTTCGCTGAAGGGATTGAAGGCCAGGATTGATCGGATCAGCGGCAGGCGGTTCGAATATTCGCCTTCCCAGACATGGCCGGGAATGGTCTCGTGATAGGTCAGGTCGGCCAGATCGTATTTACGGTGCAGATCGGTGGTCCGCAGGTTGATCCAGAAGCGGCCCGGAATGGTCCCGTCCTTGCTGCCTGCGCCGCCATATGCGCCTGGAGCGCCGACTTCTTCGGCCACGGGGATACGCACGACTTCCATATTGGGATCGACCAGCGTGTTGAACGCACGGGGCATCTGCGCCTTGATCCAGTTCACCCGGTCCCAGATGAACTCCATGATCTCTTCGCGGCCCGGATCGCCCTCCGCGAACATATAACGCGGGTCGGCGCCCAGCTCCTGCATCCGCTCGCCAACAGAACCGCTGGTGTAGCCAATTTCGCGCAAGATCGGGTCCATGCGGGAATGCAGCGATTCCAGTTCTTCGAGGCCCTGTTGATGCACCTCGTCAGCGGTGAGCGTGGTCGTGGTGCTAGAACGAAGCGCCCATGAGTAGAACTCGTCGCCGCGCGGGCGTGCTGAAATGCCCGGGTCGTCAGTAGCCACGCGGCGCTCGGCCTTCAGTTCTTCGAGCTGCCTCGTCAGGGCCTCGGCAATCGGGCCGCTCTCAAGTGTCATGGCGCGATTGGCATGGCTTTCCGGCATGCCTTTGGCAGTCAGCTTGGCGCGCAGGTCAGCGGCGAATAGCTCCCCTTTCCCGGCGCTCGCGATGGTCTGCTCCATCTGGCGCATTGCCTTGTCGAGAAGGAAGCCGGGAGGGACAACGCCCATGCCGCGCGCGCTTTGGATGCGGGCCAATTCCCCGTCGAGCGAAGCGGGAAACGCCTCCAGCCGTTCGATATAGGCATCGGCATCATCGCCGTTCTCGACCTTCTGGTTCGATTGCATGAAGCGCGGCATGGCGAGGTATTCGCCCACGTTCTGGATCACGACATAGGGTGCGGTACGCCAATTACCGACGGGCGTATCGCCGTAGGGCAGGGCGAAGCCATCGAGGGCTAGGTCGTAGGCGCTTTCGACCACATCGAGGTTGGTGATCGTGGTGCTGTCCAGCCCATCGCGGGGAAACGCCCGGACGCGCGCAAGATCCTGCCGCAGCGTCGCAGCATAGGCATCCTGGCCTTCAGGTGACTGGTCTTCCAGCTTTCCGCGCAGATAAGCGTATTGGCCGGTATCGACGCCAAGGCTCGTCGCCCGCTCAGGCTCGTGTTCCAGCAGATTGTACGCTGCGACTTCAAGCAGCCGCTCTGCGCCGATTTTCTGTGCAGCGGCGATACCCTCGGCGCGCGGCAGTGCAGCGCATCCGCCAAGGGTAAGAGCCGTGGTTGCGCCAAGCCCGGCGAGAACTTGGCGGCGGGTTGCTTCGATGCTGTGTGTTGTCATGCGCGCGGGTGTGTAACCCGCGCGCTAGACTGTCAAATCAATCGAGGAATTCAGCCGGGACACGGCCGCCATTGGCCGACAATTCCTGCATCGTGCGGCGATGCAGCCAGATGTTGTCTTCCGCGCTACCGCTGTAATCGTCACGGCCCAGTTCCTGCGCCAGCGCCTTGCGGTTGTCGTAGCTGGAATCGACATTGATCAGCTTCATCAGGTCAACGATGCTGGTGCGCCAGTTGAGACGATCGGCACCGGGCATGGAATCGAGGCTGTTCTCGACATTGATGATCGGGACGGTCTGGTCCTGCTTGGAAGGGATGCCAGTGGTCTTGGGAAGCGGAGCATCCTGAGCCTTGGCTTTCTTGCCGAAAATCGCTTCTTTGATTGAGCTGAAAATGCCCATTGTCGTCTCCCATCTATCTGATTTGCGGCCCTTGCGGCCTCACATCAGCTTAACGGTGGCGACTTGCACTCGTTCCGCGACTATACGCGGGTTTACAATCTGACTTTGCGGGGAAGTGATGCTCGACACTATTCTTTCAATCACCGTGCTGGCCGCCGCACTGCTGCTGTTTGGCGCCTATATGCTGTGGCGGCGCACGGGAAATGCGAAGCATCCGTTGCTGATGGTCCTGCTGGCGGTGATCGCGGTCATCAATGTCATGATCTGGACCGTGCCAGCCGCCGACGGTGAAGCCCCGCTCGACAAGGTCGAACGAGGCTCGCGCTGACGCTGCCGTTGAAGGAGGCTTAGTTGGGCAGCTGCCAGAGCACCGAGCCGGTATAGCTTCCCGCCACCGGCTCGCCCGAGCGACCGCGGGCGGGCTCGAACTTCGCGCGCTTTTGGACCAGCACGCATGTCGCATCATCCAGTACCGAATGTCCGGTTGAGCGGGTGACACGGCATCCGGTAACCTTGCCCGAGGCAGCGATGTCGAGCGTGAAAGTTGCTGTGCCGGTCAGATCGCGCCGCGCCCAGCTGGACTTGTAATCGCGATCGCTGAGCCAGGCTCCCGGATCGTTGCGCGGCCTGGCGCCGACCGGATCGAAGCCGGTCGGAGTGGGCGCAGGCGGAGCCAGTTCGGTCGGGCCGGGCTTGGTGCGCGGCTGCGGCGGCAGGATCAGGTCCGTGGTCGGGATGACCGGCGTAGTGTCGATCAGGCTGAAATCGGGCTTTGGAACCGTGATCGGCGGAGTGGTTACGGCCTCCTGCGCCGCAGAGGGCGGTGTTTCCGGCGGCGGTGTTTCTGGCGGCGGAGGCGGATCAAGTGGAAATTCGACCCCCGCGAACGGTTCATCTTTCTGAACCAGCATCTGCGTCACGCTCAAACCGGTGATCACGGCGAAGCCGATTGCTGCCTGCACTCCGATGGCGGCGGCCATTCCGGCGGGTGAAGCCCTTCGGTTGTCTGCATAAGCCATCGTCTTTCCTCTCCTTTGCGACTCGGAATAGCAATGTTACAACATAACATACAAATTGCAAGAGGGAGTGATTTGCGGCTGGGAGGGCTGGTCGTGGTCTTTGAGTTGGAGCTTCTATTTGGCGTCAGGCATTAACGCGCGCATCCGCTCGCGGGGCTATCCCGGCGCAAGCGAACTGATGGGCAGTGCTCCAAGCGGCCAGCCGACTGCGAGCGCCCCTTGTCCGGGAGCGGTAGCGATAGGGCAGATCAAGCGCTCCGACCGCATTGGGCCGAGCGCTTGGAGATTACTTGATCGGGCAGGCCGGATCGAGACGAAAATCGAGGTAATTGTCGACCGACTTCATCAGGTCTTCCTGCTCGTTTTCGAAGAAGTGATTGGCGCGCGGGATTTCTTCGTGGTGCACGGTGATATGCTTCTGCGTGCGCAGCTTCTCGACGAGCTTGGTCACGGCACCGGGCTGGACAACGGTGTCCTGCGCGCCGTGGATGAAGATACCGCTGGCGGGGCAAGGTGCCAGGAACGAGAAATCATACATGCTCGCCGGGGCGCCAATGCTCAGCCAACCGCGAATTTCCGGACGGCGCATGAGCAATTGCATACCGATGAGCGAACCGAAGCTGACACCGGCAACCCAGGTTACCTGCGCTTCGGGGTGGATTTCCTGAACCCAGTCGAGCGCGGCAGCTGCATCGGAAAGTTCACCGACGCCGTTATCGAAGCTGCCCTGGCTACGGCCCACGCCGCGGAAGTTGAACCGCAAGGTCGCAAACCCGCGATTGACGAAGGTCTTGTAGAGCCGCTGCGTGATCTGCTCGTTCATGGTGCCGCCGCCCTGCGGGTGCGGGTGCAAGATCATCGCCACGGGTGCGCGGGGGCGCGGTGCGGGAGAGAAACGGCCTTCAAGGCGGCCTTCGGGGCCGGGAAAAATCACGGTCGGCATGGGAGAGTTACCCTAGTCGGAAATTATCGGGGCGCGTGGCCCCATAGGGACTTGCGCAAGGTTGCCCGCTATATAGGGTTTCTTCGCGAAATCGCAATTATATTGAGTAAGTCCCGTCCCGACACGAATCTATCTCGATCATGCCGCCACTACGCCGCTGCGCTCCGAAGCTAAGGCTGCGATGGATGAAGGCTTTGCCCTGTGGGCCAATCCAAGCAGCCCGCATGCCGAAGGGCGCAAGGCGCGCGCCTCGCTTGAGGATGCGCGCGAACGGATAAAGCGCGCGCTTGGCTGGGAGGGAGAGGTTATCTTTACCTCCGGTGCGAGCGAGGCGGCGGCGCTGGCGCTTTCCCACGCGAATGCAGGGGCGCGGCTGGCATCTGCTGTCGAGCATGACGCGATCCTCAAGGCGGCACCTGATGCGGAGCGGCTGCCGGTTCGCCCTGACGGAGCGCTGGATCTGAAGAATTTGTCCGAGGCCGTGCGGCGGGAAAAGCCGCTGGTGGCTGTGCAGCAGATCAACTCGGAAACGGGGAACGCCCAGCCGCTCGCCGAAATATCGGCGATTGTGCAGGAGACTGGCGGCTACCTGCTCGCCGACTGCGCGCAAAGTGCGGGCAAGTTCGCACTTCCTCCCTGCGACATTGCCATCATCTCGGCGCATAAATTCGGTGGCCCGATTGGCGTGGGCGCTCTGCTGGTGAAGGACTACGCCATGCTCGCGCCATCTGGCGGGCAGGAGCGTGGATACCGGCGCGGGACCGAAAACCTGCCCGGCGTCCTCGGCATGGCGGCTGCGTTGGAGGCGTGCAGCGATCCGTATCTCGATCCCGCAATCCTCGAGCCTCTCGACCAACTGGCGCAGAAGTGCCGCGACCTTGGCGGCACATGGCTTTCCGACCGCCTCTCCGATCGGACGCCCTATATCCGCGCCATCGCCATGCCCAATATGAGCGGCAGCGCGCAGGTCATGCGGTTCGACATGGCCGGAATATCCGTATCGCAAGGCAGTGCCTGCTCATCGGGCACGATGAAAACCAGCCATGTGCTGCAGGCCATGCAGGTCGAACCCGAGGTGGCCGACCGGACCATTCGCGCGAGCTTCGGCTGGAACACCACCCGCGAAGAGGTGGAACGCTTCTGCGAGGTATGGCTTGATTTGGCTCAAGGAAAATCCGGAGCATTATGATCTACCTCGACTATCAGGCCACCACGCCGCTTGCCCCGGATGCGCGCGATGCCATGATGCGCTGGCTCGATGGGCCGGGCGGCACCGGCTTTGGCAATCCTCACTCACCGCACCGCATGGGTAGGCAGGCCAAGGCAGCCATCGAAATGGCGCGCGAACAGGTTGCCGCGCTGTTTCCCGCAGGTGGCCGGGTGATCTTTACCTCCGGCGCGACCGAGGCGCTTAACCTCGCCATCCGCGGAAGCGGTGAAGGCGGGACGGTATCGGTGTCTGCCATCGAACATTCCGCAGTGCTCGACACGGCGCAAGACGCCGGCAAATGCCACATTCTCAACGTCGCCAAGGACGGGCAGTGCAATACGAAGCAGGACCTGCCCGCAGACACGCGGCTTGTCTGCGTGATGCAGGTAAATAACGAAATCGGGACCATCCAGCCGACCCTCGAATGGCACCGCAAAGCCAAGGCCGCAAACGCGCTTTATATGTGCGACGCGGTGCAGGCTTACGGCAAGATCGAGGTCACTTCCGCCGACATGATCGCCATCAGCGCGCACAAGTTCCACGGCCCCAAGGGCGTAGGTGCATTGTGGCTGCGTGAAGGGCTCGACATCAAAGAGGTGCAGACAGGCGGGGGACAGGAATTCGGCATCCGTTCGGGCACGCTCAGCCCCGCCTTGATTGCGGGCATGGGCGCGGCGGCCAAGGAGGCCAAGGAACGGATGGAGCAGGACCGCGACCATGTTGAAAAGCTGTGGCGGCGCGCGACTGAACTGTTCGGCAAGTGGGAGATCAACGGCAGCGCCGAGGCCCGCTACCACGGGAATCTCAACATCCGGCGCAAGGGCCTCGATGTGAACCGGCTTATGAGCGATTGCCGCGATATCATGTTTTCCGCGGGATCGGCCTGCGCCAGCGGGTCAGGCCGGACCAGCCACGTGCTCGAAGCCATCGGGCTGTCAAAAGCGCAGGCGAAAAGCTCCATCAGGCTCGGGTTCGGGCGCTACACCACGGTAGAAGAGATCGAGGAAGCCGCCGACCAGATTAACGCAGCGGCAGAGGTGCAGGGGCTGTGAAGGTCCATTTCACCCGAGGCGAAGGCAAGTCGGCGCAGGTCGTCGAAGCCGCAGCAGGCGACAATCTCCTGCGTGTTGCGCAGGCCGCCGGTATGCCTCTCGAGGGGACGTGCGAAGGCCAGATGGCTTGTTCAACGTGTCATGTTATCGTGGACGCGGAATGGTTTGGCCGCTTGCCTGAAGCCACCGAAGAGGAGGAGGATATGCTCGACCTCGCAGCAGGCGTCAGGCGGACCAGCCGCCTGTCTTGCCAGATCACCCTCGACGAGAGCCTGGACGGGCTGACCGTCGCGATCCCGCCCGAGAGCCAGGATATGAGCCGATAATCGGTCAGGTCGCGCCGAGCATCTGTCCGGGCACCGGTCCATCGCCGCCTTTCCGCATCGGCTGCGGTTTCCAGTAGGTCAGCGAACGCCACACCCATTCGAGCGGTCCGAAACGGTAGGTGCGCAGCCAGATAACGCTGAATACCATTTCGACAGCGGCGATCGTCAGGACCAGCAGGTAAAGCTGGTAACGTTCGAATGCGCCGTAGAGGCCGAATCCGAAATCATAGAACAGGAGCGTACAGATGAGTGTTTGGCCAATGTAGTTGGTGAGCGCCATCTGCCCCGCGGCCGCAAGGCCTTTCTGAAGCCACCGCAGGAGGCCCAGTTTCACGATCAGCAGGATCAGCCCGATGTGTCCAGCGACCATTGCTAGTCGGCTGAACTGGTAAGTCCGGCCAGCTTCTGCGCCTGCAACCGGGCCAAAGTCTCCCGCTTCAAGAAGGCTGTACTCATAAAGGCCCAGCGTGATTCCGATGCCATAGCCCAGGATTGCCGCGCCTGCGTAGAACCCGACACTCCGCGCAGCAGAGAGTACATCCCATTTCAACAGGGCCATGCCGATCAACATGAAGGGCATCATGTCGAACAACAGCCAGAATGGTGCGCCTTTCCATTGGAATTCGACGTTGAAATCCCACATTCCGGTCACCGCATCCAGGTAGGATCCCTCGTGCCATCCTTCGAACATGGCGTTGGATTCCTCGGTCGGAATGACATGGGAAACCTCCTCGTTCCACTTGTCTAGCGCCATCTGCTGTTCTGGACTCAGGCTTTGCCCGGCCGCGACCTGCGTTTCGGCAACCTGGGCCTGTTCGGCCAGGCCAACCATCTCGTGGTAATCCTGATTGAGCCAGAACGCTGCGATCAGCAGGGCCGCGATGCCCAGTGCGAATTGCTTGATCGGGACGATCTTGCGGAAAGCAAAAAGCACGAAGCCGCAAAGCGAGTAGGCGAACAGTATCTCGCCCGTCCACAAGAGCAGCGACCAGTGAATAAAGCCGAAAATCATCAGCCATGTCATTCGCCGGAAATGGATTTCTGCGGTGGTCAGGCCCGCCCCGGCGTTTTCCATGCGCTCGGTCATCAGGTAGATGCCGGCGCCAAAAAGAATGGAGAAGGTTCCGCGCATAGTGCCTTCGAACCCGACATTCATTATCTTGAACAGGAGCAGGTTGAGCCCGACCGATCCCCCTGCGGCATTGGGATTTCCATAGGCCTGCCACACGAGACCGAATGCAGAAATGTTCATCAACAGGATGCCGAAAACGGCCACGCCGCGGAGCACATCGAGCGAGCCGATCCGGTCCTGTTTGCTGACGGGTGCTGTTGTTACGGCGCGGTCAATATTGGTCATTAGGGACTCCCCTGTCCCCGAGGCGGCTGAATTCGCCGCGACCCATGTGCGCTGTTCCGGGCCCCTCGGTCCTTCCCGAACAACAAGGCCTAGGTAACCCAGATGGCGGCCCTGAACAAGTTGCAACATCCATCTCTTACGTAGTGACGCAAAAAACCCCGCCACATCGCAGCAGCGGGGCTTTCAATTTGATCACTAGGCTAGTTTACGCGCTTTCAAGCTCGCGCTTCTTGACGTTCTCTCCAAGCATTTCGATCAATGCTTTGCTGAATGCGGGAATATCGTCCGGATTGCGGCTGGTGATCAGATTGCCATCCACGGCCACTTCCTGGTCGATGACATTGGCGCCGGCATTCTTGAGATCGGTGCGGACCGACGGCCATGCGGTCACGGTCTTGTCCTTGATGAGGTCTGCTTCCACGAGCAGCCACGGTGCATGGCAGATCGCGGCGATGGGCTTATTGGTCGAGGCGAACATCTTGACGATATCGATCGCCTTGTTGTTCATGCGCAGGATATCGGGGTTCATCTGACCGCCTGGCAACAGCAGGGCGTCATAGCCTTCGCAACTGGAAATCTCGTCGACCGTCTTGTCGACCGCGACGCTGTCGCCCCAGTTCTTTTCATCCCAACCCTTGATTTCGCCCTTTTCGAGACTCACGACAGTGGTCTCGAAACCGGCGTCTTCCAGATTGGCCTTCGGTTTCATCAGTTCCGACTGTTCAAAACCGTTGGTGGCGAGGATCATGATCCGCTTTGTCATAGTGTAACTCCTTGATTTGCTGTTATCCATACTACGTGTGGGGACAGTGCTCCGTTCCGTGCTGACAGCCGAGCCGTGGCAGTGGTAGGGCGAACGACATGGCTACTACCGATCTCGATGATTCCGGCGCCGATCCGTTCGACGCCATCGTTGATGCCCCGTTCGATTCCGCGCTTTCGGAACGGTATCTCGTCTATGCGCTGAGCACGATTACCGCGCGCTCGCTGCCTGATCTTCGGGACGGGCTTAAGCCGGTCCATCGCCGCCTGCTGTGGGCGATGCGCCAGCTCAAGCTGAACCCGACCGATGCGTACAAGAAATCGGCCCGCGTGGTCGGCGACGTTATCGGTAAGTACCATCCGCATGGCGACCAGTCTGTTTATGATGCCATGGTGCGCCTGGCGCAGGATTTCTCGCTGCGTTATCCGCTTGTCGACGGGCAGGGGAACTTCGGCAATATCGACGGCGATAACGCCGCAGCCTATCGTTATACAGAAGCGCGCTTGACGAAGACGGCGCTGCGCCTGATGGAAGGCCTCGACGAAGGTACCGTCGATTTTATCCCGACCTACAACGGGGAAGAGCAGGAGCCGGAAATTTTTCCGGGTCTCTTCCCCAACCTTCTCGCCAATGGTTCCAGCGGCATCGCCGTGGGCATGGCGACCAATATTCCGTCGCATAACGTGGCGGAAGTGGTCGATGCCACGCTGGAGATTATCGACAATCCCCATGTCGAACATGCGCGATTGATGCAGCTGTTTAAAGGACCGGACTTCGCGACTGGCGGCGTCGTGCCGGAAAGCGCGGAGACGATCTCTGCGGCTTATGAAACCGGACGCGGGTCCTTCCGTGTTCGCGGACGTTTCCATGCTGCAGAAGCCGAAAAGCCCGAAGACGTCGCTGCCGGAATCGAACGGCTGGGCGGCGGTCAGTGGCAATTGGTCATCAGCGAAATCCCCTATCAGGTCGCCAAGGGCAAGCTGATCGAGCAGATTGCGCAAGCGATTGCCGACAAGAAGCTGCCCATTCTCGAAGATGTGCGCGACGAAAGCGATACGGCCGTGCGCATTGTGCTGGTTCCGCGCAGTCGTAATGTCGATCCGGAACTCCTCAAGGAAAGCATCTACAAACTGACCGACATGGAGACCCGCTTCGGGCTCAACCTGAATGTCCTCGATCATACGCGCACGCCGATGGTCATGGGGCTCAAGGAACTGCTGGATAACTGGATCGTCAGCCAGATCGACATCCTCCAGCGGCGCAGCCAGCACCGGCTGGACCAGATCGCCCGGCGGCTGGAGCTTGTTGAAGGCTACATCATTGCCTTCCTCAACCTTGACCGCGTGATCGAGATCATCCGTACCGAGGATGAGCCCAAGCCGGTGATGATGAAGGAATTCGGGCTCAACGACCGGCAAGTCGAAGCCATCCTCAACATGCGCCTGCGGTCCTTGCGCAAGCTGGAAGAAATGCAGCTTCGCGGCGAAAAGGACGATTTGCTCAAGGAAAAGGACGAGCTGGACAAGCTGCTCGGCTCGCCCGCGCGCCAACGCACGCGGCTCAAGCGCGACCTTAACCAGCTGCGCAAGGAATACGCCGAGGACACCGCGTTGGGTGCGCGCCGGACGACCATCGAAGAGGCCGCCCCTGCTGTCGAGTTCAGCATGGACGCCATGATCGAGAAGGAACCGGTGACGGTAATCCTGTCGCAGAAAGGCTGGGTCCGCGGGGCCAAGGGCCACCTTCCGCTGGATCAGGAATTCAAATACAAGGAAGGCGATGCTGAGGCTTTCGTCCTCCACGCCCAGACGACCGACAAGCTGCTGCTGGTAGGGGCCGATGGCCGCGTCTTCACCTTGGGTGCGGACAAACTGCCGGGCGCGCGCGGCTTTGGCGAACCGGTACGCAACACGCTCGACATCGATGCCAGCACGCAGATCGTGTCCGTCATCGTGCACCGCGAAGGGCAGGAAGTCCTGCTGGCAGCAAGTACGGGCAAGGGTTTCGCCGCATCGACCGAAAGCATGCTCGCCGAAACGCGCAAGGGCCGGCAGGTCGTCAATCTGAAGGACGGCGCCAAGCTGGTGGTCGCACGTCCGATTGCCAGCGGGCACGATCATGTTGCCGTGGTCGGCGACAACCGCAAGCTGGTGGTTTTCAACCTGGAAGAAATGCCGCGCCTCGCCAAGGGGCAGGGTGTGAAGCTGCAAAGCTACCGCGATGGCGGACTATCGGACGCGACAACCTTTACGCTTGAAGAAGGCCTCAGCTGGACGATGGGCGGCAAGGGCGACCGAACCCGTACCGAAGGCGATATGTGGCAATGGAAGGTCGCGCGCGGCGGCGCAGGGCGCCTGCCGCCGCAGGGCTTCCCGCGGGACAACACCTTCGGATAAGCAAAAGGCCGAAGGCGCTTTCGCACCCCCGGCCCCTTGCGACCCTGAAGAGACTTCAGGGAACTGGTAATTCGGTTTATTCGGCCGCGTCGCTCGAAGCCGGAGCAGCCTGCGCCATGGCAGCATCAATCTGCGCATTGGTCAGTCGGGCCATCAGGCCGTGGTCGGTCGCGTCGAAGTGATCGCGCAACAGGGTGACCTTGTTCATTTCGTCGCCGCCGCGGGCGAGAATGATGTTGTCGCCGTTGATTTCGAGAATGGTGCCGAGCGCTGCGTGGTCTGCAGCCATTGCTTCGGCGCCGACAACGAGAGCCGCGTCGCGCTTTGCAGCAGCTTCAGCGAGCTGGCCGTCGATCATGCCGTCGAGTTGTGCCTTAGTCACCGTGATGGTTGGACCGGCTTCACCCTGGCCGTACATGTCGACGCCCAGCGGAACCTTGTGCTTGCCGGTGTCGAGAACAGCCTGGCCGTTTTCGACCGAAACGATCGTGCCAACGGCGTTGCCTTCGGGTCCTGTTACAGTGGCGCCAGCGGCGACCTGATCGTTGGCGAGAGCGGGGGTGGCGGCCAAGGCAATTGCAGCGACAGCCAGCTTTGCGAACTTCATGTAAGAACTCCTAGTCTTCTTTGATTTTTGCGACCCTTGCGCGCGTTTCCGCACGCTGGTGATCCGGCGAAAGATGTGAGCGGCTGCAGACCTGAAGTCTCGCAATGATGCCGCGTGCCCCCTCCGGGAAGCGGGCGCTCTATGGCAAAACGGCTGTTTCGAAGCAACCGTCTGGGGGTGTTTATGCTGCAATGCAGCTTAAGCTTAGCTGAAGGCTTCGTCAGCCCGAGGCCTGCGTAAGGTGAGCCGACTAGAACATGCTGCGATGCGACAATTATTCGCCCTTGCGAGCCGCCAATTCCTGGTCGAGCAATGCGGCCACGCGCTGTTGATCCGGGAATTCTTCGGCCACCCAACGGGCTTCAACGGCACGCAGGATTCGCGCCACTTCGGGGCCCGCATCGATGCCGCGTGCAACAATTTCGCCGCCCTTGAGCGGCAGGCGTGGGACATCCCAATCACCAAGAGCATCGATACTCGCGCCGGCGATCAGCAGGCGGTCACGGGCGCACTCTATTCCTTCTTCATATGCCAGGGCGCGTGGGGCATTCGCATCGCTGTCCTTGCGCTCGGCTGCGCAGATCAGCCTGGCTCGCTGCGCGCGCGAAAGTCTGAGGCGAGCGGCAACAGCTTCGGTGACGGTCGCAATCGGGGGTAGCAGCGATGCGAGGCGCCTGACCGGATCTGCGCCCAGGCCCAGGGCAGCTTCGTGCGCCACAAGCGCTTTGAAAACGTCCTGCTCGCGCCCTTTTGCTTCGGGCAGGATAACCCCAAGCACACCGCGATCAGCCATCAGCGCCACCGCGCCTGTGGGGTCGGGCAGGGCAAGGATGCCCAGCAATTCCATCGCCACCCGCTCGCGGCTGAGGCCCTTGAGCGTGTGGGCAAGTTCCTCGCATGCGGCGATAGCTTCTTCGTCAGGTTTGTCTCCGAAGCGTGCCTGGAACCGGAAATATCGCAGGATGCGAAGGTGATCTTCGCGAATGCGGTCATGCGCATCGCCGATAAACCGGACCTTGCGTGCTTTCAGATCGTCCAGACCGCCAAAGTAATCGCTGATCTCCAGCGTATCCGGGTCGGCGTAGAGCGCGTTGATCGTGAAATCACGCCGCGCCGCATCTTCGCGCCATTCCTCGGCAAAGGCGACGGTGGCCCGGCGGCCGTCGGTCGATACATCGCGGCGCAGGGTCGTGATCTCGATCGGCCCGCCTGAGAGGATCGCGGTGACAGTGCCGTGGTCGATTCCCGTCGGCACGGTGCGAATACCCGCAGCCTTGCATTGGTCGATCACTGCATGGGGCACCAGCGTGGTGGCCAGATCAATGTCGTGAATGTCCTTGCCGAGCAAGGTATCGCGCACCGCTCCGCCGACATAGCGCGCATTATGAGCGCCCAGCGCAGCCACCAGGCTCGCCAGGTCTGCGCGGGTGGTCCAATCGGCTGGCGGCAGGCGGGTCATGCAGCGGCCTTTAGCAGGTCAATCGGTCCATGCCAGCCGCCGCGACAGGTTGATGCAGATTGCAGCGGTCACGCCCCAGATCCGGTAGCCAGCGTGATCCATCTCGTAATACCGCCGCATCGCGCCTTTCCAGAACACTTCGTTCTCGCGCCAGTTGTCCGGCTGCATAAGCAGCGACAGCGGCGCCTCGAACCAGCTTTCGACTTCGCGCGCGTCGGGGCGAATGGGCAGATCATGCGGCACAGTGGCCAGCACGGGCGTAATGTCGAAGCCGGTTCCGGTCTGGTAGCGATCGGTCGTACCGATCACGCGCACATGGTCCCGGGCGATACCCAATTCTTCCCACGCTTCGCGCAGTGCGGCATCGACCGGGTTTTCGCCGTCATCCAGCTTGCCGCCGGGGAAGGCCACCTGGCCGGGATGATCGCGCATGGTGCGCGGGCGCTGCGTGAGCAGGACGGTTGGATTTTCGCGGTCTGTCACTGCGATCAGCACCGCGGCATCCGCCGTCCGTTCAAGATCGGCGAACCGGTGATCGCTCAGCAGCTCGGGAGAGGGTGCAGAATGACCCTGCTCGAACAAATGCGTAAGGCGGTCGAACAGCGCACTCATGCAGGCAGCAGCGAAAAGCTCTCCGCGCCGCTTTCAACCGACCAGTCGTCACCCTCGTCGAGGGAGATTTTTGCCAGCTGTTCGTAGGTAGAGCGATTGAGGCGGGCTTCGCATCCGCGCCGAACGTGGAGGTAGATAGACGGGGCATCCCTATCGCCAGCCGCGCGAATTCCGTTGTCCGGTCCGGCGACCACCAATTCGTCCGTGTTGATCCGGAATGCCAGATTGCCCTCGGCCTGCTGCACATCCGTCGCGATGAAACAGGCGTCCTCCACCTCGATTGTCAGCTTCTGGAACGGGGTCACCAGCCAGTATTGGCCATCATCCTCACGCCGCAAAAGGCCGGCGAATGCACGCACCATCGCGGGGCGCGAGATCGGGCTTCCTTCATGCAGCCACGTCCCGTCGGCCACGATGCGCATATGGCTGTCGCCAGTCTCTTCGGGCGACCATTGCTCGACCGGAGGCAACTTTCGTGCCTCGACCTGTTCGGCAATCTGCGCGAGCGACAATCCGGCGAGTTCGGGGGGAGGGGTATAGACCATGCCCGCTATCTGGGGCCGCGGGGCCCGAGGTGCAACTCTAAGCGCCCCAGGGGCCGAGCATTCCGGTCTGCGGCAGGACGGCGGGATTATTCGTGCGGACCAGAAGGCGATGCTTTTCAAAAGGGCCGGGGCAATGCCAGCCCGCAGTATGCTGTGCGGTAAAATCCCAGCGGCCGTAATAATCGGGATCGCCAATCATCACCTGCGGCAAAGGCATCGCGCCTGTTTCGAACCCGCTATCGATCGCCCCGAGGCTGGCGGCCATCAAGGCCTTGCCGAACCCTTCGCCCTGGCGTCCCGGCATGACAGCCACGGGGCCGACCATGATCATCGGGTGAGGGCGGCCATCGGGATCGACCAGCGCAACCGGCCATAGCTGGATGCTCCCCGCGAGATATTCATCGTCGTCCAGTGCCGCGAAGCTCAGGGCCTCGAGCGGCTGCATCTCTTCGCGGATACGGTAGGCGGTCCGGGCATGACGCTGCTCCCCGAACGTCACGTCGAGCAATTGCTCGATCAGCGCGGGATCAATCGCTGAAAGGGGGACAATGGTCGCCATAGGGGCGCGGCGATTAAGCGCACGCGCCCCCAATGTCGATCAATTCTGACTTAGCCCTGCAGAAGTTATTCGGGGCGCAGTTCCAGCAGGCGTCCGCCTTCGCCATCTTCCAGCACCCAAAGCGCGCCGTCCGGACCTTCGATGACCGAACGGATCCGGTTATCCATGTCATAGCGGGCCACTTCGCGGGCATCCTCGCCGTCCACCTCGACGCGGATCAGCGCCTTGGTCTTGAGGCCCGAAATCAGCAGGTCGCCTTTCATGCCGTCGAACAGATCGCCGCGATAGAAAACCATGTTTCCGGGCGCGATCACCGGGGTCCAGTTGATCGCAAACTTCTCGAACCCGTCGTCTGCGGTGTGGTCGGGAATGTTCGCGCCATCATAGTGGTCACCATCCGAACGCACTGGCCAACCATAATTGGCACCTTTCTTCACGAGGTTAAGCTCGTCTCCGCCGGCGGGACCATGCTCGATTTCCCACAGCTGCCCGCTGGCATCGAAGTCGATGCCGAGGAGGTTGCGGTGGCCCCATGACCAGATCTGGTCGCTTGGGCTGCCCTGTGCCGCAAGCGGATTGCCGGCGGACGGAGTACCGTCGAGATTGAGGCGAACGATCGTGCCGAGCGTGTTTGAGGCGTCTTGGGCTGGCTGCATCTTCTGCCGGTCGCCGCTGGTGACGTACATATACTGTTGGTCCGGGCTGAAAATGATGCGGTGCGAGTAGTGACCTCGGCCGGTGACCTTGGGGGCCTGACGCCAGATGACTTTCAGCCCTTCGATGCTGCATTCGTCGGCTTGCAGGCAAAGGAGCTGACCGCGTCCAACGACTGCGCCGCGCGTATCGTCTTCGCCGGCCTCGACCCAGCTGAGATAGATCGTGCGGTCAGAGCTGTCCCGCCCGGCCTCACTGGGCAGGAATGCGATATCGCCAAGGCCGCCCTGACCGCCGTAGTCGACTGCGGGAACGCCGCTGACGGTACCCAGCCTGCCGCTTGCAAGATCCTTGAATTTGATCGAACCGCTTTTCTCGGTGATGAAGAGCATTCTGGTTCCTGGCAGGAATGCCGAGGCCCATGGTTCGTTGAAGCTGCCGTGTTCGGTGATCGCGAAATCGAGTTCCGTTGGCGCAGGTGTTGATACGGCTTCACTGCCGCCTTCGGTGGAGTACCCGCTGCCGCAGCTTGCGAGCAGCGCCACTGGCGATAGGGTGGCGGCAAGTTTCGATAGGCGCTTCATGTTTTCTTCAACTCCCAAATCGGGCCTCGGCCAGGCACCGCTGATAATCGGCGTAGACGAGGCAGGTCGCGGACCGCTTGCCGGTCCGGTCGTCGCGGCCGCAGTGGTGCTGTGCTCAGCATATCCCGACGGCCTTGATGACTCCAAAAAGCTTAGCGCGGCGCGGCGTTCCAATTTGGAGCCGCAAATCCTCGAAACATGTGCCTGGGGGCTCGGCGTGGTGGATGTGGAGGAGATCGACCGGATCAACATTTTCCAGGCGACCATGCTGGCGATGACGATCGCCGTGTCTCGCGTAGTCGATGTGCTCGCAGCCGAACCGGAGGCCATACTGATAGACGGAAATCAGACACCGAAGGGCCGCTGCGACGATTGGCGCTGGCCGGCCCGCTCCATTGTTGGCGGCGACGGAAAGGAAAAATCGATCGGCGCCGCGTCCATTCTAGCCAAGGAATACCGCGACCGCGTCATGCGCGAAGCCGCGGCGGCACATCCCCACTACGGGTGGGAGCGCAACATGGGTTACGGAACGCGCGAGCACATCGAAGCATTGCGAACATATGGACCGACGCCGCTGCACCGCCGCAGCTTTGCGCCGGTGTCCCAGATGGAGATGTTCGCGTGACTTTCGCTTTTTCCGATATTCCCGACCAGAGCGGCAAGACCGCAATCGTTACCGGTGCCAATACCGGCATCGGACTGGAGATCGCTCGCGGCCTCTCGCGCAAGGGTGCACGTGTAATCCTGGCGTGCCGCGATGGTGACAAGGCCAAGGCCGCGATCGACGATATCGCCAGTGGCCCGGAACAGTCCGATCTCGATTTCCTCCAACTCGATCTCGCCGATCTCGCATCGATCCGCGATGCGGCAGAGCACGCGAAGAACGAGAAGAAGATCGATATCCTGATCGACAATGCCGGTATCATGATCCCACCGCTCAGCCATGCCATCGGCGGCGCTGAATCGCAGTTTGCGGTCAATCATCTCGGACATTTCGCACTCGTCGGACTCCTGCTGGACAAGCTGGCGCGGGACGGCGGTGCCCGTATCGTCACCCAGTCATCCATCGCTCACAAGGGCGCAAAGATCGACTTCGACAATCTCGACGCGCGCCGCGGCTATTCGCGAACGAAGTTCTACGGGCAGAGCAAGCTGGCAAACCTGCTGTTCGCGCTGGAATTGGACCGCCGGCTCAGGGCGGCGAATTCGCCCGTGGTTTCCATCGCCTGCCACCCGGGCGTCGCGCAGACGGAATTGACCCGCCACCTTGGCATCATGGGCAGCGTCTTTGGACCGCTGATTGGCCTTGCCCTCAATTCGGCAGCAGACGGCGCGCTTCCCGCATTGCAGGCGGCGACCGATCCCCAAGCCGAGGGCGGGGACTATTACGGATCATGGGGTTTCCGCGAAATGAGCGGCAAGGTTTCCGGCAAGGCCTATGCCACGCGAACCGCCCGCGATCCGCTGCTTGCCGCAAGGCTGTGGGACAAGTCGATCGAGATGACCGGCATCGATCCCGGGCTCGCCCCCGCAGAGGGCTGATCGCCTCAGAACCGAGTCTTCCCGGCAACACCGCATCATCTTGAGTCCGCAGAATCTGCGCGGACTCAACATGTTGTGGGGGACTCCTTTCGTTCTCCCTTAGCCATTGCGGCCGCACGCGACATGCAACCCAGAAGCTGCTTGACGTGGTTCCCGGTTTGACTCACCCTGTGGATAACTACAGACAGGGGAACCCGCATGGGGGTCATCGAGACCACGAAATCGCGTGCCAAACGCGTCGAGAAAGCTATCGAACTGCCACTGGAATTGCCGGTCGGCCGCATCCTCGATGGGGACTGCGTCGACGCCATGCGTTCGATCCCGACCGGCAGTGTGGACCTCGTATTCGCGGACCCGCCCTATAACCTTCAGCTCGGCGGCGATCTCAACCGTCCCGATGGCAGCCATGTCGATGCCGTGACCGATCACTGGGACCAGTTCGACAGCTTCAAGGTCTATGATGATTTCACCCGTGACTGGCTCACGGAGGCAAAACGCATCCTCAAGCCGGACGGCGCGCTGTGGGTAATCGGCAGCTATCACAACATCTACCGTGTCGGCGCGATCCTTCAGGATCTGGGCTTCTGGATTCTCAACGACATTGTCTGGCGCAAGTCGAACCCGATGCCGAACTTCCGCGGTACGCGCTTTACCAACGCGCACGAGACGCTGCTGTGGTGTTCGCAGGGCGAGAAGGCGAAATACCAGTTCAACTACCGCGCGATGAAGACGCTCAATGACGAATTGCAGATGCGCAGCGACTGGGTCCTGCCAATCTGCAACGGGGCGGAGCGGCTGAAAGAGGGCGGCACCAAGGTTCACCCGACGCAGAAGCCGGAGAGCCTGCTCTATCGCGTATTGCTGGCCACGACCGAGCGCGGCGATGTGGTGCTCGACCCATTCTTCGGGACCGGGACGACCGGCGCGGTGGCCAAGCGTCTGGGCCGCCAATGGATCGGCTGCGAGCGCGAAGGCGTTTACCGCGATGCCGCGCTGAAGCGGATCGAGAAGGAACTCCCGCTCGACGAAAGCGCGCTTACCACCATGCAGGCGGGCCGCAGCGCCCCCAAGGTGGCTTTTGGTGCGCTGGTCGAGAACGGCTACATCAAGCCCGGCACGCAGGTGTTCGACAAGAAACGCCGGTGGGTCGCCACGGTACGCGCCGACGGATCGCTGGCTTATGAGAAACAGACCGGCAGCATCCACGGCCTCGGCAAGGAATTGCAGGGCGCACCAAGCTGCAATGGCTGGACTTTCTGGCACTATGAAAGCGAAGGCGAGGTAAAGCCCGTCGACGCTGCGCGGAAGCTATATCTGCTGGCGGTCGAGGACTAGGGGGCTGCCGCAAACGCGCTCGGCGGCCATGTGATCACCGAGTGCGGCTTCGGTTATCAGCTGATGGCCGGTGCCGGTTTTGAAATGCCGGAAGACCTCGGTCTCGTCGCCCGGTAACCCAGCTCATCAACGCCAGTCTCAGTTGGTGCCGAAACCTGGCACGAAATATGACAGCTTTCATGGGAACGCGGGCCGCCCCTCACGCGCTAAGAGGGTATGGAATCTTCGTTCGCCTCATTTCTTCCCACCGATAGCATCGACCTTTTGCTGGCGTTGCCATTCGCGGAAGTGTGGCTGACGATGGGCTTTCTGGGGCTGACGGCTTCCATCTACGCGACCGGCATTCCGGGCGCGCTGCTACCGATCTCGTTCTCGTCCGGGGCAATGCTTGGCGGAGTTCTCGGGGTTGGAGCGGTCGCCGCAGGGGCCACAGCGGGTTCCGTGCTACTCTATGTGCTGCTCAAGCGGAGTTCAGAAGCTGCTCTGCGCCTCAAATATGGTGGCCAGATGCAGCGTCTGGATGACCTGGCTTCTCGCGGAGGGATCCTGTCAATTATCGGGATGCGTCTCGTGGGCGTCCCGCATGTCGCCGTGACCGCGATCTGTGCGTTCGGGTCCGTTGGAGGGCGCCGCTACGCATTGGCAACAATCGTCGGCCTCCTCCCCGCCATCGCATTGTCTGCGACCGCCGGAGCGAGCCTTTAATCCAAATTGCAATGCCCGCCACCGGGGCAGGTCTGGGGCAATCCCCATCCGTCGCAGGTGGGTTTTCGTCTGCTTCTGAAAAACGCTATCGTGTCAAAGGAGCCATGAAGGGCGGGTGATCGAACCCAGCAGACAACGGCGGCCCTCGTAGAACGCGGTGTATTTTGCCAGCCCGCTCGAAGGCAGGTGATCAACCGGCCGCACGCAAGATCGCAGATCAAAATTTCGGAGTATTCTCTGCGGAGGCATTGCGGCAGCCGCTATTACCTCAGCCGACCTCGCTCGGCCGCTGGAGGACCTGCATCGGTTTGCCGGCAATCGTTGTCCGGGCCTGGACTGCGGCCCACAGCACGGGGTGAGGTTCGGCCGCGAATGCACCTGGGGTCGTATTCATGAACCGGCGGAAATCGCGAATGAAGTGCGCCTGGTCGACATATTGGTGGTCGAGCGTGTTGATCCACGACAGCGACGGGTCCAGCATGTACTGGGCCAGGCTCCGCAGAAAACGCTGGCGGCGCAGCAGCAGCCGGGGAGTGAACCCGAAAGCCGAGAGTGACAGCCGCTCGAGTGCACGCACCCCTATGCCCGTCCGCTCGGCGAGCGCAGTGACCGAAGTCACCTCGGGATCGAGCAATGCGCAATGAGCATCAAATATGGTATCTTCCCGGCGCCCCGGATTTTCCAGCATTGCCGCCAAATGCGCGTCGATACCCGCAGTTACCTCGGAAAAATTCTTCCCGGGCTGGTCGCAAGCGAGCAATGGGGCGAGATCGGCAAAAGGGCTATCCTGGCCAATCACCTCCCACCGATCGGCATACTCGCACGCGCGAATGCCGACGAACCGCGCCCAGCCAAGCGGCAGCAAGCTAATCGTCCAATAGCGGCCCGGACCGAGCGAGAAATGTGTCGCCTGACTGGTCGGACCTATCGCGCAAATTGGATTGCAGCCCTCCAATGGGCCGGGACCGGTGCAGGCAGCCATATCGCCATCGACCGTCATGCGAACGTTGGGCCATTCGGGATAAACCTGATCGAACACCGTAGGCGTTCCCGGGTCTACGAGCGTCATCGAGTAGGTGGAGACGTAAGGCCGCAACGGAGCAGCAGGCAACGCATAGCTTACGGTGACCCCCCGGTTCAGGTTGGCGGCTTGATCGAAAACTGGGGAATCTCCATTGGCGACCCACTTATTAGTCGCACCTACAGGACAGGTGGGCGTAACTCCAGCAGATGATTGCACGACAAACCGTGTGCCAGACAAGCGATCGTCAATTGAACCCCAACCGCCGGACCGGGTATCAACCGCAGGGTTGTTAGCGGACCGTCTGCTCCCGGCATATCGCTAGCGCCATGGCACCGTCCGAATTTGGGTGGTAAGCGGACAGTCCGCTCCTAGTGCGGTAAGATGGGAAGCTGCCATGCAGCACCCGCACTGATTTCGGAACCGGCATGTCCAAAAAACGGGCTTATTTTCTAGCCCACCGTTTGGCGGTCCATCAGAAGATGTGCACGAGCCTATCGGGTAACAATCTCGGTCAGCGGAGTAAGGAGAGACCTCCGCACAAGGGTAACGGCGCGTTAACCACCGGCACGTAATTACCCATCATGTTTTTGACGACTGCTTTGCTTTCAGCCGGACCGATATCGGTCGATCCGTGGCTCCGTCTTGAAGCCGATGCCGTCTATGCCGAGGCCGAGGTGCCGGATGGCGACGAGGACGTCGATGCAAGCGCAATCATCGGCGAAGTAACGGTTGGCGCGACTGCCGAGTTCGAGAATACGGAAATCACCGTCTCTGCGCTCACTGAGTACGTCGAGTTCGCCGACCCGGATTTTACGGACAGGTTCCGGCATCGAGGGCGCATCGAGCTTTTGCATGACGTCAATGAGAACTGGGAGATACGGTTGCGTGCCGATCGCAGCCTGCGTTTCCCCTCGGCTGAATATTTCGACATCGACGAAACCGAGCTGCGCGCGCGCGTCCGCTTCGAACCGGTGCTTGACCATCGGTTAGGTGCTGCCATCCGTTGGCGCGAGCGGGAGTATAACGACGGCACCAATGCGACCGGGGACGGTCCGCGCATTGAAGGCGAATATCGCTATCGCTTCGGACGATATCACTATTTCGAGCTCGAAGCGCGCTACGAGACGATCTACTCGGATGACCCTAGACGTAACTACTCCCGGCAGGCTGCGGCAGTAAGCTATACTCGGCCGTTGACCGACGATCTGCGCGTGCGTCCAAAGCTTGCCTATCGCGAAACCGACTATCCCAGACGTATCGTTGAAGGGACGGTTTATCGTCAAGACCGCCGCTGGGTGCCCGAGGTCGAATTCCTATGGTGGCCTGGCGATTGGCGCATGTCGGCCGAGTTCCAGTATCAGGCGCGCCAGTCGACCGAACCGGACCGAACACAATCCGGCCCAAGGGTGCAGGTTACGGTCGCCCATGTCTTTTAGCTTTCCCGAACGTCCGAAAAACCGCCTGGCAGTGATCCGTGCGATAGCCTTTAGCCTGTTCGGCCTGGCGATCGTGGCCGCACTGGTGGTGAGCGCGGTCTTGCATATGCCGGAAACCATGCTGTCTGTGCCTAGCGACAGCATGCCGACGGCGCTGAAGAGGTGGGGTCTCGGCGCCGATCACTTGCTCCTTGCCATGCCATTGGGAGCGGTGCTGGTGCTCTTCAGCCGGCTGGTGGTCGGCATCGATACGTTCGGCATCTTCACGCCGATGCTCATCGCCCTTGCCTTTCTTCAGCTTGGACCTGTGCTTGGACCGGTCGCCATGGGTGGAGCAATCCTGATCGGCATGGCAATCGTGCCGCTGCTCGAAAAGTTCGACATCACACGGATGGGAATGATGGCTGTGCTCATCGGTGTAGTCGCGCTTGTTCAATTCCTGTTGCAGCAAGCACTGGGCGGAGCGCTTCTGGACACGGCCTTTCCGGTCGTGGTCTCCGCTCTCGTAGTTGAGCGCTGGTGGATCACGCGGCAGACCGATGGAGGCCTGGAGGCCGCGTGGCTCGCGCTAGCGACCATCGCCCTTGCCGCCATTATCCAATTCTCACTCGCCGCGCCGATCATCGCGGCGATCACTAGGGAAACACCGGTGATGCTGCCGATCTTCTCGATCCTGGCTGCTTTGCTGATCTCCCGTTACCGTGGGTTACGTCTCACAGAACTCCGCCGCTTCACTGCAGTCTTGGAAAAAAACGATGGACCTGCTGGGCATCAATCGGCGTAACAGCATCATCGCGCAGGTGAACTCGCGCAAGGCCATTGCCCTTGCCGACGACAAGATGGCCTTGAAAAAGGTGCTGTCGGAGGCAGGCATTGCGGTCCCCAAGACGCTAGCAGTGTTTCGCGGCCTTTCCGATATCGTGGTTGAGGATTTGGCAGCTCTGCCACGCGATTTCGTCATGAAGCCGACCAACGGTCGCAAGGGCCTTGGCATTGCGATCGCCACGAACTGGGATGGCTCTACTTGCGAGGTCTCTGGCGACAGCTGGACCGCCGACAATATCCGCAGTCATCTGCGCAATATTTTGACAGGCGAGTTCACGTCCTCCGGCGCACACCGCGACACTGCATTCATCGAGGCGATGATCGAACCCCACGATGTTTTCTCAGCGCTTGGTAGCCGCGGCTTGGCAGACATACGGATAATCTGCCTTGACGATCAGCCGATCCAGGCGATGCTTCGGCTTCCCATCGAAGGATCTGGCGGCAAGGCAAACCTTCACCGCGGTGCCGTCGGCATGGCCTTGTCGCTGGAAGACGGATGCTGTTTTCGCGCTTATCGCGGGGGTGAAGTCCTGCAACATAATCCCGAAACCGGCGAACGCCTGATTGGCTTCGAAATGCCGAACTGGGAGCAAGTGGTTGGGGTTGCCTCCGCATCCGCCAAGGCGAGCGGATTGGGCTATTCAGGTGCGGACCTGGTGTTGGATAACGCAGGCGAGGTTTTGGTGCTGGAGGTGAATGCCTTCCCGGGCATCGAAATCCAGAACGTGCACAATTCTGGCTTACGCGACCTCATCGAAACGGCGCGTAAATCAGGATGATCATGGAAGCGACTGTGCGAGGGTCGGGCCAACACCCATGATTGGGGCTGTATGATCGCTAAAAACACACTCGGATTGCGGCTATCATAATCGGCGAGCTCCCCTGCGCTGTTCTGACGGCCGCTTCCGGAGGTAGTCCAGATGCAGCCCTTCGTCCGAAATGAGGGCGCTAAGCTGAAACACCCGGTTTGTCGGGAGTGTCTGCTTACGGAACAGCGCATCATCGCAATAACGTCCGCAATCGGGTCGTTAGCGGTCGGTCAGCTTTTGGGCAAAAATTCACGCTTTCTGCCGATTGTCTGAGAAATATCGACTGTCCTACAGTTCTGACGTGCCTGTATGCCTCGGGCCATGGTCTTCCAAAAATCACTCCGCCACCGATTGCGCCTTTCTCTTGGCGTCCTTCCCCCACTTTTCTTCCTCAGGACCGTGTTCCATGTGTTCCATCCGGCAGGGTCCCTGCTAGGGAAGTCCTAACATGATCCAACACGTCTACATCCGCCCCACGGGCTTCGCGCCAGGTCCCCAATCCGAACACGGCAACGCCATCCGGCTGGCCGGTACCATGGTCTATGCCAGCCGCTTTGCCGTGATCCTTCGGCGGGGCGGGGATGTGGTGGAGCGATGGCTGGCTTCGCCGGACACTATCGACGAGGTGATGGGGCAGCTGCCCGACGAGATCGGCGCGGATGCGGAAGAGCAGTGGGCGAACCTCACCTTGGCCCATCCGCCCATGCAACTGGGGGAGCGTTCCATCGCGCTGGACCAGCCGCAGGTGATGGGCATCCTCAACGTCACGCCCGACAGCTTCAGCGATGGCGGGCGCTTCCTCGATGACCGCGAGGCCGGCCGCGACCATGCCGCCGCGATGGTGGAGGCGGGTGCTGCAATCCTCGACATCGGCGGCGAAAGCACCCGGCCGGGCGCCAAGCCGCTTTGGGAAGGCGACGAGATCGAGCGGGTCGTGCCGGCGATCGAAGCGTGCTCGGCCATGGGCGCTGCGATCAGCATCGATACCCGCAAGGCCGCTGTCATGCAGGCCGCGCTGGAAGCCGGTGCGCATCT
The DNA here is from genome assembly GCF_019711355.1 of Qipengyuania psychrotolerans. Classification (NCBI taxonomy): domain Bacteria; kingdom Pseudomonadati; phylum Pseudomonadota; class Alphaproteobacteria; order Sphingomonadales; family Erythrobacteraceae; genus Qipengyuania; species Qipengyuania psychrotolerans. The sequence goes on from NZ_CP081297.1 coordinate 673,755, forward strand.
GGTAAACGACGTCTCGGGCCTCGCGCATGATCCGCGCAGCGCCGAAGTGGTTGCGGAAGCCGGTTGCCCGGTCGTGCTGATGCATGCGCCCGGAGGGGCGGGGGAGGACCTTCACTCCGGCGCAGACTATGACAATGTGGTGTTCGATGTGTTCGACGCCCTGCGCGCCCGCCGCGATGCGGCGCTGGCGGCGGGGATCGACAAAGGCAACATCCTGCTCGACGTGGGCATCGGCTTTGGCAAGTCGCTGGGCGAGAACCTGGCGCTGATCAACGCGCTGCCGCTGTTCCATGCGCTGGGCCACCCGCTGCTCTTCGGGGCCAGCCGCAAGCGCATGATCGGCGCACTCAGCAAGGAGGCGCCCGTGGAAGACCGACTGGGCGGCAGCATCGCGCTGGCACTGGAAGCGATGCGGGGCGGGGCTCAGGTTGTACGGGTCCATGATGTTGCCGAGACCGTGCAGGCGCGCAACGTTTGGCGCGGCCTTCGCGATGCGGCGCTTACGGATTTTTCTGACCTGCCGGGCTAACCTGGCGAGGCAGCGCTGCCAGCCAGCAAGCCGCCATCGAGCGTGAGTTCGGAACCGGTCATGTAGCCACTGTCATCCGACGCGAGGTAGACGCACAGGGCCGCGACTTCCTCTACAGTGCCGAAACGCTTGAGCGGTGTGTCGGCGACCAGCGCTGCCATCTTCTCGTCCCGGTCGGGGCCATCGCCCAGCATCGGCTCCCAGATCGGTGTGAGAATCGCGGCAGGGTGGACCGAATTGCAGCGGATCGCCCAGCCATTCTGCGCCGCGTAGAGCGCGACCGACTTGGAGTGATTGCGAATGGCCGCCTTGCTCGCTGCGTAAGCTGCTGCGCCGGGAATGCCGACTAGGCCTGAACGCGAAGACATGTTGATGATGGACCCGCTGCCCTTCGCCTTCATCGCCCTGAGGGCATAGCGGCATCCCATGAACGTACCGTCGGTGTTGACGGCGTGAACGCGGCGCCATTCCTCAAGGCTTGCGTTTTCGGGATCGTGGGCGGCGGGGCCTCCCTCGAAACCGGTGATCCCAGCGTTGTTGACCAGCACATCGATGGCCGGAAAAGCCAGTTCGAACGTGTTCCAATCGGCTTCGTCGCTGACATCAAGCCTGGCAAACTCGCAGCCCAGTTCGCCAGCAGCTTTCCTGCCTTCGTCCTCGTCGATATCGGTAAGGATAACGCGTGCGCCTTCGGACAGGAAAGCAGCGCAAACTGCCTTGCCGATACCGCGCGCACCGCCCGTTACCATGCACAGTTTGTCGTCAAGTTTTTGCATGGTCGCGGAGTTTAGCCGCTCAGGCTGCGTTGTCGATCCCGAGTTCGCTGAGCTTGCGGTATAGGGTTGAGCGGCCAATGCCGAGCCGGCGTGCGACTTCAGTCATCCGGCCGCGATAATGGCCGATGGCGAGGCGGATGATGTCGGCCTCGATATCTTCGAGCGGACGCAGGTTTCCGTCGTCCTCATAAAGCAGGACGCCGAGCCCGCGTGCACGGCTTTCGCCGCGGTCCGGGCTGTCGCCCAGCAATTGCGCAAGTTGCGGGAAGCTGTGTGCCGTTAGCGCTTCGCGGTTCTCGAATACACAGGCGCGGAAAAGAACGGCCTGAAGCTGCCGGACATTGCCGGGCCAATCGTAGGCTTCAAGCAGTGTGAGACCGCTGTCCGCGATCGAATGGTGTTTAAGGCCCGGTTGCTCGGCAATCCTCGAAAGGAAATACCGTGTCAGGGCCGGAATGTCGCCAAGCCGCTCACGCAGGGGCGGAAGCACGATATGCGTGGCAGACAGGATGTCGCGCAGAGCCGCAGAGAATTGTCCGTCCTCGACAAGCTGATCGAGAGCCGTGTCGCAAGCTCCGAAAACTCTTACATCAACTTTGAAGCCGTGGGATGCGCCGGTTGGGCGCACAATCCCGGTCTTGAGAGTTTCGGCGAGCCGTTCCTGAAGGGGCAGATCGATCCGGTCGATGTCGTCCAACATCAAGGTTCCGCCATCGCAGGTCTGGAGCAGTCCGACCTGCCGGTCGAACGCGCCGGGGAATGCTCCCTTCTCGTGGCCGAACAGCAGGGACTCGAGCGAATTGCCAGGCAGGCCTGCACAATTGACGAGCCGGACCTGCGCTTTGGCGCGGGTCGATGCCTGGTGCATCGCTCGCAGCAACATCTCCTTGCCGGTACCCGTCTCGCCTTCGACGAGGACAGGTCCGTGGCCGCGCGCTGCGGTCGCCGCTTTCGCAATCGCTGTGCGGAACGGAGCGGCTGTGCCAACCATCGCATCGAAATCGAGCTCTTCGGAAAGCTTCTCCGTCATCGGCTGCAATTCGTCTTTGGGAGCTTCGCGGTGCGTTGCACTTCGCAATGCGGACAGCAGGCGTTCCGGTGCGATAGGCTTGATAAGATAATCCGTTGCGCCCGCGCGCATCGCCTCGACAGCAAGCACCGGCGAGGTGCTGGCGGTTAGCATCATGATCGGGAGGGTGGGGCGTGCATCCTTGAGGCTGCGGATGAAAATACATGCATCATCGCCTGGCACCCATTGGTCGAGCAATACGGCAGCGACCTGTGCGCCTTCCTTGGACGACAGGGTTTCCTGCGCTTCTTCGCAGCTTTCCACCACGACTGTGCGCCATCCTTCACGTGCGGCAAGCGCGGTGACGAGCCGGCTTTGGGCCGGTTCATCGTCGATCAGCATCAACAGGCGGTCGTCCTGTGTCGCCATAACTGCTTCGCGCTCCCATCACCATGTCGCACCACGCGACACTGTCCGGCGATGGTTTACGGCAAAGGGGTAAATGGGCGATTAAGCGTGGGATTCGGCGTACTTCCGCGAACTCATCCCCTTGTCGTTGTCGAGAGTGCGTTCTAGAGGATTGATTGAATCGTTTTATTTTTGAGGGACTGAATATGAAATCCGGCAATGACATGAAGGCGCATAGCAAGACCTATGGCTCCTTCATTGGAATGCTTAAATGGGCAATTCCAGTGATTGCCATCATTGCAGCGGTCGTCGTCATCCTGATTTCAGGTTGAGCGCGCTTTAGATGCGGATCGCTGTTCTGGCTGAACGTGCGGCGGGCGAAAGCCGCGTCGCCATCACGCCGGAAACGGCAAAGAAATTCATCGCACTGGGCGCGGAAGTCGCGGTCGAACAAGGTGCCGGGGCAGGCGCTTCGATCAGCGACGAAGCGTACCGAGATGCAGGAGCCGAAATCGCTCCGGCAGCATCTGTCGTGGCCGGTGCGGATATCGTGCTGGGCGTCCAGGCCCCTGACGTCGCCATGCTGTCGGGCGCGAAGCCGGGGGCATGGGTGGCCGCGACGTTCGACCCGTTCCGTGAAAAGGCTCGCGTCGACGATTATGCCAAGGCCGGTCTCGAAGCGCTGAGCATGGAATTCATGCCGCGCATAACGCGTGCGCAGAGCATGGACGTACTTTCCAGCCAATCGAACCTTGCCGGCTACAAGGCGGTTCTCACTGCGGCCAACGAATATGGCCGCGCTTTCCCCATGATGATGACCGCTGCTGGCACGGTGCAGGCGGCGAAGGTCTTCGTGATGGGCGTGGGCGTGGCGGGCTTGCAGGCAATTGCGACCGCCAAGCGGTTGGGCGCGCAGGTGAGCGCAACCGATGTACGCAGCGCGACCAAGGAGCAGATCCAGTCGCTCGGTGCCAAGCCGGTATTCGTCGAGGAAGTCGCAGGCATCGAGGGCGAAGGCTCGGGCGGCTACGCCACCGAGATGAGCGAGGAATACCAGAAGGCGCAGGCCGAACTGGTGTCCAGCCACATCGCCAAGCAGGACATCGTGATCACCACCGCGTTGATCCCTGGGCGTCCAGCGCCGCGCCTAATTTCGGATGCTCAGATTGCTTCGATGAAGCCGGGCAGCGTGATCTTCGACCTTGCCGTGGCGCAAGGCGGCAATGTCGAGGGATCCTCTCCCGACGAGACCGTGGTTAAGCACGGCGTCAAGATCATCGGTTTCTCCAACACCGCAACGCATCTGGCAGCCGACGCCTCGGCGCTGTTCGCGCGCAATTTGTTCAACTTCCTTTCCGCTTTCTGGGATAGTGAGTCGGGCAAGCCCATCCTCGACGATGAAATCGGCAATGCCGTGCGGCTGACGCAGGGTGGCAAGGTCGTGAACGAGAGGCTCACATGAAGCGTCTCTCTATCCTCTCGACTGCTGTTGTTGCGGTCTTCTGCGCTTCTACGGTCCCCGTCAGTGCGCGATCGTCTATCGTGCCACTGTTCGTTACCGCACCCGATGGCGGCGAAGCAGCCGAGGGCTTCGTAGACGAGAACGATGCCTTCTACACCGTGCCGGTCGTTTCAGGTGTCACTGTCACGCTGCCACGGAAGATCGCTGTGCCCGGAAGCGTCATGACGCGCTACCTGGCTGCCGATACTGTGTTGTTTCAGGCAGCCAGCAGCGATGGAATTGCCTATTGTGCGTCGTCCAACAAGGATCCTGATGCCCCACCCCAATATGACAGGATGGTGCGCGTCTTCGTATGTCTGCGAGACGATGATCGTGACGGCGTTTTCGACCGCGCTATGACCACCGGTGGCGAGGCCTCGGTATTTCCGGTCATGCAAGAGCGGGGCATTGATTGGCGCGCGCTGGACGAACCCGTTCCTTACAACCTCTCGACTAAGCGGCCCTATCCGGTGGACTACACGATGCGGTTTGTTCTGCGCCGCGCGCTCCCGAAAAAGGACGTCGTATTCGTCGCGCTGAGGATCGGTCAGGGCAGCGAGGCCGAGACGATTTCCTACGACCGCTACGAGCTGGGGCCTGATGGCGAACTGGAGCTATTCGGAGGCCGGTTCAGGGTGACTTCCATGACCAAAGATGGTGCGCAGTTCGAAGTTGTTCGACCCCTACCGATACGTCCGGTGATCCTTGGCAAGACATCGACGAGAGCATTCTACGTTCCGGGATAGGCACACTATGGACTTCATCAGCATCCTGTCGATTTTCGTGCTGGCGTGTTTCGTCGGCTATTATGTTGTCTGGTCTGTAACGCCCGCGCTGCACACGCCGCTGATGGCGGTGACCAATGCCATTTCCTCGGTCATCATCGTCGGCGCGTTGATTGCGGCGGCGGCGGCGGATGTCCCGGGGGCGAAGTGGTTGGGGCTGCTCGGCATCGTGCTCGCCAGTGTGAACATCTTCGGCGGGTTCGCGGTGACGGCGAGAATGCTCGCCATGTACAAGAAGAAGGAGAAGAAGTGATGCGTCGCCTTCTCCTTGCTGCGCCCTTTCTGGCGCTTGCCACCCCTGCTGCCGCCTCAACAGGCGAGGCGGTGAACCCGTGGGTCGCGCTCGCCTATCTCGTGTCGGGCGTGTTCTTCATCCTCGCGCTGCGCGGCCTGTCCTCGCCTGCGACGAGCCGGACGGGCAACCGCTTCGGCATGATCGGCATGCTTATCGCGGTGGTGACGACGTTGCTTACTCATTGGCCCTATATTGACCCCAGCACGATAGATTGTTCGGGGTCCTTTGGCTTTGACGGGCCAGGACCTTGTGGAGGTGTGATCACTCCCGATTGGGCGTCTATCGGCGAAATTCTCGCTGCTATTGCCATCGGTGCAATCATCGGCGTCACCATAGCCCGCCGCATCGCCATGACCGCGATGCCCGAGCTGGTCGCGGCCTTCCATAGCCTCGTCGGCCTCGCCGCAGTGCTGGTGGGCTGGGCGGCCTATCTCAATCCGGGCGCTTTCGGCCTGCTCACCGACACCGGTATCGGCGCGGTTTCCAAGGTCGAGATGGGCCTCGGCATCGCTATCGGTGCAATTACCTTCTCCGGCTCGGTCATCGCCTTTGCCAAGCTGTCGGGCCGGATGAGCGGTTCGCCGATCCTGCTGCCTGCGCGCCATGTTATCAACCTGGGCACGCTGGCAGCTATCATCGTGCTGACCGCACTCTTCGCAATGGCTAGTCCCACCGAAACTATGCCGCTCATCATCGCGCTAACCGTGCTCGCCTTCCTCATCGGCTTCCTGCTCATCATCCCCATCGGCGGGGCGGACATGCCGGTCGTGGTCTCGATGCTGAACAGCTATTCGGGCTGGGCAGCGGCGGCGATGGGCTTCACGCTCGGCAATACAGCCATGATCATCACCGGCGCGCTGGTCGGCTCCTCGGGCGCGATCCTCAGCTACATCATGTGCCGCGCGATGAACCGCAGTTTCATCAGCGTTATCGCGGGCGGGTTCGGAGCCGACAGCGGCGGCGCAGGCGGCGGAGAGGCGAAGGAGCAGCGCCCATACAAACAGGGCAGCGCTGCCGATGCGGCTTTCATGCTCGAACAGGCGGAAAAGGTCATCATCATCCCGGGTTACGGCATGGCAGTAGCGCAGGCGCAACACGCGCTGCGCGAGATGGCCGACATCCTCGAGGAAAAGGGCGTCGACGTTAAATTCGCCATCCACCCCGTCGCGGGGCGCATGCCGGGGCACATGAACGTGCTGCTAGCCGAAGCCAGCGTCGACTATGACAAGGTGTTCGAGCTCGAAGACATCAACTCCGAGTTCGCGCAGGCCGATGTCGCCTTCATCATCGGCGCGAACGACGTGGTGAACCCGGCCGCCAAGACCGACAAGTCATCGCCCATCTACGGCATGCCCGTGTTCGATGTGGACAAGGCCAAGCAGGTCTTCTTCATCAAGCGCTCCATGGGCGGTGTAGGCTATGCGGGCGTCGACAACGATGTCTTCTACATGGACCAGACCATGATGCTGCTGTCCGATGCTAAGAAGATGGTCGAGGAAATCGTGAAGGCGATGGACTGAAACAATGCGCAAAATGCTGATCGTTCTTGCCCTCCTCGCCGTGGTGGGGATTGGGCTGTGGGGCTGGTTCGGCGGTGTCGAGCGGGTCACTGCTGGCAGGATCGAGGCCGTGCTGGTCGACAAGGGCATACCTCAGCCGGTTGCCGCGTGCATGGGCACCCGAATGTCCGAAAGACTATCCCTCAACCAGCTGCGCAAGCTAGAAAACCTGCAGGCGAGGGAGGGCGAGGATGCCGTGCCTCTTTCGATGTCCGAATTCCTGGAACGGCTTCGCCGCGTTGATGACCGCGAAGCCATCGAAGTGGTCGGTTCATCGGCCGCAATCTGCTCATTCACCGCACGTTAGACAGTACCTGCTGAATTCTTGGGGTTCGGCACAGCTTGCAATCGTATCTCCTTGCGGCACAATAGGTTGCAAGGGAGAGACTCATGTTCAGATTGACCATTGCCGCCGCGCTTCTGGCTAGTGCTGCGCCAGCCTTCGCCGAAACATACAAGATCTCACCGGGTGACGGTGCGCAGGAGCGCCTGCAAGAAGCGCTGATCATGGCCGAACCGGGTGACGAGATCGTTCTCGAAGCAGGGCGCTACCTCCTGAGCGACGGTCTCAGCCTCGATGTGGACGGCGTGACCGTGCGCGGCGCGGGAATGGACGGCACGGTCCTTGATTTCACGGAACAGCAAGGCGCGGGCGAGGGGCTCTTCGTTACGTCCGACGATGTGATCCTGCGAGATTTCGCGCTGGAGAATCCCAAAGGTGACGGGATAAAGTCCAAGGGCGCGGATAACATCGTCTATTACCGCATCCGCGTTACGTGGACTCGCGGCCCGCATCCGGAAAACGGGGCCTACGGCATCTATCCGGTCGAAAGCACCGGCGTCCTGATCGACGGTGCAAAGGTCACTGGTGCGAGCGATGCGGGCATCTATGTCGGGCAGTCGAACCGGATTACCGTGCGCAATTCCATCGCGGAGGCAAATGTCGCAGGCATCGAAATCGAGAATAGCCGCAATGCACTCGTCGAACACAATATCGCTACGCGCAATACGGGCGGAATACTCGTCTTCGACCTGCCCAACCTGCCGGTAATGGGGGGCGGCAATGTCGTGGTGGCCAACAACCTCGTGGTGGCAAACGATACGCCGAATTTCGCGCCTCCCGGGAATATCGTGGCCGGTGTGCGGCGCGGGACAGGCATCATGGTGATGGCCAATGACAATGTGCTGATCGAAAACAACATCCTGTCCAGGAACCCGACCGCTCCGGTGATGGTGATTGCCTATACCCAGCCCTATGATGACGAGCGGTACAACCCGCTTCCGCGCGAGGTTGTGGTTGGCCCCAATACGTATGACGGTGGCGGCTACGATCCGCAGCTTGACGGCGCTGAAATGCTGCTCGCAGCATTTGGCGGCGAATTGCCGCCAGTCCTGTGGGACGGGCTGGGTTCGCTGTCCGCAGTGGAAGGCACGGCCGGTTGGACGCTCAATCTGCCAGAAGCGGGCAAGGGTCTCGGCGGGGCGCAGCCCGGACCGATGTCGGTCGGCGCGCCGCAAGCAGGCTTCAATCGCGAAGGTATCGGAGCGCCTGCAGAACTTGATGCAAGGCTCGGTGGATGAAAGGGGCGGGCTGGCTTGCCTGTGCGGCGCTGACTTTTGCTTCGGCAGTGGCTGTCGAGGCTCGCCGCGCAGCGCCGGTCGTTGCAGACGCGGTCATCCAGGGCGAGGGCCTCCCGCGGACCCTCGACGAGTTTGGCTTCTTCATCCATGCGGACGCGCAAATTCCAACGATCGGCGTGACGCCGTACCGCCTGAATACGCCGCTCTATTCCGATGGGGCGGAAAAGCTGCGGTTCGTCTATTTGCCACCCGGCACCAAGATGGAGGCAGGTGGAGAGGGCCTGCTCAGCTTCCCGGTTGGTAGCGCGCTGATCAAGACTTTCGCCTTTGGAGATGGTGAGGAGCGCCGCCTGATCGAAACCCGCGTGCTGCTTCACCGCGAGAGCGGCTGGCTTGCGCTTCCCTACGTGTGGAACGAGGAGCAAACGCAGGCCCGCCTTGCGATTGCCGGAGCCCGCATCCCGGTGAAGGCGCCCGGCGGCGAGGAGATCAGCTACCGTGTGCCGAACAAGAACCAGTGCAAGGAATGTCACGGGGTGGATGGCGCCGTTGTGCCCATCGGACCCAAGGCCCGCAACATGTCGCGAAGCTGGCTTTCGGCCAATCTGGACCAAGTGCCACAAGGCGCGGATGCCTTGCCAGTTTGGGAAGACCGCTCGGAAGCAAGCACCGAAGCAACTGCCCGCGCATTCCTCGATGTAAACTGCGCTCACTGCCACCGTCCCGGCGCGACCGCTTCGAACAGCGGGTTGGATTTGCGGTGGGAACAGGATGATCCCCACGCGCTCGGTGTGATGAAACGGCCGGTGGCCGCTGGACGCGGTGCGGGCGGCTTGCTGTTTGATGTGGTCCCCGGACAGCCGGGCCAATCCATTCTGCTGCACCGTATGATGAGCAATGAACCCGGCGTGGCCATGCCCGAATTGGGCAAAGCCACGATAGACCGCGAAGGTGCGGAGGTCGTACGCCGCTGGATCCAGGAGATGCCTGAATGAAATGGATTGTCCGCGGCTTGGCCGCCCTGCTTGTCATCGGGGTGGTCGCATTCCTGTTCCTTCGCGTGCCCGACACCGACAGAGATGAGATGTGGGCCAAATATGGCACCGCGCCCTCGCAGTTGGTGCAGCTAGCCGATGGTAGAACCGTCCATTTACGCGACGAAGGGCCGCGTGATGCGCCCGTTATCATGTTGCTCCATGGGTCGAATGCGGATCTGATGACCTGGCAAAAGTGGGCCGAAATCATGCGAGAGGATTACCGCGTGATCCGTTATGATCAACGCGGCCATGGCCTGACCGGACCCGCTGCCAATGCCGACTATTCACGCGATAGTTTCGTAGCCGATGTCGGAGCTGTCGCTGACACGATGGGACTGAGTACCTTCACGCTTATCGGCAATTCGATGGGGGGCTCGATTGCGATGGCCTATGCGCTCGAACATCCGGAGCGGCTCGAAGCCCTGGTGCTTGTCGATGCGTCTGGCGCGCCGATTGAGCGGGAGGGGGGCGGAAACCTCGCTTTCACTCTGGCGACCATGCCGGTTGTCGGGGAAGGCCTGAGCCAAGTTCTGCCTCGTGCACTCGTGGCAAAGAGCCTGTCGCAAAGCGTGTCCAACCAGGACGTGGTGACCGACGCGGCGATCGACCGGTATTGGGAAATGGCCCGCTATCCGGGCAACCGCGATGCCACGCGCAAACGCTTTCAGACACCGCGCGAAACCTTCTCCGCGGATCAGGCCACCAGCATGAAGGTGCCGACGCTCGTAATGTGGGGGACAGAAGATGCGCTCGTCCCGTTCGAAGCGGGTAAATGGTATGCGGAGCACCTGCCCAACTCCACGCTGGTCGAATATGAGGGCATTGGCCACATTCCCATGGAAGAGGTCGCCGAACGTAGCGCGTCCGACCTTGCAGTGTGGCTTTCCGAAGTCACTTTGACGGAACCTGCCGAAGTCGCGGAACCCCAATAGGACATGCCCGTTCTAATGCCTTGAAACACGGCTACGAGGGGTGGCCGGGACAGGGTATCAGGAAGGAGCGCACCTTTGCGCAAACTGGGTCTCATCGGGGGCATGAGCTGGATCTCTACCCGCGCGTATTACGAGCGTATCAACAAGGAAATCCAACGCAGTTCGAATTTCTTGGCCAGTGCGCCGATGCTGATCGAAAGCCTGGATTATTCGCTGATCGCCAAAGCCAAGCAGGCTGATGACTGGGATCAGGTGGCATCCCTTATCCTTGAAAGTGCGCGCAGGCTCGAATCTGCCGGCGCAGAAGGCATTATCATCGCCGCCAATACCATGCACAAGGTCTACGACCGCGTGGTCGAGGGTATCTCGATCCCCGTGCTCCACATTGCCGACAGCGTGGGCGCGGCAATGAAAGAAGCCGGATGCGAGAGCGCAGCGGTTCTGGGCACGCGCTACATCATGACCGAAAGCTTCTATCGTCAGCGGTTGGTGGCTCACGGAGTTGATCTCCTTCCTCCCGATCCGAACGATGTCGAACTGGTCGATGGCATTATTTACAAAGAGCTCATGCTGGGCCGTGTGACCCGGTCTGCCGAACGTGCCCTCAAGACCATCATCACCAACAAGGACAAGGAAGGCGCCAAGGCGATTGTGCTGGCGTGCACGGAACTGGAACTGGTGGTCGACACGGACGCAAATGTGCTGCCTGTTTTCGATTCCACGGCCATTCACTGCCGCGACGCAGCCAAATGGATCATGGGAGAAGCCTGAGGCCGTTCAGCGTGTTTTATCGCGCTCTGACCTGCTTTTCGCCGATAAGCGGCGACGTTCCCATTTCGTTCACGTTGTCGCGAGGAATCGGCTGACCTAAGCCTTGCGGCTGCATGCAAAGAGCCCCTTACGCCGCTGATCCTGCCGCTTCGCGCGGACGGGAGTTTTCCGAAGACCGAAAAGGTGCGCGTGGTCCGCGCAGCGAATTCCAGCGTGACCGCGACCGGATCATTCACTCGATTGCGTTTAGGCGCCTGCGATCGAAGACGCAGGTGTTCGTTGCACCGGACGGCGATCACTACCGCACGCGGCTGACGCACAGCATCGAAGTGGCACAGATTGGCCGCGTGATTGCACGCGAACTTGGTCTTGATGAGGACCTGACAGAAGCGCTCTGCCTGGCTCACGACATCGGCCATCCGCCTTTCGGTCACGCCGGGGAAAAGGCGCTGGAAGAGGCGATGGTCCAGGCCGGGGGCTACGATCATAATGCGCAAGGCATTCGCATGCTTGCCCGGCTCGAGTGCAATTATCCCGACCACCCGGGTCTCAACCTGACCTGGGAAACGCTGGAAGGTTTCGCCAAGCATAACGGCCCGATCCACGCGCCGAACTGGGCGCTGGCGGACATCGACAAGGCCTACCCGCTCGAGCTGGGTCAGTGGCCTTCACTGGAAGCGCAGGTCGCCGCAGTGGCTGACGATATCGCTTACGACAATCACGACATCGACGACGGCCTGCGCGCCGGCTTCCTGTCACTCGACGATCTGATGGAGGTCGACTTCCTCGCCGATCAGTATCGCCGCGTCGAGAAACGTTTCCCGCACGCATCACTCGATTTGCGCCTGCGTGAACTTGTGCGTTCGCAGATAGGATTGATGGTAAACGACGTGCTCGAGCACACGCGGGAACAGGCGAGAGGGCTCTCCAGTGCTGATGAAGTGCGTGAAGCGGGCAAGCAACTGGCCGGGTTTTCGCCCGAATTGGCAGATCAGGAGCGGGCGTTGAAGAAGTTCATGTATCAGCGGCTGTACTACCATCCCGAACAGATCCAGACTGCAGAGCGTGCGCGGGATGTGATCGCGCGGCTCTTCGTAGCTTATCAGCAGGACCCCACCACCATGCCGGACGACTGGCTGGACCGTCTTCCTTCCGATGAGCCGGGCAAGAGCCGCCATATCGCCGATTTTATCGCCGGAATGACGGATCGCTTTGCCATCGATCAATGCACGCAGATCTTTGGTCGGGCACCGCAGGGGTTATCCAATGTCTGACGACGCGACGCGCATCTGCCTGATTGGTGCCACCGGACTGATTGGCGGCAAGGTGATGGCCGAGTGCATTGGCCGCGAGGACGTGCGCCTGTCCGCCATCGCCCGGCGCGAAGCCCAACTGCCCAAGGGCATCCGGATGGAGCTCTTCGTTGCGGAACCCGACAAATGGGGCGAGGTGCTTGAAGCAATGCGGCCCAAGGCGGTGATTTGTGCGCTCGGCACGACGTGGAAGAAAGCTGGCGAGGATGAGGCGGCTTTCCGCGCCGTGGATCAAGACCTCGTGTTGCAAACCGCGCGCGCGGCGAAAGAACACGGTGTCGACCGCTTTGTCGTGGTCAGCTCGGCCGGGGCCGACCCGATGTCGAAAACCTTCTACCTGCGCGTGAAGGGTGAGACTGAGCGTGAGCTCACCAAGATTCGGTTCGACCGGCTCGACATCCTGCGTCCTGGACTACTGCGCGGCAAACGCGAAAATGATCGGCGCACGGCGGAACGCCTGGGTATTGCCGCAGCGCCGCTCGCCAATATGCTGATGCACGGCAAGTATCGCCAATATCGCGCCATCAAGGCTGAAACCGTTGCGCAGGCCGCCTTGGCACTGGCCAAAAGCGCCGCGAGGGGGCGGTTCGTCCACGACAATGACGGTATAATTCGGGCATCGAAGCGGCTGCCATTGCTGGTGGAGGAATAGAAATGTGGGACACGCTTTTCAGCGTCGCAAATGCACTCGCCATGGTCATGTGGCTGTGCCTGATTGTATTGCCGCGCAAACCCGCTTTGCTCGCGGCGATACTCTATATCGGGGTAGGGCTTCTCAGCCTGACTTATGCCGTTTTGCTGCTGAGCGTTCTCGGCGGCCTGATCCCTTCAGGATCTGAAGGCGGCGCGAATTTCACCACTATCGAGGGCATTCGGGCGATCTTTGCCAGCGATGCAGGTGTGACGATAGGATGGATCCATTATCTCGCGTTCGACCTGTTCGTCGGCCTCTGGATTGCGCGCGATGCTGACGCCAAGGGGTTCTCCCGCTTGCTGCAGGTGCCAATCCTGCTGGCCACATTCCTTGCAGGTCCCCTGGGCTTGGCCGTCTGGTTGCTGGTGCGCGAGAAACGCGCTCGTGAAGCTGGCCGCTGGACATAGGGAGCTTGCTCTCCATCATACGCGTGGCATGATGCGCGGCAGAGGAGAGCCAATATGGACCAAGCGAGCGCGCCCAAGCTGACATTCGATCAGTTCATCCGCCACTGGGCGCAGGAACGCGGCGACAATGTTGCCTTGGAAGAGGGCGATGACGCGCTCACCTTCGGCCAGCTAGACCAGCGCAGCCGCCAGATTATCGCCATGTTGAAGGCAAATGGTGCCCTCAAGGGTGACCGCATCGCTTGGCTCGGCAAGAACGCCCGCCACTATTTCGAACTGTTCTATTCTGCCGCGCGAGTAGGCGTGGTGACTGTTCCTATCGGCTGGCGGCTCGCTGCGCCCGAAATCGCATACATCTTGCAAGACACCGGCGCGAAGATCCTTTTCACCGGAGAAGGCTTCGGAGAACTTGCCAGCAAGTCATGCTCTCAGCTCGACGCGCCGCCCCGGGTCATGGGTCAATCGGAAGCACTGGCTGCGATCGAGCAGGCACCGGCGGATGGCTTCGAAGCTGCCGGGCCCCACGACGCTGTCCTCCAGCTTTATACCTCGGGCACCACTGGCAATCCCAAGGGTGCGGTCCTGACGAACGCCAATTTGTTTTCACTGCGCGTGCCCAGCGAGGTAGAGCAACAGCCCTGGTCAGTGTTCGACGAGGAAGAAGCGATCCTCGTGTGCATGCCATGCGCGCATATTGGCGGGACTGGACTGGGCATCATGGCAATGGGAGCGGGCATCCGCTCGATCGTGCAGGCAGAGTTTACGCCCGACGGCGTACTCGACGCGTTCGAGCAAGGCATAACACGCTTGTTCATCGTTCCTGCCGCGCTGCAAATGGTCGTCCAGCACCCGCGTGCCAAAGACACCGATATGTCGGCGGTCAAATACGTGCTGTATGGCGCAGCCCCGATCCCCCTCGAACTGCTTCGCGAAGCGGTGAGGACGATCCCCGATGCAGGTTTTCTGCAATGTTACGGGATGACCGAAACCACGGGCACGATCGCCGCGCTGCCGCCGGAAGACCACTCGCTCGAGGGGAATGAGCGGATGAAATCGGCCGGCAAGGCTGTTCCCGGTGCCGAGCTGAAAATCATCGGCGAAGATGGTGAGGAACTGCCGCGCGGCGAAGTGGGCGAGCTGGTCTGCAAAAGCCCGTCAAACATGGCCTGTTACTGGAACTTGCCGGACGCGACCGAAAGTTCGCTGAGAGATGGCTGGATGCACACCGGCGATGCAGCATACATGGATGATGACGGCTATGTGTTCATCCAGGACAGGATCAAGGACATGATCATCACGGGCGGCGAAAACGTCTATCCGGCGCAGGTGGAAAGCGCGATCTATGGCCATCCCAGTGTCGGCGAGGTAGCGGTAATCGGTGTTCCCGACGAACGCTGGGGCGAGGCGGTGAAAGCCTGCATCGTGCCCAAGCCCGGTGCCGATATTGATCCAGACCAGATCATCGCCTGGACGAGCGAGCGCTTGGCAAAATTCAAGGTCCCGAAAAGCGTGGACGTGATCGACGTCATGCCGCGCAACGCCAGCGGCAAGATCCTTCGCAAGGACTTGCGGGCGCCCTACTGGGAAGGACGCGAACGGCAGGTCAATTGAGGCCAGCGCCATGAAGCGTCACGCTCCGGCAACTGCGCGCAATTCATCGCCGCTCGCAGACGTGCTGCAACGCGAACTGCCCGGCGGCGGCACTGTGCTCGAAATCGCCAGCGGATCAGGTGAGCATGCGGTGTTCATGGCAAGGCGCTTTCCCGCGTTGAATTGGCAGCCGACCGATCTGGATACCGAAGCGCTGTCATCGATCGATGCCTGGGCCGAGGAAGCCGGGCTCATCAATATCCGCCCATCGCTGGCGCTGGATGCGAGTGAAGCGGAATGGCCGATCAAACGCGCTGACGCGATACTGTGCGTCAACATGGTGCATATCAGTCCGATTTGCGCGACCGAAGGTCTCTTTGCGGGTTCCGAGACCGTTCTTGAACAGGGCGGGCCGCTAATCCTTTACGGTCCATATCTTGAGGCTGGGGTGGACCCTGCACCTTCTAACCTGGCTTTCGATGCAAGCCTGAAACAGCGCAATCCGGAATGGGGTCTGAGGCAGCTGGAATTCGTCGATGAGCTGGCGAAGGGCCACGGGCTGCGACGGACGGCTCGCTACGAGATGCCGGCAAACAACCTTACGCTCGTCTACCGCCGTCGGTAGGTGCGCAAAAGACAAAGGGCCCGCCTTTTGGCGAGCCCTTTGTTTTCAAGCCGTCACGAAGGCTCAGGTTTCGTCGTCGACTGCGTTTGCAGCAGATTCAAGGTCGTCGCTCACGCCGCGAACGGTGTTGCAAGCCGCAGCCGTCAGCGACATCGTGGTGATGCCCAGTGCGAGGATCAGTTTCTTGATCATGTTTATCATCCTTCCCGAAAGGCTCTGAAAAATTGAGCTTCTAGGCGGCAAAACTATCAAAGTAAGAGCTGGTTCCCATCCAAACCTTGGCGTTCGCCAAACCGTTTCCCATATGCGCGCGATGATAGCCTTCCTGACCTTTGCGAGCGAAGCCGACATCGTGGCTATGTGGGGCGCTGCCAGCATAGTGGTTGCAGTCGCTGCCTTGGCCATGGAGCGCAGGCGCGCGAAAAGAACCCGCATCGACAATGTCGGCTGGATGCCGTGGACCGGCATTTTCCTGACGTTCGCCGTGCTCGGCGGTGCCTTGCTGGTGGTCGCCATCCCCGGTGTTTTGCGGGGATAGCGAGGGACCTCAGAGGCAAGCTTCCAGGTACGCCTGATCGAACCCGAACTGGCGGGCCTTTTCAAGCGTGTAGGGACGCAGGCCGCTGGAACGGAATTCGCCAAGAATCTTGCCGTCTTCGCTCTCGTCCAGATACTCGAACTTGAAGAGTTCCTGGGTAACGATGACGTCGCCTTCCATCCCGATCACTTCGGTGATGTTTGTCGTTCGGCGAGAACCGTCGCGCAAACGTTTCACCTGAACGATCAGATCGACCGATTCCGCAATCTGGCGGCTGATAGCCTCCTTGGGAATCTTGATGTCACCCATCAGGATCATGTTTTCCATACGGCCAAGGCATTCGCGCGGGCTGTTTGCGTGAAGCGTACACATCGAACCATCGTGGCCCGTGTTCATGGCAGCGAGAAGGTCGAAACATTCCGCGCCACGAATTTCGCCCAAGATGATGCGGTCGGGACGCATACGCAGGGCGTTCTTCACGAGATCGCCGATGGTGATGGCGCCCTGGCCTTCAAGGTTCGGCGGACGCGTTTCCAGTGGCAGCCAGTGCGGCTGTTGCAGACGAAGTTCGGCCGCATCCTCGATGGTGAGAACGCGCTCGCCCGGATCGATCATTTTCGACAGGGCGTTGAGCATGGTCGTTTTACCGGAACCCGTACCGCCAGAAATAACGACGTTCATCCGGCAGGCGCCCGCAATCTTGAGGGCGGTGCACATCTTCTCGCTCATCGAGCCGAAACCCTGGAGCATATCGAGAGTGATGGGCTTCTCGGAGAACTTACGAATTGAGATCGCGGTACCGCGCAGTGAAAGCGGCGGAACGATCACGTTCACACGGCTGCCGTCTTTCAAGCGGGCATCGGCAAGCGGCGTGGTCTGGTCGACGCGGCGGCCAACCTGGTTCACGATACGCTGGGCGATCTGGAAAAGGTGCTGTTCGTCGCGGAACCGGATCGGGGCAATGATCAGCTTGCCGCCTTTTTCGATGTAGGTCTGGTCCGGACCATTGACCATGATGTCGGTCACGTCCGGATCATTGAGCAGTTCCTCGAGCGGACCAAAGCCGAGCAATTCGTCGACCAGGACCTTTTCGAGTGCGAACTGTTCGCGGCGATTCAGCGTGACCTTCAGTTCGGCCAGCACTTCCATGATGATCGGACGGAATTCCTCCGACAGCTCATCCTTGCTCAGGGTAGCTGCGGCTTCCGGATCGACGCGTTCGAGCAGGCGGGGGAGGACCTGTTCCTTGATCTTGTGGACGCTGGCTTCGAACCCGCCGACTTCGCTATCCGATGAATGTGTTGCATTCATGCGCTCCGAAAGGCGCGCCATCGCCTCGTCATTGGCTGGATTGCCGCCAGAACCCGGGGCCGGGGCACCTTCGTCGGGAAGGGGCGGAAACTGCTCGCCGCCCTCGTCCCTGTCGGCATCGGAACCGGCAGCACCGCCGCCACCCTTCATGGGACGTGCAACGCCGAATTTGGGACGAGCTCCCGCTCCCCCTCCGGCGATGCCGTTCTTCCGTCCGAATGCACTCATGCCAAACCCCCGGCTGTATTACCTCAGTGACTGCGGGATCTGCCATATGTGTGGCAAATCACGCCTTTGCAGTTGTGGTGAATAATTTGGAAACCTTGATTTTTTCCTAATTTCAAACGCTGATAACGTTGCGTTACGACTTGCTTGGGAGGACCGGTGAACCTAGGCAAACTGCGGGTTTCAGGACTTTAGGGGGATCGCAGCTATGGAGCGTGCAGCGGATATTTCGCGCATCGGGTCGCTCTTTTCCGTGATCCTGCTGATATTCTCCGGCCTGGCCACGACAAGCGTGCTGGCGGGCAACGTCTCCTACCTGCCGATGGAATTTTTCCGCAGCCAGGATCTCCCCGTCATCATTGCGCTGATGGCGCTACTGTTGCTTGCACGCCTCGTCAGTCCACCCAAGGGGCTCCTCACGACCCTCAACCGCTTTTATGAGCGCATTACCTGTCTGCCATCGTGGGTTCCGGTGGGTTTCGTTTTCATTGCTGCGCTGGCCGGGGCATTCAGCATCCTGGGCACCTATCCGCTTTCCATGGATGAATATTGGGCGAGGGCGGATGGTTACGCGTTGATATCCGGCAAGCCGATGGCCGAAATCCCCGCACAGTTTCAGGAATATGCCGCTGCGATGCAGCCGATCTTCACCCGCATCAGCGGCGACAGCGCTTTCTGGGCATCGACCTATTTGCCAGTGAATGCGCTATTCCAAGGGTTACTGGGCCCATTTGCCAGCCCGATCTTCGCAGCCGGAGCCATGGTGATGATGGTCCTGGTCGTCAGGCAGCAACTGCCCGATGCGAAAGCTGCACCCATCGTATGCCTGATTCTCGCGGCGACGTCCGCACAATGGATCATTACCGGCATGACAACCTACTCGATGTCTGGGCATCTGTTCTTCAATCTTGCCTGGCTGGTACTGGTGCACATGCGCGGTTTCCGATGGCAGATCGCCGCCGGAATAATGGCTTTCCTGGCGGTGGGGCTTCACCAGTTTGCATTTTTCCCGGTGTTCGCAGGCTTCTTCGTCCTCGAGCTGTTCCTGCAGGGCCGCCGCTCCACTGCGATCTGGCAGGGCTTCGTTATTGCAGGGGCAGTCATTTTCTGGAGCATGTGGGACGGTTTGTCCTACGATATCCTCGGTACACTGCCACCGGCCGCACGCGGGGCAGGTTCTGCTTCGCTCGCCGACAAGATCTTCATGCTTTTGACGCGCAATGACATTTCCGCCGTTGGCATGATGGGCATGAATCTCGTCCGGTTCCAGATGTGGCAGAACCCCCTGCTGCTACCCCTGTTCGTTGCGGCTATTCCCGTCGCTTGGAAACTGGCGGGGTTCTGGCGCGCTGCAGTCCTGAGCAGTCTGGCCACGCTCGCATTCATGGCGATTGTCATCCCTTATCAGGGGCATGGCTGGGGTTACCGCTATCTCCACCACGTCCTCGGCAACATGACGCTCCTCGCCTGCCTTGCATGGTATAGGCTTGGTCTGTCAGAAAAGGCCCCGGCGCGTGCAGTGTTCGTTTTGTGCTGCGCTGTGTCGCTGGCCCTCGTCCCGCTCCGATTTGTGCAGGCCCACGCGTTTGTGGAGCCTTGGGCGGTGGCCGACCAGAAGATCGAGGCGCTCGATAGCGACATCGTGATCGTGGATGCGCCCGACCACCTGTTTTCGGTCGATCTGGTGCGAAACATTCCGCAAGGCCGCGAAGGACCGGTGCGGATGACGAAAGAGCTTTTGACCGAAAGCCAAATCGCCGAGCTATGCTCACGCTATTCAGTAGCTGTATTCGGCCCCGAGGAAGCAGCAGCGGCGGGGCTGCCAACGATTGCCACTCGCGATGCCTCCAATCCAGGGGGTAGCGGGTGTTCCCCTGCACAAAAGACGAGAGGCGCGTTCTGATGGCTATCAGACCCAACGAGCAGTACAATGTCGCCTCAGCAGACAGCCTTGCGGTCAAGCTCGCCGGCTACCAGCGGCGCAATATGTTCGAGCGCTTTCTTGATGAATTGGCGCCGGGCGAGGCAGACACGATCCTCGATATCGGGGTGACCTCCGAACAGAGTTATCCAAGCTCGAACTATTTCGAAAAATGGTATCCCCACAAGGCCTGCATCACGGCAGCCGGGCTGGACGATGCGAGCTTTCTCGAGACCGAGTTTCCCGGACTGAAATTTGTAAATGCGAACGCCCTCGATCTGCCATTTGACGACAAGTCATTCGACTACGTGCACAGTTCAGCGGTAATCGAGCATGTCGGCGATGCATCTTCGCAGGCCCGAATGGTGTCCGAATGTGCAAGAGTTGCGCGCAAGGGGTTCTTCGTGACCACACCCAATCGGTGGTTTCCGGTGGAATTTCATACGGTGGTGCCGCTCGTCCATTGGCTGCCGCCGCGCACATTCAGAGCGGTTATGAGGGCGACCGGCAGGGAGTTTTTTGCACAGGAATCCAACCTCAACCTCATGTCCAGATCGTCGCTAATGGCAGCGGCAAGGCACGCGAATGTCACGCGGCAATTTGACGTTGCTGTAAAGAGCGTCAGCCTTCTCGGTTGGCCCAGCAACCTCTTGCTGGTTGGCAAAGGAAAAAGCTGAACGGCCTATCCGGTCGGCGCGGAGTCGCCGGTGATCGCGATCTTCTGCATTGGCAAAAGTTCAGCGCACGCCAGTAGCAGGCCTAGGGCGGCAATGTTGAGTACGCGTATCGCCACTGCGGCTGCTGCACCGGCAGTTACTGAGCCTCCGGCGATCATTACCAGGCCGGCAATCGACCAGTCGGCCACACCCAGGCCCGCTGGCAAGAAGGGCACGCCAAGAGCGAGGCCAACGATCGGATATCCAATGGCGACCATCGCAAGGCTGGCAGTACTCGCTCCGATCGCGATTACGATGACGGTCCTTACGCTCAGCACGATCAGCCGGAGCGCCGAGAGCGCAGCCAGGATGAACAGCTCGGTCATGGGAAGGTGAGAGGCGCGTGTGAGAATGGCCACTGCCTGGTTGGCGCGGATGTCCGAGGTTTTTTGATTGGAAACGAAAATCGCGCCCAGGCGCGCTGTGACCTGAAGCATCGCGGGGATGGTCAAAACGGTGACTGCCACCGCTGCCGCGAAACCTATAATAGCCAGGGACATGTCCACTTTGAAATAGAGCAGCGCCATGGCGGCCAGCGCGGCAGTTCCGAGCAGAATGAAGTCGAACAATTGCTCGTAAAGCGTGGCATTCACGCTTGCCGCTTCCCGGTGACTGGCCCACCGCGCCAATGGCATGGCCAGTTGGAGCGGGACGAATTGCCCAACGAACGAGCCCCTCAACGTCGATCTTGTCGCGGCCAGCCACCCGGGCGGCGCAGTTGCAGGGTCGAACCATCCGCTCAGTAGACGCCAGCGAAAAACGCTGATCAACTGATTGCAGAGCGTGAGCAAAATCACCCCGATGAGTACCTCGATCGGCGTCCTGCCAATGATCGCGAAAACATCGGCAAGGGTAATGCCGGTGACAATGAAAAGGGCGACAATCAACGCAGCTGCGAAACCAAGCAGCGTAGCGATCAGGAAATGTCGAGGAGGCGATCTCATGGCGTCAATTCTCGCGCCAGGCTGCGGGTACGTCGACACCGATGGTCCGCTCCAACTGATCGTAAGAATTGCGGGCGAGAGCACGTTCAATCCGTGCTGCCTCATGCTGGCCGATCTCGACAGCCTTGCTCGGAGCGTAGAGCAGTTTCTCGAGAAGTTTCCAGCGTTTCGCCGCTTCGACGATGCCGCCGAAACCAAGGAGCCGCGTGACTACACCGATCTTGAACACGATCTGTGTAAGCAGGTCGAAACGGGGTGCGCGCGCAGGGTTCACGACCTCTTGCAGGCTGGCGGGCTGCCATTCATGGCTGATGCCGACATGGTCGCACACGTCGCGGTAGAACTTTGCCGGGTTTGCCTTGAAGTCCTCGAAAAACAGCACTTTGATCTGGTCTGCAGGAAACTCGGCGAAGAATGGCTGCAATCCCGCCGCATAATTCATCCAGGACCGTATCTTGGGGTGTTTCAGCATGTCTTGCGCACAATCACCGTAATCGCGTGTATGGGCGTGCAGCCAAAGGATCAGGGAGCGCGCAAAATCACCCGGCTCGCGCAGGCAGACGAGAATCTTCAAGTCGGGATTATGTTCGCGCAGCAGGGCTGCATTGTGCGGATAGAGATAGGCATCGTGCGATATCTCGCCGATTTTGCCCGATCCTTCGAAGCGGTTCAGCTGCTGATCGTATTCGGCAATCGGGCGCGGCGTCTCAGTTTCGAAGAACTTGGATGCTTTTCCCGGAAAGAGCTGAACGTCCGGATGGTGCCTCAAGGCTTCGAATAGCCAGGTCGAACCAGCCTTGGGCGTACCGATGTAAATAAAGTCGAGCTTGGCGGTCATGGCCTACCTGCAGATCACTCTTTGCTAAGCGAAGGGTAGAATTGTGCCTCGTTGCCGCCGAGGATGGCAAACAGGAACCCTGCCAGCAGGGTCTGCAGCCCCATCGCGCCCAACAAGGCAGCCAGCGTCACTGGCAGGATCGAGGGCAGGGCTGAAAAACTAGACGCTTCCCAATAGAAGCCAACGGCGATCAGGCTGCAGATCGAGCCAAGGATCATGCAGATGCCTGCAATCGCGCAAGCTTCGAGCGTCGCGAAACGATTGCCTTCCAGCCAGGGCCGCGGTTTGCGAAAACCTTGCCGAACGCCGTAAAGGTGCGATGCAGCGGCCATGATCGTGGCAATGTGCCCCACGAGCGTCAACATGGCGCCGATGGCGATAAAGCTCTCGCCAAAGGGGATCCACGGCAAGACGCCCAATGCATGAAGAGCTGCGGCGACCAGGATAAACAGGCCGGTTCCAAGGGCTGCCAGCCCCGGAATTCCGAACACCCAGGTCGGGCTCAGCATGAACAGGTAGCGCAGGTGCCGCCAGCCATCTCGCCACGGGCGCAAATGGGGTTCGCGGTCGCGCAGGTCGGGGCTGAGCGTGGCTGGAACTTCAACCATGTCGAGTTTGAGAAGCGAGGCCTTGATGACCATTTCGCTCGCAAATTCCATGCCTGTGCCGGTCAACTTCAGGCGGTCGAACGCGTCCTTGGTAATGGCGCGCAGTCCGCAATGAGCATCGCCCATCCCGGTGCGGAAAAACAGGTTGAGGATGCCGCTCAAGGCAGGGTTGCCGATATAGCGGTTCTTCCACGGCATGGCGCCTGACGCGATGCCGCCGCGAAAGCGGTTGCCCATGCAGACGTCGTGGCCTTTCTCGAGCTCGGCAATCATCGCCACGCCCTCGGTAAAATTGTAGCTTCCGTCGCAATCGCCCATCACGATGTAGCGGCCCCACGCTCCGCGGCAGCCGCCGATCAGGGCAGCGCCATAACCCTTGTCGGCAACCGGTACGACGCGCGCGCCAAGCTCGGTTGCCAGCGCCTGGCTTCCGTCGGTCGATCCATTGTCTGCAATGACGATCTCGCCCGAAAGGCCAAGATCACTTCTGATCCGGGCGAGGGCATCGAGCGCATTGCCGATGCAATGAGGCAGGGAATCTACCTCGTTGAGGCACGGCATAACCACGGTCACATCGGGGCATTCATCTTCTGATGAAACGGCGAATACCGTATTCTGGACCGCATGCGACATTAAGAACCCCCAAACACCTTGTCTCTGACTTGGTTCACCCTTGAAGAAGTTTGGTAAACAGACGGTAAAGAACGCGCGGTGCTGGCCAAGTGGAGGCGAGCGGTCTAGCGCGCGTGCTTTCACCAATTATCGGATATTTCCAGCATGCAGCAGAGCGAACGTAGCGGCATATTGTTCGCCCTGTGTGGGTTCGCGCTGCTGAGTGTTGGCGATGCGGTCATCAAGACGATGGCCGGGGAATGGTCGCCATTGGCCGTCGCGACACTGCGGTTTGCTATCGGGGCGGTTGGCCTTTCGGCACTGTTGGCGATGAGCGAGGGGGCACCGGCATTTAGCCCAACAAACCCGAAGCTGCAGCTTGCGCGCGGTATTTGCCTGGCTGCGGCCTCCCTGATGTTCTTTTCTGCCATATTCGTCATGCCACTGGCCACCGCAATGGCGCTGGCGTTTGTGTCGCCCGTGATCGTTGCTCTGCTGTCTGGGCCTTTGCTTGGCGAGAAAGTGCGTCCGGCCGTCTGGGCGGCATCTTTTGCGGCCCTGATCGGTGTGGCGCTGGTCCTGCGGCCCAATCTGGCCGAGCTGGGATTGGTCGCCTTGCTGCCACTTGGCTCTGCGCTGTTCTTCGCATTGATGGTCATCGCCAATCGGGCGAGCGCGGGGCAGGGAACTGCCCTGTCGATGCAGGTGTTCATCCAGGTCGGGGCGATGCCGGTCCTGCTGATCGCGGCGCTCACCGGACATTTTTCAGGTTTAGAGGCTTTGCAGGTGGACATGCCTGACTGGACCATTGTTGCCCGCTGCATTGTGGTCGCTATCACGGCCAGCACGGCTCACTGGCTCGCCTACATGGGAACGCAGCGCGCAGGGGCCGCCACCATTGCCCCGACAACCTATGTCCAGATGCTGATCGCGACATTCATGGGCTGGTGGTGGTTCGACGATGTGCCCGACCTGCTCACTTTGGTCGGAGCGTCGATCATAATTGGTGCGGGCTTGCTGCTTTGGTGGAGCACCCCGCGCGCTCCCGTTCAAACGCCTAATTGAACCTTGGGCAATAACCGCTAAGTGAGCCTCATCGCGTTTTAACACCGGAGCGAAATCTATGTGCGGAATTATCGGGATCGTCGGCAATCAGCCAGTGGCAGACCGGCTGGTCGATGGTCTCAAGCGCATGGAATATCGCGGTTATGACAGTGCCGGGATTTGCACGATCAACGATGGCGCGCTCGTGCGCCGGCGGGCAGAAGGCAAGCTCGCCAATCTGGTAGCCGTGCTGGAAGGCAATGATGCGCCCGGCGATGTCGGGATCGCACACACGCGATGGGCAACGCACGGCGCACCGACGGCCAAGAATGCGCATCCTCATGCCACCGATCAGGTCGCCTTGGTGCACAATGGGATCATCGAGAATTTCAAGGAACTCAAGGCCGAACTGACAGCCGACGGCCGCAAGCTGGAAAGCGACACCGACAGCGAAGTGGTTGCCCACCTGATCTCGCGCAGGGTCGAAGACGGAGAAACTCCGCGTGAAGCTGTCGCCAATGTGCTTCCCCGCCTGCGCGGTGCGTTTGCGCTGGCAATCGCGTTTCGCGATTATCCCGATATGCTGATTGGTGCGCGGCGCGGTTCGCCGCTGGTCGTCGGCTACGGCGACGGAGAAACCTATATCGGCTCCGATGCGCTGGCGCTTGCTCCGCTGACCCAGCAGATCACTTATCTGGAAGAGGGCGATTGGGTTGTCGTTACCCGTGAAGGCGCTGAAATCCACGACGAGGAAGGCGAAATCGTCGAGCGTGAAGTACGTCCGTCCGGAGCTTCTGCGGCTGCTGTAGAAAAGGGCAATTATCGCCATTTCATGCAGAAAGAGATTTTCGAACAGCCCACTGTCGTAGCGCAGACCCTGGGATCATACCTGCGTCAGTCGGACAATTCGGTTGCCTTGCCTCAGTTCGATTTCGACATTTCCAGCATTCGCCGAGTTACCATCGTTGCCTGCGGTACCTCGTACTATGCCGGGATGGTCGCCAAATACTGGTTCGAACAGTTTGCCCGGGTCCCGGTCGATATCGATGTGGCGAGCGAATTTCGTTACCGTGATCCGGTGCTGGAGGATGGCGGCCTTTCGCTGTTCATCTCGCAAAGCGGGGAGACGGCCGACACGCTGGCCGCGCTTCGGCACTGCAAGGAGCAGGGCCAGACCATTGCTGCCGTGGTAAATGTGCCAACCAGCTCGATGGCCCGCGAAGCAGATTTGCTGCTGCCGACCCACGCCGGACCCGAAATTGGCGTCGCGTCGACCAAGGCGTTCACCTGCCAACTAGCGGTTCTGGCAGCGCTGGCGGCCCATATGGCGGTCACCAAGGGCTTGATGAGCCGCGAAGAAGAGCAAGAGGTCGTCGGGCACCTGCTCGAAGCGCCTGCCTGTCTCAACGCAGCCCTGGATCATGACGACGATATTGCTTCGATGGCGCACCTGATCGCACCGGCGCGCGATGTTCTCTATCTGGGCCGCGGACCCGATTACCCGATGGCACTGGAAGGAGCGCTGAAGCTCAAGGAAATCAGCTATATCCATGCAGAAGGCTATGCCAGCGGCGAGATGAAGCATGGCCCGATCGCACTGATCGACGATGACGTGCCTGTCATTGTCCTGGCGCCGTCCGGACCACTGTTCGAGAAGACCGTTTCAAACATGGAAGAGGTGCGCGCGCGCGGCGGCCAGATTGTGCTCATTTCGGATGCCAAGGGACTTGAGGAGGCAGGTGAAGGCTGCATGGCCACTATCGAAATGCCCAAGGTCCATCCGCTGATCGCACCGCTGGTTTACGCCGTTCCGGTCCAGCTGCTCGCTTACCATGTGGCGTGCGTGAAAGGCACTGATGTCGATCAGCCGCGCAACTTGGCGAAGTCCGTTACTGTCGAATGATCGGGGCTTGTGGTTATCGCTGATTTAAGGACTGCGGTTCACCATCGCGGCTGATGATTGGCCGGAAAAATTCCGCCGATAATTCAAGGTTCTCTACCGGAAGAGCCCGTTACATTTTATTTTTGAAATGATGCTCGCAGTTTACGCGTGAATAACCTTTGCCGGTTAATCGTGTCTGGGTGAGCCAAACGACAAACAATCTCAATGTGGATGCGGAAACGCTGACCGCGCGCCAGGTATTGGGCCTGGCGAGCGTCGAAGGCGTCGACTGGTCGCGCGTCCATGGTCACCAGTATTCGCTGGTATCGAAGCGAGCGGGTGTGCGGGCAGTGCTCCATACCGTAGCTTTCATGCTGGTCGCAGTGCTCAGCTTTTCTTCTGTCACTCCGTTGATCCTCGTAGCATGGGGCTGCGCGCTTGCGCTTTCGGTGGCCCATGCCTTCACGCTGGATATCAGGTTGCGCCAAGCGGAGATCTCGCGGTTCGGGGCGGACGATGTGCGCGCCCACGCAATGACTTCTGCCACCAAGGGGGCCGTCTGGTCGCTTGGGGTGGTGGCCTTGGCAGCGCTCGGCGCGAAGGAGCACATCGCGAGCATATGGATCGTGTTCTGCCTGCTCGTGGTCTGCACGACCAGCAGCCGGTATTCGGTTCCACTAAGTACTATTGCATTTCTTCTCGCTGCGTCAGTCGGTCCACTGCTCGTGTCCTTGCTGAACGGCTCGACGATGCTCGCTTCGCTGATCGCCTTGACCATCGTCTTCGGCTCTCTTGGCACTTTCGAGATGGCAAGGATGCGCGTGGGCGCGCGGATTTCCGAGCTGGCGATGCAGGAAAAGAGTGAAGTCGTTTCGATGCTGCTGCGTGAATTCGAGGAAGGCGGGGCGGACTGGCTGTGGCAGATTGATACCAATCGCAAGTTGCGCGGCGTGAGCCCCCGTCTGGCCTACGCGATGGGCCGGGAAACCTCCGAAATCGAGGGCGCATCCTTTCTTCAGCTCATCTCAGGCGACGGCTGGAAGACTGGCAAATTTCCGGCAAGCATGCATGAACTGGCCGAGAAGCTGAAACAGCGTGAGAGTTTCTCAAACCTCACAGTCAGAGCCAGCATCAATGGCGAGGTGCGCTATTGGGAGTTGTCGGGCACCCCGATTCTGGATGAAAATGGAGCGTGGAAGGGATTTCGCGGGGTCGGGTCCGACGTGACCGTACGGCACGAAAGCAGCGAAAAAATCGCTCATCTTGCACGCTACGACACTCTCACGCAGTTGCCGAACCGGCTGATGCTTAATGAAGCGCTCGGCAATGCGCTTGAGTATGCGGCGAAGTGGCGCTCGCGCTGCGCCTTCCTGATGATCGATCTCGACCGCTTCAAATCGGTGAACGACTCTCTCGGCCATCTCGTTGGCGACAAGATGCTCGGTGAGGTCGCCCTTCGTCTGAAGCCGCTGCTTGACGAGGGCGAGGTATGCGGAAGGTTGGGCGGCGACGAGTTCGCGATTGTGCTGCCCGATGCATCGGACCGCCGCAGAGTGGACACACTGGCGAAGACCGTGATCGCTGCTCTGTCCGCCCCGTATCATGTCGAAAACCACGTGCTGTATGTCGGTGCCAGTGTCGGCTCCGCGATTGGCCCGCGCGATGGCAGCAAGGTGGAGGAAATCCTCCGCAATGCCGATCTGGCCCTCTATCGCGCGAAGGGCGAGGGCGGCGGGGTTCATTTCGAGTATGAACCATCGCTCCACGCGATAGCAGAAGAGAGCCGCCAGCTGGAATTCTCGCTCCGCAATGCGCTCGAGAATGACGAACTCACGCTGCACTACCAGCCGGTTGTCGATGCAAATTCAGAAGCTGTCGTCAGCTTTGAAGCGCTAGTGCGCTGGAACAGCAAGGAACATGGTTTCGTCAGCCCGGGCAAGTTCATCCCGATTGCCGAAGATACGCGGTTGATCGTTCCGATCGGTACGTGGATCATGAACGAAGCGTGCCGCGAAGCCGCAACGCATTGGCCCGAACACGTTAAGGTCAATGTCAATGTGTCGCCCGAGCAGCTGCTTGAGCCCGATTTCGCAGGTACGGTGGTTCGCGCGCTATCGCATAGCGGTTTGGCAGCCCACCGCCTTGAGATCGAGGTGACCGAAAGCATTTTCCTGCGTGATGCAGGTATAGTGCGCAAAGCGCTGGAACAGTGCATTGCGCTGGGCTGCTCGGTTGCACTGGATGACTTCGGAACCGGCTATTCTTCGCTCGGGTATCTGCGCAAGCTGGATTTCACCACCATCAAGGTCGACCGTACTTTTGTTCAGGGTGCCGGACAAAACAGTCCGGAAAGTCTCGCAATCATCCGCGCCGTGGTCGCCATGGCCGACAGCCTTGATATGACCACGACCGCAGAGGGCGTCGAAAACGAGGAAGAGGCTGAGCTCATCCGCCGCCTCGGCTGCACCAAGATCCAGGGCTACCACTTTGGCAGGCCGATGCCGGCTTCTGATGCGCGCAAGATATTCGCGCGCGACCAACGCCAGACGGCCTGATCAGGCTTGTGCGAGGCTGCGAATAGCGGCTTCGAAAAGTGCGCGCCCGTCGGTCCCGCCGTGTGCAGGTTCGACTGCGCGTTCAGGGTGCGGCATCATACCCAGCACGTTCCCGGCTGCATTGAGCACGCCTGCGATGTCGCGCTGTGACCCATTGCAGTTTTCGGTGTAGCGGAAGGCAACTCGGCCATCGCCTTCGAGCTGGTCGAGTGTTTCGGCATCGGCAAAGTAATTGCCATCATGGTGCGCGACCGGGATCGCGATTTCCTGGCCCGCCTCGTATCCGCTGGTGAACAGCGACTGCGCATTTTCGACCCTGAGGTTCACGGTGCGGCAGATGAAGTTCTGCTGGGCATTGCGCATCAGCGCCCCGGGCAACAGCCGCGCTTCGGTCAAAACCTGGAAGCCGTTGCACACACCTAGAACCGGTACGCCGCGTTCCGCGGCACGGACCACTTCACGCATGATCGGACTATTGGCGGCCATCGCGCCGGACCGCAGGTAATCTCCATAGGAAAAACCGCCGGGCAGGGCGATGAAGTCGAGACTGTCGGGCAATGATGCATCGCCGTGCCAAACCCGTTCGGGCGCAACCCCGGAAACCTGCTCGATCGCCACCGCCATGTCGCGGTCGCAATTGGAGCCGGGAAAAGTGACGACGGCCGCGCGGAAAGCCATCAGTCGAGCTTCTCGATACGGTAGTTTTCGATCACCGTGTTCGCGAGCAATTTTTCGCACATGTCGGTCAGCGCTTCATCGCTGGTGCCATCGGCGACGTCGAGGTCGATCGTGCGGCCGACCCGCGCATCTTTCACGCCGGTAAAGCCGAGTCCTTCCAGGGCATGGTGGACTGCGCGACCTTGCGGGTCGAGCACGCCGGGCTTGAGGCTGACAAGAACGCGGACTTTCATGGGCTGGCCTTTGCTCGCATGGAGATTTGGATTCCTGCGCGCCTATGCCGCGAGAGAGCGCGAAGGGCAAGCGGTGCGCGAATCCACAGCGGGGACAATGACTTGCGCCGGATTCCCCGCGAAACTCTATGTTACCGCAATGCAACATTGTGTCAGAACCGCGCAGTTCCGGGGTTTTCAGAGTCGAGATTCGTGACAGATCGGCTAGAGGGCGCGGGTCAATTCCCCTCTCCCATCCAACCAACCCGCGCTTGAAATCGACGCAGGGCCAAAAGGATTATCTCATGGTTGACCGCTCCCTTACTCTCCGCCTCCTTTCCGCCAGCACGCTGGCACTCGCTTTCGCGCAGCCGGCAATGGCTCAGGAAGTACCCGAAGATGTCGATAGCTCTGACACCGAAATGACCGGTGCCGAAGAAGCCGGTAACGGCCAGCTCGACATGATCGTGGTTACCGCCAACCGCCGCGAAGAAAACCTGCAGGACGTGCCGGTTTCTGCCGCCACGTTGTCGGCAGACGCCACCCGCAGCATTTTTGATGCCGGCGCCGACATCACGGCATTGTCCGCTCATGTCCCCGGCCTCTTCGTGGAAAGCTCGAACGGCCGCGCCGCTCCGCGTTTCTATATCCGCGGTTTGGGCAACACCGATTTCGACCTTGCTGCCTCGCAGCCGGTTTCGGTCGTGATGGATGACGTCGTCCTCGAAAACGTCACGCTCAAGAGCTTCCCGATCTTCGACGTGGAACGCGTCGAGGTTCTTCGCGGACCTCAGGGTACCTTGTTCGGCCGCAATACGCCGGCCGGTATCGTGAAGATCGACACCGTTAAGCCGGGCGACGAATTTGCCGTCACCGGTTCGGCCAGCGTTGGCAGCTTCGGCTCGGTCGCGATCGATGGCGGTGTGACCATCCCGCTGGCTCCCGGCCTCGCATCCGTGCGCCTTTCGGGCATGTGGCAGCAGCGCGACAACTGGGTCGACAACGGCTTTACCGGTGAAGAAGACGCCTATGGTGCATACACCGACATCGCAGGCCGCGCGCAATTGCTGATCACGCCGACGGATCGCCTGTCGATCCTCGGCTCCTACTCGATCCGCGATCTCGACGGTACTTCGACGCTGTTCCGCGCCAATATCCTTGGCCCGGGCAACAACGACCTCAACGAAAACTACGACCGTGACACCGTGTTCTACGATGCCGGCGCTGGAAACCAGGCCCAGTACAAGGCTGAAATCTACACCGGCAAGGTCGACTACGAAGCCGATTTCGCTACTTTCACCTCGATCACCAGCTTTGCTGAAAGCGAAGGTTCGAGCCGCGGCGATATCGATGGCGGCTTCGGCGCCAGCTTCCTGCCGATCATGGGCCCGGGCTTCATTCCGTTCCCGTCGGACACGCAGGATTCGATCACGCTCGACCAGTTCACCCAGGAAGTGCGCATCGCCAGCAACGGCGGCAACTTCCTCGATTGGCAGGTCGGTGGGTTCTACTTCGACAGCGATTTCGATGTGACCACGGTCGGCTTCGACTTCCCGCCATCGGTAACCGTGAACCACACCAATGAAAGCTGGGCGCTGTTCGGCCAGGTTTCGGCACAGGTGACGGACATCATCAAGCTGACCGGCGGCCTCCGCTACACGGAAGACGAGAAAGAGTTCTTCGTCCGTGATGCGCTCGATCCTCAGGCACGTTCGGTTTCTGACGAGCGTATCAGCTGGGACGTGGCGGCATTTGTCGACGTAACCGCTGACGCCAGCGTTTATGCCCGCGTGGCGAGCGGTTTCCGCGCTCCGACGATCCAGGGCCGTGACGTGGCGTTCTTCGCACCGCCTTCAATCGCGACCAGCGAAAAGATCATGAGCTATGAAGTCGGTTTCAAGTCGGAATTTGCGGATCGCCGCATTCGCCTGAACGGTGCAGCATACTTCTACAACATCGAAGATCCGCAGTTCTCGGCGGTTGGTGGTGCGGGTAACCTCGTGCAGCTGGTCAACGCAGCGGATGGCCGGGGTTATGGCTTCGAACTGGACAGCGCCTTCCAGATCACGCCGAACTTCCTGATCACTGCCGGTGCCAGCTATAACAACACCGAAATCCGTGACGAGAACCTCGCGGTCGGCATTTGTGCGCAGTGCACCGTGCTCGATCCGATCGTGAACCTGAGTGGCACCGACCGTGCGCTGGTGGACGGCAATCCGTTCCCCAACGCTCCGGAATGGATTGCCGACATGACTGCGCGTTACGCCATCCCGATGGGTGCGGTTGGCGAACTCTTCGCCTACACCGACTGGACCTACCAGGGCGAGACGAGCTTCTTCCTTTATGACAGCGCTGAATATGTCGTCGACAACCAGATCGAAGGCGGTCTGCGTGTCGGTTACGCCAAGCGCGACGGAAGCTTCGAGATTGCAGCGTTTGCCCGCAACATCACCAATGCGGACAATGTGAAGGGCGGTATCGACTTCAACAACAATACGGCGTTCGTGAACGATCCGCGTGTGATCGGTCTGTCGGTTCGAATCGACTACTGATTGCACTAAACGAAAAGAAATCGGGGCCGGAAGGGGAAACCTTTCCGGCCCCTTTTTCATGGAATGACAGGGCGTTCGCCGGTAAGCCGAATGCGATGACCGCACTCGACCTCGTTTATAACCCTGTGTCCGGCAGCTTCAGTCAGTCGCATCTCGATGCGTTGAGGAATGCGCTGGTCGATCACGGGTTTTCAGTGACGTTGTTGCCAACCACTGCCGAAGGCGCCCGGTTGTCCGGTACTGCTCAAATCGTCTGCGTTCATGGCGGTGACGGAACCCTGCGTGATACCGTTCAGGCCTTGGGCGATCAGGCTGGCGACGTGGCGCTATGCGTTGCACCGTCCGGCACGATCAACCTTGTCGCTCGCGAACTGGGTTACCGGCGAAAGCCCCGATCATTCGCAGCCGACCTGCGGGCTGCATGGGATCGCGGGGAGGGCAGCTGGACGCCTTCGCCCCTGTACCGCCTCGGCGATATGCCGATCGTCTCATGCCTGTCGATCGGACCGGACAGCCATGCGGTGGCCCGTGTCGATGGCAAGCTGAAAAAGCGCATCGGGCGCTATGCCTATGTCGTCGCGCTGGCCCAGCAGATGCGCGATTGGCCGAGGAGCACGATGACGATCCGCGGCGAGT
Source organism: Qipengyuania psychrotolerans (assembly GCF_019711355.1). Lineage (NCBI taxonomy): Bacteria > Pseudomonadati > Pseudomonadota > Alphaproteobacteria > Sphingomonadales > Erythrobacteraceae > Qipengyuania > Qipengyuania psychrotolerans. Next base: position 706,839 of record NZ_CP081297.1, read on the forward strand.
TGGCGAATGGCGAGCCGTTCGAATATGAAGCAGAGGCTGCGATCGTCAGCCATGCTGCGCTGTATGCGGGACCGTTCAAGGTGAGCCCGGAGGCCGCATTGGCGGCAGATTCGGTCGAGCTTATCACCCTGACCCGTTCGACCCGGCTGGGCACCATGGCGCTCAGCCTGGCGGTTATGCTGCGTCTGCCGGTTGCGCGGCTGGGCATTGCGGAAATCAGGTCATGCCGCAGGGTCGAATTCGACCGCTGCGTCACACCCGTCCAGGTGGACGGCGACCACATGCCGGACTGCGCATTTGCCATCGCGCCGAGCGGGATGACATTGCGCTACATCACCTGAACCTTATTTCTTGGCAGGTTTCGCAGGTGTTCTGAGGCGCCCGCGGTGGGCGTTCATGTCGAGCACTTCACCGGGGCCATTGTCTTCGTTCTGGAGCAGTCCAAGGCGGCGGGCGACTTCCTGATAGGCTTCGCTTTCGCCGCCAAGATCGCGGCGGAACCGGTCCTTGTCGAGCTTTTCACCGGTGTTGATGTCCCACAGGCGGCAGCCATCAGGGCTGATCTCGTCGGCCAGGATCACGCGGCTGAAATCGCCGTCATAGATGCGGCCGAATTCCAGTTTGAAATCCACCAGGCGGATGTCGATGGCGGCAAACATCCCGGACAGGAAATCGTTGATGCGGATCGCCATGCTGGACATGTCCTGCATTTCTTCGTGGCTGCACCAGTTGAAGCAGGCGATTTCCTCTTCGGAGACCTTCGGGTCGCCGAGGCTGTCGTCCTTGTAGCAATATTCGATCAGCGTGTGCGGCAGCACCTCGCCTTCTTCGATATTCAGGCGCTTCGTGAGCGAGCCTGCGGCCACGTTGCGGACCACCACTTCCAAGGGAATAATCTCGACCTGACGGACGAGCTGTTCGCGCATGTTGAGGCGGCGGATGAAGTGCGTCGGAATGCCGATGTGCGACAGCCGCGTGAACACATATTCGCTGATGCGATTATTGATCACGCCCTTGCCGTTGATCGTGCCTTTTTTCTCGTTGTTGAACGCCGTGGCGTCATCCTTGAAATACTGGATGATCGTGCCCGGTTCGGGGCCCTCATAGAGGATCTTGGCCTTGCCTTCGTAAATCTGGCGGCGACGTGCCATGGCGATATTCCTTCACGCTCAAAAACTGTCGCCCCGGCAGCGGAATCGGCTGGCTTCCGCTTGATCCGGGGCGTCTTGCCGCGCGCTTTATCGTGAATGCGAGTGCGAGGCAATCATGCCGGTGGCGGTACCTTGCCGGCAGGTGCATCTTCCACGGCCGGTGCGTGGTCATGCTTGAGCTTGTCGATGAGGCGGCCAAGCGTGGCGCGCTGGACCAATACGCTGAACAGCACAGCAGCGAAGGTGGCCGCGAGGATCAGGTCGCGGGTCTCTCCGGCAGGCAGCGACAGGGCGAGGGCGATGGAGATGCCGCCTCTGAGGCCGCCCCACCACAGGACCCGCCCGGCCCCCTTGTCGGCCAGGCGCGTTGCCGGAATGGTCTTGGTCGAAACGAAAATGCCCACGGCACGCGCGGCGAGCGACAGCGGGATGGCGAGCAAGCCGAAGATCAGGGCATCGGTGCCCGCAACAAGGACGATCATCTCCAGCCCGATCAGCAGGAACAGTACCGAGTTGAGGAGTTCGTCCACCAGTTCCCAGAACTTGAGCAGGTAGTCCCGCGTGACGTCGCTCATGGCGTAGGTAACGCCGTGATTGCCGATCAACAGCCCTGCAACCGCCATCGCCAGCGGTCCCGAGATGTGGAGGTAGCTGCACAGCGCATAGCTGCCCATGACCACGGCAAGCGTGATGAGAACTTCCAGCGTGTATTCGTCCATCCCTGCAAGCGCCCGGTAACCCACGAACCCCGCGACAAGGCCGACCAGGACACCGCCGCCAGCTTCGATGGCGAACAGGCGGGCGCCTTCGGCGAGGCTGAAATCCGTGCCCGTGACCGCCGCACCGAGCAGGATGATGAAGATCACGATGCCCACGCCGTCATTGAACAGGCTTTCGCCCGCCACCGCGCTCTGCAGCGATAGCGGGACATTCTCTTCCCTCAGCACGCCGAGGACCGACACCGGGTCGGTGGGCGCGATCAGTGCGCCGAAGACGAAATACCAGATTGGTGCGATGGGCAGGGCCAGCAGCATGCCTACGCCCCACATCGCAAGACCAACCAGCACCGTCGAGATGATGACCCCGACCGTGGACAGCAGCAGGACTGGTAGCCATGCAACCTTCAACCTGTCGAGATCGACGTGGAGCGCGCCTGCAAACAGCAGGAAACTCAGCATCCCCTGCAACAATGTATCGGTGAAATTCAGCTGACGCAGCGTCTGCGCGACCCAGTCATCCAGCGTGATGCCGGGGATAAATGCGTCTACGACCATCAATCCGATCGCTGCCAATGCACCCATAACCGTAAGGCCGATGACGTGCGGCAATTTTATGAAGTGATGGTTGAACCAGCCAAGCAACGCACTCGCGACGACGAGCAGGGCTGCGATTTCGAACGGATTGAGCGCGGTGCTGGCTGTTTCGTGCATGGTGACGAGCGATAGCGCGTGGCCGCGCTATCGCAAGCCCCGTCAATCTTTCAGTTTTGCCGCCGTATTGGCTACGCGGCGGCCGAGATAACGCGCTCCGTCAAGTTCGACCTCGCTCGGCTGGCGCGATCCGTCGCCGTCGGCAATGGTGGTCGCGCCATAAGGTGCGCCGCCCTTGACTTCGTCCACGCCCATCTGGCCCTGGAATCCGTAGTCGAGACCAACCACGGTCATGCCCATGTGCAGAAGATTGTTGAGGATCGACCACAAGGTGGTTTCCTGACCGCCATGCTGGCTGGCTGTCGAAGTGAAGGCGGCGCCGACTTTTCCAATCAGCGCGCCTTTCTGCCATAGCCCGCCAGTAGTGTCCCAGAAACTGGCCATCTGGCTGGTCATCCGGCCATACCGCGTGGGCGATCCCACGATGATGCCGTCGTATTCGGCCAGTTCGTCGGGACCGCCGATACAGGTGTGGCCTTCCATTTCCTGGAAACCTGCGCTCTTTACCACTTCTTGGGGGGCAGTTTCCGGCACATGACGCAAGACGGCCTCGGCCCCTGTTTCGCGCACTCCCTCGGCAATCGCTTCAGCCATCTTGGCAGTGTGGCCGTATGAGGAATAGAAGAGGATCAGTATGCGGGTCATGGTATTCTCCTGGGAATGTGGTTCGGCTTCTGAATGCCCTCGCACCCTGCGGAGTTCCGAATGACTTTGTTTCAATACAGACACTCGGGCTTGTCGGTCGCATCGCAGCTGGAACTGCCTGAGTGGGCCGAGTTTGCGAGTGAATTCTCCGAGCTAGATATCAAGATTGTGATCGATGACGGGCGCATTGCAGACTGCCCACGCGATGGTTCGACAATTGTGGATGGAGCAAATGTGCGCTTCGCAATTGATGGCATTGGCGGATGGCAGATAGAGGGCGGCCACACGATCGGCCTTTATCCCGGGCCCGCGACTAACCCGCGCGAACTGCGCCTGTTTACCTTGGGTAGCGCGTGGGGCGCTCTAGGCTATCAGCGCGGCCTTGCAATGTGGCACGGCAGCGCGGTTGCGCGGAAGGGAAGGGCGTTCCTGTTCTGCGGCGATGCAGGTGCCGGCAAGAGCACGATGGCGGGCGGTATGCTGGCGCGCGGGGCGAAGCTGGTCGCGGACGATCTTAGCCGGATCGATTGCGGCGGGGACGGTGCAATCATCTATCCTTCCAGCGCGCGCATCAAATTATGGCGCGCGGCAATCGACAGGTTCGGTTGGAGCGACCGCGTGCTCCAGCAGGACTATTTCCGCGATGATAAATACCATTGCTCGGTTCCGTCCCATGCAGCGGGCAAGGAACCCGTCCGACTATCCGGCATCGTTGTCCTCGAAAATAGCGAGGACACTGCTCTTGACCGTTTGAATGGCGGCGAAGCGCTCAGCCAAGTCATGCGGGGCACGACCTATCGGCCTGAAATGTTGCAGGCGATGAACCGCTGGTCCGAGCAGGGAGCGCTGGCCGCGCAAATTGTCGCGAAGACCCCGGTTTGGCGCCTCCGCAGGCCCAAGGATTACAGCGCGCTCGGCAAAGTGTGTGCCGCTACCGAGGCGCTGTGGGACCAATAGGTGGGGAAAGTGGTGCCCGGGGACGGATTCGAACCGCCGACACTGCGATTTTCAGTCGCATGCTCTACCAACTGAGCTACCCGGGCGCTCCTTCGCTGGGGCCACTCAAGGGCCGCTCCAGCGGTTGGAGTGCGCGCCTATGGCGAAGGCGCGCGGTCTTGGCAAGGCCCTAATTCAGTCCTTGTCGCCGCCAATCACCTCTGCCGCGATTTCTTCGGGCATGGCGGGGCGCCCCGGCACTGCATATCCATCCCCGAACCATTTCGACAGGTCGCGGTCGCGGCAGCGGGTGGAACAGAACGGCGTGTGCTCTTCCGAGCGCGGTTTCTTGCAGATCGGGCAGGTACGTAGCTTACTAGTCATGACTGATGATTTGGGCAGCGGCCGCTTCGATGGCAAGGCCCGGATCGGTCTCTATCCTCACTTGGCGCCCCGTGCGCTTCTCCAGCTCCTCAAGCCACTCGGGCTTGAGCTTTGCCTTCAACGCGGGATGGACGGTCAGCAGGGTAATTCCCGCACCTTCGACCCTTTCCGCACGCCGCAATGCCATCCGGGCTGCTGCACCCACACGAGAAGTCGCCATGCGGTGGAGCAGCGAAGGCCCTTCGAGCCGCGCGACCAGCTGAACAAAGCCGAAGCCGTTCATTGCGGTGCGTTCGTGCGGCCAATGGTCGAGCGCTTCGTCCAGCGCAGCGTCGACTGCCTTTCGGTCTGCTTTCGCCTCCAATGTGGGAAAGTCGATCCCGATCGACCCACCAAGGTCAAATCGTCCCAGCCTATCGCCGATGACGTGAACAGCCTTTGCGCCGAGCTCCCCGGGGCCAAGATCGCCGTCGATATCGATCAATGTCATCGCCGGAGTGACCGCAAACAGGAGCGAGCCGCCAGCAAAATCGACTTGCCCGCGAGATGCCTCTTCCCAGACATCTTCCCAGGAACCTGATGGAAACCGGTGTACGGTTTTGCCAGTCTCAAACACATCCGCGGCGCCAGTGCGCACAGTGTCGGCGGGCCTGGCAGAAGGCAGCTTCAGCCGTCCACGTTCGGCAATTGCGCCGCGCGTGATGACGACGGGCAGGTTCGCACCCTCGGTAAGTTCACGGGGTAGCTTGTCGAGCAGGATTTCGCGGCCGTCTGCGAGTTCGCCGGTCCCGCGCGAACCGCGCTTGGTCGTGAGCTTGGCCTCGACCTGTTGGCCTGCGTGAAGTTCGCCGTGCCAGCGGCATTTTGCTGCCAGGACGCGATCGTTTTCAATCAGTAGCGCGCGATCCTCACCGATGCCGCGTTCGATCAACCAGTCAGGCAATGTCGAACCCGGCGGCCTTCAGCAGCGCACGTGTCTCGTAGAGCGGCAGTCCGATTACTGCGCTGTGGCTACCCTGGATGCGGCTGATCAGACCCTCTGCAAGGCCCTGGATAGCATAGCCTCCTGCCTTTCCGTCCCATTCGCCGCTGGCGATATAGGCGTCGATTTCTTCGAGAGAGAGGCGTTTGAACATGACCACAGTCTCGCTCAGCCGTTCACGCATTTTGCCATCGGGATCGCGCAGGGCAATTGCCGACAGCACGCGGTGCCTGCGGCCGGAAAGCAGTTCCAGACACTTGCGAGCAGTCGTCTCGTCTTCCGCCTTTGGCAGGATGCGCCGTCCGGCAGCGACCACCGTGTCGCCGGCCAGAACAAAGCTATCACTGGACGCGGCTGCTTCGGCCTTTTCGCGTGCCATGCGCTTGGCATAGTCGCGCGGAAGCTCGCCCTTGGCAGGCGTCTCGTCGATATCTGCAGGAGCGATTCCATCCGGCGTCAGGCCGAGCCGCGCGATCAATTCGCGGCGGCGCGGGCTGGCGGATGCTAGTATAAGGGTGGGCTGGCCCACGGCAGCTTATTGCGGGCCCGGACCCTGACCAGGGCCGCCGCGACCAGGCATGAAGCGATAGGTGATGCGCGCCTTGGTCAAATCATAGGGCGTCAGTTCGCACAGCACTTCGTCGCCCACGAGCACGCGGATGCGGTTCTTGCGCATCTTGCCAGCTGTGTGGCCGAGTACCTCATGGCCGTTCTCGAGCTCGACACGGAACATTGCATTGGGCAGCAGCTCCACAACGCGCCCGCGCATTTCGAGAAGTTCTTCTTTGGCCATTCGTATCCTTAGCAAAAATGTTGTTCATCGACTTGTGTCGCGCGCCCATAGCGGGAGGCGGGATAAAAGGGAAGCTTTAGGCATTGAGCCTTGTGAAGCTTCCCTGCGACATTCCATTACACGATGTTCGTATCAACCATATCAAGAGCCACCTAAATGCGGTTCGGCGGTGGGCGTACACGAACTGTAACTAGGATTATGCGTTGAAAAATCTACGTTCCCGGACCTCCGCGATCGCGCTGTCGTTCGCATTTCTGTGCACCTCTGCGCCCGTCTTTGCGGAAGAGCAGGATTCTTCCGTCACCCAGGATCCTGAAGCGGAAGAAATGACGGTTCCGCCGGCTACGACCGACCTGATTGTCGTCGAGGGTACGCGCATTCGCGGCCAACTGTTCGTTGAAGAAAAACCCATCGCCGAATTCAACGAAGAAGACATCGCGGCATTCGGTGCCAGCAGTATCGCCGATGTAATCGCTGCCATCGAACCTGCAACGGGTAGCGGCGCGCGCGGTTCTCGGGGAGGCGGACGCCCGGTTTTCCTGATCAATGGCATCCGAGTATCGAGCTGGCGCGAATTTCGCAGCTATCCGCCCGAAGCTATCCGCAAAGTGGAAGTTTTCCCGGAAGAAACGGCCCAAAGGTTCGGCTATTCTGCTGATCAGCGCGTCGTGAATATCCTGCTCAAACCGAACTTCCGAAGCGTTACCGCCGAAGTCGAAGTCGAGGGCCCGGACCGGGGTGGCTTCACTCGCAACGAACAGGAACTCACCTTCCTGAGGATTGGTGACAAGGGCCGTCTCAATTTCAATCTCGACATCGAAGATTCCAGCCTGCTGACCGAGGCCGAGCGCGATCTGATCGTCGAAAGCGGACAGCCGGGCGAAGCGCAGTTCCGCAGCTTGCGTGCCGACACCATGAGTGCCGAAGGAACGGTGAACTACGCCCGCGCATTCATCGATTCGGGCCTCTCGATGAGCCTGAACGGGACCTTCAATCACTCTGAAAGTCGCAGCCTATCCGGCCTGTCGAACGACGGACTCGTACCGTTGGAACGGCGCGGCGACGTGGATACGGCATCCGTCGGGGCGACGTTCTCCAAACCGGTTGGCGACTGGAATGCGGTCTTCACGAACAACTCTGTCTACACGGACAGCCGGACCGAAATCGACAGTTTCAACGGTAGCGGGTTCGACATCGCCAACAGCCAAACCTGGCGGCTGGACAATGCGATCACGCTGACAGGATATCCGATTGCGTTGCCTGCCGGTGATGTAAGCGTCACGGTAGATTATGGCCTCGACTGGGTCCGGATATCCAGCGACGATACACGCTCAAGCCTGGAAACAGAGCTGACAAGGCGGCGCTTCAATGGGCGCACGAACCTTTCGGTGCCCATTTCCGAGGTCGGCGGGCATTGGGGCGCTATCGGCGGGCTCAGCCTGAATTTCAGCTCGGGTTTCGAGGATCTTTCAGACTTCGGAACGCTCGCTAACTGGAGCGCCGGGGCAAACTGGCGTCCGACGGACACTCTGGGCTTCAGTGCAACGCGGATATGGCGCGAAGTTGCGCCTGGCCTCAGCAGTCTCGGCGATCCGCGGATTGACGAGTTCAACGTGCCGATCTTCGACTATTCAACCGGCGACACGGTGCTCGCCACCCTGATCACAGGCGGAAATTCCGACCTTTTGGCCGAAACGCAGGCCGACTGGAAATTTAGCGGAAATTGGGAGCTACCTTTCTGGGAAAATGCCCGGTTCCAGGTGGATTACGGCATCAACCGTTCGCGCGACGTCACGGCGTCACCGGGTTTTAGCGCGGCATTTGAAGAGGCCTTTCCCGACCGCGTTATTCGCAGCGGCGCGGGCGAACTGCTCGCGTTAGATCGGCGCCCGCTGACCCTGTTCGAAACACGCAGCAGGGTTCTATCCTTCGGTCTGAATACGCGCGGTCAAATCGGCAAGGCGCCAGAGCGTGAGGAACGCGGGTCCGAAGGCCGCAGAGGCCCGCCGCAGGGTGGAGGTGAAAGGTCGCGGGGCGCTGGCGGCAGGTTTGATCCGGCCCAGATGCAGGCGGTGCGCGAAACTTTCTGCAGCACCCCAGAAGGCGAAATGCCCGACCTGACGAAAATCCCGGAGATGTTCCGCGCTCGCCTGCTTGATGCGGATGGCAATCCTGATCCCGAAAAGATCGCTGCGGCGCGCCAGCGTTTTTGCGGCGAAGAAGCCGAGCAGCGCGGCGAACGATTTGCCGCAATGCGCGAAGCGATCTGTGCCGATCCGCCCAAGCTGGACGGTCTGCCCGAAGAAATGCTCGCTCGCCTTAAAGACGAGAACGGGGAAATTGATCCAGAGAAGCTCAAGGCCATGCGAGAGCGCATGTGTTCAGCATCCGGCGGTGAGAACCAGCAGGGCGGCCAGCGCGGTGGAGGCGGCTTTGGCCGGATGTTCGGAGGCGGAGACGAGCAGGATACTCGCCCGCGTTACTTCCTGAGCTTCAATCACAATATCGTGCTCGAGAACGAGGTTCTCCTGGCGCAGGACGGTCCGTTGTTCGACCAGTTGGCGGGGAACGTGCTGAGTGGCGGTGCTATTTCCGAAAATACCTCGCGGCTCGAAGCCGGTCTTTTCTGGCAGGGCTACGGCATGAGGCTGTCGGGTCGGTATACCGGGGAAGCGACTCTTCTAGGCGGTGATCTTCCCGGATCGAGCGACCTGTTCTTTGGCGACCTCGCCACCTTCGATGTCCGCTTGTTCGCCGACCTCGGCGAGGTGCTCGACAAGGAAGAAGGCTGGTTCAAGGGCCTTCGCCTATCGCTTGTGGCCGACAACGTCTTTGATGCCCGCCGCTCGGTCGTGGACGAAAATGGCGAAACGCCAGCCGCATTCGAGCCGTTCCGGATCGATCCGGTTGGCCGCTATCTCGGTATCGACATCCGCAAGGCGTTCTGACGCCCCGCAGGCGCGCTCAGTGTAGCGCGCGCTGCGGATAGAGCAGCTTCGCCCAGGCCGGAGCGGTGAAGGGCTTCCATTCGCCTTCCGCCTGCGAAAGCCGGTCGGCGATTGCAAATACGGCTGCCGGGTTCACGCCGAGCCCGCAATGGCTGGCAAGAACTTCGATGTTTTCGCAGTCTTTGCGGCCGCCCTTCTGAACGGACCCGCGCCAATGCACCACTCCGTCGCTGCGCGTGAGAACCGAGGTGGTGGGCACCGGCGGCGCTTCGGCGAGTTTCTGGAAATTGCCGACCTTCATGACCTCCGGCTCCTTGCCGTTGAGATATTCGAACAGACGGCGGGCATTGGTGTGATTGCGATCGTCGGAGATCGGGCTGCCGAGGCTGATGACGAGACGGATTTTCTCCGGTGCCAGTTTCGCCAGTTCGCGTGCGAACACGCCGCCAAGGCTCCACCCGACAATGCTGATCGGCCGCCCAGTGCGCTCGTACAATTCATCGACGCAGTTCATCATCGCTTCGATGCGTGCTTCGTCGACCTTTATATTGCGACCAAGGTTCCAGCCGGCGCACTGGTACCCGAGATCGCATAACAGGCGGCGAAGCGGGCCGGTGGAGTGATCCGAGGCCATGAAGCCGGGCAGCACAAGGACGCCGTGTCCATCGCCGCGCGGCAACATGCTCATGAACGGGCGCAGCGCATAAAAGCTGGCTAATTCGGACATGGCGCGGCTGGGTTCGGCCAGCGTCCAGAACCGGCTGGGCGGGCGCGCATCAATCTGCGCGGCAGTAGCTGTGGTCACGATTTAGGTGTTCCTTTCCCTTTCGGGGCAGCCTTTGAACGGCTGGCGACCCCCTTGGTGCCCTTCGATGTGCTTTTCGCGGGCGTGTTCTTATTGGCGGTGGCCTTCTTGGCCGGTGCCCGCTTCTTTGCGGCGGGCTTTGTTGCTGTTGTTTTCTTCGCGGCAGTTTTCTTGGCAGCAGGCTTCTTCGCCGGAGCCTTCGCCTTGGATTGGGGCGCTTCCTTCGGCTTGCTATCTGCTGGCGCGTTCTTCGCCGCATCGCGCAGTTCGTTGAAGCTATCCTCGATGCACTGGATGTAGAACTCCGGATCGGGCAGCAATTCGCGGCATGCGGTGAAGGAAATCGTCGCTTCGTCGGTATAGGACTGGACCACATGGCCGAGGCCCATTCCGTCGGTCAGGCAGACGAGACCCATCTGGCTTTCGAGCCGCGCACCGCAAGAATAAATTGGCACAGGCGGGCCGGGCACGTTGGTGACGACCGTGGTGAACATCGGGCCAACTCCGCGATCCGCGAGGCCAAGACGGGTATAAAGCTGCGCGCCGAGGCTCATCCACAAGGCAGGGCTGACCTTGCTCATCTCGGTCATGTTGCGCGCGCCCATCGCGTCGGTCATCGCCTTGGAATTGCTGGTGCGCGCATGGCAATATTCCAGCCGTTCGAGCGGGTCATCGATATGTGTGCCAAGCGGGGCTACCATCGCGGCAACCTGGTTGCCCATGGCGCCCTTCTCGTTCTTGGCCCGCACCGAAATGGGCGCCATCGCGGTCAGTGTTTTCTTCGGAAGATCGTCTTTGGCAAGCAGGTATTTGCGCATCGCACCGCCGACGATGGCGAGGAAAACATCGTTGACCTTGGCACCGGGAACCGCCGTGCGGATCGCCTTGATGTCGGCAAGCGGTACGCTGCGCCCTTCGACCACGCGGTGGCCGGAAATCTTGCGATTGAAGAGCGTCTTGGGCGCGATCATCTCGCGCGGGACATCGAATTCCTTGGCGACCAGGCCCTTCAGCGCCTTGGCGAGGCCGGGCGCGGCCTTGGCTGCCACCTCAATCTGTTTCAGCGGATTGGTTATCGCATTGAAATAGCTTTTGCCGAGCAACTCGACGGGATTGGGCACCTTTTCAGGCTTCCAGGTATCGGGCGTGTCCGGTGCCGGTTCGTCAGGCGTCAGCGTGTGCATGGCTTCGAGCAGGTCGACGCCGCTCATACCGTCGATTGCCGCGTGATGCACCTTGGTCACCATGGCGAAGCTGCCTTGCGGAATTCCTGGAATATTCTCCAAGCCTTCCACCACGGTGAATTCCCACGGCGGCCGGGTGAGGTCGAGAGGGCGGGCAAAGATACGAGCGGCTTGTATGCAAAGCTGCCGCCAGTCGCCCGGCTTGGGCAGGGCGAGGTGCCGGACATGGTATTCGAGGTCGAAATCGGGGTCTTCGATCCAGTACGGATAGTCGAGGTCGAAGGGAACTTGCACGAGCCGCTGGCGGATCGTCTTGCTCAGCTGCATGCGGCTTTCGAAGAATTTCAGGATATCTTTGAAACGGACGAACCCGCCGGGCGCAGTCTCGGGGTTGTAGATCAGTATCGAACCGATGTGCATCGGTGAATTGCGTGTCTCGAGTGCGACGAAACTCGCGTCCATACCCTGGAGTTGCTGCATGCGTTCCTTTCCGAGCTACCGCAGTTCCATCCGGTCCCGCGATACCTCTCCCCTGCTCGGCCAGCTTTTGCGGGTCCGAAAGGAGGAAGCTAGCACTTTGGTGCAGTGCGTCAAATAGGTCCTTAGAGGGCGTCCCCGGCAGCGACGCCGCTGGCCCAGGCCCATTGGAAATTATACCCGCCAAGCCAGCCAGTTACGTCTACCGCTTCGCCAATTGCGAAAAGTCCGGGGACGGACTTGGACTCCATGGTTTTGGACGAAAGTTCCGCAGTTGCGATGCCGCCGACGGTGACTTCGGCCTTGGCGAAGCCCTCGGTTCCATTGGGCCGGAACTCCCAGCGTTTAAGCTTCTGTCCGGCAGCACGCAGTGCTTTGTCCGGAGCATTGCCAAGCTCAGTCTCGACACCCAGCTTCTCGGTTAAGATATCCGCAAGACGGGCGGGCAGCGCTTCGCGAAGCAAGCTGCGAACGCTTGAGCGCGGTGCAAGCTGCTTTTGCTCTACCAGCCAGTCAGGATCTTCATTCGGCACAAAATCGATAAGAACCGGCTCTCCCGGCTGCCAATAAGAAGAAGCCTGAAGGATCGCAGGTCCCGACAGGCCGCGGTGGGTGAACAGCGCCGCTTCGGGAAAACTTGCCTTCCCAGCGGTGGCCAGCACAGACGCAGAGACGCCCGATATTTCTCGGAAAAGTACCTCTTCTCCGCCCAGCGTCAGAGGAACGAGGGCAGGGCGCGGCTCGACAATCTTTAGGCCGAACTGGCGGGCAAGATCATAGGCAAAACCGGTGGCACCCATTTTCGGGATTGAAGGCCCGCCGGTTGCAATGACCAGAGAGTGGGCGCCGTAGACCCCGGCCTGCGTAGTGACGATGAAACCTTCATTGTGCGTGACGTCGCTCACTTCTTCGTCGCAGCGGATCGTGACATCGCCCTTGTCGCATTCGTCCAGCAGCATCTCAACGATCTGCTTGGAAGAGCCATCGCAGAAAAGCTGGCCGAGGGTCTTCTCGTGCCAGGCGATGTCGTAGCTTTCGACCAGATCGAGGAAATCGCGGGCCGTGTACCTTGCCAGCGCGCTCTTGGCGAAGTGCGGATTGCCTGAGAGGTAATTCGCGGGACCGGCACCGATGTTCGTAAAGTTGCAGCGTCCGCCGCCTGAAATCAGGATCTTCTTGCCCGGCTTTTCGGCTTTTTCCAGCACAAGCACGCGCTTGCCGCGCTGCCCTGCGCGCGCCGCGCACATCAGCCCGGCAGCGCCTCCGCCAAGGATTATCGCATCGAATATATCGGCCACTCAGGCCTCGTCTGTCACGGTTCCGGACTTTTGCCGTGATGCAAAAAAGTACAGCACCGTTCCTGCCGCAAGAATGCCGGCCAGCGTAGTCCAGGCCTGCGCATCTGCATGCGAGGCGATCCATATCGTGCTTGCCAAGGCCACGATGCTGATCGCGATATCGACGAGGCCAATGCGCCCTTCTCTCCGTTCGATCAGCGGCAAGGCGGCAGAGCAGATAAAGTAGGTCATCAGTCGGCTCAGTGTTCCGGCAACTGCCAGCACCTCGAACCCGGCCCAGAAGCCGAACAGAATGCCGCCCACTCCGTAAAAAATGATCGCATTGGCGGGCGTGCCCCAGCGAGAGATCCGCATGAACCATTCGGGCAGCATGCCTTGTTCCGCCATGCCGTAGATCATGCGCGGCGTGCCGATCCCGCCATTGAAGGTGTTCGCCCCGATGGAAATCGCCGCGCCAAAAACGATAACCATCGTACCGAACGTGCCCATCACCTCACCAGCGGCCGCGGCCAAGGAATTCGGGGCGTCGCTTTCACCGGGTGAGATTGCCAGATAGGCCCAGATTACCGCCATATACAGCAAGGTGACAACGGCGAGGCCGGTCAGCAGGGCCAGGGGTACATCCCGCTTGGGCCGTTTCATTTCGCCAGCCGAAAACGTGACCACCTCGAAACCGATGAAGGCATAGATGGTGAGGAGAACAACGGTCTCTGTTTCGCCGAACTGGGGCAGGACGATGGGTCCGCCGCTTGCTCCGGTCCACAGCGCGGCCCCGAACAGAAGCACCAAGGGGGCAAATTTGGCGATGGTCATCAGGCCGAGTGTGCCGACTGACTGACGCATTCCGAACAGGTTGATGGCCACTGTCGCCGCGATGAAAAGCCCGACGGCAACCGGACGAACGCCGGGCTGATCAAGGACCGGCCAGATCGCCGCGAGATAAGTCACCATGACGTGCGTGTTGGCTGCGAGTGTGACAATCGACGACGCGAGACGGGCCCAGCCGGCCTGGAACCCCACGAAGCTCCCGAAGGCCGCCTTGCCGTAAAGAACGGGACCGCCGCTGTGATCGAACCGGCTGGCCAGCCGCGCAAATACCAAAATCAACGGCATGAACAGCACGCCGCCCACAAGCATCATCCAGGGTGCGAAGCTTCCGACCGCGGCGACCAACACTGCCGGGAGGGCGAATATTCCGGCCCCGATCATGCCATTTACCGGAAAAAGGGCGGTGCCCCAGAAACCAACCGTGCGCGGCGGTGCAATCTTTTGTTCACTCATGGATGGGGGATGGCGTTAAACTGCACTTTGCACAAGCGCATGGCCCGCACTATCTCCCATGTCATGTCGCGCAGCAAGGCAGGTTCCCCGAACGACCCACGAGGCAAGGAGCGGTTCCACGAAGGAAACGCCACGAAGACGGTCGCCAGTGCGCAGCCCGATCTGGAGGCAGGCATTACCGCCATTCGTGAGACGGTGAAAACGCTCAAACCGCGGCCAGGCGTTTACCGGATGCTCGATACGCGAGGCGATGTTCTGTACGTCGGCAAAGCGCGCAGCCTGAAGGCGCGGGTCGCCAATTATACGCAAGTAAACGGCCTGACCAATCGTCTCCAGCGTATGGTCAGCCAATGCCGCGCGATGGAAATCGTGGTCACCAATTCGGAGGCCGAGGCGCTGCTGCTCGAGGCGCAGTTGATCAAGCGGTACCGCCCGCCGTTCAACGTGCTGCTGCGTGATGACAAGAGCTTCCCGTTCATTCTGCTGCGCGCCGACCATGCCTATCCCCGCATCAGCAAGCATCGCGGTGCACGGCGGGCCAAAGGCAACTATTACGGCCCGTTCGCCAGTGCCGGATCGGTCAACAAGACGCTGAACGCGCTGCAGAAACTGTTCTTGCTGAGAAGCTGCACCGACAGCTTCTTCAACAACCGCGACCGCCCATGCCTGCTCTATCAGATCAAGCGCTGCTCGGCCCCGTGCGTCGGTCGGATTGACGAGGAGGGCTATGCCAGCCTGGTGGCAGAGGCGAAGGAGTTTCTGTCGGGCAAATCCGGTGCGGTCCAGGCCAACATCGAAAAGCAGATGGCAAAGGCCGCAGAGGAGCTCGACTTCGAGACCGCTGCCATCCTGCGCGACCGCCTCCGCGCGGCGACTTTCATTCAGGGTTCGCAGGCCATCAACGCCAGCGGGGTGGGTGATGCCGATGTTTTCGCGCTTGCGGCCAAGGGTGGGCAAATCGGCGTGCAGGCGTTTTTCATCCGCGGCGGCCAGAACTGGGGTCACAAGGCTTTCTTCCCCAAGAATACCGGTGACATCGGCGAGGACGAGGTGCTGTCCGACGTGCTGCTCCAATTCTACGAGGAAGTTCCGCCGCCGAAGAATATCCTCGTCGACCGCGAACTGGCAGAGCAGAACCTGATGGCTGAAGCGCTCGCCGAAAAGGCGGGCCATGCGGTCGCAATTTCTATCCCGCAGCGCGGCGACCGGCGCAAGCTGATGAGCCAGGCGCAGCGCAATGCGGTGGAATCACTCGAGCGCAGATTGGCGGAAAGCGGGACCAAGGCAAAAATACTGCGTGAAATGACCGAATTTCTCGAGCTGGATGAAGTGCCGCAGCGTATCGAGATTTACGATAACAGCCATATCCAGGGCCAGAACGCGCTCGGCGCGATGGTCGTCGCCAGTCCCGAGGGGTTCGAGAAAAGCCAGTACCGCAAGTTCAACATCAAAACCGCGCAGACCAATGATGATTTTGGCATGATGCGCGAAGTCATGGGGCGCCGCTTCAGCCGCGCCATGAAAGACGATCCCGACCGCGAGAAAGTGGGCGTGTGGCCGGATCTCGTTCTCATCGATGGCGGCAAGGGACAGATGACTGCCGTGCGCGAGACGCTGGAAGAACTGGGCATCGAAGACGTGCCCCTCATTGCGATCGCCAAGGGCCCGCATCACGGCCGCGAAGGCCGCGAGGTATTTCATTTCCCCGATGGCCGCGAAAAGACGCTTCCGGTCAATTCGCAGGTGCTGTTTCACTTGCAGAATTTGCGCGACGAAGTGCACCGCTTCGCCATCGGAGCCCACCGCGCAAAGCGAAGCCGCGGCATCACGGCGTCACCTCTTGATGAGATTCCTGGCATTGGGCCGGCACGCAAACGCGCGCTCTTGCTGCATTTCGGAACGGCCGGGAAGGTTCGGGCTGCCGCGCTCGATGATCTGAGGCGGGCGCCGGGAATTTCGCATCTCGTCGCACAGCAAATCTACGATTTTTACCACGCTGGCGGCTAGGTCGCGCGATGAATCCAAAATTGCGCTAGATCAATGAAGCGGGTCTGAAATCCGATACAATTGCTGTCACCAAGCCCCGAAAACCGTTTTCGGGCGCAACCGAGCTTTGGAGACATGCCATGAAATCGATCCTGTTCAATGCCTATGCCGACACGGGCCATTCGCGGCGGCTCGACGTGGCGCTCGACCTTGCGCGGGCATTCGACGCCCATCTGACGATCGTCAACGCTATGCCCTACGAAGCGGCTGGCACGATTGATCCCTATGGAGCAGCTTTCGCCGCGATGGTCCCGATCTGGCAAAAAGAAGCCAAGCAGCTGAAAGTCGATACCGAAGCTGATCTGGAGAACGAGGGTGTCCCGTGGAACTGGGTAGATTCCGCTGGACCAGTCTCCCTCTCGCTTTTGCGACATTCGACGCTTTCCGATCTCGTTATCCTGGGAGAAAAAGAGCCCAGAGGGGGCGGCAAGGCACCATCTTTCACGGCCGGTGAGGTTGCCCTCGGAACAGATTGCCCGGTTCTGGTGGTGCCCGATGATTGCAATCGGCTGGACTTTGACAAGCCGGCGATCGTCGCGTGGGATGGCTCTTCGGAATCCTCTCATGCGCTGCGGGCCGCAGTGCCGTTATTGGCAAAGGTAAGCGCTGTATTCCTTGTGACCGTATCCAAGAGCAAGAAAGATCAGGACAGGTTCGACCTCCCGCCCATACGCGGCGCCGACTACCTCGCGCGGCATGGCATATCGTGTGAGATCGTCAGTATTGCGGAGGATGCGCAGGGCGTCGCCCACGCAATCCAGTCTGCTGCCGACGCACGCGGTGCCGGTTTGATCGTGATGGGAGCCTATGGGCGCCTGCGGCTGGCCGAACGACTGTTTGGCGGAGTGACCCGGGCAATGCTGTCGGATGTGAAAGTCCCGCTGCTGCTCAAGCATTAGGCAGAGGCCAGACGAAAAAGGGGCCGCGGATCGCTCCGCAGCCCCTTTGTCAGTCACAATAATCAGTCGCCTTTCGGCTTGCCCTTGAACTTGGGTTTGCCGCCAAAAGGCTTACCGCCCGGCTTGCCCTTAAAGCCGCCAGGCTTGCCCTTCTTGAACGGTGCGCCGCCCTTGTTGCCGCCGGGACCCTTGCCGAAGGGCTTGGGGCGAGCCTTGTGGCTACCGCCGCCGCCGCCGCCACCGCCGCTGTGTTCACGCCGGTTCTGGCGTGCTTCGATACGGGGGCCGTCAGGCGCTTCTTCAATCAGGATTGCATCCTGCTCGTCGTCGGTATCTGCCGTGCGCGCGATCGCGTCGGAGAACTTGCCTGCGGCGGCCTTGGGGACCTGGAACCAGGTTTCATGCTGGCCGATCCGGATCGCACCAATTTCATTACGGGTGATGTGTCCGCGACGACATAGCAGCGGCAGGATCCAGCGCGCCTCAGCATTCTGGCGGCGACCGACGCCGATCCTGTACCAGACAATGTCCTCGAAACCGGGGCGATGACGCTCGGCCTGAGCCTTGTCGCGCGCCTCCGGCGTGTTCGCCACCAGCTCTTCGGGCTGGGGCATCCGCATACGATGCGTATTGACCAGTGCAGCAGCGATATCTTCTGGCGCCATCCGGCTGAGCAGATCGGCGGCAAGTTCGCGGTCGTCTTCGCTGAATTCGCGCGGTTCGGTCAGCTTTTCCATCAAGCGCGTGCGATCCTTCTTGCGGATCTGCTCGGGCGAGGGGGCGTCCATCCATTCAGCAGCGATCTTCGCGCCGCGCAGCATGCCTTCGACCCGCTTGCGGCGGTTGTAAGGCACAATAATGGCAGCGGTGCCCTTCTTGCCTGCACGGCCGGTACGACCCGAACGGTGCTGAAGCGTCTCGGCATCACGCGGAATTTCGACGTGGATCACCAGGCTGAGTGTAGGCAGGTCCAGCCCGCGTGCCGCGACGTCGGTCGCAACACAGACACGGGCACGGCGGTCGCGCATGGCCTGAAGTGCCTGGTTGCGTTCCTGCTGTGAATGTTCGCCAGACAGCGCGACGGCGGTGAAGCCGCGTTCCTGCAGGGTCGAATGGAAGCGGCGCACATTGTCGCGGGTTGCGCAGAACAGGATGGCTGTTTCGGCCTCGTGGAAGCGCAGCAGATTGACCACGGCGTTCTCGATTTCGGCAGGAGAAACGGTGATCGCCTGATAGCTGATATCGCCGTGTCCGCGATCTTCGCCGCGCAGCGAAAGGCGCAGGGCCTTTTGCTGATAGCGTTCGGCAAGCCGTTCGATCTGACGGGGGATAGTGGCAGAAAACAGCAGCGTGCGGCGGGTTTCGGGCGATGCGTCGAGAATTTCTTCCAGAT
Source organism: Qipengyuania psychrotolerans (assembly GCF_019711355.1). Classification (NCBI taxonomy): domain Bacteria; kingdom Pseudomonadati; phylum Pseudomonadota; class Alphaproteobacteria; order Sphingomonadales; family Erythrobacteraceae; genus Qipengyuania; species Qipengyuania psychrotolerans. Next base: position 725,491 of record NZ_CP081297.1, read on the forward strand.
CGTCGCGGAAACCCATGTCGAGCATTTCGTCCGCTTCATCGAGGACTGCACCGATCAGGCCGGACAGGTCCAGCGCTCCGCGTTCGAGATGGTCGCGCAGGCGGCCCGGCGTTCCGACCACGATGGCGGGGCCAGTCCGTAGCGCGCGGCGTTCCTTGCTGGCGTCCATGCCGCCAACACATGTAGCAATCCGAAGACCTGCCTTGGCGTAAAGCCAGCCAAGTTCGCGGCTGACCTGCAACGCCAGCTCGCGCGTCGGTGCGATGACCAGCGCCAGCGGCTTTTCAACCAGCGCAAGATCGGTGGTTTCCGCCAGCAGGGCTTCAGCCAGTGCAAGGCCGAATGCGACCGTCTTGCCGCTCCCGGTCTGTGCGGACACCAGAAGGTCGCGTCCGTGCGCATCGGGCGCAATGGTTGCCGCCTGAACGGGGGTAAGGTCGGTATAGCCGCGCTCAGTCAGCGCTTCGCCGATCAACGGCGGGAGATTTTCGAAAGACATGGTAACTCACGTGTGAAAGCCGCGCCGCATTGCGGCGAAGGGGGGAAACTGGGGCAATAGATGCGCGCCATTCCCTTTGTTCCGAAGAGGTGTGAGCGAGCAAAATGGACGCTGGGCGCACTGCGCCGTCATTGCGTTCCGAGCGCCTATAGCGCGAAAACGCCCGCTTGGCTTGCAGTTTTTTTGCATGTGCGAAATGGAGGGGGCGACTTTGGCCCGATCCCCTTCATGCGAGGGGATAATTTTGCGCAGGCAGGGGTCAGTACCCGCCTATTTCAAAGCGCGGCGGATCACGCCCTCCTGGGCTACGCTGGCGACCAGCTCGCCTGCACGATTGAAGATGCGGCCGCGGTTGAAGCCTCTGCCACCGCCGGACCAGGGGCTGTCGGTGGAGTAAAGCAGCCACTCGTCGGCGCGAGCAGGGCGGTGGAACCAGATCGTGTGATCGAGGCTGGCACCTTTAAGCTCGCCGCGCGCCCAACTGAGACCGTGGGGCAGGGCGCTAGTGCCCAGCAGCGTGAAGTCGCTGGCGTAGGCTATGACCGCGCGGTGCAGGGCCGGTTCGTCCTCGATGGCGGGCAGCGGGGCGACAGTGCGGAACCAGCTATGGGCAAGCGGTTCGCGCGGCTCTGCATTCATCCAGTGCAACTTGCCGGAGGTGCGCATTTCGATCGGGCGCGGGCGGAGCATCAGCGTGCGCTGGACCTCGGAAACTTCGCCCATTTTTTCGAGGAAGCGGCGGCGCAGTTCGCTGTCTGAAACGAGGTCCTCGGGCGGCGGCACGTCGGGCATGGGGCTGTCCACATGCTCCAGCCCCTCTTCGGGCCGCTGGAAACTGGCAGTTAGGTTGAGGATGGCCGAAGGCTCGCCGTCGCCGACCTGTTGGCGGGCAACCACCCGGCGATTGGCGAAGCTGCGTCCATCGAAGTCTGCGGCGACGGTATAGTCGATATCGACGCCTTCGCGCCCGCCGCGCAGGAAGTAGGCGTGGAGCGAATGTGCCTCCATCCCTTCGGGCGCGGTGGCCTGTGCGGCTTGCAGGGCCTGCGCGACAACCTGTCCACCGAAGACGCGCCCGACTCCCCCCGGTTGCTGGCGTCCCGCAAAGCGGCTTTCGCCAGCGGGCGCTACGGTCAGCAGGCGGACAAGTCCGGCGATCAGCTGTTCAGGTGTCTTGGTCTGGGTCACGCGCAGGCTTTGCGATGCACAATTCGCAGCGTCAAGCGAGTAGGGCTAGCTGCCCGAAAAGCAAAACCGGTTGTTGAACGCCAAGAAAAAAGGACGGCGGCACCCTTGGATGCCGCCGCCCTCTGGCGTCTTGAAGGTTAAGATCAGCCGGCTGCGAGCGCTGCGAGCAGCAGCAGTGCAACGATGTTGGTGATCTTGATCATCGGGTTCACGGCCGGACCCGCGGTATCCTTGTAAGGATCCCCAACGGTATCGCCGGTCACGGCAGCCTTGTGAGCCTCCGAGCCCTTGCCGCCGTGGTTGCCGTCCTCGATGTACTTTTTCGCGTTGTCCCATGCACCGCCGCCGGCAGTCATGGAAAGAGCCACGAAGATACCCGAAACGATCACGCCCAGCAGCAATGCGCCAAGGGCCGCGAAGCCTTCAGCCTGGCTACCGGTTGCCCAGTAGATTGCAAAGTAGACGACGATCGGCGCGAACACCGGAAGCATCGAAGGTATGATCATTTCCTTGATCGCGGCCTTGGTCACGAGGTCGACCGTGCGGGCATAATCCGGACGGCTGGTGCCGGCCATGATGCCTGCGTCATTGGCGAACTGGTCGCGCACATCGACAACCACATCACCAGCGGCACGGCCAACGGCGGTCATGCCCATCGCACCGAACAGGTACGGGAGCAGCGCGCCGAGCAGCAGGCCAACGATGACATACGGGTTTTCAAGGCTGAAGCTGACCTCGAGGTTCGGGAAGAACTCCTTGAGGTCGGCAGTGTAAGCCGAGAACAGCACCAGCGCAGCGAGACCCGCCGAACCGATGGCGTAACCCTTGGTCACAGCCTTGGTGGTATTGCCAACAGCGTCGAGCGCATCGGTCTTGTCGCGAACGCTTTGATCGAGATCCGACATTTCGGCGATGCCGCCAGCATTGTCGGTGACCGGACCGTAAGCGTCGAGAGCGACGACCATGCCGGCAAGTGCCAACATCGCGGTTGCCGCAAAGGCGATGCCCATCAGACCTGCCAGCTGGTAGGTCACGATGATGCCGACAACGATGACCAGCGTAGGCAGGGCAGTTGATTCAAGTGAAATCGCAAGGCCCTGGATGACGTTGGTACCGTGGCCGGTTTCCGATGACTTGGCGATTGAGCGAACCGGACGAAACTGGGTGCCGGTGTAATACTCGGTGATCCAGATAATCAGGCCGGTTATGGCCAAACCAACCATCATCGACCAGAACAGGCTCATGCCGGTAAAGGTCATGTCGTCAACTGTGAACGATGTACCCATGCCGACGGCATAGTCGGTCGCCCACCAGATGGCCGGGATCGACAATACCGCAGTCGTGATGAAGCCCTTGTAGAGCGCGCCCATGATGTTGTTCGAGCTGCCCAGACGGACCATGTAGGTGCCGATGATCGAAGTCACGATGCAGACACCGCCAACCAGCAGCGGCAAGCTCATCAGCGCCTTGAGTTCATCCGACGCGAGGCCGGTGAACAGCAGGGCAGTCAGCACCATGGTGGCGCCGACGGTCACGACATAAGTTTCGAAAAGGTCGGCAGCCATGCCGGCACAGTCGCCGACATTGTCGCCCACGTTATCGGCGATGGTCGCAGGGTTGCGTGGATCGTCTTCGGGGATGCCCGCTTCGACCTTGCCGACGAGATCGGCACCGACGTCTGCGGCCTTGGTGAAGATACCGCCGCCCAGACGCGCGAAGATCGAAATCAGCGAGGCACCGAAGGCAAGGCCCACGAGCGCGTCAATGACTTCACGCTTTTCTTCGAGCACGGTGAGGTCGAGACCCATCTGCGTGGTGAGCACGTAGAAGAAGCCCGCGATGGCCAGCAGGGCGAGGCCTGCAACCAGCATTCCGGTAACCGCACCGGCGCGGAATGCGACGGTCAGTCCCTGCTGCAGGCCGCTTTGTGCAGCTGCCGCAGTACGCACGTTCGCGCGCACCGAGATGTTCATTCCGATGAAGCCAGCTACGCCCGAAAGCACTGCGCCGATGACAAAGCCGGTCGTAAGAATCGGCCCAAGGAAGAAGTATACGATGACTGCAACGACCACGCCGACGAAGGCGATGGTGGTGTACTGACGCTTCAGATAGGCTTGCGCACCCTCCTGGATGGCGCCTGCGATTTCCTGCATTTTTACATTACCGGCACCCGAATTGAGCACCTGGCGGCTGGTGATGACGCCGTACACGACGGCGAGCAGCCCCAGCACAATGGCTATGAGAACTAAGTCCACGAAAATATCCCCTCCCGTTTTATGTTTATGCTTCTCGACCTTGGGAGACGTCGGAGCACATGGGCGAGAGGTATAAGGACCGTGTCTTGCCTGACAAGGCCCGAAAAGGCGGCGATCAGCGGTTTTTGCCCCGCTATCGCGCAATATCAGTGCGTGTAGCCCAGATCGCCTGTGGGTGGCGTACCGTCGACAAGCAACCGGTCGCCCTTGAATGCCGCCACCGAGCCTACTCTTGTGAGCGCATGATGCTGGTCCAGTCCGTGAGGGCCAGTGCACAAGAGCACATAGTCATCGCCCCAACGCATCGCATCATCGAGCCTTTCCTGGGGCGCCAGAACGGAAATTAGCTCGCTATCGAGCCGGAGCGTTACGTGGCTCGCTTCGGCAAGGCGAGAGGCGTCGAGCAGCAGACCGTCGGACACGTCCATCATCGCCGTGACATGGGGGGCAATATCCCTGCCCAGATCGATTTGTGGGAGAGGGCGGCAATAGGGTGCCTGATCACCTGGGGTACCGTCGCGTAGCGCCTCGAAACCGACCAATGCCTGCCCGATAGGGCCGCCAAGATAGACCGCGTCGCCCGCCTCAGCACCGGATCGGGATGGAACCGGAATATGCGTCGCACGCCCGATTGCCGTGCAGCCCCAGACGCGTCGTCCTTCGCCGCGCACCGTGTCACCGCCGAGCAAGGGAACGTCGTACTTCGCGAGGATTGACCGCAGGCCTTCGATAAATCGGTGATCATCGTCGCCCAGCATGTGGGATATCAGGACGCCTTCTGGCTGCGCCCCTTTGGCAGCGAGGTCGGACAGGTTTACCGCCACCAGTTTCCACGCGACATCCGCCGGATCCTGGCCTTCAAGGGTGTGAACGCCTTCAACCATTGTGTCATGGGTGAGGATCAGCGTTTCCGACCCGAACTCGATAACTGCAGCATCGTCTTTCAGCCCGCGGGCAGCGGGCGATGTCGCAAGCGCGCGAAGCGCCTCGATGAAGCCGCGTTCGTTCAGCGGCCCGCTTCTTTGGCGACAGCGTCAAGGATGCCGTTGACGAATTTCGCTTCGCGGTCGTCGAAGAAGGCTTTCGCGACATCGACATATTCGCTGATCGATGCAGGCTTGGGCACATCGGTGCGCGCAATCAGTTCGTATGTGCCTGCCCTGAGGATCTGCAGCATGGTCTTGTCGAGCCGCGCGAGTGTCCAGCCGGACGCAAGGCGCGCGGTCAGCAGATCGTCGATTTCATCGCGGCGGGCATCGACGCCCTTCACCACATCATCGAAGAACTCGACATCGGCATCAGCATATTCATCGTCTTCGATGACTTTGCCGAGGCGGTGCTGGTGAAATTCGTCCAGCAGGCGAATGGTAGCCGTACCTTCCATGTGCTGCTGATAAAGCGCCTGGACTGCGCCAAGACGAGCTGCACTGCGGGATTGGGAGCGGGGGGACTGGTTCATGACAATCTCTTGGAAATCGAAAGGGCGTGGGCCGGAAGGCCTTCAGCCTCGGCAAGTCGCACGGCGGCTGGGCCAATAGCGCGCAGGGCAGCATCTGTCGCCCCGATGAAGCTGGTGCGCTTCATGAAATCGAGGACAGACAATCCGCTGGCGAAACGCGCACGGCGGCCCGTGGGAAGGACATGATTGGGGCCGGCAATATAGTCGCCGACCGCCTCAGGAGTGTTGCGGCCCAGAAAAACACTGCCAGCATGGCGCAGCTTGGCGAACAGCGGTTCGGCATCATCCACGGCGAGCTCGACGTGTTCGGCGGCCAGCCGGTCCGTCAGGGGTATTGCGTCCTCCAGCTTGTCGACAATTACGACGAGGCCGTGCGCATCCCAGCTGGCTTTTGCGGTCTTGGCCGTGGGCAGGGTCATGAACGCCAAATCGATGGCATCGCTGACCTGCGCGGCGAAACCGGCATCGTCGGTAATCAGGATCGACTGGCTGGTCGGATCGTGCTCGGCTTGGCTGAGCAGGTCGGCGGCGATCCACTCCGGGTCGTTCTGCCCGTCTGCAATAACCAGAATTTCGCTCGGTCCGGCAACCATGTCGATACCGACCACACCGTAAAGCTGGCGCTTGGCTTCGGCGACCCAGGCATTGCCCGGACCCGTCACAACATCGACCCGCTCGATCCGCTCGGTGCCGTAAGCGAGCGCCGCAATCGCCTGCGCTCCGCCGACACGGTAGATTTCGTCCACGCCGGCAACATGGGCAGCGGCAAGGACGAGGTCATTGACTTCGCCCTTGGGTGTCGGAGTAGTGACCACGAGACGCTCTACCCCGGCCACCTTGGCCGGAATAGCGTTCATCAGCAGCGAGGAGGGATAGGCTGCACGGCCTCCCGGGACATACAGGCCGGCCGCATCGACAGCTGTCCAGCGTGCGCCGAGACGCATGCCGATGTCGTCGATATAATCGCGGTCTTCAGGCAACTGGCCTTCGTGATAGGCCCGAATGCGCTGCGCTGCGGTCTCGAGTGCTTCGCGCAACTCGGCATCGATGGCGTGATATGCTTTCTCGCAATCAGCTTTCGAAATCGACCAGTCGTCCTCGCTGGTCAGATTGTGCTGATCGAACCGCTTGGTAAAATCGATCAGGGCCTTGTCGCCGCGCTCGCGCACCTCGTTGAGGATGCCCGATACATCGCGGCCGACCTGCGTGTCGCTCTCGCGGCGGTCACGCACGACCTTGGCGAACTTCGCTTCGAAATCGCTATCCGTTGTCCGCAGCAGGAGCATCAGGCAGCGCTCCGTTCTTCGCTGTCCGCGCGAAATGCTTCGACCAGTGCGGCTACGCGCGGATCGGTCTTGAGAGCAGCGCGGTTGACGATGAGGCGGGCGGAGATATCCATGATCCGGCTGGTCTCAGCCAGGCCGTTTTCGCGCAATGTCGTGCCAGTCGAGACGAGGTCGACGATCCGTCCTGCCAGCCCAAGTTCGGGCGCAATTTCCATTGCGCCGTTGAGCTTTACGCATTCGGCCTGAATACCCATCCGCTCGAAATGGCGGCGGGTGATGCTGGGATACTTCGTGGCGACTCGCAGGTGGCTCGCCCCGTTGGTATTCGCAGCGCCCTTGGGCTCTGCAACGGCAAGGTGGCAGTGACCGATATCGAGATCTACCGGCGCGTAAAGCTCGTCATAGTCGAATTCCTCGATCACGTCCGAGCCGACGATACCAAGCTGCGCTGCGCCGTGCGCAACGAAGGTTGCCACGTCGAAAGCGCGCACCCGGATCAGCCGCATATCGTCCCGCGTGGTCGCGAACGTGAGGGAGCGGTTGCTCTTGTCGTGAAAGCCGTCTTCCGGCACCACACCCGCGCGTGCCATCACGGGGAGTGCCTCGTCGAGGATCCGTCCCTTGGGAACGGCAAAGGTCAGGGCGTTTGTCATGGCGTGGCGGCAGATAGGGATATGGGCAGGAAAGGGCAACGCATATGACCGATGGCGCTATCATGGATATCGTTTCCGTTCCCGAAGCTATCGAATGGCAGGCGCGCCATGCCGAGAAGAACGGTGCGCCCGGTACTGCGCAGGTCATTCGCGCATTGCTGGCCTTGCAACAGAGTGAAGCTGCCACCGCGCGGCGTATTTTTGCGTGGCAGGGCCTCAGCCTGCGCGATGCCATGCCGCTGCGCTTTGCAGGCGGCATTCACAACTTGCTTCTGACCGGTGAAGAGCCGCGGCTCGAAGACATCTACGCGGGCCGCATGGCGGCGCAGACGGCCGTAGACGCGATGATCCTGGAGATCACCGAAAAGCATGATGCGCGCCTGATGCCTTGGCTGGACGGGCCGCCGCAAACCAACGAGGCGGGGCGTTCTGCCAATTTTGCGGCTGCCCTGCTGTGGCTGGCCGACGGGCGGACAACATCGCGCTTCGAATGGCTGGAAATTGGCGCCAGCGCGGGGATCAACACGATGCTCGGCCGGTATCGCTACGATCTGGGAGGCGTGACGACCGGACCGAGCAGAAGTCCGATGCACATCCAGCCCGAATGGAGAGGCGCAAAGCCGCCCGGATCAGAGATCGAATTCACCGAAGCGCGGGGAAGCGACATAGCCCCGGTCGATCTGACCGATGAACACCAGGCGCTGCGCCTCAAGAGTTATGTCTGGCCCGAAGCGACAGGGCGCATGGCGCGGATCGATGCCGCGATTGCATTGGCCCGGCAAGCGACGCCCGAACTCGAGCGGATGGACGCGGCAGACTGGGTGGAAAAAGAGCTGCAGCGCGAGCAACAACCCGGAGTAACCCGGGTCATCGCACACTCGATCATGTGGCAGTACTTGTCCGACGAGGCGCAGGAGAGGATCGAGACGGCGATGCTAGACGCAGGTGCGCGTGCGGCACCGGATAAGCCGTTCGCCCATATCTCGCTGGAAACGAACCGCGAGACATTCGCGCATGAACTGCATGTGCGATACTGGCCCGGAGGCGAGGAAGCGCATCACCTCGCCAACGCCCATCCCCACGGGGCATGGGTGGAGTGGTTGGGCGGCTAGCCGGTGCGGCCCAGGAACTCGTCCATCGCGTTATTCACTGCGCCGGGGGCTTCCCATGGCACGAAATGGCCACAGTCAGGCACTTTCACGAGCGCCAGATCGTCAACGTGCTGGTCAAGCTCGTCGGTATTTTCGGCAGGCAGCGCCAGGTCATCCTGTGCCCAGATGACCAAGGTCGGGATACGCAAGGCTGGGTAGGGCGGCGGAGCCCATCCCTCGGGCACTTCGTAGGGAGCATCCAGGGGCGGGATGTCGATCGGGCTTGCGCGGTACCAGTTGAGCATGGCGAAGGCAGCATCATGGTGCTGCCAGTCTTCGAGGAGCTTGGCACGCTCCGCCGGTTCCATCTTGTCGGGCGCATCCCAGTTGATCTGCGCTTCAAGGATGCCGAACAGGCCCTTCTCGCGCACCAGTGCATTGTTCGCAGGATCGCGGAAGCCGCGCATATACTGGCTCGCTTCGCGCTGGACTGGGCTGGTGTAGAGCAGTTTCTGGAAAACCGCATAATGGGGCGCATTCGCAATGACAGCGCGTGTCACCATTCCGGTTTCCTGACCTGCAAGCGCGACCCCCCACGCAATCGCGCCGCCCCAATCATGGCCGACAATCGTGAACTTGCCGATGCCCAGAGCCGCGGCGAGCAAGAAGATATCGCCGACCAGCTTGTCAGGAGTGTAATTGTCGACACCTTCAGGCTTTGACGATCCGCGGTAGCCGCGCTGATCGGGCGCGATGCAGCGAAAGCGGTCTTCGAAATGGGCAATCTGGTGGCGCCATGTCCGGTGGCTTTCCGGAAAACCGTGCAGGAAGATCAGGGCAGGGGCATCCTTGGGCCCGGTATCGACGACATCCAGTTCGATCCCATTGCCCAGGGCGACGCGCTTTTGATCCCAGTCCATCAGTCTTCTGCCTGCATTTTTTCCATGTAGCCCGCTGCAACCATCGCTGCGACCTGATCGAAGAGAGCGTCGGGCGTGCGGCGGCCTTCGCCCATCGCTTCTTCCATTCCTTCGGCGACGATGATTTCCCGCTGGCCCCCAGCGACCGCGTCCACGATGCGTCTGGCCGCGTCTTCCGGGCGAATTCCGTTATCGATGACCTTGTCGCTGCGGCCCCGTTTGGTGCCATCGGACGTAAGCGCATTGCGGCTGACATCGGTGGCGACAGAGCCAGGGCACACGACATGGACGCCGACCCCTGATTGTGACAATTCTCCGCGCAATGCGTCGGCGTAACCGATGAGGCCGTGCTTTGCTGCGCAATAGGCGGTGCGCATCGGGACCCCTACCTTGCCCGCGATGGACGAGATGAACAGCAGGTGCCCGCTACCGCGCTTGGCGAAATGCGGCAGCAATGCCTGCGTTGCGGCGATCTGTGCAGTCAGGTCGATTTCGATGATGTCGCGGTAAACCTGCATGGAGGTTTCCACCGCAGGGCTCCGCTGCGAAATGCCCGCATTGGCAACGAAGATGTCCACCCCATCATGCCAGCCGATCGCAGTCTTGGTAGCAGCCTGCATTGCGTCTTCATCGCGCACATCAAACGGCAGAACCAAGGTCTGTGTCGCGATGTCTGAAGCCACTTCCGCGAGTCTGGCCTCGTCGCGGCCGGACAAGATGATCCGCGTGCCCCGGCTGCCCCATTCACGCGCCAGCGCAGCGCCAATTCCGCTTGATGCGCCCGTGATCCAGGCGGTCTTTCCTTCGAAGCTCATAGGTCCTCCGGCTTAGGGATAGGTGACGGTCTTGGGTTCTCCGTCGGGTAATTCGATCCGTTCTTCGGCGTCGCCCGGAACTTCGGGAAAACGCCGTTCGCGCCAGTCTTCCTTGGCCTGCTGGATCCGGTCTCGGCTGGAACTGACGAAATTCCACCAAGCGTGACGCTTGGTGTTGAACGCTTCGCCTCCGAGCAGCATGACCCGTGCACCGGTCTTGCTTTCCAGCGTCATGTCTCGGCCCGGTTGCAGCACGTTGAGCGTGTATTTTTCCAATGCGTGACCATCCACGCTCGCTTCGCCGCCAACCAGCATCAACGCGCGTTCGTCAGCGTCTTCTTCTATCGGAATCGCGCCGCCCGCCTCCAGCATGATCTCGGCGTAGATTGTATCGGCATAGGTGGTTGTCGGCGCGCGCTCGCCCCACAATTCGCCCATGATAACCACGGCTTTGGCGCGGCCATCTTCCACCAGCGGTAATTCGGCCACCGCCTCGAAAGCCGGATCGATTTCCTCGCGTCCATCGGGCAGGGCAAGCCATGTCTGCATGCCGAAAAGCCTTGGTCCGGCCTTGCGCTCGGCATCGGGCGAGCGCTCCGAATGGACGATGCCTTTGCCCGCTGTCATCAGGTTGACCTGTCCCGGACGGATAGTCGAAAAACTGCCCAGGCTGTCGCGGTGATCGATCGCGCCTTCGAAAAGCCAGGTGACGGTCGCCAGATTGATGTGCGGGTGCGGGCGCACGTCCATCCCGGTGCCAAGATCGAGCTGGGCCGGACCAAACTGGTCGACGAATATGAACGGCCCGACCATCGAACGTTGCTTTGCGGGAAGAACCCGTCGGACCTCGAACTGACCGAGATCATGGGTAGTCGGCGTAAGCGTGAGGTCGATCTGGCTCATTTCGGTTCCCTTATGGTGTCGGTGCAGATGCCTGAATTGAAAGTGCGTGGACGCGCTCTCCCGGGATGTCGCCAAGGGCGCGGTTGACCATGCGCTGGCGTTCGAGCCGGCTCTTGTCGGCAAAAGCCGGGGCTTCGATCACGATGGTAAAGTGGGATTCACCGCTACCGTCGTCGCCCGAATGGCCACTGTGCTTGGCGCTATCGTTGATAACCTCCAGGCGAGTAGGAGCAAAGGCACTGGTCAAGAGCTGCTCCATTTCTTGTTGAACCGGGCCTGCCATGCGGTCGTTTCTCCTCTTCACCTCTTTCCATACAGGGATTCGCTCCCCATCCTAGTGCGAATGCGCCAGACAAAGTTTCACGGAAGACATGAGCAACAAGGCAAGGTGTGCGAACATCCGGCCTGCCAGGAAGCGGGCGAGTTTCGCGCGCCCGGAACCTCCGGGCATGGCTTTGACGGGCCGGGTAGCTGGCGCTGGATGTGCCTGGAACATGTGCGCGAATTCAATGCGGGCTACGACTGGTTCGAAGGCATGACTGCCGAAGAGATTTTGGATGCGCAAGGCCCGGTGAGCGGCTGGCGCACCGAGAGTCCCAGTTTTCGCCCGACTGCCGGTGTCGACGGAATGCCGCGCTGGGCTGATTACGATGATCCCCTCGACGCGATTTCGGGGCGGGCAAACGGCATCAAGAGCCAGGCGCGGCGGCAGGCTGAAATGGCCATGGACGGGCGCTTCAGCCGGGACGAGGCCGAAGCGCTCGACACGATGGGGCTGGGGCTGGATGTCGACCGCAAGATCTTGCGACAGCGGTATTCGGAACTTGTGCGGCGCTATCATCCGGATCGCAACGGCGGGGACAGGGTCTACGAATCGCGTCTCAACAAGGTGGTCGACGCCTACCAGATGCTGCGCAAGAGCCGTGCGATAGCCTAACCGCCGAGCGAATTGATCGCCGCCACCAGTTTATCGCGAATTTCGCCGGCTGCGCGGTGAAGGTCGGGATTGTCGATTGCCTGCATGGATGCAACCGGATCGATCGCGGCCACTTCGACGAGGCCTTCGTGGACCTGCTGGACGATCACGTTGCAAGGCAGCATTGTCCCGACCTTGTCTTCCAGATGGAGCGCTGCGTGCGCGGCCTTCGGATTGCAAGCGCCGAGGATCACGTAGGGGCGGAAGTCGACGCCGAGCTTCTCCTTGAACGTCGCGCTCATGTCGATCCGCGTGATGATGCCAAAGCCCTGATCTGCAAGCGCCTTTTCCACCTGCGGGATCGCATCTTCGTAGGTTTCGTGCATGTGGGTCGACAGATAGTAGGACATGAGTGTCTCCTTTCCATTCCCAAGGCGAGAGATGTCTTGGGTTGGTCTTCGTGGGGAGCGGGTTAAGAAGCCTCCTGGCTTTCCGTGATCAGCTTCATATCGATTGCTTTTGCTTCTTTGTACGCGGGGCGTTCCCTGAGCCGCGCGGCATAGTCTTCGAACACTGCCCGGCGCGGGATGGTATCGAATTGCAGGCCCCAGTCGACCTGGCTGCCGACATACACATCGGCCATCGTGAAACGGTCGCCGCAGACGTAGTCGCGGTCCGATAAAAGCGTGTCGAAAGTGTCCATGGCGCGTTCGTAACTGCCAAAGCCAAGCATCCCCTGCTTCTGGGGATCGTCCGCCCCCCAACCCATGCTGCGGGCAACCACTGCTTGCTCGACTGGCCCGGCTGCGAAAAAGAGACGGCGGAAATAGGATGCTTTCTCGTGTTTTTCAGGCAGTAGTCCGGCATCGGGATGCATCTCGGCCAGATAATGACAGATGGCCGCTGCTTCCGTTACGACGTGAATATGATCGCCGTGATGATGGACCAGAGTTGGCACTTTGCCGAGCGGGTTGGCTTTCAGGAAAGCTTCCGACTTGGCCGCCCATTCGACGAGTTCGGTATCATAGTTTGCGCCGACTTCGTGCAGCGCCCACCGGGCAATCTGTCCGCGGCTCATCGGATTGGTGAAAAAGGTATAAGTTGCCATATCAATCCGTCCTCAATCGCGGCCGTGGGTGTAAATCGGTGAGAAGCCGCCGTAGACGAGGCGTTTGCCCGCAAACGGCATGTCCTCTGGAGGGCTCATGCTCTCGTCATCCATCATCTTCTCGGCAGCTTCGTCGCAAGTCTTTTTGTCTGGCCAGATGACCCAGGAAAAAACGATCTTCTCGCCTTCTTCGGCCTTCACTGCTTTACGAAAGTCGGTGCTCTCACCATTGGGCACGTCTTCCTCGAACGCTTCGACAATCTCCAACGCACCGTAGCGCGCAAACATTTCACCCACTTCGTTCGCCATTTTGACATAAGCGTCTTTCTTGCCGGGCAGAACGGGAACAAGAAATCCCTGAATATACATCGCGGCTCTCCTCACTATGTGGAAATTACCATCATAAAGAGGCGATTGCGTGTCAATTCTGGCGAAAGGCCCAGCGCAGCGTCTTGCCGACGCCCCAGGTCGCTGCCCGGGCAGGCAGGGCCCCCAGGCCGGGCCGCTCGAGATCGAGCATTGATCTTGCAAATGGCGGGAGCAGGGCAACCGCTTCTGCGCCGAGAATGGATTGAACCGCAGGCGGGGCGCCTTCTGGCCGCTGTGTAAGGACGAGGTCGGCGATTTCCTTGGCCGCCGGCGAGGTCGACAGGTCGCTGCGCAGTTCGCGAAAGATCGTCTCTGCCTCCCGGCGGTCGATTGGGACCGGATCGGCGCCCAGCGCCCGCGCGATCACGGCAAATTGCCGATAATACTCGTCCTGCTCGCTGCCGGGCATGTCCGGGCGCACATGGCGCAGATAGGCGGCGAGGAAACTTGTCGCCTCGGCCACATGCACCCAGGCCAGGGTGCGCGGATCGCTGGCCGCATAGGGCGAACCATCGGGCAAGGTTCCTCCCACTGCCGAATGGATACGGTTGACCCGCTCGATCGCGCTTTGAGCATCGTCCCTGTGTCCGAAAGTTGTGACAGCAATAAACCGCGCTGTCCGGCGCAGGCGGCCGTGCATATCGCTGCGGAAATTGGAATGATCCAGCACACCTTGCAATGCATGGGGGTGGAGCATTTGCAAAAGCAGGCCGCGAATCCCGCCAACCATCATGCCCACCAGGTCTGCATGCACCATGCGGATCGGGGTGTTCTTCTCAAACAGCGCATCGTCGGAGATCGGCACAGGCGTTTCGCCGTTGGCCTGATCGTTGAAGACGCCGCGCACCCGCTCGACGAGCTTGAGGCGGAGGCGTTCTGCCAAGGGGCTGGAAAGAGGGGCTTGGGGCATTGCAGCCCAATATAGGCTTGGCGCAGCCAAGATAAATGCCTAGGCCGCGCATGAGATGAACGAGATGACCGACAAGACCTTCGACGCGGCTTCCAAGACCGTCCTTCCCGCTCCCGACATCGAAGTCGATGTACGCGAGACATTCGGGATCGATATCGACTGGAAAGTGCCCGCATTCTCCAAGCCCGACGAGCGTACGCCCGACCTCGACGAAAGCTATGTTTTCGATGCGGACACGACGCTGGCGATTCTCGCCGGGTTTGCGCATGACCGGCGCGTCATGGTGCAGGGCTATCACGGCACGGGTAAATCAACCCACATCGAACAGGTCGCGGCACGCCTCAACTGGCCGTGTATCCGCATCAACCTCGATGCGCATATCAGCCGTATCGACCTTGTGGGCCGCGATGCTATCGTTCTGCGCGACGGATTGCAGGTCACCGAATTTCGCGAAGGCCTGCTACCCTGGGCGCTCCAGCATCCGGTAGCCTTGGTGTTCGACGAATATGACGCAGGCCGTCCGGACGTGATGTTCGTGATCCAGCGCGTGCTGGAACAGCAGGGCAAGCTGACCCTGCTCGATCAGAACCGCGTGATCCGTCCCGATCCGCATTTCCGACTGTTTGCCACTGCGAACACGGTGGGCCTGGGCGACACCAGCGGGCTTTATCATGGTACTCAGGCGATCAACCAGGGCCAGATGGATCGCTGGAACATCGTGACGGCGCTTAACTATCTCCCCGCCGAGACCGAGCAAAAGATCGTCGAGGCGAAAAGCCCGGAAACCGATCCCAAGATCCTCGCCGACATGATCAAGGTCGCCGACCTTTCGCGCCAAGGCTTTATCAACGGCGATATTTCCACCGTGATGAGCCCGCGTACCGTGATCACCTGGGCTCAAAACTACGAAATCTTCAAGAACGTGGGCTTTGCATTCCGCCTCTCGTTCCTCAACAAATGCGACGAGGAAGAACGTATGCTGGTTGCCGAATATTACCAGCGCGTGTTCGGCGAAGACCTTCCCGAAAGTGTGGTCGGGAAGAGTTAAGGTTTCGCCCTCTATGAATGACTGTGTTATTTGTGTAGCACAGTAGGTCCATGGGCGTTTTCGATTCCATATTCCGCCGCCGCAAGGCCGAAGCACCGGTGCAATCGCATCGCGGGTTTTATTCGCTGCACGACGGCTTCGACGATGACGCGTGGGATGCACGCCTCGACGATCTCGACAGCGCAATGGCGCGCGAGGAAAAAAGCCGCCTGCGGTTCTGGCAGCTCAGCTATTGGCGTGACCGCCGCAAGCGCTGGTGGTTTGCCCACATTATTGCAGGCCTGCTCGCCCTGTTTATCGTGCTTGTCGGCTGGCTCGCGGTTACCGCTCCGCTTTCGAAATCGCTGGAGCCCATTGCACCGCCGCAGATAACCCTGCTTGCCGCCGACGGGACGCCCATTGCACGCAACGGTGCGATAACCGACGAGCCGGTCGACGTGTCACGATTGCCCCCTCACGTGGTTGGGGCGTTTCTCGCGATCGAGGATCGCCGGTTCTACAGTCATTGGGGCGTGGACCCGCGGGGCATTGCCCGCGCTGCCTTCACCGGTACCGGCGGCGGCAGCACGATCACGCAGCAACTCGCCAAATTCACATTTCTCACTCCGGAGCGCACGCTGACCCGCAAGGCGCGCGAGGCCATGATCGCGTTCTGGCTCGAAAGCTGGCTGACCAAGGACGAGATACTCGAACGATATCTCTCCAATGCTTATTTCGGAGACAATGTTTACGGACTGCGCGCCGCCAGCCTGCATTATTTCTATCGCCAACCGGAAAACCTGAGGCCGAACCAGGCCGCCATGCTCGCCGGATTGCTCCAGGCCCCCAGCGCCTATGCTCCTACGAGGCATTACGAGCGCGCCGAAAAGCGGATGCGGCTGGTCATAACGTCAATGGTGGCAGCCGGGTACATTACCGAGGCCGAAGCGCGCGCGATGCGGCCGCCGACGCTTGATGTCCGAATGAAGAGCGATCTTCCGACCGGCACCTATTTCGCGGACTGGGCCCTGCCTCAGGCGCGGGGGCTGTCCGATAGCGGTTATGCCCGGCAGACGCTGACCACGACGCTCGACAGCCGCCTTCAGAATATCGCGCGCAACGTCACCAATCGCGCGCCTCTGGGCAAAGCTCAGATCGCCTTGGTGGCGATGCGCACCAATGGCGAAGTGGTCGCCATGATCGGCGGGAAGGATTACCAGAAATCACCCTTCAACCGCACCACGCAGGCGCGGCGACAACCGGGATCGACCATCAAGACCTTCGTCTACCTGGCGGCCCTGCGTGATGGATGGAGCCCGGACGACACCATCGAGAATACCGAAATTACTGAAGGCAGTTATCGTCCGCGTAATTCCGACGGCCGCTACTCACCCACGATCACGCTGCGCGATGCGCTGGCGCGGTCCAGCAATGTGGCGACCCTCCGCCTGTTCAATGAAGTTGGTTCGCAGAAAGTCATCGATACCGCCCGGGATTTCGGAATTTCGGCGGAGTTCGTGAAGGGCGATCCGAGCATCGCGCTGGGATCGACCAGCATGACCTTGCTGGAACTGACTGCGGCATATGCAGGGATTGCGGCCAACTCATTCCCGGTCGAACCCCACGCCATCGCGCGCGAAGAACAGGGCTGGTTCGAGCGTCTGTGGAACGGCGGCGACAGCCTGAGCAGGTCCACGCATTCCGAAATTGAAGACATGCTCCGCGGTGTCATCAACAACGGAACCGGCCGCCGCGCGATGCTTTCAGGACCCAATTTCGGCAAGACCGGGACCAGCCAGGACAACCGCGATGCATTGTTCGTCGGCTACGCAGGAGACCTGGTGGTCGGTGTGTGGATCGGCAATGATGACAATTCACCGCTCGATGGCATTTCCGGAGGCGGCCTGCCGGCTCGGATCTGGCGCGATTTCATGGTGCAGGCTCTTGGTGTCAACGCGGCGCCTGACCGGTCAGGCCCGCGCTCCAATGAAGATCCCGGCGGGCCGGTCGAGCCGCTCGACGTGCCCGATCTTGAAGACATTCCACTGGGTGATGGCAATTCGCGCCTTCGCATACGCGACGGCGAGGCGGTCTTCTCCACCGAGATCGAGGGCATCCCGGTCGATATCAGGGTCGGCGATGACGGAGTGTCGATTTCCGAGGAAGCGATCGAGGAAGCGCGCCGCCGCGCTGAAGAGCGGCGCTATGAAGCGGTGCGCGAGGAAATGGAACGACAGGGCCAGCTCGAACCGAACTAGCTCGCTGGAGGTTCTGCCACGAGCACATTCATCACGGCTGTCGCGATGGGCCGGTCGGGATCATCCTGCCACGCTTCTACGGTTATGTTGGCACTGCGCCGGCCAAGTTTGGTCACGCGGCCACGGGCGTAGGTCTCGCGGCTCTTGCCAGCTGCCAGATACTGCACTGTGATATTGATCGGCTTGAGGATTGCTTGGCGCTGTTTCAGCGCGAGCATGGAGCGCAAAACGGCATAGCCTGCTGTCTCCAGCAGGCCTCCGGTGGCGCCGCCGTGGTAATGTTCTGGACGGCCTTCGACAGCCTCGATGAAGTCCACGCGGATGATCGGGGTGTCGCCGTCCCATTCCGACAGCTTGATGCCGAGCGAGCGTGCGTAAGGCGTCAGGGCGATATCATCGCGTTTATCAGGCACCGGGCACCTCGCGCGGGTCCGCGCCGCCGATCTTCATGAAGACACCCTGGATATGTGCGACAGGATCGTTCGCATCGCCGTCATGAGCCAATCCGCGTACGAAGGCCGCGCTTCGCGTGATGCGGTAGCATTGGGAGCGGCCGAACACGGCTGCACCGTCGCGGGCAGGGCGTACGTAATCGACCCTCAGATCCAGCGTCGCGATGGCCTGGAATTTATCCATCGCTTTCCAGATCGCGAGGCCGCTGGCCATGTCCATGAGGCTCAGGATCGGGCCCGATGCCAGCACGTGCTGCCCGTCTTCACCAAGCAAGTCCGTACGCCACGGTAGCTCGAGCTCAACCCAATCTTCACCGTGGTCTGAGTATTTTAGACCAAGCCAGCCCGAATGGCCTCTGCTGGTCAAGAATGGCGTGGCCGCCTTGGGGTCGAAATTTGCTGTGTCGGACATGGATCGGGGCGGCGATAGCGCCGGGTTCCCGATTATTACAATGTTTTAATTCGATCCCGCTCGATCAAACCGTCAGCAGCCCCCGGCGCGTTGCAGGGCACGGCAATAATGTCGCTCCCGGCGCGTCAGGGAACGCACAATGGAACTACCCGATATCGATATCACTAGCTTGCCTGCTCTGGACACCGTGACCGGTCTGTTCGGGAGTCTTTCGGCAGCTGGCGGCCCGACCGTGGACGACCGCGTCGTTGTAATCATGGTCTATGTCTACGAGATGATTCCGCCAGAAGCGCTGGTCTGAAGGCGGCACGGCGCGATGAGGATCGATCCGCAATTGCGCGCGCTGCGGGGCAACACTGCCTCGCAGCGCAACGCGCAGCAGGCCCTGGAAGATGCGCGTGACGAGTGGCGCGACGTCTCGGCATCAAAAGAAATCGAGGAGCTGGAGCGCTATGGGGCAGGCATGCCGCTGGATCAGTGTCCCGCTCTGACGGCACTTTTCGAGGGAAGCAGAGCGAAGAGTATGGCCGAGACCCTTGTCGCTGGCACTCTTGAGGCATTGCGCGGCAATCCCTTGGGACAGGTACCCTTTCGGCACCAGCACAGCGAAGGCCTCAGTGTCCTCCAGCTTGCCCATTCCGGCCGCGCCGCGCTCACCCTGCTGCTCTATTCCGATACCGGTCACGAGGCCCCGGCATCTGCCTGTTTCTCGGGCGGTGACCGGATCGAGGCGGTACTCGCCGGTGCTGCCGACGTTCGTTTCCTCGAACTCCTCGAGGATCGCGGGACGAGCGCTGCAATCGACTGCACGGCGCGCCGCGTCGTCGATGGCGAGGTCATGCGGTTCAGCGGATTTGCACAAACCAAATCGATCGAACGTGTGCATGGGCGCATGGTGGTCCTGCGTCTCGCAAGAAGCGACGCAGCCCCGTGCGATGCGCGTGAATTTGCGCTGGATGATGGCCGCCTGCTGCACCGTGCCAGCGGCTCACGCGCGGAAAGCCGCCAAGAGATGATGCTGGCCCTACTTGGCCGGATGGGGCGCAGCGATGCTGCACCGCTTATTGCCGAGATGACCTGCGAGGGCAGCGATCATATTCGCTGGCAGGCAATGCGCGAATGCCTTGCTCTGGACACGGTGACGGGGTTTGCCGCGCTGGGCGATATGGCCCGCAATGCCGGCGATCCCCTAGCTGCTACGGCCGGCGCACTGCACGCCCAGCTTATAGAAACTTACCCGCAGCTGGCCCGCTTGGAGACGCAAAAATGCCCCGCTTGATCAACAGTGACGAGAGCGCAGAGCATGGTATCGACGAGTGCCTCGGCCAGTTGCAGGGCGGCTTCGATCCCGCTGATGAGGGGAGCCTTTCCAATGCTGCCTCGGCCCTGAAGAAGCTCGCCAACAACAGGCGCTTTCTAGGCGATATCCTGATCGCTCAGCTCACCGACCGACACCGCGAGGGCGGACTTGAAAGCGGATATGGACCGCAATCAATCGTCCTCTCGCCCAATCGCGGCGGCAGTTTCCTGCGCGCAAACATCTGGCCTAGCGAGGACGAGGCCTGTTTCCAGGCGAGCGGCGCGAAGACCTTTGTTTACGGCGTCCCGCACGATCACAATTTCAGCTTCCTGACTGCGGGTTACTTCGGTCCGGGCTATGGTAGCGACTATTTCGAATATTATTACGAGGAGGTCGCCGGATACCGCGGGGAAGTGGCGGATTTGCGGTTCGTGGAACGAAGCGCGCTGAGCGAAGGCAAGCTAATGCTCTACCGCGCGCACCGCGATGTGCATTCGCAATTGCCGCCGGAAAGCCTGTCTGTCTCGCTCAACATCATGCGCATCGATCCAGCGGAAAGCTGGTGCGACCAATATGGATTCGATCTCGACAGCAGTGCCGTCACCGGTGTCCTGAACCCTACCTCGACAGAGTGTTTCATGCGCTGCGCCGTAGGCTTGGGCATCGATGCCGCGCTCGATTTCGCAGAATGGGTAGGCAAGGCTCATCCAAGCGACCGCATGCGTCTGGCAAGCTTCGAAGCGCGCAGCTGTCTGCACGGCAAACAGGGCCGCGATGCCCTGTGGCGCAAAGCCGAAATGTCCGGAAGCCTGATGGTCGCAAAAGAGGCCGCAGCCCAGCGCGCTTTGCTGTGACGGCTTACCAGAGGGTTCGGATCGTAAGGAAGAAAAGCACCGTGAGGATCAGGAAGCCTGCAAGCCTGCCCAGTCTGTTCAAGCGGCTCTGCCGTTTGCAGTTACCACCCTTGTAAACGTCGAAAACATCCGTGAAACCAAGCAAAGCGACCCACTCCCCCTCTTAAAACCCGCCTCCCGCCAGCGCGTCTATGGCGCCTTGCAGGATGACCGCTGCCGCATGGGCATCGATGCGGGTGGCACGCTTGGATCGGCTCATGTCCTGCCCGATCATCGCGGCCTCCGCACTCGCGGTCGACCAGCGTTCGTCCCACAGCAAAACGGGTAAGTCCAGCGCAGCAGAGATATTCCGGGCATAAGCACGGCTGGCCTGCGCCCGGGGACCTTCGCTTCCGTCCATATTGCGAGGCAGTCCGATGACGATCCCCTTGATAGAGCGCTCCGTCACGATTTCGCGCAGCTTGCCGCAATCTTGCGTGAATTTGCCGCGCGGGAGTGTCTTGCCCGCCGTTGCAAAGCGCCATCCAGCATCGCAGCTGGCGACCCCAATCGTCTTGGTGCCCAAGTCGAGCCCGAGCAGCGCCCCGCCGTCAGGCAAGGCATCCTCAAACCCTAGCTTGCTGTCAGTTACGAGCGGCTTGTCGTCCACGCCTTCACCCGTTCCAGTACGTCTTCCTGCAGGTTCTTCCAGAACAGCGGGATGTCATAGACATGGTAATTGCCGCCGGGCAGGACGCCCGGTCCAAGGTCGGGGGGATCGCCGATCCTCAAGATGCCGGCAACGTCGCAGCGTGCAGGAACCGCTCCGGCCACAAGCTCCGCAGAGCTCATGTCCGCCGTCGGCTTGAGCGTGCCGAGGTTTTCCGCAGCCTCGGCTGATCCGCCGGTCATTCCGGTGACAGGATTGACGCACAAGATCGGATCGCTCGCGCCTCTGGGCTGGCCATCGAGGCCGGGCAAAGCGCTGTACCGCTGAAGCAATTGGCCCGGATCGCCATCGTCTGCAAAGCTGGCAAAGGAAACAAGGCAACCGGATTGGGAGGGCGCTGCGCAGGCCGGTATCGGCAAGGCCGGCAGGTCATGCTCAACGGAAATAGGCCACCCCGGAGCATAGACGGCAGCTATCCGCTGCTCGATCGGGGTTCCGGCGACACTTTCTTGCAAGAGTTTAAGGACGTGGAGCGAGCCTTGGCTATGCCCTGCAAGCACGATGGGCTTGTCCGCATCGATGCTGGCCACGAAATATGCGAAGGCCTGCGCGACATCGGCATAGGCCGCATTTATCGCCATTTCTGCGTCCGCCTTGTCACTCAGGAATGCACCGACCGATGCCTGCCGGTATTTCGGAGCCCAGATTTCATCCGCCCGGTTAAAGGGGCTGGCGAGGCCGCGGAGGAAGGTTCGCGCCAGATTGTCCGTCTCGGGATCATTGAGGGGTGCGTTCCATTCGCCCAGCGCGCCTTTCGTGTAGCTGGTGGGCGGCACGAAGAAGACTGCGAAGTCTGGAACCGCGTCGGCATCCACCATTTCCCCGCGGCGAGAACCCACGGTTTCCAGTGGGGCAGGGGCACCCACGCTCTGTTCGGCAGCGGGGGCCTCGGGCGAAGGAGCACGATTTGCCGGATCTGGCGCGGCTTCTGCAATGGCAGGCTGATAACGGGCCGGATCGCTCGTCCCGATGCCTGGGCGGGAATACCACATGGAAGGATCTTCGTAGGCATTGGCGGCAAGCGCTTCCTGCTCGATAAATTCGCCGCGCGGGACGAAAGCCATGTCGGTCAGCTCGCGGCCATACATCGCGAGGCCGATGGCGCCGACGATGACAATCACGATTATCGTCGAGATAATATAAAGAAACTTGCGTGCCATATCAGGCGGTAGCCTCCTGTTGAGTACCGGCCTCGTCCCCATTATCCAGGCGGTTCGACCTTCTCTCCAAGGCAACCTTGATCATGGCGAGCATGGGATCCGCGAGGGCAAGGCCGAGGATGCCGAATAGCACTCCGAAAATAAGCTGCGCCGACAGGACAAGCCCGGGGGCCAGGTCGACTGTTTTCTTCGCGATCATCGGGACGAGGATGTAGCCATCGAAGTTCTGGACGAGGAAGTAGACGAAGATCGTGTAGAGACCCATGTCGACGCCGCCCGAAAAACCGACCAAGACCATCAGCACGCCGGAAACGATCGCGCCGATGTTGGGAATGAAGGCAAGCAATCCGGTGAGCAGACCAAGCAGTGCAGCCATCGGAACACCGTAAAGCGCCAGCAGCGCCCAAGTGAAAATGCCCTCCGCAACCATGCCAACCAAACGTCCTGCCAGCAGACGGCGCAGGGTATAGGCCTGGTGGCTCAGCGTGTCATAAAAAGCCTCGCGCCGGTTCGCGGGCACCATCCAGGCCACGCCGCGCTCGTAGATACGGGGGTCGATGGCGAAATAGACCCCGATGATCATGATCAGGACAAGCGTCGTCAGACCACCGAAAATCCCGCCGATCGCGCGGGTCACGGTGCCGACACCGCTGGCCATGCTGCCAACGAAATTCTCGATATTGTCCATGTTGATGGCAAAGCCCTGATCGCTCAACCACGCTGCCAGTCGTCCCAGCTGTTCATTGATGATGGCCGGGAACTCGGCAGCTTGCTGGGAGATCTGCGACCCTGCAAACATTCCGAGCCAGATCAGGAATGCTGCGGCGAAGATCAAGACGATCGCAACACGCCAGCCGCGCCCGATGGGCAAAACCTTTGCAAGCAGGCGGGCACCGCCATCGATCATACAGCCGAACACCATCGCGCCGAAGATCACCAGCAGCGATTGGGACAGGTGCACGGCGAGAGCGATCAGGCCGATGACGAGACCCCAAACGAGTGCGCGGCCCGCTTCATGGCGCAGGCGGGGGTCGTGGATGTGTGCAGGGCTGCGACCGGGCTCTCCGTGATGAGCGAGATCGCTTTGGTTCACGGTGTTATCTTGTTTGTCAGTGGTTTGCTCGACCATCTATTCTGTGTTCCCCTGCGCAATTGCCGGGCGCAGAGTGGTCCAGGCACGATCATCGCGCAAGCTGGTAAACCAGGTGACGGGATTGAGGCTGGTCGTGCCATCGAGCGAGAAGGTGATAAATTCCGCGCGGCCGCCGATATTCTCGAGCGGAACAGGCCCCAGTAATCCGCGTGAGGAGTTCAATTCGCGGCTATCGGAGGAATGGTCGCGGTTATCGCCCATCACGAAGACGTGGCCTTCGGGAATTTTCATCTCGGCGAAGTTGTCTAGCGCCGAGCGCGTATGATCGATCACCAGATAGTTCGCTCCGTTGGGCATGGTTTCCCTCAGGACCGGAACCCGGCACACTTCCTCGCCTAATGGAGCGGTGGCGAAGAAAGCAGGATCGCCAAACCCCAGGCAGTCCGAGTTGGCATCGATCGGCAGGTCGCGAGCGGGTTCGACCTGCTGAGGGATCCGCTCGCCGTTCAAGACGATCTGGCCATTGCGCACAGCGATTGTGTCACCGGGCAGGGCTACGACGCGTTTGATGTAATCTTCGTCGCGTTCGGGATGGACCGGAATGACGATGTCGCCATATTCCGGGGTAGAGCCTGCCAGCCTCCAGTCTCCGCGAGGCGCGAGATGGAAACTGACCGAAGACCAGTTCCAGCCGTAAGGATATTTGCTCACCACCAGTCGGTCACCGACCAACAGGTTCGGCAGCATCGATTCCGAAGGAATGTAGAACGGCTTTGCGATAAAACTGTGAAACGCGAAGACGGCGAGCAGCATTAGAGCGAGGCCGCGAATTTCCGCGATCCAATCGACTTTCTCGTCCTTGGTTTTCGTGGGTTTGGTTTCGGTCACAGCCGGGTTGTCGATACTCAAGCGGGATGGGCCTCGATGATGACGAAGGCTTGCGCCCATGGATGATCGTCGGTGAGGGTGAGATGAATGCGCGGCTCATGGCCGTGCGGGATCATTTCGGCAAGCCTTTGTGCAGCGCCGCCCTCGAGGGCCAGTGTCGGAGCACCTGAGGGGGCATTGACCACGCCGATGTGCTTCATGAATACGCCGCGCCTGAAGCCGGTGCCCACCGCCTTGGAGAAAGCTTCCTTAGCCGCAAATCGCTTTGCATAGGTTCCGGCGATGGTGAAGGGCCGGCGCCGCGCCTTGGCACGCTCGATCTCGGTAAAAACCCGGTTTTCGAACCGCTCGCCATAGCGGTCGAGCGAGTTCTGGATCCGCTCGATATTGCACAGGTCAGAACCCATTCCGATGATCATGTTACCCCCATGACTATGAGAACCAGCATGGCGGCCATCATCCAGTGCAAAAAGACTTGTGCCTTCACCAAGGGGTGATTGATCTGACCGCCAGACCTTTTGAACGATCCAGCATAGCCGATAATCTGGATGATGGGCCAACCGATTGCGAACGCCAGCAAGACTTGCCGCGAAAAGGCAATGCCGAGCAGCGCAATGCTCAAGAGAAATGGAATGATAGCCGCCAGTGCCCAGAATTTCTCGGCGCGGGTCAGGCCGCCTTCGCTCACCGCGCGTCGTCCATCAATTCACGCATATGCCGAACCGCTTCCTCGAGGCCTACGAACACCGCTTCGCCAACGAGATAGTGGCCAATGTTGAGTTCGGCGATCTGCGGGATCGCTGCGATCGGCTGCACATTTTCGTAGGTCAGGCCGTGGCCCGCGTGAGGCTCGATCCCGTTCTTGGCAGCGAGCGCAGCAATGTCGGCGATCCGTTTCAGTTCACGAGACATTCGCTCGCTGTCGCCGTCTAGGTGAGCATGAGCGTATTCACCGGTATGGAATTCGACCACAGGAACGCCGAGTCGTAAGGCGGCATCCAGCTGGCGTTCGTCGGCCTCGATGAACAGGGACACGCGAATGCCGTTGTCCTTCAGTTTCCACACGATTGGCGCGAGCGTATTGTGCTGGCCCGCCGCGTCTAGGCCGCCTTCGGTTGTTCGCTCTTCGCGCTTTTCAG
Organism: Qipengyuania psychrotolerans; assembly: GCF_019711355.1. Taxonomy (NCBI): domain Bacteria; kingdom Pseudomonadati; phylum Pseudomonadota; class Alphaproteobacteria; order Sphingomonadales; family Erythrobacteraceae; genus Qipengyuania; species Qipengyuania psychrotolerans. The sequence continues at coordinate 751,155 of NZ_CP081297.1, forward strand.
GCACGATGCAGGCCGCATGTGGCATGTGCCTTAGCGCGATTGCGAGCATTTCCTCGGTGGCAGCCATCTCGAGATTGAGCGGGAGGTCGGTCGCCTCCTGGATGCGCTTGAGATCGTCATCGCGGATATGGCGCCGGTCTTCGCGCAAATGGGCTGTGATACCGTCGCCGCCAACCTGCGCGACGATCTGTGCGGCACGAACGGGATCGGGATGGTCGCCGCCGCGCGCATTGCGGATGGTCGCGACGTGGTCGATGTTGACGCCCAACCTGAGCGGATTGTGGCGCAGTAGACCGGTCAATCCTTGCGGCTCCCCGGCTTGGTCACCTCGATGGCGGCCAGTTCATCTGGAATTTCATCGTCAGCGTAGGTCGGGAAGGTGATGTCGACCAATGGGAAAAAGGGAACGCCCAGATCGGCCGCGCCATTGCTGCGGTCGACCAGCGCGACTTCGGCGATCACTTCCCCGCCTTCGCGTCCGACGGCCGCGATCGCTTCGCGGCTGGAAAGTCCGGTGGTGACGACATCTTCGACCATGAGCACTTTGGCACCCTTGTCGATGCGAAAACCTCGGCGCAGGTGAAATTCACCGTCGGGCCGCTCGAGGAACATTGCATCCTTGCCAAGTGCGCGGCCCATTTCCTGGCCGATGATAATCCCGCCCATGGCTGGACTGATCACTACGTCGATCTCGTTACGGATTTCGCGCGGGATTTTCTGGGCGAGGGCAAAGGCCAGTCGGCCAGCCCTCTCCGGGTTCATCAGCACGCGCGCGCATTGCAGGTAATGTCCACTGTGCCGCCCGCTGGAGAGCATGAAATGCCCTTCGAGCAGAGCTTCGCTGGCGCGGAATTCGGAAAGGATTTCGTCATCGTTCATATGGATTCGGCACAAAGCGCCTTGAGGCCGATTGCGCAAGAGGCAATGCGACTTGCACATTTTTATCCTCCTAACGCTTGAGGCATACGTTTAGTCTGCCTATAGGGCGGCCCAACCGGACCCTCTGCTAATGGGTCGATTGCGCCTGCGCCGATTTAAGACGATCGGCATATTAGCGTCAGGAATGTCCGGATGATGACACGACACGAAAGAGTGCCAAGATAATGAAAACTCTCGGTTTCCACCGTATTGTTGCCAGCATCGCGATGGCTTTCGCGCTGATTTTCGGTTCGCAAGCTGCGCTGGCGCAGGACGCTGCAGAAGCGACTTCGACAGAACAGCTCGAATCCGTTGATCCGGCGCAGGCTGCAGACGTTGCAGACGCGGATGCGGTCGTAGACGGCAGCAGCGGTTATACCCCGATGGCTCCGACCGAAGGGATCGGCATGCCGGTGGATCGCGGACTGGATATCCAGCAGCAGTTTTCCGAGACTGGCGAATATGCCTACGGCCTCCACATCGGCCTGATCTGGGTAATGGCGATCATCAGCCTCTTCGTACTTGGCCTGATGCTTTATACGATGTTCCGCTTCCGCAGGAGCGCAAACCCAGTCCCGTCCAAGACGAGCCACAATACGACAATCGAAGTCATCTGGACTGTCGTTCCGGCGCTTATCCTGCTCGGCATCGCGATCCCATCGATCACGCTGCTTGCCAAGCAGTACGAACCGATCCCGAAGGACGCGATCACGATCAAGGCCACCGGCTACCAGTGGTATTGGGGCTACACCTATCCGGACAACGGCGATTTCGAGATCATCTCGAACATGCTTGATGACAAGGAAGCTGATGCCAGGGGCGAGCCGCGCCAGCTTGCAGTCGACAACCGCATGGTTGTCCCGGTCGGCGTGCCGATCCGCTTGCAGACTACTGCCGCCGACGTAATCCATTCATTCGCGGTGCCGAGCCTCTGGTTCAAGCATGACGCGGTGCCCGGACGTCTCAATGAGAAAATCCTCATCGTCGACAAGCCCGGTGTCTATTACGGTCAGTGTTCGGAACTCTGCGGTGCACGGCATGCCTACATGCCCATCACCGTCGAAGCTTTGCCGATGGACAAATACAATGCATGGGTTCTGGCGCAGGGCGGTAGTATCGCTGGTGCCTCAGAAGCCGGTATCGAAGCCAATCCCGAAGCCGCTCCCATGCAGGAGCCGGAAAGCACTGTTGAAGGTGCTGCGGGTGCGGGTGAATTCCCGGTTGAAAACCCGACGACCTGATTAACGTTTAGATTTCAGTCCGACTGACGAACACGCATTCGAGAGTATAGCAAGATGGCCACTACTGCCGACAGCTTCCAGGCTCACGCCGATGACCACGCACATGATGCCGACCACAAGCCCGGCTTCTTCGCGCGCTGGTTCATGTCCACTAACCACAAGGACATCGGCACACTCTACCTGATCTTCGCGATCATCGCGGGCATCGTGGGTGGTGCCATTTCCGGCATCATGCGCATGGAGCTGGCCGAACCTGGCATCCAGTACCTCCAGTACTGGGCCAATTTGATGGGCGGCACGTCGGACATCGATAGCGCGCTCCATATGTGGAACGTGTTCATCACCGCACACGGCCTGATCATGGTGTTCTTCATGGTCATGCCGGCAATGATCGGCGGCTTCGGCAACTGGTTCGTCCCGTTGATGATCGGTGCGCCTGACATGGCGTTCCCGCGCATGAACAACATCTCGTTCTGGCTGACGGTGGCGGGCTTCTTCTCGCTGTTGTTCTCGCTGTTCGTACCTGGCGGTATTGGCCCGGGCGCAGGCGTTGGCTGGACAGTTTACGCACCGCTTTCGACTTCCGGTTCGACCGGTCCGGCAGTCGATTTCGCGATCTTCTCGCTCCACCTCGCGGGCGCAGGCTCGATCTTGGGTGCGACCAACTTCATCACCACCATCTTCAACATGCGTGCGCCGGGCATGACCCTGCACAAGATGCCGCTGTTCGTATGGTCGGTGCTTGTAACCGCATTCCTGCTGCTGCTGGCCCTGCCGGTACTCGCGGCCGCGATCACCATGCTGATTACCGACCGTAACTTCGGCACGACCTTCTTCGACCCGGCAGGCGGCGGCGATCCCGTCCTTTACCAGCACCTGTTCTGGTTCTTCGGTCACCCCGAAGTGTACATCATGATCCTGCCGGGCTTCGGCATGGTCTCGCAGATCGTGGCAACCTTCAGCCGCAAGCCGGTCTTCGGCTATCTCGGTATGGCCTATGCCATGGTTGCGATCGGTGTCGTCGGCTTCGTCGTGTGGGCGCACCACATGTACACCGTCGGTCTCGACGTTAACACGAAGATGTACTTCACCGCGGCGACGATGGTCATCGCAGTGCCGACCGGCGTTAAGATCTTCAGCTGGATTGCCACGATGTGGGGCGGCTCTATCGAGTTCAAATCCCCGATGGTCTGGGCGCTCGGCTTCATCTTCCTGTTCACCGTCGGCGGCGTCACCGGCGTGTACCTCGCCAATGGCGGCGTGGACGATGTGGTGCACGACACCTACTTCGTGGTTGCCCACTTCCACTACGTGCTTTCGATGGGTGCCGTGTTCTCGCTCTTCGCCGGGTTCTATTACTGGTTCCCCAAGATGAGCGGCCGCATGCACAGCGAATTCCTCGCGCACCTGCACTTCTGGGGCTTCTTCATCGGCGTGAACGTGATCTTCTTCCCGCAGCACTTCTTGGGCTGGCAGGGTATGCCGCGTCGCTATCCGGACTACGCGGAAGCATACACCTACTGGAACGAGATCAGTACGTTCGGTTACATGATCATGGCTGCTTCGATGCTCGTGTTCTTTGTGAACATCTTCTACGCATTCGTTGCCGGCAAGAAGGCTGAAGCGAACTATTGGGGCGAAGGCGCGACAACGCTCGAATGGACGCTGTCCAGCCCGCCGCCGTTCCACCAGTTCAGCGAACTTCCCGTGATCGAAGAACATCACGACTATCACGATCACACGCCGCGCGGTGCGAAGCCCGCAGAAGCTTGATCGTCTGATACTGGACAATAACAAGCGGCCGGTCCCATGAGGGATCGGCCGCTTTGTTTTGCGTGAAAGGATTCCAGCGATGCCCGCAATGCAGAATATCGATGTCGGTGAACTGACCCTGCGGTGCGCTGTCGAGGGCGAGGGACCGCTGGTAATCATGGTCCACGGCTTTCCCGAGAGCTGGTACAGTTGGCGCCACCAGATCGGACCGGTTGCGGATGCCGGTTTCACCGCCTGCGCAATCGATGTGCGCGGCTATGGCGGCTCAGGCAAACCGGATCCGGTCGAAGCGTATTCGATGGAACGGATCGTCGGTGACCTGGTCGGCCTGAGGATGGCGCTCCAGCCTGACCGGCCAGCGATCCTTGTCGGGCACGATTGGGGCGCTCCTATCGTATGGAACAGCGCGCTCACCCATCCCGAACATTTCCGCGCGGTGGCTGGCCTGTCCGTCCCGTTTGCGGGTGTGCCCGCGCGCCCCTTTTCCGAAGTGTTCCGCGAACATTTCACGTCACAGGGCAAATACTTTTACCAGGAATATTTCCAAGCCGAAGGCGTCGCTGAAGCGGAAGCGGAGGCGGACCCGCGCGATTGGGTACACCGCATGATGTATTCGATCAGCGGCGACGTTCCTGCCGGCGCTTATTGGGACAAGGAATATGGCGCAACCTTCCTCGAGGGATTGCCCGACCCGCAGCCGGTTCCGTGGCTGACCGAAGCCGACATGGATTATTACGAGGGCGAATTCCGCCAATCCGGTTTTCGCGGACCGCTTAACCGGTATCGCAATCACGAACGGGATTTTGAATGGCTCAAGGCGTGGCAGGGAAAGCGGATCGAACAGCCCGCCCTGTTCATCGGCGGGACGCGTGATCCTGCCACCTACCTGTTCGGTGCAGTGACTGATCCGATCGCCATGATGCGCATGTTCGCACCCAAGGTTGAGGGGCATATCCTCGAAGGTGTCGGCCATTGGACGCAGCAGGAAAGGCCCGAGGAAGTCAATCGCTTGCTATTGGATTGGCTAGGGCGCCTCTGAGCCCTTTATCGGAAGGTCGTTTCACCCTATATGCGCAATCGATTCCCATGACCCAGGCTGTTCCCACCCAGCTCCCAGCGGATTGGCGCGATTTTTACGCGCTCACCAAGCCGCGCGTGATGAGCCTCGTGATCTTCACCGGCCTGTGCGGCTTGCTCGCCGCGCCGGGGAGCATCAATCCCGTAATCGGCTTTACCGCGATCCTGTGCATTGCACTGGGCGCGGGCGGGGCCGCAGCGCTCAATCAGTGGTGGGAAGCGGATCTCGATGCAGGGATGAAGCGTACCGCGCAGCGTCCGCTGCCGACCGGCAAGATGCAGCGTACCGATGCGCGTGATTTCGGCATCCTGATTTCGGCAGCTTCTGTGATGATCATGGGGCTGGCCGTGAACTGGCTTTCCGCAGCGATCCTGGCGTTCTCGATTTTCTATTACGCCGTGATCTACACGATCTGGCTCAAACCCCGCACGCCCCAGAATATCGTGATCGGCGGCGGCGCAGGCGCGTTTCCCCCGTTGATCGGTTGGGTCGCAGTGACAGGCGACATCACCCTGATGCCGGTTCTGCTGTTTGCGATTATCTTCACCTGGACACCGCCGCATTTCTGGGCGCTCGCCCTGTTCGTGCAGAGCGATTACGCCAAGGTGGGCATCCCCATGATGCCCGTGGTCAAAGGTGCCAAATCCACCCGCCGCCAGATACTGGCCTATTCGGTCATCTTGGTGCCGGTCGCGGTTGCTCCGTGGCTCATCGGCGGGACCGGACCGGTTTACGGGATTGCAGCCATCGTCTTGTCGCTTGCTTTCCTGCTACTGTCTTTCCCGGTCGCGTTTCGCGAACCTGTGGAAGGCGACAAGATGCTGCCCGAAAAACGCCTGTTCGGTTTTAGCATCCTTTACCTCTTCGCCCTTTTTGCCGCGCTGGTCGCCGACCGGTTCGCCGCCCAATACGGAGCATTCGCATGACCCCCGAGGAAGAAGCCGAATTTAAGCGCCGCCAGAAAAGCCGCAACCTTGTGCTAGGCGGTATCCTTCTCTTCCTCGCCGTGCTTTTCTACATGATCACAATCGCTAGGATGTGAGGACGTAAATGACTGCTGCCACGCTCGAACAACGCAAGACCCGCACCGCGATGCTGGCCCTGCTTGGCGCTTGCGCGATGCTCGGTCTCGGTTATGCGGCGGTGCCGCTGTATGAATTGTTCTGCCAGGTCACGGGTTTTGGCGGAACCACCCAGCGCGCCACTGAAAGCGAAGCCAGCCTTGCCGAGCGCATGGGCCAGGCAGCCGGCGGCAAGCAAATTTCCATCCGCTTCGACGGTTCGGTAGCGCCGGGCCTTGGCTGGACCTTCCGCCCCGAACAGTTGACCGACACGGTCACGATCGGACAGCGCGACATGGCGATTTATGTCGCGAAGAATAACGGTACGGAGCCGGTGACCGGAACGGCGACATTCAATGTTACCCCGGTTCAGGCGGGTGCCTATTTCAACAAGATCCAGTGTTTCTGCTTTACGGAACAGACGCTGCAGGCCGGGCAGGAAGTGCGCATGCCCGTGCTGTACTTCGTCGATCCCAAGGCGCTGGACGATCCCAATATGGAGGGTGTCGAACAGATCACCCTCTCGTACACTTTCCACCGCGCTATAGATTCTGGGGAGTAGACCCTAGACCCGCGCGCCGAGGCGCTTTAAGGGCAGCGCGCAACGCGAATACAGGACGCGAGTAAAATGGCTGGCAACGTCAATCACGAATATCACATTCTCGAACCCGATATCTGGCCGTTCATCGGCTCGTTGTCGGCGCTTACTTTCACCAGCGGCATGGTGCTGTTCATGCACGATATGTCGAGCGCGCACCTTGTGCTTGGCCTCGGCATTGCCGGTCTGATCGCCACGTTCTTCGCGTGGTTCAGCAACATCGTGAAGGAAGCCCAGCGGGGTGACCATACACCAGTTGTCCAGCTGCACATGCGTTACGGCATGATCCTGTTCATCGCTTCGGAAGTCATGTTTTTCGTTGGCTGGTTCTGGAGCTGGTTCGACTTTTCGCTGTTCCCCTCGGAAATCTCCGAGGTGGTCGGCGGCGTCTGGCCGCCTGCAGCCATCGAAGAAGTTATCAACCCCTTCAGCCTTCCGCTGCTCAACACCATGATCCTGCTGTGTTCGGGTACCACGGTTACGTGGGCGCACCATTCGCTGATCCATGGCGATCGTGAGGGGCTGAAGAAGGGCCTGTGGCTTACGATCCTGCTTGGCGCGGTGTTCACCTGCATCCAGGCCTATGAGTACGGCGTTGCGCCGTTCGCATTTGGCGGCAACACCTACAGCTCGGCCTTCTATATGGCGACCGGGTTCCACGGCTTCCACGTTCTGGTCGGTACGATCTTCCTGATCGTCTGCCTTGTCCGCACCTACAAGGGCCACTTTACCCCGCGCCAGCACTTCGGTTTCGAAGCGGCTGCATGGTACTGGCACTTCGTCGATGTGGTGTGGTTGTTCCTCTTCGCCGTCGTCTACGTCTGGGGCGGATGGGGCGCCGAATTCCACTGATGCCGTCCGGTTCGCCGGAACATGAAAAGGGGCAGCCGGGCATTGGCCAGGCTGCCCTTTTCGGTTTGTGTCCCAAGTGCGGATCGAAAACGATGTTCGCAGGAATGCTGGCGTTCGCAGATCGGTGCCGCGTTTGCAGCCTCGACTTCTCGCGGTTCAATGTGGGTGACGGACCAGCCGCGCTGGTAACGCTCGCAGTGGGCACGATCACCGTGGCGCTGGCGATCTGGCTTCAACTATCGGTCGAGCCGCCACTATGGGTACACGCTGTCCTCTGGATCCCGCTGACGCTGGTGCTGGTTATCGGGATGCTGCGCGTAACCAAGGCTGGTTTGCTTGCCAGTGAATACCAGAACCAGGCCGGTGAGGCAGGAAGAATAGACCCGTGAAAAGCATTCCCGTCATTCCGTCGATAATCGTGGGCGCGGCGATTGCGGTCATGATCGCATTGGGCTTCTGGCAGCTTGGCCGGATGGACGAGAAGGAAGCGCTTATCGTCCGGGCCGAGCAGGCCCTGAAAATGTCTGCTGAGGTCGAATACCCTTCCGATCCCGCGTCGATTGACGACGTTATCTACCGCAGGACCAGTGTCACCTGTGAGAGCGCCAGCGGGTGGACAACCGTCGCCGGGACAAGCGCCCGCGGCGAGAAGGGCGTGGCTCAGAGGGTATCGTGCCAACGCCCCGATGCCGAGCCGCTTACCGTCGATATCGGATGGTCCCGCGATCCCGCACCAGTCGAATGGGCTGGCGGCGAAGTCAGCGGTGTGATCGCACCGGGCGGCCGAATTGTCGCAACCACCGGTCTGGCTGGTCTTGAGCCTCTCGCGGCACCTGATCCGCGCAACTTGCCGAACAACCACCTTGCCTATGCTGGGCAGTGGTTCTTTTTCGCCCTTACGGCCCTGGTGATATACTTGCTTGCACTGCGCCGACCGGGCACTCGGGCTAAGGACGAATAAAGACCCGCTTGCTTGCTTGGCAGCATCGCCGCGTCTAACCGCTTTCGCGCAATGAAATATGTCTCCACCCGCGGCAGCGCTCCGGCGCTCGACTTTGCCGGCGTCACGCTGGCCGGCCTCGCAAATGATGGCGGCCTCTACGTACCTGAAGCATGGCCGCAATTCTCGGCCGATGAAATCGCTGCAATGCGCGGCCTGCCTTACGCGGAAGTCGCGGCGCGCGTCATGGAGCCATTCGTCGGCGATGGCCTGACGCCGGACAGACTGCGCGAATTGACGGACAAGGCTTACGGCCGCTTCGCGCATACGGCAGTGACACCGCTCGTCCAGCTCGACGAGCAACAATGGCTGCTGGAGCTTTTTCACGGCCCAACGCTCGCCTTCAAGGACGTGGCGTTGCAGATGCTGGGCTTGCTGTTCGAGGAGTTCCTCTCGCGGGAACAGGGTAGCCTGACCATTGTGGGCGCCACCAGCGGCGATACCGGCAGCGCAGCAATCGATGCCGTGGCGGGTCTCGATAATGTCGAGATATTCATGCTCCATCCCAAAGGGCGGGTGAGCGACGTTCAGCGCCGCCAGATGACCACGGTGCGCGCGCCCAACGTGCACAACATCGCGATCGATGGCAGCTTCGATGATGCGCAGGCGATGGTGAAACGCATCTTTGCTGACGAAGGTGTAACGGCGAAGCACCGGATCGGCGCGGTCAATTCAATCAACTGGGCGCGGCTGATGGCGCAGGTGGTGTATTACTTCACCTCGGCTCTCCAGCTCGGCGGACCGGAACGCAAAGTGGCTTTCAGCGTGCCGACCGGCAATTTCGGCGATGTCTTCGCAGGTCACGTGGCGGCGCGCATGGGCCTGCCAATCGAAAAGCTGCTGGTTGCCACCAATATCAACGATATCCTGCACCGCGCGCTGAGCCAGGGCGATTATTCGACCGGCACGGTAACCCCGACCGCCGCGCCCAGCATGGACATACAGGTCAGCTCCAATTTTGAACGCTTGCTGTTCGATGTGGGGGGACGCGACGGCTCGGCCATGGCCGAGCAGATGCGCGGCTTCGATGCAGCAAAGGCCATGCGCCTGACCAATGCGCAGCGCGAAGGCTCATCCGCGCTGTTTGCCAGTGCCAGAACCGATGCGGATGAAATGGCTCAGACCATGCGTTGGGCATTCGAACAATGCGGCGAATTGCTCGATCCGCATACTGCCATCGGACTGCATGCTGCGCGACGCGCCGGTATCGCGGCGGATATCCCGGTCGTCACACTCGCCACTGCGCACCCTGCCAAATTCCCTGACGCGGTCGAAAGAGCCACGGGCCTCCGCCCGCCGCTTCCTGCCCGGGTCGGCGACCTGTTTGCGCGAGAGGAGAGCTACGTCGAACTACCCGGAACCTATGAAGCGGTCCGCCGGCATATCCTGGAGCAAGCAAGCTGATGGCTGAGTTGATCCGCGATCCCATGCTCATGATTGGCGACGGGTGGGAATCCTACCGCCTGCTCGACAGCGGACATGGGCGAAAGTTCGAAGCCTATGGCGACTACCGCTTCATCCGCCCTGAACCACAGGCCATGTGGACGCCGCGGATGGAGGAATGGGATGCTCATGCCGAGTTCGTACCCGGCAGTGATGAGGACGGCGGCGGGCGCTGGCAATATTTCCGCGAGGTCCCGCGCGATGGCTGGCAACTGGGTTGGGGTGACGAAGTGCGCTTCACTGCGCACTGCACACCTTTTCGCCACCTTGGGTTTTTCCCCGACATGGCTCCGGTCTGGGACTGGATGGGCGAGAAACTGGACGGCCGCACTGATGCCGAAACACTCAACCTGTTTGGCTACACCGGTGTCGGGACGCAGGCCCTGAGCCGCTATGGGCCCGTGACCCATGTCGATGCGAGCAAGAAATCTGTAGCCCAGGCACGCGAGAATGCTGCCCTTTCCAGCGTCGGCGATCGCCCGATACGCTGGCTGGTCGACGATGCGAGCAAGTTCGCCGCCCGCGAAGTCCGCCGCGAAAACCGCTATGACGGTATCATCCTCGACCCGCCCAAATTCGGGCGCGGACCGAAAAACGAAACCTGGCGTCTCGAGCAGAGCCTGCCCGAACTCATTCAGGACTGCCGCGAGCTTCTCGACGAGAACAGCCGCTTCATGTTTCTGACAGTCTATGCTGTGCGCATGAGCAGCCTGGCACTTGGCGGATTGCTCGAAGAAGTATTCAGCGGGCTTCCGGGCACCATTGAACACGGCGACCTCGCAGTGCGCGAGACCGGCGAAAACGGACGGCACCTGCCCACCGCGATCTTCGCGCGCTGGTCCAATCCGGGTTAGGGAGAGCAATGGACGATTCGCTGATTCTCGAAGTTGCAGACTTCGAACACGACGTGCTCACCGGGATATATTCCGAGGAGACAGGCAAGCCGCAGCCATTGCGCTTCACGATCAAGGTAAGGATGAAACCGCTCCCCCATTACGATGCAGATACTTCGCTTGAGGATTCCAAGAACTACATGGACCTCAAGTTCGCAGCCTCCGGCGCGCTGCCAGAGGGCGTGCACTTCAAGCTTATCGAGGCGGTAGCGGACCACGTTTGCGAAACCCTGTTCCTGCAGGACAAGCGGGTCGAGGCGGTTACGGTCAAGATCGTGAAACTGGCCATCGCCGAGGCAGGCGAGAAGATCGGCATCACTCTCCACCGGGAACGGCGCGAATGAAGTGCATCACGGTCGAAGGGCTTCCGGACGAACCACTCGCCGCGGCGGGACTGTTTCACCAGAACTGGCTCGATCCGATCGAACGCGCGCTTGTCAGCGGCCAGCACGCCGTCGTTACTTTGCCGACAGCCGATCACACGCATGACGAGTGGCGCAGCGCGGCAGCCGCCATGCTGGCACGAAAACACACCCCGTTGCGCGTGAACCTGGTGGCGGGCGAAGGGAAAGCTCTCGACTCGGTGGTTGAATACCTGGCGAGGGCGCCGGGGGTCACCGGACATTATCTAAAGGCTGATTGATGGCGGTCGGTATTCTCTTCCTGGGTCCGCTGCGCGACATCGCGGGAAAGACGATGCTCGAGGTAGACGGTCCGCTCGACTGGCACGGCTTGCTGGCGGCTGTGGGGCCACGGGTAGCCGAACAATTGCGCGAAGAGCGCGTGAATGTCGCCTGCGCTGGCCTTGTCCTGCAGGACAAGCAGTCTCTTATGGCGAAAGACGGAGACGAGGTGGCCTTGCTGCCGCCGGTAAGCGGTGGCTAGGCTCACAATCTCACGGCCCCTGGATGTGCGGCTGCTGGAAAAGGGCATGTCGATCGGCGAAGGACTGGCCGCTTTCGATGCTGCCTATTCCCAAGCGGGGGCATCGACCTCCTTTATCGGCAAAGTTCGCCCTGACGGGGGCGTGGAGGCGCTCGAACTCAGCCACTACGAACCGCTGACTCTTGCCGGGATGCAAGCTCTGGCCGAGACCATCGCCGAGCGGTTCGTTCTGGACGGACTCCTGATGTGGCACCGCGTCGGCGTCATGACGCCGGGCCAGCCAATCGTGCTGGTCGCAGCTGCCGCACCGCACAGACGCGCCGCTTTCGATGCCGCCGACTGCGCGATGGACCACCTGAAATCTGCAGCCTGGTTCTGGAAACGGGAGCGCCGTGAAGACGGCTGGCACTGGATCGAACCGCGCAGCGACGACTACCGCGATCTGGAAAGATGGAAATAATCCAAGGCATTTGATCTCGATCAAGGAAATGCCGCTGACCGAGGGCCATCAAGTCTCCAACAAAGGAGATCCAGAATGGTTAAGCACTTCAGCCGCGAACTGATCACCGAGCAGGCCCGCATCGTCGACTCCCCGGTCAAGCATCACGAAGTCGATCGCACGTTCGAATTGCCCAAAGCGATCTACGGGATGACCGTTGCGCTTTACCTTGGCTTTTTTGCAATCATGGCGACTGGCTTGCCAAGCGCCGGCTTGATCATTCCCATGGTGATCTTCACGCTACTGGTGCTCGCCGGCTTCGGTGTTCCGGCGATCTGGACCAGGCTGGCACCTGCTACGAAGTCGAAGCCCATGACATATGGCAAGCTTCGCTCTCAGGGGATTTCCACGCTGACAGGCCGGCTTCCAGCCAGGGACGCGGCGATCCAGGTCCTGATCCTGCCGGTCGTGGTGTTCTGCTGGGGAATCGTTGCAGTTACCATCGCATCTGTGGTGCGATAGGAGAGGGGCGCGGGAAGGGCTCGATCGAGAGGCCTCCCGCGTTTCCCTGAAAATGTTTACCGGATACGCCCGCGCAGCTGTGCGAGCGTTTCGTCTTGTGCCGCAATGATTGAAACGATTTCGTCGCGTGTTGTTTCGATCTGGCTTGCATCCTGCGCTGCAGCGCGGGCGGCCGTGTAAAGGATATCGATATCGGCCAGCGGCACCGCGCTGACGCTGCGTGCCGATTCCAGCTCGGACAGGGCGACTTGCGCAGAGGCCCACGCCCGGCTTTCGGTATCGCTATTTGCTGCGGCACCTACCAAGCGCTGCGCCCGAGGGGCCACTTCCAGGAAAATTTCATTCCCCGACCGTGCTTCACCGACGAGCCGGTCGAGCGTCTCTCCGAGCGGAGCGGTCATGTCGATATCAACCGGCGGGACGTCGATTGTCTCGCGCGTCGGTGCCGCGAAGCTGCCTTCAACCCGCTCCACATCCCTGATTGCGAGAGAGGGGTAATCGCTGGTGGTCCCGGCGCAGGCACCAAGAACAAGGGTGAGGGGAAGGCAAAGGCTTGCAAATCTCGGCATGGCGCTCACATAGCACGCACATGCCTGCGTGCCAGCGGGAAAGGCAAAAAATGCCACCAGTCATCGTTGACTTGGTGGCGTGATTCGCCTAACGGCACGCTTCTTTCCGGGCCTTCCCTTGGGTTGGTCGACGGGCGCGCCGTAGATTCGCAAGGACGCGGCACAGCAATTTGAACGAGAGATAACGACGATGTTCGCAGTAGTGCGCACGGGCGGCAAGCAGTACCGGGTTGCCGCCGGAGACAAGATCGCGGTTGAGAAACTGGCTGGCGAAGCCGGCGATACCATCACGCTGGGCGATGTCCTGCTCGCAGGCGAAGGCGACAAGCTTTCGGATGCCGGCAAGGTCACTGTTTCGGCAGAGATCATCGCCCAGGCGAAGAGCGAAAAGGTCATCGTTTTCAAAAAGCGTCGCCGTCACAACTATCGCCGCAAGAACGGTCACCGTCAGATGATGACGCTGCTCCGTATTACTGCGGTTGGCGATTCGAAGGCTGAGAAGAAGGCTGCTCCCAAGAAGGAAGCTGCTCCCAAGGCTGAAACGAAGAAGGCCGCTCCGACGAAGGACACTTCTGAAGAGAAGGCTGCGCCCAAGGCCAAGAAGGCTGCACCTGTGAAGGCTGCTGCTACCAAGGCTGCTCCGGCCAAGAAGGCAGCGCCCAAGAAGGCCGCCGCCAAAAAGACCGAATCCAAGAAGTAAGGAAACCGAACCATGGCACATAAAAAAGCAGGCGGTTCGTCGCGTAACGGTCGCGATTCAGCTGGCCGTCGCCTCGGTGTAAAGAAGTTCGGCAGCGAGAACGTGATCGCCGGCAACATTATCGTGCGTCAGCGCGGCACCAAGTTCTATCCGGCTGTCAACGTCGGCATGGGCAAGGACCACACGCTGTTCGCGCTTACCGACGGCACTGTCCGATTCCACTCGGGCAAGCTCGGCCGCAAATACGTATCGGTCGACCAAATGGCGGAAGCCGCCGAATAACCGGACTATCCGATAACGGGATCGTCCAAACGGAACGGTCCCAGCCAGGCTAACGATCTGGCAGACGAAGAGGGAGATGGGGCCGACCCGTCTCCCTCTTGTCGTTTCTCCCTCTTCGCAAACCGACTGACGAAAAGACCTTTCGTCATCATGCAACTGTCACGTGTCCGGCCTAGGAGCCCGGAGCGTGGACCTGACGGGGAGAATACCGATGTTCCATATTACCGAGAGGCTGCTGCTGCGGCCCGCATGGCCCGAAGATGCAGACGCACTGTTTGGTGGAATCGCCGACAAGGGTGTTGTCCGCAATCTTGCCCGAGCGCCGTGGCCATATCTCCCCGAGCACGCCCGTGATTTCGTCATGCGCAAGCAAGACCAGCGGTTTCCGGTATTCCTCATCACCAAACCAGGTGCCAAGGGCTCGGACCTCATCGGTTGTATCGGCCTCGATGCCACCGATGGCGGCGTAGATCTCGGTTACTGGATTGCCCGCCCGTTCTGGGGCCAGGGCTTTGCCACCGAAGCTGCCCGAGGAATCCTGCAGATCGCCAGACTGCTCGGCCATGACCGAGTTCAGGCTGGCCACTTCGTGGACAATCCGGCTTCGGGCAAAGTTCTGCGGAAGCTTGGCTTCAGGCCGACAGGCCAGACGGCTCCCAGACATAGCTGCGGGCGGGGCGAGGAAGTTGATTGCGTCATGTATCAGCTTGAGCTTGCGGACGATCCAGCCGGCTCGCTTCAAGCAGCCTGAAACGAGAAAGGCCCCGCATTGCTGCGGGGCCTTTTCTGTTTAATGCGCCAGCTTATTCGGCGGGCATGAGCGCGTCCTTGAACTCGCCTTCGTAGAGACCGATCAATTCGCGGTCGTCGTGGTCCCACGGATGGAAGCCGGGCTTGAAATAGCTCAGCCAAGCGGGGAATATGCGGCGCACAACCCCTGGCGAGACGATGAGATATTTGAACAGGCCCCATTTCGCCTTGAAGCCGGTGATGCCGTCCTGCTCGAGCAAATTGAGCGAGTCGACCCAGCGGTTTTTGAAGAAACGCGCGGTCACGGTCAGCATGACGAGCGAACGCACTTTCCAGCGGCGCCATGCAGTCCAATCCTTAGTCGCATGGTTCCAGGTGTCGTAGGCAACGCCCTTGTGTTCGATTTCTTCGGCCGCGTGCCAGCGCCACATGTCGCGAACTTCCGGGTCGGCATCCTTGAAATGGTTAGGATTCGCAAGGAACTCCGCAGCCATCATGGCAGTGTAGTGTTCCAGCGCCATCGTGACGGCGAGGTTCGCAATTGCCGGACGGCCCTTGGTGAGTTCCAGCATCTCCGCAACGCGCTTGTCGATCGCCTTGATGTCGTATCCGGCATTTTCGGCCAGGCGGTTGAAGGCGATATGCTCGCGAGTGTGGTTGATTTCCTGCTTCACGAAAGCACGGATTTCAGCTTCGAGCTTGGGATCCGCCCCTTCCCGGTGCGCCTTCACGGCTTCGATGAAGAAAGCTTCACCGCGCGGGAAAGTTGCCGAAAGGGCATTGTGCCAAGCGGTGCCGAAGGGTTCACCCGCCCACCAGCGGCGAGGGTTGGTGCCGCGATTGAAACGTTCGTCACGAACGGTAATCGTCAGACCTTCCGGAGTAGGCGCTGTTCTGGCGGTAATGGTATCGATCGGGACGGGGGCGTTCATGTCCTGCTCCATTATTAACTTACATCAGTGTAAGTAGCCACTACTGACATAGATGTCAATAAGGCCTGTCAGCCGCTTCCCCTCCGGGTCGCAATGGTTTACCGACATGCTGCAATGGCAACCAGAAAACGACTTTCGCCCCAAGAATCCCGCCTTGCAGCCTTGGAGGCTGCGCGTGGGTTGCTGATCGAAACAGGGCCGCAGTCAGTCACCTTGAAAGCCGTCTCAGGACGGATCGGCCGCACCCATGCCAATTTGCTGCACCACTTCGGATCTGCCGCCGGATTGCAAAAGGCGCTTGCCGGGCATCTGGCAGAGACGGTCTGCTCGACGATCGCGGACGCCGTTCGTGCCAGCCGCGCCGGACTCGGCAGCCCGCGCGAAGTCGTGGACCTGGCTTTCGATGCCTTCGACAAGGAAGGCGCAGGCGCGCTCGCCAGCTGGATGATCCTGACCGGAAACGAGGATGCACTCACTCCGATTGTCGAAGCCATTCACAAACTGGTGGACGAAATCGCTCCTGAAGAAGCCACGCATGAGGGAAATGCCGCCCAAGTCCACGAGGAGACGCTGGCGCTTGTACTCATGGCGATGGGCGATGCGTTGATCGGCAATGCGCTCTCGCGCTCACTGGGCTTGCCGCCGACAGCCGCGCGTGACCGGGCGGAGCGGATGCTGGTCCGCTCGCTTGATCTCGTCACTCAGCCGGACTGAGCGAACCGCGCATCCACTGCGGCGCCACATCGGCATCGATATCGGCAATGCGCAGGTGATCGATGGCCAATCCAAGCTCCGGATAACTTGTCTTCCGGCGTTTCTCTTCTGACCGGTCCAGCGGCACGACAACCAGCCGGCGGTTGACTTTCTGCCGCCAGTTCATGCGCGCCGTGTTTTCCTGTCCGATGTAACAGCCCTTGTCGAAAGCGACGCCGCCGAGTTCGACCGCGTTGGTCTCGAGCCACAATACGTCTCCCAATTCGCTCCGGCCTTCAGGCACTCCGAGCGATAAGCGGTGAGCCCGGTACGCATCGTCCGCTGGCTGATCGTCATTCGAGACCGGTGCAATCCAGCGCTGGCCGAGAGAGGCCAGACGAGGATCGACAGCGCCGCCGGTTCCAGGTTGCTCCTGCCAGTGCACCGCGAGACCGGGATCAACTGCAATGTCGATCTTGCGGCGCAGACGGTAAAGCGAGAGGCGTTTAACAAGTTCACCTGCAAGACCGGCTTCGCAATCGAGCAGGATCTGCCCATCGCCGGCAGGCCAGACGAACATGTCGAACAGCGTCTTGCCTTGCGGAGTGAGCAATGCCGCATAAACTGGCAGCGCACCTTTGACGTCGTTGGTCAGGAGCCCCTGAAGGAATGCGGCCACATCCTCACTTCCGTCATGCGGGCTGAGGCGGATCACGGCGCGGTCGAACAGTCGGGTTGCAGTCATGGGTGACAGATAGGCACCTGCAAGCCATAGGCAATGGCATGGATTTTGACTTCGACCAGCTGGTGTTTTCGGGCGGTGGCATTCGCTGCTTCTGGCACGGCGGATTTCTGAGCGAGGCGGGCGATACGTTGGCGCTCTCGCCACAGCGTATCAGCGGCGTCTCTGGTGGTGCCCTCAGCGCCGCGGCATGGATTGGCAGGCGCGAACGCGACCTGCTGATGTTGATGAGCGAGGCGTTTCGCATCAACGACGCAAACTATGCCGCCGGGAGAAGCAATTTCACCCCGCACCAGGAAATATACCGCGCGGTTGTGGAAACGACTTTGGACAAGGCGGCGATCGAGCAAATCGCGCAAGGGCCCGACTATCAGATTTTCCTGTCCTGCCCGCCGCCGCATCTTACGCCGGGAACGTCGGCGTTTCTCTACGGTGTGCTCTACAAACTCGATCAGGCCGTGCGGTCCAGCCCCCACCTTGCATGGCCTAAAAAGTGGGGATTGCAGCGTTTGTGCGTGGATGCGCGGCAAGCAGCACGCGATGGCCAGCTTATCGACCTGATCTGCGCGGCGGCCACGATACCGCCGGTGTTCAATGTGCCTTGCTGGCAAGGGGACCGGGTTCTGGACGGCGGCATGCTCGACAAGGCGCCATTGCCGGAGCCGGATCAAGGCCGGACATTCGTGCTGCTGACCAGCCGCTATGACAATCTGCCGCAGGACACGCGCCTAGCATACGTCCAGCCATCGCGCGAAGTGGCAGCAGACAAGATCGATTTCTCGGATGCGAGCAAGGTCACGCGGACCTGGGAACAGGGCGAGGCTGATGCGCGCACATGGCTGGCGGAGCAGGGCGACCGGAGCTAAGGGAAGCGCAGCCATGACACAGACACTCACGATCCGCCGCCCCGATGACTGGCATCTCCACTTTCGCGATGGCGAGACCATGCGCGCTGTCGTGCCGTATACTGCGCGCCAGTTTGCACGCGCTATCGTGATGCCGAACCTTTCGCCGCCAGTGACCACTGCTGCGCTGGCGGCAGGGTACCGGGACCGCATTACGGCTGCGGTGCCGCAAGGTGTCGATTTCACACCGCTGATGACCGCCTATCTTACCGACGAAACCGACGCAGACGATCTGGCGGCCGGCTTTGCAGATGGGGTGCTGACGGCAGCGAAGCTTTATCCGGCAGGCGCGACGACCAATTCCGCGCATGGCGTCACCGATGTGGCGAACATCGCCGGAGTGCTGGAGCGGATGGGAGAGATTGGCATGCCGCTGTGCGTACACGGCGAGGTAACCCATGCCGATATCGACATCTTCGACCGAGAAGCGGTGTTCATCGAGCAGGTCCTTGTCCCGCTGGTTGACCGGCTCCCCGCGCTCAAGGTCATATTCGAACATATCACTACCAGGCAGGCCGTCGAATTCGTGGACGCAGCAGGTCCCAATATTGCCGCCACGATCACGCCGCAGCACCTGCACATTAATCGCAATGCCATCCTTGTCGGCGGTATCAGGCCGCATATGTTCTGCCTGCCCGTGGCCAAGCGCGAAGAACACAGATTGGCCCTGCGCAAAGCGGCGACGTCCGGTTCGGCCAAGTATTTCCTCGGAACGGACAGTGCACCGCACCACCGCCATGACAAGGAATCCGATTGCGGCTGCGCGGGTATTTTCAACGCACCCTTCGCGCTCGAAAGCTACATCACCGTGTTCGACGAAGAGGATGCGCTGGACCACTTCGAAGCGTTCGCCAGCCTCAATGGGCCAGCGTTTTATGGCTTGCCCGTAAACGAAGGGTCAGTAACGCTGGAAAAAGCGCCGGTGAATGTTCCGGCCCACGTCAACGGCGGCGCGGCAGAGATCGTGCCCTTCCACGCCGGTGAGACACTCAACTGGCGGCTGGTGCCCTAGAGCGCGACCAGAGGTCCCAGACGAAGATTGCCGCGGCTATCCAGATGCAGGCGAAACATGCCGCCTGCGCCCACAGGAGTTCCTCGCCAAACACGGTGAGGCCCAGGATGAAGACAATGCTCGGGGCAAGGAACTGGATGAAGCCGAGGATCGAATAAGGCAGCTTGCGCGCCGCGATTGCGAACAGCAGCAGCGGAAACGCGGTCAGCGCGCCGCCCAGCATGATTGCAGTGCTTAGCCCGACCGAAGATCCGAACGAGGAACCTTCCGGCAGCCCAGCATAGTACCAGACCACCGCAGCAGCCGGCACGGTAAGCAGGATGGATTCGATCGTCAGTCCGGGCAGGGCGCCTACATCGACCTGCTTGCGGATTATTCCGTAGGTGCCAAAGCTCAGCGCAAGTGTCAGGCTGATCCAGAGCGTTGTGAGTGCGCCTGCGGCCAATAGGGAAACCCCCAGCCCGGCCAAGGCAACCGCTACCCACTGCGCCTTGCTCAGCTTTTCGCGCAGCAAAAGCGTCCCCAGCAGCACATTGATTAGCGGGTTGATGTAATATCCCAGGCTGGCCGCATAGACATTGCCCTGTTGGATCGCCCAGACATAGACCACCCAGTTCACTGCGATCAGTGTCGCGCTGACCAGCAGCAACAGCATGACCTTTGGCGTTGCGAAAGCGGCGCGAAGTTGGGGCATTTGCTTGCGAATGGCCACGATCAAGAGGCACAGCGGCAGCGTCCATAGTATCCGCCAGCCGACAAATTCGAACGCCGGAACCTCGCGTACGAGGATCAGGTAGAGCGGCATCAAGCCCCAGATCACATAGGCGCCCAGTGCAGGGAGCAAGCCCGATGAGCCGGGTTCGGTTTCTGTCGTCGCCATGAACGAACAGCGCGTACTGGCCTCGGTTTGATGCGGCAAGCATCAATTCGTCGCGCCAAATCACTCGGCTTGTCGAAACTGGCTAAACCTGACCGCGCCGTTGCATTCCGTTCAGGTAGTAAGCCCTAAACCTGAACACATCAATCTCACCGAGTCGAAATACGACCAAGGAATTAAACTATGGCAACGCTTCTGAAAACTGCATCGCTGGCTCTGGCAGCTACCGGCCTTACTCTCGCTGTTCCGGCAGCCGCGGCTGTGCCTTCTCATGCCGCACCCCAGGCGCAAACTGCGTCCACATCGGTGGTTGCTGACATGACCTTCGAGCATGGCAAGAAGCACAAGCGCAAGCATTGGAAGCGCGGCCACCGCGAACATTACGAATATCGGGGCGATCGCGGATATCGCGATGATTACCGGGATCGCCGCTACCGCGAAGCTCGTCCCTATTACATGCAGTATGACCGCAATTATGGCGAGCCGGTTTACCGTGAGACCCGCGTTTGGCGCGGCCGTGACGGACGCTATTATTGCCAGCGTGACAACGGCACGACCGGTCTCCTGGTTGGCGCGGGCGTAGGTGCACTGATTGGCCATGAAGTTGCCGGCAGGGGCGACCGCACGCTTGGCGCATTGCTTGGCGGGGCCGCAGGCGCTCTGCTCGGCCGCTCGATCGACCGCTCGAATACTCGCTGCGGGTAATTTTTAACCAGCTAGAGGCCGTGCCCACCCGCGGCTGAAGGCGCGACCTTCCGGGTCGTGATGGGCGTCGTCCGATCTCTCTACAAGAGAGACGGGCGGCGCCCTTTTTCGTGGCAATGCCGATTGTCCCGCAATGGCGCAGGTTGCCGCGGGATGTGGCTTTTCTTGGGAGGGCAGGGCATTATACGCTGAAATACGTGCCGGAGATGCCGAGATGAAATTGCGCCTTATCGCCTATGCCGCCCCGATCGCCCTGCTTGCAGCCTGCGGCAGTAACGATTCCGACAGCGAAGCCGATGGCGATATGAACGCGGCCAGCGAAGCCGCGCTGAACGACAATCTTGCCACCGACCCCGATCTTGCAGGCAGCAATGAAGCGGGTGCCGCCCTGTCTGGCACTGGCAACCAGAACGTGCCGGAAATCGATACCTCGACCCGCGCCATCGAAGCTGCGCGTGCGCGCGCATCCGAACTGGTCGGCGGCAGCGCTAACATGGACGCCGTGCCGAGCCCGCGCCGCCTCGCGGACGACGCGCCCGATACCCCGGCCATGGTCCAGGCAGCGCGAATCATGCAATCGGGTAACGGCGGCAATTGCTTCGAAGCGGTGAGCTATTCCTCGGCATGGGCAGCCAAGCTGCCTTCAGAATTCCCCGTTTATCCGCGCGGCAATACCTTGGAAGCTGCCGGCAATGACCAAGGCGCGTGCTCGGTCCGCGCGATTACCTTCCGCACCGGCGTGCCGAAAAGCGATGTGCTTGCCTTCTATGCTACTCGCGCAGACGATGCGGGCTACACGGTGGAACACGTGATGAAGGGCGGCGAAAGCGTGCTTTCAAGCATCAAGGGCAACAGCGCGATGGTGATTTATGCCCGCGAATTGCCCGGCAATGTGACCGAAATCGACCTCGTCACCAGCAAGCGCTGAGACCGTGGGGCGCTAGCTTCGCGCCTCAGCCTTCCTTAAGCCCAATGCCGATGCTGGCGCGCGGCTGCTCCATCTCGGTGCTGGCCACCGGATAAGCGCAATAATCTGCTGCATAATAGGCTGCGGGACGATGGTTGCCGGACAGGCCGATGCCGCCGAACGGTGCGGCTGATGACGCACCGTTGGTGGGGCGGTTCCAGTTGAGGATACCGGCACGCGCTTCGAACCAGAAACGCTCGAAGTCTTCGGGCATGCCGCCAACTAGGCTTGCCGCAAGTCCGTATCGGGTATTGTTGGCCTCTGCGATTGCCGCGTCGAAATCCGGCA
This sequence comes from Qipengyuania psychrotolerans, assembly GCF_019711355.1. NCBI lineage: Bacteria > Pseudomonadati > Pseudomonadota > Alphaproteobacteria > Sphingomonadales > Erythrobacteraceae > Qipengyuania > Qipengyuania psychrotolerans. Next base: position 773,280 of record NZ_CP081297.1, read on the forward strand.
CGCGGATAACCTGCAAAAGCGGTCCGAACAGCTCGATATCGGGCCGGTCCTTCATGTCCGTGGAATCGATGATGGCCGGCGAGAGAAAGGGCAAGTTCTCGTCGGGCCGCTTCATGTGCATGATCGGCTTGCCGCCACGGCTGATGAGCGCGACGAAGCTTTCGGAGAGGAGGTCGGCGGTCTGGTTATCGATCACCGTGCCCATGAAGGGCTGCGGATCGGCGAATGGTTCGCCCACGATCAGCTTTTCCGCAAGCTGCTTCACGGCCGGGACGATCTGGTCGTACATGCTGTCGACCACCACCAACCTGCGGGCTGCGGTGCAGCGCTGCCCTGCTGTGGTGAAAGCGGACTGGATAATCGTCGCCGCCGCATCTTCGATCTTTGGCGTGTCGAGGATGACGATCGGATTATTGCCGCCCATTTCCAGCGCGACGATCTTGGACGGATTGCTGGCTAGCTTGCGGTTGATCGCGATGCCGCCGCGCGCCGAACCTGTGAACAGCACGCCGTCGACCATCTCGTGTTCGACCAGTGCCTTACCAGTGTCAGGGCCACCCTGAAGACATTGCACAACGCCTGCGGAAATGCCGGCCTGATGAAAGCATTTGACCAGGAATTCGCCGACCGCAGGCGTTTTTTCGCTCGGCTTGAAGATAACGACATTGCCGGCAATCAAGGCAGGTACAATGTGGCCGTTGGGCAGGTGAGCCGGGAAATTATACGGTCCGAGCACCGCCATGACGCCGTGGGGCTTGTGCCGCAGTGCCGCCGTTCCCTGTAGCGCGCTGTTGAGCTTCTTTTGACCGGTACGCTCCGCAAATGCGGTGACCGAGATCTCTACCTTGCCGATAACGGCTTCGACTTCGGTCTTGGCTTCCCAAAACGGTTTCCCGGTTTCGCGCGCGATCAATTCGGCGAAGGCGTCCAGTTCCTTGCGCACTTCATTGGCAAAGCGGCGCATTAGTTCCACGCGCTGTCCGACAGGCTGGCGCGCCCAGTCGGTTTTCGCCGCGACCGCGATTTCCATCGCCTGTTCGACATTGCCCGGTGCGCCGCGCCACAGTTCCTTGCCGGTAGCCGGTTCGGTGGAGATCATATCATCCTGCGACACATTTTGCCTTTCTTGCGCATTTTAAGGTTCTTACCGGGCCTATGTGACACCGGCGCGAGCACGTCAAACCCGCCGGGTGTACTTATACAATCGAATGTCCCGCGGGACGAGGCGCTTCACCATGTGCCTCGCCCATGCTGCGCAAGGCCGCAACCTTGCGTTCGAGGGGCTGCCAGTCGTCCTTGTCGGCAATGGCCGACCAGATGCTTTCGACCTCCTCGATCAGCATCGTTTGAGGGGCGTCGCCGGACCAGTAAACATGTGTATCCTCAACGGGTTCGTACCCCTCAAGAGCCTGCGCCAGTTCGCCTTGAGCATTGCGCCCGCCACGATGGCGGAAGAAGAACGCATCGGGCTGTTCGCCAGTGGCGCTCATGATCGCTTCGCACGTCCCCACCAGCCTTGCATCCGCTTCGGCTCCGCGGCTTTGCACGCCCAACCTCCAGCACCAGCGCCGTGCGGCCGCTTCCATGTAGAGCGGTCCGAACCGCTCCATCGCCGCAATCAGGGGAGGGGCATCGGTAATTAGACGCAGCGCGATGGCGAATTGTCCGCAGTTCCAATGCAACGCCTCGGGTTGTCGCCCGAATGCGTACAGGCCCGAATGGTCAAAATAGGCGGCCGTAAAATCTGGCTGCCATGCGGGCAGGAAGCGCCACGGACCATAGTCGAAGCTTTCACCCGTCACATTCATGTTGTCGGTGTTGAGCACGCCGTGGACGAAACCGGCGACCATCCAGCTGGCAGCAAGGTCAGCCATCCGCTCGACGACCTGGTGCATGAGGCGGACTGCCGGATCGTCCCGGCCCGGAGCATCTTCCGGGGACTGCGGTCCGGGGAACTGGTTCAGGCAGTAATTGACCAACTCTGCCATTTGCTCCTTTTCCTCAAGGGCGAGGAGGCGCTGGAAGGTGCCGATGCGAATGTGTCCGTGGCTGAGCCGGGTCATCACGGCAGACCGCGTCGGCGAAGGCTCGTCGCCGCGCTGGAGCTGTTCTCCGGTCTCCACGATGCTGAAGGTTTTCGAGGTATAGACGCCCAATGTTTCGAGCATTTCAGTGGCCAGGATCTCGCGAACTCCGCCCTTCAGCGTCAGGCGGCCATCACCGTCGCGGCTCCACGGCGTCTGACCCGACCCCTTGGTGCCGAGGTCCAGCAGCCGGTCATCGCCGCCGCGCAGCTGCGCGTAAAGGAAGCCGCGTCCGTCCCCGATTTCGGGATTGTACACGCGAAACTGGTGGCCGTGATAACGCATCGCCAGCGGCTGGGGCAGGTTTTCAGGCAGCGGTTCGAACCGGCCAAAGTGTCGCAGCCAATCCTCGTCAGACAGGTGCGCCAATCCGGTGGCAGCAGCCCAGCGATCGTTTCTGTAACGTAGTTTTGTCTCGGGAAAATCTGCCGGAGCGACCGGATCCGCAATCCATTCGGCGAGCTGCGCAATGGGTGTAGCGGGACGATAGGCGGCTGGTTCAGGGGATCTGGGCATCACACTTCAGATGTGCTTGCCGAGGCACAGGTGCAAGTGTCTCTCGAAATTTGCTGCGCGAGGCGCTACCGCGCATCCATGAACACCGATTTTAGCGAGCGCAGCTGGCAAAGTGCGGAGGGCCTGACCCTCTATTTCCGCGATTATGGCGAGGCGAACGATCGCCCTCCAGTAGTGTGCCTCCACGGCCTCACCCGCAACAGCCGCGATTTCGAGGATGTCGCGGCGCATATCGCCAGCCAGGGGTGGCGTGTGATCGTGCCCGACATGCGCGGGCGCGGGAAAAGCGATTACGCCGACGACAGCGCGACCTACGCCGTGCCTAACTATATCGGCGATGTGCTTGGCCTGTTGGCGCAAGAGGGCATTGAACGGTTTGTTTCGGTCGGCACATCGATGGGCGGGCTGATGACCATGCTGATCGCACAGGGAATGCCGGACCGCATTGCAGGGGCGCTGCTCAACGATATCGGGCCGGTCGTCGATCCGACCGGAATCCAGAAAATCCGCACCTATCTGGGGCAGGGACGCAGCTTCCCCACATGGATGCATGCCGCGCGCGCGCTGGAAGAGGTGCACGGCGAAATGCACCCGTCATTCGATACCGATGACTGGATTGCGATGGCCAAGCGCGGGATGACCCTGTGCAATAACGGCCGCATCGCGTTCGATTATGACATGAAAATCGCCGAACCTTTCAACAACGCCGACGAAAACGCGGTGCCACCTGATCTGTGGCCCGGCTTCGAAGCGCTTGCCGGCAAGCCACTGGTACTGGTGCGCGGCGGCCTTTCGACCTTGCTGAGCGAAGAAAGCTTTGCCGAAATGCAGCGCCGAGCGCCAAATGCGGACACGGTAACGGTCGCGGACGCGGGCCATGCGCCCACGCTGGACGAACCCGAAGTGCGGGCGGCTATCGATTCGCTGCTCGCAGGTATCAAATGAGCGCAAAACCCGGTGGTGGCGCCGTGCCGCGTGTTCTTCATTTGCAATCGACCTTTGCTGCTGGCGGCAAGGAACGCCGAACGGTCGAGCTGATCAACGCGTTCGGTCGCGGCTTGTCGCATACAATCGTGTCGGCAGAGCCTGAACGCCTGGATGCAGCGGAGGGAATTGCAAAAGGCATTACGGTTGACCTTCAGCCGGACTTCCCGAGCCTGAAAGGCGCGCCGCTGCCGGGCCGCTTGATGAAGATCGCCAAGGCCATGAAGCCGTTCGACCTGGTCCTGACATATAATTGGGGCGCAATGGATGCGGTCATGGCGCACACCATGTTTTCGGACGCGCTGGGCCTGCCGCCGCTGGTGCATCACGAGGACGGCTTCGACGAGAGCGAGCTTCACAAGCGCAAGCGCCGCCGGACATGGTATCGCCGGATTGCCCTTGGCAAGGCATCGGGCCTTGTCGTGCCTTCCGAAACGCTTGAAGAAATCGCGCTGGTCGACTGGCAACAGCCGCTGGGCCGCGTGAAACGCATCCCTAACGGCATCGACACCAAGGCGTTCGCGATGCCGCCAAAGCCGGAAGCGTTCCGCCTTATCAAGCACAAGGGCGAGAAATGGATCGGCACCCTCGCGGGCCTGCGCGCGGTGAAAAACCTGCCGCGGCTGGTGCGGGCATTCGCCCAGATGCGGGAGGAATGGCACCTTGTTATCTTGGGTGAAGGCACTGAGCGTGCCGCCATCGAGGCCGAAATCGACCGGCTGGAAATCAATCACCGCGTCCACTTGCCGGGCGCGGTCAAGGACCCGTCGCGCGTCATCGGCCTGTTCGACATCTTCGCGCTATCGAGCGATTCAGAACAATTCCCTCTGTCCATGATCGAGGCCATGGCAGCCGGATTGCCGGTGGTCGCGCCCGCAGTTGGCGACATCGACGGTATCGTTGCCGAGGAAAATCGCGAATTCCTCAGCAAGCCCGGCAATGAAGACGATCTCTCCGTCCTCATGCGGGCATTGGCCGATAACGAGGCCGCGCAGAAACAGATCGGATTGGCAAATCGCAATAAAGCGCAGGCCCAGTTCGACCGTGACAAGATGATCGCGACCTACCGCCGTCTGTACACCAGCGCCATGCGGCGCGAATTCTGACGTCCCGCGAACATTTCATCGCGGGTTCACCCGCCGGGGGACAGGCATTGCAGTAATACTCGCCAAGCATTGCCCTTGAACCGCGCTATGCCTAAAGACCCGCCCACACAGTTTGCCTAGCATGGAGCCCGAGCCACAGTGGCCCGTAAACCGAAGAACGAATTGAGCCGCGACGACAAGAAGGCCCGCGCCGAAGCGGCCGAACAGGAGGCCTTGCTGCGCGAGGTCGACGATGCCGTTCGGCAAGGCGATTTCGAAAGCTTTGCGACCACTTACGGCAAGCCCCTGATGGGAGTCGTGATTGTCGCCCTGGCAGCGTTCGGCGGCTACATCTGGTGGGATAACCAGCAAGAAAAGACGCTTGAAGGCCAGTCCGAAGCGCTTGTGGTTGCTCTGGACCAACTCGAAAACGGCAATAATGCGTCTGCGCTCGAAGGGCTGGAAGGCATCGAGGGCGACACAACACCTGCAATCAGCGCCAAGCTCCTGCGCGCCGGAATGGCTTCGGAAGCTGGCAACTCGGAAGAAGCGGCCAAGCTGTTCGGCGAAGTTGCGGCTGACGAAAATGCTCCCAAGCTGCTGCGCGACATGGCCACGCTCCGCCGGGTGACCTTGCAGTATGACCAGATGAAACCAGCCGACGTGATTGCAGCGCTTCAACCGCTTGCAACGCCGGGTGAACCCCTTTTCGCGAGCGCGGGCGAAATCGTCGCGCATGCATACCTCAAGCAGGGCAAGCGCGACGAGGCCGGAGCGCTTTTCGGCCAGATCGCACGTGATGACGGCACACCAGAGGGAACCCGCGCGCGGGTGCTCAACATGGCCGGTGTGCTGGGTGTCGATGCAGTAGATGATGTCGATGCATTGCTCGAGACACAGCGCGTTCAGCCGGACGATGCTGAAACGGCTAGCGAATAACCGACGGATAACGGACCAAGTATGAGCCAGACCAACGCTAAAACCCTTTTGCGCGGCACGTTCGCCGCCGTTCTCGCCCTTGGCCTCGGAGCCTGCAGTGGCGGCCTGTTTGGCGGAGGCGACAGCAAGAAGACGACGCCCACCATCGGTGATCGCGAGCCCATCCTCTCACGCATCCAGACTGGTGCGAAAGTCGATCCGGCGCTTGCAGGTGTTGCGGTGGTGCTTCCTCCGGCGCAGACGAATGCCGAGTGGGGTCAGGCTGGCGGTTCGGCAAGCAAGAGCTACGGCCATGTCGCCCTGGCGCAGGCACCCGTCCGCGCATTCACGGTGGAAGTGGCTGGTTCCGACAATCGCAGGCGTCTTGGCTCTGCACCGGTTATCGGCGAAGGCAAATTGTTTGCAGTCGGTACCGATGGCCGCGTTACTGCAGTAGATGCCGCCACCGGTGCACGCAGCTGGTCCTACCAAACACAGCTTACCGACGATTCGCGTCCTTCGGCTTTCGGCGGCGGTGTGAGCTATGCCAGTGGCATCGTTTACGGCACCGACGGTGCGGGGAACGTCTTCGCTCTGAATGCGCAGACCGGTGCAGAAATCTGGAAAGTGAAGCCGGGCGGACCGCTGCGCGGATCACCCACGCTGGCGTTCGACAACGTCTTCGTTATGACGCAGGACAACCTGCTATATGCGCTCAACGCCAGCGATGGCAGCTTGCAATGGGACGAATCCGGTTCGACCACCATGGCGGGCGTGTTCGGTGTGGCTGCACCTGCTGCCGGGCAGGGCACCGTGGTCGCCGGATATACCTCGGGCGAACTCATTGCCTATCGCTACGAGAATGGCCGCAGCCTCTGGGCTGACGCTCTGGCGCGGACCTCGATTTCGACGCAGGTCGGCGCATTGTCCGACATCGACGCCGACCCGATCATCGACAATGGCCGCGTGTACGCACTGGGTCAGGGTGGCCGCATGGCAGCTTACGAGCTCGTGTCCGGCCAGCGTATCTGGGAACTCAACGTTGCAGGCATTTCGACCCCGGCGATTGCGGGTGAGTGGATTTTCGCCCTGACCGACGATGCGCGCCTGATCGCGATCCAGCGTTCGACCGGCAAGGTGCGGTGGCTCACGCAGATGCCGCGCTATCGCAAGGAAGAAGACAAGAAGGGCCCGATTTTCTGGCAAGGGCCGGTACTTGCGGGCGGGCAGCTGTGGGCTGTCAATTCCGAGGGCGAAGTCTGGCGGATCAGCACCGCTGAAGGTTCGGCAGAGATATACACGGAGCTAGACGAATCGATCAGCCTTCCGCCCATTGTCGCGAACAACACGCTCTACATCCTTGATGACAGCGGTACGATCACCGCATTTCGCTAAGATTACGATAGTTTTCGCGTCGTTTACCATTGCCGCGCTATAGGGCGCGGCGATGGGACAGGATTTCACCATTCCGGACCGCCGTCCGACAAGCGATGTTTCACCGGCCGTGGGGCTGGTGGGGCTCGCTGCACTCATCGCGTGGGTGTGGATAGCGCGCGATTGGGCGGGAATAGCGGATTTCTGGGGCCTTCCCGGCCCGCGCGAGCCGCTAGTGGGTCCGAACGCGGCCATCGCTGGCCTGGCGTTCATTACCGTGCCGATGGTGCTGTGGTCGATATTCGTCGACAAGGTGCATCTGCGGCAGTCGACCGGCATCGACTGGTCGCTGGCCCGTTCGCGCAAGCCGGACCTAGAGGCTTCCCTTACCAAAATAGCCGGCCTGTGGGCGACATGGGCCATCCTCGTCGCCCTCTACTGCCTGTGCCGATGGTACTGGAGCGGGAATTACCTCTACGCGCTCAAGGTGCTGGGCGTGATGGGCATCGCCATGGTCGTGCTTTCCGTCCCCTATGTGCTGTGGCTCGACCGCGTGATGAAGAATCCGCGCGATCATGCGTGGCATTTCGGCGCGTTGCTGTTCATGCGCGATGACTGGGACAAGGACGAGGTTCTCAAGCATTGGCGCGCGTGGATCATCAAAGCGTTCTTCGGCGCTTTCATGATCTCGATCGTGCCGGTGAATTTCGCCAATGTCGTGAATGCCGATCACTACGAATTCCTGTCGAACCCGGTGATCTTTGCCGTGGTCATGATTAACCTGCTGTTCCTGATCGACGTAATGGTCGGCGCGGTGGGCTATATCGTCACGCTGCGTCCGCTCGATGCGCATATCCGGTCAGGCAACCCATTCCTGAGCGGCTGGCTGGCTGCGCTCATCTGCTATCCGCCCTTTGTCTGGGGCATCCTCGGCAATGGGCAGGTGATGAGCTACGAGCATCACGTTGCGCAGTGGCATTACTGGATGGCCGGGAATCAGGTCCTATTGTGGCTTTGGGCGGGTCTGCTGGTATTCCTGACGGGCGTATATGCCTGGGCGACCTTCGCGTTCGGCATCCGCTTCTCCAACCTCACATATCGCGGCGTTCTCACGAACGGACCGTACCGTTTCACACGCCATCCGGCATATTTGTCGAAGAACCTGTTCTGGTGGTGCAGCGTAATGCCGTTTCTCGTGGTGAACGAGAACCCGGTCGACGCTATTCGCAACACCTTCTTCCTGCTCTGCGTCAACGGTATATATTACTGGCGCGCGCGCACGGAAGAAGCGCATCTGATCGCCGAAGATTCCAAGTACCGCGAATATCACGCGTGGATGGGTGCGCACGGCTTGATCACCGCGCCGTTAAGCAGATTGCTTGGAAAGCTCACTCCACCATCGAACGGTGCCCCGCAACCAGCCGAGTAGCTCAGCCCAGCGGCTGGCCGTCGTCAGTCTCGTAAATTCGCAAATCGCGCGAAACGGGCGGATTGTTCGCCATGACTTCCTGAAATGCCGCCATATGGGCAGACTTGCCATGAGCATCCAGCGCGGCCTTGTCCCGCCACCGCTCGAACAGGACCAGCGTATTGGGATCAGCCAGGTCGCGTGCGAAAGTGTAATCGAGGCACCCGTCCTCGGCGCGGCTTGCGCGTACCATGGTGATGATCGCATCCAGCGTGTTGCTGTCGATGCCTTCCGCCAAGCGGATCGTACCGTTTATCTGGATCATCGCCGTCTCCTGTCAAAAGCTGTATTTATAGATCCGCTTGATGTCGCCGCCCCATTCGCCGTTATAGCGGTCGAGCATCACCTGCGCGGGGACCTTGCCGCTGGCGACAATCTCGTCGAGCGTTTCCAGGAATCCGGTCTCGTTGTCGCCTGATGTGTTGAGCTTGCCGCGCGCTGCCAGACCAGAGCGGGCGACCTTGAGGACATCCTTGGCCAGATCGCGCAGTTTGTGGCCGCCAGGGATTGGTGCGTCGAGCGCCAGCTTGGGAACGGCATTGCGCAAGTCTTCACGTTCCTCGACGCTCCAGCCTTTCACGAGGTCCCAGGCGGCATCCAGCGCGCCTTGATCGTACAGCAGGCCGACCCAGAATGCGGGAAGGGCGCAAATGCGGCTCCATGGTCCGCCATCAGCACCGCGCATTTCCAGGAAGCTTTTCAGCCGAACCTCGGGGAATGCGGTCGAGAGGTGATCCCACCAGTCGCTTTCGGTAGGTTTTTCGCCGGGCAGGATCGACAGCTTGCCGTCGAGGAAATCCCGGAAACTGAGCCCTGCCGCGTCGAGGTATTTCCCGTCACGGAACACAAAATACATCGGCACATCGAGCATGTAGTCGACCCAGCGTTCGTATCCGAAACCATCTTCGAACACGAAGGGCAGCATGCCGGTGCGCTGCGGATCGGTATCGCTCCAGATATGGCTGCGATATGACAGGTAACCGTTGGGCTTGCCTTCGGTGAAGGGCGAGTTGGCGAACAGCGCAGTGGCAAGCGGTTGCAGCGCAAGACCTGTGCGGAATTTCTGCGCCATGTCCGCTTCGCTCGAATAGTCGAGATTGACCTGAATTGTGCAGGTGCGCAGCATCATGTCGAGTCCCATGGTGCCGACCCGCGGCATGTGCCGCATCATGATCTCGTAGCGGCCCTTGGGCATGATCGGCAGTTCTTCGCGGGTTTTGTCGGGCCACATTCCGAGGCCGAGGAAACCGACGCCGCAATCTTCGCCCACACGTTTGACCTGGTCGAGGTGACGGCCGGTTTCGGCGCAGGTCTCGTGCAGGGTTTCCAGCGGTGCTCCGGAAAGTTCGAGCTGCCCGGCAGGTTCGAGACTCACTGTCCCGTCATCGCCGCGCATGGCAATGACTTTGCCGCCCTCTTCTACCGGTTCCCAGCCGAATTGCCGCAATGACAACAGGATGTCACGAATGCCGCCGGGCTCATCGTAAGACGGTGCGCGGAAATCTTCGCGGCGGAAGACGAGCTTTTCGTGCTCGGTACCGATACGCCAGTTGGCCTTCGGCTTTTCGCCAAGTTGCATCGGGGCGACCAATTGGTCGCGCGATTCGATGATCGGATCTTCCTTAGCGGAGGTGTCGCGCGTGCTCATTAAGTGGCGTTAGGAAACCGAACCCCCGCGCGCAAAGGAAATTATTCCTCGTCGATCCAATCGCCAGCTTCAGCCATCCATACTGCAATGCCCGCAATGGCCGCAGTTTCGCCGCGCAGAATGCGGGGGCCGAGGCTGATTGCGCGGGCAGCGGGATGCGCGCGGATCGCTTCGCGTTCGGCATCGTCAAACCCGCCCTCGGGCCCCGTGAGCAATGCGGCGGGGCCATCGGCATAGCAAAACGCGTCCGCGGCCGGCTCGCCGCCTTCTTCATCGGCGAAGAACAGCGCCCGGTCTTCTGGCCAGTCGCGCAGCAGGGCTTCGAGTTTGACCGGCTGGGCCAATTCGGGGAGGGCAGTGCGCGCGCATTGTTCGGCTGCTTCGGTCACAATCGCTCCCGCGCGTTCGAGGTTCAATTTGTCCGCCACACAGCGGCGCGTCACGACCGGGGCGATCTTGGCCACGCCCAGCTCGGTCGCCTTTTCGAGAATCAGATCGAAGCGGTCTTTCTTGAGTAATGCCGCGCACAACCAGAAATCTGGGACCGGTTCGCGCGGGCGCAGGTGCTGCTGGGTTTGCACTGTGACCTGACGCTTCTCCGCCTGGATAACCTCTGCTGCCCATTCGCCGGTCACATTGTCGCACAGGATCACAGCATCACCGGGCGAAACCCGCATCACCTTGCCGAGATAGTGCGCGTGATTGCCCTCAAGGGCGACCAGCATATCGCCGGACAATTCCTGCTCGACGAACAGGCGCGGTGCGCTTTTGGGCGGCCAATTTGGGGTTGCAGGCATGGCTAGCCTGTTGGCCCGTCTCCCACTAGGAAGCAAGGGATGAGCAAGACCTTCACCAACCCGGACATCGTCCCCGACAGCGAGCATCGCGGTCTTGTCGAGCGCTTGCCGCAATTGCCGCGTGACCTTGCGATGCTTGCCCGGTTCGACAGGCCGATCGGCTGGTGGCTGTTGTTCTGGCCATGCGTCTGGGGCGTGTGGCTGGCAGGCGCGGGCTGGCAGCTGCCATTGCTCGGCTGGCTATTGCTGGGTTCGATCGCGATGCGCGGGGCGGGCTGCGTCTACAATGATATCGTGGATGCCAAGCTGGATCAGCAGGTCGCGCGTACTGCCAGCCGGCCTGTCGCAAGCGGCCGCGTGTCGAAGAAATTGGCGTGGATCTGGCTCGTTGCGTTGAGCCTCGTGGGCCTGTTCGTCCTGCTGAGACTCGAACCGCTCGCCCAGATGGTCGCACTGGCCAGCGTGGTTCTGGTCGCCGCATATCCCTTCATGAAACGCATTACTTGGTGGCCGCAGGCTTGGCTCGGCATGGTTTTCTCGTGGGGACTGCTTGTCGGATGGACGCATTTTCGCGCCGACAATCTGGATGCGCTGGCCGCAATGTATGCGGGTGCCGCGCTGTGGGTCATCGGCTTCGACACGATCTACGCGCTACAGGACCGCGAGGATGATGCGCTGGTCGGCATTCGCTCCTCGGCCTTGCGGCTGGGCGGCATGGTCAAAGGCGGTGTCGCATTGTTCTATGCAGGCGCAATTGCGCTGTGGACGCTGGCTTTCTGGCTTTACCGCGAAGACTGGGTGGCGCTGCTGGCATTATTGCCCGCCGCAGCTCACCTGATGTGGCAAGTCATCACCCTCGATAACGACGATCCGGACAACCCGCTCGACCGCTTCCGTGCCAATCGCTGGACCGGCGCGCTGGTTGCAGCGGCCTGCTTCGTCGTTGGCAATGCGTGAATGAGCATGGCCGAAACCTTGACTCGAAGCCCGCAATCGCCTTGCAGCGGGTAACACCAATTTTCGCCTTCCGGAGCGCGCACTCATGAAATTCTTCGTCGACACCGCCGATATCGCTGACATCAAGGAAATGGCCGATACCGGCCTGCTGGACGGGGTCACTACCAACCCGTCCCTGATCGCCAAGTCCGGCCGTGATTTCATGGAAGTGACCAAGGAAATTTGCGGGCTTACTGATGGCCCGGTCAGTGCCGAAGTCGTCGCCCTCGATCATGAGACAATGATGAAAGAGGCCGAAACCCTCCGCAAGATCGCTGACAATGTCTGCATCAAGGTGCCGCTGACGATTGACGGCCTGAAGACCTGCAAGAAGCTGACCAGCGACGGAACTATGGTCAATGTCACGCTGTGCTTCTCTGCCAATCAGGCGTTGCTGGCCGCCAAGACGGGCGCAACATTTATCTCGCCCTTCGTCGGCCGTCATGACGATAACGGCTTCGACGGCATGGATCTCATCGCCGATATCCGCCGCATCTACGACAATTACGATTTCAACACCGAAATCCTCGTCGCTTCGATCCGCAATCCGGTCCACGTGCTGGAAAGCGCACGGATCGGCGCCGATGTCGCCACGATGCCGCCTTCCGTCATCAAGGGCCTTTTCAAGCACATCCTGACTGAAAAAGGCATTGAAGGCTTCCTGGCTGACTGGGAAAAGACTGGCCAAAGCATCCCGACGTCCTAACTAGCTTCAAGTGACCGACCAGACACCCCTCGACCGTTTCAAGCAGGTATTGACCGGCACCGCGCGCGCTCTGGCGCACGAGCCGGAGATCGAGGTGGCGTGGAGCGCGGACCAGCCCAGCCAGGCTGGCAAGAACTTCCGCGTTCCGCTGCCCGGTCGGAACTTGCCCAAGGACCAAGCCACCGAAGCGCGCGGCTTTGCCGACAGTTTTGCACTGCGGCTGCGCCACCATAACGAGCGGCTGCATGCGAAGGGTGCTCCGCCCGAACCCATCGCGCGGGCGTGCTACGATGCGATCGAGCAAGTTCGCTACGAAGCGATCGGCAGCACGCGCTTCGACGGCATTCGTGAAAATCTGGATGCGGCGGTCGAATTGCGGACCGCAAGTGATCCGATTGTGCGCGCGGATGATGCGAACGACGTCCCGCTGCCGACCGCGCTTTCGCTCATGCTGCGCGAAGCTTTGACAGGTGAGGCCATTCCGGAGCGCGCCAAAGCGGGCGTGGATCTGGTGCGCGGCGATATCCTCGCCAAGATCGGCGGGGACATGGACGATCTCGCCGGTGCGCTCGACGATCAGCGCGCGTTTCAGGACCTGACGCTCGATATGCTCCGTCATCTTGAACTCACGCTGCCCGAAATGCCCGAAGACGAGGGCAGCGATGACGGCAACGACGAAGACGGCGAAAACCCCGAGGATCAGGACGACACCGACGAAGAAGACCAGGGCGACGCCCAGCCGCAGGAAACCGACGCTCGCGGCGAGATGTCCGAAGGCGAGGCGGATGGCGACGCCGATCAGGACGCTGAAGGCGAGCAGGAAATGTCCGATGGTGATCCGTCGGATGATGACGGGGAGGGGATGCAACCCGTCCGCCCGAACCGCCCGTGGACCGATCTTCCCGAAGATTTCGATTACCGCGCCTATACCGACAAGTTCGACGAAGTGATCGAAGCGCCCGAGTTGTGCGATCACGACGAACTGGACCGGCTTCGCGCCTATCTCGACAGCCAGCTTGCCGGATTGCAGGGCATCGTGACCCGGCTGGCGAACCGCCTCCAGCGCCGTCTGATGGCGCAGCAGAACCGCAGCTGGGATTTCGACCAGGAAGAAGGCTTGCTGGATGCCGCGCGCCTGACCCGCGTCGTCGTCAGCCCCGGCCATGCGCTGTCTTACAAGATGGAGCGCGATACCGAGTTCAAGGACACGGTCGTCACCCTGCTGATCGACAATTCTGGCTCCATGCGCGGGCGGCCGATCTCCATCGCCGCGATCAGCGCCGACATTATGGCGCGCACGCTGGAACGCTGCGGCGTGAAGACTGAAATCCTCGGCTTCACCACCCGAGCGTGGAAAGGCGGACAGAGCCGCGAGGCATGGCTTGCCGATGGTCGCCCCGCCGATCCGGGCCGCCTGAACGACCTGCGCCACATCATCTACAAAAAAGCCGACGAACCGTGGCGCCGCGCACGCCGGAATCTCGGCCTGATGATGCGCGAAGGGCTGCTGAAGGAAAACATCGACGGCGAAGCGCTGCTATGGGCGCATAGCCGCCTGCTCGCCCGTCCCGAAGACCGCCGCATCCTGATGGTGATTTCCGACGGTGCTCCGGTTGACGACAGCACGCTGTCGGTGAACCAGGCGGGCTATCTCGAAGGGCACCTGCGCAAGGTGATCGAATGGATCGAGAAGCAAAGCCCGGTCCAGCTCGCCGCCATCGGCATCGGCCATGACGTGACGCGGTACTACAAAAAGTCGGTCACGATCATGGATGTGGAACAGCTCGGCGGCACGATTATCGAGCAGCTTGCGGGATTGTTCGAGGTGGAGGGGTGATGGACTGGCTAACATTTACAGTCGGGTTGGTTTTGGTTGTCACATCTCTTGGCGCAATATTTCGACCCGAAAGACGATATCGAGATTCTCTCAGCAATCGGAATGCGCGCTTGGCTGATTTAGAAGCTGGCGCTCCTGAGAGGCATTTCGAGGAGCGTCGCGAATTAGAGGCTTATCCACCAACGACTGACTTCAGCAAACGAACGATCCGCCAACTGGGGTTGGTCTCGCTTACCGTCGGAGTTGGGCTAGCACTTTGGTCGATGATCGGATGACCCCAACTGAAGCCGTCCAAACCCGCCGATCTGTTCGCGCCTTTACCGGCCAGCCGGTTGAACGCGAGACGCTCACCCGCGTGCTCGAAAAGGCGCAGCGCTCGCCTTCGGGTGGCAATGTCCAGCCGTGGAATGCGGTCATGCTCACCGGCGAGCCGATGCAGGCGCTGTTCGACCGGGTGGCGCAGGAATTTCCCAAGGGGCGCGCGGCGCTGAAGCCCGAATACGATATCTATCCCAAGGGCCTCGACGGGGTTTACGAGGAGCGCCGCTTCGGCGTGGGCGAGGGTATGTATGCTGCGCTGGATATCAGCCGCGAGGACAAGGCGAAGCGGCTCATGTGGTTCGCGCAGAATTTCCGCGCCTTCGGGGCGCCGGTGCTGATGCTGGTCCACACGCCCAAATACATGGGCCCGCCGCAGTGGAGCGATATCGGCATGTGGCTGCAAACCATCATGCTGCTGCTGCGCGAGGAAGGGCTGGATAGCTGCGCGCAGGAAGCCTGGGCCGCCTACAGCCCGCAAGTGCGCGAAATGGTCGACATTCCCGAGGACCACATCTTCTTCTGCGGCATGGCCATCGGCTACCGCGATCCCGATGCGGCGGTGAACCAGTTTGATGTGAAACGCGCATCCTTGGACGAAACAGTGCGCTGGGAAGGCTGGAACTGACCTCTCAATAGCGGCAGATGCGAAGGCTGCCGCCTTTCCAGCAGGCAGGTTCGCCCGCTTCCTGTTGCACGGACCCCAGGTGTATTTCATTGCCCGTCTGCCCGAGCGCGTAGGCTTCGCCCAATCCGGGAGCAGTTTGCGTGAGCGTAACGGCGATGATGCCCGGTACGAACTCGCTCTGGTCGGGAAGTACCATGCCGAGACCAATGGCCGGTTCGCCATCGGCGCGGCAGGGGCCGTCATAGGTTTCGCCCTCGCGGCTCACCACGCAACGCTCGGCGGCAACGCCGACATTCGCACTCGGATCTTGCGAACAGGCGGTCATGGGGAGCAGGGAGGCGAGGGCCAGGATAGGCAATGACAGGCGGTGCGACATTGCGCGCACTCTTGCGCAGGCGGGCCGCGATTGGCAAGGCCGCGCGCATGACCGAAACGCCGCTCAAGCTGTTCAACTCGCTCACGCGCGAGATCGAAACCTTTACCCCCGTCCATCCGGGCGAGGCGCGCGTCTACTCCTGCGGGCCGACGGTCTATAATTACCAGCACATCGGCAATATGCGCGCATACGTGTTCTCTGACACGCTGGGCCGCGTGCTGCGCTGGAAGGGCTATGACCTCACCCATGTGATCAACATCACCGATGTCGGCCACCTCACCTCCGATGCGGACGAGGGCGAGGACAAGATGGAGAAGATGGCGGCCAAGGCGGGCAAATCCGCCTGGGACATCGCCAAATTCTACCAGGAAGATTTCGAGCGCGACCTGGCGCGGCTCAACATAACCGGCAAGCAGCACCCGCGCGCCACCGAATATGTCGAGGCGATGATCGAATGGGGCAAGCGGATCGCTGAGAAGCACTGCTACGAGCTCGATAGCGGCCTCTATTTCGATGTCACGACCGTGGATGATTACGGCCGCCTTGCTCGTGCAGTCACCGAGGAGGGCGAAGGCCGGATCGAACGGCTTGAAGGCAAGCGCAACGCGGCTGACTTCGCGATCTGGCGCAAGACGCCCGAGGGTGAGACGCGGCAGATGGAATGGGATTCGCCGTGGGGCAAGGGCGCGCCCGGCTGGCACTTGGAATGCTCCGTCATGGGCGAAGCGCTGCTGGGCTTCCCCTTCGACATCCACACCGGCGGCATCGACCACCGCGAGATCCACCATCCGAACGAAATCGCGCAGAACCAGGCCTATTGCTGCACCAATGGCCTCGACAACGCCGAGAACAGCGGCGCGCGCATCTGGATGCACAACAACTTCCTCGTCGAGCGCAGCGGCAAAATGTCGAAGAGCTCAGGCGAATTCCTCCGCCTGCAATTGCTGGTCGACAAGGGCTACCACCCGCTTGCCTACCGGATGATGTGCCTGCAGGCGCACTACCGCAGTGAGCTTGAGTTTAGCTGGGAAGGTCTGCTTGCCGCACTCACGCGGCTCAAGCGGATCGTCATGCAGGTCGAGCGGCTGAACGACGCCATCCCGGGCGCTCCTTCCCACCAGAAATTTGCGCCCATGCGCGATAAGTTTGCGGCCGCAATCGCCGACGACCTCAATACGTCTGTAGCGCTGGTTGCGCTTGAAGAGGCACTGGCAGTCAAGAAGGTGGATGCTGGCGTAAAACGTGCCGTGATCGAGGACATGGACCGGGTGCTCGGCTTGGACCTGTTCGAGCTGACCCGCGAAGCCCTGCGCATCCGTCCTGTCTCCGCCGAGATCACCGAAGCCGAAATCGAAGCCGAACTGATCCGCCGAAAGGATGCGAAGGTCGCCAAAGATTACGCAACCAGCGACGCCATCCGCGAAACGCTGGCCGCCAAGGGCGTCGAGGTCATGGATGGCGATTCGCTCGGCTGGGAGTGGAAGCTGGGCTGAGTTGCGGTTAGGGACTTAATCGCAAGAGGAGAGTCCCCGTATGACCAAAGCCGTGATGTCCGCCCTGATTCGCCCGTTGGTGGAGCCGCGCCTGCCTGACTGGGTCGAGCCGCTGTGGTTCATGACCAAGGAGCAGGCGCTGGAAATGGCGCCGGAGGCCGAGATTGGCTGGTTCGATCTCAACGAAAAAGAACCGATGATGGAGATTGCGCAAGCAGCGACCAATCTCAAATGGCTCAACTCGATTTATGCGGGCCTCGATTTCATGCCGCTGGACCTGCTGGCCGAACGCGGCACCGTGGTGACCAACGGTGTCGGTATCAACGCCATCACGATTGCCGAATACGTCGTCATGCTGATGCTGGCCCATGCCAAGGGCTATCGCGAGGTCGTGAAGGCGCAAGAGCGGCACGAGTGGTTGCTGGACAGTCCCGGCAAGCGCGAATTGTCGGGCGAGCGCGTGTTACTGCTCGGTCTCGGGGCGATCGGTGCCTTGGTCAAGTCGCGACTCGAAGCCTTCGACATGACCGTTGTGCCGGTCCGGCGTTCGGGCGGGGAAGGCACGCTGCGGCCCGGCGAATGGCGCGAGAAGCTCGGCGAATTCGACTGGGTAGTGTTGGCCGTCCCCTCGACCGACGAGACCAAGGGCATGATCGGTGCTGCGGAACTGGCGGCGATGCGGCCCAATGCGGTGCTCGTGAATATCGCGCGCGGCGACGTGGTGGATCAGGACGCTTTGGTCGAGGCGCTCCAAGCCAAGTCGATCGAAGCCGCGCTGCTGGACGTTACCGATCCCGAACCGCTGCCGGAAGATCATCCATTGTGGGATATCGAGAATGCGCAGGTAACGATGCACCTGTCGGGCCGCGCGCAAACCAAGATGTTCCAGCGCAGCGCCGACAGGTTCATCGAGAACCTCGAGAAATGGCACAAGGGTGAGAGTGTCCAGCCGCAAATGGATCTTGCCGCAGGCTACTAGCTACGCGTCCTCCAGCAGCAGCAATTCGCAGTGCACGACCAATCGCGGATCGGGCAGGATGCGGTGGTCCACTTCACTGACCCCTGCATCGGCAACGAGCTGGCCTGCAATCGCAAACTCGTGATCGGGCAGGGCGGCAATAAACACTTCTCCTGCTTCGACGGCTTCCTCGCCGGCAAACAGCAGGGACACACTATGCCGCGTGCCGGCAAAAGTGATGCTCGCCCAAGCTTTCTCTGTGTGGGAAAGCACTTGCCCGCGGTGATCGCACAACGTCAGCAATGCATCACGTAGCCGATCGGAGGAAGTGCGCCTCACGCGTGGTCTGCGTGCCTGGCGGGCGGGGGGCGTGCACTCAACCGACATGCACCAACTCCTTGTCGCCTTCTCCGCGCGCAGCTTCGAAGCCCATCATGAAACCGCGAATGCGCGCCTCGGTGGCGGTGCGCGGTTCGCGGCCCATGCGCAGGTCCAGCACGAAGCGCGGGTCGTGAGCGGCAAGACGGCCGAATTTCGTCGGCGGCATTTCGTGTGTCCGGAGGAATTTCTCGACGGATCGGATCAACATGGTTCGGTGCTCCCCAAATGGTTGTGCGCAATGGCGAATCGCTCGCCGTGTTCCCTATGTGTTCCTGCCGAAATCCTACTTGTCTAGGAAAAATCCTATGCTATAGGAATTTTCTCTCATCACTGCTCTAGGGAGCCGCAGATTTGCGTTGATGACGAAGGTTGGAAAGGAATGGCCGATGGCGAAAACAATCAGCGAAGACCGCGCCCGGCTGGTTCAGTTGACAGACGAAAATCGCACCAGCCTTTCTGCGCTGTCGTCGATGTTGGGCCGTAATCCCAGTTACTTGCAGCAGTTCGTGCGCAAGGGAAGTCCGCGGCGGCTGGAGGAAAAGGACCGCCGCCGTCTCGCCGAATTCTTCGGGGTGAACGAGGTCGAACTGGGAGCTGATCCTGATATCGGCCGTCCGCGCGAATCGGAGGATTTCCTGGCCGTGCCCCGCCTTGCTCTGGACGCTTCGGCGGGGCCGGGTGCCGTTTCAGCCGAGGAAATTTCCTTCGACAGCTTCCGCTTTTCGCGGCGCTGGCTGCGGGAGATGGGTTTGGACGGGGCAAGGCTATCCGCGATCCGTGTCGAAGGTGACAGTATGGAGCCGCTTTTGCGCAGCGGTGACGAGATTTTCGTCGACCGCAACAAGCGCGCGGGCGAGGGTATCCATGTGGTCCGCATCGGCGACGCACTTCATGTGAAGCAGGTTCAGGCCAGCGCGCCGGGGCGCATCAAATTGATCAGCGCGAACGACGCTTATGCGCCGATCGAACTCGGCGGCGAGGAGGTCGAAATCATCGGGCGGGTCGTCTGGAAGGGTGGGAGAATTTAATCCCGACTTCCTTCAAGATGGCGGCGTGACGTAATCGTCCGATTTCAGGGTCATCATGTAATCAGCGATGTCCTCGATATCCGCTTCGTCGAGGTCGACATCCATCTGCATCGGGTAATTGTGCGCATCCGACAGGAATGCGACCAGCGTGTCGTGGGTCAGGCCCGGACTATTGGCGACGTCTGCAAAACCGGGTGCCTCAGGGTTTGGCGAGACGGCGTTGCCGGTCAAGGCGTGACAATCTCCGCAAATGGCGGTGACATAGACGGGAATGGCTTCTGCGCTGGCTGAAACCGGAACTGCATCCTGAGCAGGTTCTGCCGAGTAGGTTTGGCAAGCGGTCAGCGAAATTGCGGCTGCAACGGTCACTCCGAAAAGCTTCATCGTCTTCCTCCCATTTTCGGCAGCATAGCATCTCTGCGCAAATGCTGCTTGTTTTCGATCAACAACCCGACCATTTTCTCATCAATGACAAATTCCGACCAGACACCCGCCACCCCTCCCATGAAAGCCGGAATTGTCCCGGTCACGCCCCTGCAGCAGAATTGCTCGCTCATCTGGTGCACGAAGACCAACAAGGGTGCGCTGATTGATCCCGGGGGTGATCTCGACAAGTTGAAAGCGGCGGTTGCGAAATCCGGGGTCGAACTGGAAAAAATCCTCATCACCCACGGACATATGGATCACTGCGGCGAGGCGGGCGTGTTGGCGAAAGAGCTCGGCCTGCCAATCGAAGGTCCGCACGAAGCCGATCGGTTCTGGATCAGCCGGCTTGAGGAAGACGGCGCGCGCTATGGCATGAACAGCAAGGTGTTCGAGCCGGACCGCTGGCTGGAAGATGGCGACACCGTCACAGTTGGTGAGCTGACACTGGAGGTCATCCATTGCCCAGGTCACACACCGGGGCACGTGGCCTTCTTCAATCGTGAAAGCAAATTCGCCATTGTCGGCGATGTGCTGTTCCAGGGCAGCATCGGCCGCACCGATTTCCCGATGGGTAACCACCAGGACTTGATCGACGCGATTACCCAGAAGCTTTGGCCGCTTGGCGATGATGTGACGTTCATCCCGGGGCATGGCCCGACCAGCACATTCGGCCGGGAACGCAAGACCAACGCCTTTGTCAGCGATGCTGCTCTGGCATGATTGCCCGGGCCGAAAATCTTCCCGGCCCGAGAAAAACCTCTAGATCATCCGCATCGCGATGAGCGTTGCCACAACGGCGAGGCCCAGCAGCGTGAGCATGGTGATGAGGGTGCCGATCATGCGCGGCTTGGTCCCCGTTTCGGCGTCCATGCCGATGCCATGGGCCACACGGCCAAGCATATAGACACCCGCTACCCATGCCAGCCACGGTTGGCCTTTTCCCGAAATCTCGATTGCCGCGATCAGCACCAGGACGAATGGTGTATTCTCAACAAAATTGAGCTGCGCGCGCATCCTGCGCGTGAGCGGACCGCCGCCGTCATCGCCGTGGATTGTCTTCGTCGTGCCGCGCATCTGGCCGACACGGACAGCCAGCCATAGGTTGATGAGTGCAGCTGCCGCCGCCGCGGTCAGTGTAACCGGTAGAAAAATGCCCATGCGGTCCCTCCCTTGTGATTTTTTATCGCGAACCCCATGTTTGGCTATAGGCAAGGGCCGCATCATGCAATGCGGTTGACGGTGTTCACGCACAACGCTTGCGCAGCCGGGAAAATTCGGTATACGCGCGCCTTCACCGTCATGGTCGGGAAGTTTCGGGTTTATGCGCACTTGTGCGTTGCCCGACCTTCCACTAGGGCGGCCACCGAAATTAATTGAAATTGTTTGAGGAACAGGTGCCGCTATGGCCGTCCCCAAGAGAAAAGTATCGCCCCACCGCCGCGGCAACCGCCGTTCGCATGATTCGCTCAAGGTCGAGGCTCATCACGAGTGCTCGAACTGCGGCGAACTCAAGCGTCCGCACAACCTTTGCTCGCATTGCGGCTACTACAACGGGCGTGAAGTAATCGCCGTCGGTCTTTAAGACCGTCATCAGCAGCCGGAGATCGTCATGAGTTTGCCGCGTATCGCTATTGACGCGATGGGCGGCGACGAAGGCGTGCGCACCATGATTGATGGTGCCGCAATGGCTCGGCGCCGCCATGACCGGTTCCAGTTCCTGCTGGTCGGCGACGAAACGCGAATCAAAGCCGCGCTCGCCGATCATCCGGGCATGTCGGGCGCGTCCGAAATCCTGCACTGCGAAGATGTGGTCGAAGGCGACGAAAAGCCTTCGCGCGCAATTCGCCGTGCCAAGACCACCAGCATGGGCCTTGCGGTCGATGCCGTGAAGCGCGGCGAAGCCGGCGCGGCAGTGTCCGCTGGCAATACCGGCGCGCTTATGGCGATGAGCAAGCTTGCCTTGCGCACCATGCCCGGGGTCGATCGTCCTGCCCTTGCGGCATTGCTACCGACGCTCGGCGAAAATGACGTCATCATGCTCGACCTCGGTGCGAACCGGGATTGCGATGCCCGCAACCTTGTCCAGTTTGCGATCATGGGTGCAGCCTACTCGCGCATCGTGACAGGGCTTGAACGGCCGCGCACGCGCCTGCTGAATATCGGCACCGAAGAAAACAAGGGGACCGAGGACATCCAGAACGCCGCAGAGACCCTGCGGGCCGCGACCGGATTGTCCATGGAATTCGAAGGTTATGTCGAAGCTGACAAGATCAACCGCGGTGATTGCGATGTGGTCGTGCACGACGGTTTTTCCGGCAATATTGCCCTGAAGGCGATCGAGGGTACTGCGCGGTTCGTCACCGACTTGTTGCGCCGCGCTTTCACCAGTTCGGTCCGTTCGAAAGTCGGATTCCTGGTGTCACGTCCCGCGACAGAATTGCTCAAGCATCACCTTGACCCCAACAATCACAATGGCGCCGTCTTCCTTGGCCTGAACGGTGTGGTGGTGAAGAGCCATGGCAGCGCCGATGCGCGCGGTGTGGCGAATGCTGTCGAGGTTGCGGCACGGCTGCTTGAGGATGATATCACCAACCGTATCGCCAGGGATCTGCGCGAAGTGAACACTGAAGGCTTCAACGCGAAATGATTCGCGCAGTGGTCACCGGCAGCGGGAGCGCTCTACCCGTCAATTGCGTGACCAATGCCGATTTGGCCGACCGAGTCGATACCAGCGACGAATGGATCGTTGAACGCACCGGTATCCGACAGCGCCATATCGCTGGTGAAAACGAAACCACTTCCACTCTGGCGACCGAAGCTGCGCGGCGTGCGCTCGAGGATGCGGGTGTCGATGCGAGCGAGATCGGACTGATTATTCTCGCGACCGCTACGCCTGATTTTACCTTCCCTGCCACCGCAACGCAGGTCCAGCATGCGCTTGGCTGCGGCGGTGGAGTCGCGTTTGACGTTCAGGCCGTATGCTCCGGCTTTCTATATGCCCTCGGTACTGCCGATTCGCTGCTGCGTACCGGCATGGCGAAAAAGGCGCTTGTCATTGGCGCGGAAACTTTCAGCCGCATTCTCGACTGGGAAGACCGTACGACTTGCGTTCTGTTCGGTGATGGCGCCGGAGCGGTGGTCCTTGAAGCGCGCGACGTCGCGGATAATGGGCCGGGCATTCTGGCTACGAAATTGCACGCCGACGGTGCTCACCGCGAATTGCTTTATGTGGATGGCGGGCCATCGACGACGGGACAAGTAGGCAAGCTTCGCATGAAAGGCCGGGAGGTTTTCCGCCATGCTGTAGTGAACTTGGCCGACGTGCTCAAAGAGGTGCTGGTGCAGGCTAATGTCGAGGTCGATATGATCGACTGGGTCGTTCCGCATCAGGCAAATGCACGCATCCTCGATGCGACTGCTCGCAAGCTCAATCTCGATCCTTCCAAGGTCATCGTGACCGTGGATCAACATGCGAACACCTCGGCGGCATCTGTGCCCCTGGCGCTCGACGTCGCACGGCGCGATGGCCGGATAAAAGCTGGCGACCTGGTGATGTTCGAAGCGATGGGCGGCGGCTTTACATGGGGCGCTGCGCTCGCCCGAATGTAAACTTTTTCAACAATTGATACACTCGGTTGTTAAATCCCTCCAAATACAGTACGTTGCCGATTCTCGAATACACCCAGGGTCGCTTCTGGGGAGAGGTAAATGGATATGATGCGCTCGGTGGGAACCTTGACCCGCGCTGATCTGGCGGAAACTATCAATCGGAAAATTGGCCTCAGCAGGTCAGAATCCCTCGATTTGGTTGAGCAGGTGCTCGCCAAGATGTCGGATGCCCTTGTGCGCGGCGAAAACGTCAAGATCTCTGGTTTTGGCAGCTTCGTATTGCGCGACAAGAAGGAGCGGATTGGCCGCAATCCGAAAACCGGCGTCGAAGTGCCGATCACACCGCGCCGCGTGATGACTTTCCGGGCAAGCCAACTCCTGAAAGATCGCGTCTCGAACGGATAGCTGCTAAGGGGTCGCCATGGCAGAATTCGACGATCACAAAGATGACGGTGCTTTGCGCACCATCGGCGAAGTAGCACGGGCGACTGGCATCAAGACGCACGTCCTGCGGTATTGGGAACAGCAATTCCCCAGCCTGAAACCGCTCAAGCGCAGCGGTGGGCGTCGCTATTATCGGCCGGAAGACGTTAAATTGGTCGAACAGATTGATCGTCTGGTCAACCGGGATGGCTACACTCTGAAGGGCGCGAAAGCTGCCCTTCGCGGCACCCCTGACCCGCAGGCCGCGGCACAAGCGATTGACCTGCCGGAGAGCGGCGATGCAGACATCCTGTCACGCCTGAAGGCAATTCGCGATGATCTGAAAGCTGCGCTTGCGGCTTAGCTGGCTGTTCAATCCGACGGGATAAGCGTCAGTTCGGTCTGGCGGCCATCGAGAAAGCGTACTCGCTCGCCGTCGAAATAAGCATCTTCCTCGGACCGGAAATCGACCCGCTGTCCTCCCCATTCCGGTACTTGGCTGTAATTCGTCAGCTCTATCGACCAGGTCGTGCCTGCGCGTACCGGATATTCTCCGCGGGAATCGCCGTTCTGGTTGTCCCAGAAGCCGATAGGCGACCCGGCACCATGACCATGAAACCCGATGGGATGCGAATAGATGGAAGGATCAAGGCCATCCTTGACCGCAGCAGCCCGCGCATTGGCGAGAATCTCATTCCCGCTGGCACCGGCTTTGAACGATTCCAGCAGATAATCCTGCACACGGTTGGTCGCGGAGAGCCCTGCGACAAGCCCTGCCGGTGCTTCCGTTTCACCAGGACGCAGGACATAGGCCAGGTGCTGCGTATCAGTGTTGAGCCGAAGATAGGTGATCCCGAAATCGGTCCACAGCAGATCCCCCGGTTCAATCACGGTATCGGAGTAGATTATACCCTCCGTGCCCTGACGCTGGATGCCGACGGAGGGATGAAACCATGCCCGCAGACCCAGACTGGCCAGCTTTTCGCGGTACCACCATCTCACATCGTGAGTTGTCGTTACACCCGGAGTGATGACCTTGTTCGAGAATGCTTCGGCGATGAGTGCATGCGCAGTGCGCACGATGCCCGGATAGATTTCCAGTTCCAGAGGGGTGCGAGTTTCAAGCCAGCGGACTGACAATGTCTCGCCGGAAATGATCCGGTCCTGAAATTCCTGAGGCAGCGCGTCTGTAATTCCGCGGAACTGGCTCAGCGTCATGCCATCGCC
The DNA here is from genome assembly GCF_019711355.1 of Qipengyuania psychrotolerans. Lineage (NCBI taxonomy): Bacteria > Pseudomonadati > Pseudomonadota > Alphaproteobacteria > Sphingomonadales > Erythrobacteraceae > Qipengyuania > Qipengyuania psychrotolerans. The sequence continues at coordinate 798,560 of NZ_CP081297.1, forward strand.
GAAGGCGGTATTTTCAGAGAAATTGATGGCAATATTCTCCGGGTTACGCTCGGAGATAATTTGCGCAACAGCATTCCACTGATCAGGCTGCGTCTCCGGGTCCCAGGCCGATTCGAACAGACCGCCAAGCCCGTACCGGCTGACAGTAAGCCGCTCGAGCGGCTTGCCATCACCGGGATCGTGAAAGATCAGAATGGTGCGCCGGCGGGCATGCATGTTCTCGGCGTTGAGCATTGTCGCGATGACCGGCTCTTCGAAATATTCGCGCGCCATCAGCAGCCACATCGAGACGCCTTCTTCGCGCATGATGCGCGGGATAACGGTTTCCAGCCGTTCCTCGAGGATGCGATCGACCAATGCGGCCCTGTCCCGCATGCTGAGTATTTCGGGCAATGCGGGATCGGTCTGTTCGGCATCGCTCATGGCGATGATTGGCGGGAGGATGGCGCCCGCATTGGATGGAACCGCATAGGACGCGAAAGTTGCCGCGAGACACATCACTACCCACCGTGCCGGCGAGAAGCCTCCCTTGATTGTCACCCGGCTCATACCCCTATTCTGCCGCCAGCAATTCCTCGGCACCGCCAAGGTCTACACTTACGAGGCGGCTGATACCCTTTTCGATCATGGTCACGCCAAACAGGCGGTGCATCCTGCTCATGGTCACGGCATTGTGGGTGACGATGAGATAACGCGTGTTGGTTTCGCGAACCATTGCATCAAGCAAATCGCAAAAACGGTCGATATTGGCATCGTCGAGCGGTGCATCGACTTCGTCCAGCACGCAGATTGGCGCAGGGTTGGTTAGGAACAGCGCAAAGATTAGCGCCGTTGCGGTGAGCGCCTGTTCTCCGCCGGACAACAAGGTCAGCGACTGCAGGCGCTTGCCTGGCGGTTGCGCGAAAATCTCGAGACCGGCCTCGAGCGGATCGTCGCTGTCGATCAGGGCAAGGTGCGCTTCGCCGCCTTCGAACAGGCGTGTGAACAGCCGCTTGAAGTGTTCGTTGACCTGCTCGAAAGCCTCACGCAGCCGTTCGCGGCCCTCGCGATTGAGGCTGCCGATCGAGCCGCGCAGACGGTGCACCGCCTCGCGCAATTCTTCCTGTTCGGCAGCGTTGGAGCCGTGTTCCGATTCGATTTTTTCAAGCTCTTCGGCGGCTACCAAGTTGACCGGGCCAATGCGTTCGCGGCTGGCGGTCAGCCGGTCCATCTCCTCGGCCTCTGCTTCAGCAGATTTGACCGTCGCTTCCTCGAATTCAAACTTTCCGGGCAGCAGGGGCGGGGGCGATTGAAAACGCTCGCCCGAAATGCGAGCCATTTCAATCCTGCGGCCATCCTGATTTTCGGCCCGCGCAGCAAGGCCTGCGCGGTTCTCACGCGCGGCGGCGAGCGCTTCGTTTGCCGTGCTGAAGGTCTGGTCGGCTTCCTGAGCCAACAGGTTCGCTGCTGCGACCGCCTTCTCCGCCTCTGCGAGGTCAGTGCCGAGCCGTTCGCGCACTTGGTCGCCTTGCTCGATTTCCCGGATCAGTCCTTCGGGCTTGGCGGCGAAGATTGCGCGCTGCTCTTCGATCTCATCAAAGCGCCGCGCCATATCGGACAGGCGGCGAGCGGCCTCGCCAGACCTGGCCTGCCAATTGGCCATGTCCGACCGCTGGGCGGCGGTTCGTTCGCGCGCCACTGCTAGCGACTGGTCATGCGCCGCCAATTCCGCTGCGCGGGCCTGCAAGGATGTACGAGCAGCCTCGTTCTTGGCACGGGAGGCTTCCAGAGAGGCACGGCCAGCTTCGGGGTCAGGCAGTGCGCTTCGCTTGGCTTCTGACGCAGCGAGATCGGCCTGTACGGACGCGAGCAACTCGGCATGCTCAACTTCCGACTGTTCGAGTTCCGCCAGCCGATTGGCGATGCGTTCGCGCGCAGCATCGGCCTGGTCAAGCGCGCGAAGAGACTGGCGTTCCTCGTTGGCGGCACTTGCCAGCTCGCGGTCGGCCGCGACGAGGTCGCGCTGGAGGGAGGCAAGCTCTTCCGACGCGGCAGCCTGCGCGGCTTCAGCCTTGGCAACGGCGGACTGCAAATCGGGTAATTGGGCGGCCAGCTCGGCATAACGATTGTCTGCTTCGAGGCGTGCAGCTTCGGCCGCGCCTTCTCCGCGGACGACCAAGCCATCCCAGCGGCGCAGCTTCCCGTCCATGGTGACGAGACATTCGCCCGGCGCGAGCGCGCCGCCGTCATCCTTCTCGGCCACGTACACCAGGGCGAGCCTCGCACGCAATTCGTCAGGGCAGTCGTCGAGATAGTCGATGAGGCTGTTGGTGACTTTCTTCGGCGCGTCTGCGCCTGTCCAATAGCGGCCATCTGCACCGCCATCGGGCAGGCCGAGCAGGGCCTTCCCGTCGCGTCCCAGCGCTGCGGCAGCGGCGCGCTCGTAACCCTTGGCGGCCTTGAGTCCGTCAATCGCTTGTTTGCGGCCAGCCCGCTTGGCGGTCGCCCGTTCGCGCGCCTCGCGGTCCCGCAGCAGAGCATCATGTTCGCGCTGGATGCCCGAAAGTTCGGCTTTGGCGGTCGAATATGCGCTGGAGGCTTCGTCCCGTGCGCTCTGGAGTTCACCCTTGCGGGCCTGCATGGCCTCGATGGCGCTGCGCTTTTCAGCCAGAGTGAGCGCGGCCTGCTCCGCTGCCTGCTTCGCCCGTACAACCGCGCTTCCGACATCTTCGCTGGCCAGTGCACCGCGCTGCTGCGCCATGCGCCGGCCTTCAGCCTCCACGCGTTCCAGACGTGCGCGCGCCTGCGCGATCTCGGCTTCGACCACGCGCCATTCGGCTTCGACCCCGGCATTGTCGGCAGTGGCCTTGGCAAGCGCCAGCTCGGCGGTTCGGCTGGCACGCTCTGCATCGTCGCTTTGCGCGACGAGGGCAGGCCGACGTTCCTCATTGGCCGCGAGATCTTTTTCGCTTGCGGCGAGATCCTTTTCAAGCCGGGCCAATGCTTCTGCCGCGTCCTTGGTCAACCGGTCGGCATCACCGCGATCTTCTTCGAGCCGTGTCTTCTGGCGGTTCAGGTCTGCAAGCCGCTGTTCGGCGGCTTCGAGCTGGCTTGTGAGGGCCGCCATCCGGTGCCCGTGCGCGCTGGCATCATCACGCCGGTCAGCCTGCTCTTCGCGCGCATGGGCGAGAGCCTCAGCCGCCTGGCGCTGGGCCTTCTGCGCTTCATCTGCGGCTACTTGCGCATCGCGCACTTGCGTGTCGGCCTTGGCCGCCGCTTTCTTGGCCTCATCAGCGGCTGCTGCCGCGTCACGCCAGCGCGCAAAGACAAGGCGAGCTTCGGCGGACTTTATCTGGTCGGACAGCGTCTTGTAACGTTCCGCCTGCTTGGCCTGCCGCCTGAGCGAAGCGATCTGGCTGTCGAGACCTGCCATCAGATCCTCGAGGCGCGACAGGTTCGTTTCGGTCTGACGCAGCTTGCTCTCGGCATCCTTGCGGCGGACATGCAGTCCCGCAATGCCCGCAGCTTCCTCGAGCATTTGCCGCCTTTCGACCGGCTTTGCAGCAATAACCTGTGCAATCTTGCCCTGGCTCACCAGGGCTGGAGAGTGCGCACCGGTCGCGGCGTCCGCAAAGGTAAGCGCGACATCCTTGGCGCGCACGTCGCTGCCATTGACGCGGTAGGCCGAGCCGGCTCCCCGCTCGATCCTGCGGATGACTTCGAGCTCGTCGCCTTCATCGGTTTCTGCGGACAGTTGCACCTCGGCAAAGTCACGCTGCGGCCGAGTGGCTGTACCTGCGAAAATAACATCTTCCATACCGCCCGAGCGCATGGATTTGGGCGAGCTTTCGCCCATAACCCAGCGGATTGCTTCAAGCAGGTTGGATTTGCCGCAGCCATTGGGGCCTACGACGCCGGTCAGCCCGGGTTCGATGCGCAGGGTGGATGGTTCGACAAAGCTCTTGAAACCGCTCAGTCTGAGCTGTTTGATGAGCATCGCCGCCTTATCCTCCCCCCCTATTTGGCCCTAATTGGCCAGTTTTACCTGGCGCCAGCTGTCTGAAGTGCCGGTTCGATCTGTGGCCACTGGTTACCGTCGAGGCGCTGCCCATTCAGGAAGAATGTCGGCGTGCCGGTTACATTCATTTCGTCGGAAGCGGCGCGTGATGCATCAGCCAGGGCTTCAATCGCTGCGGTGTCGGTCAGGCAGGATCGTGCCTGATCTGCAGAAAGACCGCGCGATGCGAAGAAATCGATCAACCCTGCGCCCTGTGCGATCAGGAGAAAGCGTTGATCGGGCGCTGCCGACATCGCTGATTCATAAGCGCCGTTCGTCTCCAGTGCCGCGCCGAACTGGGGCAGGGCGGCCCATGCCTGATCTGACAGCGCGTGGAAGCTTTCCGGCGCACCGCACTGCGCCAGGGTCGAGATCGTCACGTCGAGCGGATCACGCAGGAGCGGGCGAATTTCATAGCTAACCACGCCCGTGCTGACGTAATCTTGCTGGAGCGGCGCAGAGCCGTTTCCGGCGAAGTATGCGCAGGCCCCGCACGTATGGCTGGCGAATTCCACGAGCTTGAGCGGGGCATCGGGGTTGCCGATGACGAACCCGCCTTTTTCCGTCTTGCTGCCAACTTCCAGCCAGCTGGACCCTTCGGGGGCCGGGATCGCGGCGATCGCGTCACCTTCGAGCGAGCCTGTTCCGGCTTCTTCTGCATTCCCACCGCAGGCGGCGAGCGCGAGAGCAAGGGGTGCGGCGAAAGCAAAACGCAGGCTGGTATTCATTGGTATCCTCTCGAATGGAACGTGCAGGCTAGGCTAGGGGGTGCAGCGCGTGAAGCGGCTGGCAGCAGGTGTCCACAGGACTATCCCCGGCAAAGGCAGCCGGCAGGTTGCAGGTGAGTTAGCGATAAAGCGCATCGAGGTGCGGCTGGAGAGTCGGCCAGTCGTGTGCATCGATTTGTTTTCCGCCCATGAAGAAGGTCGGCGTGCCGCGCAGGCCGTACTTCTTGATATCGGCGTTGCTTTGCGCCGCAATAGCTTCCGCCTTGGCCTCGTTGGTCAGGCAGGCGTCGAGATCGACCCGCGAATATCCGCGCCCTTGCATGATTTCGTAAAAGTCGAGATCGCTGGCAATCGCCTGCGCCCGCGAGCTGAATGATCCGAAGTTCCACCGTGCCATTTGCGCCTGGGTCATGCTGCGGGCCTTGGCCATCCAGTCGGGATATCTGGTCAGCAATGCGGTGTGATTGGCAAAGAACTTTTCCGGGCCCCCGCATTGCGCGGCGAGCGCAGCGGTCAGATCGACGGGATCGCGGATCAGATGGCGAATCTCGTAGCTGACCTTGCCGCCCGGCACGTACAGAAGCTTGATCGCACCTTCGCCCGAGCGGGCAAAATCGGCGCAGTGCGAGCAGGTGTAGCTCATGAATTCAACCAGCCGGGCCTCCGCTTCGGGATTCCCGATGACGTGGCCGCCCTCCTTTTCGGAAACGACCGTGTTCCAGTTCCCGGTGCGTTTCTCGAACGCGGAAGAGCGTTCTTGTGCGGTGGCAGGGATCGCAATGAGGGCGGTCGCTGCAGCTAGCAATGCGGGCTTGGCAAACTTCATAATTTCAATCGGGTCCATTCTCATCCTGGGTTCCGATACCGCGCGCCAACGATTCGAGCACGGCACGCAATTCCGGGTCGCCGACATCGCGCAAGCTGTCCCCCAATTGCATGGGGATCGGCTTGAGTGAAGGCGGAGCTTTAACCCGCTTCGCCTCCGGAGGCTTAACCGCACCTTGCCGAAGCTTGATCCGGGCCACTGCGCGGTAGCCGAAAAAGCGATTAACCCGTTCGATAATTTCCGGCAGCACTTGCTGGATAAGCGGTGCATGGGCCGGCTTGACGACGAGTTCGAGAATGCCTTCGGACTTTTCGCCCATCGGGAAACGGATCATTTCCGGCGTGCAGACACGGGAGTGCGTATCGCCGACGATTTCAGGCCACCGGCTGATGATCGAGGACTGGACAAATCCAAAGCGCCTGAAGGCCGGTCTGCCGATCTGGGGCATGAGATCGGAAATCGCCTTTGCCGCACCTCCGCGCGGGCGCTCGTAAGGCTTGCCTGCCTTGCGGGGCTTTTTCACGGGTTTGGGCTTGTCGCTTTCCATTTCGGCCTCGCTCATGCCATAGCCGCCGCGTGGCCGCCAGCATCTCCGATATTCTTCTCGACTGGTACGATAGGCACGCCCGCGATTTGCCGTGGCGCGCGCGCCCGGGTTCGCCGGCGACAGAGCCCTACAGGGTGTGGCTGTCAGAGGTCATGTTGCAGCAGACCACCGTTGCTGCGGTAAAGCCATACTTCGAGAAGTTCACTGCCCGGTGGCCGACCGTAGAAGCGCTCGCCGCCGCTCCTGAAGAGGACGTCATGGCGGCGTGGGCAGGGCTCGGATATTATTCGCGGGCACGCAATCTGGTGAAAGCATCGGTAGCAATCAGCGAATTGGGCACTTTTCCCGATACTGAAGATGCGCTCAAAAAGTTGCCTGGCCTGGGAGACTATACCGCGGCAGCCGTGGCTGCGATCGCCTTTGGTCGGCGCGCGGTCGTCGTGGATGCAAATGTCGAGCGAGTGGTCTCGCGGCTGTTCGAGATAACCACTCCGCTTCCCGCATCTCGCAAGGAAATCCGGACGAGAGCGGACACGATCACGCCCTCTGACAGATCTGGCGATTTCGCGCAGGCCATGATGGATCTGGGTGCGACGATCTGCACCAATCGAAACCCAAGGTGCCTGCTGTGTCCGCTATCGGACCGGTGCCAGGCGCGTGCGTCAGGTGACCCTGCGCGGCTTCCGGCGAAACAGCCCAAGAAAGCCAAGCCGGTGCGGCAAGGACAGGCCTATTGGATCGAACGGGAGGATGCAGTCTGGCTCGTCACGCGGCAAGGCACCGGAATGCTTGGCGGGATGCGGGCGCTGCCGGACGATGGCTGGTCGGCGCGCGGAGACGGATCAGGCGATCCGCCGCATGAGGGCGACTGGAAGCCTGCCGGAATGGTCACGCATACATTCACGCATTTCACGGTCGAACTTTCCGTGCTCGCGCATACAAACTCGCCTCAACCTGTGGGCGAGGGCGAATGGTGGCCGCTTGAAAAGGTGGAAGATGCCGGACTGCCGACGCTGTTTGCGAAAGCTGCCCGGCTGGTGACTGCCTAGATAATTCCGCCGCCCAGCGACAACCTGATCGCGGCAATCAGCAAAACCACGATATTAAAATTGCGTCCCGAATTACTGGACGAAAGCTGACCGACAATGATGCCGATTACGATCAGCGGCAGGGCAAACCAGTTCGCCCAGCCGAGCAATGGGATGGTCGCAGGAATGACGATGATCAGCGAGACGATTCCGAAAAGGAACGAGAGTAGGTTAAGCATGTGTCCTATATGGCTATTACACCGAAGCAAATCAAGAGTTTCAATTCGCAATTGACCGTTCAGCTTCGCATCCGCATCAGTACGCAAAATTCAATCCGGAGAGATACTTCATGGCCTACCGCGAATTCGCGAATTCTGAACTTTCCCGTCGTTCACTCCTTCGCGGCGGTGCCTGGCTCACAGCGGGTGCGGCATTGGCTGGTATGCCGATGGGCCGCATGGCGATGGCACACAGCGATGCGGCAAGCTGGCCGAAAGTGTCGGCCATGGTCCAGAAGTATGTGTCTGAAGGCAAGGTCGCGAATATGTCAGCGGCGCTCGGTTGGGGTCAGGGTGATCCCACGCTGATCGCGCGCGGCACGCTTGCATTGGGCGGATCTACCCCTGCCGATCTCGATAGCCTCTATCGTATCTATTCCATGACCAAGCCGGTTACCGGCATGGCCACCATGATGCTGATCGAGCAGGGAAAGCTCGGCCTTGATCAGCCGCTGGCCGAGACGCTCCCAGCCTTTTCCAACATGATGGTCCAGAAAACCTATGACGGGTCAGTCACCGATCTCGTGCCTGCAGAGCGCCCGATCACCATTCGTCACCTGCTGACCCACACCGCCGGCCTGGGCTACTCGATCATCCAGAAGGGCCCGATCCGCGACCAGTATGTTAAATACGGTGTCGTTCCCGGCCAGGTAACGCGTTTGCCGATCCCTGGCCTCGGCCGCGAGGAAGCGATCAGGGGCCTCGACAAATTTGCCAACAACCTCGCCCAGCTTCCGCTTGTCCTGCAGCCAGGCAGCAAATGGAGCTATTCGGTCGGTCTCGACCTTCTGGGCCGTGTGATCGAAGTCGCCAGCGGCATGAGCTTCGACGAATTCCTGCGCACTCAGATTTTCGAGCCCGCAGGGATGAGCAGCACTTTCTTCCGCGTACCGCAGAGCGAAGTTGCGCGGTTCACGACCAATTACGGCATCATGGGCGGAACACCGTTGCCGCTCGACCCCGCTCGAGCATCGATTTACCTCGACGATCCTGCCTTCCCGTTTGGCGGCGCCGGACTGGTGTCCAGCCCGCGCGATTACGACCGCTTCCTGCAGATGCTGCTGGGGTATGGTGAAATCGACGGCAAACGCGTGATGAGCGAAGCGGCGGTTAAGCTGGGGACTTCCAACCTTCTGCCCGAAAGCGCGGATATCAGCGGCACATGGATCGAAGGCCAGGGCTTCGGTGCTGGCGGACGCGTTTCGGACGGTGCCTATGGCTGGGGCGGTGCTGCCGGCACAGTCGCGTTCGTCAGCTACAAGGCGAACCTGCGCGCCAGCCTGTACACGCAGTACATGCCGTCTGAAGCCTATCCCATTCATTCTGCATTTCCCGACGCGGTGCAAGCAGACTTGATGGCAATGGCTGGGGCGTAACCCGGCATGCTGTCGTTCACCGGTTCGCGCCTCGACCGCGCCGATCATGTCCGCGCCGATCCGGAGCGGCTGGCAGGCTATATGAACTGGAAGGCCAAGCTGCTCGCGCTCGATGGGCTGATGCCCTCGATGGGCGATGACGGCCGGTTGGTCTGGGGCACATTGGTCGATGCGCCAGAGGATGCAGAACTGGTGTTCCTCGGCCTGGACGAAGGGAAAGCCTGCTTTGCTGCCGTCCCGCCGCGCGGTGATGCCAGCCCGCGTATGGCGAACCCGGCGCTATGGTCGCTCATGGCCACTCTCCAGCCGGACGATCTGGCGCTCTATGGCGGTGCGCGCAGTATCGTCGACTGGCATGCGCGCCACCGTTTCTGCGCGCAATGCGGCGGCGATACCAAGCTGGCCAAGGGCGGCTGGCAGCGTGACTGTACCGCATGCGGTGCCAGCCATTTCCCGCGCACCGACCCGGTCACGATCATGCTGGTGGAATACGAAGACCGCCTGATGCTCGGTCGCGGCCTCGGCTGGCCCGAAGGCAGTTTTTCAGCGCTCGCAGGTTTTGTCGAACCCGGTGAAAGTATCGAGGAAGGCGTTGCCCGCGAAGTGTTCGAGGAAAGCGGCGTGCGCGTTCGCGACGTGACCTATGTCGCCAGCCAGCCTTGGCCGTTTCCCAGCCAGTTGATGATCGGCTGTCATTCCCATGCCGATGACGATGCCCTGACAATCGACGAAACCGAAATGGCCGAGATCAACTGGTACACAAGGGACGAGGTGAAAGCCGCGCTCGCCGGTGATGGCCCGTTCAAAGCGCCGCCGCCCCATGCTATAGCGCATCACCTGATGCATTGGTGGATCCACAAATGAGCCAGCCGCGAAAACTCACGATCGACATCTGGTCCGATGTCATGTGCCCCTGGTGCCTGGTCGGCTGGGGCAATCTGTCACAGGCGCTGGATCAGCTGGACGGAGAGATCGAGGCGGATGTGCGCTGGCACGCTTTCGAACTCAATCCCGACATGCCCGAGGAGGGCGAGGAGCGTACCGCTCACATCGCTCGCAAATATGGCCGAACGATCGAGCAGTCACGCGATGTGCAGGGGCAGATGCGCACGGCTGCCGAAGCTGCGGGTGTCTCGCTCGATTACGAGGGTGATGACCCTGCGCCCGATGCGATGATGTGGAACACTTTCGAAGCGCACAAGCTGCTCACTTGGACCGCCGAGCAGCATGGCGCAGCCAAGCAGACCCAGCTCAAACTTGCCCTGTTCAAGGCGCATTTCAATGAACGCCGCCGGATCGGCGAACGGGAAGTGCTCCTGTATCTGGCCGAAAAGGTGGGCCTCGACCGAGCCGCTGCGTCAGCTGCGCTCGATGACGAAGAGGTCGCCCACAAAACCCGGGCAGAAGAGCGCGCGGCCTGGGACATGAACATCAGCGGGGTCCCTGCGATGATCTTGGAGGGCCGATTCATGGTACCCGGTGCCCAGCCGCCCGAAGCCTATGCCAACGCACTGCGGCGGGTGGCGGAGAAGACTGCGGCGGCCACTTGATCCGCCGGGCTTCCGCTAGAAAATAATCGCAGCGGCAATTACCGCCATCGGTAGCAGGATGAGGGTGCGGAGCAGGAAGATCACCACGAGGTCGAGCAAGTTCAGCGGCAGCGACGATTTCAGCATCAGAATACCCACCTCGGACATGAAGATAAGTTGGCCGACCGAGACGACAGCAACGACAAATCGCGTAGCTATCGATGGGATGTCCGCGGCAGTCAGCGCAGGCAGGAACATCTCTGCGAAACCGATCACCATTGCAGGTGCCGCCTCTACAGGACTTTCCACACTCAGCGTCGAGAGCAGCGGGACAAATGGCTGACTGATGATGGCAAAAATCGGTGTGTATTCAGCCAACACCACGGCGACGAGCGCGATGAAGATCCCAGCAGGTATCAGGCCCAGCCAAATATCCAGGATGTTGATGGCGACGCCCTTGGCCATTTTGGAAGAGGGAGGGGCGCTGGATGCCTTCTTCAAGGCCGCATCAAGCGCACGCGATCGTGAACTCCCTTCGCCGATAGGAGTATCTAATGCCTGACCCTCCACGAGATAAGTATCTGGCTTCCGGCTCAGCGGCGGGATGCGGGCCATGATTACCGCGCAGATGATGCCCGTAAGCGTCAGGACTCCATAGAAGGGAAGAAAGTAGGCTTCCAGTCGCAGGACATCGACGATGACGTAGCAGAAAGCGATGGACACGATTGAGAAGTTCGTGGCGATGATCGCAGCCTCTCGCGCGGAATATTGACCGCTTTCATATTGCTGCGCGGTCACGATGACGCCGACGGAGCTCCCACCGAGCCAGGATGCGGTCGCGTCGATGGCACTGCGTCCGGGAACGCGGAATAGGGCCCTGAAAGGACGTTGGACCAACACTCCGACATAATCCATCAATCCGAATTCGGTTATGAATGGAAGAACCAGGCAGGCGATGCCGATGGTCACGAGCCCCGGCACGTAAAGATCGTTCAGGACGACGTTGCCGGTATTCTCTCCCCAGATCCACTCCGGCCCTATCTGGAAGAATATGGCAAGGGCACTCACTGCTCCGGCTACGCGCAGCAGCGTCCACACTATGCCAGGGCGAAGCAGTTTTTCGGCAGTGCTCTGCGGTGAGCTCGGTCGCACTTTTAAATAGGCTAGGGTAGCCAATGCTGAAAACACGCAAAGGGAAACGACCAGGGCGGGAAGGACGGGGGCAAATTGCTCCCGAATCCAGTCTGATAGAAGGCCCATCGGGACAGTAATGATCCCGTCGTTGGGAACCGGCAAAAGGAAAAATGCCGCGCCAAGCGTGGAGGGCACGACAAAGCGTAACAGACTGGCGCGTTCGCTGGCGATCGCAGTTTCGATGGCTATTCCCCCGTACCGTCGAACGCCCCCGCGTCCAGCTCCGGCTAGGGGGTGCATCACTGTGCAGAATCGGTCAAGTTTCGCTACCGATGATGGCGCGGCCAATGCCAAGGCGCCCGAGCTTCGTCTCGCCCTTGCATTTGCGCAGTAGAGACATTTGCTAGTCTCAAGACGGCAACCGTCTCAGATCAACCCTAGCCGCTCCAGCTTTCCGGCGAGCTTGCCGGGCAGCGCATCGCCAATGTCCTCGCCCTCTTCGAGATCCCTTGGGGGGTCACCCTTGAGGTAACGCCAGCCTTGGTGGGCGCGCTTGGGGCGGGGCATGACGCGGACCAGTTCGGGCTTCAGGTCGATCGACCAGCGGCCATCGGGGGTTTCGCTAAAGCCCAGTATTTCACTGCGCGCGACGATGCTGTGCTGGTGGATCCAGTAAAGCGAGCCGCCAATGCATTGTTCCCACTTGGTGGGTCTATAGCGAGTGGTCAGGTTGGGACTGCGCCGCGCAGCATACCAGCTTTCGATTTCGCCATAAGTTTGCGCACCGAAGGCGATTTTGGTCAGGTTAAGCGGCATGGCACCGAGATAGGGACTTCACCGCGAGGCTCAAGTCAAACAACCCCCATCACCACCGCCAGGCCGAGGAATGCGAAGAAGCCCATCGAATCGGTAATCATGGTCACGAAGACGCTGCTGGCGACTGCAGGGTCCTGGTCCAGCCGGTCGAACGCCACGGGCACAAGCACGCCGGCCAGACCGGCAATCGCGACATTGATGATCATGGCAAGCGCGATGACTGCGCCGAGCAAAGGAGTGAAAATCACTGCCGTTGCTGCACCGATCAGCACCGCGATCGTTGCTCCATTGAGCATGGCCACGCGGAATTCGCGCATCAAGATGCGGCCGGTGTTGGAGCGCGTCAGCTGGTTCATGGCGATGGCGCGTACGGTGACGGCCATCGTCTGAGTGCCGGCATTGCCGCCGATGCTGGCGACGATGGGCATGAGTACTGCCAGTGCGACAAGCTTTTCGATGGCCGACCCGAAGGCTGCAATGATCAGGCTGGCCACCAGCGCCGTACCCAGATTTGCCACCAGCCAGCGCACACGGCTGGAATATGCTTCGCGGATCGGCTCGTTGATGTCGCCTTCGCCGGCACCGGACATCAGCAGGGCATCCTCGCCCGCTTCTTCCGCGATGATGTGCACGATATCGTCGACGGTCATCTGGCCCACGAGGCGCCCGTCTTCGTCCACCACGGCGGCGCTGATGAGGCCATATTTCTGGAACATCAGCGCGACCTCTTCCTGGTCGAGCATGGCCGGGATCAGCGTCTGGTCGCGCTTCATCACGTCGCCCAGCGAGATGTTGCGCGGCGTGCGCAGGATCCACGACAGGTTGCAGGTCCCGACCGGGTGGTGGCGCTGATCGACGACGAAGACTTCGAAGAAATCTTCGGGCAATTCGCGCCCCTCGCGCAGGAAATCGATCAGATCGCCCACGGTGATGTGTTCCGGCACCGCAACAAAGTCGCGGTTCATCAGGCGGCCGGCGGTTTCTTCCGGATAGGACAGGGCCGACTGGATCGCCATCCGGTCTTCCGGTTCCAACTCGGCAAGAATGGCCTGCTGGTCGACTTCGTCCAGATCCTCGATCAACTGGACGGCGTCGTCGGTTTCCAGCTGCTCGGCAATCTGCGCCACCGCATCGGCGGGCAGGGCCTCCATCATTTCTTCGCGGACGTAATCGTTGAGTTCGGCAACGACGTCGGAGGTCATCAGATCTGTAATTGCAGCGGCAAGCTGGTGCCGTTCGTCGCGGTCGAACAGCTCGAGCAGGTCGGCCACGTCAGCGGGATGCAGCGGTTCGACAAGATCGTAGACCCTAGCCGTATCACCGGCCTCCAGGGCATCGTCGACTGACCGGACGAACTCGCGCTTGAGCGTGTTCTCTTCGTCCATCCGTTCGTCGTCGATACGGTCGTCGGGACGTGCGCCTTCGTCCTGCGCCTCGGGGGCCAGGATTACGTCTTCATACTCATCAGGGCGCTTGTCCTCCGCCATGCTGCCCGCTCTAGGCAAGGGAGCGTATAAAGCAAGCAGAGGGTGACATAGCTGCGTCAATCCCTATGTAGGCGGCGCAAATTCCAATGGAGATATACAAGATGGCCGACAAACTGACCTTCACCCTCGACACCGGTAACGGAGAAGGCGGCGATGTCGTCATCAAGCTGCGTTCCGATCTGGCACCCGGCCATGTCGAACGTATCAGCGAGCTGGCGAAAGACGGCTTTTACGACGGCGTGATTTTCCACCGCGTTATCGCAGGCTTCATGGCGCAGGGCGGCGATCCGACCGGTACCGGCATGGGCGGTAGCGAAAAGCCCGACCTCAAGGCTGAATTCAACAGCGAACCGCACACGCGCGGAACTTGCTCGATGGCTCGCAGCCAGATGCCCGACAGCGCCAACAGCCAGTTCTTCATCTGCTTCGACGACGCCGAACTCCTCGACGGCCAGTACACTGTCTGGGGCCAGGTCGAGAGCGGCATGGAGCACGTCGACGCACTGCCCAAGGGCGAACCGCCGCGTGAGCCGGGCAAGATCGTGAAGGCGACCGTTTCGTAACGTTCGATATAATCATCGAATAGAGAAGGGCGGCCGTGTGCCGCCCTTTTCATTGAAAGTGACAGCTTGAATGGGTAAGGGCACGCCACCCATGAAACCGACCAATTCCCCCAAGACCTACAGGGTCAAGAGCTTCGGCTGCCAGATGAACGTCTATGATGGCGAGCGCATGGCTGAAATGCTGGGCGAGCAGGGCATTACGCCTGCGCCCGAGGGTGAAGAAGCCGATCTGGTCGTGCTCAACACCTGCCATATCCGCGAAAAGGCGGCCGAAAAGGTCTATTCCGACATCGGACGCCTGACCAAGGCCGGCCGGAAGGTCGGCAAGGAACCGCTGATTGCGGTCGCCGGCTGCGTTGCGCAGGCCGAAGGCGAGGAGATCATGAAGCGGTCGCCTGCGGTCAGCATGGTCGTGGGTCCGCAAGCCTATCACCGCCTCCCGGAAATGCTCGAAAAGGCAGTGAAGGGCGAACGGGCGACCGACACGGATATGCCTGCCATCGCCAAGTTTGCCGCCTTGCCCGAGCGCAAGCGGACCAATCCGGCAAGCTTTCTCACCGTGCAGGAAGGCTGCGACAAGTTCTGCACCTATTGCGTGGTGCCCTATACGCGCGGCGCGGAAATTTCGCGGCCCTATGGCGACCTCGTCACCGAAGCGAAGAAGCTGGTCGATGCAGGCGCAAAAGAGATCACCCTGCTCGGCCAGAATGTCTCGGCTTGGAGCGGTGAAAACGACACCGGTCATGAGGTCGGCCTTGCGGGCCTGATCCGCGATCTCGCAAAGGTCGATGGCCTCGCGCGCATTCGCTACACCACCAGCCACCCCGCCGACATGGACGATGATCTGATCGCTGCACATGGCGAGATCGACAAGCTCATGCCGTTCCTCCACCTGCCGGTGCAGGCGGGCAGCGACCGGGTCCTCAAGGCCATGAACCGCAGTCACACGGCGGAAAGCTATCTCAGGCTGCTCGAACGGTTCACCGCTGCAAGGCCGGACCTTGCGCTGTCAGGCGACTTCATCGTCGGTTTCCCGGGCGAAACCGATGCCGAGTTCGAGGAAACCCTCGCGCTGGTGGACGAGGTCAAATACGCGCAGGCCTTCAGCTTCAAATACTCGCCGCGTCCCGGAACGCCTGCCGCCACGATGGACGGCCAGGTGGCAAGGGAAGTCATGGACGAGCGCCTTCAGCGCCTGCAGGCAGCACTTAATCGCGATCAATTCGCCTTCAATCAGGCGACTGTTGGCCGCACTTGCGAAGTGCTGGTCGAACGCAAGGGCAAGCTCGAGGGCCAATGGCTTGGCAAATCACCTTGGCTGCAATCGGTGTGGTTCGAAGGCGACGCGGCCATCGGTGATCTGGTGCAGGCTGAATTGCTCGAGGCAGGGCCCAATTCCATGGCCGGAATGTTGCGCGAGACCGTAGCAGTTTAATCCAGCGGCTGCATCTCGCCCATTTCAATGACTGTCGTGAACGCGTCTGTCGTAATTTCGGCAGGTGCCACGGTCGGATTGCCAACATAGCTATTGTCGCCGAACGGAACACGCGCAGCACCGCTTTCCAATCCTCCGCCGCCGACCGTAACCGCCAGGTCACGCCAGCCATTTGTGCTGCTTGAAAAGACACCGACGGGTAGGCGCGCAACGCTGATACGGCCGATAAGATCAGGACCCTGAGCGGTTTGCTGAAACACCGCGAGCGTGCAACCGCCCGTGCCGCAAAGGCCCGGACCGCCAATGTAAATCAGCGTCTCGGCATTTCCGTCCCCATCAAGATCAACCTCCCCAAACCGATAGGACGGGGTGCCGTATTCGCCATATTCTTCGCGCACCCAGCCAGCCAATTCGGGTGAGAGCCGGGGCTGCTGTGCCGATTCGGGCGGTGGCGCCGCTTCTGCGCCAGTTTCTTGTGCCGTATTCACAGGTGTTGGAGCCTCGGTTTGCTCCGAACACGCGCTAATCAGAAAAAGCAGAACTAAAGCGGAAAGGGCCGGTTTCATATGCAATCTCCACTGGCTAACCTTGAGCAACACAAGGATGTGCTTTTGAGCGCGCGATGACAAGTATGTGACTTTCCACCGTCAAATTGCGCCCTCCAGCTTGTCACCTGCAGATTGTGGCTTACCTTCTAAGTACCAATCGAAAGGAGCGCATGGCCCGCAAACCCGCACCGAAGGCCCATCAGGCTTTCACACCGCCGCCAAGTCCGCAGCGCGAAGTTCGCCGCGCACAGATCGATATCAACTTCGAGAACCAGAGCCTTCTGGGTGCGCTGTTCGGACAGTTCGATGCCAACCTCGTACAGGTCGAGAACCGGCTGGGCGTGTTCATTGCGGCGCGGGGCAACGACCTTCATATCGAAGGGCCGGAAGACAGCGTGGCGCGTGCGCGCGATGTTCTTAACGAAATGTACGACCGGCTCTCTCAGGGTCAGGACCTTGATGCCGGCGCCATCGAAGCGCTGATTGCCATGTCGAACGAACCCACACTGCACGGCATCATGGACGCGGACCCCAAGGGCCCGCCGATCATGATCCGCACGCGCCGCAAGACCATTGTGCCGCGCAGCGATATGCAGGCGCATTACATGCGTTCGCTGAGCCGTGACGACATCATATTCGCGCTCGGCCCGGCAGGCACCGGCAAAACCTATCTTGCTGTGGCGCAGGCTGTGGCACAGCTGATCAATGGCAGTGTCCAGCGCCTGATCCTCTCGCGTCCGGCAGTGGAGGCGGGCGAAAAGCTCGGCTTCCTGCCCGGCGACATGAAGGAAAAGGTCGATCCCTACCTCCGCCCGCTTTATGATGCGCTGTATGATTGCATGCCGCCCGAACAGGTCGAGCGGCGGCTCGCATCGGGCGAGATCGAGATCGCGCCTATCGCCTTCATGCGCGGACGGACGCTGGCAGACAGTTTCATCATCCTCGACGAGGCGCAGAATACCACGCGCGAGCAGATGAAGATGTTCCTCACCCGGTTCGGCCAGAAAAGCCGCATGGTCGTCTGCGGGGACCCGCGTCAGGTCGATATTCCTGGCGGCGACGGGATGAGCGGGCTCGCCGATGCTGTCGGCAAGCTGGAAGGTGTCGAAGGGTTCGGCACGATCCGCTTCACTGCCGCCGACGTGGTTCGTCACCCGATCGTTGGCCGCATCGTGGAGGCCTACGAAGGGCCGACCGCCTAAGTGGAACTCGATATCGACATCGACGGCTGGCCCGGTGATACCGATTGGGCGGACCTTGCCGAACGCGCAAATGAAGCCGTGTCCGAAGTGGAGCCTGCGCTAGCGAACTCGCGCCTTTCGGCCAGCATCCTGTTCACCGTCGATGAGGAAGTCCAGACGTTGAACAGGGAATGGCGCGCCAAGGACAAGCCGACCAATGTGCTTTCTTTCCCCATGTTGGAGCGAGAACAGCTGCTGGCGCTATCATCGTCAGGCGGACCCGAAATGCTCGGCGATATTGCCCTCGCGTTCGAGACTTGTGAGCGCGAGGCAAGGGAAAAGGGTGTGAGTATTTCGGACCATACTTCGCATCTGATCATCCACGGTTTACTGCACCTCGCAGGCCACGATCACGTCGATTCTGACGATCAGGCTGCAGAAATGGAAAAACTTGAGATCGCGGCGCTTGCAAAACTGGGTATTGCGGACCCATATGGTGATCGCGACAACTAGGAGTACGCATTCGGCCCATGGCCAATTCTTCACCCCCCGCCGGAGACGCGGAGAGTAGCAGCGGGCTGTGGCCCGCGATCCGTAAATTGTTCGACCCCGAGAGCGGCGAGCGGTCCCTCCGCGCGCAGCTCGAAGAGGTTATCGACGAGCACGAAGACGAAAACGGAGACGACACCGCCGAATCCGCGGAGAAGGGTGACCTTTCCGGCGTCGAGCGGCAGATGCTTCGCAACCTCCTGCACTTTTCCGAACATGACGCCGACGATGTAGCCGTACCGCGCGGCGAAATTATCGCCATATCGGCCGATGCGACCTGGGACGAGCTGGTAGAAACCTTCTCCGAACACGGTCACTCGAGGATGCCCGTCTATCGCGGCCAGCTTGATGACGTAATCGGCATGGTTCACATCAAGGACGTTTTCCCGTTCCTCGCCGACAAGAAAGCGCCGCCGTCCGATTGGACGGTGCTGATGCGCCAGCCGCTCTATGTGCCGCAGACACGCAATGCGATCGACGTGCTTGCCGATATGCGCGCTCAGCGGACGCACCTGGCCATCGTGATCGATGAATTTTCCGGAACCGACGGCCTCATCACCATCGAAGACCTGGTCGAAGAAATCGTCGGCGAGATCGAAGATGAGCATGACGAGCTGCCAGAAGAATGGATCGTCTCCATCGGCGAAGGTATGTGGGACTGTGATGCCCGGGCAGAGCTGGACGACGTCGCCGAAAAGGTCGATCCGCGTCTGGCTGAGGTAGAGGAATCGGTCGACACCCTGGGCGGGCTGGCGTTTGTTCTGGCCGAGCAGGTGCCGCCGGTTGGCAAGGTGCTGGAACATGCCAGCGGCTGGCGCATAGAGATACTTGATGGCGATGAAACCCATGTCACTCGGATGCGTCTGCATCAGCCGGAACAGGCAGGGTCGGACGGCTCGTGACACCGCTGTTGCAAGAAACTGCACGTTGACGCTCGACAGCGCGACGGTTGGGCCATAGTCCGATAGACGATGGCTGTCCGCAGATTACCACCTCTTCGCGCTTTGGAAGCATTTGTGCGTACCGTCCGGCTGGGTTCGGCTCGGGCGGCTGCTGACGAATTGGGGCTGAGCCCGTCGGCACTATCCCGGCGGATCGGCAATCTTGAGGAATT
This sequence comes from Qipengyuania psychrotolerans, assembly GCF_019711355.1. Classification (NCBI taxonomy): domain Bacteria; kingdom Pseudomonadati; phylum Pseudomonadota; class Alphaproteobacteria; order Sphingomonadales; family Erythrobacteraceae; genus Qipengyuania; species Qipengyuania psychrotolerans. The sequence goes on from NZ_CP081297.1 coordinate 817,735, forward strand.
CGTCGGCAAGAAGCTCTTCACGCGTGCCCGCCAGGCCATGCAACTGACCGATGATGGCCACGCGTTCTACGAGGCAGTGAATCCGCAGCTGGAGGCCCTGGCCCGGGCGGTAGAAAGCCAGTCGGACAATATTTCCGTTCTTCGGTTGCATCTGGGTGTGTTGCCGCTTTTCGGCAGCCAGCGGCTGTTTCCGCGCCTCGCAGAACTGCGCGCGCGTCATCCGCTGCTCCATATCGACATTGATACCGGTCCGCATCTCGAAGACAGGGTGGGCGACACGCTGGATGCTGCGATCATCCTGTCGCGCGGACCCGCCGCCGGGCTTCACGCAGTGCGGCTCGATTTCAATATGGTGCATGCCATTGCCAGCAAGGAATTGGCGAGCAAGCTGGGCGAAGTCCCCGATGCAGCGCTGCTTTCGCGTCAGACATTCCTCATCCACAACGGACTGCCCGAAAGCTTCGTTGCGTGGAAAGACGAGCTCGAACTGCGCGATCTGGAGCCGACCGCAATCGATCATTTCGATTCCGGTCAGTTGATGCTGGAAGCGGCAGCGCAGGGTCTGGGCATCGCCATCATGCATGACGATCACTTGCGCCGGGCGGCCGACAACAGGCTGACCGACCTATACGGCGTGGAGGTCGAAAGTCCGTATAGCTATTGGTTCGTCTGCAAGCCGACTGCGCTGGAAGAACGGCCCGTCAGGCTATTCCATGACTGGCTGGTAAAAGCAGAGCTTTAAGCTTCGTTGTCGCCGGTGCTGGGCGGCCGATATCGCACCGCTTCGACCACATGTTTATAGTCCCGTAGTGGCCTGCCGAGATTGGCGATCAGCTTTTCTTCGATCTCCTCGCGTGCCTTCGCGGCGATCGCCTTGCGACCGTGATGCTCTTCCGGGCTGAATGGCTCGAGGTAATGGATGCGCAGCGCGAACGTCCCGCGGCGCGCCATGACCCGCATTGCGTTGTGCAGGCCATTCTCTTCCCCGACCCACGCAATTTCTTCCGCGTTTTCGCCATAATCGACGACCGCGGGCTGAACCATCACACCCGGAGGTGGAGGCTCCAGCACGGAGATCATGCTTGATTTGAACGGGAGCAGGGATTGACCGTCGGTGACCGTCCCCTCGGGAAAGACCGTGACGGACCAATTATCGGCCAGCGCCTCGCGCAGGGCGTTGATCTGTTCAGCCACGCCCATGCGGTGTTCGCGTTTCACGAAGACCGTCCGGTTCAGGCCGCAGAGCCATCCAATAACCGGAACCTGGCTGAGCTCGTATTTTGCGACAAAGGCGGTGCCGCTCGCACCGGCCATCGCGAGGATGTCGATCCACGACAAATGGTTGGCAATGAAAAATACGTCGCGCCGCAAAGGTGTGCCGATAACTTCTACACGCGCACCCACCACGCGGGCAGTGTAGCGCAAGAAATACATCGGGAAGGGCGAACCATACGCGAATATGCGGAACGCATAATGCAGCGGCACAAAGATGATCAACAGGATCAGGATCGCGATAGTCCGCAGCCCGAAGCGTAGCCAACCTGCAACCGTCAACGGCACATTTTCGCCGCGCGCCGCAGCGAGGCGTTTTTCCGTGTAGCGCCCCAGGCGGCGGTCAGCTTTCGCGGTCGAGCCGGACGCCATAAAGTTCCATGCGGTGATCGACCAGCCGGTAACCCAGCTTCTCGGCGATCTGTTTCTGCAGAGCTTCCAGTTCGGGATCGACGAATTCGACGACTTTGCCGCTTTCTACGTCGATCAGATGGTCATGGTGCGCTTCGGGCGCCGCTTCGTAGCGTGCGCGTCCATCGCCGAAATCATGCCGGTCGAGGATGCCTGCTTCTTCAAACAGGCGGACAGTCCGATAGACCGTGGCAATCGAGATGCCCGGATCGATCTTGTTCGCCCGTTCATGGAGCATTTCCACGTCGGGATGGTCGTCGCTTTCCGACAGCACTCTGGCAATGACGCGGCGTTGCTCCGTGATACGGAGACCCTTGTCAGCACATAGCTGTTCGAGATCGATCTTCTGGTGCAATGGGGCTCCCCGAATGAAAACGCCCCGCACCCTTATCGGGCCGGGGCGCTGTTCTCAAGCGAGGTGTTGGACTTAAGACGCTTTCTTGCGTCCGCGCTTCTGGCCAGGCTTGCGGCCAAGGCCGATTTTCTTGGCCAGATCGCGGCGGGTATCGGCGTAATCGGGCGCAACCATCGGATAATCCGACGCAAGATCCCAGCGCTGGCGATAATCGTCGGGCGTCATTCCGTGTTCGGTCGAAAGATGGCGCTTGAGCATCTTCATCTTCTTGCCGCAGTCGAGGCAGACGATGTGATCCTTCTTGACCGAAGCACGTATCGAAACTGCAGGGTCGGGACGTACTTCTTCTTGAGGACCGGCGCCTTCAAGGCCCGCAAGTGCGGTGTAAACATTAGAGATCAGGACCGGTACGTCATCGACAGATACGCTGTTATTGCTGACGTGCGCCGCCACAATATCGGAGGTCAAGGTAATCAGCGTTTCGGTCATATCGGTTTCGAATTGATCCATAATGTAAACTCTCCCTTTTGCTTTTATTAGGATTGCGAATAGGGGAAGTCTACTAGGAATTGTATAAATCCGACAATTTTGTCGCGAATATACAAGCGTCGAATATTCAAGCCGTGAAATTACAATATCTTGGCGAATGTCACAGCGTCGATGTGGGTGCCGTCCAGCGTCCGGTAGTAATCATTGCGCCTTCCAATGGGCGCGAATCCGGCGCTGCGGTAAAAACTTTCCGCCGGATTGTTGGCGCGCATCTCAAGGAAAACCTGCGCCGCACCGACGCTGCGAGAGTATTCGGTGAAGCTGTTCAACAAAATGCGGCCAAGTCCGCGGCCCCTCATTTCGGGCAGCACGCCGATTAAAAGCAACTCGACCTCATCGAGGACTTTTCGGGCAAGGATAAAACCGGCAGCCCCGCTTTCCGGTGCAGGTTCGCGCCCATCCTCGTCGATCAGCATCATGAACCCGGAAGACAAGGCCAGCGAATCGTCGACCTGACGGCGTGTCCATGCCTCGCGCCAATGCGGATCGAATGCCGCTTCCATTACTACCATCAATTTATCGAGGTTCGTCATTTGGCGGGCCGCTTTGCGTCCGGCGGACGTCCATAGTGAGGCGTGAGGATATCGGTGAGCAATTGCTCGGGCAAGCTGAGGCACTGCGAAGCGTTGGGAAGTCCGTCTGCGAAAATCGCCGGGCGATCATCAAGCAAGTCTGCAAGCTCTTCCGCTTTGCTGCCCGCCACGATCGGGCGTGCGCCATGCGCGGCTGCAGCAGAGGGCGTCAGGGACAATAGCTCTTCTGCTGGAAGCCCGTCATCACCGAAGTCCTGGACAAACCATTCGCCGTGCCCACCGGTCATGCAGACGGTGACATCCTGCGCGCCCTGACCTCGTGCCATCGAGGCCACGAGGGCCAATGTCGGATAGCCGCGTACGGGCGCGCCCCATGCGACGCCTAATGCACGTGCAGTGGCCAGGCCAATGCGGATACCGGTAAAGCTGCCAGGGCCGAGCGAGACGCGTATTTCGTCTGCCCGGCCTTTACCTTCAAGATCGGCGATCATCGGCACCAGGCGTTCGGCATGGCCGCGCCCAATGGTTTCATGTGCCGCTCCCAGCAGGCGGCCATCTTCGAACAGCGCGACAGAACAGGCCTCGGTCGCGGTTTCTATAGCTAACAAACGCATTCGGCAGGCCTGCCCTAGCCAAGCCTGGGCTTCAAGTCAGACGATGCTGTTGAACTTTTCGAAATCGGGACGCGGACTGCGTTCGAAGATGCTGGTCACGTCGCCATATCCGATCGAGCAGATGAAGTTCGTCCTGTGGCGAGGGTTGTCGCCGAAGAAAGCCTTGTCGACCGCTTCTGAATCGAAACCCGACATCGGACCGCAATCCAGCCCAACGGCCCGCGCGGCAATCATCAGATAGGCTCCCTGAAGTGCGGAGTTGCGAAAGGCGCCTTCCTTGCGGCCTTCTTCGTCGCCTTCAAACCAGCTTTTCGCGTCGGTATGCGGGAACAGCCACGGCAATTCTTCGTGGAAATCGATATCATAGCCGATGATCGCAGTGACCGGGGCCGCAAGGATCTTGTCCTTGTTCCCGTCGGACGCGCATTCGGCGAGCTTGGCCTTGGCGTCTTGCGACTTGACCCAGACAATGCGTGAAGGCTGCATGTTCGCAGACGTCGGCGCCATCTTCAGCAGTTCGTAGATCGCGTGAATCTGCTCGTCCGACACATCCTTTTCCAGCCAGCCATTATAGCTGCGCGCCTCGCGGAATACCTGATCGAGGGCGTCTGCGGAAAGGGTGTGATCGTGAAACTGCTTGGTCATCGAATACTCGCGTAAGTGGGGAGAATCAGGCGGCTCGAACTTCAACCACTTCCGGCACGTAATGTTTCAGCAACCCTTCAATTCCGTGCTTCAGGGTTGCGGTGGACGACGGGCAGCCGGCGCAGGCGCCTTGTAACTGGAGATAGACCACTCCGTCACGAAAGCCGCGGTACTGGATATCGCCGCCGTCGCCCGCAACAGCGGGGCGAACGCGGGTCTCGAGCAGTTCGTTGATCTGTGCGACGATATCGGAATCTTCCGCGCGTTCCTCGACCAGCATCGCTTCGTCTTCGGGGGGGACGGCGATGCCGCCCGCGCTGCCCGGCGTGAAAAGCGGGGCTTCCGATACGAAGTGATCGAGCAGGATAGAAAGTACCTGCGGCTTGAGGTCGGTCCAGCTCACGCCGGGGGCCGCCGTAACGGTGACGAAATCACCGCCAAAGAATACGTTCACGACTTCACCGGTGTCGAACACCGCCTGGGCCAGCGGGCTGGCCTCCGCCGCCTCGGGCGAAGCAAACTCGCGGGTTCCCTGTCCCATGACCGGGCGACCGGGCAGGAACTTCAGGCTGGAAGGGTTGGGCGTTGTTTCGGTCTCGATGAACATGCCAGCCATGTAGGGGCGGGGAGGTCCGCCGACAAGCGACGCGATGATTTCAACGTGTTCACTGGTGCTTCACTTCGTGGGTCTCTATATGGCCGGCATGACTGATTTTCCGCGCGCCGCACGGCGTTTCGCGATTTTGCTCCCCTTTGCCTTTCTGGCAGCGCAGCCGATGGCGGCGCAGGAAGCAGCTGTACCTGCTTCCCTACAGGCCGAGGGTGAGGTTCCGTGGATATATGAGGGCAGCGATGTCCCGCGCGATCAGGAATGGCTGTTTGGCGAGCTGAATAACGGCCTGCGCTATGGTGTGCGCGAAAATGGTGTCCCGCCAAACCAGGTTTCAATCCGGGTGCGCATCGATGCCGGCTCGCTGTACGAAAATGACAACGAGCTTGGCTACGCGCATCTGCTGGAACACCTGCTGTTCCGCGAAAGCAAATACCTCGGCGTTTCGGAAGCGATCCCCACGTGGCAGCGTCTGGGTGCGACTTTCGGCAGCGATACCAATGCCGAAACCAGCCCGACGCATACGGTCTACAAACTTGACCTACCAAATGTAGATCCGGCCAAGCTGGAAGAGAGCATGAAGCTGCTGTCCGGCATGGTTCGCGCACCGGTTCTTTCCGATGGGAATGTCCGCACCGAAGTCCCGATTGTCCTTGCCGAAAAGCGCGAGCGCGGCGGCGTGGGTGAGCGCGTGGCGGAAACGTCGATGAAGACGCTGTTTGCAGGGCAGCGCTTAGCCGAACGCCTCACAATTGGTACTGAGGAAAGCCTCGAAAGCGCCACCGGCCGATCAGTTCAGGCGTTTTATGATCGCTGGTATCGTCCGGAAAATACGGTCATTTCGGTTGTCGGAGACCTCGATCCGATCCTGTTCGCATCTCTGGTCGAGAAGTATTTTCAGGATTGGTCGGTTTCCGGCGAACCGGCGCCAGCGCCCGTTTTTGGCGACCCGATCGCTCCTGCAGGTGCGGACGCCGACAATCCCGTGGGCGAAGTTGCGGTGATGGTCGAGCCGACCCTTCCGCGCGCCATGACTTACGGATACTTCCGCCCTTGGCGCCAGGTCCAGGACACCGTCATCTACAATGAAGGCCGCCTGCGCGAGCAGCTGGCATTGCAGCTCATCAACCGCCGTCTCGAATCCCGGGCGCGCGGCGGCGGAAGCTATCTCTATGCACAGGTCAGCGAGGCCAAGATCAGCCGCTCGACCCATGCCACACTGGTGCAGTTCGCGCCGCTGACCGAAGATTGGCAGGCCGCTCTGGACGATGTCCGCGGAGTGATTGCCGATGCGATTGCCGAACCGCCTACCCTCGAAGAACTGCAGCGCGAGCTCGACGAGATGGAAGTTGGCTATGCCAACCTTGTCGAACAGCGCTCGGTCCTTGCCGGTTCGGGATATGCCGACGACCTGGTGAACGCAGTCGATATTCGCGAAGCGATCGCGGCGCCGGAAACATTCCTGATGGTGTTCAATTCGATGCGCGAGAAGGCCACGCCTGAGAGCGTGCTCGCCGAAACGCGTGAACTGTTTGAAGGCAATGTCATCCGCGCAACCTACATCACCCCGGCAGCAGGCGAGGCGACCGAAGAAAGCTTGCAAGCAGCACTTTCGCGCACGGTAATGGCTGACGGAGACGCCCGTGTGGCGGCCCAAACGGTATCGTTCGATGATTTACCTCCGGTTGGAGAGCCGGGAACGCTGGTCGAGCGTGCGGTGCATGCCTTCGGACAGGTCGAGCGGGTCAAGTTCGACAACGGTGTGCAGGCACTGCTGCTCGCCAACGAGAACGAGCCGGGCCGGGTCGCAGTCAAGGTGCGCTTTGGTGCTGGTATCCGCGCCTTCGCTCCGGAAGACGCAGCACTCATTCAGCTCGGTGAAGCGGCGCTGATCCAGTCGGGTTTTGGCGACATTGGTCAGAACGATCTTGATCGTCTCGCAACCGGGCGCAAGTTCGGTTTCGAATTCGGTATCGGTGAGGGTGCATTCACCTTCGATGCGCAGACCCGGAAGCAGGATCTCGAAGACCAACTTTATCTGTTTGCGGCCAAGCTGGGTATGCCGCGCTGGGATGAACTGCCATTCGCCCGGGCAAAGGCAGCTGCGAAAAGCGCCTTCGACAGCTACGAATCCAGTCCGGCCGGCATCGTCAACCGCGACCTCGAATATTTCGTCTACGGCCAAGATAGCCGGTTCAAGACTGCCACGCCCGAGATGCTTGACGCGGCCACGCTTGAGGATTTCCGCAACCTGTGGGAACCGGCCCTGCGCCAAGGCCCGATCGAGGTCCTGATCTTCGGGGATTACGACAAGGAAGCGGCCATCGAAACGCTGAGGCGGACCTTTGGGGCGCTCCCCGACCGCGAGCCGATCCCGGCCGAGGATCTCAATCGCGATCTTGGTTTCGCCACCCCCGGCGAAACGCTCGTGCGTTACCATCAAGGTGAAGCGGACCAGGCAGCGGCCGTTGTTGCATGGCCGGTTGGCGCCGGTCCCGCAGAAATCCGCAAATCCCGCCAGCTCGCCATTCTGACCGAAGTCTTCAACAACCGGTTGCGCGATGCGATGCGCGAGCAGGCCGGGGCAAGCTATGCTCCTGTTGTTCGGCTCGATTGGCCAATCGACGTGGAGACTGGCGGAACTGTCACTGCGCTTGCCCAATTGCGCCCCGGCGATGTGCCTTCGTTCTTCGCCGCCGCAGACAAGATAGCGCGTGATCTTACCCAGACACCGCCAACCGTGGACGAGCTGTCGCAGGCCACCGAGCCGCTGCGCAATTATTACGAGCGTATCTCGAGCGGGAATTACTTCTTCCTGCTGCAGCTGGAAAATTCGACCGTCGATCCTCGCCGGATGCGGTCTCTGCGGGGCCTCCTGAACGATTATTCGCAGACGACGCCCGAAGCGATGCAGGCCCTCGCGCAGGAGTATTTCGGCGACAAATCGGGCTGGCGCATGGCGGTGATACCCCAGGGCCAGGATCTGGCCACCGCAGTGTCGTCATCACCCGCAACAAGCGGACGCTGATCACCGATCACGGCAATCGAGCTTTTGTGCTGGCCAAGTTTATGCTGCTTGCGCGAAAGAGGCGGATGCGGTTGCTGTGACGGCTGTGATACGAAACGATTGGATTAATGATGGCACGCGAATGGGCACCCGATAGCTGGCGGAACTTCGAAGCACGGCATCTGCCGCGCTACGAAGATGCTGCTGCGCTTGAAGAAGCGACCATGGCTTTGGCCAGCCATCCGCCGCTTGTCTTTGCGGGCGAAGCCCGTGCGCTCAAGGCTGATCTGGCCGAGGTGTCCCAGGGTAAGGCGTTTCTGCTGCAAGGCGGCGATTGCGCCGAAAGCTTCGCCGAATTCCACCCCAATAATATTCGCGACACTTTCCGTGTGCTGTTGCAGATGGCGGTCGTCATGACCTTCGCCAGCAAGAAGCCGGTACTCAAGGTTGGCCGGATGGCCGGGCAATTTGCCAAGCCGCGCAGTTCGGAAACGGAAACGCAGGGTGATATGACGCTGCCGAGTTACCTTGGCGACAATATCAACGGCATCGATTTCAATCCGGAGAGCAGGCGCAACGATCCGCAGCGGATGGTGCGCGCCTATTTTCAGGCCGCCTCCACGCTCAACCTGCTGCGTGCGTTTGCAGGCGGCGGATATGCCAATCTGCGCCAGGTTCACCAATGGACGCTGGACTTCATGGGCCGCAGTCCATGGGCCGACAAGTTCGGCAATCTGGCCGACCGGATTGGCGAAGCGCTCGATTTCATGGAAGCCTGCGGTGTCGACCCCGCGACCGTTCCCCAGCTTCAGGGCACCAGCTTCTACACCAGCCACGAAGCGTTGCTGCTGCCTTACGAACAGGCGCTTACCCGCCGCGATAGCCTGACCGGCGAGTGGTACGATACCAGCGCGCATATGCTGTGGATCGGCGACCGCACGAGGTTCGAAGACAGTGCCCACGTCGAATTTGCGCGCGGTATCGGCAATCCGCTCGGCATGAAGTGTGGGCCCAGCCTCGAGACTGACGCGCTGCTGCGCCTGCTCGACACGCTCAATCCGGCGCGCGAGGCGGGCCGGATCACCCTGATCAGCCGCTTTGGTCACGACAAGGTGGAAGAGGGACTGCCGCGTCTCGTGCGCGCGGTAAAAGCGGAAGGTCATCCGGTCGTGTGGAGCTGTGATCCGATGCACGGCAACGTTGTGAAATCGGATAGCGGGTACAAGACCCGCCCGTTCGACCGTATCCTGACCGAAGTAAAAGGGTTCTTCGCCGTTCACCGTGCAGAAGGTACGCATCCCGGCGGTATCCATGTCGAAATGACGGGGCAGGATGTCACCGAATGTGTCGGCGGCGCTGTCGCGATCACGGACGAGGCGCTCAAGGATCGTTACCACACGCATTGCGATCCGCGCCTGAACGCAGCCCAATCCCTCGAATTGGCATTTCTCATCGCGGAAACTCTCAATGTCGAGCAGGAACAACTGGAAGCAGACGCGGCCTGATCCTCGGCCACTACGCTTTCTTACCTAGCTGATTCTCGACGCAAACTTTCCGGACCGTTGGCATTGTGATGCCAACGGTTAGAGGAGTTTGCGTTGCCCACGAGCGACACGGCAGGATTGGCGGATTTTACGCTGGGAATGACAGGAGGCCTGGCGCTGGCCGCAGCGATCTTCGTCGCTGCGTTCAATCCGGCTATTGGCTTCCCGCTAGCGGGCCTAGGGCTCGGAGCGCTCCTGTGGCGATACCAGCGAAGGGAGCGGCTGTTAGCTTCGAAAACCGCCGATCTTGAACGCAGCGTTCGTCATCTGGAGGCAGCGGAAGGGCTGGCCGGTATCGGGAGATGGTGCATTGAATATCCGGAAAAGCGCCATCTGTGGTCGGAGGAAATGTGTCACATCGCAGGCCTTTCTGCCGGCACTGCGCCGAGCAAGGCCCTGCTCGCCCGGATAATGCCCGAAGGTTTGTCTCAGCTAGAGGTGACCCTGGATGCCCACGCCTCTGACACCGAGCCATTCGTTGCCGAGTTCGAGCTTATCCACCCAAGCGGCGGACCGCGCATTCTCAGGGCGCGCGCGCGCTATGTCTTCAGCCGTGAAGGAGAGCGAGAGTGCGTGTTCATGGTCGTTCGCGACAATAGCGAGGAATACGCCAGTGTTCGTGAGGCGGAGATCGAAAAACAGCGGGCTCTAAAATTGGCAGAAGAGGCACGCCGCGAGGCTAATACCGATGCGCTGACCGGCCTCGCAAGTCGCCGCGCCATCATGAGTGCTCTCGACCGGGCGGTGCTGGATGCGCACAAATCGGGCAAGGCCTTCTCGGTTGTCGTCATCGACGTCGATCACTTCAAGCGGATCAATGACCGCCACGGCCACGCCGTGGGTGACAGGGTGCTCTCGAAGCTTGCCGAGATCGCCATCCATCAGGCGCGCGGCGCGGACCGTGTCGGGCGCATGGGCGGCGAAGAGTTTCTCTGGCTCCTGCCCGATTGTGACGAAGATGCTGCGAAGGATGCCGCGGAAAGGCTGCGCTGGGCAATCGAAGTGGGCACGCATTCCGCACCGGTTCCGCAGGTCACAATCAGTGCTGGTCACGCAACGCTGGGCGAGGGTGAGGGAGCACTTTCGCTTTTCGCGAGGGCTGACAAGGGGTTGTATGACGCGAAACGAAGTGGTCGTAACCGAGTTATCCGGGCGGCATGATATGGGAAGCTCATCATTAGTTAGGATTTTGATATAACGCGCCTAACGGCCTTCCAACCGCCATCTAAATGCGCCATGAAGGGCGGCAGTTGTTCAATTCCGGCAACTTGACCGTGCGGAGAATATGCCCATCACAGCCCGGGCAGATCAGGTTCGAACTTGCCCTTCGGAATTGTCGAAGGCCTTTCGTGACACGCGTTCGCTCAGCGAATGTCTGGTCGCGCCCCTGTCAGAAGCGGACGCCACACTCCAGTCCATGGAAGATGCGTCGCCCGCCAAATGGCATCTGGCTCATCCGACATGGTTCTGGGAAACATTCCTGCTGCGCGACCACCTTGATGGTTACACGCTGTACAACGAAGACTGGCCGTTCGTTTTCAATTCCTATTATGAGGCCGAAGGGGAGCGGATCGCCCGGTTTTCACGAGGCATGCTCTCGCGGCCCACGCTGTCCCAGATCACCGACTGGCGTGAAAAAGTCGATGCGGCGATGGAGCCTCTGTTCGAACGGGAAGAGCTTGCTTTGCTGATCGCGCTCGGCATTGCGCATGAACAGCAGCATCAGGAATTGATGCTGACCGATATCAAGCACGCTCTGTTCCAGAACCCGCTTGGCTCGTCGATGTGGGAAGAGCCCGATGGCAAAACTGCATCACACGCCGAGGGATGGCATTCCCACCCCGGCGGCATTGCGCGGATCGGCCACCAGGAAGCCGGTTTTGCGTTCGACAACGAAGGGCCTGTTCACCGCGTCCTGCTCGAGCCGTTCGAACTGAATGTCCGCCTGGTCACCAATCGCCAATGGAGCGAATTCGTCGCCGATGGCGGATATGAAACCGCGTCCCTGTGGCTTTCCGACGGCTGGGCCTGGGTCAGGGAAGACGCGATCACCGCGCCGTCATATTGGCGAGGCGACAAACATTTCACGCACTCCGGCTGGCAGCCCCGCGATCCCGATGCGCCGGTCACGCATATCTCGTATTTCGAAGCCGATGCGTTTGCGGCATGGGCAGGCATGAGATTGCCGACCGAATTCGAATGGGAAGCGATTGCGCGCGGGCAGGAGGGCGAGTGTGCAGCACACGATCCGTGCGCCGGAAACCAGCTCGATGAAGCTGCTCCTCCGTCGCCGCAAGGTAGCGAGGGGCTGTTCGGCGATTGCTGGCAATTCACTCGTTCCGGCTATTTGCCATATCCGCGTTTCCAGCCTGCTGCAGGCGCAGTTGGTGAATACAATGGCAAGTTCATGAACGGACAGTTCGTGCTCAAGGGTGCGAGCTGCGCCACGGTGCGCGGGCACTCACGTGCAAGTTACCGAAATTTCTTTTATCCGCACCAGCGCTGGCAGTTTACCGGCCTGAGGCTTGCGAGGGACGTATGACGGCTAAACAAGGGATCGCGCTGGTCGATCTGGACGAAGGCGGTGTGAACCGCGCATTCCGTAAAGACGTGTTGAGCGGGCTCAGCCAGCCGCAAAAGGCGGTGCCGGCGCGGTGGCTTTATGATGACGCCGGTTCGCAATTGTTCGAGGATATTACCGGCCTCGAAGAATACTATCCGACACGCGCCGAAACGGAAATCCTCCGCGCGGAAGGCGATACCTTTCGCCAACTGATCGGCGAGGGCAGGGCGGTGGTGGAATTCGGCTCTGGCAGTTCCGTGAAGACGCCTCTGCTGCTGTCCGCCATTGCCCCGGGTGCTTACGTGCCGCTCGATATCGCAGGCGATTTCCTGCGCGAATCCTCCGCGGCTCTGGCAAAGAAGTTTCCCGGATTGCCGGTATATCCGGTCGAGGCGGACTTCATGGGCGAAGTCCAGCTTCCAAGTGAGGTTCGGGGAATGAAGAAGCTTGGCTTTTTCCCGGGCTCCACCATCGGCAATATGGTTGCGCGCACTTCGGTTGACCTGCTGCGCTCAATGCGCGCGACGCTTGGCGGCACGGAAGCCGACAGACCGTTGCTGCTGATCGGGATGGACCTTGTGAAAGACGCCTCGGTTCTTGAGGCGGCCTATGATGACGCAAAGGGCGTCACTGCGGCATTTAATCTTAATCTCGCCCGGCGGATAAACCGCGAGCTTGAGGGCACGCTGCCAGTGGAATCGCTGAAACACCGCGCGGTGTGGAACGATGATTTCGCGCGCGTCGAAATGCACCTCGAGGCGCAGCGCGACATTGCCTTCACCGTATCGGGCGAAAGCTTCGCGATGCAGAAGGGCGAGACGATCCACACCGAAAACAGCCACAAGTTCACGCGGCGCAGTGCCAATCTGCTGTTGCTTGCAGGCGGCTGGACACCGCTGAAACGCTGGACTGACAGCCAAGGCAGGTTTTCGCTCATTCTTGCCGAAGCCAGCGAGCACCGCGACGCACCCTAACTGTTCATGGACGTGCTAATGCGAAGCACCTATATCTGAAGGATGGAGCCGGAAGCCATCCTCTCTGCCGCAGCCGAATTGATCCGCATGGTCCCGCGTTCGGGGTTGCTGATCGGGACAATTGGCGCACTGGCGCTTGGCTTCATTGGATCGATCATGCTTCGCCGCAAAGTCGCTGGCGGCAGGATGGTGCGCACTGTCAGCACCTTGGCTCTGGTCGGGATACTCGTGACCGTTTTCCTTCAGATCGCCCGCTTCGATCCGCGCCTCGATTCGATGACGGAAATCGGCCTTCCAGACCAGACGATCGTTGGCGAGGAAACGGTCATCCCGATGGCGCCCGACGGTCATTACTGGCTCCGTGCGAACGTCAACGGTGTGCCGACGCGCCTGATGGTCGATACTGGCGCGACATTGACGGCTTTTTCCACTCCATCTGCCGATGCAGCGGGGCTTCGGCCCAGGCCGGGAGGTCTGCCGGTCATGCTCAACACCGCCAATGGCACCGTGACAGCAGATTTGACGACCATTGAGGATCTTTCATTCGGCAATATTCGCGCAGAAGGCCTTGATGCAGTGATTGCGCCCAATCTGGGCCGCACCAATGTGCTGGGAATGAATTTCCTCTCGCGGCTGAAAGGCTGGCGGGTCGAAGAGGGGGATCTTATCCTCACCCCCGTCGCAGGTGATTTGCAGTAGCCAGCGTTTGACGCAGGCGTGCCAGCCGTTATTGCCACTGTGATGGCAAGCCAGCATCCGCTCCCATCCCCGCCTCCCTTCGCCGACCTGCTGTCGCAGGAACGGGCGGCGGTCTTCCTCGATTTCGACGGCACTCTGGTCGAACTTGCGCCCGAGCCCGATGCGATCGAGGTGCCCGGCCATCTCAATCTACGTCTGCACGAACTGAAGGCCCGGTTGGAGGGGCGTCTTGCCTTGGTCAGCGGGCGCGCAATTGATGATCTTACGCGGCATCTAGGCTCATGCGAAATCGCCATGGCTGGCTCTCATGGCCTGCACACCGTCCGGGCTGACGGAGAGCTGGCAGGGCGCAGCCCGGAAGCATTGCCGGGTGATGCAGTCGAAGCCTTGCGCGTCTTTGCGCAGGCAAACGAACTTCGCTACGAAACGAAAAGCCACGGCGGTGCGCTGCATTACCGGTCCGACCCCTCTCGCAAGGATCAGGTCGATGCATTTGCCGCCAAGGTTGCGCGGCAGTTCAGCCTCGAAGTAAAGCACGGCAAATGCGTGGCTGAACTGGTATTTCCAGGGACGAGCAAAGCCTCTGCGGTCCAGACCTTCATGTCGCAGCCGCCATTTGTCGGGGCGGTCCCGATTTTCCTTGGTGACGACGTCACTGACGAGGACGGAATGAGGGCCGCAATCGAATGCGGAGGTTTTGGCATTGCCGTGGGCGAGCGCGACAGCGACAGTGCCCGGTATCACCTCAGCGGCGTGGCAGCCGTGCATGAATGGCTGGAACTGTGACCCAAAGCTCCCTTGAACTTTCCCCGATCGGCAATTGCCAGGTCAGTGCACTGGTCGACAAGACCGGCGGCTTTGTCTGGAGCTGTATACCCCGGGTCGACGGTGATCCCGTGTTCTGCTCGCTGTTGAATGGCGACAAGCAAGATCAGGGCGTCTGGCGTTTTGAACTGGAAGGGCAGGTGTCCGCGACCCAGCATTATGAACGCAATACCCCGATCCTTGTCACTCGCCTCGAAGCTGAAGACGGCAGCGCGCTCGAAATCACCGATTTCGCCCCTCGCTATGAAGGGTCGGGCCGGATGTACCGCCCTGTCGCCCTGATCCGCATGGTTCGCCCCGTGTCCGGCGCGCCCCGCCTGCGTGTGCGCCTCGTACCCATGCATAATTATGGTGCTGGCACTGCGACCACTACCAATGGGACAAACCACATCCGTTACCAGGTGGGCGATCAGACCATGCGTCTCTCCACCGATGCCCCGGTAGGCTATGTGCTGGAAGGCCGCAGCTACCGCGTCGAAAGCGACCAGCATTTCTTCCTCGGCCCGGACGAGCCCTTCGTAGGCAATATTCGCAGCGAGCTGCGACGGATGGAAGCCAATACACGCAAATATTGGCAGCATTGGGTGCGCGGCCTGCATATCCCGCTGGAATGGCAGGAAGAAACCATCCGCGCTGCGATCACGCTCAAGCTGTGCCAGCACGAAGAAACGGGCGCGATCGTCGCCGCACTCACGACTTCCATTCCCGAAGCGCCCGGCAGCGAGCGGAACTGGGACTACCGCTATTGCTGGATCCGGGACAGTTATTACACGGTTCAGGCCCTGAACCGGCTCGGTGCGCTGGATGTGCTGGAGAAGTACCTCGCCTACCTTCGCAATATCGTCGATCAGGCGCGCGGAGGGCAGATACAGCCGCTGTATTCGGTGATGGGAGAGGCGGAGCTGCACGAAAGCTTTGCCGAGAACCTGGCCGGATACCGAGGGATGGGCCCGGTTCGCGTGGGCAATGCGGCATACAAGCAGGTCCAGTATGATTGCTACGGCCAGATCGTCATGCCGACTGCGCAGGCGTTCTTCGACAACCGGCTCCTGCGCATGGCCGATGAAACCGATTTCGCGCATCTCGAAGAAGTTGGCGAGGCAGCTTGGGCAAAGCACGACAAGCCCGATGCCGGACTGTGGGAATTTCGTACGCGCCAGGAGGTCCACACCTATTCTGCGGTGATGTGCTGGGCGGCCTGCGACCGGCTGGCCAATGTCGCAGCGCAGCTGGGCAAAACGGACCGCGCCCGCGTTTGGACGGAGCGTGCAGAAGCCATCCGCGCGAAGATCGAAACCGAAGCGTGGAGCGAAGAAGGCGGCCATTACGGTGCCAGTTTCGAAAGCGACTATCTCGACGCCAGCCTGCTCCAGATGGTGGAACTGCGCTTCCTCAAACCTGACGACGAACGCTTCCTGAAGACATTTGCCGCGGTCGAACGCGACCTCAGGCGCGGCAATTACATGCTGCGCTATGCGGCTGAGGATGATTTCGGAGCACCCGAAACGGCGTTCAACGTCTGCACGTTCTGGCTGATCGAAGCGCTACATCTGACCGGCCGCAGCGAAGAGGCGCGCGAATTGTTCGGCGCCATGCTCAGCCACACAACCCGCTCGGGGCTTCTGAGCGAAGACCTCGACTATGATACGGGTGAACTATGGGGGAACTTCCCGCAGACCTACTCGCTGGTTGGTATAATCAATTCGGCGGGGCTGCTGTCCAAACCATGGAGTGATGTCAGGTGAGCGCAGATGCGCGTTTGGTAGTGGTATCGAATAGGGTCGCTGTACCCAAGGCGCGCGGCGCTGCGGGTGCACAAGGCGGCTTGGCTGGCGCGCTGAACGCGGCCCTGAAAGAGCGCAGCGGCGTCTGGTTCGGCTGGTCCGGTGAAGAAGCTGAAGAACACACGGGCGAAATCTCGACCCAGACCACTGACGGCGTGACGACTGCGACAATCGATCTGTCCAAGCGCGACGTTGATGAATATTACAACGGATACGCCAATTCGACCCTCTGGCCGCTGTTTCATTACCGCCTCGATCTCGCCGAATATGAGCGCGAGACTGCCAAGGGCTATGAGCGAGTCAATGAACGCTTCGCCGAGACGTTGCATCCGCTTCTGGAAGACGATGATGTCCTGTGGGTTCACGACTATCACCTGATCCCGCTGGGCGAACGTCTGCGTTCGCGCGGTGTGCAGAACCGGATCGGGTTTTTCCTGCACATACCGTGGCCCGCGACACGCTTGTTCGTATCGCTGCCCTATCATGAGCGCCTTGTGCGCACGATGCTGCACTACGACTTGCTGGGCTTTCAGACCCACGAATGGCTCGACAGCTTCCTGCATTATTGCCGCACCGAACTGGGTGCCGAGATCGACGAGGAGACCGGTGCGATCACTCTGGACGGACGCACCACGATTGCGCGTGCCTATCCGATCGGGATCGACTGGGATCACTTCAGCAAGCTTGGCGAAGATGAAGCCGCGCAGCGCGCGCAGCAGCGGCTGCTGAATTCGACTCGCAGGCGCACGGCCATGATCGGAGTGGACCGGCTGGATTATTCCAAGGGCCTGCCTGAAAGACTCGACGGGATATCGCGATTTTTCGACCAGCACCCGGACCGCGTCAGCGATCTGGTCTTCATCCAGATTGCTCCGCCGAGCCGCGAGGACGTCGAAAGCTATCAGAAGATCCGTGCCGAACTCGAACAGAAGGCAGGGCAGATCAACGGAGCGCGAAGCGAAGTAGATCTGGTCCCCGTTCGCTATGTGAACCGGGGTTATAGCCATGCTGAACTGTTCGGCTTCTTCCGCGCGGCGAAGATCGGTCTCGTCACACCGCTGCGTGACGGGATGAATTTGGTGGCCAAGGAATATCTCGCGGCGCAGGATCCGGAAGACCCGGGTGTCCTTATTCTTTCGCGATTTGCCGGAGCGGCTGCGCAGATGGAGGATGCGCTGCTCGTGAACCCTCACAGCCCAGATGATTTGGCGCATGCAATCGGCAAGGCGCTCGATATGCCGTTGGAAGAACGCCGCCGCCGCTACGAGAGCCTGATCGGGACCGTACGCGACGACAATGTGCAGGATTGGACCGAAAACTTCCTGCGCGACCTCGATTCAGCAGGTCAGCTTTAAAGCATTATTCTGCGGTCGGGCGAATCTCGCCAACGTCCAGCCGCCTGTTCCAGATGCTCGGTAAGGGTTCGATGTTGCGGACGTTCTTCGCGCGATTTCAGCACCAGGTTTACCTCATGCAGAAGCATCTGCGCATTGAAC
The DNA here is from genome assembly GCF_019711355.1 of Qipengyuania psychrotolerans. Classification (NCBI taxonomy): domain Bacteria; kingdom Pseudomonadati; phylum Pseudomonadota; class Alphaproteobacteria; order Sphingomonadales; family Erythrobacteraceae; genus Qipengyuania; species Qipengyuania psychrotolerans. The sequence goes on from NZ_CP081297.1 coordinate 835,616, forward strand.
GGTTTGCGGATGAACCCCTGGGCCCCGTTGTAATAGGCGTGCTGCTCATCTTCTGCCCCGCTAAGGCCGGTAAACATGATGACAGGCAAGTCGTAATTGTCCGGCGAACTGCGGATCGAACGGAGCACCTGGGCACCGGTTAGCCCGGGCATATCGTGATCAAGCAACAGCAAATCGGGTCGGCGCCAACGCAGGAGATCGAGCGCCTTTTCTCCGTCGCCGACGCAGCCGCACACGTGGCCGGCGTCAAACAACACCTTGCTGGCCATTTCTGAAACGATTTCGTCGTCGTCAACGATCACAATGCGCGCCATGCCTATTCCCTGATAAAGCCGAATTTCGATAGTCATCGGGCTTACTGCCAGCGTCCCAATTCAGCCTTTCAGGCAGCATAGGGATTTGCCCCTAGGTGCCATTGCCGGTGGCTGCGCGGCCTGCCACACCGCTGCACATGATTCGTGACCCATTCATCGAGACCGACGGCATCCACAATTTCCGCGACTACGGAGGCTGGGAGACGTCCGAAGGGGCCAGCGTAAAGCGCGGGCTACTGTGGCGCTCGGGACAGCATGTCGCTGCAAGTGACGACGATCTGGCTGCGATTGCAAAGATGCACATCCGTACGGTGATCGACCTGCGCGGCGCGAGCGAACGCGAACGCAATCCTTGCCGCCGTGTGCAAGGTTTCGACGGCGAAGTTCTGTTTTATGATGGAGAAACCACCTCCAGTCCGCCGCACATGGACGTCGATGCCGAGACAACCACGGCGGAATTTGCCAGGCAGCGCATGATTGCGGTCTATACGCGAATGCCCCGCAATCCTGCGATGACAGAGATGTTCTCGCGCTACTTGCGCATTCTTGCTGAACGCGACGGGGCAAGCCTTGTCCATTGTTTCGCTGGCAAGGATCGGACGGGCGTTGCTGCGATGCTGCTGCTCCATATTCTCGGCGTGGACCGTGACCGCCAGATGGCGGAGTTTTTGCGGACGAATGATGCGCCGAATATGGAGGTGCTCGCCGCGCAGTCGGTGCCCGGTATCGAAGAGCGGCTCGGACGGAAACTGGACAAGAGTGCAATCGAAGCGTTGCTCGGTGTGCGCGAAGACTACCTCGCGACCTTCTGGCGCGAGGTCGAGGCCGATCACGGATCGCTCGACGCGTATATCTCGGGCGCATTAGGTGTGGATGACGCCCTGCGCGAGCGGCTCCGCAACGCCTACCTGGCGTGACTCCGGCCGCGCCAGTCCCCATATAGCGCCCTTACTTCCAAATTGACGATCTAGAGACTGATTCATGGCTACCCATCGCACCAAAATGCTCATCATCGGCTCCGGCCCCGCCGGCTATTCCGCTGCCATCTATGGCGCGCGCGCGATGATGGAGCCGATCGTGGTGCAAGGCCTGCAGCCCGGCGGACAGCTGACCATCACTACCGATGTGGAAAATTATCCCGGCTTCCGCGATGTAGTGCAGGGCCCGTGGCTCATGGAAGAAATGAAGGCGCAGGCCGAACACGTGGGCACCCGCATGATGTGGGACACGATCGTAGAAGTTGATCTAGAGGGCGGCTCACCCTTCCGCGCAATTGGCGACAGCGGCGATGAATACATCGGTGACATCCTGGTCATTGCCACGGGTGCGCAGGCCAAATGGCTCGGCGCTCCGGGTGAACAGGAGCTGGGCGGCAAGGGCGTTTCGGCCTGCGCGACGTGTGACGGTTTCTTCTATCGTGGCAAGAAGGTCGCGGTGATCGGCGGCGGCAATACCGCGGTCGAGGAAGCACTCTACCTCACCAACCATTCCGACGATGTGACCCTGATCCACCGCCGAGATGAACTGCGCGCCGAGAAAATCCTGCAGGACCGCCTGCTGAACCACCCCAAGATTTCGGTCCTGTGGAACAAGACGGTCGAAAGCTTTGAGGCTGGCGAAAACGGCGCACTGACGCACCTGCGCCTGCGCGATACCCAGACTTCTGAAGATAGCGAATTTGCCTGCGAGGGCGCGTTCGTGGCGATCGGACACGCTCCTGCGACCGAACTGTTCAAGGGCAAGCTGCCGATGGACGATAGCGGTTACCTGCTGGTCGAACCAGGCACTCCGAAGACTTCGATCCCCGGCGTGTTCGCTGCAGGCGATGTCATGGATCACACCTATCGCCAGGCCGTGACGGCTGCCGGGACCGGCTGCATGGCAGCGCTCGATGGCGAACGCTTCCTGGCTACGCTGGAAGTGGCTCAGCGCGAAGCGGCGGAGTAAACCTCCGCCGCCCCTGCATTACATGTGTACGTCGAACGTCACGATAAAGGCGTGAAAGATCAGCGCCATCAGGACGATGCTGGATAGGGCGAACAGTACGAAGCGCACCAATACGCGGTTGCTTGTCGACTGTACCAGTGAATGAATGACGCGCAGGCCGACGTAAATCCAAGCCAAAAGAGCATTCATTCCGTCGCCATAGCCGGTGATCGCCAGCAGGATCGCGATCGCGTAAAACACGGTCGGCGCTTCGTGCAGATGGTTGTAATTATCCGCTTTCCAGCTGACTTTCTCGGGCAACTCCGCCCTGAGGCTGGTGCCCGTTGATCCCACCATGTGGGCAGGATCAAGCTTGGGATTGCGGCTCATTGCCGGAATGCGGGTGGCATACATCCAGATCCACATGATCATGGTCCATGCCGCCAGAGCGACAACCGCCTGGAGGATCGGTGATTGGGCGATTTCCATTTCGTCTGTCCTTAAACCGCGAAGAGGGTGAGCGCGACAGCCCGGTAAGCGAGCCAGCCAAGCGCGATAGTGGCAAGGACGAACAGCGGGAAACGGATCGTCACCGTGTTGACGGTTGCCTGCCAGACCGAATGAACAATCCGCAGACCAACGTAAATCCACGCCACCAGTACATCCATCGCCGTGGCGCCAAGCAAGGCCAGGATTACGACCGCCGGATAGAAAATGGTCGGCTGTTCCATCAGGTGCGCGTAATTGTGCGATTTCCACTGGACCTTGTCGGGCAGAACACCCTCGAGATCCTGCCCGCGGCCACCGGGCTTGGCATTGCCGAGGTCCATTCCCGTTTTCTTCATCGCCGGAAAGCGCGTGAATGCCATCCATAAAAGCATGACGAGCGACCAAGCGATCAGCACCGCTGCCGGTGCAAGAATTTGAGCCTGCATCAGGTAATCTCCCTCCCTATGTGCCGCGCATGGGTGCGTCGGCGGGAAGGGATTGTCAAACCTCTCGCAAGGTTTCGGCGAAGCTCTCCGCATCTGTGTTGCCGCCGGTGAGCATGATGACCGTGCTTTCATCGACTGGCACCTTGCCTGCCAGCGCTGCTGCCAGCGCCGCCGCGCCGCCCGGTTCGAGCACGAGGTTCAGCTTTGAAAAGGCGAACCGCTGGGCGGTTTTCACCTCATCGTCGGTGACCGTGACGCCCGGCTCTGCCCGCCCGTGGAGCACTTTCAAATTGATGTCCTTGGTCGCATCGGGTTGCAACGCATCGCAAATCGTAGTCGGCGGGGAGCTGCCAACGCGCACGATCTCTCCTGCTTCGATGGCCTGTCCCACCATGTCCCATCCAGCAGGTTCGACGATGTGGATCGCGCTGCCGGGACAGGCGAGGGCGAGGCCAGCGGCCAGCCCGCCGCCGCCGCAGCAGGCCACGAGACGCGATGGTGCGCGCCCCAGCTGCGCCTCGATTTCGATGCCTGCGCTGCCCTGGCCTTCGATCACCCATGGATCAGCAAAAGCATGGACAAGTACCGCACCGCTCTTCTCGATTTCGCGGGCTGCGACTTCGTCGCGGTCCTCGCCGGGCCGATCATAGAGGATAATTTCCGCGCCCAATGCGCGGGTTGCGTCCAGTTTTACCTTCGGAGCGTTACGCGGCATGACGATTGCCGCCTTGATCCCCAGTCGCCGTGCAGCCCACGCCACTCCTTGTGCGTGGTTGCCCGATGAAACTGCGACCACGCCGCGTGACCGTTCTTCCGGGGACAAGTTCGACAGCCGCCACCACCCGCCGCGTATCTTGAACGCACCGACCGGCTGGAGACTCTCGGCCTTGGCATGGCACTGCACACCGCCGATATCGACGGGCAGCAGCGGTGTCGGCGCCAGGATTTGCGCGATGGAAGTGGCGGCGTTCTGAACGCCTTGTCGGGTTGGCAGCTGCATATTGTCTCGGATCATTTGGCGGGGATAGCGCATTCGGTTAGAGGGCGCGCAAGAATCGTATCAAACGAAGAGGTTTTTCATGTCGACAGTGTTGGTCATCGGTGCGGGCGGCGTCAGCTCGGTCTGCGTTCACAAGATGGCGATGAACGCCGATATCTTTGGCGACATCCATCTTGCCAGTCGTACGAAGTCGAAATGCGACGCGATCGCTGCAAGCGTGAAGGAGCGTACCGGGCAAAGCATATCGACCTACGAAATCGATGCTGAAGAAGTCCCTGCGATGATCAACCTCATCCGACAGGTGAAACCCAGCCTCGTCGTCAATCTGGCACTGCCTTATCAGGATCTCCCGATCATGGACGCCTGCCTCGAGGCCGGTGTCGATTATCTCGATACCGCAAATTACGAACCGAAGGACGAGGCCCGGTTCGAATACCACTGGCAGTGGGCTTACCACGACCGCTTCAAGCAAGCCGGCATCATGGCGCTGCTGGGGTCTGGCTTTGATCCCGGCGTGACCAGCGTATTCACCATGTGGCTCAAGAAGCACAAGCTGAAGACCATTCGCCAGCTCGACATTCTCGATTGCAATGGCGGCGATCACGGGCAGGCCTTTGCCACCAACTTCAATCCGGAAATCAACATCCGTGAGGTTACGGCACCCGCGCGGCATTGGGAAAACGGGGAGTGGGTCGAAACGCCCGCGCTCGACAAGCGGGTCGAATTCGATTTCGAAGCCGTCGGCCAGAAGAACATGTACATGATGTACCACGAAGAGCTGGAAAGCCTCGCCAAGTTCAATCCCGAGCTTGAGCGCGCACGGTTCTGGATGACCTTTGGCGATGAGTACATCAAGCACCTGACCGTCCTGCAAAATGTCGGCATGACCGGGATCGAACCGATCCGGTATCAGGGCAAGGAAATCATCCCGCTGCAATTCCTCGCCGCAGTTCTGCCCAAACCGGAATCGCTGGGTGAAACCACCAAGGGCAACACCAACATCGGCGTCATCGCCACCGGCGAAGCCCTGGACGGGTCGGGTGAGAAAACGTTCTACATCAACAACATCTGCAGCCACGAAGCCGCCTATGAGGAAACAGGTAATCAGGCGGTATCCTACACCACGGGCGTTCCCGCGATGATTGGCAGCACGATGGTGGTCACTGGCAAGTGGGCTGGGGACGGCGTCTTCAACATGGAAGAGATGGATCCCGATCCGTTCATGGAAATGCTGAACGAACACGGCCTTCCCTGGCAGGTGAAGGAACTCGGCGGTCCCGTGGACTTTTAAATATTGAGGAATGTTAATTACGGCGTGGCTTTCGGGCCACGCCGAACAGTCTGGAGATAGACTGCCCACAGTCTGTATTGACCCAGAATTTCGCTGAATTATATTTCGCGACGTCCATCGTGACGCATCGATACGGAATCATTCGGTCGGTGGAACAGGGGTAAATTCCAGATGAAAAAATCGTTTGCAGCGCTTGGTCTGCTGAGCCTTGGTGCCTGCGCTTCGCCTTATGTCGGCACGCCGTATACCGCACCCGCAGTGCCGGTAACTTCAGTTGCCATTGTGGACGATACCTTGGCCGATGACGCTGTGGCTTACGAAGCCGCTTCGACCATGGGCAATTTCGGCCTGATCGGCGGACTTATCGACGCAGGCGTGCAGGCATCGCGCAAGGACCGCGTGAACGACGCCCTTGAAAGCGTGAACCACACGCCGGAAGCCAATTTCGAAGCATTCCTGATCGAAGCACTTGCCGAAGCTAATATCGAAGCCGCCATGCTCGAAGGTCCGGACCGCGAAAAGCGCAAGTTCCTTGAAAGCTATCCAACCGCTCCGGCTGGTGTGCAGGCGCTTATCGACTTCAACGTCACCACCTACGGTTACGTCAATGCTGGCAACCAGATGTGGCGCCCGACCGTGGCTGCAGACGTCAAGATGATCGATGCTGGAACCGGCAAGACGCTGATGGAAAACCGCATCGTTTACAATGCTGTCGATGCACAGGCCGGTGTTGTCACCATCGCACCGAACCCTGACTATGTGTTCCAGAACCGTGAAGACATGATTTCGCAGCCGGAACGCCTCGCTGAAGGCATCGACGTGGCGCTCAAGGAAGTTGCCAACACCGCCGTTCGCTTGATGCGCTAGGGAGCTGGGACCGATGCGGACCAAATTCCTCGCGCTGGCTGCTGCTTCGGCAGTTGTCGCTGGCTGTGCCACGACGGCTCCGATCTATCCGGCGACGCTTGCGTTCGACCGGGCAGATTGCTCGACTACGCCCGAAACGGTGACGGCGATCAGCCTGACGCCGGACAAGGACAAGAAGGTCTGGGTGCTCGATAACGAGCTTTCAGCTTCCGGTCCCTGTCTGGAGCGTGCCGGTCATTCGGCACCGTACATGGTCTTTGCGCTGCCCGAGCCGGGCCGTGCGAAGATGGTGGAACTGGGTGCGGGTCTCGATCTTGCCCGCGTCTTGTCGCCGCAGGTGGTACTGCTGGATGCAGAAGGCGTGGAAACCCGCTCCTTCACGCGTGATCAGTACATGTTCCGCCCGGGTCTTCTTTCGGTGCAGTTCGTACCGCAGGAAAACGAGCGTTATGCCATGGTCACGGTAGATCCCGAACCCATCGGTCAGAGCCACGATACAATCGTCTCGGGAACATCGACGACGACCATCTACACCGGCTTCGGTGCGTCAAACTGGCGCAGCGGCCACGAAGCGATGATGTCGCGCGGTTTCTCGTACGAAGGTCCGGTCCGCGCTCTGGTCTATCGTACGGACAAGGACGACTAGGCACGGTCGCAATGCAATCGAAAGGGCGGGGACGGTGCAAATCGTTTCCGCCCTTTTCGTATCTGCACTTTGAAGGCAGCAAAACTGCGCCTAGTCTCGGGCGCATGACGAACCGATTGGCTTTTGCGCCCGCAACCCTTGCACTGTTCCTTGCATCTTGCGGCGGTCCCGCACGCGAGGAAGCGCCCTCTGCTCAGATCGAGGCGGACTGGCCGACGATCCCCGAAGGCGCGATTTTCGGGCAGCCCAGCGCGGTTGATGTCGACAGCCACGGACACGTCTTCGTGCTCCACCGCGCGGGCCGGGAATGGGAGGAGCCGTTTACCGACGAGACGATTGCTGACCCGACCGTTTTCATGTTCTCGCCCGACGGCGCCTTGCTGGCGCAGTGGGGAGCAGGCACCTTAATCATGCCGCACGGCCTTTCGGTGGACGAGGACGATAACGTCTGGATCACCGACGTCGCCCGCGAGCAGGTCTTGCGGTTCTCCCACGAGGGAGCCGAGCAAGCTGCATGGGGCGTGCGGGGCGAGGCTGGGCAGGACGGCAAGCATTTCGGCCGCCCGGCAGACGTCGCCTTTCTCGGTGACAAGGTCCTTGTGGCCGATGGCTACACCAACGACCGCATCGCCGTCTTTGACCGCCAAGGCGCATATCTGGGCGCGTGGGGTGAGGAAGGGCAGGGCGCCGGAGAGCTGGACCTGCCGCACGGTGTCTCCACCGATGGGGACAAGGTCTATGTCGCCGACCGCGAGAACGCGCGCATTTCGGTTTTCTCGACTGCCGGCGAACCCGTGGATCAATGGCGCGGGGTCGATCGCGGCCACACTTACAGTGTCAAACCGCTGGGTGCGGGTTGGACAGTTGCGGTGGAGGGGCGCGACATGATCGATCGAAATGGCGCAATGGTGCGTGTCTACCGGCCCGATGGCACCGTAGACCGGTCCTTCGATCTGCGCCTGCCGGGCGATAATGCCAGCCTTGGACACGACATCGCCCTCGACAGGCAGGGGCGCGCATACATGATCGATGTTTATGGCAACCGTGTCGTGCGGTTCGATCTTACGCCATCTTCACCAACTGAAAGCGAATAGCCCTCTTTCCCTACGCGGGCGCACACCCTAAGTCGCGGGACATGGAAACCAAAGCCGGCGATCCGGGCGCTTTCGCCCATTTCGATCTCAATCGTGTCGACAGCCCCGCCTTCGTAGTCGATGCTGCGAAACTGCGTTCGAACTGCCAGATACTGGCCGATATCCGCGACGCTGCGGACATCAAGGTGCTGGCCGCGCTCAAGGCATTTTCGATGTGGGCCACCGCGCCGATCATTGGCGAATATCTCGACGGGGTTTGCACATCGGGCCTGTGGGAAGCGCGCCTCGCGTCCGAATTCTACGACGGGGAAATCGCCACCTATTCCGCTGCGTTCAAGCCCGAAGAGCTGGACGAGGTTTGCCGCCTGTCGGATCATGTCATCTTCAATTCGCCCGGCCAGATGGAACGCGCGACGCTGATCCTCGAAGCGGCCCGAGCGTCCGGTCAGAATTTCGACGTGGGCCTGCGCATCAATCCGATGCATCCCACCGGCGAGGTGCCGCGATATGATCCTTCAAGCCCGGGGAGCCGCCTTGGCTTTCCGATCGACCAGCTTACGCCAGAAATCATGGAAGGCGTGGACGGCATTCACTTCCACAACCTGTGCGAGCAGGATTTCGAGCCGCTCCACGATACCTGGGACAAGGTGTTCGACGCGATCGAACCGTGGTTCGGGCAGTTGAAGTGGATCAATATGGGCGGCGGCCATCACATCACCCGGGCCGACTACCAGCGCGAGGAGCTGGTCGAGTTTCTCAAGGACGCCAAGGAAGACACGGGTGCGGAAATCTATCTCGAACCCGGTGAAGCAGTTGCGCTGGACGCCGGCATCCTCGTCGGCACGATCCTCGATACCGGCCACAACGGACTGCCGGTGGCAGTCGCAGACATCTCGGCCACTTGCCATATGCCTGACGTGATCGAAGCGCCTTACCGCCCCGCCATGCTGGGCGAAGCTCAAGGCGCGGACACTCCTGAAGTGCGGATCGGCGGACCCTCCTGCCTCGCTGGCGATGTCATTGGTGATTATCGCATTGAAGGCGGCGCAGAGGTGGGCAAGCGCTTCGCTTTCCTTGATCAGGCGCATTATTCGATGGTCAAGACCAACACTTTCAACGGCGTCCAGCTTCCGAGCATTTACCTCTGGGATAGCGACATCGACCAGCTCGAACTGGTGAAAGAGTTCGGATACGACACCTTTCGCGACCGGCTGAGCTAAAGGCGCGGCAGCGTTATCGCAGCGGGCTGCGCATCCAGGGCCGCACGGCGCCCGGCTGGATGCGTTCGAGCATCTCCAGGCGCCGGGCCTGCCGGATCTCGAGGCTCAGCGTTAGCAGACTAGATCTCCGCCGCTTGAATGAGCCGGGAGTGGTGCCGAAGAATGCCTGGAATTCGCGTATCTGGTGGGCCTGATCGAAGAACCTGAGCAGAATGTCCTGCTCTTCCTCGTCAGCTACACCGCAGAGCCGCGCGGCAAGATCCAGGATCCGCGCGCGGCGCATAATCTGTTTTGGAGTAAGGCCGAAATCGCGCTTGGCTATTCTCTGGAGCTGCCTGGGGGTGACGCCTTCGCGGTCTGCGAAGTCGTTGAGCATCACGTTGGGGTCTCGAAACGCCTGCAACTCCAGCGCTTGCGAAAGCGGGTCCGGCGCGGGGACGTTATTCTTCTCGATATAATTCGCCAGCCAGCTCTCGATCTTCTTCAGCCACCTGCCCGGATCGATGCCGGGTTCGTATAAACCCGTTACGGTATGATCGCCGATGCCCACGCTCTCGATCGAGGTGATACGGTCGAGCATATCGTGCTCATCCAGTCCGAAGAGGGCGCGCATCGCGCCCGGGCGAAACATCAGTCCCGCAACCTTTATCCCCCCTTTGTAACGCAGCGGCATCGCTTTGGAATGTTGGCCGCACAGGAATGTCTCGTCGCGGATTTCCAGCGGACCGTCTGCGGTGGTAGCGACCCAATCGACCTCGACGGCAGAGCGCAGGTAGGCTGCGTCGTTACAAAGCAGCCCTTCAAGTGAGGCATCGTCTTCCGCAGCAGCAACCGCCACCATCGACCGGCTGACCCATTTGCGCAGCCGCCAGTCAGGTTCACGGTTGAACGCGAGCGGAACCCCTGTGGCCGTGGCTCCTGTCCGCGGCTTCAAGCCAGCGGGTTCTTGCGCACTCACTACGCCATTCTTTTCAGAGCCAACCATCAGACACTTCTAGGTAAGTTCCTGCTCGTGTCACGGTCTAGGGGACGCAATCGGGGGACTGGATACGTATATTTGCGGCCTCGCTGCGTTCGGACAATCAAGTCATGCTCTCAGTTCATCATCCGGACGCAGCTTGTTAAGCGTCAGCGCGAGGTCTGCCAGCTTGGCAAACTGGTCGATAGTCTGGCGCACCATGCGGCCATCCTCGGTGTGATCGAGAGAGCCGCTTTCGAACATATTCCCGCTCTTGATGGCCATCACCATGCTGCCGCCGGAAAACAGAACCGAGCTGTCCTTGCCGCCAAGTGCTTGCTCCATTGCCAGCAGGCGTTCGATATATTCCGGATGCATCAGCCAGCGCGCTTCTGTCTGGTCGGTCGTGTAAACGTCAAAGCGGTCCTCGAATTGGGGGCTTACCATTTGAGCGCGGTCGAGAATGTGGCCGTCGATCTTGATGGTATCTTTCGCCCCGCCGAAAAATTTGCCGAAAGCGCGATCTGGGGCGAGCAAAGTGGAGCCGTGAAAGTTCTGTTCGAAGCTGATCGACAGGATTGCGCCGCGAAATACGGTGACCCAGCGGCGGTTCTTTCCAGAGCCGCGGCGTTCTTCGAGATGCGCTTCGTGTAGCATGAGTGTGTGGCCGCCGGTTTCGCCTGACCACATGTCTTCGAAACTTGACCGGTCATGGGAAGGCAGCATCGAAAAAGCCTTGGCCTTGTCGAACGGGTCGCTGCGTTCGCAGTCATGGCAGTATTCCAGGCCCAGCGCATTCGCGATTGCTTCGTTGATCCCGGTCTTGACCTGTTTCTTGGCCTTGGTCTTGGGAATTTGGCTCCACGCCCAGGCACCTGCGAATGCGGCCGCAGTCATCCACATCTTGGGTTCGGTGGGGATCGGAGCGAGAATGAACATGAACGCGGCAAGCGGGAGCAGTACAAGGCCTGCCTTGAATATCCGGTCATGCGATTGCGCGATGGCATCTTCGCGAACCGTGCGCTGGCCATTCAGCCAATCGCCCAGCTCACCCGCCATCAGCCGGTCCGCATCGGGATATTCGATCACGCGTACTTTCCCCCTTAACCCTTGCAGTCTATCATAGCGAGGCAAGTCGAATAGGGGGTTAAGAAATGAACGTTCTGACATTCGCCGTGATCGGCGTGGTGGTGTTGCTGGCTATCGTGGTGGTCGGCATTTACAACCGGCTGGTGGGCCTTCGCCAATCGGTAAATCAGGGCGTTGCCGATATCGACGCGCAATTACGCCAGCGCCACGACCTCATTCCCAACCTCGTTGAAACGGTCAAAGGCTATGCGGGGCACGAAAAGGAAACGCTGGATTCGGTGATTTCCGCCAGAAATCAGGCTGCTAACGGCCCGATCTCATCCAGCGATGAACAGGGCTTGCGCGTTGCACTGGACCGGTTGCTGGCCTTGGGCGAAGCTTATCCAGACCTCAAGGCGAGCGCCAATTTCCAGGAATTGCAGCGCGAACTGACGCATGTCGAAGACAAGCTGGCAGCCGCCCGGCGCGCGCTGAATGCCGCCGTTTCGCGTTACAACACCGGCCGCGAGAGTTTTCCGGCCGTGCTGTTTGCAGGGGCGCTGGGTTTCAACCAGGCCGACTTCCACCGGCTGGACGATAGCGAGAAGGGCGTGGTCGATCAGGTGCCCACGGTCGGCTTCTAACGGGTCATCTCACCGCACCTTTGCCCCGCCGCAGCGTGCGGCGCAGTTGAATTTCGCGTTGCACTATTCACTTGCGTTTCATGATCCAGAATTTATATGCGCCGCTCCGCTGCCCCAAGGGGACTCTAAACCGCAAGGCAGCCCCTAGTACCGATTTGGTCTGAAACTTTACCGTTCAGGGGGTCCCTTGAGTTGCACCACTATCCCGATGCCAAGGCTGTAGTCCGCGACCTTTCGCCGGACGAACCAATCATCCTCAACCGCCCGCACGCCGCTGCGCGCGCTGCCCGCTTCTTTGTCGAGAAGTTTCCGGGCAAGTCGCTCTACGCCGTAAAGGCTAACCCTTCGCCAGACTTGATCCGCATCCTGTGGGACAATGGTGTCACGCATTACGACGTCGCGTCGATCGCAGAAGTGCGCCTGACGCGTTCGGTGCTGCCTGATGCCACACTGTGCTTCATGCACCCGGTCAAATCGCGCAGCGCAATCCGCGAAGCCTATTTCGAACACGGGGTGAGGACCTTCAGCCTCGATTCGAGCGAAGAGCTTGCGAAGATCGTCGAGGCTACGCGCGACGGTGATGGCAATGACGCGCCCGACCTGCGGCTGTGCGTCCGCCTCCGCGTATCGAGCGAGCATGCGGCCCTCAGCCTTGCCAGCAAGTTCGGCTGCGACCTGATCGAAGCGCCCGCGCTGCTTCAGGAGAGCCGCCAGTTTGCCGACTGGCTCGGTGTCTGTTTCCACGTGGGTAGCCAGGCCATGACGCCGTTCGCCTATGTCCAGGCACTGGACCGGACGCGTGCAGCAATTGCCGAAGCTTCGGTCGTAATCGACATGATCGATGTCGGTGGCGGCTTCCCCAGTGTCTATCCTGGCATGGAACCTCCCCCGCTTGAGGATTACTTCAAGCTCATCCACCAGCACTTCTATGCGCTGCCGATCGCCTACAATGCTGAATTGTGGTGTGAGCCGGGCCGTGCGCTTTGCGCGGAATATTCATCCCTGGTGGTGAAGGTCGAGAAGCGCCGGGGCGATGAACTTTACATCAACGACGGCGCATATGGCGCGTTATTCGATGCGGCCCATGTGGACTGGAAATTCCCCGTTCGCCCGCTTGAAGACGATCTGATCAAGCCGGAAATGGATTTCGCATTCTACGGCCCGACCTGCGATGATGCCGACTACATGCCGGGCCCGTTCGCGTTGCCGGAAGACATTCAGGCTGGCGACTATATCGAGATCGGCATGCTTGGCGCATATGGTGCGGCGATGAAGACCGATTTCAACGGCTTCGGATCAGCAGAGCGTTTCATCGTGGCCGACGAACCGATGGCCAGTCTCTACGATGGCAGCCGTATGCGCCCGGAAACGGACAACGTGGTGAGCCTTCGCTAATTGGTGCGCTGGATCTAGCCGTATTTGCTGGGGTGACGATCCAGCACAGGCTTTACTCGTCCCAGCGCCTCGCCCAGCATGTTCGGGAAGGCGACCTTGTCGAATGAAAAAACCGCGTTGTGCGCGGAGGCGAGGCGCTTCGCGTCAGCCCACTCGATGCCAAGGTTGATGGCCCAGTCGCGAAATTCGTCTGCTGCTCCTGCGCGGGGCTCCAGTGCTTTGCCCAAGGTCATGTGAAAATCGAGCCGGCCAGTGATCGGCAGCAGCGATAGCGGAAAGCCCTTGCGCAGATAGTTGAACGTGTCGTCCACGTGGATGGTGCCGCTTGCCCGGTGGAACACGAGAACGGACGAGAAATGCACGCTTTCGTCATCGGACACGAGCGGAACCCCGCGAGGAACCGAGAAGGCGAAATCGTCGCCAAAACGCTCGGCCATTGCAGATTCTTCGCACTGGACGTCTTGCCATGGCAATTCCGGAAATTTTTTGAGGTGCCGCGCTGTTCCGTACAAATCCGCTTCGGGGAACGCATTATGCATCCATTCGCAATGAATGGTGTGGAAGGGGTGCACGTTCAGGATGGCGCGAACCTTGCTCCGGTCGCCGATGATCGCGTCCACCTCGTCCATGATGGAATCCGACAGGGTGTAGCTGTCCAGGAAGACGAAATCGCCGTCCGCAAGCCGGACGAGGGCGCACTGCGTGCCAATGTCGAGCAGCCCTATCCGAAATTCGCCGCGCACCGACCAGAAGCCGTCTGCCAATTTTACCAATCTGTCAGTCATCGCCGTGCCCTCTTGTTTGCAGCTTCAACAGTCGGCAGCGCATAACTATCCCTCGAACCCGACAAATCGTGCCGCTTCGTCAACGCTCTTGCGGGTGCTGACCACGGCGTTGGCGGGAAACTCTTCGTCAGGCCAGCCAAGTGCAACAGCTTTCATGATGACCTGATCGTCAGGGATGCCCGCGTGTTCGCGCACAACGGGGCTCTGCATGATGCCTTGAGAATTGATCACGCAGCCTAGCCCGCGGCTCCATGCGGCGTTCACGAGGCAGGTGGTCACAGCGCCGCAATCGAACGAGGTATCATCGCTGCCGGAAAGCTCGCGGTCGTAGGCGATGATGACGCACACCGGTGCATCGAACTGGCGGAAGCCGCGGAGCACCCAGTCCTGTCGTTTTTCCTTGTCGTCACGTTCGATACCCATCGCGCCGAACAATTGCTTGGCAACGCCGATCTGGCGGTCGCGGTGAACGCCTGCGAAGGGTTCGCCCCGGCGAAACTCGCGGCTGTCCGGTTCGCCGGCAAGAATGCGCTCGGTATTGCCCTTGCGAATCCGGTCGAGCGGCTCGCCGGTGATGACATGAAAATGCCACGGCTGCGTATTCATCGAGGATGGAGAGCGCATTGCCAAGGCAAGCACTTCTTCGATCAGCGCACGCGGAACCGGCTTGTCCTGATATCCGCGAATGCTGCGGCGGCCCTGGACGATCTCGGCGTAGGTCTGGTCGGGATTACCGCTCATGTTCTCTCCTCATGTTGGCCGAATGAGTAGCGGAGCAATCGCGATGCGCAAAGGACGTTACGGAGTGGCCGCTTCGTACTTGCCTGCGAGGTAGGCATCCCGCAGATGGAACTTCTGCACCTTGCCCGAACCGGTCATCGGATATTCGCTCACCTGCACCCATACCGAAGGTGTCTTTTGCGCGGCGAGGAGCGAACGACAGTGCCCTTTCATCGCCTGCGGATCCATGGTGGACCCCTCTGGCATACGGATGAAGGCGGCGACGATCTCGCCCCATTTTTCGTCCGGCAGTCCGACTACGGCGACTTGCGCCACCTCGGGATGCTCCAGCAGAGCGTTTTCGATTTCTACCGGGTAAAGATTCTCGCCGCCTCGGATGATCATTTCCTTCACGCGGCCGGTAATGGTGATGAAACCTTGGGCATCCATGCGGCCAAGGTCGCCGGTATGCATCCAGCCGTTTTCGTCGATTGCATCGGCGGTTGCTTGAGGGTTGTCGTTATACCCGGCCATGACCGAATAACCGCGCGCGCAAATCTCTCCCACTGTATTCAGCGGCATCACCGCGTTTGATTGCGGGTCGCGGATGGATACATCGAGCTGTGCGAAAGGCTGGCCGATCGTTTCGGTCTGCTTTTCCATCGGATCGCTGTCCCGCGTCCCGGTCAGCAGGGGCGATGTCTCAGTCATGCCATAGCCGTTGGTAAATTTGCAGCCGAAGCGATCTTTCATCCGCCGTATGAGCTCTGGCGCGACCATCGAGCCGCCTGCGCCGACAACTTCGATGCTGGTCAGGTCGCGCGGGTTTGCATCGTCCACCTCAAGCATCATCATATACATCGTTGGCACACCGATGATCGATTGCACCTTTTCGCGTTCCACAAGCAGATTAGCGAGATTGGGGTCGAACATCGGGGGGACGACAAGGCGCGCGCCTGACTGGCAGGCGCCAAGCACCGTTACAGCGCATCCGGTGGTATGAAACAGGGGGGCGACCAGCAGGCCGGTCATCTTCTCTTCCATCCCGATCCGCTCAAATGCATGGCGGGAATTGTTGGTGAGTCCGTAATGGTGGAGCAGCACTCCCTTGGGAAAACCGGTGCTGCCGGAGGTATACTGGATTTGCGCGATGTCCTGCGGTGTTACCTCGGGCCTTTGGTTCGACTGCGAACCTTTGGCAAACAGCGCGTCATGATCCTGCAAATTGACGACTTCGCGGACCGCCTCATTCTGCTCGGCCACACGCCGGGCAATTTCGCCCATTGGATTGCCGCGAAAGCTTTCGACGATGAACAGGCCGACTGCCCCGGACTGCTCAGTGACATAAGCCAGTTCGCGCTCCTGGTAACCTGGATTGCCGGTAACTAGGACAAGACCGGCGATCCCGAATGCGTATTCGCACAGGATCCATTCGGGGATGTTGGGTGACCAGACTACCAGCCGCTCGCCCGGACGGAACCGGGTCAGCAGGGCGTCTGCAAGCTTTTCGCAATCCGCAAGCAGCTGCGCATAGGTCCATGTGCGGCCATCTGTTCCAGCCTCGTCGACCTCGTGCAATGCGATCTCGTCTGGCCATTTTTGCGCAGCGAACCTGAGGATGCTGGAGACGGTCGTTTCTCGGAGATCGAGATCGGTTTGCGCTGGGAAATGGCTCTCAGCAAGATGGACGTCGTACATCGGTATCCTCTCAATAGCGGCCCGATGTAAGTTCAGGCGATCCCTCACGGCTCGCCCGATAGTCTGACTAGGCTGCTTTGCGCAGCTCCAGTTCCATACGATCCCAGATTTCCACCAGTGCGCCGACCAGTTCGTCCATCATAACTTCATTGTGGGCAGGGCCCGGCGTGAAGCGAAGGCGCTCGGTGCCGCGCGGCACAGTGGGGAAGTTGATCGGCTGAACATAGACGCCGTATTCCGCCAGAAGGATATCGCTGATCTTTTTGGCGCGTACAGGATCGCCCACCATCAGCGGGACGATGTGCGTCGTGCTATCCATGACCGGCAAACCGGCGCTGCGCATCTTGTCCTTGAGCATGGCCGCAGCCGCTTGCTGCGCATCGCGTTCTTCGCTGGATGCCTTGAGATGCTTTACCGAGGCAAGCACACCGGCGACCAGCACTGGGCTGAGCGATGTGGTGAAGATGAAGCCCGGCGCATAGGAACGGATACAATCGATGACGCGCGTATCGGCGGCGATATAACCGCCCATCACGCCGAATGCCTTCCCCAGCGTGCCTTCAATAATATCGATCCGGTGCGCTGCCTCGTCACGTTCGGTGATGCCGCCGCCGCGCGGTCCGTACATGCCGACTGCGTGGACTTCGTCGACATAGGTGAGGGCGTTGTACTTCTCGGCGAGGTCGCACAGCGCGTGAACAGGAGCGACATCACCGTCCATCGAGTAAACGCTTTCAAAAGCGATCAGTTTGGGCGTGTCTGCGTCTTCGGCTTCGAGCAATTCTTCGAGGTGATCGAGATCATTGTGACGGAAGACGCGCTTTTCGCAGCCGGAGTTGCGGATGCCTGCAATCATGCTGGCGTGATTGAGTTCGTCCGAGAAGATAATGCAGCCGGGAAGCAGCTTGGCGAGCGTCGAAAGCGTTGCATCGTTCGAGACATAGCCGCTGGTGAACAGCAGCGCGCCATCCTTGCCGTGGAGGTCAGCCAGCTCGTTTTCGAGTTCGACATGGAAGTGGGTGTTGCCACCAATGTTGCGAGTCCCGCCTGAACCCGCGCCTACATCGTGCAGCGCGTTTTCCATCGCTTCGATCACCTTGGGGTGCTGGCCCATCGCAAGGTAGTCGTTCGAACACCAAACCGTGATTGGTTTGGGTCCGTTATGACCGTGAAAGCACCGCGCGTTGGGGAACGAGCCCTTGTTACGCATGATGTCGATGAACACGCGGTAGCGGCCTTCCGTATGGAGGCGGTCAATCGCTTCGTCGAAGATCTGGTCGTAGTTCACCCGGGTATGCCCGTCAGCGCCGCCCTGCAGCGGCAATTTCGCAGGTCACATAAGCGATCAATCGGGCTTTCGCCACAGCGATCTTTGCGAATGATTCGCAAAGGTTTCAAAAGCGCACCAGCTTTTCGATGCCGTGCTGTGCAAATGTCGCCGACAGTCGCTTGAAATCTGCCAGATCGCCTGTGGTAACGGCAAAATGCTGCGGCCGGCGCGGGAATTTCTGTCCCTGAACCAGATCAGCAATGCGCCGCGCGATGCCGCCCGCCCCGTCGACGAAGGTGACATGCTTGCCAAAAGCTTCGCGTAGTTCAGGTTCCAGCAGCGGGAAGTGAGTGCAGGCGAGGACCACGGTGTCGAGCTTGTCGCCGCCAGCCTGCAGCACGAGGCCCGATGCTGCTTTGGTAACCTCGTCGATGCACACTTCTTCGCCGCGCAGCTTCGCTTCGCCCAATGCCACGAGCCCATTGGCTCCGTACCGCAGCAAAGTCTTGTAGCTGGCAAATTTCCTTTCCAGATCGTCAACATAGGCCTGGCGAACAGTTGCTTCTGTGCCCAGCAGACCGATCGTGCCGGTCTTGGTGATTTCGGCGGCTGGCTTGATGGCAGGTACGGTTCCCACAATCGGCGTTTCCAGCACCTCGCGGACCATGCCCAGCGCGATGGTCGAGGCCGTGTTGCAAGCGATGCAGATCAGGCGCGGCTGGTATCGTTCAGCCATTCGGCCAAGCAATCCGGCCACCCGCGCCGCGACCTCTGCCTCGCTCTTCGAACCATATGGCAAACCGGCCATGTCTGCGGCATAGATCACCGGCGCGTTCGGCAAAATCGCGCGCAGCTGCGCCAGGACTGTAAGCCCGCCGACCCCGGAATCGAACAGCAGTATGGGGGAAGATGCCTTCACTTCGGTCCTTTTCATGTGCCCCGCGCTTGTCGAAGGGCCGCAATTCATTTTAGGGCGGTAGATGGATTTATGGGGTAAGGACAAGCCTTTGCCCAACCGACGAGGGGAAATGCGGTGCCGACCGAATTGACGATCAACGTGCTTTGGGCCGCATTGCTCGGCTATGCTTTCGGTTCGATCCCCTTCGGCCTGATCCTGGCCAAGATGGCGGGCAAGGGCGATATTCGCCAGCAGGGCAGCGGGAATATCGGCGCCACCAATGTCCTGCGCACCGGCAGCAAGGGGCTCGCGGCTGCGACGCTGCTGCTTGACCTGGCCAAGGGTTTTGTCCCCGTGTGGCTGGCCGCGATGTGGTTCTGGCAGGACATGGGCTGGACCGCATTGTTCGCAGTGATCGGCCATGCCTTTCCGGTCTGGCTCGGCTTCAAGGGCGGCAAGGGTGTGGCGACCAACGCCGGCGTCAGCTTCGCGCTCGCTTGGCCGATCGGCGTGGCTTACGCGGTAGTGTGGATTGGAATGCTGGCGATCACCCGCATCAGTTCGCTCGCCGGGATGAGCGCGGTGGTCGCCGCAGCGGTGGGGGCTTTCCTGCTGGGCGTCCCGACCTTTGCCAAGGTGCTTGCCGTCATCGCAGTGTTGGTGATCTGGCTGCACCGCGAAAACATCAAGCGCCTGATGGCCGGTGCCGAACCGAAAATCGGTGGTTCAAAGACCGACGCCGGGGAGTGAACGAAGCGACCCACCCAGAAGCCGCGCCGTTGACGCAGGCGGAAGCGTTCGCGCGTATCCGGTTGCTGCGTTCGCCAAACATCGGACCTGTCAGCTATGCCATGCTCCTAGCGCGTTACGGTAATGCTGTCGCGGCGCTGGAAGGGCTTCCGGACCTCGGCAACAAGGGTCGCCGGCAATACCGCGCTGCGCCCATCGCCCAGATCGAAGCTGAGGTGGACAATGTCCGGCGGGCCGGGGCGCGTTACCTGTTCCACGACCAGCCCGACTATCCCGTGCTCCTGGCCGAGATTGACAGCGCCCCGCCGATCATCACCTATCGCGGCGATTTGTCCCTCGCGGCGCAGCCTTGTGTGGCGCTGGTCGGGGCGCGCAATGCAAGCGCCGCAGCCGTGAAGCTGGCGCGCGAGTTCGGGCAGGGATTGGCCGAAGCAGGCTTCACGGTCGTCTCCGGCCTTGCCCGCGGGATCGACGGCGCTGCGCATGAAGGCGCATTTCCGCGCACCATCGGTGTGATCGCCAGCGGCATCGACATCGCCTATCCTCCGCAACACAAGGATTTGCAGGAGCGGATCGCGAGCGAGGGCTTGCTGATTGCCGAACAACCTCCCGGCACTGAACCGCGCGGCAGCCATTTCCCGAGCCGCAATCGCATTATTGCGGGTCTGGCGAGCGGCACGCTGGTCGTTGAGGCTGCGGTCAAGTCCGGCAGCCTGATCACGGCTCGTCTTGCAGGTGAGGCTGGGCGCGAGGTCATGGCGATCCCCGGCAGCCCGCTGGAGGCGCGCAGCCACGGCTGCAACCACCTCATCCGCGAAGGCGCCGTGCTGGTGCAATCGCCCGAAGATGTCGCCGAACTGCTGAGCGGGTTCGGCGGTCAGCCTCGCTCCACCTTCCGCGAACCTTCGGCGACATTCGAATACGGGCCCGAGGAACTGGCCGAGGCAGAGCCTGCAGATATCGCCTCGCTGCTTACCACGGCGCCAGTGGCGATCGACGAACTCATCCGCCAGTCGGGCGAGAGTGCGGCTGCGGTACAATTGGCGCTGCTTGAGCTGGAGATAGCCGGGCAGCTTGAACGCCATGCAGCAGGGCGAGTGAGTTTGGTCTATAAGCCGGTTGAATACCGGCAGGGGAAATGAACTGATGAAGGCAATGCTGTGGGCCATGCTGGCACAGGCTTCGATGACCAATCAGGTCGACAATTCGCAACCGATTGTCCTGGAACCTCTATCAGAGTGGATACTGGATCAAGGGCGGCAAAGCTGCGCCGTGCGGCGATCTTTTGGTGCGCCCGGAAAACCGACCGTGGTTGAGTTTCGACGTGACGAGCCAATGAACGGCGGCTTCGACATCGCAATAACCAGCGGTGCTTTCGCGATGGCTGACGGCCCTTTCCAGGCGACATTGAAGCCCGGCGGGGTCGCTTTTTCTCCATCTATGGTCGGACGGGAACGGGCTTCAACAGGCGCGATCTGGTCTGTTTGGAAGCACGATATCAGGGAAGCATCCAAGCGCGATATCTCTAAGGAAGAATGGGACCGCTACTATGCGGCGAACGGTCCGGATGCATATAGAAAGCAGGTAGAGACCCTTGAGGTTGAGAGTTTGTTTGATAGTGATCTAGTCTTACCAATCGGCCCAATAGATGGACTTCGTCAGCAACTGACCGATTGTTATGATGCTGTCATGATGGCGAACGGTTTGACTCGCGATGACGCGAGGGAAAATCACAGGCCTGTCGAGTTTCGCAATCGGCAGAAAATCATGGTCTCAATGTTGCCACTTCTTCCTCAAGATATTCGGCAGCGAATTCAGGAACGTAAAGATGTCTTCGTTGAGTTTGTCGTTTTTCTGGACGCAAATGCCGAGCCGACCTCGTGTCGTTTAAGCACAGTCCCGCGCTATCGGGAATTGGAAAAGGAAGGTTGCGAAACGATTGTGAGGGAGGGGCAGTTTCGATTGAAGAAGGGTGAAGAAGCCCGGCCGGCTATGATTGACGCTGGCTATCATTACCGCGAGGATCTTGGTTTAGCCATCACTGGCCGCTAGCCGTCTGGCCAAGCATTCACATTTCGCGCGCCTATTCTGCTTGACGCCCCCCGAAACGGCCCCCCATTTTCGCGCGTATACGCACGTACACACGTAAGGGACTTCCCAGACACCTATGCAACTGGTCATCGTCGAATCGCCCGCCAAGGCGAAGACAATCGAAAAATACCTCGGCAAGGACTTCAAGGTCCTGGCTTCCTACGGTCACGTCCGCGACCTGCCGCCCAAGGATGGCAGCGTGCGCCCGGACGAAGATTTCGCGATGGATTGGGAGCTGTACCGGGACAAGCAAAAGCGCTTCAAGGAAATCAGCGACGCGGCCAAGCAGGCGACGCGCCTCATTCTCGCGACTGACCCTGACCGCGAAGGGGAAGCCATCAGCTGGCACGTGCGCGAATTGCTGCAGAAGAAGAAGGCGCTGCCTGACAAGGTTGACCGGGTCACCTTCAATGCGATCACCAAGCAGGCTGTCACCAATGCGATGAAGGCCCCGCGCGAGCTCGATCAACCGCTGATCGATGCCTACCTCGCTCGCCGTGCGCTGGACTATCTTTACGGCTTCACCCTTTCTCCAGTGCTGTGGCGCCGCCTTCCCGGCGCAAAGAGTGCTGGGCGCGTGCAATCTGTCGCGCTGCGCATCATCGTCGACCGCGAGATTGAGATCGAACATTTCAAGGCTGAAGAATACTGGTCGATTGTCGCCAAGATGGAGCAGGATGGGACCGAATTCGATGCCCGCCTGGTCAAGTTCGACGGACAAAAACTCGGCAAGCTGACGCTCGGCAATGAAGGCAGCGCGATGGCCGCCAAGAAGGCGGTCGAGGATGCGCGCTTCACCATCGAGGATATCGAGACCAAACCGCTCAAACGCAATCCTGCGCCGCCGTTCACCACCTCGACCCTGCAACAGGAAGCGGCCCGCAAGCTCGGCTTTTCAGCCAGCCACACGATGCGCTGCGCCCAGTCGCTGTATGAGGCGGGTGCGATCACTTACATGCGTACCGACGGCGTCCAGATGGACGGCAGCGCAATCGACGCGTGCCGCAAAGCCATCGCCGACCGCTACGATGCGTATTATATCCCCGACAAGCCGCGCTTCTATTCGAGCAAGGCCAAGAATGCGCAGGAAGCTCACGAAGCGATCCGCCCCACCGATTTCACCCGGGACCGCGCCGGATCAGGCGATGAGGGCAAGCTTTACGACCTCATCTTCAAGCGAGCGATGGCCAGCCAGATGGCCTCCGCGCAGCTTGAGCGCACCACGGTCACCATGCGCGACGGCACCGGCCGGCATGAACTTCGCGCGACCGGCCAGGTCGTTAAATTCCCCGGCTTTTTCGCTGTATACCAGGAAGGCCGCGACGATAGCTCCGACGATGATGAGGACGGCCTGCTCCCCAACATGAGCAAGGGCGACACGCCTGCCAAGAAGCAGGTCGAAGCCAGCCAGCATTTCACCCAGCCGCCGCCGCGTTTTTCGGAAGCGAGCCTGGTGAAAAAGCTGGAAGAGCTCGGCATCGGCCGCCCCTCGACCTACGCCAGTACAATCCAGACGATCCGTGATCGTGAATATGTGCGGATGGAGAAAAACCGTTTCTTTGCAGAGGAATCGGGCCGTCTGCTGACGGCATTTCTCGAACGCTTCTTCGAGCGTTACGTGGCCTATGAATTCACTGCCGGCATGGAGGATGAACTCGATCAGGTTTCCGCTGGTGAAGAAGAATGGAAGGCGCTGCTCAAGGAATTCTGGAAGGACTTCAAGCCTAAGACCGAAGAGATCATGGAGAAGAAGCCCTCGGAAGTCACCGAGGTTCTGGACGAATTCCTGTCCGACTATCTCTTCCCCGAACGGGCCGACGGCAAGGACCCCCGCCATTGCCCGCTGTGCGAAACGGAAGGCCGCGATGGCGGCCGACTTGCCTTGCGCGGCGGACGGTTCGGCGCCTTTGTTGCCTGCGCCAATTACCCCGACTGCAAGTTCACCCGCCAGTTTGCCAAACCGGGCAGCGAAGGCGATGACGGCGGGCAGGATGCGGTTCTCGGCGAAGACCCGGAAACGGGCCTGCCGGTCGAACGCAAGACCGGCCGTTTCGGCCCCTACGTCCAATTGGGCGAGGGCAAGGAGGCCAAGCGCGCGAGCATACCCAAGGATCTCGACGATTTCGATCTGGAATGGGCGCTGAAGCTGCTCGCTTTGCCGCGCATTGTCGGCGCACATCCCGAAACCGGCAAGGAAATTGAAGCAGCCATCGGCCGTTATGGTCCGTATCTGCGCCATGACGGCAAGTACGCCAAGCTGACCAGCACCCGCGATGTGTTCGATACCGGCATGAATACGGCAGTCACGCTGCTGGCGGAGGCTGCCAACCGCAAGGGCGGCACGCGCGGGAAGGCCGAGCCGATCAAGACGCTGGGCGAACATCCGACCTCAGGCGGCGAGATCAAGGTCATGCCCGGCCGCTATGGTCCCTATGTCACCGATGGCACCACCAATGCCACGATCCCGAAGGACGTGAAGCCAGAGGACGTGACCGAAGAGCAGGCCATCGAGCTCATCAACGCTCGTGCTGCAAAGGGACCGGCCAAAAAGAAGGGAGCCAAGAAGAAGGCTCCGGCCAAGAAGAAGGCCGCGCCGAAGAAGAAGGCTGCAGCGAAAAAACCCGCTGCAAAGAAGCCCGCAGCCAAGAAGAAGGCCGAATAATGGCCAAGGAACGCTTCGAGCGGCACAAGCAGCCCTGGAAGGCCGAAGAGGCCGGTCAGTTGAGGTTGCTTGCGGGCAAGGGCAAGGGCCTGAAGGAAATTGCCAAAGCTATCGGCCGCAGCGAGGAATCGACCAAGGACTTCGCCAAGAAGAACAAGATCGAGATCATGAAGAAGCGGTAACGCTCAGGCGATCAGAGCCGCAAGTATCCTGCCACGAGGCTGGCTGACAGCGCAGCCATGCTGGCCGCCAGCGCAAGTGCGGCCGGACGCGCCTCGCGCTTGCCGTAGGCGAGTGTCACGCCCAGCTTAACCGCCATATTGGCCAGGATCGTGCCCGCGATGGCCAGTGCGGCCAGATCAGGTGAAATGGTACCCGGTCCAAGTCCGCCAGCAGTCACGATTGCGGCATCAACGTCCATGCTGCCCATCAGCAGCAGGAGGATGGCAATGCCTTGCTCCCCGAACTGGCTTTCGGCCCACCGCGCTGCGACGGCTGCGACGGCAACGAAGGTCACGAAGGTGAGGGCGGGCAAGAGCGCAATCGGATTGCCGGGAGGGGCTGGGCCGGTGCTCGACGGGGCATCGCGATAAAGCCAATATGCCGCCGCGAAGCCAGCAAGCAGGGCAGGCGTAACGATGGTCACGAAGGGGATCAGGAGGCTCGTCGCAAGGATAGCGACCAGCACGATAACGCGCAAGTACATTACGGCGCTTGCCAGGGCGATACCGGCATTTTCAGCGCCGGAACCTTCACCAGATCCGACCCGCTGGGCGAATGAGTGCGTGACTGCCGTTGAGCTGTAGGCTCCGCCGATGATTGCGGTTGCGATCGTTCCGCGGCGCGCACCGAACAAGCGGTTCGCGACATAGCCAGCGAAGGAAAAGCCGGTGACGATGACGACCACCAGCCACAGCGTGCGCGGTTCCCATGCCTCGTAAGGTCCGAAACGACCTTGCGGCAGGAACGGGAACACAGCCAAGGCGATAACGGCATAGCGCGCGAACGCCTTGATGTCGGCCTCCGCCAGTGAGCCAACCCAGCGATGTACCTCGTTGCGCAGGGCGAGCAGCAGGGTGACGACCGCCCCTCCAGCAACGGCGAGAGCAGGCTCACCGAAACCAGCGAGATAGCCCAACGCCAAAGCGACCAATGCCGCGATTGCGGATGTGGCATCGGGTTTCCCACTGGCCAACAGTGAGCGCGAATAGCCAATCGCCACAATGGCCGCGGCGCCGACAACGAGCGCACCTCCGGCCAGAATTTGGCCGAGGCTGCCAAGCACCCCAGCGAGACCGGCCAGCAAGGCGAGAAGGGTGAAGGTCCGGATGCCTGCAACGCGCTGGCCATCCTGTTCCGAGCGCAAGTTCCACCCGCGCTCCAGCCCCATCATCAATCCGATGGCAAGGGCTCCGCCGAGGTTTGGAAGCTGCGCTGTCCAGTCCATAGTCAGCCGTGGCTCACTTCACCCAGTCGAGGCCCATTTCCTCGAACATTTCCTTGTCATCGCTCCAGCGTTCGTCGGTCTTGACGTGCAGGAACAGATGGACTTTTTGACCTAGCAGTTCGGATAACTCCTCGCGCGCGGCCTGGCCGATTGCCTTGATACGGCTGCCGCCCTTGCCGAGCACGATCATGCGCTGGTTGTCGCGCATGACCACGATCTGCTGGTGAATTTCCACGCTGCCGTCTGGTCGTTGGATGTACTTTTCGGGACGCACCGCGCTGTCGTAGGGCAGTTCCTCGTGCAGCTGCTTGTAAAGCTGTTCGCGGGTGATTTCGGTTGCGAGCAGGCGTTCCGACGCATCGCTGACCTGGTCCTCAGGATACATCCACTCGGCCTCGGGCATCATCTTGGCAAGCGCGTCCTTCATTTCGGGCACACCGTCACCGGTCAGCGCGGAGATGAAATACACTTCCTCGAAATCCACCTGATCGCCAAGTTCCTGTGCCAAAGCCAGCAGGGGCTCTTTTTTCGCGCGGTCCACCTTGTTCAGAACGAGGATCTTGCGTTCAGGGCGCTTTGCAATCTGTTCAATCAGCGGCTCGAGCTCGTGGCGGCGCTGTTTGATCGGATCGACCAGCAGAAGCAGCGCGTCGGCAGCTTCAGCGCCTTCCCATGCCGCATTGACCATTGCACGGTCGAGGCGGCGTTTGGGGGCAAAAATGCCGGGTGTATCCACCAGGATCATCTGCGTTTCGCCGGAGGGGGCCGAATGCAGCGCGATGCCCATCATGCGGGCACGCGTGGTCTGTGCCTTGGCGCTTGTGATCGCGACCTTCTGGCCGACGAGCTGATTCACCAGCGTGGATTTGCCGGCGTTCGGCGCGCCCAGCACGGCCACCACGCCGCATCTGGTGTTGCTGGTTTCGGTCACGCGTATTTCTCCATAAATGCCTTTGCGGCGGCCTTCTCGGCTTCGCCTTTGCTGGCGGCGGTAGCTTCTGCTTCGCCGACCTTGTGAACTTTTACCCTGACCGTGAACCTGGCGGCATGGTCGGGTCCGCTGCGGTCGATGACGTCGTATTCGGGCGGTTTGCGCCGACTGCCGGCTGCCCATTCCTGCAACGCGCTCTTGGGATGCTTGCTTTCGCCTGCGCCGCCTTCGAGAGCGGGGCGCCACAGGAGCTGGACCAGCTCGCGCGCCTCGTCGAAACCGTTGTCGATGAACTGCGCACCTAGCAGCGATTCCATGACATCGCCCAGAATATTGTCGCTATCACGGCCACCATCCGCGCGCGCCTGGCGTGAAATGCGAATATGCTCCGACAGGTCGATGCCGCGCGCAATGGTTGCGCACATTTCGCGGCTGACGATAGCGTTGAGGCGCTGGGCCAGTTTGCCTTCGGGCGCGTCGCTCTGGTCGAAAAGCCACTGGGCAATCGACAGGCCCAGTACCCGGTCGCCAAGAAACTCCAAGCGTTCGTAATCGCGCTTCTCGCCCATGCTGCCATGCGTGAGGGCGGCTTGCCAAAGTGCCTCGTCACGAACGGTAAAGCCGGTTTTTTCGAGCCATTCGCGTGCTTCGGGTTCGAGCTGGCTCAAATGCTTTCTCCGATACGGTCCCACCGCGCCGCCGTGAACCATGTCCACGGCAACAGCCATTCGGCGCTTCCATCGGTCGACCACAGGACAAAGCCTGCACGTCCGACCAGCAATTCCTGATCGATGACGCCGACGCCTTGTCCGCCCACCGCAGGGAACCGGCTGTCGAGCGAATTATCGCGGTTGTCACCCATGACGAAGATTTTGCCTGCCGGAACGATAAACGGCGCAGTGTTGTCGGGATCCACCATGACCGGGCGACCGCTTGCGTCGACCAGCAATTGTCCACTGGCTGTCCGCAATGGCCGCGCACCGAAACTGCCGAAATCGATGGTCATGTAGCTTTTGCCCGAGGGCAGCGTTTCCTTGAACTGACGATACCGGCACAAATTGTCGATTATTTGGCCGCCGTCGCTGCGGCAGGCGGTATTCGTGCTCATTGGAATATCGACGTAGCCTGCATCTTCGCGCTGCACAGCCTGACCGTTGAGGATCAACTGGCCGTCCCGCACGGCAATGGTGTCGCCCGGAAGGCCGATGGCGCGTTTCACGTAGTCGGTCTTGTCGACCGGGTGCTTGAAAATCACGACGTCACCGCGTGCGGGCAAGCTGCCGAAAACGCGCTCTTTCGGGCCGGGGAGGCCCAGCGGCATCGAATTTTCATTGTAACCGTAAGGCCATTTGGCCGCTATCAGATAGTCCCCGATGCGCAGGCCCGGCAGCATGCTTTCGGAAGGAATCGTGAAAAAGCTGGCGACAAGCGTACGAAACAACAGCACGACAAGGACGAGCTTGAGGCAGAATTTCAGAAAGCTGCCCCAGCTTTCGTCTTCCTCTTTCGCACCGGTCACATTCGTATCCGCGCGGGTTTCGCTCTTTGCGGGGTTCTCAATCATCGCCGCATTCCCTAGTCGCACAAAGACCGTCACGAAAGGACTTTCGCCAAGCCATGACCAAGACTGCCGCAGACCTGTGGAACGAGCTTGAAAGCATACCTCAGCCAACGCTGCTTGAACTGTTCAGTTCGCAGCGCGATGGCGGTGAGGGCGTGGACGAACCGGGCGGCAAGGCGCGGGTCGAAATGCTCACTGGCCGACTCGAACTTGGTGCCGGGCGCGAAGACGATCCGATGGCACCGGGCGGCATCCTGTTTGACTGGTCCAAGACCCATCTGGACAGGGCTGTGCTGGGCAAGTTCGAAGAACTGGCCGATGCGATGAAATTCGGCGAACACCGGAGCAAACTTTTCGCGGGCGAGATTGTCAATCCGACCGAGGGCCGCGCCGCCGATCACACGACGCTGCGCGGTGTCGGCGACGCTGCAAAAGTCGAAGAGGCGGCGGCCCTTATCGACCGCATGGGAATGCTTGTCGAAGCCATCCACCAGGGCGCGTTCGGCGAAATTGCCCACCTCATCCACATCGGTATCGGCGGCAGCGCGCTTGGACCGGCGCTGGGTGTGGATGCGCTCAGCCGGGACCTGTCGCTCTGCGATGTGCACGTCGTCTCGAACATCGACGGCGCGGCACTGGAAGCCGCCTTTGCCAAATGCGATCCGGCCAAGACCTTGATTGCGGTCGCCAGCAAGACATTCACCACGATCGAGACCATGACCAATGCGGAAAGCGCGCTGAAGTGGCTCGCCGACAACGACGTCGATGATCCTTCGGGCCGCGTAATTGCGCTGACTGCCAATCCCCAAGGCGCGGTGGATTGGGGCGTCGACGAGACCCGCATTCTGCCGTTTCAGGAAAGTGTCGGCGGCCGGTACTCCATCTGGTCGTCGATCGGATTTCCTATCGCGATGGCGGTGGGGATGGAAGATTTCCGCGAAATGCTGGCGGGCGCTGCTGCGATCGACGTGCATTTCCGTGACACGGATGGACGCGGCAATCTGGTCCTGCGCGCTGCCTTCTCGGACCTGTATTATTCGCGGGTTCGTAAATGCGAGACACGTGCCGTGTTCGCCTATGACGAGCGGCTGGGCCTGTTTCCCGACTACCTCCAGCAGCTGGAGATGGAGAGCAATGGCAAGCGCGTTACGGCAGACATGCAGCCGGTCGATGGGCCGACCGCGCCCATTACCTGGGGCGGTGTCGGTACTGACGCGCAGCACGCTGTGTTCCAGCTGCTCCATCAGGGCACCCACCTGATCCCGGTCGATTTCATCGCGAGTATTGCGCCGGGCGATGATCTCGACCCTGCGCACCATCGGATCCTGCTTATGAACTGCTTTGCCCAGGGCGCGGCGTTGATGGCAGGCAAGAAGGGCAAGGACCCTGCGCGCAATTATCCGGGGGACCGTCCTTCCGCGACGATTTTGTGTGACGATCTGGATTCCGCCACTCTAGGGGCGTTGATCGCGTTCCACGAGCATCGCACCTTCGCCAATGCGGTACTGATGGGCATCAATCCATTCGACCAGTTCGGTGTCGAACTTGGTAAGCAGATGGCCAATGCCATCGAAGAAGGCGGGAATGAATTTGACGCCAGCACCGAAGGTCTTCTGGCTGCTGCGGGGCTAAACGAATGACCGAGACAATTCTGCTTTTATTGGCCGGGCTCGCCTTGCTGATGGTCGGCGGCGAGCTGCTCGTGCGCGGCGCTTCGCGCCTGGCTGAAGAGCTTGGTCTTTCGCCAATGCTGGTCGGTCTCGTGATCGTGGGGCTGGGCACATCGACACCCGAACTCGCGGCCAGCGTGCAGGCCGCGCTCGCCGGTTCGCCGGGGATCGCGATCGGAAATATCGTCGGGTCCAACCTTGCCAATACGCTTCTGATCTTGGGTGCAGCCGCCCTGATCGCTCCGATTACGGTGCGCGGAAGCGTGCTATGGCGTGACGGGATGGTGGGCTTGCTCGGGGTCGCGGTGCTGCTTGCTGCGGGCAATTCGATCGGCCTTGGCCGAGGTGCAGGTTTCGGGTTCCTGGCAATCCTCATCGCATATCTGGCGTTTGCCTATCATCAGGAGAAGACCGGTCATTCGCCGCAGGCTGCCAGCCAGCGCACGGCAGCGGCTGAACATGTGGACCCCGGCCTGCACGGCCATCCAGACGAAGATCGCACAGGCATCCTCAAGGCGGTCATATTCTTCCTGATCGGTATCGGCGTCATCGTGGCGGGCGGTACTATTCTTGTCGATGCGGCCATCGAAATCGCCGAGGATCTCGGCGTATCCGATACGGTTATCGGCCTGACCGTGGTTGCTGCCGGAACCTCTGCGCCCGAACTTGCCACCACCGTGGTCGCGGCATTCCGCAAGGAAAGCGATATTGCGCTCGGCAACGTGCTTGGCTCGAACATCTACAATATCTTCTTCATCGGCGGGATCACCGGGTTGGTCGCGCCGGGACCGATCCCCGATAGCGTGTTGACCGTGGATCTGTGGATCCTGTTCGCGGCGGCGAGCGCGGCGATCGTATTTTCCTGGACTGGCGGCCGCCTAGGCAGACGCGAGGGTGCCGTGTTGATGGCGGCCTACGCCGGCTTCTTAATCTACACAGTGGGCGCACTTTAAAACGGGCGCTCATTGACTTTTCGGCCGGTTGCGCCCACATGCCGGCCATCGAAGCGCGCTAGCCAGCGTGAAGCGGCGATGCGAACACAACGCATTGCCCCAGCCGCGCCTCGGTCTTTTTCCCAAAGACTTCCCTTTTCACGCGGGTCGTTTGACACCCGCGCCGCGCGACAAATTCGTCTGCGCGCCGCATGCTATGCGAGTTTTCATGACACAATTTTCAGACCTCGGGCTTTCGCAGCCCGTGCTTCAAGCGCTTGACCTCAAGGGCTACACCGAACCCACTCCCATTCAGGCGCAGGCTATCCCGCCAGTGCTCTCGGGGCGCGACCTCATGGGTATCGCGCAGACCGGTACCGGCAAGACCGCAGCTTTCATGCTGCCCAGCATCGACCGCCTCCGTGAGGCCGAAAACCAGACTCCGTTTAAGTCCTGCCGTATGCTGGTGCTTGCACCGACGCGCGAACTGGCTGGCCAGATCGCCGAAAGCGCCAAGGATTACGGCCAATTGGCAGGCCTGAAGGTCCACTCGATCGTCGGCGGCACGTCCGTCAACAAGGACCGCAACAAGCTGCACCGCGGCACCGACATCCTCGTCGCGACGCCCGGCCGCCTGCTCGACCTGATCGACCAGAAGGCGTTCACGCTGGACAAGGTTGAGATCCTCGTTCTCGACGAAGCGGACCAGATGCTCGACCTCGGCTTCATCCACGCTCTGCGCCGGATCAGCCAGCTCGTGCCGGAACAGCGCCAGACGCTGTTCTTCAGCGCCACCATGCCGAGCCAGATCAAGGAACTTGTCGGCAAATATTGCCGCAATCCTGTGACTGTCAGCGTCACGCCCGAAAGCTCGACCGCTGAACGCATCGACCAGTATCTCTTCATGGTACAGCAGGACGAGAAGCAAACGTTGCTCGAAATGATGCTGTCCGAACGCCATCAGGTTCCGGGCAAGTTCGAACGCGTGCTGATCTTCGCGCGTACGAAGCACGGCTGCGACCGTGTCGTGAAGAAGCTTGCTCAAGTCGGTATCCCGGCCAATGCCATCCATGGTAACAAGAGCCAGCCCCAGCGCGAGCGGGCCCTGAACGAATTCAAGCGGGCCAAGACACCGATCCTGATCGCCACGGATGTCGCCGCGCGCGGGATCGACATTCCGGGCGTCAGCCACGTCATCAATTACGAACTGCCCAATGTGCCGGAACAGTATGTTCACCGCATTGGCCGTACCGCACGCGCAGGCCGCGACGGTGTGGCCATCGCATTCTGCGCCGAGGACGAACGCGATTATCTCAAGGATATTCGCAAGAAAACCGACGCGGAATTCGAACGTCTGCCGCTGCCCGACAATTTCCGAGCAGTCGTGGAAGGCGTCGGCCCGACCAAGCGCGCAGCGCCGGGCCAGCGCATGGCCAAGCCCAAGGTGCGCCCCACCGGCGGCGCAGCGAAGAAGCCCAAGCCCAAGAACAAGCACCCCAACCGTGCAGGCGCACCCAATCGCGATGGCGCGAGCGGCGGCGGGCAGGCGCGTGGCGGACGTCCCGGCGGCAATCGCCGCCGGAGGTCGGGTGCCAGTCGCACGGCATAAAAGATGAAATGCTGGATAGTGCGGAGCCGCCGGTGCATATACGCCGGCGGTCCCCCAGCCCTACGAAAGTAGTTCAATGGAATCCGACATGAAGCCGGTTGTTTCGCCCATCAACAGGATCCAGCACAATCTGGTTGCTCGTGTCGAGCGGCGTGCATTGGACTGGCTATGTGCTCATCTGCCGCGTCAAATTTCCCCCGACATGCTGACCGCATTCGGGATGTTCGGCGCTGTGCTCGTATTTGCTGGTTACATTGGCAGCAATGCTGACCGGGACTGGTTGTGGCTGGTTGTTGCAGGCTACATTGTTCATTGGTTCGGAGATTCACTCGACGGCAGTGTGGCGCGCTTTCGCAAGATCGAACGGCCACGTTACGGCTACTTCCTCGATCACAGCTGCGACGGGTTTGCGACCACACTGCTTGTGGTGGGAATTGGCCTGACGCCCTATGTTTTGCTCGAGGTCGCGCTTGTCGCTTTGGCAGGGTATCTGCTCATGTCCATCCATGCCTTCCTGTCAGTCAAAGTGATGGGTGAACTGCGTCTGTCCTATATGAATGCCGGGCCAACCGAGCTCCGGCTGGTCCTGATCGCGCTGACGATGTCCATGTATTTTGTCGGTCATGAAGCGCCGGTAGTCGGGTATCTCAATCCTTTCGATTTGTTCGTTGGCGGAGTTGGCCTGCTTTTGATTGTGCTATTTGCGGTGCAAACTGCACAAGTCGCAAGACGTCTCGCGGCGGAGGAGCCTCCGCTTAACTAGGACGCGTTCGTAACTGCGCGCTTGGCAAACGCCTATCGGATAGCGATATCGCCCCCTCACGCTGACAGGAGCGCCGCATGGCCGAGACCGATTACGACTTTGACCTTTTCACTATCGGTGCTGGCTCGGGTGGCGTTCGCGCCAGCCGGGTCTCGGCTGCTCATGGGGCCAGGGTCGCGATTGCGGAGGAGCACCGCGTAGGCGGCACCTGCGTCATCCGCGGCTGCGTGCCGAAAAAGATGCTCGTCTACGGCGCGCATTTTGCCGAAGATCTCGAGGACTGCCAGAAGTTCGGGTGGGAAATCGAAGGCAAGAGCTTCGACTGGAAGAAACTGCGCGACAATGTGCTGGCCGACGTCGACCGGCTCGAAGGCGCCTATACCGAGACGTTGGAAAACCACGACGTCACGATCTTTCACGAGCGGGCCGAGATAACCGGGCCGCACGAGATCACTCTGGCCAGCGGCAAGAAGGTCACTGCAAAGCACATCCTTATCGCCACCGGCGCGCGTCCGCGGATGCCCGAATGCCAGGGTGCAGAGCACGCGATCAGCTCGAACGAGGCATTCCATCTCGATGAGCTTCCGAAGAAGATCATTATCGCAGGCGGCGGATATATCGCCAACGAATTTGCCGGTATTTTCAACGAATTCGGCTGCAAGGTCGATATCGTCAATCGCGGCGATACCTTGCTGCGTAGCTATGACGAGGCGGTGCGCGACCGCTTGCTGCAGATTTCGATCATGAAGGGGATCAACTTCCGCTTCAACACGACCTTCGAATACATCAAGCCGTGCGAAGACGGCGGATATTTCGTGAAGCTTTCCGACGGCGAGGAAGAACATGCCGACCTCGTCATGTTTGCGGTTGGACGTCTTCCCAACACCGAAGGTCTCGGCCTCGAGAATGCGGGCGTCGAACTGGGCGACAATGGCGAGATCAAGGTCGACAAGTTCAGCAAGACGAGCGCCGATCACATTTATGCCGTTGGCGATGTGACCGACCGCGTCCAGCTTACCCCCGTTGCCATTCGCGAAGGCCAGGCCTTTGCCGATACAGTCTTCGGCGGCTGCGATCCGATTGCCGTGGATCATAGCTGCATTCCCAGCGCAGTATTCAGCCACCCGCCCATCGCGGCAGTCGGCATGACCGAGGGCGAAGCGAAGAACAAGCTCGGCAGCGTCAAGGTTTATCTGTCCGATTTCCGTCCCATGAAGAACGTCCTTGCAGGCCGCAACGAACGCAGCCTCATGAAGATGATCTGCGACGGAGACAGCGGCAAGATTGTCGGCATCCACATGATCGCGCCCGAAGCCCCGGAGATGATGCAGGCGGCAGCAATCGCGGTGAAGGCAGGGCTGACCAAAGCAGACTTCGATGCAACCACCGCCATCCATCCGACGATGGCGGAAGAACTGGTCCTGATGCGTTAGTCGAGGCGGGCAGGCGAAAGCGCGCCCGCTTCCACACCCACGGCGCGCAATTCTTCGGGCCAGTCGGTACCTGCAGCGATCGCTTCCGCAGCGAGGGCGAGCGCGGGCGAGGTTTGCAGACCGAACCCGCCCTGTCCGGCCAGCCAGAAAAAGTCAGGAGCGGCGGCGTCAAAGCCGACAACCGGTTCCCGGTCCGGTGCGAAGCTTCTCAGGCCTGCCCACTTACTCGCTATGCGCGGTACCGTGAGGGTTGTCGCTTGTTCGATCCGCCAGGCGGTGAGGGCCACGTCCTCTTCTCCAGGCTGCGCATCACAGGGGGCACTAGGGTGCTCGTCCATCGGGCATGCGAGCAGGCGGCTCGTGCCTTCAGCCTCGATATAGAAGCCTGGACCGGCAGTCTTGGTGAAGGGCCAGGCACGCATATCGTGCTGGCCAACCACATCGAAAGTGATGACGGTCCGGTGAAGCGGCGCGATGCCGATCGGTGCGACCGAAGCCAAGCGGGCAATTTCATCGACCCACGCACCTGCCGCATTGATGACGACTTTGGCCGAATAACTCGCCGAAGGGGTGTCGACAATCCAGCGGCCAGCTTGCCTGGAGAGCCCTTTTATCGGTGAACGCAGGGCGATTTCCCCGCCAGCGGAAATGATCGATTTGCGGTGCGTCTCCAGCATCGCGTGGGCATCGAGTTTGCGCGCGTCCTTATCGAGCAAGCCGCCGACCACTCCACCTTTTCCGGTGCGTAAGATCGGCACCATTCCTTGTACCTCATCTGCACTCAACCGCTCGAGGCGGGGCGCCCATTCCCGGTAATCTGAAGCGAGGGAGTTCAGCTTGCGCTCTTGGCCATCAAGGGCGATGAAAAGCGCCGGATGGAACCGGGCGGCAGTGCGGCCGAACAACGGCAGGCTTGCTGCGGTGAGCGCACGGACCAGTCGGGAATCCATATCGAAATGCGCAAATGCGGCGCTTCGCCCCGAAGCATGGAAGCCGCAAGCTTCCTCTGTCTCGCACACCAGGACCGAACCGCGCCGAGCGAGCCGGTTGGCGGCGGAAAGTCCGGCGATACCGGCGCCGATCACCACGAAATCGATCTTGCGCATCGTCACTACGTTGCCCTTTGCAACCCTTCGCCCTAGGTTCGCGCCGAGGGAGAAAGCGGATGACAGGCACAGTACTCGTAACCGGCGGCACAGGCTATATTGCCGGTGAACTCATCCGACAGCTTTTGGCAAAGGGCTGGAACGTCCATACGACTGTGCGCAACAAGGCGAAAAGCGAGGCTCGCCTGCGCGACCTGTTCGGTGACCCTGGCGATGACCGGCTGAAAGTTTTTGAAGCGGACCTGATGAGCGACGATGGCTGGGCAGACGCGGTGGCTGGCTGCACGCATGTCGCCCATGTCGCTTCGCCGATCGCGACTTCCACACCCAAGGACGAAAACGACATGATCGTCCCCGCGCGTGAAGGCACGCTGCGGGCGCTGCGTTTCGCCAAGAATGCGGGCGTAAAGAGGTTCGTGCAGACGAGTTCCATGGCAGCCGTCGCCTATGGTCGCGCTGAGAAAGTCTATACCGTCGATGAGAGCGACTGGACGGACATCACGCATCCGGACATCTATCCTTACGTCAAATCCAAGACCATTTCCGAACGCGCC
The DNA here is from genome assembly GCF_019711355.1 of Qipengyuania psychrotolerans. Taxonomy (NCBI): domain Bacteria; kingdom Pseudomonadati; phylum Pseudomonadota; class Alphaproteobacteria; order Sphingomonadales; family Erythrobacteraceae; genus Qipengyuania; species Qipengyuania psychrotolerans. Next base: position 871,854 of record NZ_CP081297.1, read on the forward strand.
GCCCGCGACTGGATCGCAGCGGAGGGCGGCGACATGGAATTTGTCTCGGTCAATCCGGCCATGGTGCTCGGCCCTGTGGACGATGCCGACTTTTCGCCTTCTGTCGAAGCTGTGAAGCAGGTGCTTAGCGGCGAAATGCCGATGGCGCCCGACTTGGGTTTTGCCATTGTGGACACACGCGATGTCGCGGATCTGCATGTCCGCTGCCTGGAAGAGCCTGGTCTTGCGAATGAGCGTTTTCTTGCCGCGGGCAAGTTCATGAAGATCATCGAGATCGCCGACATTCTTAGGCAGCGTTTGCCAGCAGACAAAACCCGCAAGGTACCGAAACGCGTGATGCCGAACTGGATGGTATCCGTCCTCGCGCTGTTCAATCCCGGCGTCGCATCGATCAAGAACGAGGTGGGCAAGACCAGAAACGTCGATGCCAGCCACGCCAGAGACCGGCTGGGCTGGGAAACGCGTGCTGCCGAAGAAAGCATTGTGGACTGTGCCAACAGCCTGATCGAACACGGCGTCGTTAAAGTTTGAACCGTCCCGCTGCGGAATGGTTTGCGTCTGCGTGTTGCCAGCGCGCCTGTCGGTAGTCAGAACACCATCAAACGAATCGCCTTAGGGGTTTTCGATGAACGTATTGGCTTCGCGCGGACAGTTGCGCGCAAGTTTCATTCGCTGGGCACTTTTCACTGTGCCGCTGTGCGTCCTGCTCGGCTTTCTTGCCGGGCAGCTTGGCGGGCCTGACAGCTTCTGGTTCCGCTCGCTTGAAAAGCCCGGCATTTACCCGCCGCCAGCGGCATTCGGCATCGTCTGGACGATTCTGTATGTGATGATTGGTTTGGCGGTCGCGCTGATCTGCGCCGCATGGGGTGCCCGGGGCCGGGGTGCGGCGCTCACCGCATTTGCTATCCATTTCCTGCTCAATCTGGCGTGGACGCCGGTGTTTTTCGGCATGAAGGAACTTACCTGGGCACTGGTGCTGCTGGTCGTGATCGACATCACGCTGGTGATCGTGATCGCGCTGTTCTGGAAAGTGCGCCGCCTCGCCGGAATGCTGCTGCTTCCGTATCTCGCATGGGTGCTGTTCGCGACAGCGCTGAACTGGCAATTCCTCGAGCTTAATCCGGACGCTGATGGCGGAACGCCGGCAGGTATGTCCGAACGTGTGCGCATCGGCAATTGAAGCCGGAGCCGAACGCTCCTAGATAGCAGTCATGCAAAGCCAGAACCCGCTCATCGCCGATTTTGTGAAACTCGCCAATTCGGCTGCCGGAACATTCGCGGGCATGACCCGTGAAGCGCGCGAAACCGCGCGTGAACGCGCCAAGGAAGCGTTTGGCGGCATGGATTTCGTCACCCGCGAAGAATTCGACGCGGTGAAGGCCATGGCCAGCAAGGCACGTGAAGAATGCGACAATTTGGCCGACCGCATCACCGCCCTCGAAGCCAAGCACAAGTGACGCTCACCCCCGCCTTCGGGTAGGGGGCAATGATGCACCTGCGCGCTCCAGCAATCCTGATATCGGCTCGCCCACACGGCGAGACGGCGGTGATTGCACGCCTGTTCACTGAAGAAAGCGGCGTCGTCGCTGGCTATGTTGCAGGGGGCAGGGGGCGCCAGCTTCGCCCGGTCGTCATACCGGGCAATCTGGTCGAGGCCGAGATCCGCGCCAAATCGGACAGCCAATTGCCCTTCGCGCGGCTGGAGCTTTCTCAAAGCCGGGGACCGTGGCTGTCCGAACCTCTGCCCGCATCCGCCATTTCATGGGTCTGCGCTTTGACCGCCAGCGTGCTTCCCGAACGCAACCCCTATCCCAGCCTCTACAATGCCCTGTCTGCCTTGCTCGATGCAGTCTGCAACGCACCGTCCGCGCGCGGCTGGGCGCCTGCATTGGCGAGCTATGAAAGCCTTTTGCTGCGTGAGCTTGGGTATGGCGGCGAAAAGCCGGAGATAGCGGGGCTTGGGCAAGCTCTGGAAATTCTCGACCGCCTGGAGCCCCAAATTGCACGCTATCTGCTTGCCGACACACGCGCTGACGTTCTAGCCGCTAGGACTGTATTGAGGCAGCGGTTGGGACGGATTGACGGATGAAAATTGCGGTATTGCCCGGAGACGGGATTGGTCCGGAAGTCACGCGCGAATCGCTCAAGGTGCTGGACGCGCTCAGCCTGCCGCAGCTCACCCTGTTCGAAGGCGATGTTGGCGGCATCGCTTACAAGCGTCACGGCCACCCATTGCCGTCGGAAACACTGGACATGGCACGAGCGGCCGATGCTGTCCTGTTTGGTGCTGTCGGCGATCCTGAATGCGACAGTCTACCGAGGCAGCACCGGCCCGAGCAGGCGATCCTTGGCCTGAGGAGCGAGCTTGGACTGTTCGCAAACCTGCGGCCCGCAGCTGGTTTCCCTGGTCTTGAAGACCTGTCTCCGCTCAAACCCGAACTCGCCCGCGGGATCGACCTGCTGGTGGTCCGCGAACTCAACGGCGATGTCTATTTCGGCGAAAAGGGCGAGCGCGAAAGTGCTGGCGGGCGCGAAGGCTGGGATGCGATGTCCTATAACGAGGCCGAGGTGGAGCGGATCGCCCACACGGCATTTCGCGCCGCTCGAAAGCGCCGCAAGAAACTGACCAGTGTGGACAAGGCCAATGTACTGGAGACCAGCCGCGTGTGGCGCGAAGTGGTGGTCCAAATCGCTGATCAATACCCTGACGTCGAACTCGACCATATGTACGTCGACAATGCCGCAATGCAGCTTGTGCGCAGCCCCGGCCAATTCGATGTGATCCTGACCGGCAATCTGTTCGGTGATATCCTGTCCGACCAGGCAAGCGCATGCGTCGGCTCAATCGGATTGCTGGCCAGTGCCAGCCTGGGAGAACGGCAGACCGACCTCGGCACTTTCGGTCTTTACGAGCCTATCCACGGAAGCGCTCCCGATATCGCCGGGCAGGGCAAGGCAAACCCGGTTGCCGCGATCCTTTCACTCGCAATGCTGCTGCGGCATTCGCTGGGACGCGAGACGGAAGCGGGCCAGATCGAACGCGCCGTGGCTAATACGCTGACCGGCGACATTCGCGGTGCAGACCTTGGCGGAACTGCAACTACCCAGGAAATCGGCGATGCGGTGATCGGGAACCTGAAAAGCATCGCTTGAGGTTTTGCGGTTTGTCGGGGATGAAACTTGCATGACCCCGGCCAATCCAACACGCCGCGATGAGGCGGCTAACCTGCCGCTGGAACTGGCGATTATCCTTCCGACGCTGAACGAGCGTGACAATCTGGCCCCCTTGGTCGAGCGTATCGAAAGCGCGCTGACAGGTGTGGGCTGGGAAGTTCTGGTGGTGGATGACAATTCGTCAGACGGCACCGCAGAAGAAGCGCGCCGGCTGGCGAAGAACGACAACCGGGTGCGTGTAATCCAGAGAATCGGGCGCCGCGGTCTGTCCAGTGCTGCGATCGAAGGTTTCTGTGCAACCGCCGCACCGTATTGCGCGGTCATGGATGCCGATCACCAGCATGATCCGAATTTGCTGATCCCGATGCTCCTGAGCGTGAAAACGGGCGAGGCCGAGGTCGCTGTAGCCAGCCGTTTTGCCGAAGGCGCCAGCACCCAGGAGTGGGACAGGCCAGATCGCGAACGGCTTTCCGGGGCGGCTAATGCCCTGGCACGCAAACTTACCGGCGTGGAATTGTCCGACCCCATGAGCGGTTACTTCCTGCTGCCCACGCGAACGGCCATGCGCCTTGTTCCCGGCCTTTCGGGTATCGGGTTCAAGATCCTGCTCGACCTTCTGGCCACTTCGGACACACCGCTGAAGGTTAAGGACTTTCCAATGCAATTCGGCGCGCGCCGGTCGGGGGAAAGCAAGCTCGACCGCGCTATTGCTCTCGATTTTCTTGCGGGACTTTATGACAAGAGCTTCGGCCGTGTCATTCCGACCCGCTTTGCACTGTTCGGCACGGTCGGGGCGCTGGGCGTGCTGGTCCACATGGCCATCCTGTATGCATTGCTAGTTTTCGTTGGCGCCAGTTTCACATGGGGTCAAACGGCGGCGACCTTTGGCGCGATGACGTTCAACTTCTGGCTGAATAATTTCCTGACTTACCGCGATCGCCGCCTGAAAACCGCAGGCAAGGTATTCTGGGGGTGGGCGAGTTTCATCGCCGCTTGTTCGATCGGGGCATTCGCCAATGTCGCGGTGGCGACTATGCTCCACGAGCGCGGCCTGTATGAAATGCTCGCGGCGCTGGTAGGCATCGCAATCGGTTCGGTATGGAATTACGCGCTGTCGAGCCGTTTCGTATGGGGCCGGTTCTAACCGTCTACCGCCACCCTTCCAGCCACGTCCAGGCCGCGAAACTGTCTGGCCGGGCAAGCGGTTCTGCGGCCAGGATCTTGTAATAGAATGCAAAGATCAGCGTGCTGGCGACCAGGGTGCCCGCCGCCATCTTGCGCCAGCCCGCCTTCCAGACGTCATCGAGTGTAAGAGCAAGTGCCACCAGCAGGAACGTACTTGGCAGAAAATAATGATAATAGAACTGCGTCGATTTGGCGGCGAACAGCCACAGCCCCAGGCTCGCGGCGTAGAGGATCACGACTGCCGTGTGCACCGGGGCACGCTGGGCCACTCCGCGAGTTGCGCACCACAGCAGTGCAGGCAGGCCAAGCAACATGGTCAGCGGATTGCCGATCAGCATGACGCCTCGCTGCGCGCCGTCGACGTTCTCGTAGAGATACCAGATGGCGCGCAGGTTCAGCACCCATTCCGGCCACGTGGATTCGTAAGGATGACTTTTCAGAACCTGTGTCTGAAGCTCGAACATCAACCGGTGGTGGGCAGCAATACCTTGTGAAATGTGGTAATTTTCGAACCAGTAGCCGGGCCAGAATGTCACGGCATAGACAACGAGGGGGACGATCCCGAGCCAGACAGAAGCTTCCAGCAGGGTGATGCCGGGCACCGGCGAACCTCGGCGCGATAGAAACAGCCGTCGCCGTCCGGCAGACCATCGCAGCACAAGGAAGCCCAGACCTGGCACAGCCGCTATCGGAATGGCATTCCACTTGCTGGCCATTGCCAGTCCCAGTGCAATACCGGTTAGCGCGAGCCGCCAGCGCCCTTCTTCAGGTTCTCGCATGGCTGCAGCCAATTGCCAGAATGCGACCGCGAGCGCTGCGACCATGAAGATGTCGAGCATCGCGATGCGCGAATGGACGAAGAGCGGGAAACCCGTGGCAATCAGGATACCGGCGGCAATGACTGCAAATCGGCTCAGCGTTCCGAACCAGACTGCACGCATGATTGCGAACAATGCAGTAGCACCTGCCAGTGACGGGAAGATGCGCCAGCCCCAGGGATTATCGCCGAAGATCGCGATCCCAAGCGCAATCATCTCTTTCCCGAAAAGCGGGTGTTCGCGGTTAGAATAACGTTCCAGCGCCAGCAATTCCCGGGCGGCTGGAATGTAATGGACCTCGTCGAAATAAGGCGCCGATGGGACGGCAAGGTTCCACACCAGCAATAGCCAGAATGCGAGCGCAAAGGCGGCGCACCAGGCCAACGGATCGCGGGGCTGCTCGGGGGTGCGGATCATCGCGGGCAGGCTTACGAAAGCCGGGCACGCGCCGCAAGCGCGATTAGGCTTCGGCGCGCTGCTCCAGCCAGAACAGGCGGGCGACCATTGCAAGCAGGCCGATGCTGGCAGTCGTGCCTACCAAGACGATCCACGGAATGACATTCATTCCCTGATCGCGTGCGCGGGGCACCACGAAGAACAAAGCCACACCGACCGAAATAAGCAGGTCCCACCAGACCTGCACGCCCCACAGGTTCTGGGTGTGGTTGAGCCAAACGGGAATTACACCCTCGGTCGCAATCGTGACCACGGTAAAGGCAGCGAAGGCTCCCGATAGCGCTGCGGCCAAACCGGCGCTGCCGATCCGCCCGTGGCTGACCGCGATATAGATGATGACCACCATTGCGGCAGCGGCACCGCTTGCAGCGAGAATTTCAAAAGGTGACATTGCCTGCTCCGATTCGGGTGTAGCGAGTGCTACACTTGTAGGCTTATGTAGCACCCGCTACAAGGACGGAATGTCAAAACAGCGATTGAGCCGTGAAACCCTGCTGCCCGCCATGGCCGCCTACGTTCTGGAGAACGGCATCACCGGGGTCAGCCTGCGTCCACTGGCGAAGGCAGCCGGGACCAGCGACCGGATGCTGATCTATCATTTCGGCAATCGCGAGGGTGTGGTCGACGCGCTCCTCGAATATCTTGCGAATCTCTTTTCCGCCGTTCTGGACAGCGCGCTTCCCAGTGAACCCGCGTCCGACCGCAAGACGACGGTTGCCCGCATCCTCCAGGTGACGTCCTCGCCCGAACTCCAACCGTTCTTTCGGCTCTGGTGGGATATTGTCGCAGCCGCAGCGGCAGGCAATGACACGTTTCGCAGCAGTGCTGCTGCGACGATGGGACAGCTGCTGGACTGGCTGGAGCAGAATATGCCCGCGCAGGATCCCGATCCCAAGGGCGGGGCGCGGCTACTTTTGACGCTGATTGAAGGATCGCAAATGCTCGGCGCAGTTGGCCGGCAGGATATTGCTGAAGCTGCGCTTGCCGCCCTCGAAGGGTGACACGCTTGCCGCCGCGCCAGCGCGTGCTATCCCGGGCGCCATGAAGAAGACTTCCGGAACCGACCGTTCAATCACATCGAAATGGCGCCCAGCCACGCAGGCTGTTCGCGGCGGCACATGGCGCAGCGAGCATGGGGAAACCAGCGAGGCGCTGTTCCTCACTTCTGGATACACCTACGACAACGCCCAGACCGTGGCCGACCGCTTCGCGGGCGAGGCGCAGGGCATGACCTATTCGCGATTGCAAAATCCAACCGTGGCCATGCTCGAAGAGCGCATCGCGCTGATGGAAGGCGCAGAGGCTTGCCGCGCACAGGCCAGCGGAATGGCGGCCATGACCACGGCGCTTTTGTGCCAGGTGTCTGCCGGCGATCACGTGGTGGGCGCACGTGCAGCATTCGGATCGTGCCGCTGGTTGCTCGATCACCTGTTGCCGCGCTTTGGAATCGAAACCACGGTAGTCGACAGTGCTGATGATGACGCATGGGAAGCGGCAATCCGCCCCAATACCAAGGTGTTCTTCTTTGAAACCCCTGCCAATCCCACCCTCGACGTGGTGGATCTGGCCCATGTCTGCAGTGTGGCCAAAGCGCACGGTATTACTACAGTGGTGGACAATGCGTTTGCCACCAGCGCCCTCCAGAAGCCGATGGATTTCGGCGCAGATGTGGTCGCCTATAGCGCGACAAAACTGATGGACGGGCAAGGCCGCGTACTGGCCGGTGCCGTTTGCGGTTCCCAGGAATGGATTGAGGAAGTCCTCCTCCCGTTCCAGCGCAATACCGGTCCGAATATCGCGCCGTTCAACGCGTGGGTCGTGCTCAAGGGGCTGGAAACGCTGGACCTCAGGGCGCGCCGTCAAAGCGAAAATGCTGTCGAACTGGGCAAGGCGATCGAGGCGCGGGTGCCGCGCATGCTGCACCCGGGCCTGCCCAGCCACCCGCGTCACGAACTCGCCGTAAGCCAGATGACTGCTACCGGTCCGATATTTGCGTTCGACGTTGGGAAGCGGGAGACGGCATTTGCCATTCTTGATGCGCTCGAACTGGTCGATATCTCGAACAATATTGGCGATGCGCGCAGCCTCATGTGCCACCCCGCCAGTACCACTCACGCAGGGATGAGCCAGGAAGACCGCGACGCGATGGGCGTGACCGAAGGATTGTTGCGGATCAACGTGGGACTGGAAGATATCGAAGACGTGAAAGAAGACCTCGAAGTGGCGCTGGGTGCGGCTGGCCTTTGAGTAGCGGGGCCGCCCTTGTCATCGGCGCTGGCGACGGCCTCGGCGGGGCCATTGCCAAGGCCTTTGCCAGAGAAGGGCTTACCGCTTGCGTCACCCGCCGTCCGCGCCATGAAGACAAGCTGGCGTCACTTGTCGCCGAGATTGAAGAGGCAGGTGGCAAAGCACGCGGTTTCGGTGTCGATGCGAGGGAAGAAGCAGACACCGTTGACCTCTTCCAGCAGGTCGAGCGTGAGGTCGGGCCGCTGGAACTCGTGGTTTTCAACATCGGCGCCAACGTCCGTTTTGGCATCCGCGAAACGACTGCGCAGGTTTACCGCAAGGTCTGGGAGATGGCCGCCTTCTCAGGCTTTCTGGCAGGCAGGGAAGCTGCCCGGCACATGGTCCCGCGCGGCCGCGGGACAATCCTGTTTACCGGGGCAACTGCCAGCATGCGCGGCGCTGCGGGATTCTCCGCCTTTTCCGGAGCCAAGCATGCGCTGCGAGCGCTGGCCCAGTCGATGGCAAGAGAGTTGGGACCACAGGGAATCCACGTCGGCCATATCGTGCTGGACGGAGCGGTCGATGGAGAATTCATCCGCGGGCTCTATCCCGATTGGCAAGAGCGGCTTGACGATGATCGCTTGCTGACGCCCGCCCATATCGCCGAGGAGTATGTTCGTTTGTGGAAGCAGCCGCGCGATGCCTGGACGCATGAACTGGATTTGCGGCCCTGGAAGGAGCAATTCTGATGACCAAAACGGTTGAATTCATCCTGGATCTCGCTGCGCCCAATGGGTATCTCGCGTGGTATCCACTCAAGGAAATCGCGGCGAAAACTGGTGCAGAACTGGTTGTAACACCCGTGTTCCTTGGCGGGATGCACAAGATGACGGGCAATTCGCCGCCCATGATGCGCGACGCCGATGTGAAGGGAAAGGTGCCTTACGCGGCGCTGGAATTTCAGCGATTTCTCGACCGGCACGAAATGGACCGTTTCAAGATCCATCCGGCGCTGCCCTTCAATTCCATCATGCTGCAACGGATACTGTGCGCAGCTGAAAACCAGGCCGAAATGCAGGCCCTGGTCGACGCGCTCCAGCCCGCGGTCTGGGAACGCAATATCGATTGCAGCGACGCCGATGCAGTGCGCAGCGTGCTGGAAGATGCAGGCTTCGATGCAGAACGCCTTCTGGCAGCGACCCAGGACCCCGACGTGAAGCAGCTGCTGGCAGATAATACCGAGCACGCGGTTGAACGCGGTGCTTTTGGCATCCCCACATTCTTCGTTGGCGATGAAATGTGGTTCGGGAAGGAACGGCTCGGCCAGATCGAAGAATATTTGGCCGGCGGCAAGCCCTGATCAGTCTCAGCTCGGCAGGTAAATCTGCTTGGTTTCCGTCAGCACAATCGGCGGAATTTCCGCAAAGGGAATGATCGGCCGAAGCGTGATCGACATGGTCATCGCGCCAGTTTCGGTATTGTTCGACGTGCCCCGGGCGAAGGTCAGAACCTGGACCGCATTCGGGTCAACTCCGACCAGCGCCGAGCGCGTCGCCGCGATCACACTGGCGTCGGTCGCGGTCGGATCGACCTTCGCCAAGCGCAGCCCTTCGCCCATTGCGTTACGCATCGAACCGTTGGCGTTTAGGACCAGGCCGAAATTGAGAATACCGATCATCATCGCAATCAACACAGGCAGTGCGATCGCGAACTCGATGGCGAAAGATCCGGTGTCGTCCCGGCGTAGCTGACGTAGCAGTTTCATCACTGGAGCCTCACGATGCTGTCACCGGTCACGGTGGTGGGGGCGTAAGGGATGGTGTTGCCATCGAACATCGCGGCCATTCCGCGCCAGTTGAACCCGGTGGAAACGGCCTGGTCGATTTCGACGCTGACGAAGCGTTTCTGGACCTGGCCGGCAGTGCATGACGAATTGAATGTGCCAATTGGCGTGCCGTCGCATTCAAGAATGAGATCCACGCGGATGTCGCTGGCCGGACGGCCGCTGGCAGTGGCAGCTTCGGTCACGAGGTAGCTCACATCTGTGCTGGTGGGCCGCTTGGCCAAGGCATAATCGGTGGTGCGCTGGGCCGCCTGCTCAAGATCGATCCGTGTCGAGACAATCACCGAAAGGTCTACCATCCCAAGGAAGATCAGCGCCATCAGCGGAGCCGCCAAGGCCAATTCGACAAAGGCAACGCCTGAGCAGTCGCGATAGAGTTTGCGCAGGAAGTGATACAGCATGGTCTTACTCCACCACCCGGATCGTGAACGCGGATGAATTGATCGTGGTCAGATCCGGATCGCAATTGTTATCGATGTTGTTGGTGCCGCCGAAGCGCACGCGCTGGGTAACAATGAGGAGACATTGGGCGGTTTGCGTGGAATCGCCATTGTAGACGAGGTCGTTGGTCGGGAAGTAAATCGCGCCCTGGAGGTTGATGTCGGACCCGCCGTTGATGGTGTTGTTGAGGTCCGATGCGATGGGATCCTGATAGAACAGGATGCTCCCGAAATTATGGGCCGGTGCGCTCGCCGCCTCGGCAGCGGTGGGGGCCCGGATGTCGATGTCCGCGCCGCCATTTATGGACAACGTGGCCACGGTTGTGGGCGTATTGCCTGTCAGGATGAAGGTTACGCCGCCCGTCCCTGCAAGGCGGATGCGGGCGTTCGAGTTGATGGTGAGGGTCCCGCCATGAATGACGTAGAGCCCGCCGTTCAGCGTAACATCGCCCTGAATACGCAACCCGTTGCGATAAACGCATGGATCCAGCTCCACTGTCTGGCTCGGTGTGATATTCATGTTGTTGAGCGAACAGGTCATGTGCGACCAATCGAGCGACCGGCTCGCGAGAGGATCTTCGACTGGCAATCCGTACGAAACCAGGGCGGCATCGCTGGGTACATTGCCGCCGCTGTAGTCGATGCCGCCCACACTCATGATCAGATCGGTGTTGAGATAGCTGGAGCCGCCAAGATCTACCGACACGCCTCCCGGTGAATTTGAAGACACAGGGCAGCCCAGATTGACCTGTGCGCCGCCGAATACGTCGACGCCGGTGCCGTCCACCGCCAGTGCGCGAACACATGGGTTGCCGACCGCAACGGCGGTCGCCACTGCACGGGTACGAATGGTTGGCGGAGTGCTGAGGAATACCGACGAGAAGGGCAGCGCCTGGCTGGTGGTCGCGATGACTTCGATGGCGCCGGCATCGCCGGACCATGCTCCGCTGGTAGGCGGCGTGTTGACGGTCTCGATCGTATGTGTGGTGTTGGCTGTGCGGCCAACCTCACTGGTGACCGCACCATTGTGATCGCGCCCGAAGGTCATCGCCATGGCCCCGGCGACTGCGCCGGTATCGACGGCTTGCTGCATTTGCCGCTTCCACAGATACCACTGCACCGTGTCCACGCTGATGCCGGCCGCACCGACCAGTACGGTGATCCCGGCCCCTGCCATCAGCAGGATATTGCCCCCGGTATCTTTCCTGAGACGCTCCAGAAATGTCCCGATACGCTTACGCATCATCGTGCCCCTCGGTCTATGCGGTTCTCGATGCTGAGGGATTATTCGAGATGTAACTAAGAGTTCGTCGCGAACCGCGGTAAACCCATCTTAACCATGCTGGGTAGTGCGGGAGTTACCAATTCACGGATTTCTGAGGCGTTCGCTTGTGATTTACTGAAAGTCCAATAGAGTAGATCGCAAGGATTTCATGAGGTTGCACTTGCGTTTCATTTCACTTGCGGCACTTTTATTGGCGGCGACTGCGGTTTCGCTTTCCGCGCAAGAACCCAGTGGTTCTCCGGAAGCCGATGTCGAAAGGTCGAGCGTATCCTCTCCGCGGGATATTCCGATTTCCGCTTTCGCAGGGAAGAGCCAATTGTCTTCGGCCCGCCTGTCGGAAAACGGTTCACGGTTCGCTTTCATCAGTTGGCAGGGCGAAAAACTGGTCCTGTCGATTCATAACTCCGATAGCCGGGACCAGCTCGCTGCCGTGGACCTTGGCACGGGCAATGAATTTCGCTGGTTCCGCTGGGCTGGCGACAACCGGGTTCTGATTTCGATAAGATCCCACGCCGCCGGGTTTCTTTTCCTGCCGATTTCGCGGCTGATGGTCTACGACATTGAAACTCAAGAAGCGCGATATATCGGCTTTGACCGGCAAGGCCTGGAGGGGGACGACATCCTCCACGTCGATCCGGCTGGCAGACATGTCATTCTGTCCGTGAGCAAGCGCGCATTCCGAAATCCGGAGGTTTGGCGCTTCCCGCTGGACGGCAGCGGTGAAGATGGCGCGGAGAGAATCCTTAAATCCCAGAAGGACGTCGATGAATGGTGGGCCGACGATCAGGGCGTCGTGCGCCTTGGGATGAGCTTCACGACCGGTGGTTCGGTGAAGATATTCTATCGTCCTGACGCCTCATCGAAATTCGAACGGGTCACGAAACTCAAGAACGATGATGAAGCAGGGCGTGATGCGTGGGACGTTATGGGTATCTACGCCGGCCGTGACAGCGGATACGCGATGGTTGATTCCGGAGATGGCCGGACAATCTTGCGGGAAATCGATTATCCTACCGGCCAGCTCGGCAGGATTGTCTGGGAAAATCCGCGCTGGGGACTCGATAGGGTCATGATGAAGCCCGGGGTTGGCCCGTTGGGTGTGACCTTTACCGATGACGAACCGCGGACCGAGTGGTTCGACCCTGCAATGAACCGCTGGCAGAAGGCGCTCGAAGCCGCACTTCCCGGTAGCCGTATCGAAATAATCGACCGGTCTGGGACGGATCGGATGCTGGTTGTTCAAAACGGCTCGTCCGACCCCGGGGCGCTTTATGTGTTCACGCCTGCCGAGGGGCGGCTTGATCTGTTTGCCAATCTGCGTCCGCAGATCGACGAAACCCAGCTCTCCGAGACGAGCGCGCACAGCATTCGTGCTCGCGATGGGGCAAGCTTTCGCGCATTCCTTACTCTACCCCAAGGGCGCGAGCCGCGGAATTTGCCAATGATCATCATGCCTCATGGCGGTCCCTACGGGATCAGGGACACGATGGTCTATGACGACTGGACCCAGCTACTCGCGAGCCGCGGATATGCCGTGCTTCGGCCAAACTACCGCGGTTCCGGCGGATATGGCGATGCTTTCGAGCAGCTTGGAGACGGGCAGATCGGCCGAGCCATGCAGGATGACCTCGGTGATGCAATGGATTGGGCTGTGGGCGAGGGTTATGCGGATCCGTCACGCATTTGCCTCTATGGGGCGAGCTATGGCGGTTACGCGTCGATGTGGGGCGTGATCCGCAATCCCGAGCGGTGGCGCTGCGGAGCGAGCTTCGCCGGGGTTACCGACTGGGAAGACTTGCTCAAATACGACCGGGAATACTTCGGTCGCCATCTCATGGGCAGGCGGGATTACAAGGAGTGGGTGCCGCGGATCACCGGTGACGAGGAATTTGACCTTTCCACCATTTCGGTGACTGACCAGATCAGCCGGCTCCAGCGTCCGCTGTTCGTAGCGCACGGCACGAGTGATCGGCGCGTCCCGATTTCGCAGTTCGAAGACCTTGTGAGCGAAGCCGTGAAAACCGGCGCCGCGATCGAAACTCTCGAACTCGACGATAATCACAACCTGCTCAAGGAGGAGGAAGAATTGAAGTTCCTCGAGGCGCTGGTTGCTTTTCTCGAGAAGCACAATCCTCCCTTCGCGGAGTGAAAATCGGAGGATAACCGTCCATTTCTGGCATCACAGGGCTTGTCGTGGACGGCTGAATTCCTACTTTATAAGCTGTGATCAAGGAGCTATTTCAGCACGCAGCCACGACCGACGGTATCACCGTCCGGGTCGCCGTGAATTTTCTGCCAGAACAGTCCCAGCCAGAGGCTGACAAGTGGTTCTGGGTCTATCACATCCGGCTTGAAAACGGCTCGCACGAAAGCGTTCAGCTCAAGACACGCCATTGGCGGATTACCGACGCGCGCGGCACAGTCGCTCATGTGGACGGTGAAGGTGTGGTTGGCGAACAGCCACTACTCGCGCCGGGCGCAAGCCATGACTATGTGTCGGGTTGCCCGCTCGAAACGCCTTTCGGTTCGATGGAGGGATTTTATACTTTCCACCGCGAAGATGGCTCGCCCTTCGAGGTTCGTATTCCCTTCTTCCCGCTGGCAGCACCCGCAACCGCGAACTAATCTTCGTCTTCGTCGAAGTCGTTCTCGAATTTGAATTCGCCGATCTTGATCTTCGGTTTGCGTTCCAGCCATTGGGCCAGCAAGTCCAGATCGTTCGTCAGCGGCAATGTTGCCAGGGCTGACCGGGCTTCGTCCAGATACAGGACTAGCGACTTTTTCTTCAGGCGCAGCCTGCTCGATGCGAGCGCGATGCGGGCACCGGCCCCGAGCCTTCGGGCAAGCCGGAACCCAAGGCCCCAGGTTATCCCTTCGCGCAGATCATCATCACTTGCCAGAACCCGAAGTTTCGCGGGCAGGGCGGTTCGGCCCAGGCTGCCGAAAAGTGCCGCGCACAGCATCGCGCGGTCGCGAGCATCACAATCGATCCACCGCTTGTCGAGCGCCCATTCCGTCGCATGATTGACCCGCAGGTTGGGCTCTACGCGTTGGAGCGCAAGGGCCAGCTGAGCAGCGGCAAGGCGGAGGCGTTCGTTTCGCTTGCCCTGACCATTCGCCAGATCGACGGTCCAGCCGACAATCCGTGTCGCATCGACCACCGGTGCATCGCGCGGTTCTGCGAAAGCATGCACCCCGGCCAGCAATGGGTCGAGTGAGCGCGTGAGGTCGGGAAGTTGAGAGAACAGCAATCCCTCGCGGATACCCCAGCTCGAGAAAACAAGGCATTGCGGCGTAAGTTCGTCCAGCAGTGCCTGCAACAGCGCCGCAGCATCGGGCAAATAGCCTGCGCGCATTTCGCTGATGCCCGAAATCCCCATGAGGTCTTCCGGCTTTGTGTCCACCAGCTTTCCAGCCAGTTGCCGTGCTTCTTCTACCGACAGGCTGAAGCCATGCGGATCGGTTAGCGGGTAATCGCTATCGCCCATCGCGTAGTGGGCCAGCGCGCGCCATGTGCCGCCAATCATGTAAAGCGGGCCGCCGTGTCCTGAAGCCCATCCGGCACCCGACAAGGCTTCGTGAACCATGCTTGAAAATTTGCCCTTGGCGGCGCGCTGTGCCGGAAGGCGCAGTGTGCCGAACGGCAAGCTGACGGCATCCTGGCAATCACCATCGCCAATCGAAACAAGTTCGAGCGAACCGCCACCAAGGTCTGCAATCATTCCTCGTGCGCCGGGGAATGCGCCGATGGCGCCAAAGGCAGAGGCGCAGGCTTCTTCTTCGCCGGAAAGTAATCGCGGCGAAAGACCTAGCCTGGCAACCTTGTCGAGGAATTCCTGACCGTTCTCGGCGTCGCGTGCGGCAGCGGTTGCAACCGTCTGCACATTATCGATGCCGCGGTCCTGGATAATTACCGCATAGCGCGCGAGAGCGGCCAAGGCCTCTTCCATAGCCTCCTCAGGAATGCGTCCGGTCTCGGAGAGGTCACGGCCCAGCCGCGCGGCGACTTTTTCGTTCCAGACGGTTTCCGGCGCTCTGGCGGTGCCTTCGTAAATGACCAGCCGGACCGTGTTCGAGCCAATGTCGATGACTGCCCGCGGCGGATGGATCAGGCGGCGTTGCCATTTAGCGCTGCGGCCTTTTGCTGAAGTCATTCCTTCGCTCCGGCTAATGTCAGACGCGGCACGTCATGCGTTTCCAGGGCCGAACCGCGGCCCGACAGCGATGGATTGGACATGAAGTATTCGTGGCAATTGAAGCCGTCTTCACCCTTGCGCATTCGTTCGTACTGACCATCCGCACCAAGCCGCCAGCTTTGTTCTGTGTCGAGGATATTGGCGAGCATCACCTGTCCGAGTAGCTGGTCGTGCACTGTCTTGTTGGTGACCGGAACCAGCACTTCGACGCGCCGGTCGAGGTTGCGGCTCATCGCGTCGGCACTGGTAAGGAAAACCTTGGCCTGCCTGCTCGGAAGGGTCTTGCCGTTGGCAAAGGCCCACATGCGGCCATGCTCCAGAAACCGGCCGATGACCGATTTGACGCTGATGTTCTCGCTGAGGCCGGGCACGCCGGGACGCAGGGAGCATATACCGCGGACGACCATCCTCACTTCGACCCCCGCCTGGCTGGCTTCGTAAAGCTTGTCGATCATCGCGCGATTGGTGACGGAGTTCATTTTCACCCAGATACCGGAAGGTTCGCCAGCCTTGGCATTTGCGATCTCTGCATCAATCAAATCGTATAACCGCTCGCGCATTCCTACGGGCGAGATTGCGATCTTTTCCAGATGGCCGGGTTCGATATAGCCGGTGATGAAGTTGAACATCTTTGCCGCGTCGCGCCCGAGCGCGGCATTGGCGGTGAAGTAGCTCAGGTCGGTGTATATCCGCGCGTTGACCGGGTGGTAATTGCCTGTCCCGAAGTGGCAATAGGTCCGGTATCCGTCTTCTTCCCGCCTCACGACGAGGCTGACTTTCGCGTGGGTTTTCCACTCCGTGAAACCGTAGATGACCTGCACACCGGCACGTTCAAGCTCGTTGGCCCAACGGATGTTGCGCTCTTCATCGAAGCGGGCTTTCAATTCCACGACTGCAGTAACCGCTTTGCCGTTCTGCGCAGCCTCGACCAGGGCGGCGATCACAGGTGACTGGTCGCCCGCGCGATAAAGGGTCTGCTTGATCGAGACGACGTGCGGATCGATCGCTGCCTGGTGCAGGAAATCGACCACCACCTCGAAACTTTCGTAGGGGTGCTGGATGACGATATCCTTCTCGCGGATGGCGGAGAAGCAATCTCCGTCATGTGCAAGAATGCGTTCGGGGTAGCGCGGCGAGAATGGCGAAAACTTGAGATCAGGTCGCGGTTCTTCGCAGATAGCATCGAGGTCATGAAGTCCCAGCATCCCGCCGGTTTTCACGATCATTGCCGCATCGACATCGAACTGTTCGCGCAGCAGCGCTTCTGCCGACGCGTCGCATTCGTCATCAAGTTCGAGCATCACGGCGCGGCCCCGGCGGCGGCGCTGGATTGCGGTGCGGAAGTAACGCACCAGATCTTCAGCCTCGTCCTCCACTTCGATGTCGCTGTCGCGCAGGACGCGAAAAATTCCGTCGCCCAGGATTTTGAAGCCCGGGAACAGTGTGCTCGCAAACTGAGTGATCAACTGCTCGATCGGCACGTATATCGCCTTGTCGCCCGGCAGGCGGACGAAGCGCGGAGCGCCGCTGGGGATCAATACCATCTCGACCAGCTCGCCCTTGCGCTTGGCGCGTTTGAGGCGGAATAGCAGGCCCATTCCGCCGCTGGCGACGAAGGGGAAAGGGTGGGACGGATCGATTGCCTGAGGGGTGATAAGCGGGAGAATATCCGTTTTGAAATACTCTTCCAGCCAGGCCTGGTCGGACTTTTCCAGATTGCCGACAGGCGAGATTTCGATGCCTTCCTCGATCAGCAGTTTGCACAGGTTTTCAAGACTGTCTTGCTGCCTGTCTTCGAGCTTGAGAACTTGTTCGCGAATGGCGTCCAGCTGCTGGCGCGGGCTGAGCCCGTCAATGCCGGGCGTCTCGATGCCGCGCTGGACCTGTCCTTCGAGGCCGGCAATGCGAACAGTAGTGAATTCATCGAGATTGCTGGCCGAAATCGACAGAAAGCGCAGCCGCTCCAGCAGCGGATAACGTTCGTTCTCACTCTCCGCCAAAACGCGCCGGTTGAAGCTTAGCCAGGACAATTCGCGGTTGGTGTAGCGGTCCTCCAACGCCAGCGGCTCCACCGGTGCACCGGGATGGGAATCGCCAGTTTCGGTGTCGTCACCGGAACTCGGAGAATTGCCTAAGGTCACTCAGTATCCTTTGTTGGCTTCACCCCCAAAGTAGGGGGCGTGCAGAATATTGGAAAGCCATTGTGTGCATTTCCGAAAGCGGAGGATGCAGGGCAATTGTTACAATTGGGCGTAGAGCCGCGCCAAATCATCCCAGAGGTCGGGGCTGGCGGCACCGAGCAGGCCGGTACGGCCATGTTCGTCCACCCGGTATTCGGACCCGTCCGGGCGCGCAATCCTGCCGCCGGCTTCTTGCAGGAACAGTGCCCCTGCGGCGTGATCCCAAGCCAATGTGCGTTCGAAAAAGGACACATCGTTCTGCCCCAGCACAAGGCGCGGATATTGCTCGGCTGCGCAGCGCGGAATGTCCACGGTCCGGTAATGGGTCGAAATATGCCGTTCGACTGATTTTCGCCGCTCCGGGTCGAGGAAGATCAGCGAAATCGCAGCAACAGGTAACGGCTCACCCGTAGTCTTTGCGGCGATGCGCTCGCCATTTACGAACGCTCCGCCGGAACGGTGCGCGCTGCAGAAGCGGCCGGAAAGGCAGTCATATATCCACCCGGACTGCGCCAAACCGCCGCTGGCCTGGGCGAGCAGGATGCCGAAGGGCGGCTTCGCATGAGCGAAATTGTGCGTGCCGTCGATGGGGTCGATAATCCAGCAATCGCCGGAAAGATGATCGAGGACAGCCTCATCACTATGGGCCGCTTCTTCTCCGACCATGGCGAGCGAGGAATCGATCCGGGCCAAGCCTTCGGCCAGCATGTCCTCGGCCTCTCGGTCGGCAATCGTTACCAGGTCATCGTGCGCTTTCTCGATGATCTCTCCGCTGGCAAGATTGCGATAGCGCGGCAGGATAACCTGCTGGCTAACACGCTGCATCAGCGCCAGTATTTCCGCGTCGAGTGCGTTCAAGACCGGTAATCCGCGTTGATCGAGATGTAGCCATGCGTGAGATCGCAGGTCCATACCGTGGCGCGGCCATCGCCAATGCCCAGATCGACATCGATGCGGATCTCCTGCCCCTCGAGATGGCGCGCGACCGGTGCCTCGTCATAATCTGCCAGAGGCTGACCGTCCCTGGCTGCCCAGACCCCGCCAAATCCGATAGAAAGCTTGTCCCGGTCTGCTGGCTCGCCTGCCTTGCCCACCGCCATGACCACGCGGCCCCAATTCGCATCACCGCCAGCGATCGCCGTTTTGACCAGGGGAGAATTGGCAATCGACATGCCAACGCGCTGTGCGCTGGCGTTGTTGTCGGCACCCGTAACCGCGATCTCGATAAACTTCTGTGCGCCTTCGCCGTCCCGCACGACAAGCTGCGCAAGTTCGCGGCAGACCGCGAGGAGTGCGGCATAAAAGGCATCCGCACCCGCATCGTCCCATGAGGCAATCGGAGGATTGCCAGCCTTGCCTGTTGCGAATGCTAGGACGGTATCGCTGGTCGAAGTGTCGCCATCCACAGTGATACAGGAGAACGTCTGTGCATTCGCCTTGGCCAGCATTTCCTGCAGGAATGCGGCTTCGACTGCTGCATCGGTGAAGATGTATCCCAGCATGGTCGCCATATCGGGTGCGATCATGCCGCTGCCCTTGATGAACCCGCATAGCTCGGCGCGCTTGTCGCCCAGCATCGCCGCTGCATGAGCGCCCTTGGTGAAAGTATCCGTCGTGCCAATGGCGCTGGCCGCTTCATCCCAGCTGCAAGGCTGTGCTTCCAGAACGGCAGCTACGCCGTCGCGTGCCTTGTCCTTGGGGAGGGGCACTCCGATAACCCCGGTCGAAGAGACGAGCACTTCGCTAGGCTCGCAGCCAAGCGCGGTGGCCACCTGTGCCATGATTTGCTCGACCGCTTCGCGCCCTCGGAAGCCGGTGAAGGCATTGGAATTGCCTGCATTGACGATCAACGCCCTGGCACTGCCCAGTTTGACCTGCTCGCGGCCCAGTTCGACTTCGCTGGATGCGCAGGCGCTAGTCGTGAAAACTCCGGCCACCGTAGTACCCGGTGCCAGTTCGGCATAGGTGAGGTCGGCGCGGTCCCATGTTTTGTAGTGCGCCCGTGCGACGCGCAAGATTGCGCCGTCGATGGGGGGCATTTCCGGAAACGGGCGGGCAAGCGGTGAAGGGGCAATGTCCATGGTTTCCCGCTATAGCGCGCAGTCTTGCTGTGCAATATGCCCACAGTGGAAGAAAATTTGGCAGCATGACTTTAAACTATTCTCGAGTTGCGCTACCTAACTGGCCAGATGCTTAGACAAGTCCTTGCCTTCCTTGCACTCCTGACTGGCCTTACGGCCGTTGGCGTGCCTGCGCAGGCGTATGACAACAATGTCCGCATCGGTGTGGAACAGCGTGCCGATCCCGACGATGCGAAGGACGCGCAGAACGCTTGTGAAGACAAGCAGCGCAAGCAGAAGTCCCGCACGGACAAGATGACCCCCTGCAAGAAACAGCAGCCGGTCACGATCTACATCCCCACCGTCATGTTCGGTCCAGACCGCGCTTTCGAATAGCGCCCGTCTGAAATAACCAGTTTCCTGCCCGGCACCATCGTTGTGCGCGGGCATTTTTCCATACATCGGCGTTCTTCAATGCACGCCTAGAGTCTATCCAGACAGGCTCCCCTGTTTACTCGTATTCGAGGCAATCAACCCATCATGTTCAAGACTGTCGCCAAGTCGCTTTTCGGCTCATCCAACGATCGTTACGTCAAGTCGATCGGCAAAATCGTCAATGAAGTCAATGCGCTGGAGCCGCAAATTAAGGACCTTTCGGATGATGAACTGAGGGCGCAGACTGACAAGTTTCGCGCCATGCTCCAGGATGGCAGCACTCTGGACGATATCCTGCCCGAAGCATTTGCCACCGTACGCGAAGCGTCGGTCCGGGTTCTCGGGATGCGGCATTTCGATGTGCAGATGGTCGGGGGCGTTGTCCTCCATCGCGGCGAGATCGCCGAAATGCGCACCGGCGAAGGCAAGACGCTGGTTGCGACACTGGCAACCTATCTCAACGCTATCGAGGGCAAGGGTGTCCACGTAATCACCGTCAACGATTACCTCGCCAGCCGCGATGCCGAGTGGATGGGGCGTCTCCACCAGTTCCTGGGCCTGACCATTGGCGTGATCGTGCCGAACCTGAGCGAGATGGAACGCCGCGATGCCTATGGCGCCGACATCACTTACGGTACGAACAACGAATTCGGTTTCGATTACCTGCGTGACAACATGAAGCACGAGCGCGGCCAGATGGTGCAGCGTCCGTTCAATTTCGCGGTAATCGACGAAGTCGATTCCATCCTCATCGACGAAGCGCGGACCCCGCTGATCATTTCCGGTCCGACCGAAGACAAGTCGGACCTTTATGCCTCGATCGACGCGATCGTGAAGGATCTCGACGCGGAATGGTATGATGCCGACGAGAAAACCAAGAACATCACTTGGACTGAAGAGGGCACTGACGCGATCGAGGAAAAGCTGAAGCAAGCCGGCCTCCTCGAGACCGACAACCTCTACGATGTCGAGAACACGCAGGTCGTCCATCATCTTGACCAGGCTCTCAAGGCCAACATCATGTTCAAGAAGGATACGGACTACATCGTGAAGGACGAAAAAGTCGTCATCATCGATGAGTTTACCGGGCGCATGATGGACGGACGCCGCTGGTCCAACGGTCTGCATCAGGCAGTCGAAGCCAAGGAAGGCGTGAAGATCGAGCCGGAGAACCAGACGCTGGCCTCGATCACTTTCCAGAACTATTTCCGCATGTATCCCAAATTGTCCGGCATGACCGGTACAGCGGCCACGGAAGCGGCAGAATTCTGGGACATCTACAAGATGAACGTGGTCGAGATCCCGACCAATGTTCCCGTCGAACGCATCGACGAAGACGATGAATTCTACAAGAACACGCTCGACAAGTTTGCCGCCATCGCCAAGGCGATCAAGGAGAAGCACGACAACGGCCAGCCGGTGCTGGTCGGTACGGTCTCGATCGAAAAGTCGGAACTCTTGAGCCAGTTCCTCGAAAAGGAAGGCGTTGTCCACGAAGTGCTCAACGCGCGCCAGCACGAGCGTGAAGCGCACATCGTGGCGCAGGCAGGCCGTCCCGGTGCAGTCACCATCGCCACAAACATGGCGGGCCGGGGTACTGACATCCAGTTGGGCGGCAACGTCGAATTCCGCGTCGAAGAAGAACTCGCCGAGATGCCCGAAGGGCCAGAGCGTGACGCTGCTATCGCCAGGATCAAGGAAGAGGTCGCCGAAGAGCGCAAGAAAGTGCTCGAATCTGGCGGCCTGTTCGTACTTGGTACCGAGCGCCACGAAAGCCGCCGGATCGATAACCAGCTGCGCGGCCGCGCCGGCCGTCAGGGTGACCCGGGCCTGTCGCGCTTCTACCTCTGTCTCGAAGACGATCTTCTCCGCATCTTCGGCCCCGACACGCTGTTCTCACGCATGATGAACTCGAACCTGGAAGACGGTGAAGCCATCGGCTCCAAGTGGCTGTCAAAAGCCATCGAGACCGCCCAGAAGAAGGTCGAGGCGCGCAACTACGAAATCCGCAAACAGGTCGTCCAATACGATGACGTGATGAACGACCAGCGCAAGGTCATCTACGAACAGCGCTCGGAAATCATGGATAGCGAGGCCGTGGACGATGTGGTCGTCGATATGCGCCATGACGCCATCAATGCCATCGTCTCCGAACATTGCCCGCCGGGATCCTACCCCGAACAATGGGACATCGAAGGACTGAAGACGCGCCTCGACGAAACCTTCGGCATGACGTTCCCCTATGAGGAATGGCTGCAGGAAGACCAGATCGAGCCTGAACTGATCGAAGAACGGATCGTCGCCGAGGCCGACGCCCGTATGGAGCAGAAGATCGCCAAGGCTGACGCTGGCCTATGGCGCCGTATCGAGAAGAGCCTGCTGCTGCAGGAACTCGACCACCAGTGGAAGGAACACCTCTCCACCCTCGATGCGTTGCGTCAGGTGGTATGGCTCCGCGCCCATGCGCAGAAGCAGCCGATCAACGAATACAAGCAGGAGGCATTCGCCTTGTTCGAACGCATGCTCGAAGGTCTGCGCGTGGACGTGACCGCCAAGCTGCTGCGTATCGAATTGGCAGAACCCGCTCCGCTGCCCAAAGTCGAACTTCCGGAACTGCCGGACTTCCTGACCGGCCATATCGATCCACTTACCGGCATCGATAATTCCGACGACGGTGACGGTTCGGCGGAGCGAGCAGAACTTTTCGGATCGCTCGCGGGTAGCCCCCGCGCGGCCGCTAGTCCGGGCGGGGCGGGTGCGGGCGAAAACCCGTTTGCCGGCATGGAAATCAGCCGTAATGCGCCGTGTCCGTGCGGTTCAGGCAGTAAATACAAGCACTGCCACGGCTCGGTCAGCGCCAAGGCCTGATTTAGCTCAGCCCCGCTGTCAGAGGCGGCGGGGCTGGCGTACCATCGGTATCAACGGCGGCGCGTCATCGGTCGGCTTGATTTCGCCAGTCTGCTCGAACCCGCAGCTGGCGTAGAAGCCGGCATTGGCCGGGTTCGAATTCTCAAGATAGGCAGGCATATTGGCGCGGTCGCACGCATTTAGCACTGGCTGGATCAGCTTGCGCCCCATTCCCTTGCCCTGACTTGCTTGCCGCACTCCGATGCTGAAGAGGTAAGCGTGCGGGAAGTTGGGGTGTGCCTGTTCCATCGCTTCGCCCGTCGCGATTGCGCGCGAGACTGCACCGGGTCCGCAGGTCAGCAATGTTGGCACGGCAAATATCGCGTAATCGGCGAAGGTGAACTGCGTATCGGTGCCGGGCATCGCCCACATGCAGGCCCCTTCGTCCCCCAGACGGTACGCGAAGCCGCGCGGGAGATATATCCGGCGGGCTTGGTGACGGAACAGGGCCTTGATCCCGGCAAACTTGCGAAACAGCCACAGATTGAAGGGATCGTTGCGGAAGGCATCCGCAGTAATATCGCCGAAGGTCCGCCACTCTTCCTGCCGCGAAGGAGTGAGTTCGCTCCCAAGCTCGACATCTTCCGCTCGCATTTTCAGTTCCCCCTGCTGGTTAGACTAGTAGCGCCGCGATGCACGGTCTAGGTTGTGGCATGGCTGCGCTCCTGATCGCTTTCTTCATCACGGCGCTGCTTTATGCGAGTGTCGGTTTTGGCGGCGGTTCAACTTACAATGCCTTGCTGGCCCTGTCCGGAGTGGATTACCGCATCCTCCCGCTGATCGCGTTGGCGTGCAACATCGTCGTTGTCGCGGGAAGTACCGTTCGATTTGGCCGTGCCGGGGTCACACCTTGGCGCGGAGCGTTCACGCTGACAGCCATTGCTGCGCCGGCTGCATTTCTCGGCGGCCTGACACCTGTCGGAGAAAGCACCTTCCTGCTGCTGCTCGGTGGGGCTTTGGTGCTGACAGCGCTCACCATGCTCCTGCCCGTGCGCGGCGAGGGGGGTGAACCTTCGCGCCTCGCGAAATTCGCGCCGTTCGTGGCTGCTCCGCTGGGATTCCTCGCCGGGATAGTCGGCATTGGCGGAGGCATCTTCCTGGCCCCGTTGCTCCATCTCGTGCGCTGGAATTCAGCGCGAGCGATTGCGGCGACGGCGAGCCTGTTCATTCTCGTCAATTCGCTGTTCGGCCTTGCGGGCCAGATCCTCAAGGGAGGAGAAGGGCGCTTCGCCGCGGCGATCGAGATCGGCCTGCCGTTGCTGGTTTGCGTAGCGATCGCCGGACAGATCGGCAGCCTGCTGGCACTTAAATACCTGCCGCAGCGCTGGATACGCTGGGGCACGGCGGCACTCACCGCGTGGGTGGGCGCGCGCCTACTTACCGGAATGTAAAAGAAAAGTGGCTCCCCGAGTTGGATTCGAACCAACGACCAAGTGATTAACAGTCACCTACTCTACCGCTGAGCTATCGGGGAGCAGCCGGTACGGCAGGGGTGCGCCTATATGGGCGGCATTTCGCTTTGGCAAGCAGGGTTTTGCAAAAAATCGGGCAGGTGAGCGCGATCGGCTAAATTCAGACCTGGAATTGCTCCGCGACAATGCGCTCATCCAGGGTGTGGCCCGGGTCGAACAGGAGGGTGAGCGCCTTGTCGCGGGCGATTTCCAGCCTAACCTCTGCCACGTCTCTCAGTTCGCGTTGATCGGCAACGACTGCGACCGGACGTTTTTCGGATTCGAGGACACGGAAGGTCACACAGCTGCGGTCCGGTAGGATGGCTCCCTTCCACCGGCGCGGGCGGAAGGCGGAAATCGGGGTGAGCGCGAACAGCTGCGAATCCAGCGGAAGGATCGGCCCGTCCGCAGACAAATTGTAGGCCGTCGATCCGGCAGGGGTCGACAGCAGGACACCATCGCAGACCAGTTCCTTGATCCGGACCTTGTTGTCGACCGATACTTCGATCTTGGCTGTCTGCCGGGTTTCACGCAGCAACGACACTTCATTGATCGCGCAGAATCTTTGCGTGTGGCCGTCCTGCGTTACCGCTTCCATCGTCAGCGGGCTGATGTGGAGTTCCTTGGCGCGGGCAATGCGCGCAAGCAGCTTTTCGGGCTGGCGATTGCGGTTCATCAGGAAGCCTACGGTGCCCAAATTCACGCCGTAGGCCGGAATGATCCGGTCCGCATCGAGCATGGAATGCAGGCTTTGCAGCATAAAGCCATCGCCGCCCAAGACGACCGCAGCGTCTGCTTCTTCCAGCGGCACCCAGTCGGCCAGGGGGCGAAAGACCTCCTCCGCGGCTTGGTGAGCCCGTTCGGAATCCGAGACCAGCAGTGCCAGTCGGCTAAATTCGCCCATTGCCTGTCCCGTCCTGCGTCCGCCCAATTGGCGTGACCTTGCTGCGAACCAGTATTGCTCGACGTCCCATTTGGCAACAAATGCAGAAAAAGTGGCATATTTTCCAGAGAGTGGGGATAAGCAATCCTCATGGGTCACGCTATCGGTACGGACATGGACGAAACCAAAGACATTCTGACCGGCTTGGCCGACCCGGCGCAATTGCGCCGAACGGTTGCGCAGTGGCAGAATGACTGGCCGGGACGCGAGGGTACTTGCCCCATTCACGCAATGCTTGTGACGATTGGCCGGATCGACACCGTAAACGTGGCATTCGGCGAAAGTGCTGGCGACGTGGCCTTGGTCGAAATTGCCCAGCGCATCGGTCATTTTGCCGCCGACGAACTTGAGAGCGGTGTGTGGCTAGCCGCACGCCTCAACGGCGGTAACTTCATGTTGCTGGCGCGCGAGGAATGCAGCCGGGAGCGCTGGCAATGGCTGGCTGAGGCCTTGGCGGATGCGATTGCGTGCCCGATTGCCAATCCTGAAGGCGGCGCGAACCTGCGCCTGTGGCCGCGCCTTGCCTTGATGCGGGCGAGCGAGAACGACGATGCCGACACGATGCTTGACCGGCTGTCCGACGTCGCGGCACGCACCCGGCAGGCGGCAGGATCCCGTATCGCCTGGTCGAGCGGCATCATCGCCGCCGGGAAACGGTCCAATCACGAGCTGGAGGCCGATCTGCTCGCCGCGATTGACCGCGACGAAATCGAAATACTCTACCAGCCGCAATATTCTCTCGAGGATGACCGGCTGATCGGGGCGGAGGCGCTGGCGCGCTGGCATCATCCGGTGGTTGGCCGCATGGGTGCCGCTTCGTTGTTCCAGATCGCCGAACGGGCGGATCATGTCGCGCATTTGTCCCGCCATATCGCACAGCGGGCACTGGAAGGCGCGATGCACTGGCCCGGCGATCTGCGGCTCTCTCTCAACATTACGCCAGCCGACCTCGCCGTCGAAAACTTCGCGCTGGAGTTTGCCCGATTGTCCGAGCGTATCGGCTTCCCGATGGACCGGGTTACGTTGGAAATCGTGGAGCAGGTCCTGCTAGGCGATCTCGACCGGGTCAGCAGCGTCCTCGACCAGCTCAAGATGCTCGATTGCCGCGTCGCACTCGATGATTTCGGCGCGGGCTTCTGCAATTTTCGCTATCTGAAGGTGCTGCCGCTCGACTGCATCAAGCTGGACCGTTCGATGGTCGAAGGCGTCATTGATGACGAACGCGACCAGGCGGTTTTTCGCGCTATTATGGGTATGGCCCGTGCGCTTGGGCTAAGCGTCTTGGTGGAAGGCGTGGAATCGGCCGAGCAACGCGATTTCTGCGCCGCGGAAGGGTGCGAGTACTACCAAGGCTTCCTGCGGTCAAAGCCGATGCAGGCGGCGGATTTCCTTAGTCTCGTCCAAGCCTAGGCAGCGTCGCGCTTTTTCGCCTTGCGGGCGATCGACGACAAGCCCTTCGTTAGCTGGAACAGGCCGTTGAGACGGCTCTCGGGAGAATTCCAGGCACGGCTGATGACCAGCTTCATGTCGGGACGCAGCTTGGCGGTGCCTTTGAGCCTGTCGACATAAGCGATCAGGCCGGGTCCGTCGGCGAAATCATCCTGATGGAAGGTAACAAGCGTTCCTGCCGCGCCGACATCGATCTTGGCGATATTCGCCTCGATCGCCTGCAGCTTGATCTGGATCAGGCGGATGAGATTTTCCGTCGCCGAAGGTAGGGGGCCGAAGCGGTCGATCATTTCGGCTGCCAAAGCCTCGATCTCGCCCTGGTTTTCGGCATCGTTGAGGCGGCGATACAGCGCCATGCGCACAGCGAGGTCGGGGACGTATTCTTCCGGAACCATGATCGGAGCATCTACCGTAATCTGCGGGCTGACCGTTTCGCGCCTGGGTTCAAGACCAAGTTCGCCGGCCTTGGCTGCCAGAATGGCGTCCTCCAGCATCGATTGGTAAAGCTCGAACCCAACTTCGCGGATATGGCCAGATTGCTCGTCGCCCAAGAGGTTACCTGCACCGCGAATATCGAGATCGTGGCTGGCGAGCTGGAAGCCTGCTCCAAGACTATCGAGGTCGCCGAGCACCTTAAGGCGCTTTTCCGCGACCTCGGACAGCTGGGTGTCTTTTTCGTAGGTGAGGTAGGCATAGGCGCGCAGCTTGGCGCGGCCGACCCGTCCGCGCAGCTGGTACAGCTGGGCAAGGCCGAAGATGTCGGCACGGTGGATGATAATCGTATTCGCGCTTGGAAGGTCGAGCCCGCTCTCGACGATGGTCGTGGCCAGCAAGACCTCGTATTTGCCTTCGTAGAACGCGCTCATGCGTTCTTCGATTTCGCCGGCGGACATCTGGCCGTGGGCTGCAATGAACTTCACCTCGGGCACGTGTTCGTGGAGCCAGTCAGACACCGCTTCCATATCGGAAATGCGCGGCACGACGATGAAGCTTTGCCCGCCGCGGTGGTGTTCGCGCAGCAGTGCTTCGCGCATCACCATATCGTCCCACTCCATGACATAAGTCCGCACGGCGAGCCGGTCGACAGGCGGGGTCTGGATGGTCGATAGTTCGCGCAGGCCAGTCATCGCCATCTGCAATGTGCGCGGGATGGGCGTGGCGGTCAGCGTCAGCATATGCACATCGGCGCGCAGCTGTTTCAGCTTTTCCTTATGCGTGACGCCGAAGCGCTGTTCCTCGTCGACAATGACCAGGCCAAGGTCCTTGAACTTGGTGTTCTTCGAAAGGATTGCATGGGTACCGACGACGATGTCGATATCGCCTTTCTCAAGGCCTTCGCGCGTTTCCTTCATCTCCTTGCTCGAGACGAGGCGCGACAGACGCCCGATCTTCAGGGGGAACCCGTGAAAGCGTTCGCTGAAGTTCTGGAAATGCTGGCGAGCGAGCAAGGTAGTCGGCGCGACAACCGCGACTTGCTGGCCGTTCATGGCCGCGACAAACGCCGCTCGCAGAGCCACTTCGGTCTTGCCGAAGCCGACGTCGCCGCAGACGAGGCGGTCCATCGGTTTGCCGCTTTCCAGATCGGACAGGACATCGGCAATGGCGCGTTCCTGATCGTCGGTTTCTTCCCAAGGGAAGCGGTCGAGGAACTGGTTGTACGGGCCTTCCTCAACCTCCAGCACGGGCGCTTTCTTGAGCGCGCGCTGCGCGGCCACCAGCGTCAGTTCGCCCGCGATTTCGCGGATGCGTTCCTTCAGGCGAGCGCGGCGCTTCTGCCATGCTTCGCCGCCGAGCCGGTCCAGCTGGACCAAGTCTTCCGATGAGCCATAGCGGCTGAGAACGTCGATATTTTCGACAGGGATAAACAGCTTGTCGCCGCCGCGATATTCAAGCTGCACGCAGTCATGCTTCGACTTGCCTACCGCGATGGGTTCCAGGCCGAGGTATTTGCCAATGCCGTGTTCGGTATGGACGATCAGATCGCCAACGCTGAGCGCCTGCAACTCGGCAAGGAAAGCGTCGGCATCCTTGCGCTTTTTCTTGCGGCGGACGAGCCGGTCGCCAAGGATATCCTGCTCGGTGAGCAGCTCCATCTCGTCATTGGCGAAACTGGCTTCGAGCGGCAGCACCATGGCCGCCGGTTTGCCCTTGGCAGACAGGCCGAGCGCTTCCTGCCAGGTATCGGCCAGCGCGACTGGTTGGCCAGCTTCCTCGAGAATCGATGCGATACGGGCGCGGCTGCCGGCGGAATAGGCTGCCAGCAGTGGACGTTTGCCCGATTTACCCAGCGCCTTGAGGTGATCGGCAAGCACCGGGTAGACATTGTCGCCGCGCGCACGCTCGGGGGCGAAATCGCGGCCGGAACGAAAACCGAAGGCGATGACGGTATCGCTCTCCGGCTCGTCAAACGGTGTCGCGCGGTGCGCAGGGGCTTTTGCGAGCGCGGATTTGAATTCGGTTTCCGTCAGGAACAGCGTGTCGGGCTTGAGCGGGCGGTAATTGCCCTTGGCCTGACCGGTGGTTGCCGTGCGCTGTTCGTAATAATCGGACACATCACCGATACGCTCTTCCGCCGCAGCGAGCGATGCCTGGTCGATGACCACGAGATCATCATCGCCAAGATGATCGAAAATCGTGGTCAGACGCTCCTCGAACAGGGGAAGCCAATGTTCCATCCCTGCCAGTCTGCGCCCTTCGCTGACTGCTTCGTACAGCGGGTCCTGCGTCGCGTTCGCGCCGAACATTTCGCGGTATCGGCTGCGGAAACGCTTGATGCTATCTTCGTCCAGCAGCGCTTCGCTGGCGGGCAGGAGCAGGTGTGATTGCAGCCGCCCGGTGCTCATCTGGGTGTTGGGATCGAAACTGCGCAGGCTCTCCAGCTCGTCGCCAAAGAAGTCGAGCCGCAGCGCCTCGTCCATACCGCTCGGGAATACGTCCACGATCGAGCCGCGGATGGCATATTCACCCTTGTCGATCACGGTATCGGTTCGGCTGTAGCCCTGCCGCTGGAGCAGTGCCGCAAGGCTTTCGCGCCCAATCTCGGTTCCGGGTTTGAATTCGCGCACGCTTTCGCGAATTCGGAATGGTGTGAGGACGCGCTGAAGGACGGCGTTGGCCGTGGTAACGACCAACTGCGCCTTGGCTTTGCCGGTCTGGAGGCGGTGCAGCGCAGCGAGGCGTTTTGCACTGATAGACAGGGCCGGACTTGCGCGGTCATAGGGAAGCGAATCCCATGCCGGAAATTCGATGACCTCCAGCTCGGGCGCGAAAAAATGCGCGGCGTCGGTGATTGCGCGCATGGCCGCATCGTCCGGCGCGATGAAAACCGCGCGTCCGGTGCTGGCGCGCGCGAGGTCCGCCATGACCATCGGCTGGGCGCCGCGGGCGACTTGTGCCAGCGTCAGCGGCTGGCTTGCTTTGAGGATACGGGAGAGATCGGGCATTGAAGGGACAGCGCGATAGCGCGCCGCGTGTTCCCGTCAACGCACTATTGCGGCCTCAGCGAGGAATATCGACGTAGTCGAGTTCCTGCATCTTCTCCATCAGCGCCCCCTGGAAGCGCGGCGGAGTGGGCTGTGTCTTGAGCGCCCAGGCCATGACATCGACATCGTCTTCTTCGAGCAGTGCCTCGAACCAGGCCAGTTCTTCAGCGCCCCAGCCTTCGTGGTAGCGATCGTAGAAACCGCCGATCATGTAGTCGGCCTCGCGGGTGCCGCGGTGCCAGGCACGGAAGCGGGCGCGCTGCTTGCGGCCATCGAAAGTGAGTAATTCAGGCATGAATGGGCGGGTAGGGCACTCGCCAAATGCGCGCAAGCAGCTATAGCGCATCTCACTATGCGGCCCGACGTGCTCAACCCCCTGTTTGCCGAAACCGACACGCTGGAAGGCGTGGGGCCGAAGCTGAAGAAACCTCTGGGCAAGCTAGGGCTGACCCGCATCAGGGATGTTGCCTATCACCTGCCCGAGCGCTTCGTTTCGCGCCGTGCGGTCGAGACAATCGACGAGGCGGGCGAGGGTGAAAACATCGTCGTACGCCTGACCGTGACCGAACATCGCGGTGGCCGTTCACCGCGCGCTCCGTACCAGGTTTTGGCGCAGGACAGCATCGGCAACGTACTCACCATCACCTATTTCGGGCGCGCGTCCTACACAGCGAAGAAACAGCTTCCGGTGGGCGAAACGCGGTGGGTCGCGGGGAAACTGGAGCGGTATGGCGACATGCTCCAGATCGTCCATCCCGATCACATTGTGGAAGAAGGCGGCGACACGCTCCAGAGATTGTGCGAGCCGGTCTACCGATTGTCGGAAGGGCTGACGCAGCCCAGGATTGCAGGGTTGGTGACGCAGGCGCTCGCGCGGTGCCCAGAGCTACCCGAGTGGATCGAGCCGACACAGGTCGCGAAAGAAGATTGGCCAGCCTGGCGCGATGCGATGCAGCTTGCTCACAAGGGAGAGCACAAGGCCGCACGCGACCGCTTGGCCTATGACGAACTGCTCGCCAACAGCCTCGCGCTGATGCTGGTTCGGGCGGACAATCGCAAACGCAAGGGCCAGCCGCTGGTCGGCAATGGCAGCTACCGCGGCAAGCTGGAGCTGCCGTTCCCGCTGACGGGCGCGCAAAAGCGTTCGATTGCCGAGATCGAAGGCGACATGGCGCAAGAAGCTCCGATGCTGCGCCTGCTTCAAGGCGATGTTGGCGCGGGCAAGACAGTGGTTGCTCTGGAAGCGATGCTGATTGCGGTGGAAGCCGGCGCACAGGCGGCGCTGCTCGCCCCGACCGAAATTTTGGCCCGACAGCATTATGAAAGCCTGCGCCGGATGGCAGAACCGACCGGTGCGCAGGTCGCGCTGCTGACCGGGCGCGACAAGGGCAAGGTGCGCGAAGCCACGCTGATGGGAATGCTCGACGGCAGCATCGATATAATCGTGGGCACTCACGCAATTTTCCAGGAGAAGGTTGCCTACCGAAACCTCGCGATGGTGGTGATCGACGAACAGCACCGATTTGGTGTAGGGCAGCGGCTTATGCTGGCTAGTAAGGGCAAACGCGCCCCGCACGTGCTCGCCATGACCGCAACCCCGATCCCGCGCACCCTGACTCTGGCACAATACGGCGAGCTCGACGTGAGCAAGCTGGATGAATTGCCGCCCGGCAGGCAATCGATCGATACGGTCGTTATGGGCCAAGACAAGCTGCCTGCACTGGTAGAGCGGCTGGCAGCGCAAATTTCGGAGGGACGGCAGGCTTACTGGGTTTGTCCCATGGTCCGCGAAATGGATGGGCCCGAGGATATTGCCGCCGCCGAAGCTCGCTATGCTTCCTTAAAAGAACGGTTCGGCGATGATGTTGTCATGGTCCACGGCCAGCTTACGCCGGAGCTTAAGGACGCAGCGATGCAAAGGTTCGCCAGCGGACAGGCAAAGCTGCTGGTTGCGACCACCGTCATCGAAGTCGGTGTGGACGTTCCTAACGCCACGCTGATGGTCATCGAACAGGCAGAACGCTTTGGTCTGGCGCAGCTCCACCAGCTGCGCGGGCGTGTTGGCCGGGGAAGCCAGAAATCCTTTTGTGTCCTCCTCCACGGGGAGACGCTTTCCGAAACGGCGCAAAAGCGGCTGTCCCTGATGCGCGAGACACAGGATGGCTTCCTGCTCGCCGAAGAAGACCTTCGACTGCGGGGTGGAGGCGAGCTGCTCGGCACGCGCCAGTCGGGCGATACACCGTTCACCATTGCCAGCTTCGAGCAAATCACGGAACTTTTGCCCATGGCGCATGATGATGCGCGCCTTTTGATGGAGCGTGACGGCGGCCTTGAAGGCAAGCGCGGAGAGGCTGCGCGAACGCTGCTCTATCTGTTCGAACGGGATTTCGGCGTGAAGACTTTGCGCGGGGGCTAGAAACCCAGCGCATCCAGTTCGCGTTCCACTGCGGGCCGATAGCTGTCACCGAACAGGCGCACGTGAAGCAGCCACATCCATAGCCGGTAGGCAGGTTGACGTTCACGCCAACCGTGACCCAATTCCAGCGCATCGAAGAAGCGGTCCGGGGGATCGTCGAATACGGTCAGCGATGCAGCATCGACTTCATCATGACCATAATACGCGCAAGGGTCGATCAGACCGCTGATCTTGCCGCCGTCGGCCAGTATGTTTCCACCCCATAAATCTCCGTGCACGAACACCGCCTGCGGATGGGATGGGAGGATGCCTGGCATTGCATCCGCTAACTGCGTGACCCGCGACCCGAGGATGGTCTCGAGGTGCGGCACGTGGCAACGCAGCCGTCGCTCGGCCCAGAATTCTGCCCAGTTTAAACAATGCGTATTCTCGACGGTCACGTGGCGCAGTGCGTAGTTCTGGTGCCAACCATACTTCTCGCCACTCAGGCCGCGCAGCCCGTGCAGTGCTTCGGCAAGACTATCCCACGCATCCGTCAGACTTCCCGAAGTGGGTAGATCTTCGATCACGAGAACCTGATCTTCTATTCCCAGGACCTTGGGTGAAGGCGTGGAAGCGCGTTCGAGTTCGCGCAGCATCCCGGCTTCTACGTCGACAACCGGACCAGTTTTCGCGACCACAGTGCGGCCATCCTCGAGTACCACACGGGCCGCACCCGAAATATTTCCGCCAGGAAACCGATAAAACCGGGAGACGCGAGACCCGCAGATTGTTTCGATCGCTGTCGCCAGATCGCTCACGCAGTCTCCGTCAAAATCCGTGACACGATCCCGCGTACATCAACCCGTGCGCCAAGTTTGGCGCCAAGCAGTGCTGTTCCGCTCACCTTGCGCTGGACAAACAGCGTTTCGGGAGGGGGCAGGTGCCAGCTTGCCTTGTCCTTCGCGATGGGCATGACCTCGTCACGTATTTCCGCCACGAAGGCGCGGTCGCCGAAGTCGAGCCGGTCATCGCGCGCAATCTCGGTCACCACGATATCGATGGCGCGGTTGATGCGGTCCGGGTGACGCTCTACCGCCTGAGGAGCGATAAACCCGGCGGCAATCGCTTCTTCGCGGACTCTGTCGCGGTCCTGGGCAAGACCCGCTTCCAGCAAGCTGCGATAATGGGCGGCGACTTTCGGAGCCACCGTTCTGGCTGCACCGAAATCCAGCAGCACGATCTGCCCGGTATCCGCGCGGTAGCGGTAATTGGCGAAGTTGGGATCCGTCTGCATGAAGCCGAAGTCGAACAGCTCGCGCCCCACGAGTTCGATCATGTTGGAAAAGATCCTGTCGCGCACTTCCTGCGGTTCTTCGGCAAGTGCTTCGATCGGGCGACCTTCCTCGAAACTCATCGCGAGGATATGCGGCCGTGTCAGGTCGGGATGGAGCTCGGGAATGACGAAGCGATCATCGTCCTTCAGCAGCTCGGCATAGCATTGCATCATGCGGCCTTCGCGCTCGTAATCCGCCTCCTCGCGCAGCTGTTCCTTGGCCGCAGCCAGCATGGGGCCAATGTCGAGTTCTTGGGGGAGCAAGCCGGTCATGCGAAGCAAGCCGGCGACATTATCGACATCGGATTCAATGCTCTGTGCCACGCCGGGATACTGGACCTTGATCGCCAGATGACGCTCGTCGCGGGTCAGCGCCTTGTGAACCTGACCGATCGATGCGGCGGCAATCGGTCGCGGCTCGAACCGGCGGAACTGCCGGCGCCAGTCCTTGTCCCACTGCTCCGCCAAGACCTTGTCGAGCTGGCGGGGAGGCATGAAATCGGCCTGTTCGCGCAGACGTGACAGAATGGCGGACAGTTCGGGCGGCAGGACATCGCCTGCGTCCATCGAAATCATCTGACCCAGCTTCATCGCCGCCCCCCGCATGTGGGCCAGGCGGTCGGCGACGCGTTTTGCGTTGCCGGGTGTCAGCAGCATCTGGTCCATGCTGGGCCGCTCGCCTGCTGCCAGCCTGCGCGCGCCTTCGCCCAGCGCACCTGCGACCATGCCGCTGGCAAGGCCGCCGAAGCCTGCAAGCCTGCCAATCCGGGAAGAAGGAACGGAGCGCGCGCGGCGCTTGTCGTCATCAGGCATTGTCTGAGATCAGTATCGCAACCAATGCTTTTGCGCCTGCATCGACCTCGTTCCAGGTCACGCCGAACCCGTCAGCGCCGCCATAATAAGGATCGCCGACTTCGCGCCCTTCCTGGCCGGGTACGATGTCGAGCAGCATGGCCGTTCTGGCCTTGCCGTCGCCCGGATCGCGCAAGGCAATGTCCTGCATGTTCGAACGGTCCATCCCGAGGATGAAGTCGAAGCGGTGGAAGTCATCTTGCGTAAGCTGACGGCCGCGATAGTGCGAAATATCTATGCCGGCGCTGCTGGCCTGTTCGACACTGCGCGGATCCGGCGGACGGCCGACATGATAGTCTGCAGTCCCGGCGCTATCGACTTCCACGTCGAGACCAGCAGCCTCTGCCTCGCGGCGAAAAGCGGCCTCGGCCAGCGGTGACCGGCAGATATTGCCGAGACAGACGAACAAAACGGAATGAGATGCCATGCGCCTTGAACGAGGCAGGCGCGCTGGGGTTTCAAACAAATGTTGAGAATGTGCGCTGCGATCACGCAGGCACACCGAAATTGGTCGGGGAGAGAGGATTCGAACCTCCGGCCCCTGCCTCCCGAAGACAGTGCTCTACCAGGCTGAGCTACTCCCCGACCGGATCGGCCCGCAGTGAATAAACGCTACGGGTGCGAAGCAAGGCGCGCCCTATAGGTGTGGATTGCGGAGCGTGCAAGCGGGCATTTGGCGGAAAATAGGGATAGGGGACCAAGCGTGTCACACCAGCATTACGAACAGCAATATCTCGACCTCATGCGCCGTATCTGGCGCGAAGGCGATGAACGCCGCGACCGGACGGGAATCGGTACGCGCTCGGTCTTTGGCGCCATGTTGCGCTTTGATCTGGCGGGCGGCTCGATGCCGCTCATCACGACCAAGCGCGTCTACTGGAAAACCGCCACGCGCGAGATGCTGTGGTTCCTGACCGGCGACACCAATATCCGCCCGCTGGTCCAGCAGGGCGTGAAGATCTGGAACGAGTGGCCGCACGCGCGCTACGTGAAGGAAACGGGTGATGAAATTGCGCTGGATGACTTTGTCCAGCGCATTGCCGACGATGAAGCATTCGCGGCAACATGGGGCGATCTTGGCCCCGTATACGGTAAGCAATGGGTCGATTGGCCGACCTATGAAAAACAGGCGGACGGGTCATTCAGGCAAGGGCAGGGCATCAACCAGATTGCTGAATTGGTCGAATCGCTGAAGAATAATCCCGGAAGCCGGCGTCACATTATCGAGGGCTGGAATGTTGCCGAACTCGATTCGATGGCATTGCCGCCGTGTCACAAGACCTACCAGTTCCATGTCTCCGAGGGTCGGTTGAACGGACTGCTTTATCAGCGCAGCTGCGATGTCGCGCTGGGGCTGCCGTTCAATCTCTGGTCGGCTGCGCTCCTGCAAAGGATGCTGGCAGAGCAAGCGGGACTGGAAGCGGGCGAATTTGTGTGGATGGGCGGTGATACGCACCTGTATCTCAACCATGAACACCTTGTGGAAGAACAGCTTTCACGGGAACCCCAGGGCCATCCGACGTTTGAGATTCTGCGGCGTCCGGCCTCTATCTTCGACTATCGCATTGAGGATTTCGCGGTTCAGGACTACACGCCGCACGGGCCCATCAAGGCGCCCGTCGCGGTTTGATCCGGCCCTCACTTGACCGTTTCGCCTGCGTGAAATAAAATAACGCGCAAGCGTAAGATTGCGTCTGGAGAGAGTTTATGGCCGACAGGCCCCCTTCCGAGGGTGATCGGGCAGCCGGCAAGGCGGGCGATAACCGTCCGGCCCTATCGCTGCACGTCCCCGAACCCAAGTTCCGGCCGGGTGATACGGTCGACTTCTCCCATATCGATGTGCCCGAGGCCGGCGCGCAGGCGCGGCCAGACGAGGCATGCGATCCGCATCAGATGCAGGACCTTGCATTTGGCCTCGTGCGTGTGCTGGGCGAAGACAACAAGGCGCATGGTCCCTGGGACCCGAAGCTTGATCCTGAAACGCTGCGCACAATGCTGGGCCACATGGCCATGACGCGCGCCTTTGACGAGCGCATGTTCCGCGGTCAGCGGCAGGGCAAGACCAGCTTTTACATGAAATGCACCGGCGAAGAGGCAACCAGCGTGTCCGCTTCGATGGCGCTGGCGGCCGATGATATGGTTTTCCCCAGCTACCGCCAGCAAGGTATCCTGATCCAGCGCGGCTATCCCATGATCGAGATGATCAACCAGATTTATTCGAACAAGGGTGACAAGCTGAAGGGCCGCCAGCTGCCGATCATGTATTCCAGCCGCGAGCACAGCTTCTTCTCGATCTCCGGTAACCTCGCCACGCAGACACCGCAGGCCGTTGGCTGGGCCATGGCGTCAGCGATCAAGGGCGACAGCCGGATCGCGGCAACCTGGGTCGGCGAGGGCAGCACCGCAGAGGGTGATTTCCATTCCGCGTGCCTGTTTGCAGCCGTCTACAACGCGCCGGTCATCCTCAACGTAGTGAACAACCAGTGGGCGATTTCCAGCTTCAGCGGATTTGCCGGAGCAGAGCGGTCGACCTTTGCTGCGCGCGGGGTCGGCTACGGCATCGCCTCGCTGCGCGTCGACGGCAACGATCCGCTCGCCTGTTATGCGGCAGAGCTTTGGGCTGCCAACCGCGCCCGCGCCAATGCCGGCCCGACGCTGATCGAATTTTTCTCCTACCGCGCAGAAGGGCATTCGACCTCCGATGATCCGAGCGGTTATCGCAGCGCACAGGAACGCGAGGAATGGCCGCTCGGCGATCCCGTCATGCGCCTGAAAAACCATCTCATCGAACTGGGCGAATGGGACGAGGAACGTCAGGAAAAGATGGATCTCGAGGCAGCGGAGCACGTCAAGAAAGTCACCAAGGAAGCAGAAGCCAACGGCATCCTTGGCCACGGCCTGCACCACCCGTTCCGCACCATGTTCGAAGATGTGTTCGAAGAGCTGCCATGGCACCTCAAGGAACAGAGCGAACAGGCGATCCGCGAGCGCGAGACGAAATTTCCGGGAGGGCTCGACCTATGAGCACCGAGGTAAAGGAAACCGCTGCGCCGGAGCAGGGCACAGAACGCCGTATCAACATGATCGAGGCGATCAACGAAGCCCTCGACATCACCATGAGCCGCGATGACGATATCGTTATCATGGGCGAGGACGTTGGCTATTTCGGCGGTGTTTTCCGCTGCACTGCCGGGCTCCAGGAAAAATACGGCAAGAGCCGCGTTTTCGACACGCCAATTTCGGAGTGCGGCATCATCGCCGCCGCAGTGGGCATGGGGGCTTACGGCCTTCGCCCAGTGCCTGAAATCCAGTTCGCGGATTATATCTATCCCGGTCTCGACCAGCTGATCTCGGAAGCTGCGCGTTTGCGGTATCGTTCAGCCGGCGAATACATCGCGCCAATGACCGTCCGCTCGCCTTTTGGCGGCGGCATCTTTGGCGGCCAAACCCACAGCCAGAGCCCGGAAGCGATCTTCGCTCATGTATCCGGCCTCAAGACGGTGATTCCGGCAACACCCTATGACGCCAAGGGGCTGCTGATTTCGTGTATCGAAGACAATGATCCAGTGATCTTCTTCGAACCCAAGCGCATCTATAACGGCCCGTTTTCCGGCTATTACGACAAGCCGGTGCAGCCGTGGAAGAAATTCGAAGCGAGCATCGTGCCAGAGGGTTACTACAAAATCCCGCTGGGCAAGGCGCGGCTTGCGACCGAAGGCGAAGAGCTGACAATTTTGGCCTATGGCACCATGGTCCACGTGGTCGAGGCGGTCTGCGCGGAAAAGGGTGTCGAAGCCGACATCCTCGACCTTCGCACCATCGTGCCGCTCGACATCGAAGCCATCGAAGAAAGCGTGAAGAAGACGGGCCGCTGCCTGATCGTCCACGAAGCGACGCGCACGGCCGGTTTCGGTGCGGAGCTTTCGGCGCTCGTGACGGAACGCTGTTTTTATCATCTCGAAGCCCCGATCGAACGCGTGACCGGTTTCGACACACCCTATCCCCACAGTCTCGAATGGGCCTATTTCCCCGGCCCTATCCGTATCGGCGAGGCCCTCGACAAGATCCTGAGCGAGTAACGCGATGACCAAGTTCACCTTCAATATGCCCGACATCGGCGAAGGCATCGCCGAGGCCGAGATCGTCCAGTGGCACAAGAAAGTCGGCGATACCGTCCAGGAAGACGAAGAATTCGTCGACATGATGACCGACAAGGCAACCGTTCCGATGGAAAGCCCGGTCAATGGCAAGATCATCGAAGTCGCCGGCGTCGAAGGCGATATGGTCTCGATCGGATCGATGCTGGTCGTGATCGAAGTCGATGGAGAAGTGCCTGACGACGTTGCCGAGGACAGCGAGACGGCTGCGGCTCCCGCCCCAAAGGCGAAAGAAGTCGAAGAGCGCATTGAGGTCGAAACATCGGACGCCAGCGATGCCGACGATGCCTTGGCTGCCGATCCACAGCCGGAACCGCTGCCGGCGCCCACTCCGGCGCCGGAACCCTCGCACGCAGCCAAGGTCCTGGCTACGCCCGCCGTGCGCAAGCGCGCCAAGGATCTGGGCGTCGATCTGGGGCAGGTGAAGCCTGCCGAAGACGGACGCATCCGTCACGGCGATCTCGACCAGTTCCTGTCATACACTTCAGGCTATTCCCCGGCTGCACCGGCGCGTGCGGACGAGGAGAAGAAGGTCATCGGCATGCGCCGCCGTATTGCCGAGAACATGGCCGCCTCGAAGCGCAACATCCCGCATTTTTCCTATGTTGAAGAAGTCGATGTTACCGATCTCGAAGTGCTGCGCGGACAGCTCAACACCAATCGCGGTGACAAGCCGAAGCTTACCATCCTTCCGCTCCTGATCACGGCAATCTGCAAGACGCTGCCCGATTTCCCGATGATCAACGCGCGCTATGATGACGAGGCGGGTGTGGTCACGCGCTTCGGCGCTGTAAACATGGGCATGGCCGCGCAGACCGATGCCGGACTGATGGTGCCGGTGATCAAGAATGCGCAGGGCATGAACCTGTGGCAACTCGCCAATGAAATCGGCAGGCTTGCCGAGGCTGCCCGCAATGGCACGGCCAAGAAGGAAGAGATGGAGGATGGCACACTGACCGTCACTTCGCTCGGCCCTCTAGGAGGCGTCGCAACCACTCCGGTAATCAATCGCCCGCAAGTCGCCATCATTGGCCCCAACCGGATTATCGAACGTCCGATGTACGTGTCAGATGGCATGGGCGGAGAACGGATCGAGAAGCGTAAGCTGATGAATATATCGATCAGCTGCGATCACCGGGTGGTGGATGGCTATGATGCGGCCAGCTTCGTCCAGGCGCTGAAGCAGCTTCTGGAAACGCCAGCACTGATACTCGTCAACTGATCCCTGTCAGCTTGTTACCGTGCGGGCGCTTCATAGCATCCGTACTGGATATCGATCGCTGATTTGGCCGCGATCGCACCGCTTCCCAGCAGTGCGAGCGATGCGGCGAGTAATACCGTCTGCAACATGCAACTTCCCCCGTTGCCCCACGTGGAAATGCGTCAGCCACACTCGCGCTCGACTGGTTAAATTCGGGTAAAAGCGAGTATCGGAAAACAAACCGAAAAAAGGGACGAAAAGCGCATTGACAGGAATCGGACCGCCGCCTAGATGCGCGGCTCCCAAGAGGCACAGCGCCTAGATGCGCGGGTGTAGCTCAGTTGGTTAGAGTATCGGCCTGTCACGCCGAGGGTCGCGGGTTCGAGTCCCGTCACTCGCGCCACTTGGGACATTCTTCTTTATGACGGATGCGAAACCGGGGCTTCGGCCCCGGTTTTTCGTTATGGGCGATCCTTATTGGCTGGCCGCACCTTCGCGCAGACGCTTCAGGTTGGCTTCGTGCCCGTCCTTGTCGATCTTGTACCGGGTGACGAAGAATAGCGCGCCCAGGTAGAGGGCAAGCAATGATGGCGCGTAGAATGCGCCAAGTTGCCACACCGTGTCCGGATCCACCGTGCCCGGCTCTGCTCCGTCAGGGAAACCGATGCCCGACAGGATGATCCCGGCAGTCAGCACCCCGAGCCCCTGCGTGGTCTTACGCGTGAAGGTCATGGCGGCATAATAGACGCCTTCCGATCTGCGTCCGGTCTTCACCTGATTCGCTTCCACCAGATCGGCGATCATCGAATAGGACACCGCCTGCACGGCAATGATCAGGGCAAGATCGATCACGTTGATGCCCACCACCAGCGGGAACAGCAGCGGATCGCCATTTTCAGGCATCATGCCCACCAGCCTGAGCAGGACGGGAGCTGGCTGGATGGTAAAGGCCAGCACGCCCAGGATAATCGTGCCCCGTTTCTTCCCCACCTTGCGCACGGTCCACGGCGCCAACAGGAAGCCCAGCAGGGCGGAAATCACGACGGTGCAGGTCCAGAGGAATATCTCGAAAGGCGTGAACTCCCAGAAATAGGTCAGCAGCAGGTAGTTGAGTGATGCCGCCAGTCCCGAGGCGATGGCAAACAGCACGGTCGCGAAAAACAGGGCAATGAAGCTGCGCTCGCTAAGCGTTTCAATCATTTCACGAAAAATCCGCCCCACGCTGTACCGTTCGCCGGTGGTTACAGGACGATGCAGGTGCGGGATGCGGCTGTGGGTGCCCACGGCAGAGACCATGATCGCGACAAAGATCAGCGTGCTGCCGATGACTCCGTAAGTCGCATAGGCATCTTGATCGAGCAGTCCTTTGGGTCCGGTCAGGAGCGCGCCAAACATGATGACACTCATCAGGCTGCCGAAGGTCCAGCCGAAGAACAGCCGGTAGGATTGCAGGCTCGTGCGTTCTTCGTATTCGGAAGTGAGTTCCGGAATCAGCGCCGAACTGGGCGTTTCGTAAAAGGTAATGAAGGTG
This sequence comes from Qipengyuania psychrotolerans, assembly GCF_019711355.1. NCBI lineage: Bacteria > Pseudomonadati > Pseudomonadota > Alphaproteobacteria > Sphingomonadales > Erythrobacteraceae > Qipengyuania > Qipengyuania psychrotolerans. The sequence continues at coordinate 913,856 of NZ_CP081297.1, forward strand.
CGGATCAGGATCGCGAGACCGGTAAGGTACAGGAACAGCCCCGCCTGGCTCAGTTCCGGCGGGTTCCACAGCAAGAAATAGCTCAATGCGACCGGAATAGCCGCAGCGTACATGAAGGGATGCCTGCGCCCCCAGCGTGATCGCAGATTGTCGGACCAGTAACCGACCAGCGGATCGGACAATGCGTCGAACACCAGCGCAATCAGGATGGCGAGCCCGACAAGCCCCGGCTCCAGCCCGATGACAGTGCCGTAAAACAGCAGGAGGAAATAATCGAAGCCGTTGTTCTTGATGCCGAAGGCGGCAGCGCCGGACCCGTGGGCCAGTTTGAGCCACAGGGGTAATTTCTCTTCTTCAGCGACTGGATTGCCATTCGCCGCAGCATCGATTGTCAATTGGCCTCTCCCGCCGATCAGGGGAGGGTAGAGCCGTGGGGCTTCAGGTCAATCGTCCTTGGGAGGCGGCGACCAGCTTCCGGTTTCCATCCAGATCAGGAACCGGCGCAGCGGCAGCAGCCAGATCAGGCCGAGGACCAGGTAGATCACCGTCTGCACCAATGCGTGCCAGCCGCCAATCAGTTCGGGAAGGTAGCGCGCGATCAAGATCCCATAGACGAGCAACGCCAGCAGCAAGCCGATCAGGCCGACCGGGATGCGCCAGGTGGGTTCTTCTCTCATGCGAAAGGTCCGTAAAGGCGTGTGGGAGTGACCACGGCATGGAGGTTGCGGTCATGAGGCTCGGCCGGAATCGCGTCGACCAGCTGGCCATCCCAGCCAAGGCCGATGGCGAATGTTTCCGGGTTGGCTTCCAGCCAGCGGTCGTAGTGACCGCCACCCTGGCCCAGTCGCTGTCCTGATTCGGTGAAGCCAACCAGCGGCACAAACAGGATGTCCGGCGTACAGATCTCGGCATCTTCTGCCGGCTGCATCAGCTCGAAAGGACCGGTTTCCAGGTCGCTTTCCTCGAACGGATCGCCAAAATGCGCGAACTGCATCGCGGAATTGCGGTTTTCGAACCGGGGCAATGCAAGCGTGTGTCCGCGCTCGAAAAAGAATTTTGCATAAGAAGCGGGCGGCGCTTCGTGTGGATTGGCGTGATACAGACCGATCACCGTGCCCAGCGGCACCAGTTCCAGCAAAGGAGCGGGCGGCCGGTGGAACACCAGAGCGCGCATACTTTCAGGAAGGGCGGTCACCGCCTCGCGGCGTGCGGTGCGCAGCGCTTGGCGCAATTCCTGCTTGGTTTTTTCGGACACCGAATTGCTACTCCAACCAGTCAGGTAGTGGCGGAACCACCATGGGTCGTTACCGGAAAATCCTCTGACGCGTTCACGTCAGGTGGGCGCCGTATATCCAGATTGCCAGGACAAACCCGCCAACCCGGTAGGGACAGCTCCCTAGATTTGCTTATAGCCTCAGGGATATTCATGCGGCTCGTGCCGGGCAGTCCCGCCGCCCCCTACTTAGGGTGCCGCAGGCCCGCCCTCAAGTGCAGATGCTGCGTTTTCGAATGCGGTTGCCAAACGTTCCAGCCGGGCAGCGATGGCGCTGTTGTCAATCTGGGGCTGCGCGGAGGCAGCAGGTTCCGGGCTGGGGGCAGGTTTGCTGCGGGCTTCGTCTACTTCGTCGGCAAGCATCAGTGATGCAAAAAGCAGGTTCTTGGCTTCGTTGCTGGTGAGGTTGCCGCCCATCGCGGTCAGCTTGTCGTCCACCAGGCCAGCGAGAAATTCGATCCGCTCTTCCTGTCCATCGCCGCAGGCAACGGTATATTTGCGGTCGCCAACGGTGACTCTTACCTCACTCATCGGTCCAGTCCTGCAATCAGATTGTCGAGTTCGGCGAGGCTTTCGGATACCTGTTCACGCAGATTCTCGTGCTTCTGGGCAAGCGCGGAGCTTGGCCCCGAATGACGCGACAAGGCGGCCTGCGTTTCGATACGGGCCAAGGCTTTTTCGATCCTGTCGACAGCCGATGCGATGCGCGCTTCACTCATAACCCGGTGAATTACCAAGATTGGCCAAGCGGTGCAAAGGTTTGCTGCGCGCTGTTGATAACTTGCCCTAAGAGTTCGGCAGCGGAAATGCTTTGCCGCTCCGCCTTGACCTTGCCGCCGCCCTTGGCGATGGGTCTGCGCGCGTCGAATCGACCCCTTTCGCGGAGATACCCAGCATGACAATCGACACTGCCCGCATGGTCCAGATGGCCAATGCCATCAGGGCTCTTTCCATGGATGCGGTGCAGGCGGCAAACTCGGGGCATCCCGGAATGCCGATGGGCATGGCCGACGCTGCGACCGTGCTGTGGACCGAATATCTCCGTCACGACCCCAAGGCACCCGACTGGGCTGACCGCGACCGGTTCGTGCTGTCCGCAGGTCATGGGTCGATGCTGATCTACAGCTTGCTGCACCTTTCCGGCTACGAACAGCCGACGATGGATGACATTCGCAACTTCCGCCAGCTTGGCAGTCCGTGTGCAGGACATCCGGAAAACTTCCTCCTTCCCGGTGTTGAATGCACCACTGGCCCGCTGGGCCAGGGACTTGCGATGGCAGTGGGCATGGCGGTTGCAGAGCGCCAGCTCAACGCGACATTCGGCAACGCGCTGGTCGATCACAAGACATGGGTGATTGCCGGTGACGGCTGCCTCATGGAAGGCATCAACCACGAAGCCATCGGGCTTGCCGGTCACCTCAAGCTAGGCCGGATGAATGTCCTGTGGGACGACAACAACATCACGATCGACGGTTCGACCGACCTGTCGACGAGCGAAGACATCAAGGCCCGCTACGAAGCGACCGGCTGGCACGTCGTCAGCTGCGACGGCCACGATTTCGACGATATCCGCCGCGCTTTGGACGAGGCTCGGGCGGACGAGCGTCCGTCGCTGATCGCGTGCCGCACCGTCATCGGTAAGGGCGCGCCTTCCAAGCAGGGCACCAGCGCAACCCACGGCGCACCGCTGGGCGATGACGAGATCTCGGCTGCACGCGAGTTGCTGGGCTGGGATGCGAAGCCGTTTGAAATTCCTGAACAGGTTTATGCCGACTGGCGCGCCGGCGCAGCAGCGCAGGCCACTGCCCGCGACGAATGGCAGGACCGCCTCAACGCAAGCGCCGACCGTAAGGAATTTCAGCGCCGCATGGCTGGCGATCTGCCTGCAAACTTCAGTCTTGATGGCTACATCCAGAAGCTGATGGCCGAGCCTCAGAAGGTCGCGACCCGCAAGGCGAGCGAGATGGCGCTCGAACAGATCAACCACAAGCTCGCTGAAACCATCGGCGGCAGTGCGGATCTTACCGGTTCCAACAATACCAAGGCGGGCGGCATCGGTCCGTTCACGGCCGACGATTATTCGGGCCGCTATATCTATTACGGCATCCGTGAATTCGGCATGGCCGCCGCGATGAACGGCATGGCGCTGCACGGCGGCATTATTCCGTACGGCGGCACGTTCCTAGTGTTCACCGACTATTGCCGCGGCGCGATCCGCCTTTCGGCCTTGCAGCAGGCGCGCGTGATCTATGTCATGACCCATGACAGCATTGGGCTTGGCGAAGATGGCCCGACGCACCAGCCGATCGAGCATGTGCAAAGCCTGCGCATGATCCCGAACCTCTTGGTCATGCGCCCAGCGGACGTGGTTGAAACCGCAGAATGCTGGGAGTTTGCGCTGCGCCAGAAGGACCGTCCGACGGTCCTCGCGTTAAGTCGCCAGAACCTGCCGCAACTGCGCAATGCTCCGGACGAAACCGACATGGTGTCCAAGGGTGCATATTGCCTGAAAAAAGCCGGTAATGGCCACCAGGTCACGCTCGTCGCGTCAGGCTCGGAAGTGCATGTTGCGCTGGAATGCGCCGAACAGCTCGAGAAGCAGGGCGTGGGCGCGAGTGTCACGTCCATGGTCTGCACGAAGCTGTTCGACGAGCAGGATGCGGCGTACAAGGCCAAGACCATCCCCGCTCATACTCTGCGTGTGAGCATAGAAGCAGGCACGACATTCGGCTGGGAACGCTACACTGGCGAGAACGGCATCAACATCGGCATCGACCGCTTCGGAGCTTCGGCACCGGCAAGCGATCTGTTCGAAAAATTCGGCATCACCGCGGACGCAATCGTTCCGCAAATCATGAACAAATTGAACGGCTAAGCAGGAGCTCTTCTTATGGCGACCAAGGTTGCAATCAACGGTTTCGGACGTATCGGTCGCTTGGTGGCGCGCGCAATTCTGGAGCGTGACGATCACGATCTGGAACTGGTCAGCATCAACGATCTGGCGGACACCAAGTCGAACGCTTTGCTGTTCCAGTACGATTCCACCCACGGCCGCTTCCCCGGCACGGTGGAAGTGGGCGACAATGCCATCATCGTGAACGGCAAGTCGATTGCCGTCACCAGCGAACGCGAGCCCGGCAATCTGCCGCACGGCGAGCAGGGCGTAGACATCGTCCTCGAATGCACCGGCTTTTTCCAGTCCGACGAAGCTTGCCGCCCACATCTCGATGCCGGAGCGAAGCGCGTGCTGATCTCGGCTCCGGCCAAGGGCGTCTCGGCGACCATCGTTTACGGCGTCAACCACGACGTGCTGACTGACGAAGACGTGATCGTCTCCAACGCGAGCTGCACGACCAACTGCCTTTCGCCGATGGCCAAGGTGCTGCACGACACGGTCGGTATCGAGCGTGGTTTCATGACCACGATCCACAGCTACACCAACGACCAGCGTATGCTCGACCAGATGCACAGCGACATGCGCCGTGCACGCGGCGGCGCACAGAACATGATCCCGACCACAACCGGCGCAGCCCGCGCGGTCGGCCTTGTCCTGCCCGAACTGGCCGGCAAGCTCGACGGCAGCTCGGTCCGTGTACCCACGCCGAACGTCAGCCTCGTCGACCTGGTCTTCACGCCGGGCCGCGACACCAGCGTCGAAGAACTGAATTCCGCGCTGAAGGCTGCTGCCGACGGCCCGATGAAGGGCGTGCTCGATTACACCGACCAGCCGCTCGTATCGTCGGACTTCAACCACTATCCGGCCAGCTCGACCATCGACAGCCTCGAAACCAGCGTGATGGAAGGCAAGCTTTGCCGCGTGGTTTCGTGGTACGATAACGAATGGGGTTTCTCCAATCGCATGATCGACACCGCCGGAGTCATGGCGAAGTTCCTCTAAGGAAATTTACATGAGCAATTTCAGGACCCTGGACGACCTTGGTGATATCACAGGCAAGGTCGCGCTGGTGCGCGTCGATCTCAACCTGCCGATGCAGGAAGGTCGTGCCAGCGATGTTACCCGTGTCGAGGCGGCCAAGCCGACGATCCTCGAATTGGCCGACAAGGGTGCCAAGGTCCTGCTGCTCGCGCATTTCGGCCGCCCTAATGGGCAACGCTATTCGACCATGAGCACCAGCATGGTGCAGGGCGATGTCGAGCGGGTGCTGGACCGCGAGATCATGTTCATCCCCGAACTTTCGGGACCCGTGGTCGAACAGTCGATCGGCATTCTCGGCAATGGCGACATCGGCCTGCTGGATAATGTTCGCTTCTGGCCTGGCGAAGAAGCCAACGATCCCGAATTTGCCAAGGCGATTGCCGCTCACGGCGACTTCTATGTCAACGATGCCTTCTCGGCCGCGCACCGCGCACATGCCACCACGGAGGGACTGGCCCACCTGCTTCCAGCTTATGCCGGCCGCGCGATGGAAGCGGAACTCAAGGCGCTCGATGCGGCTCTTGGTAATCCGGAAACGCCGGTCGCTGCGGTCGTGGGCGGGGCCAAGGTCTCCAGCAAGCTGGATGTCCTCGAAAACCTAGTGGGCAAGGTGCAGCATCTGATCATCGGCGGCGGTATGGCCAACACCTTCCTTGCCGCGCGCGGGGTCGATGTGGGCAAGTCGCTTTGCGAACACGAGCTGACCGACACGGCGAACAAGATCATGGACACCGCCGATCACGCCGGTTGCACCGTGCACCTGCCTTATGACGTAGTGGTCTCCAAGGAGTTTGCGGCAAACCCGCCTTCGCTGCGCACCTGCAACGTGCACGAAGTCGCAGCGGACGAGATGATCCTCGATATCGGCCCCCAGGCGGTCGAGGCCTTGGGCGATGTGCTCAAGACTTGCCGCACCTTGGTATGGAACGGCCCGCTGGGTGCTTTCGAGACAGAACCGTTTGATACCGCGACCGTGGCTCTCGCAAAGACCGCAGCCGCGCTCACCGAAAGCGGGACGCTCACCTCGGTCGCAGGCGGAGGCGACACCGTTGCTGCGTTGGCTCATGCCGGTGTGAAGGATGATTTCACCTTCGTATCCACGGCTGGCGGCGCCTTCTTGGAGTGGATGGAAGGCAAGGATCTGCCCGGCGTGGCGGCGCTTAAATCCTAACGATATTCGGGATTGGGGGCATCGAAACGGTGCCCCTTGTTCCATAAATCGACCGAGTTGCCGTGTGCGGGAATGCCGCCGGCGTCCTTCAGCATGCGTGCCATGTGCATCAGGTTCCACGTCATGAAGGTCGTGTTGCGTCTGGTGAAGTCGTTGTCGAAGCCGACGCGGCCGCTGCCGTCTTCCTTCTCATCGCCGTAGCTGGGGCCGGGTCCGGCTTCGCCAATCCAGCCCGCATCGGCTTGCGGAGGGATGGTATAGCCGACGTGCTGCAGAGAATAGAGTACGCCCATACCGACGTGCTTGATGCCATCCTCGTTTCCGGTCACGATGCAGCCGCCGGTCTTGCCGTAGAAGATGTACTGGCCCTGTTCGTTGCGCTGACCCGAATGGGCGTAAAGGCGTTCGATGAGGCGCTGGCACACGCTGGATTTTTCGCCCAGCCAGATTGGCGTACCGATTATCAGGACATCGGCCACCTGAACCTTTTTCCAGATTTCGGGCCAATCGTCCTTCTCCGCGCCGTGGTCAGTCATGTCGGGATACACGCCCGGAGCGATGTCGTGATCGACCAGCCGCACCTGTTCCAGAGCGACATTGTTCCTCACAAGGATTGTTTCGACGACACCGAGCAGCTTGTCCGTATGCGAGCCCTCGGGTGATCGCTTGAGCGTACAATTGATCGTGAGAGCCTTGAGGTCCGAAAAATCGGTCGTGTTCTCGTCACACAAACGGGCTTGGGTTTCGTCCAGCATAGTCTCTCCTTTGCAACTCATACGAATGAGTAGTGGTAAAGTTACGGTCTGGGCGGTTGCAGCAGTTCGGCACGCTTTGTATGGGCGGCGCATACGAATGCACGCACCAGCGAGGACACACATGAATTTCGACGAGATGAAGGCGCAGATGCGCGATGGCCAGGGCTTTGTGGCAGCGCTCGACCAATCGGGCGGCTCCACTCCAAAAGCGCTCAAGGGTTACGGCGTGGATGACACCGCCTGGACCACCGAAGATGAAATGTTCGGCCTCATCCACGAAATGCGCCAGCGCATCATCGAAAGCCCCTGCTTCGGCAACGGCAAGGTGATCGGCGCAATCCTGTTCGAAAAGACCATGGAAGGTGAAAGCGCCGGGAAAAGCGTGCCAGCGCGTTTGAATGAGCGCGGCATCGTGCCGTTCCTCAAAGTCGACAAGGGCCTCGAGGACGAACGTGACGGCGCCCAGCTGATGAAGCCCAACCCCGGCCTTGAAGACATGTGCAACCGTGCGCGTGAACTGGGTGTGTTCGGCACCAAGATGCGCTCGGTTATCAAGTCGGCCAACCCGGTCGGCATCAAGAACGTCGTCCACCAGCAGTTCGCCGAAGGTGCGCGAATCCTGTCCTGCGGCCTGATCCCCATGCTCGAGCCGGAATACGACATCACCGCTGCCGACCGTGCGGAAGGCGAGAAAATCCTTCTTGCTGCGATCGAAGAGGGACTGGATGCGCTGCCCGAAGGCCAGCAGGTCATGCTGAAGCTGTCGATCCCCAAGGAAGCCGGGCTTTATTCCGGCCTTACCAAACACCCGAAGGTGCTGAGGGTCGTCGCTCTGTCGGGCGGATACTCGACCGACGAAGCTTGCCGCGAACTTGCCAGAAACCCGGGCATGATCGCTAGCTTCAGCCGCGGCCTGCTGCAGGACCTGCGCGCCAATCAGACCGATGACGAATTCGACGGCACGCTCTCGAAAGCCATCGACCAGATCCACACGGCAAGCGTGACCTGAGCGCTTATCTCAGTTCATAGCTGAAACGATAATCGGCCGGGCGCAATTCGCGCTCGGCCGTTTTTGCAGGAGATACCTCGGTCAGCGCAACGACGTGACCATGGGTGCCGAATTCCCCGCCGAGCGTGATGTCGGCTGTATCCCGCCATCCAGCTGATGTTATACGTGTTTTGACGATGAGGCGGCCAGCCCACACGCATTGCGCATCGATCGGGCAGCGGCTGTCTTCCACGATCTCCAGAGCCGTTACTTCAATATCGCCTAGCGCCACCGGCTGACCCAGCGGCACCGCGTTTCCGGCGGGCCACGGCGTGCGCCCCTGATTTGGTGCGTCAGGCACAACCACACAGGCGGTGAGGGCAATCGGGGCTATCATGGCGAGCAGTTTCAACATGACACGATCAAGGCGCCCATTGATGTGACGCGAAGCTGAATGTCGACAGCGCGCATGAGCGGCGATAGAGCGCCCTTCATGAAGAAAACAGCCTGTCAGCTATACCTCATCTCGCCCCTCGATGTTTCGGGCGATTTTCCCGCGCGCCTGCAACGCGCGATTGAGGCGGGGAAGGGGATCGTCACTGCTTTCCAGTTCCGCGTGAAGGGCCTGGACCAGCATGAGGCGGCCGCGCTCGCCGAACCTTTGCAGACGATCTGCGAAAAACACGAGGTGGCTTTCATCGTAAATGACGATGTCGCGCTGGCGAAGCGGCTCAATGCCGACGGCGTGCACTTGGGGCAGGGCGACGGTGATCCGCGTGAAGCGCGCGAGGAACTAGGCCGTGAGGCGCAAATCGGTGTCACTTGCCACGGCTCGCGCCACCTCGCCTTGGAAGCGGGCGAGGCCGGGGCAGACTACGTCGCATTCGGTGCCTTTTACCCGAGCAAGACCAAGGAAACCGAGCATCAGGCCGAATTGTCCCTGATCGAGTGGTGGCACCAGATGGTCGAGCTGCCTTCGGTTGCCATTGGCGGTATCACTCCTGAAAATTGCGCGCCCCTGATTGCAGCGGGGGCAGACTTTCTTGCGGTGTGCAGCGCCGTGTGGTCGGGCGATGAAGTAAAGGCGGTTCAAGCCTTTGCGGAGCAAATCGCGCCGGAGTGAGTTGTTACTTCCGAAGGGGCGGGTCGCGTCCCGTTTCAACGGGAGTTTCCATGCGCAATCTACTTTTCATCGCCGTTTCCTCGCTCGCCTTGGCAGCATGCGGAGCCGACGGGCAGGCCGAACAGGACAATACCGAAACGGCGTCGACGCAACCCGCATCCGATCCGGGTTATGAAACCTACAGCGCGGACAATCAGGCCGATACGATGGCGTCGAATGACGATCGCTATCAAAATGAAATGGCCAAGGACACTGCGAGTGATCCGGCCAAGTCTTCGGAGCCAGCAGATACGGAAAAGCGTCCGGTCATGCAGGCCCAGGTCGTACTTGATCGTATGGGCTGGGGCCCCGGCGTCATCGACGGCAAGATGGGCATGAGCACCGAAAACGCGCTCCTGGGATTTCAGGAAGCGAACGATCTGGAAACGACCGGCAAGCTGGACGAGCCAACCAAGCAGGCACTCGCCGATTGGGGAAAAATCCCCGCGACCCGTGTCGTGACCATTCCGGCCAGCTGGAGCGATCTCGAGTTCACCGACATGCCAGAAGAAACGGCGGCCAAGGCCAAGCTTGAAAAGATGGGCTACAAGTCACTCGACGAAAAATTGGCAGAGCGGTTTCACACGACGGTAGACGTCCTCAAGCAACTGAACCCCGGCGGGAAGCCTGCCGGAGTGAAGAATGGCAGTGGAACAGACCCCAAGCCAACCGAAACCCCGGACGTCGAACGGTCTGACGGGGAAGCAAAGGGCTTCTTCACGGCCGGCCAGCAAATCCGCGTTCCCAATATCGGGGCGGACGCCATCAAGGCAGGTTCCATTGGCGATCAGGGTTGGCAGCAAACGCTGGCCAGCCTCGGTGTTGGTAGCGACCAGCCGCAGGTCGACCGCATCGTCGTCAGCAAGTCGAACGACACGCTGCGCGCTTATCAGGGCGATAAGCTTGTCGCGCTGTTCACCGTAAGCTCGGGTTCAAGCGAGTTTCCGCTTCCGATCGGTGAATGGGATATCCTCGGCAAAGCGTACAATCCGCCTTACAGCTATGATCCCAAGGTACTGGGACAGGGTGAAGGTGAAACCTATTCGCTCCCGCCCGGTCCCAATGGTCCGGTTGGCGTGGTCTGGATCGATCTGAGCAAGGAACATTACGGCATTCACGGCACACCCGATCCAGAAACCATCGGACGTGCGCAAAGCAGTGGATGCGTGCGGCTCACCAATTGGGACGCTGCGCGTCTGGCGCAAATGGTATCCCAGTCGACGCAGGTGATCTTCGAAGCCTGATAGGCTAAGGAGCACGCATGAACCTAGTCGACCGCATACTTACCATCGTCGTTACCGCCACGATCACCAGCTTCGTCTGGATCGTGGCGGGCGGCAGCCTGATCGAAAACGCCAACAGCGACAGCCAGCGAGACGCGACAAGGCCAGCCGAAGCTGCGCCGAGTCCTTCGCCGAGCGAAACTGCGCCCGGAGTAGCCGATATGGCTACCGATTCTCCGGAAGCTGGCGCTCTTGATACTCGCACACCAAACGCTCCATCGTCGCAGGACGCCGGACAGTTGATGGTGCCGGTGAAGAACATTCGGCCATCGGATCTGACGGATACGTTCAGCGATTCGCGCGCCGGGGGTGTCCGCCTTCACGAAGCAATCGACATCATGGCGCCCAAAGGCACCAGCGTCGTGGCCGCTGCCCCCGGTACAGTGGAAAAGCTGTTCCGTTCGGATGCGGGCGGTCTGACGATCTATGTGCGCTCACCCGACGGCGAGACGATCCACTATTACGCGCATCTGGATGAATATGCGGAGGGCCTGAAAGAGGGCCAGCGCGTGCGCCGAGGCCAGCGTCTTGGCACGGTCGGTTCCAGCGGAAACGCATCCGACGAGGCGCCGCACCTGCACTTTGCGATATTGCAGACCACCGCAGATGCAGAATGGTGGGAGCCGGCCAACGCCGTAAACCCCTATCCGCTGCTGACTTCGCGCTGAGGCAGTTTAACTGGCGATAGGTCCTGCACGGTGGCAGCGAAGGCGGCCGAGCTTGCCGTTGCGGTCCATTTCCTGAAGCAGTCCGGAAGACAGCAGCATCATGCGGTGGCCCTTCATGGGTCCGCGGGTGAAAGTTACGCGCTTGCCTTCGAGCAGATAAGTGCCCGAGCCTTTGTCGGTACGATAGCTCGACGCTCCGGTGATGGCGAAATTATGGGCGGGCAGTTCCTCCCACGCGGCACCAGTGGCGCTGCCGGGCAGGGCGCAGACGTACTCGCCCTGCGGCAACAAGCCGAGACGGCCCTGTGCCTGTGCGCCCGGTATGGCGCTCAATGCGAATGCTGTTGCAGCGATGCAGATGGCGATGCGGCGTGTCATATCCTTGGCCTCCATCTCGCAATATAGGCGTAATGCCTGAATTTTCCATTGCCTTGCTCCTTTGCCCTGCCTCGGGTAAGGCGCGCGGCGCACGTCCGCCCCGCACGAATCCTCGTGTGAATTCCAAGGGGCGGCGCTCTTTCACATCGAAGGCAGGTTTCTCATGAAGATCAGCGGCGTGGACATCCGTCCGGGCAATATCATCGAATACGAACGCGGCATCTGGAAAGTTGCCAAGATTCAGCACACGCAGCCCGGCAAGGGCGGTGCCTATATGCAGGTCGAAATGAAGAACCTGCAGGATGGCCGCAAGACCAACGTGCGCTTCCGCAGCGCCGATACGGTCGAAAAGGTGCGTCTCGAAACGCAGGACTATCAGTTCCTTTACGAAGATGGCGACATGCTGGTCTTCATGGACCAGGACACGTTCGAGCAAATTACACTGCCTTCCGATCTTCTCGGAGACGCCCGCGCGTTTCTGCAGGACGGAATGCAGGTGAAGCTGGAACTGTGGGAAGAAAAGCCGATTTCGGTCGAACTTCCTGCGCAGATCGAAGCTGAAATCGTCGAGGCCGACGCCGTGGTGAAGGGGCAGACAGCTTCTTCCAGCTACAAGCCGGCCGTACTCGACAATGGCGTTCGCATCATGGTCCCGCCGCATATCGAAAGCGGCACGCGCATCATCGTCGACGTTTACGAACAGACCTACGTCGGTAAAGCCAGCTAAGGGACGCCGTTCATGGGAAAATCCATCGCCAGCCGCTTCGACCATGTCGATATCGCGAAAAGCACTTTGCGGGCCGTCATCATCAACGATGACGAGCTGACGCTGGAGATGGATTTCTGCCTTGAACCGGGCCACCCCGAATACGAGGCACCCGGCGCAGACGAGGCAAACTGCTTCCACCCCGGAATGCTCAAGTTTGCCGGCATTTCCAAGCTCAGCCTCGACCGCCGCGATACGGGCTCGGAAGGCATGCAGCGCCGTTTCGCGATCGACACTTTCAACATCGAGGGCACCAAGTTCGACATGGCCTGTGAGTGGGGCGACATCCACCTGCAGGCGCGTTCGATCCGCGTCCTCACCGAATAAGAGATACCCATGGCTGCAATTTCCGGAATTATCCGCGTGATGGAGAAGGCCGCGCGCAAGGCGGGTGGCCGCCTACGCCGCGACTTCGGCGAAATCGAACACCTGCAGGTGAGCCGCAAGGGACCTGCCGATTTCGTGTCGAAGGCCGACATGCGCAGCGAACGCACGCTCTATGACGAACTGCTCGCAGCACGTCCCGACTGGGGCTTCGAAATGGAAGAGGCCGGCACTATCGAAGGTGCAGAAGGCATGCCGCGCTGGATCGTCGATCCGCTCGATGGCACCAGCAACTTCCTTCACGGCATCCCGCACTTCGCGATCAGCATCGCGGTGCAGGAGCGCAAGCTGGGCAGCGACGATTGGGGCGATGTAACCGCAGCTGTCGTTTACAACCCGGTGACCGACGAGACTTTCTGGGCGGAAAAGACCCGCGGCGCATGGCTGCAAGATGCGCGCCTGCGCGTCTCTTCGCGCCGCAATCTGTCCGACGCGCTTATCGCGACCGGCATTCCGTTCAACGGCCACGGCGATTTTGCTGAATGGTCGAAGATATTCGCCGCCGTTGGTCCCAACGTGGCAGGCATCCGGCGCTATGGCGCAGCTTCGCTTGACCTCGCGTGGCTTGCCGCTGGCCGTTTCGACGGCTTTTGGGAAAGCGGCCTCAACGATTGGGATACTGCTGCAGGCTGCCTGATCCTGCGCGAAGCGGGCGGCTTTGTGTCCGACTATCGCGGTCGTTCGCAGCCGATCCATTCCAAGCAGGTTCTGGCCGCAAACGATGCTTTGCATTCAAAGCTGCACAAAATGCTCGTTAACGCCTTGAAGGCATGAGCTTGCGCGGCTAATCACCCGCGCACGCCCGGGGCCCCTGTGGTGGAATTGGTAGACGCGCTCGACTCAAAATCGAGTTTCTTCGGAAGTGCCCGTTCGAGTCGGGCCAGGGGCACCATTCCTTTTTTGTTGTAACCATCACGGATTCCGGCACGAACAGCCGGACCGAGATGCCATTTCGGCAAAAAGGGATTGAACATGACAAGCCGCAACCATGCAGCCGCCATTGGCGCAGCGCTCCTGCTCACCGTGGCGAGCCAGATTTTCTACATCACGATCGTCTCCGGCTCCGACAATGAGATGCTCCGGCCGATGACGTGGTTCACCGAGCTGTTTGCTTTCACGGCGGTTACGGTGCTGTCCTTTGCGCAAGCTATCAGGCGCCCGCACAGGGCCGTCCTGTGGTCGATGATCGGCTTTTCGGGGTTGCTGAACGTGCTCCAGGTCTCAATTGGCCTGTCGATGTTCGCCCCAGCGATGGAAGCTGGCGAGAGCGTGCCACAATTGTTTGCGGCGATCCTGGCGGGTGCGTTCTTTCTCTATTTCCTGGCAAAACTCGTACTGGGCATCGCCGCCATAGAAGTTGGGACGAACCTTTATCGCAGGGGCTCTGCTGTGGGCAAGGTGACCGGGCTGCTCGCGCTTGTTGCCGGTATGGCTGCTATCGGCCTCAATTTCCTGGCCATGGTTGATGCCAAACCGTGGACCTTTGCTGCTGGCGGAGCGGGCACGGCAGCCACCGCGCTGTTGGCGCTTGCCCTTTTTGTGCAGGCCAAAGACACCGCTGCAGCGCCTGAAGCATGATCCAGATTGGCAATAAGAGCGAAAACCCCTTGATATTCCGGCAGAGCGGTGGAATTCAGCGCCCCGGATGATCGGGATCCCGTCCTATCACGCGATTGCCGCCATGGCGGTAACCATCGCCATGTTCGTCGCTTTTGCGCGCGGGCGGATGTCCATCGAAATTATATCGCTGCTGACAATCGCGGTGATTGCTGTCGGCTTGTATTTCTTCCCTCTGGAAGGCAGCGAGCCGACGGACGGACTCCAGCTCGCATTTTCCGGTTTCGGTCATTATGCATTGATCACCATCTGCGCGCTCATGGTGATGGGGCGCGGCCTGGTGGTTACCGGTGCGCTGGAACCGGCTGCTCGTGTGCTGGAGAGGATCTTCAAGGTCAATCTCCAGCTTGGCCTGCTGTTTTCACTGGTCGTCTGTTTCTTCCTTTCGATGTTCGTCAACAACACCCCGGTCTTGGTGCTGCTGATCCCGATTTTCGTGGCGCTGGCAGAGCGCGGCCTGATGCCCGCGTCCAAGACGTTGATCCCGCTCAATGCCGCATCGCTGCTGGGCGGGGTGGCGACAACGATCGGTACATCGACGAACATCCTGGTCGTTTCCATCGCGGTCGATCTGGGGATGGAGCGTATGGGCGTGTTCCATTTCACCCCCATCGTCATCGTCGCCTGCCTTGTCGCTCTTCCATACGTCTGGCTGGTCATGCCGCGGATGCTGAAGAATAATCACATCGAGCAGGTCCACGCACTTCGCCAGTTTGAAACGCGGCTTCGCGTGACAGAGCAATCGATCCTCAATGGCAAGGAATTGTCCGAAGTCGCATCGCGCCTGCCAGACGGCATTGCCTTTCACGATGTTCCGCCGGGCCTCCTGCGCCCACAGCACCGGCTGTTGATGACCGGTACCCACGCCGCCATCGAAGAAGCGATGTCGGTACTGAGGGGCGATGCCGCCCCCAGCTGGGTGATCGACCGAATCCGGCGCAGCTCGCACAGCGAGGGCACCGACATTGCGGTTGTCGAAATGACCGTGACGGCGGATTCGCGCCTCATTGGACGCACGCTGCCTAGCTCGGGTATCGCCGATCTCTACGGCGTGGCCGTGATCGGCACGCACCGTCCGGACAGGCTACTCGGCGAAAAGGACAGTTTTTCCGAAGGCGGCGATATGCGCCTGATGGAAGGTGACGTCCTGCTCGTCATGGGATTGCCCGATGACATCGCCAAATTCGAACGAGCAGACAGCCTCCTGACCCTTGAAGGCCGGCGCGAGCTGCCGCGACGTTCAAAAGCAGTACTGGCGGCTGCGATCATGGGTGCAGCAGTTGCGCTGGCCTCGGTCGGGCTGCCGTTCTTCGGGGCGCAGGGTTTCTACCTGTTGAAGGTGCCGATTGCGATTTCTGCGCTGCTTGGCGCGATCCTGATGTTTGTGACAGGGTGCGTGAAATTCGACAGGGTTGGCCGCGCCTTGTCGGCGTCCGTGATCGTGCTGGTTGCCTCCAGTATCGCGCTGGGCCGCGTGATCCTTGAAAGCGGGGCGGCGGACTGGATCGGCCTCGTCATGGCGAGCGGGCTGCAATACCTCACTCCGGCGGCTTCATTGGCAGTGATCATGCTGACCATGACGGTCATCACCAATTTCGCGTCCAACGCCACGGCTGCGACCGTGGGAACCCCGATTGCCTTTGCCATTGCTCTCCAGCTTGGCCTGCCGCCAGAGCCTATGGTGCTCGCGGTGCTGTTCGGCTGTAACCTGTGTTATGCCACCCCGATTGCCTATCAGACGAACATGCTGATCATGTCCGAAGGCAGCTACGAGTTTTTCGACTATGTCCGGACCGGCGTGCCGTTGGTTATCCTCATGGTCATTTCATTATCGGCGGCGCTGGTCTTCACCTACGGTCTGTAGGGCTTTCCTACCGGGGCAGGCTCTGCCAGACAGGGCGCGAAATCGGGAAACGGGCGGGCTGGCCGATTTGCCCCCTGGACCGTGTTCCATGTGTTCCATCGGTAAGGGGAGATACCCGTGAAATCCTATATTCGTCCTACATTTGCGGCGTTGGTCGCTCTGACCGTCGCCGCTCCGGCTGCCGCGCAGGACCTGCGTGCCACGCTGGCCGAGGATATGCCCGACCTGATGGAGCTTTACCGCGATCTCCACGCGCATCCCGAACTCAGCTTTGAAGAACACAAGACTGCCGCAAAGCTGGCCAAGCGGATGAAGGCACTCGGCTTCGAAGTCACGGAGGGCGTCGGTCAGACTGGTGTCGTCTCGGTCATGCGCAATGGTGACGGTCCGGTCGTAATGCTGCGCGCAGACATGGACGGTCTGCCGGTGGTTGAACAAACCGGCCTGCCATATGCCAGCAAGGAAACAGCAACTCCCGCCAGCGGCGTAACCACCGGCGTTATGCACGCCTGCGGACACGACACGCACATGACGGGCTTCATTGGCGCGGCGCAGCTGCTGGTCGATCACAAGGACGAATGGCAGGGCACGCTGGTCATGATCCTCCAGCCCGCAGAGGAACTGGGGCTGGGCGCGCTCGCGATGATCGAAGACGGGCTCTACACGCGCTTTCCCAAGCCGGAATACGTGCTTGGCTTCCATGATGCAGCAGCGCCTGCTCCGGCAGGGACCATCGGCTATACGCCGGGCTATGCGCTAGCTAATGTCGACAGCGTGGACATCACGGTGAAGGGTATTGGCGGTCACGGCGCTTATCCGCACACGACAGTGGATCCGGTCGTTCTGGGCAGCGCGATCGTCATGAAACTGCAGACCGTAGTGAGCCGCAGCAGTTCGCCGCTCGATCCCGCGGTCATTACGGTTGGCAGCTTCCATGCCGGTGCCAAGCACAACATCATTTCCGATGAAGCCAAATTGCAAATCACGGTGCGCAGCTATTCGGATGAAAGCCGACAGCTGCTGCTCGATGGCATCCGCCGCGTGGCGCGGGGTGAGGCAATGTCGGCGGGCTTGTCCGAAGAAATGATGCCCGTGGTCACGGTGGAGGAACCGTATACTCCGTCGACTTTCAATGATCCGGAATTCTCGGAAGAACGTGCGGCATCGTTCGCGGCGCGCTTTGGTGACGAGCGGGTCATGCAATGGCCTGCCGTGATGGGCGGCGAAGACTTCAGTCAGTTCCGCCGCGCGTCGCCGGAAGACGTGAAAAGCATGATCTTCTGGATCAGCGGGACCACTGACGAAATGCTGACAGCGCTGAAAGACGAGGGCAAGCCGCTGCCCTCGCTGCACTCGCCGTTCTGGGCGCCCGACGCGGAAAAGGTTGTCGCTACGGGAGCTGAAGCCCTGGCTAGCGCTGCAATTGACCTGATGCCAGCAAATGGCGGCTAATCCATAAATTAACGGCCGCCGGAGCATTGGGGGTGCTCCGGCGGCCGTTTCTCCTCCCCAGGAGAACTGAAATCAGGGTCTAGCCGTCCGAGGGCACATAGGTGCCAAGGCGGTGATGCAATGCGTTGATCTTCGCCAGTTCTTCCCGGTCATCGGTTTGGCGGGCGTAATGCATCAGCGCAGTACGGAGTAGGCGAAAGTCGGCGGTGGAGAACAGGGCGCGTGCACGGCCTGGCTCGGTCTTCGGAGTCTCTTCGGTCATGGTAGTCATCCTTCCTCTCCTTAGGCGGCTTCGAACTGGTTCATCGTGTTGTCCTTGCCGCCAGCCTTCAGTGCGGCTTCGCCAGCGAAGTATTCCTTGTGATCGTCACCCAGATCCGAACCGGCCATGTTCTGGTGCTTCACACAGGCAATACCCTGACGGATTTCCTCACGCTGGACGTTCTTGACGTAACCGAGCATTGCCTGGTCACCGAAGTATTCCTTGGCGAGGTTGTCCGTGCTCAGTGCAGCCGTGTGATAGGTCGGCAGCGTGATGAGGTGGTGGAAGATGCCGGCCCGCTTCGCGCCATCGCGCTGGAAGGTGCGGATCTTCTCGTCGGCTTCCTGAGCAAGCTCGGTGCCGTCGTAATCGATGCTCATCAGCTTGTCGCGGTCGAAGGCGGACACATCTTTGCCTTCTTCTGCCCACTTGTCGAAGATCTGCTGGCGGAAGTTGAGCGTCCAGTTGAAGCTGGGCGAATTGTTATAGACCAGCTTTGCATTCGGGACGACTTCGCGGATCCGGTCAACCATTCCGGCAATCTGATCGACGTGCGGCTTCTCTGTTTCGATCCAGAGCAGGTCAGCACCGTTTTGAAGGGCGGTGATGCAATCGAGCACGCAGCGGTCTTCGCCGGTTCCAGCGCGGAACTGGTAGAGATTGCTCGGGAGGCGCTTGGGGCTCATCAGCTTGCCGTCGCGGCTGATGAACACCTGTCCGTTGGTCACATTGGCCGGATCGACTTCCTCGGCATCGAGGAAGGCGTTGTACTGGTCGCCGAGGTCGCCCGGTTCGGTGCTGTAGGCGATCTGCTTGGTCAGTCCGGCACCAAGGCTATCGGTGCGTGCAACGATGATGCCGTCTGGAACGCCCAGCTCGAGGAATGCATACCGGATTGCGCGGATCTTCTGGAGGAAGTCCTCGTGCGGAACCGTGACCTTGCCGTCCTGGTGACCGCACTGCTTTTCGTCCGAAACCTGGTTTTCGATCTGCAGTGCGCAAGCGCCTGCCTCGATCATCTTCTTGGCGAGCAGATAGGTCGCTTCAGCGTTGCCGAAACCAGCGTCGATATCCGCAATTACGGGAACGACGTGTGTCTGATGCTCGTCAATTTCCCGCAGGAGACGGTGCGTGTTCACCGCGTCGCCCGCTTCCTTCGCAGCATCGAGTTCGCGGAACATGCCGCCCAGCTCGCGTGCATCAGCCTGCCTCAGGAATGTGTAAAGCTCTTCAATGAGAGCCGGAACGCTGGTCTTCTCGTGCATCGATTGATCGGGAAGGGGGCCGAACTCGCTCCGCAGCGCAGCAACCATCCAACCCGAAAGGTAGAGGTAACGGCGCTTGGTGCTGCCGAAATGCTTCTTGATGCTGATCATTTTCTGCTGAGCGATAAAGCCGTGCCAGGTGCCCAGCGACTGAGTGTACTTCGCTGGATCTGCATCGTAGGCTTCCATGTCCTCGCGCATGATCTTCGCGGTGTAACGCGCGATGTCGAGGCCGGTCGGGAAGCGGTTCTGCACGGCCATACGAGCGGCGCTGGCCGCGTCGATTGCAGCCCAGGGGGCGCCGTTTTCAGAAATGGTTTTGCCAAGTTCGGCGATGTGGCTTTGGTATGTCATGGCGAATCTCCTGTCGATTTGGCGCTGTGGCCTTGGGACAGAGAATGGTGATTGAACCGGTTCCGCGACAGGGAAATTTACACAAAATCTTGTCTATCTTGGGCCGATCTGCCAGCATTGTCTGTAAAGTTGTAAAGGAATTTACAGAATATGGCTGAAAATGCCCTGCTTGCCGGACCAGCCATTCGGCGCGTTCGTAAGCGTGAGAGCCTGACCCAGGCAGCGATGGCCACCCGTCTATCGATTTCGCCGAGCTATCTGAACCTGATCGAACGTAACCAGCGACCGGTCAGCGCGCGGGTTGTGATGGCCTTGGTCGAACAGTTCGATTTCGATCCGCGCTCCTTACGCGAGGACGAGGCTGTCGGCGGGCTTGACGGGCTCATGCGGCGCTTGTCGGATGAGCGTTTTGCCGATCTCGCCATAGACCGTGAGGAAGCGGAAGAGTTCCTCGCAACAGTTCCGCAGATCGCTGCTGCCTTTGCGCGGCTATACGATCGGTCCGGGCCACAAGTGGACGCGCTAGATGATGCGCTGGCCGCGTCTCGGCGTGAGATAGAACGCTGGCGCAACCATTTCTCGGACCTTGATCATGCAGCGGAAGAACTGGCCGACGAAATCCGTTTGTCACGCGGCGATATCGGTCTTGCCCTGACCGAACGGCTTCGCGAGCGACACCAGTTTTCGGTCCGGGTACTCCCGCGCGATGTGCTCCCCGAAAGTCTCAGCAGGCTCGATCTCCATGCCCGCCAAGTCCAATTGTCGGAGATGCTCGCGCCTGCGTCGCGCAATTTCCAGCTTGCGTTGAAGATTGCTCAGCTCGAACAACGCGACGCTGTCGAGGCGGTGGCTCAGGGCGCGAAATTCGACGACGAAGCAGCAAGAGCGCTGTTCCGGCGCCATCTGGAAGGTTACTTCGCCGCTGCCCTCCTCATGCCGTACGGGCGCTTCATGCGTGCGTGCGAGGCTACCGGCTATGACTTGCCGGTGCTTGAGCGGCGTTTTTCGGTGAGTTTCGAGCAATTGGCCCACCGGCTAACCACGCTACAGCGCGTTGGACAACGCGGGTTGCCGTTCTTTATGGTCAGGATTGACCGGGCGGGGCAATTTTCCAAGAGCTTCATGGGGGCCAGCACGGCCCATTTCGCCAGCGCAGATGTTTCCTGCCCCCTGTGGGATGCACACCGGGCCTTTGAAATGGGTGGGGACTTGGTGACCCAGTTTGTCTCGCTCCAGGAAGCCAGCGAAGCGGAAGGGGGCGGCTGGCTCACCATGATGCAGAGTGTCGAAGGTAGCGGCGCACCGGGTGAAGCCCGCTTCGTGGTGGCCATCGGGATAGAGGCCGTGCTCGCTGGTGAACTGGCGCAGGCCCGCGGCCTTTCCCTCAGGCCGAGCGATGCTCAGCCCATTGGTCCCGGATGCGCAGGATGTCAGCGTTTGAACTGCCGCCAGCGTTCACTGCCGCCGCGCGGCAGGAAACTGCACTTCGACAGAATGCGAAGGGGAAACACGCCGTTCGAGTTCGGTGAGCGTTAACCATTGGCGTGGGAACTGCCGTGCCGCGCGAGAATTCCTTTAGCAACTCCAGCCTCAAGGAATGGAACTCGATATGACTGAAGAACGCATCACGGAAACGCGTACCCCCGATGGCAACACGCATACGACACACACGGTCGTGACCGATGAGCCCCGCCGTGGGGGAGGCTCTGGCCTCCTGATTGGTCTTGGCCTGCTGGTCCTGGCAATCGTTGCCTTCTTTGTGTTCACCCAAATGAGCGGCGCTGAAATGGCAAAGGATGACGCTGTAGCCAATGCGGCAAACCAGGTGGGCGAAGCTGCAAATCAGGTGGGTGATGCTGCCCAAGATGCAGGCGAAGCAATCGGGGACGCTACCAACAACTAAGCAATCCGCTGTTACCGATACGGCGCTTTCCCCGAGGGGAGGGCGCCGTTTTTCGTCGGTGTAAAATTTACCGACAGTTCACCAATGCGATGGTAAGAGGCGCCTTAACCAAATCGAGGCCGCCGCGAACCCGCAATGATCAGACTTTTCAAACACTACATCCCGTTTGAGGTGATGCTGCTTTGTCTGGTGGATTTGCTGCTGCTCGCTCTGGCCGCGGAAATCGGCTGGCAGTTCCGCATTTTCCAGCTGGGTATTGATCCTGGCGCCTTTCTTTCTCGCCTTCCCGGAATCGCCGGATTTGCGGTAATTGTCTGGCTCGCGATTATTGCCGTCGGGACATACACTCCGCTCGCCCTGCGATCCTTGCGATATGCGTTGGCGCGCATGTTCGTGGCCCTCGGCCTTGGTATTTTCGCCATATCATTCGTCAATTTGGTGTTCCCGGGCACAGCGCTTTGGCGCTCGATATTGCTCTATGCGATGGGCATCGGATTGGTTCTGTTGGTCGCCAACCGGCTGGTCTTCTCGCGCATCATTGGCACGCAGGCATTCCGGCGCCGGATCCTTGTGCTTGGCGCGGGCCCGCGCGCTCAGCGGCTGGTCGACATGTCGAACCATCCTGACAGCGGCTTCAAGGTCGTTGCCTGCGTCGCCATGGGTTCGGGATCGGACGAGCGGGTGGACAACGCAATCGAGCGCGCTTCCATCACCGACTTCGGCCGCTTCGTCGCAGGTCACGGCGCCCATGAACTGGTGCTCGCGATGCAGGAGCGGCGCAACACCTTGCCGCTGAAAGATCTTTTGCGGGTCAAAACCACTGGTGTCGATGTGAGCGATTTGTCCGGCTTTCTTGAACGCGAGACCGGGCGCCTCGATCTCGATACGCTCAATCCGAGCTGGCTGATCTTCTCAGATGGTTTCACTGCCGGTCAGCGGCTGTCATCGATTGCCAAGCGTATATTTGACATTGTCGCCAGCCTGCTTTTGCTGGTGATCGCCTTGCCGCTGATCATCATCTTCGCTGTGCTGGTCAAACTGGAGAGCCGCGGCCCCGCTTTCTATCGCCAGGTCCGTGTCGGCCTGTTCGGCGAACCTTTTCAAATTCCCAAGCTACGTTCGATGCGGCAGGACGCCGAAGCTGACGGCGCCAAGTGGGCGGAGAAAGATGATCCTCGGATCACCCGGGTCGGCCGTTTTATCCGCACAGTGAGGATCGATGAACTGCCTCAATTGTGGAGCGTGTTGAAGGGCGAGATGAGTTTCGTGGGCCCGCGTCCCGAACGCCCGCAATTCGTCGCCGAACTCGAAGAAAAGCTCCCTTATTATGCGGAACGCCACATGGTGAAGCCCGGCATTACGGGCTGGGCGCAGATCAACTATCCTTACGGCGCAAGCATTGAAGACGCGCGTAGCAAGCTTGAGTACGATCTCTACTACGCGAAGAACTACTCGCCATTTCTCGACCTGCTCATCCTGCTCCAGACAGGCCGGGTCATCCTCTGGCCTGAGGGTGCGCGCTGATGCAGTGGATCGATAGCCTTGGTTCGTCGCTATACCTGCTCGGCGCGCTGGTCTCGGCTGCCGCAGCGTTGTGGATTGCGCGGTCGGGCGCGGAAGAGCGCTCGGACCGCTGGGCGGGTGTCGTTGCGCTTGCGCTGACGGCCAACTGGTGTGTCGCCGCGGCAAGCTTCGCGCAAGACAGCGTTGTCGTCTCTGTCACGGAAATCGCCAAGAACCTGGCGTGGATTTTCGTCCTCTTCCGTCTGTTCGCCAATGACGGCCGTGACGAAAGCCTCAAGCTGGTCCGCCCGGCGGTTATCGCAGTTGCGTTGGTCGAACTTTCGCAGCTGGTGCTGGTCGCGGTCCAGCAACGCTATGCGCTTTCCGGCGAATCGACACAGACTATCTTTGAAACAAGTTCGATCTTGCGCGCGCTGACTGCGGTGAGCGCACTGGTGTTGCTGCACAATCTCTATGTCGGTGCCGCCGCGTCTTCGCGCCGATTGCTCCGATGGAATGCCGCAGCAATGGTGGGGATGTGGGCTTTTGCCCTCAATTTTCACACGCTGTCATACCTTACAGGATCTCCGGTGGCAGAATTGGTCGCGATGCGCGGTCTCGCCGCTGCAATCATCGCGGTCGCGTTCGCCGTGGGCTTCAACGCCAGCGCTGCCGGCCTAGAATTCAGCCCATCTCGAACGGTGGCATTTCGGTCGCTCTCATTGCTGGTGATCGGCGCATATTTTGCCCTCATGTTGGGCCTCGCCAATTCGTTCGATGTCCTCGATGGCGATATTCGCGCGCTGACCCCGGTAGGTCTGATCATTGCCGCAGGGGCTTTGGCGCTGATCTGGTTGCCGTCGGAACGGATGCGCGGCTGGTTGCGCGTGACGGCCGTCAAACACTTGTTCAAGCACCGCTATGATTACCGCAATGAGTGGATCAGGTTTACCAATACCGTCGGCCGAACCGGCTTTGACGAGTCGAGTTTGCAGGAACGCACAATCAAGGCGATGGCGGACATTACCGACAGCCCTTCAGGTCTGCTGCTCCTGCCAGACGATCATGGTGGCCTGACGCTGGGCGCATCGTGGCAATGGCCGAGTATCGACGTTCCGGCAGCGGCAATGTCGGCTGAGCTTACATCCATCATGGAACATGAAGCCTTGATCCTGGACTTCGACGAAGTGCGTGGAGGCAAGGAGCATTGCGGCGAACTGGTACATGTTCCGGACTGGCTGCGCGGGGAACTGGGCGCATGGGCCGCCGTGCCGTTGCTGCACTTTGACCGGCTCGTGGGGGTGATCGTACTGTCGCGCCCATTGATCGAGCGGGACCTAGATTGGGAAGATTTCGACTTGTTGAGCATCGTTGGCCGCCAAATTGCGAGCTACCTTGCCGAACAAAGCGGACAGGTCGCCCTTTCGGAAGCGAGCAGGTTCGACGAATTCAACCGCCGGATGGCGTTCGTGATGCACGACATCAAGAACCTGTCGAGCCAGATGTCACTTCTGCTGCGCAATGCTGAAAAGCATGCCGACAAGCCCGAATTTCGCAAGGACATGCTAGTCACGCTCAAAAACAGCGCGGACAAACTCAACCTTTTGCTTGCCCGTCTCGGCCGGTACGGTGCCGCCTCGAACGAACAGCTTGAAACGCTGAATGTCGCGGAGATTGCTCACACGGTCGCGAGACGGTTCGAAGACGTTCATCCAGTGATTTTGGCCCGCGCCGAAACTGCGGAAGTCATTGGCCACCGCGAAGCGCTGGAGCAGGCTCTGGTCCATCTTGTCCAGAATGCCATCGACGCCAGCGAAGGGCATTCTCCCGTGGCGATCGAATCGTTCAGTGACGGAGTTTGCGGCCAAATCGCTGTGGTCGACCAGGGCAAGGGCATGAGCCCCGCGTTCATGCGAACAGGTCTCTTCAAGCCCTTCGTGTCGTCCAAGGACGGCGGGTTCGGAATCGGCGCATATGAGGCGCGAGAAACGATCCGCGCGATGGGCGGCAGGCTGGACGTCGAATCCCGTGAAGGACTGGGAACCCGTTTCAGCATCAGCCTCCCGCTCAAATCGGCCCAAGCGATCTATGCGCGGCCCGGAACCCAAATCAAGGAGACAGCCTGATGGCAGACGCCAAGCCAAAGCTGCTGATCGTCGAGGATGACGAAGGCCTGCAGGCACAGCTCAAATGGGCTTATGACAATTACGAGGTCGTCATCGCTGGCAATCGCGAACAGGCACTAGCAGCTTTACGGTCGGAAGAGCCTACGGTGGTCACTCTCGATCTGGGCCTCCCGCCAGACCCTGATGGTACGACCGAAGGCTTCGCCGTTCTCGATGCTATCATGGCCATGAAACCGGACACCAAGGTCGTTGTCGCCAGCGGGCATGGTGCGCGTGAAAGCGCATTGCAGGCGATCGAGCGCGGCGCCTACGATTTCTATCAGAAGCCGGTCGATATCGAACAGCTTGGCATGATCGTGGACCGTGCCCACCGACTGCACACGATCGAGGCAGAGAACCGGCGGCTGTCAGCAAAGGTGGGCGAGGACCAGACGGTTCTTGGTTCCATGATCACGGCTGCACCCGAAATGGCCAAGGTTGCCCGCACCATCGAGCGTGTGGCGCCGACCAATGTTTCGGCCATGCTTCTCGGTGCAAGCGGAACTGGCAAGGAATTGCTGGCGCGCGGGGTGCACGAGGCAAGCAACCGCCGCGGCGGCGCTTTCGTTGCGATCAATTGTGCAGCGATCCCGGAAAACCTTCTCGAAAGCGAACTGTTTGGACACGAGAAGGGTGCATTTACCGGTGCGGTGAAGACGAACGAGGGCAAGATCGAACTGGCCCACGGCGGCACGCTCTTCCTCGACGAGGTCGGCGATATTCCGCTGCCGCTCCAGGTCAAACTGCTACGCTTTCTTCAGGAGCGCGTGATTGAGCGCATTGGCGGGCGCAAACAGATAGCGGTAGACACGCGTATCGTGTGCGCCACGCACCAGAACCTCGAAGCGATGATTGCTGACGGCAGCTTTCGCGAAGACCTGTTCTACCGCCTTGCCGAGATCGTGATCAAGATTCCCACGCTATCGGAACGTCCAGGCGATGCCGTCCTTTTGGCGAAGCATTTCCTGACCAGGTTTTCGGCAGAAATGAACCCACAGGTCAAAGGCTTCGCGCCTGATGCTCTTTCTGCGATTGATGCATGGACTTGGCCGGGGAATGTCCGGGAGCTCGAGAACCGCGTCAAGCGGGCCGTTATCATGGCCGACGCCAAGCTTGTGACAGCGGAGGACCTCGATCTCGATTCAAGCGAGGAGGACGGCGATCTTGCGCTCAATCTGAAGCAGGCGCGGGAAGAGGCTGATCGCCGTATGATCCGCAAGGCATTGGCCCGCAGCCAGGGGAATATTTCCAATACGGCGAAACTGCTCGGGATCAGCCGGCCCACGCTTTACGACCTGCTCAAACAGTATGATCTGCAGACCTGATCTTCTGGGCATCCTTGCCCTGTTGGCGTTCTCGCTGGGAGGATGCGGTGAAGATAATGCCGAACCTGCCGGCATCGAACGGGTGCGCGCCCAGATCGCAGCAGGAGATGTCGCGGCTGCGCAGCTGACGATCGACAACCTTCTGGAGGAGGGGACGCCGAAGGCCGAGCTTGCTGCGCTGGCCGGCGAAGCTGCGCTTGACCGCGGTGATCTCGACAAGGCGAGGGAGTGGCTGGGGAGCGAAGGGTTTGCTTCCGGTTCTGCCGCCCACGGCTACCGAATGTTGTCGAGGCTCGAATTGCAGGAAAACGACTTCCAGGCTGGGGCGCTCGCGTTGGAAAAAGCGCGAAGGCTCTCGCCCGAAGACGCTTCGATCTGGGTCGATATAGGCAGGCTGCGTTACCGCGTCGGCGACCACGTCGCTGCGCTCGAAGCAGCCGCGAAGGCGGTCCAGCTGGAACCTGATAATCTGGAGACCTTGCGCTTTCGAGGTCAGCTTGCCCGCGACAGCGACGGGATGGCGCCTGCCGCAAAATGGTTTGCGAAGGCACGCGAATTGGCCCCGCAAAATGAAGGACTGAGGCTCGAACACGCCGCGGCCCTGCTCGATTCAGGAGATGTCCCTCAGGCCGTCTCGGTGCTTGATGAAAAATCCTCGGACGACGCCGGAAGTTTCTATCTGCGAGCCGTCGCAGCTGCACGCAGCGGCGCCTTTTTCGAAGCACGTGAATTGCTCGAACGATCGGGAGATCAGCGGCGTGCGACTGCTGCTGCGCAAATGCTATCGGCGGTTCTTGATCTTGAAAGCGGAAATCTGAAAAGCGCGGCGCAGACACTGGATCGGCTGTCCGAAAACCAGCCCGACAATTCGCAGGTCCACGAATTGCTGGCCTACGTCCTATCCTTGAGCGGGGCACATGATGAGCTCATTTACCGATACGCGTTCCGCGCGGCAGGAGCGCAGGGTTCTACTTGGCTTCGCACACTGGTTGGCAGGGCCTATGAGGCGATTGATCAGCGCGAACAGGCTGCGATCTATCTCGACTTGGCTGCACGGCCGGCCGGCGCTCTGGCATTGCTTCGCCCTGCGGAGACTGCGGCGTCTTCCGCAGCAATTGCCCGGCGCAACGCAATTCGCAGTCTTATATCGGGCGGCGATACCAATGGCGGTGTGCGATTGGCACGGAATTTTGCGCAAGAGTTTGGCGGCTCAGCCGATGCAGCGGCTTTGCTGGGGGATGCCTTGCTTGCCGACGATCAGAAGAGCGGGGCACTTGTGGCTTATGAAAAGGCGGCAATGGTTCGCCAATCCTGGCCCCTCATCCTGCGCATGGCAGCGACAATGGATCGCGGTGACGCAGCCAAATTGATTGCGTCATTTGCCGCGGCAAACCCGAATAATGCCGAAGCTTCCGCGCTTGCTGCGGACGCATATGCTGCCGCAGGACAATGGGAGGAAGCTGCCAGGCATCTCGACCGGGCTATCGCTGGCGGGATGCGCCGGACACCCTGGGTCTTGGCATCGCGCAGCGTGGCTTCCGGCAAGTTGGGTGATCCGGAAGCGCAGCTTGCATGGGCAATCGAAGCTTACGAGCTCCAGAGGATGAACGAGGCGGCAATCGCTGCCCTGATCGATGCATTGCCGCCATCAGACCTGCTCCGCGCCGAACTGGAAGCGAAACAGCGTGCCTTGCTAGCGCGCTAGACATACTGAAACGGCGGGGGCAAACGGCGTTGCGATGGCACTGCGCACCATAACCAGCGACCCCATGCTACGCCTGCTGGGCGCCGCGATGCTGCTGGCTGCAATACTTCCAGCGACCGGGGAATGGCGTTCCGCTTCACAGATGGCGGCGAATGCAGGCATCTTCGCCCTGTTTCTTGCAAACGGCATGCGGATTGCACGGGGAGAAATCGCGGCAGGCTTGGCGAACTGGCGATTTTTCCTGCCCCTGACGCTCTGGATATTCGGTGTGATGGCAATCGCCGGACTAGGATTTTCGGTGGCGGGCAAGGCTGCCCTGCCGCCCTTGGTCGCTGCCGGTTTTCTCTATCTCGGCGTCTTGCCGACTACGGTTCAGTCATCGACATCCTATAGCTCGTTGGCGGGCGGGAATGTTGCGCTCTCCGTTATTGCAGCCGCATCGATGAGCATCCTCGGCGTCTTTATCTCGGTGCCGATCTTCCTTGCGCTTGGCGGGAGCGGCGAGGGGATGGTCGGCAGCGATGCAATCATGAAGATCGTCATTATCCTAATCGTGCCCTTCGCAATCGGCCAGCTGGTTCAAACGCGCACCGCAAATTTCATCGCGCGACAGAAAAGCAGAATTATCTGGCTGGACCGTCTCGTGATTGCCTTCGCGGTCTATGTCGCGTTTTCAGGCGCTGTAGAGCAGGGCATCTGGAGCAAGATCGATCTTGCCGGATGGGGCTACACCCTCGGCTTGGTAGCGGTGTTTCTCGCCTTGGGCCATGCAGGTGCGTGGGCGGCGAGCAGGTTCGCGGGCCGCTCGCGCGAAGACCGGATCGCCTTCCTTTTCGCCGGAGCGCAAAAGTCGGCAGCCATTGGCGCTCCGTTAGCGACGGTGCTGTTCCCGGCGGAAGTCGCAGGCTTCATCGTGCTTCCGCTTCTGCTCTATCATTTTTTCCAGCTGGTACTGGCTGCGCCGCTGGCTACTCGACTTGCTGCGAAGCATCTGCCGGATGCTTCCGGTTCCAGCGCACCGACCACCAGAAGCTGAGGCCGATCAGGATCGCACCGATAAGCCCCGTGATCGTTTCCGGTATGTGATAGCGCGCCGACAGGAGCATGATCACGCCCAGCACGATGATCGCCCAGAACGCTCCGTGTTCGAGGTAGCGATATTGAGCGAGCGTCCCCGTCTTAACCAGGTGGATCGTCATCGAACGCACGAACATCGCTCCGACGGATAGGCCCAATGCGATGATCACCATATTGTTCGACAGCGCGAAGGCTCCGATCACCCCGTCAAAGCTGAAGCTTGCATCGAGCACTTCGAGATAGAGGAACCCGCCGAGGCCGGATCGAACGATCTCGCCAGCGGCCTTCTTGCGCGCCTCGCGTTGTTCGATGATCGCGCCGAGGGCGTGGACGGCGATGTAAGTCACCAGGCCCAACACACCGGCGGTCAGGAAAGTAATCGCGTCCTCTGGCGAAAGCAGGGTCGACACGAAATAGATCAGCGAAAGCACCAGGCCGATTTCCACAGCTGGCACGTTGGAAAATTTGTTGATCGCTTTCTCGATGGTGTCGATCCAGTGGACGTCCTTGTCGTGATCGAAGAAGAAGGTCAGACCGACCATAGCAAGAAAAGCGCCGCCAAAGCCTGCGATGCCGACATGCGCACCAGCGACAATCCGCTCGTATTCATCGGGGTCATTAAGTGAGAGCGAAATGGCTTCGAAGGGGCCGACCTGTGCAGCGATTGCCACGATCGCGATCGGGAACACGATCCGCATCCCGAACACGGCGATCAATATGCCGATAGTCAGGAAGCGTCGCTGCCAGACCGGGTCCATATCACGCAGGACGGTGGCATTGACCACGGCATTATCGAAACTGAGTGATACTTCGAGGATCGAAAGCACCAGCACGATCCACAAAATGCCAAGTGTCGCCGTGACCGATCCAGTGCTTGCCCATCCGTACCAGGCAGCAAGGATGAAGCAGAGAGCCGTAAAGCCGAGCGAAAACGTGTAATATTGACGCAGCGTTTTCATGAGGTCCTTCTCAGCCCTTTGGCTGGTATGTCTGGTCTTTGGTGGGGAAGCTGCGCGCACGCACTTCTTCGGCATAGCTGGCGACCGTGCGATCGATCACCTCGGAGATATTTTCGTACTTTTTCACAAAGCGCGGCACGCGGTCGAACATTCCCAGCATGTCCTCGGTCACAAGTACCTGGCCATCACACTGGGCAGATGCACCGATGCCGATGGTTGGACACGAAACCGCCTTGGTGGCCTCGATCGCGATCGGTTCGACCACACCTTCGATGACGATAGCGAACACCCCGGCTTCGTCGAGTGCCTTGGCGTCACCAACGATCTTGTCCGCTTCCGTGTCGCTCCGGCCGCGGGCCATGTATCCGCCCAGGACATTGACCGCCTGCGGAGTGAGTCCGACGTGGCCCATGACCGGGATGCCGCGTTGGTTCAGGAACGCGACTGTTTCAGCCATCTGCTCGCCTCCCTCAAGCTTTACCGCAGCGGCGCCGCTTTCTTTCAACAGACGTGCGGCGCTTTCGAAAGCCTGTTCCTTGGACGCTTCGTACGAGCCGAATGGCATGTCGACGACAACGACCGAATGATAGCTGCCGCGCACGACTGCTGCAGCATGGTTAGCCATCATGTCGAGCGTCACCGGGATCGTGGAGGGAAGTCCGTAGATCACCTGCCCGAGGGAATCGCCAACCAGCAACATGTCGCAATGTGCGTCGAGAAGCTGGGCTTGCCGCGCCGTATAGGCTGTCAGCATGACCAGCGGATCCTTCGTTTCACCGTCAGCTTTGTGCGCGCGAATCTTGGGTACCGTCAGCCGCTTCATCGGCTGCGGTGTGGGATTGGCGCGGCTGGTGCTCGTATCGAGCTGGAATGTAGTCGACATGGCAAACGCGACTAGCCGCCTGTGAAGATAAACGCAAAGCACACTCGACGTGCGCGCCATTTCATTGCAGGAGTGCGCCCGGAGAAAATGCCTCCGGGCATTCAGACGGGATCGAGGGATTTTTTTATGGTCGTTACTACCGCTTCAGACGGAACTACGCCGCGCGATGGTTGGTCATCACGCTCAGCATTTGTTTTGGCGGCAGTCGGCGCTGCGGTCGGCTTGGGCAACCTTGTCCGGTTCCCGGCAGAAGCGGCGAACAATGGCGGCGGCGCTTTCGTGCTGTTCTACGTCGCCTGTATCGTATTGATCGGATTGCCGGTCCTCCTGTCTGAAACTCTTATCGGGCGTCATGGTCAGGCTAGTGCAGTGGAGAGCATGAAGCGGCTGGCTGCCGAATCCAATGCGTCGAAATGGTGGGGAGGGATTGCCGGCCTTGGTGTCGCAGCAGCCTTCATGATCCTGGCATTCTATTGCGTGATCGGAGGGTGGGTCCTTTACTATATCGGACTGTTCGCCGCTGACATCGTGCAGTCGGGAATATCGGGCGGCGCGCTGACCGGCATGTCTGCCGAGGACATCAAGGCGATTTTCCCTGACCTGCTCAACAACGGTTTCACGATGAGCGTACTGGACGTGGCCTTCGTGGTCATCACGGTAATGTTCGTCGCACGCGGTGTTTCAGGCGGTATCGAAAAAGCCTCGGTCTGGTTGATGCCTGCCTTCTTCATGCTGCTTCTGGGCATCACGATCTATGGCGCGTTTACCGGAGCTTTTTCGGAAGCCGTCGGCTACCTCTTCACTTTCGACGCTTCGAAATTGACCGGACCGGTCATGCTCGCTGCGGTCGGGCAGGCATTCTTTTCCTTGTCGCTGGGTGTGGCCGGGATGATGACCTACGGCTCATATGTCGGCCGCGATGTGAACCTGGCAAAGACTTCTGCGACCATCGCCTTCGCCGATACTTCGGTCGCGCTGATTGCGGGTCTGTGTATTTTCCCGATCGTTCTGGCAGCCGGGCTTTCTTCCGATGGCGGGTTGGGGCTGATGTTCGACACCTTGCCGCACGCTTTCCAAAGCATGCCATTCGGCACCCTGATCGGCCTGGCGTTCTTTGTCATGGTCGGCTTTGCAGCATTGACCAGCTCCATTTCACTGATGGAAGTTCCGACTGCCTGGGCGATCGACAAGTTCGGCTTGCGCCGTGCGCCGACAGCCATTTCGATCGCTGTCGCGGCGGCGGTTCTGGGCATTCTTTCCGCCTACTCGTTCAATGCACTTTCGGGTTTCCATCCGCTGGGCTTCATTCCCCTGTTTGAAGGTGAAGGCATATTCTCGGCTCTCGACAGCGTAACTGCGAAGCTGTTCATGCCGATTGGCGCCTTGCTGGTTTCGATTTTCGTGGGCTGGATTGCCGAGCGACGTCTGATCGATAACGAGAACGGCCTTTCCGGCGGTCTGCACCGTTTCTGGCTGTTCCTTGTTCGCTGGTTGTGTCCGCTGGCCCTGACCGGAATCCTCATCGTCGGGATTTTCCCGAGCCTTCTTCCGGCCTGACGCAAAAAGGGCCGCCCTGAGACAGGGCGGCCCTTGCGACCGTTTTTATCGTTATCGGTTCGGTTTAGAGATCGACCTTGTCGACGTGGCGCTCTTCTGCTTCGTCATGAACATTCATGCCCAGTGCCATCTTGGCGGTGTTGAGCAATCCCAGATCGCCGCTCCAGATCTCGGCATCGCCCAGGTCCATGCGCAGGAACAGGATGTCCGGATCGTCCTTGCCGCCATCGTACCAGGCTTCGACAAAGTTGTTCCAGAACTGGTCAAAACGTTCCTTGCTGGTTTCTACGCTCAACGTGCCGTCGAAGCGGGCGAACATTTCGTGATCCTTGCCTGCGAAACTCGCAGTGACTTTGCCCAGTTTGGCAAAGCTGCTGTTCTTCTGCGTAAAGAACCAGATTGCGCTGTTGGCGTCCTTGTCTAGCTGCGCGGTCATCGGCACCGAAGTGTCGGATTGGCCATTGAGTTCGAGGAATACGAAGGGCGAATCTGACATCGCTTTCCAGAACTTCTTTTTGAGGGCGTCGGCGTCTCCGTTCGAATATTTCATTGTATGACCTTTTTGTAATGGCGTTTGGTTATTCTACGTCAGGTAAGCCGACTCGTTCCGGCAGCGACGTTGAAGCGAGGCGGCGAAAGGACGAATTGCGAATCTCTCCGGAATGGAACATAATGGGAACAAGCGAGTCGTTCCTGCATGTCCAAACCCGATCTATCCTCCTTGCCGCTCACGGCCTTTGAAGACGTTGCCACGCTGTCTGCGCGGCGCACTGCGCGCTGGCGACCAGGGTTGGCAGCGGTGCAGGGCGCGGCGTCTCACAGCGAAGTCTTTGCATCATCGCGCGAAGGGGCGGGGGTGGGGGCCGCACTGGCCCTGGCGCTCGACGACTGGCGGCACATTCCGCGTGAAGATGACCGCGAGGTAGAGGACCGGCGCAGCGTGTTGTGGGTGCAGACGCGCGATGCTGCGCGCCTGAACGGGCGCCCCTATCGCGCCGGCCTTCCCGATGAATTGCAAGGACGCCTGATTCACGTGCTGGCGGACAAGGCGGGAGACGCGCTCTTCGCATTGGAAGAAGGGCTGCGCTGCCGCGACTTCGCTTTCGTGATCGGCGAAATGACCGGCAATGCCAAGGCGCTGGATTTCACGGCTTCGCGGCGGCTGACTTTGGCGAGCGAGAGGCACGGCGTGCAGCTGTTCCTTATCCGGATCGATGCCGCACATGATCTGTCTTCGGCCCGGATGCGCTGGGAAGTGACCAGTGCGCCGTCTCCTGCATCCCAGTGGAATGCGCAAGCGCCAGGCGACCCGGCGTGGCGCGCCGAACTTTTCCGCGCCCGCAGTCATGCTCCGGGAGAATGGCTGCTGAAAAGCACGCCAAAAACCCTTGAGGCAACCAGGGCGAGCGAGCGCACAGACCGGGCGGTGGCCAATTGGACGGCCGGGCTAAGACATCGGCGCCCGCCGCTCAGGGCATGAACGCGCCGATGACAGGTGCGGCCTGCTCGCGGCGCATCCTCTCGATCTGGCTTCCTGCGATGGCAATGGATCGCTGGCGGCAGGACGGGGGCGAGCAGCGGCATGCGCTCGATACGCAGCCTCTCGTCCTGATTGCCGATACTGCGCATGGTCCGCGCATCGAGACGGTGAACCGCGCCGGTATGGCAGCGGGCGCGCGCCGCGGCATGATGCTGGCAGATGCACGAACCTTGTGCCCTGATATCATTACTGCGCCGAGCGATCCGGCAGGCGATCTCGCTTTCCTCGAAAAGCTCGCAATCTGGGCGCAGCGCTGGGGTCCGTGGTCGGCGATGGATGCCCCTGACGGATTGCTGGTCGACGTAACCGCTGTGCCGCATCTCTTTGGGGGCGAGCAAAAGCTGCTGCGCGATGTGGCAACCGCCTTTGCCGCGCGCGAGCTGGCCTTGCGCTGCGCCATTGCACCGACGGCGGGTGCCGCATGGGCGCTATCCCATTATGGCCCGCCTGGCGCGATATTGCAGGGTGAGGAAGACTTCGAGGCGAAGCTCGCCGATTTGCCCGTGGCCGCTCTTCGGCTGGACGAGGATGTACTTACGGTACTGCGCCGCCTTGGATTGAAGCGGATGGGCGAACTCACGACGATTGGCCGCGATGCGATCCAGCGCCGCTTCCGCAATCGCAAATCGCCAGCTGCCAACCCGCTGATCCGGCTTGACCAGATACTTGGCCGCGTGCCCGAACCGCTGCTGCCGGTGGTGCCGCAGCATATGCCGCTGGTCCAGCGCCGGTTGATGGAGCCGATCCGTCATCGCCAACTGCTCGACCAGGTCGTTGGCGATCTTGCCGAAGACATGGTGCGCGAGTTGGAAGGGCGGGGCGAGGGCGCTCGCAGGCTCGAACTTGGCCTATGGCGTGTCGATGGCGAGGTTGTCGTGCGCCGTCTCGAAATGGCCGCTGCCACCCGCGATCCGGCGCACATCTGCCGCCTGTTCGCTGCACGGCTCGATGACATCGACGCAGGCTTCGGTATCGAGATGCTGCGCCTGCGCACGAGCTGGGCCGAACCGCTGGCACTGGAGCAGGGGGATATCGAGGCTGCAGCAGAGGTGCATGGCACATCCCTGTCCGCCTGTATCGACCGGTTGACCGTGCGGCTAGGGGTGCATGCGATTACGCGTCCCGTGCCCTTCGCCAGCCATATCCCGGAACGCGCCCAGCGGTGGCAGCGGCCGCTGGAGCCGGAATCGGCTTCTCAAGCCGAATTGGCTTTTCACAAGAGGCCTCTGAAACTCCTCGACAATCCGGAAAGGATCGCGGTCCTTTACGCTACGCCGGATGGTTACCCGCAACGCTTTCGCTGGCGGGGTGAAGTGCACGAGGTGGCGCGAGTAGAGGGGCCGGAAAGGATCGCGCCGGAATGGTGGCGCGAGCGCGGTGCAACGCGCCTGCGCGATTATTACCGGATCGAGGATGATCGTGGTCGGCGATACTGGATATATCGCCTCGGTATCGTGGGAGACGGACGCGGCGGTGCGCCCGACTGGTATCTTCAGGGACTGTGCGCTTAGACGGGTTCCGCCTCTTCGGCAGGCTCGACAGATTCCACATCCTCGGGCTCCAAAACCTCTTCGGGACCGTGCTTGAGTTCGGACAATTCCGGGATGAGCGCGCTGGTTCTGCACACTTCCGACCCCGCCACAATCGTGGCCGCAATCCGCGACTGTTCCATCGCTTCGGGGGTATTGTTGAATGTCGGCACGATCACTTGCGGCGCGATACATTTGCGCGGTGCCTGCTCACTCGATTCAACCGGTGCATCATCGTCCTGCGCCAGCGCCGGAGCGGCCAGCAGGGTCAGGCTGGAAACGAAAAGTACAGCGCGCATCGAAATCTCCTATGCCAAGCATTTGAGAGATAACCGCTTACTGTGCGGTGAACCGTCAGCCTTCCGAAAGAAGCGAAGCTCTGCGCGAGCGTTTCTGCCCCAGAGGTATCTTGCCGAAATTGGCCACCGGACCAGTCTGGACTTCAACCGTTTCGACAGTGTCCTCGACAACAGCAAGCGGGATCGGTCGCTCGAATACAATGCCGCAGCTCTTGTCATTGGCCCATACGATCTTGCCGAAGTGTTCGTGACCGTTCCAGAACAGCAGGCCGGAGACGCCTTCACTCGGAGGGTTGCTGGTTTCCAGTCGCGCACCGTCTTCGGAAAGATCGGACAGGCGTCCTTCGCGGTCGCCGCCAAGCATCTTGAGCGTTGCAGCGCAATCGACTGCAAAGCGCGGTGCGGCGCGTCGCTCCTTTTGAGCCACAGCTTGGTTCCTGCGGAATAGCCCCACGTCCACTCTCCTGTTGGTCAGATCACCTGCCATCAGAAGGGTAAATTTGGTCCTTCGGCACAAGCTTACCGCCGCATTAGGAAACGGGCCGGAAGCGCGAAGCTTCCAGCCCGTTTCAAGGACTTCACCAAATTTTACTCGGGTGCGACAAGAAGCCGCGTGCCGAGCGGCTGGATCGAACGAGCCGACGAGCCGAGGTTCGCTTCCATCGCAGCGATTTGCTCTGCGCTGGCGCTCATGACTTCATCGGCAACGTGCCAATTGACACCTTCGCTGCAGGGCGGCGTGGTAAGCGAGCCCATGTAGCGGTAAACGCCGGCATCTTCGGGAACCATGTCATTCACGTCGAACTGCACAGTGGCACCCTTGCCAGCGCCGACACCGGCAACGATGGAATCAAGCGCAGGGTTGGCGTCGCCCTGTTCGAACATGACGCCAAGGACGCCGAGTTCACCGGCTTCGGTTGCGTGCACGAAATGGGCGACGAGCGGGTGGCGCTTACCGTTGATGGCGTGTTCGGAAGGGGTGTGGAAGTGAACCTGGATCAGATTGAATTCCTTGCCGCCTGAATTCATTCCCATTCCGGCGGGAAAGTCCACTTGGACCTTCTCCTTGCCGAGCGCGATCGTGCCGCTGGTCTCGCCAAAATTTGTTTCGAATGCGATATCGCCGCGTGCGTTGGCCGCGCCAAGATCGATTGGCGACTGGTGCAGTCCGACATCGCACAGTGCATATGCCGCATTTACGGTCGACCAGCGCTCGGGCGAGGTTCCGTCGCTGAAGCTCCAGTCCTTTTCCTGGGCGACAACAGGGCCAGCAGCCATGGCAGCGAGTGCGAGGGTAGCGATCTTCTTCATAACATACTCCAACTGGCGACCCGACGGTCGCGGGATGTTCGTATGCCAGCGGTATATGAGTGTTGGGGCCGCCAGCGTCACTTACGTCCGACATCACGAGCGCATTTACGCTCGCCAGAGGGGCCCGGTCCGTGGCTCCCTTACGTTCGATCGCGGTATAGGTTCCCGACCAATTATATCTTTTGACATTGGTGAATCCCAACAAAGAACATATAGCGAACACATGACTGCGCAAACTGTCCTTCAAAAGCTCGAAATTCTCGCCGATGCGGCGAAATACGATGCATCATGTGCATCGTCCGGGACGGCAAAGAAGAACAGTCTTGGCGGGAAGGGCATCGGCTCGACCGAGGGGATGGGTATCTGCCATGCCTATGCGCCGGATGGTCGGTGTATCTCGCTGCTCAAGATCTTGCTGACCAATCACTGCGTGTTCGATTGTCATTACTGCGTAAACCGCAAGAGCTCGAATGTGCAGCGCGCGCGGTTCACGCCGCAAGAAGTGGTCGACCTCACGCTCGCCTTCTATCGGCGCAATTATATCGAAGGGCTGTTTCTGTCCTCCGGCATCGTGAAAAGCTCGAACCACACGATGGAACAGATCGTCGAGGTTGCGCGCATCCTGCGCGAAGAACACGATTTTCGCGGCTACATCCACCTCAAGACCATCCCCGAAGCCGATGCGGAGATCGTCCATCAGGCGGGGCTTTATGCCGACCGTGTGTCGATCAATGTCGAACTGCCGACCGACAGCGGATTGACCCGCCTCGCGCCCGACAAGGATGCGCGCCAGATCGAAGGTGCCATGGGCAAGGTGAAGGCTGACCTTGTCGAAGCGAAAGATGCGCGAAAGCGCTTCCGGCACGCCCCGCGCTTTGCGCCAGCGGGCCAATCGACACAGATGATCGTCGGGGCGGACGCCGCGACCGATGCGGACATCGTCGGCAAGGCCAGCCGGTTATACGATAATTTTCGTCTGCGCCGTGTCTATTACAGTGCCTTTTCACCGATCCCCGATGCCAGTGCGGTGCTGCCGCTGAAACGCCCTCCGCTGATCCGCGAACACCGGCTCTACCAGTCCGATTGGTTGATGCGCTTCTATGGCTACAAGCCGAGCGAAGTCATGCAGGCGACCGATGCTGATGGAAACCTGCCGCTCGACATCGACCCCAAGCTGGCATGGGCGCTGAAGTTTCGGGAGCAATTCCCGGTCGATGTGAACCGGGCCACCAAGGAACAATTGCTGCGTGTTCCCGGCCTTGGAGTGAAGGCGGTGAGCAAGATCCTCGTCAGCCGCCGCCATCGCACGCTTCGGCTGGATGATGTGGCAAAGCTCACCCAGTCGATCACCAAGGTGCGGCCCTTCATCTGCACGCTTGACTGGCGACCGGTCATGCTGACGGATCGCGCTGACCTGCGCAGCCTGCTCGCGCCAAAGACCGAGCAGCTGGAGTTATTCGTCGCATGACAGCTCTCCAGCACGTCAAGCTCGGCGCCTATTACGTGGTGCAGATGCCCGAGCCGGACGATTTCGATTTCTGGCGTGAACGGGCGCGTCAGCTGGTCCAGTGCGATGTCCCGCCCGACCGTGTGGCCTGGGTTGAACCCGGCGGCAGCGGCGATTTGTTTGCATCCGGCGAAAAATTGGGCGGAGAGCGGCGATCGCCTGTGCCCGATGCGGATGCGAAGGCAGTGCGGGCCAATCGCCGGTTCGTCAGCCTGGCGCGCAATGCCATCCTCCATTCCGATCCGGAGCGTTTCGGGCTGCTCTACCGGCTGCTGTGGCGATTGCAGGCAAACCCGCGGATGATGGAAGACAAGGCCGATCCAGACGTCCGCAAGATCGAGGAACTCGACAAGAACGTCCGCCGCGACAGCCATAAGATGCACGCTTTCGTCCGCTTCCGCCTTGTCGAATCCGAAGACGAGGAAGTGGGCGAACACTACGTTGCCTGGTTTGAACCCGAACATCACATCCTGCGTGCCAATGCCGGTTTCTTCATGCGCCGCTTCGCCAATATGCAGTGGTCGATCCTGACGCCGCGCGGATGCCTCCACTGGGACGGCGAGACAATGGCAGAAGGCCCTCCTGCCGAGCGCAGCGATGCCCCGGGCGGCGATCCGATGGAGGATATGTGGCGCACTTATTACGCCTCCATCTTCAATCCCGCACGGCTGAAAATTGGTGCCATGCTGAAGGAAATGCCGAAGAAATACTGGAAGAACATGCCCGAAGCCGCGCTCATTCCCGAACTGATCGCAGGCGCGCAGGGGCGCGAGGCGAGAATGGTCGCGGCCGGCGCGCTGGAATTCGAGGAGCGGCCCGAAACGCTGGCCGCTATCGACAAGGCCATCCATGCGTGCCGCAAATGTCCGATTGGCGGCCTCGACAATAATGCTGTCATGGGCGAGGGGCCGCAAGATGCCGCTCTGATGATCGTGGGTGAGCAGCCGGGAGATCAGGAGGATCAGCAGGGGCGTCCATTCGTGGGACCTGCTGGCCAATTGCTTGAGGTGCATCTCGAAAAGGCCGGGATCGACCGGCGCGCGGCCTATGTCACCAATACGGTGAAGCATTTCAAATATGTGATGCGCGGCAAAAGGCGCCTGCATCAGAACCCGGGCGCGAAGGAAATCGACACCTGTCGCTGGTGGATCGAGGCGGAGCGCGCCATCGTAAAACCGAAGCTGATCCTTGCCATGGGTGCCAGTGCGGCGCGCGGTATGCTGGGCAAGACGGTGAGCATGTCCAAAGTGCGAGGCGCGCCGATCCCGCTGGAAGATGGCAGCGAGTTATGGGTCACCGCGCACCCATCCTACCTGCTGCGCCTCGACGGTCCTGCGCGTGAAGAGCAGGCGCGGCTGCTCGATGCCGACCTCGCCGCAGTCAGGCACCGGCTGATGGAACTGGCCGGGTGACACCATGCCCGAAAACGATCTCCAGGTACCCAAGCGCACAATCGATCTCGATCCGGCGTCGATAGACGCGCCCTCCCGCGCGCCCTTCGTCGAGCTGGGCCTTGTCTCATGTTTCAGTTTCCTGCGCGGCGCATCCGATGCGGTGGACATCGTGCTCAAGGCGCGGGCGCTTGGCTATGATGCCATCGGGATAGCCGATGCCAACACCATGGCAGGCGTGGTGCGGGTGCATACCGAAGCACGAACACTCAAGCTGAAGCCCTGCATCGGCTGCCGGATCGAGACAGTCGAGGGGCTGGCCTTCCTCGCCTATCCGGAAAACCGCACAGCCTATGGCCGTCTGTGCCGCCTGATCTCGGCCGGACGGATGCGCGATCTGGATGGCGGATGGCAGGAGAAAGGCGCGTGCGACATCAGCCTCGCCATGCTCGCGCGCCACGCCGAGGGCGTGCAACTCATCCTGCTCCCGCCGAATGATCTGGCGCGCGAAT
Source organism: Qipengyuania psychrotolerans (assembly GCF_019711355.1). Taxonomy (NCBI): domain Bacteria; kingdom Pseudomonadati; phylum Pseudomonadota; class Alphaproteobacteria; order Sphingomonadales; family Erythrobacteraceae; genus Qipengyuania; species Qipengyuania psychrotolerans. The sequence goes on from NZ_CP081297.1 coordinate 954,601, forward strand.
TCACCGTACCTGCATGGGCCAGCAATGTGGTGGGACTGGGCGGCGAAAAGGTGCAGGAGCATATCGCCGCGCCCTTTGCGGACGTCCTGCCGCACCTTTCTGCAGGCCTGGACTCTTTGCGCCATATTGCTGCGGCCTATCTCTACACCGATAACGATATTGCACGGATAGAGCGGCTGGATGCGCTGGCCAAAGCGAACGGCCTGTCCATTCTTGCGACCAATGATGTGCACTACGCAGGGCCCGAACGGCGCCCGCTGCAGGATGTGATGACCGCAATCCGCCACAAGACTACCGTGGCGCGGGCAGGGCACCTTCTGCATGGTAATGCGGAGCGTTATCTCAAGCCGCCTGCAACCATGGTGCGCCTGTTCGAACGCTGGCCCCATGCAATCCACGCTGCGCGCGAAGTTGCCGACGCCTGCAATTTCAGCCTCGACGAACTGCAATACGAATATCCCGAAGAGCTTTATCCCGGCGGGGCGGAGCCGCAGGAGTATCTCGAAAGCGAGACCTGGAGAGGCGCCGACTGGCGCTACCCCTCCGGCGTGCCGGAGAGTGTCACGGAGACATTGCACAAGGAATTGGCGCTGATCGGCAAGATGGATCTGGCGCGGTATTTCCTGACCATCAAGGACATCGTCGATTTTGCGCGCAACAAGGTCGATCCGCCGATCCTGTGCCAGGGCCGGGGAAGCGCGGCGAATTCCGCCGTGTGCTACTGCCTTGGCATCACCAATGTCGATCCGGCCCAGCACCAGTTGCTGTTCGACCGCTTCATCTCCGAAGACCGCAAGGAACCGCCCGATATCGATGTCGATTTCGAGCATGAGCGGCGCGAGGAAGTGATCCAGTACCTCTATCGCAAATACGGCCGCCACCGCGCCGGACTATGCGCCACGGTCATTCATTACCGCCCGCGCATGGCCATCCGCGAAGTTGGCAAGGCCATGGGTCTGTCAGAGGATGTCACCGCTGCCCTCGCCAAGACGGTGTGGGGCGGATGGGGCCGAGAAATCAGTGAAAAACACGCGTCCGAAACGGGCATGGATGTCAGTGATCCGCACCTGAAGCGGGTTCTTAAACTGACCGAACAAATGATTGGAATGCCGCGCCATCTATCACAACACGTGGGCGGGTTCATCCTCACCGAAGGCGCGCTCAGCGAGACCGTGCCAATTGGCAATGGCGCCATGCCTGATCGCAGTTTCATTGAATGGGACAAGGACGATATCGAGGCGCTGGGCATCCTCAAGGTCGATGTGCTGGCGCTGGGCATGCTCACCTGCATCAGGAAATGCCTCGACCTGCTGGACGATCATCACGGGCGCACCCTGACGTTGGCGAGTGTCCCGCGCGAGGATCCGGAAACTTATGCCATGCTGCGCAGCGGCGATTCCCTTGGCGTGTTTCAGGTCGAAAGCCGTGCGCAGATGAACATGCTCCCCCGCCTGCGCCCGCGCGAGTTTTACGACCTCGTCATCCAGGTGGCCATCGTGCGTCCCGGCCCCATCCAGGGCGATATGGTCCACCCCTATCTCAAGCGCCGCCGGGGGGCAGAGCAGGTGGTCATTCCCGCACCATCGCCCGAACATGGCGCACCCGACGAGCTTTCCAGCATTCTCGAACGCACGCTGGGCGTGCCGATCTTCCAGGAACAGGCGATGAAGATCGCGCTCGACGCAGCCAGGTTTTCGTCAAAAGAGGCCAATCGGCTGCGCAAGGCCATGGCGACCTTCCGCAGCCGTGGCATGGTCGACGAACTGCAGGACATGATGGTCGAACGGATGGTCAATCGCGGTTACGACCGCGATTTTGCGCAGCGCTGCTTCAACCAGATCCGCGGCTTCGGCGAATACGGTTTCCCCGAAAGCCATGCCGCCAGCTTCGCGCATCTCGTTTATGTATCGAGCTGGCTCAAATGCCATTTCCCCGCCGCCTTCGCCTGCGCGCTGCTTAATTCACAGCCGATGGGTTTCTATGCGCCCGCCCAGATCGTGCGCGATGCAGCAGAGCACGGGGTCGAGGTGCTGCCGGCTGATGTGAACCTGTCTGCATGGGATTGCACGCTTGAAGAAAAGGGCAAGGCGCGAGCGCAGGGACCCGACAACGGCAGGTTGGACAAGCACGTCGCGCTGCGTCTGGGGTTCAGGCAGGTCGATGGCCTGCCCGAAGCGGTTGCAGCACAGCTTATCGCCGAGCGGGAGACAGGCGGCGCATATGAGGATGTCCGCGCCCTGCGCGATCGCGCGCGCATCGGTCCAGCCCATGCAGAACGCCTGGCCAGCGCCGATTGCTTCGGGTCGATGGGCCTTACACGCAGGCAGGCCTTATGGGACGCACGCAGCCTGGTTGGTGGACCGGATTTGCCATTGTTCGCCGCTGCTGCCGCGCGCGATGAAGGTGCGGAGAGAAGCCGCACAAACCTGCCGCAGATGCCGCTCAGCGAGGAAGTGGTGGCAGATTACCAGACCACTCGCCTCAGCCTGAAAGCGCACCCGATGGCATTCCTGCGCGCCAGCCTTGCGGAGCGCGGATTTGTGCGCGCCTGCGACCTGCGTGCCAAGAAGTTCCGCAGCATGGTCCATGTCGCAGGCGTGGTGCTGATCCGTCAGCGCCCGGGCAGCGCCAAGGGCGTATGCTTCATCACGCTGGAAGATGAGACCGGCGTCATCAATCTTGTCGTCTGGCCGGACCTTAAGGAAAAGCAGCGCCGCGTAGTCATGGGGTCGCGCCTGATGGAGGTGCGCGGCCGCGTCGAATATGACGACGAGGTCATCCATGTCATCGCGCACCATATGACGGATGCGACGGGTGAATTGCACAAGCTTTCCGACGACATACTCAATGCACCGCTGGCGCGCGCGGATCACGTCAGCAACCCGCTGCCCGACAAGTTCAATCCGAGAGACAATCTGCGTGACGGTACCGACGACCCCTATCAACCGGTCGAGCCGTGGCAGGAACCGCCACCGGGCAATCGCGAATGCGGCTGGCAAGGCGGTCATCCGCGCGATGTCCGTATCATTCCGAAATCGCGCGACTTTCACTGACGCTCTGGTAAAGCGCCGCCGATGATCGGCCTTGAGACCCTCGCTGCATTTCTGGTGGTCACTGCGACCACCAGTATCGTGCCCGGGCCCTCGATGATGTTCGTGATGAGCCAGGCAATCTGGCGCGGGCCGCGCTCGGGCTGGGCAGCGCTGATGGGCATGCAAATCGGGTATTTCGTGTGGTGGGCCTTCGCCGCACTCGGCCTTGGCGCGCTTGCTGCCACTTATCCTCTGGCCTTCCGCATACTTGCCATCAGCGGAATCCTCTATCTGGCATGGCTCGGCATCAGGGCGATCCGCCATTCTTTCCACGTGGAAGACGATGGCGCAGCGCCGACGCGCAAGGTGTCTGGCCATGCGTTTCGCGACGGAATTGCCGTGGCCATCGGCAACCCCAAATCCCTGGTCTACATGGTCGCGATCATTCCGCCCTTTGTCGATCCGCAGCGCTCGGTCCCAACGCAGATCGTGATATTGGCACTGGTCGCACTGGTGGCAGACCTTGTAATTGGATGGCTCTACATCGCCGCTGGCAAGCGACTGGCGACATTCATGGAGCGTGCTGCGACGCGAAGCTGGATCGATCGCGGCATCGGGATCGTATTCATCCTGATAGCGGCCGCGATCCTGGTCGATCTGATGGGTACGAAGATTTGAATCTGGGAATTTCACGGCATATCGGCAAGTTCGCAGGCGATCGCCGCGTGCTCGCCTTGCTCCTGCTCGCCGCACTTTTCATCGCCGGGAGATCATGGCTCGCGGCACATCCCGAGCATGATCCGTGGGCACCCCTCAACCTGTCCGACCCGCCGGGCTGGGCGACACAGGCCAAGCTGCAGGCGCTGCGCAGCGATATCCCGCAGTGCCGCGCGGTATTACAGCGAAGCGAGGTGGCGTTCTCGGCGTTGGAACCTGCTGGCGAAGGCGATTGCCGCCGCACAGATCGCACGCGGCTGGATGCATATCCGCTCGTACCCGATACCCCGCCCACGACTTGTCCCATGGCCGTTGCCCTCCAGATCTGGAAGCGCGACACGCTGGAACCAGCGGCGCGGGAAGTCTTCGGGAGTGGGATCGCACGGATCGAACACCTGGGAGCCTATTCATGCCGTCGCCTTTATGGGCGCGATGAGGGGCCGTGGAGTGAACATGCCACGGCCAATGCGCTGGATATTGCGGGTTTCGTGCTCGACGATGGAACACGCATCAATGTGCTGAGCGACTGGCTGGCAGAGGGTGATAAGGCGCGATTTTTAAGGAGAGTGCGTGACGGTGCCTGCGACGGTTTCGCTACCGTACTCTCACCCGACTACAACTCCGCCCACGCCGACCATTTTCACTTCGACATGAGCGATCGCTGGCGCGGCACCTGCCGTTAGAACGGATCGAGCGAATAGCCTGCGCTGCGGACAGTGCGGACAGGATCCTTTGCACCATCCATCTCCAACGCTTTACGCAGGCGGCGAATGTGAACATCGACCGTGCGCAACTCGATATCGCTGTCGGTGCCCCAGACCCCGTCGAGCAGCTGGTTCCGGCTGAACACTCGGCCCGGACTTTCCATGAAAAATTTTAGCATGCGGTACTCGGTCGGACCAAGTTTGAGGGTTTTCCCTGATCGACTGACCTTGTGTGCAACAGGGTCAAGAGTGATGTCGCCGAGCTCTATGGATTCGCCTGCCAGCACTGGCCGGATGCGCCGCATCACAGCTGCAACCCGTGCCAGAAGCTCCCGCGGTGAGAAGGGTTTGGTAAGATAATCGTCTGCACCGGTTTCCAGTCCGCGGACCCGGTCATCCTCGGTTTCGCGTGCCGTCAACATGATGATTGGCACATGAGCTGTCGTTTTGTCCCGGCGCAGGCGGCGGCACACCTCAATCCCGCTTGTCCCTTCGATCATCCAGTCGAGAATGACGAGATCGGGGGTTTCCTCGGTCGCAAGAAGGATCGCCTCATCGCCGTCCGGAGTGGTGCGGACGTCATAGCCTTCGTTCGTAAAGCGGTATTCCAGCAGTTCAGAGAGGGACGGGTCGTCTTCGACCAGCAGTAGTTTAGCTGCCTGCACTTTTGCGTCTCCATGCGAGCGTGATTTCTCGTTGGACACCGGCGTATGACCCTTAAGCTACAGGTTTATGTCAACCGTCTTCGTCGACGGGATAAAGTCCCGTAGCAGCAAAGTGGACCATTTCTGCGACGTTGGTTGCATGGTCCCCGATCCGTTCGAGGTTACGGGCCACGAAGAGGAGCTGCGCCGCACTTGAAATCATCGACGGATTTTCAACCATGTGGCTGACAAGGTTGCGGAAAATCGAATTGTAGAAGGCGTCGACTTTCTCGTCGGCGAGGATGACTTCCTTGGCGAGTTCGGGATCGCGCGCAGCGTAGGCCGTCAGCACGTCATGAACCATCTCACTGGCGACTTCGGCCATCGCCGGGAGAAGGGTGAGAGGCTCGAACTTCTTGCGATTGTCGCCAATCTCGCGGCTCGCCTTGGCGATGTTCTTCGAATAATCGCCAATGCGTTCAACGACGCCGGCTATTTTCAGTGCTGCGATAACTTCGCGAAGGTCGTCGGCCATAGGGGCGCGCAGAGCGATGATGCGCACGGCCAGCTTATCGATCTCGCTTTCCAGCGCGTCGATTTTCTTGTCGGCCTTGACGACTTTCTTGGCCAACTCATCGTCGCCGCGCACCAGCGCATCAAGCGATTGCTGAATTGCGACTTCGGCCAGACCGCCCATTTCCGCGATCAGTCCGCGAAGGCGTGTGATGTCCTCGTCGAAGGCTTTTACGGTATGTTCTTGCATTTTTTCCAAAGCCTTATCCGTACCGGCCCGTGATGTAATCCTGCGTTCGTTTTTCGAGCGGATTGGTGAATATGTCAGAAGTCCGGCCATACTCCACCATCTTTCCGAGATGGAAGAACGCGGTGCGCTGGCTGACGCGCGCGGCCTGCTGCATTGAATGGGTCACGATCACGATAGCATAACGACCATTCAGCTCATCAATCAGTTCCTCGATTTTTGCGGTCGCAATGGGGTCGAGCGCGGAACATGGCTCGTCCATCAGAATAACTTCAGGATCCACTGCGATGGCGCGCGCGATGCAAAGGCGTTGCTGCTGTCCGCCCGAAAGTGCAGTGCCGCTATCCTGAAGGCGTTCCTTGACCTCTTCCCACAATCCTGCGCGGCGCAGGGATCGTTCGACCACTTCGTCAAGCTCGTCCTTGCCTTCGGCAAGTCCGTGGATTTTGGGGCCGTACGCAACATTGTCGTAGATCGATTTCGGGAACGGGTTCGGCTTCTGGAATACCATGCCGACGCGTGCGCGCAGTTGCACGACATCCATGCCGGACTTGTAGATATCCTCGCCATCGAGATTGATCTCACCCTCGACGCGGGCCGTGGGGATCGTGTCGTTCATGCGGTTGAGTGTCCGCAGGAAAGTCGACTTGCCGCAGCCGGACGGGCCGATGAAAGCGGTGACATACTTAGTCGGAATATCAATCGACACCTCGTCGATCGCCTTCTTGTCACCGTAGTATACGGAGACGTCCCGCGCGCTCATCTTGGCGTCGGTATCTTCCAGATTTTTGTGAACTACGGTCACCACTTTTTCTCGAACTTGTTGCGCAGGTAGATGGCGAGGCCGTTCATCAACAGGAGGAACAGCAATAGGACAATGATAGCCGCACTTGTCCGTTCAACGAAACCGCGATCGATTTCGTCGGACCACAGGAAAATCTGCATCGGCAGAACTGTCGCAGGTGAAGTGAACCCATCAGGCGGTGTCGCGACGAATGCGCGCATGCCGATCATCAGCAGAGGCGCTGTTTCGCCCAAGGCGCGGGCCATGCCGATGATAGTACCGGTCAAGATACCGGGCAGGGCAAGCGGCAGGACGTGGTGGAAGACGACCTGAACCGGCGAAGCGCCCACGGCCAGCGCACCGTCGCGGATGCTGGGAGGAACAGCCTTGATGGCATTGCGTCCGGCGATCACGATAACCGGCATGGTCATCAGGGCCAACGTCATACCACCGATCACTGGGGCCGATCGCAAATTGGGGAAGATCGTCAGGAACACCGCCAGGCCGAGCAGGCCGAAGATGATCGACGGAACTGCAGCGAGATTGTTGATCGATAGCTCGATCAGATCGGTCCACCGGTTTTTCGGAGCGTATTCCTCGAGGTAGAGTGCTGCCAGAACGCCGATCGGGAACGCTAGCAGCAAGGTCACCACCATCGTCAGCATGGAGCCTTTCAAAGCGCCCCAGATTCCGACTTGTTGCGGGTTGGTGGCATCGGCGCGGCTAAAGAAGCCGGCGTCGAAATTCTTGTCAATCTTGCCCTCGGCGTCGAGCTGTGCGGCAAGGGCCTGCATTTCGGCCGAGCCTTCACCAGCGTAACCGCTGGCAAGATCGGCACTTGCAGGCAGCCAGAATGTCCGTTCCTGTCGGATTATCGACGGGTCGGCAATGATGGCCTGCGCGACATCGCGCCATGCTTGTGCGCCAAGCTCTTCAGCGGCTTCTTCGCCGAGCGCTTCCTGCGCGAAATACTGAACCACTTCAGGTAAGCCCTGTCCTTGAAGCGATTGCACGGCGTCTGGGCCAGCCATCGTCGCGGGATCAGCCGACAGGCCAGCCTGCGCGAAGTCGATGGGCACAGCCACTTCGGAACGCTGGAAACCGCCGATGCCGTTGAAAGTCATCGAGGCGAGCAAATAGATCAGCACGCCAACTGAGAACACGATTGCCGCAAGACCAAGGCCGCGGAAACGCTTTTCAGCTGCGTAGCGCTTTTTCAGCCGCGCTTCGAAGGCGGGCGTACGCGTGGGGGCAATGCGCTCACTCATAAGCTTCGCGGAACCTCTTAACGACGCGCAAGGCAATGAAGTTCAGACCCAGTGTGACCATGAAGAGCACGAACCCGAGCGCGAAGGCACTCAGCGTTGCGGGATGGTCGAAACTGCCTTCGCCAGTCAGCATGGCGACGATCTGGACCGTCACCGTGGTCATGGAATCGAGCGGATTGGCGCTGAGGTTTGCCGCAGTGGATGCTGCCATCACCACGATCATGGTTTCCCCGATGGCGCGGCTGATCGCGAGCATTACGCCTGCCACGATGCCCGGCAACGCGGCTGGCACCAGTACGCGGCGGATTGTTTCATTGGTGGTCGCACCCATTGCCAGGCTGCCATCGCGCATGGCTTGCGGCACTGCTGCGATGGAATCGTCGGCCATCGACGATACGAACGGGATAATCATCACACCCATGACGAGACCTGCGGCCAAGGCGCTCTCGCTCGACGGGTTCGAGGCACCCAGATCGACTGCAAGATCGCGGATTGCCGGTGCGATGGTTAGGGCTGCAAAGTAGCCGTAAACGACGGTCGGTACACCCGCGAGAATCTCCAGCGTCGGCTTGACCCAGGCACGAAGCCGCGGGTTGGCATACTGCGTGAGGTAGACCGCGCTCATCAGGCCGAGCGGGATGGCGACGATCATCGCGATGATCGCACCGATAAACAGAGTGCCCCAGAAAAGCGGGATCGCGCCATAGCGTGAAGCATCCGGATTTTCCGGATTGCTCATCGGGTCGGGGGCCCAGTGTGTCCCAAACAGGAAGTCGATCGGATTGACCATGCCGAAGAAGCGCAAGGTCTCGAATACCAGGCTGACAAAGATGCCGATGGTCGTCAGGATTGCGACCAGCGACGCACCCAGAAGGATCGCCATGACGATCTTCTCGACTCGCGTGCGAGCCGCGAAATCGGGCTTCAGGCGCAGGAAGGCCCAAGCGCCGCCGAGGAAGGCGATCACAAGCGTCGCGGCGATGCCAATCCAGTTATAGAATGACAGCGCCTGCCGGTAAGGTTCGACAAATTCGCGGGCGAGGGGATTGAAGACGGCTTGCGTGGCACCTGTCGCTACTGCGCGGGCCTCGTTCAAGATTGTCTGCCTCTGGAACCCAAATGCCGGAAGCTGGTCCGCGGCGGGGGAAGCCATCACTGACTGGGTAACCAGCCCGGGCGCGACAGCGCTCCAGATGGCGATGAAGGCAGCCACTGGCAGGACAATCCAGAGCGCAACATACCAGGCATGGTAGCTTGGCAGGCTGGCGAGACGTCCGTCAGCGCTTTCCTTGCGGAATGTCCACGCACGCGCGCGAGCCGCCAACCATCCGGCGAGCCCGAGCCCGAGGGCAAGGAGGAGCAGAATGGTTGGCGACATTACGTGCGTTGATACCCTTACTTCAGCTCGGAACCGTCGAGCGTGGTGTATTCGGTGACTGCAGCATTGGCTGCGGCTGCCGCATCATCAGGATTGGCGACAAGACCGATCTTGGCCAGCGCGCCGTCCTTGCTCCACATGGTCGCCCAGGTCGAGAGAAATTCCTTGAGGCCGGGAATGGCATCGAGGTGTGCTTTTTTCACGTACATGTAGAGCGGGCGTGCACCCGGATATTCGAAGTTCGAAATGTTCGCATAGGTCGGTTCGACGCCGTTCATCGGAAGGCCCTGCACCTTGTCGAGGTTCTCCTCAAGGTAGGAATATCCGAAAATCCCCACTGCGTTGGGATTACCTTCAATTTTCTGGACGATCAGATTGTCCTGCTCGCCCTGGTCGACATAGGCGCCATCGCTGCGAACTTCGGTGCAAACCTGGTCGTAGCGATCTTCATCGGTTTCCTTCAGCGCCTTGGTAGCCGCATCAGTCTTGCAGCCAGCTTCAAGGATCAGTTCCTTGAGAGCATCGCGCGTGCCGGAGGTGCTGGGCGGACCGTAAACGAGAATCGGTTCGTTCGGGAGCGAGGCATCGACATCGGACCAGTTCTTGGTCGTCTGCTCGCCGCCATAGGGCGAAGCAGCAAGAGCTTCGTAAACCATCTTCGGCGTGAGGTTCATCGTGATCCCGCCCTTCGAAGAGGCAAGCGCAATACCGTCAAGGCCGACCTGGACTTCGATGATGTCGGTGACGCCGTTTTCCTGGCAGCTGGCGAACTCACTCGCCTTCATGCGGCGCGAGGCGTTAGCGATGTCCGGCGTGTCGGCACCGACGCCCGAGCAGAACAGCTTCATGCCGCCGCCCGTTCCGGTCGATTCGATGATCGGCGAAGCGAACTGGGTGTCACGGGCGAATGCTTCGGAAACGGCCTTCGAGAACGGGAATACGGTCGAGGAGCCGACAGCCTTGATCTGGTCGCGCGAGGCGCCGCCAGCAGAATTGTCGCCACATGCGGCGAGGGCCAGAGCCGAAGCTGCAGCGAGAGCGAATTTGAAAGTCTTGGTCATTTGAAAACCCCTTGGTTGTCCAACTAGCCGCGCAAGAGCGGGAAATTGTTACATACTGACGACAAAAGTGTGACTTCCGCAAAAGGGGTTCGAATCGATGTTCGTGCCCCTAGCGGGATATGGATCAGAAATCGACCTGAGCGCGCACACCGAATGCATCCACCGTATAATCGGTGTCGCCATCGGCCTTTGCGTAGACGGCATCGGTGTAGTCCATCTTGCCGTAATTCAGGCTGAAGAGAGTGTAATCGGTCGGCTTCCAGATCAGCGATGCGAGGTAACCGTTCTGTTTCCCGCCGATAATGCCGGCATCGTTGAGATCGAGGTAGTCATAGCGCAGGTTCAGCTGGACCGACCCTGTGCCACCTTCGCCGACCGGATTTTCAGGCTTGGTACGGTCGAACTTGCCGCCCTTGTACCCGCGGGTGTCGCCCTTGGTCAGGAAGTAGCCTACTTCGGCATAGCCACCGAAGAACGTGGGATTATCCCCCATCGTTGGAATATCGACGTTCTGCCAATAGCCTTCGGCCGCGGCGTGGAACGGGCCCGAAATAACGGCGCCTTCAATACCAGCGCCAAATTCGCTTTCGGCATCGATATTGCCAGTGTTGACGAAGCGCTCGGAAGTGAAGTGAACAAGCGGGCGCTGGCGATAGCGGACCGTCGCATCGTCTTCGCCAAGTTCGTTGAAGTGGATCGATCCGCCGAAGTGGAACTGTGTATTGCCAGACTTAGGCATCAAGACCAGCCGTCCGTCGAACCCGCGATTATTGGTGCCGGTGTCGTCGAAATTGTCCGTAAACACGCCTGCCTGGGCGATGGCGATACCCTTCTCGTAGCTAACCGATGCACCGATGCGGCGCTCAAAGCCGAATGCATCAGTGAACGCTGCGCGCTCGATAAAGGTGGTGTGCAGGCTGCTGGTCAGTTCTTCCAGCGACTGAAAATTGTTGTGGTGGCCGATGGCGACTTCCAGATCGCCGTGACCGTAGGTCAGGATAGCGTCGGCGACCTCAACTTCATTGCCGGCGAAATCGATTTCGAACTTGTATCCGAAACCGCCGCCGACATCACCCGAAGCACCGAGACGTGCGCGGCGGACTTCATTCTGGAACCCATCATCGCGGCCGATCGAATCCGGAACGCTGGTGAAACCGGCGTCATACATCAGACGTCCGCGCGGCTTGAAACTCCATCCATCCTTCTTTTCCAAGGCCGCCACCTGCGGTTCGGGAGCGGGTGCCGGAGTGGCGACAGCTTCCGCGGTGGCGGCGATCGTTGCGTCTTGCGCGACGTTGGCAGCCTTTTCCTGTGCCAGTTCGCCCTCGAGTTGGTCGATGCGCGCTGCCAAGGTCGCAAGCTGGGCGCGCATTTCGGCCAAATCCTGCTGCGCAGCAGTGGGTGAGGCGTCTTGCGCAAAAACGGGGGTGGCAAATGTGCAGCTCATTGCGGCAGCAAGGACGGAAAGGCGGATAGAGGAGTTCATGTCGAAGAATCCGGATTTGGTTACGTTCTGATGACGCCTCTATGACCACGTCATTACGCTTTTGTGACAGCCCGTGCGGCGGCCACCAATGCCTGTGGAAACGCTGTGGAGAAGCTGTGAATCGCGGGTGGTGACGAACTCGCGCCGGCGGTTAGTCGGCTAGCGGAAGCGAGACCTTGACCCGCGTTCCTTCGCCCAACGTGCTGTCGATCGATAGTTTGCCGCGGTGGCGTTCGACGATGTGTTTTACGATTGCGAGGCCAAGTCCTGTGCCGCCGGATGCGCGGCTGCGGCCGGGATCTGTCCTGTAGAAGCGGCGGGTGAGGTGGGGTAGGTGCTCCGGCGCGATCCCGTCGCCGCGGTCGGTCACGCTCAGCACGACGCGGGAATCGCCCTGCGGTGCCAGTCTGACGGTGACGCTGCTATTCGCCGCGCCGTACTTCATCGCATTATCGACGAGATTACGAACCAGTTGCTCCAACTGCCTTTCGTCTCCCTGGACAGCGAAGTCACCGTGGGATTCGAAATCGAGCCTGTTCGAGCGCTCGCTCCCGGCTCCGTCCTGAGCGGCTCGTTTGACTAGCGCTGTAAGGTCTACCACTTCGGACGGCAGTTCATGTCGTTCCGCTTCGATCCGCGACAGTGACATCAAGTCACTGACTAAATCTTGGAGCCGTTTTGCCTCGCGCTGGATCGTGCCGAGAAATTTGTCGGCTGTCTTGGGATCAATGTCGGCCCCGTCTTCGCGGAGCGTTTCGACATACCCAAGGATTGACGCCAGCGGCGTGCGCAATTCGTGACTGGCGTTGGCAACGAAATCGGTATGGGCGCGGCTGATATCCGCCTCGGCGGTCTTGTTGACCAGTTCGATGACCGAAAGATCGCCGTTGAGTCGCTTGTGGTTTATTCGCCATATGTCGCGGCGTCTGGAAAGGCCGCGGATCACGGCAGCGCCGTCCTCGTTGCTATCGAGCAGCTTCACCGCTTCGGGCTGGCGCAGCGCCATTCTTACGTCTTGACCAAGTATGTGCGTACCCAGCAATCGGCGTGCAGCGATATTGGCGATGATTACCCGCCCGCCTTCGGTGAGCAAAACTGGCGTTTCGGAATGCTCGAAGAGATCGCCCATCGATTCGCGCGAGATAGAGCCATTGGACTGCTTCTCGACCGGCGGCGGCGGCGTGCCGCCCACCAGCCAAAGCGATCCTGCCCACACCAGCAGCATCACCGCAACGACGAGGAAATCGACGCCAAGGACGAGAAGTCCAACAGCGGTCGCAAGAGCCAACGAGAAAGCCGACCATGGAAAGGAGCGGGCGCTCATGAAGCCGCGCTTAGCGAGCGATTTCGGGCAGCGCCAGCGGCAATGTGCCGGAAGATGGGGAGAGGTGGTGACCCCTACGGGAATCGAACCCGTGTTTCAGCCGTGAAAGGGCCGCGTCCTAACCGCTAGACGAAGGGGCCTTGCCTGCTGCAGCAAAGCCACAGACGCAAAAACGCCACCGATGGTGACCCCTACGGGAATCGAACCCGTGTTTCAGCCGTGAAAGGGCCGCGTCCTAACCGCTAGACGAAGGGGCCATACCCGTTACCGGGTCGGTGGCGTGGCGGCGCACATATGCGGGGGCGCTCGGGGCGTCAACCCTTCAAATGCCCGGACCGGCTGTCAGTCCGCAAAAGCGGCATCTTCAAGGTGGAGTTCAGCTTGCCGTCGGCTGCCCCAGTCATCGATCTTCGCGCGGCCTGCGAGCCACAGACGCCGCCCTCGGGATCCATGAAGCAGCGCTTGACCCATATCACTTTCCGCCGCGCGGAACGCGATGCCTTTGAAACTGCGGCCGTCATCGCCGCTGGCGATCAGGCGGACGTGATCGGTCCCGACGATGTCGCATTTTACCAGCCGCACCGGGCCAACCGCTATCCGCGGTCCAGGCCAGCCAACGCCGTAAGGTCCGCCGCCATCGAGCGATTCGACCAGTTCGGGGGTCAGGCCGCCCGGGGCTACTGCGATATCGAGGAGCATTTCGCGGTTGCCGCTTGCCCGTGAAACCGCTCCTTCCAGATGCGCGTCAAGCCATTCGGCAAAGGTGTCCAGCTTGTCACTTGCAACCGTAAGGCCCGCTGCCATGGCATGCCCGCCGCCTTTGACCAGCAACCCTTCCTCGCTCGCCCGGATGATTGCCGCGCCAAGATCGACTCCGGGTATCGAACGGCCCGAACCTTTTCCTTCTCCGGTCTGCTCGTCGATCGCGATAACCACAGAAGGTTTGCCGGTCTTTTCCTTGATGCGTCCGGCAACGATGCCGATCACGCCTGGATGCCAGCCGTTTGCCGCCAACACGTGAACCGCCCGGTTGTGCTGCGCGCCGAGTTGCTCCTCCGCAGCCTGCTGGACCTCCGCCTCTATCGCGCGGCGTTCCTCGTTGAGCGCCGACAACTGATCGGCAATCGCGGCAGCTTCCTCTGCATCCTCGGTCGTCAGCAAGCGAACACCAAGTGTGGATTCGCCCACACGCCCCCCTGCATTGATGCGGGGACCCAGTGCGAAGCCGAGATCTGAACAGGCAGGTGCCCGCTTCAACCGGCTGGCGTCGATCAAGGCGGACATTCCGATATTCGCGCGTTTGCCCATGACCTTCAGGCCTTGCGCAACGAAAGCTCGGTTGAGGCCATGCAAAGCCGCGACATCGGCGACAGTTCCAAGGGCCACCAGGTCGAGCAGCGCAAGAAGATCAGGCTCCTTCCGGTCGTCAAAATGGCCTTGCGCACGCAGGGTGCGGACCAAGGCAATTGCCAGCAGGAAGGCGACGCCGACGGCGGCCAGGTGGCCATGTGCCGCAGCCAGATCATTTTCGTCGAGGCGGTTCGGATTGACGAGAGCGGCAGTGCGGGGAAGATCCGCAGCACACTTGTGGTGATCCACCACGATGACATCGATCCCGGCATCTCTGGCCATGCCGAGCGCCTCGTGTGCCATGGCGCCGCAATCGACTGTAACGATAAGGCTCGAACCGGTTTGCCCCAGTTTGACCAATGCCTCGCCAGACGGCCCGTAACCCTCCAGCAGGCGATCAGGGATGTAATAGTCAGCGTCCACACCAAGATCACGTAGCAAACGGATCAGGAGCGCCGAACTTGTCGCGCCGTCGACGTCGTAATCGCCGTAAACCGTGATCTTTTCCTGTCCGAGCACGGCCTGTGCAATTCGTTCTGCGGCCACGTCCATGTCGTTGAACTCGGATGGATCGGGAAGAAAGTCGCGCAGGGTTGGCGAGAGATGCCTGTTCAAGTCATCCTGATCGACACCCCGCGCCAGCAGTATCTGGCGAACGATATCCTCGCCATTTCCGAAGTTACCCTGACCAAGGTCCATGTTGCCGCCCCGCCATCGCCATGCGCGCCCTGTCAGAGATTGAGAGACACCGAACACATGGGGGAGGGCAGAAGTGGCCATTACCCTTCTTACTGTGACGGCAGGACTGGCGGCAAGCGCCGCGGCATTGACAATCTACAGCGGTAAGCGATGTTCTAAGGTGTCATGACGCCTCCATCCCTCCTCATAGCCTGGCATAGCCGTACCGGTGCCAGCGAAGCGCTTGCCCGCGCCGCGAAGGATGGCGCCGGTGAGGCCGGCAACCTTCTTTGGGCGGGAGATGTAGAGCCGGAGCATTTGCTGGAGGCGCAGGGATACCTCTTCGTGTGTCCGGAAAACCTGGCCACCATGAGTGGGCTGATGAAAGAGATGTTCGACCGGTGTTATTATCCGGTGTTGGGCCGTATCGAAGGTCGCCCATTTGCAACCTTGATTGCAGCGGGTTCCGATGGCGAAGGCGCCCAGCGACAAATCGATCGCATTGCCAAGGGGTGGCGGCTGAAGCGCATCGCTGAACCTGTAATCGTGAAGACATACGCACAAACCCCTGAGGAGATTATGGCTCACAAGTCTCTCGGCAAAGCCGATATCGAGCAGGCTTTCCAGCTGGGGCAAGGGTTTGCAGAAGGGTTGACCGAAGGAATCTTCTGAACTGAACTAGGTCGTTAATGGATGTAAAATCCTCGCAAGCCCTCGACGGATTTCAGTATTGCGCTAAGGGTCTGAGACTGAAGGGCGATTGGGGACGGGTTCGGAAAATGCGGCGGGGAAAGGCAGTGCCTATTGGGCCATCGCATAGCGCCGATGGCCTGTTTTTCCTGTTCGACAAAGGTGCTCGCCCGGGTCGCGCCGCCTTGATCGATGCGCTTGGCGCAAATCCCGGAATTTCAATCAGTCACGATCCTTTCCGGGACGATGTTCCGCACGTGCAATCCTCCAGTGCCGCGAATGCAAATCGCTCGGGTGACTGGCTCGAGGTCTTGCATTGGGGAATGACGTTCGACTGCCTCGGACTTGCTCCGGGACCTGCAGTCGCCGTGCCTGATGTGGTCCAACGGTTCAACTTGCCGGCCGATCTCGAGACAGGGTCGCTGGATGCAGTGGCGCTGGTTCCGGGACCGCATCTCGCAGATGCCGCGAACAGTTTGCCTGTGGTCCGATCCATGCTCGATATCGCCGCCACGCTTACTGATACGTTGGATGCAGTACAGGCCATCTGCTGGTCTCCTGCCAAGTCTGCCATCGCCCCGAGTTTCTTCAGCGGTGCGGTGCGAAACTGGATTGATGGCGGACCATTCCCCGCTCTTGGATTGACCGGCCTGAGCATGAGCGAGGCGGGCACATTGGAAACAACCGGCCTGAACTGGTTTATCGGGCAAGAGCTGGTTCTGGATTACGCTTTGTCTGAAGATCGCGTCGCCGCCACGCGCCTGATTGTGCGATTGGTGCACGAATTGGTGGCGAACGGTCCGGTCAGGGATATCGCTGAACTCCAAATCGACCGCGATCACAAAGTTATCCTTCAACCAATGCCGGGTGGGCGCATCGAGGTTACGCTGATGTAATCCGTGACACTACCGGGTCGCAAATCAGGTGCTGGTCTCAGGGCCAGCCTGCCGTTTCGTTCGGTCAATCGCCGCGGGTTTCCGGGGCACGATCCCTTTCTGCAACGCCATCACATATTGCCGCGCCAGCTGCTGAATGCCGATTGCTTCGGTTCCATGTTTGCAGTGCTGGGGCGTGAGCGGATCGGGTTTGATGATTTCCGCATCAATGGTCTGCTCC
This sequence comes from Qipengyuania psychrotolerans, assembly GCF_019711355.1. Taxonomy (NCBI): domain Bacteria; kingdom Pseudomonadati; phylum Pseudomonadota; class Alphaproteobacteria; order Sphingomonadales; family Erythrobacteraceae; genus Qipengyuania; species Qipengyuania psychrotolerans. Next base: position 971,593 of record NZ_CP081297.1, read on the forward strand.
TGCCTTCCAGCGAACCAGCCGCCAAGCGGACATTGCTTCCGCTTCACCGCGGCCCGCACCGGGACTATAATGCGATGGTGATAGACCGGGTCGGATCGGTTGAAGCGCAATGGTCAAAGGCACGCCTTGCGGATGCGGACATAGCTGCAAGTGAGGCTTTGTTGCGACTTGGGCTGCTTCAAAAAGCCTTGCGCCGCCGCCTGCTGGATGAGGGGCGGCCAATCAGGCTCAATCGCAGGGATCCTGTTGGCGCAGATCTCGACTTTTCCGACCTCGACGCAATGGCCGAGATTTTATGGCGTTCTGCCGCCTAAGCTATACGCTGAGCCAGTTCTTCCTTCGCGGTGATATATTCACGCTCTAGACGCGCGACCATGTCCTCGACAGGCGCAACCTCGCGGACTGTCCCGATGCCTTGGCCCGATCCCCAGATATCTTTCCAGGCCTTGGCCTTGGTATTGCCGCCGCTGCCGAAATTCATCTTGCTCGGGTCGCTTTGCGGCAGGTTTTCAGGGTCGAGGCCCGCGTTCTCGATACTAGAGCGGAGATAGTTGCCGTGCACGCCGGTGAACAGGTTGGAATAGACGATGCCGTCTGAGCTGCCTTCCACGATGCCTTGCTTGTAGCCATCGACTGCATTGGCTTCTTCAGTCGCGATCCACGGTGAACCGATATACGCGAAATCTGCACCGAGCGCCTGCGCGGCAAGGATTGAACGACCGTGAGCGATCGAGCCTGAAAGTGCGATGAGCCCGTCAAACCATTCTCGGATTTCCTGCATCAATGCGAACGGGCTGAGCGTTCCGGCATGGCCGCCAGCCCCGGCCGCGACGGGAATGAGGCCGTCGGCGCCCTTTTCGATCGCCTTGCGGGCGAAGCGGTTGTTGATCACATCGTGCATCGTGATGCCGCCCCATCCGCGGACGGCATTGAAGATTTCCTCGCGCGCACCGAGCGAAGTAATGACGAGCGGAACCTGCCACTTGGCGCAGGTTTCCATGTCCGCCTCGATCCGGTCATTCGAGCGGTGAACGATCTGGTTGACCGAAAAGGGCGCTGCGGGACGATCCGGATTATCGCGATTATGCGCCGCAAGTTCTTCGGTGATGCGGTGAAGCCATTCGTCCAGCTCGCTCTGTGGTCGAGCATTGAGTGCCGGAAAACTGCCGATAATTCCTGCCTTGCACTGCGCAATGACCAGTTCGGGACCTGAAACGATGAACAGGGGCGATCCGATGACCGGAATGCGAAGCTTGTCGAAGGGTGCGGGCAGGCTCATGCGGGTAGGCTCCTCTCACGAATTGTGAGGGAACGCCTATGGTGCAGCGTCGTCCTTGTCGAGGGTGACGTTACGTAAAGGTCAGCCGCTCGGCAGCACGTGCTCGATCCCATAGATCCGCGCAGCAGTGCCTGCGAAGAGGGCCGCTTTCTCGTCTTCACTGTGTCCCTGGGCCAGAAGTTTGAACGCGTTCCAAAGGGTAGGATAGCTCGCACCCCATCTGTCGACGGGATAATTGCTTTCGAACATTCCCCGTTCCGGACCGAAGGATTGGATGCAGGTTTCAATATATGGACGCCATAAGGCGGCGAGATGTTCGGACCCGTAACCACGGGCAGGGCCTTCTTCGGGCATACCGCAAAAAGCCATTGCCAGGCCGCCCAGCTTGACCGCGACGTTCGGGCAGTCTGCCAGCGCATGAATTGAAGCGCGCCAGCGGTCGAAATTCTCGTGCAATTTGCCCCGATAGCTGGCGATGTTCAGCGGTGTTCCGCAGTGGTCGAGAATGATCTGCTGGTCAGGAAATGCTTTTGCCAGTTCGAGAACGTCGCCTAATTGTGATTCAAGCAACCAGGCATCGAATGTCAGGCCGTATTCGCCATATGCCGCAAATCCGGCGCGGAAGGCGTCACTGGAATAAAGGCCTTCGGGCGCGTGAAACGGAGGGCCGAGTACGTCGGCATCAGCATCCCATGCAGCAGCGTGCCGGATTCCCCGAAAGCGTCCATTGCCTGCTGCAATCAGTGCTTCGACGACCGGTTTGACCTTGTCGCCCAACGTAAGATCGGCATGACCCACAATGCCGGCACAAGGCCTACAGTCGCCGTATAGTCCGCTAGCGCCCTGCGCGGCGACCCCGTTGACGAACTCCACTTCGCCTACCGGCTTCATGGCTTCGTCGCGGCTGGCATCGTAGAATGCGCCGCATTCCATGAAAACGGTGCCGACGATATTGTGGCCGCTACCTGTGTCCGCCTGCAATTCGTCGAATGTGTAGTACGCAGCGCCCGCGATTGCTTCGATGAAATCGTGCCGGGGTTCAGGGAACGCAGGCATTAGCGGCCGTAGATCCCAAAGGTGATGATGCGGATCGATGATCGGCAGGTCGGGTTCGAGAATTGCTTCGGGCATTCTGACTCTCCTTTTTCACCGGGCTACGCGAGGCTCCCCGCGTTCATCCCTGCCGTCTCTCCTCCGGCCTTTTGCATCATGGCATGAATCGCATCGGGATCGCATCCCCCTTCGACACAATCGACCGACACGAACACTTTGCCTTGCCTTATTTCCTGTTCGTAAAGGGTCGCAGAAACGCCGTCGACGTCGTGATCGGTCAACATCTTGGCAATGCCGCTACCGGTGGCGCCGATGATGCCTGTAACCGTCGCAATGGAGGAAAAAGCCGAGCCTGTCAGTGCGCCTGCCACGGCGACCGGTCCTACCCCTGGAATGAGCAGGATCGCGGTGCCGAGCATGGCGCCGGCAAGACCGCCCCCAGCCATCGCGGACGCAATACCTAGATAACCGTGGCCATCTGCTGTCTCGTATTGTGTGTCGAGATATTGACTGGTTCGCCAGACTAGCGAAATCGCCTCATCCGTAATTCCCATCTTGCCCAGTTCCTCAACCGCTTTCTCGGCAATTTCAGGACTGTCGAAAATGGCGGTCACCATGTGCGTGGACTTGGAATAGAGCTGACGCCGCGCGTCCACGAAGGCTCGCGCAAATCGTTCACGCTGGCTTTCGTTCGAAAAAACAGCGCGCAGTCCCGCAGATTCGTGCAGCTTCTTCAAGCTTGGCGAGCCTGATCCGCGAAAGAGGGTGCGAAGCAGCATGTCGACATTGGAGGGTCTGAGCTTGGAATCGGTGCCTCGATTGATCCACTCGAGGCGTTCCGGCCGCGGGTGGTTGCGGTCCAGATAGTACAGCGCTGGAAGCTGATCGGCTCTAACTACGAAGGACGGCTCTTCCACGGACACGCTTTCTCACGGCAGCCTTGGGGGGCTGTATGTATGCGATTGCGACCACTCTCTAAGTATAAGCGAAGCGACCGGATTGTATACAAACGCCGTAATTTTTTCTCAACGTTGTCAGTTATTTCGCGGCTTGGGCAAGAAGGTGAGCAGAATTTGCGGCGCTAAGAACTGCCCTGACACTGGCGGTTGCGATGTCTTCGTCGATTCCGCAGCCCCACAGTGATCTGCCGTCATTGGTGCGGCATTCCAGATAGGCTGCTGCCCTACTGTCACGGCCGGCCGTCAGCGCATGTTCGCTATAGTCTACAATTTCAAGCTGGAGACCGAACGCGTCCTCGATCGTCGAGAGGACCGAGGAGATAAGGCCATTTCCCCGCCCCGAAACGCTTTGCGGGGTTCCGCCGACTTCGATCCGGCCAGTGAAAATGCGCGTACCGTCGCTCGTTCGGCTCTCTTCGTAGTCGACCAGCTGGAATTGCTTGCCGCTGGTCTGGACATGATAGGCTTGCTGGAATGCCAGCCAGATATCTGACGCGTTGAGTTCGCGGCCCAGTTCATCTGCCATGCGTTGGACATGCGGGCTGAAGTCGGCCTGCATCTTCTTGGGCAATTTGAGGCCCTGGTCCTGTTCCAGTACCCACGCAAAGCCGCCTTTGCCGCTCTGTGAATTGACGCGGATTACGGCCTCGTAGCTGCGGCCCAGATCGGCAGGGTCGATCGGAAGGTAAGGGACGCGCCACTGCGGGTCGTTCTGGACCTCGTGGGCGCCGAAGCCTTTCTTGATTGCGTCCTGATGGCTGCCGGAAAACGCGGTGTAGACCAGTTCGCCGCCATAGGGATGTCGCTGATGGACGGGGAGCTCGTTGCAATACTCGACCGTTTCGATCACGCGGTCGATGTTCGAAAAATCGAGATCGGGATTAATCCCCTGAGTGTACATGTTGAGTGCCATCGTCACGAGACAGCAATTGCCCGTCCGCTCGCCATTTCCGAATAGGCACCCTTCGACGCGGTCTGCGCCTGCCATCAAGGCGAGCTCAGCCGCTGCAACGCCTGTGCCGCGGTCATTATGCGTGTGCAGGCTGATCACGGCGCTGTCGCGGTCTGGGAGGTTGCGGATGAAGTACTCGACCTGATCGGCGTAAATATTGGGCGTTGCCGCCTCGACTGTTGCGGGCAGGTTGAGGATGATCGGATGCTCGGGAGTGGGTGCCAGCACGCCCATGACAGCTTCACAAACCTCGAGGCTGAAATCGAGTTCTGCAGTGGAGAATGTTTCGGGTGAGTATTGAAAGGTCCATTTTGTACCGGGCTGTTTGGCAGCCTCGTCGCGCATGACCTTCGCGCCTGTAACAGCAATCTCGCGGACCTGGTCCTTGGTCATCCCGAAGACGACTTCTCGCCATGCCGGGCTGACCGCATTGTAGAGATGCACGATTGCCTGCTTTGCGCCTTGGAGACTGGCAAAGCTGGTGCGGATCAGATCCTCGCGGCTTTGTGTCAGGACCTGAACCAAAACATCGTCCGGCACACGGCCTGACTGGACAAGGCCGGAGATGAAATCAAACTCGGTCGCACCTGCGCTGGGAAAGCCGACCTCGATTTCTTTCACGCCGATTTCCACCAGCAGGTCGAAGAAGCGGTTCTTCTTGTGCGCATCCATCGGGTCGACAATCGCTTGATTACCGTCGCGCAGATCGGTCGACAGCCACCGCGGCGGAGCAGTGATGGTGCGGGTTGGCCACTGGCGGTCAGTAATCGGGACCTGCGGAAATGCTGAATATTTGGCGCTTGGATCGCTAAGCATGGACATTGGGGGTACTCGTATCGGAAGGTCTGCGAAGGTCAGTTTAGCCCTTGGGTGCGCGGCGCACCCTGTCGGCACGCCAAGGTCACGCCCAAGGGCGTGTAAGTCGCAGAATGAGTCCGATGCCGTTCATGGGATGAGACATTGCGCATATTTGCGCTGGCGACAAGGTGTAGTTTGCATTTCTAACGCCAGCGTAGGCGGTCTGGGGTCAATTGTTTCACACTGGTCACGCCCATCAAACGCATTCCGCGCTCTATCTCGTCTTTCAGGATGCCGAGTGCCCGCTCGACACCAGCCTGGCCCGCAGCAGCTAGTGCGTAGAGGTAGAGCCGCCCGCCAGAGGCCGCCGTTGCCCCTGTGCACAGGCTCTTCAGCACATGGGTGCCGCGCCGGATGCCGCCGTCACAGATAATCTCGATTTCGCCGCCGACAGCGTCAACGATTTCGCCCAATTGATCGAAAGGTGCGCGGCTCCCGTCGAGCTGTCGGCCGCCGTGATTGGAAATCATGATCGCGTCGGCACCAATGTCCACCGCGCGACGTGCGTCGGCCGCACTCATGATGCCCTTGAGGCAAAAAGTGCCGCCCCAGTCCTGTCTGATCCGGGCCGCCGTATCCCAGTCCATGTTCGTATCGAGCATGGTGTTGAAATAGTCCTGAATGCTGACAGCCTTGCCGGTCCCCTCCCGCACGTGGTCATCGAGGTTCGGCAGTCGGAACTTGGGCGAGAAAAGGTAATTCAGCGTCCAGTAGGGCCGCGTGGCATAGCTCCACAAAGACGACGCGGAAAAGCGGGGCGGGGTAGTGAAGCCCGAACGCAGGCACCGTTCGCGCTTGCCTGAAACGATGGTGTCCACGGTTAACGCCAACGCATCGAACTTTGCCTCCTGACAACGCTCGATCATCGAGGCGTTGAGGCCCTTGTCCTTGTGAACATAGAGTTGGAACAGCTTCGGGCCGCTCGTGAGGCTGGCTATTTCTTCGATGGAATGGGTCGCGAGGCTGGAGATACCAAACCACAAGCCGAATTTTTCCGCCGCGAGCGCAACGGCGCGCTCACCGTCCCGGTGAAATGCTCGCTGGAGAGCGGTGGGGCTGAGCATCAGGGGCAGGGCGCTTTGCCGGCCCATAATGGTGCAGGATGTGTCGATCTCTCCCACTCCGGCAAGAACATCAGGTACCAGATCGACATGGTCGAAGGCGCTTGTGTTGCGCGCCTTGGTGATTTCATCGTCTGCTGCGCCATCGATGTAGTCGAACACCGGCCATGGCAGTCGCTTTCGCGCAAGCTGGCGGAAGTCATCGATATTGTGACAGTCTGTCAGGCGCATACGATCAACTCCGACCCAAATGTTTCTGCTCGATGTCGGTCAGATGGCAAGGCTCGGTGATGGGAGCCAGCGTTATGGCATCGAACAACTCGGTGCGGCGGCGATCCTTCGACAGCATATCCTTGATCATGCGAGGCAAGAAGCGGCGCAGCAACTTGTTCATGGACAAGGGTCGCAAATTGGAGGTGTCTCCCTTGGCATCGCCGAGGAAGAGATGACCGAGCGGCTCGCCGAGGCGTTTTCTGCCCTCCGCATCACAATTCGCCAATATGGTTGTGACATAGGGAATGCGCGCATTCTTGTAGGTGTTGAACATCGGTGTTCCGCAGCAGGACGCGTACCACCTCAGTGTCGGACCATTCGTCATGTGCAGCCCGGCAAGCTTGTCCTTGCCTTGGTGAATGCGCATCCTTGCGCAGCGGGACTGATACAAGGCCGTGCCGTCATGCTCGTCGAGAATGCGATCTTCCTGACCGAAATGGCGAACAAGATCGCGGCAGTCGGTGCAATGGCAGACGACGTGATCGCCTTGTGCGGCGGTCGCGTGTTCAATCACACCCGTGACCTCGCCGCAGCGACAGGCAAAGGGCAGTTCGATAGACGCGCTCACAAGAAAATTCCCATGAGCGCGTACCTATCGTTCAGTTCTTGTCCTTGTCGACCAGCTTGTTCGCCCCGATCCACGGCATCATCGCGCGCAGCTGCGCACCGGTCTTTTCAATTGGATGGGCAGCAGCAGCTTTCCGGCTGGCCTTGAGTTCGGGTTGCCCAGCCTGGTTGTCGAGCACGAAATCCTTCACGAACCGGCCTGACTGGATGTCCTTGAGCACGCGGCCCATCTCGGCCTTGGTTTCTTCCGTGATGATGCGCGGGCCGGTCTTGATATCGCCGTATTCGGCGGTGTTCGAGATCGAATAGCGCATGTTGGCGATGCCGCCTTCATAAAGCAGGTCGACGATCAGCTTGGTTTCGTGGAGACATTCGAAATAGGCCATTTCCGGCGCATAGCCTGCTTCGACCAGCGTCTCGAACCCGGCCTGGATCAGATGCGTGATGCCGCCGCACAAGACTGCCTGTTCGCCGAACAGGTCGGTTTCACATTCTTCCTTGAAATCGGTCTCGATAATGCCGCTCCGGCCGCCGCCGACGGCGCTGGCATAGGAAAGGGCGAGCTGTTTGGCGAAACCATTGTCGCCGGACTGGCTGCTTTCCTGGTGGATCGCGATGAGGCACGGAACGCCGCCGCCCTTGATGTATTCGCCGCGCACGGTGTGGCCGGGGCCCTTGGGCGCGATCATGATGACATCGACGTCTGCGGGCGGGTCGATCAATCCGAAGTGGATGTTGAGGCCGTGGGCAAATGCTAGCGCGCTCCCGGGCTTCATCTTGCCGGAAACTTCGTTCGCGTAGATCGCAGCCTGATGCTCGTCAGGTGCGAGGATCATCAGGACATCGGCCCACTCTGCCGCCTCCGAAACCGTTTTGACGGTAAAGCCTGCGCCTTCGGCCTTCTTCGCCGTTGCAGAACCTTCGCGCAGCGCGATGACGACCTCGCCAACCCCGCTGTCGCGCAGATTCTGGGCATGGGCGTGGCCTTGGCTGCCATATCCGACGATGGCGACCTTCTTGTCCTTGATCAGTTGCTGGTCGCAATCGGCATCGTAATAGACTTGCATTTCTAACCCCATATTAGACGCGGCCTTCACCGCGCATCATTCCTACGATCCCCGAGCGGCCGACCTCGACGAGGCCGAGTTCGCGCATCAGGGCGATGAAACTGTCGATCTTGTCCGGCGCGCCGGTCAGTTCGAAGACGAAACTGCTGGTAGTCGTGTCTACGACGTTGGCGCGGAACAGCTCGGCGATACGCAGTGCTTCGACCCGGTTATCGCCTTTGCCCGCCACCTTCACGAGGGCGAGTTCGCGTTCGACGTGCGATCCCTCTTCGGTCAGATCGATGACCTTGTGCACCGGCACCAGCCGTTCAAGCTGCGAGCGGATCTGGTCGATTACCGGTTCCGGCCCGCGGGTGACGATAGTAATCCGGCTGATAGCGTGATCTTCCGAAATGTCGGCCACGGTCAGACTGTCGATATTGTAACCGCGAGCGGTGAACAGGCCGGTGATCTTGGCAAGGATACCCGGCTCGTTGTCGACGATCACATTGAGGACGTGCCGTTCGCTGGCTTGCTCTGCGATCTTCACTCGCTGCGCTCCTGCCAAACGGGCTCGAACATCCGGCCATCGCCGTCGTATTCATTGAGGAACACGCGGCCCATCCGAACCGCCTCGAAATTATCGGTCTGGCGCGACAGGTCCAGCTGATCGGGGAGCAGAGCCCAGTTCCCGTCGTCGCGCTTTTCAGCGACGTCTAGGCCGATGAAGCGGTGTCCGTTGTCTTCCAGCCAGTCGAGCAATCGCCCGGCATCCTCGCGGCTGAACCAGCGACGACGCTCTGCGCGTTGCTCAAATTCGGTCGGGATTCTTGCGAGCATACCCATCAAACCAGCGCCTTTGCTTCGTCGTCCATCGTGCCGCCTACGTGGTCGCCGTAAAGCAGCATTTCCGTATGTGCTGCGCCGCTCGGGATCATCGGGAAGCAATTTGCATCCTTGGCCACCTGGCAATCCACCATCACCGGACCATCATGCGCGAGCATGGCTTCGATACCGTCATCGAGCTGGCTTTCATCTTCGATGCGGATGCCCTTCCAGCCGTAAGCCTCGGCCAGCTTCACGAAGTCAGGCAGGCTATCGGAATAGCTGTTCGAATAGCGGCTTTCATAGGTCAGTTCCTGCCACTGGCGGACCATGCCCATGTACTCGTTGTTGAGGATGAAGACCTTCACCGGCAGACGAAACTGGCTGGCAGTGCCGAGCTCCTGGATATTCATCTGGATGCTGGCTTCGCCGGCGATGTCGATCACAAGGCTGTCGGGATTGCCGAGCTGCGCACCGATGGCTGCGGGCAGGCCGTATCCCATCGTGCCAAGCCCGCCGCTGGTGAGCCATTTGTTCGGGCCCATGAATCCGAAATACTGCGCCGCCCACATCTGGTGCTGGCCGACTTCGGTGGTGATGATCGGGTCGCGGTCCCTGGTCAGCGCGAAGAGCCGTTCGATGCTCTTCTGCGGCATGATCACATCGCTGCGTTCCGGATAGGCAAGGCAATCGCGCGCTTTCCAGCCGAGAATGCGGGCCTGCCATTCCGACAGGTCGTTTGCCTTCCGGCTGCCCCATTGCTGCAGAATCTGGTCGAGGACGTTGGCGCAGTCGCCAACGATGCCAAGATCCACTGGCACGATCTTGTTGATCTGCGCCCGGTCGATGTCGATGTGAATTTTCTTGGCTTGCGGCGCAAAGGCATCGAGCCTGCCGGTCACGCGGTCATCGAAGCGCGCGCCAACCGCTACGATCAGGTCGGCCCGGTTCATCGCCATATTGGCTTCGTAAGTTCCGTGCATCCCGAGCATTCCGAGCCAGTCGGGATGATCGGCTGGAAATGCGCCCAGACCCATCAGTGTGCTGGTGACCGGTGCACCGGTTGCCTTCTGGAGTCGGCGCAGCAATTCGGTGGCGCGCGGGCCGGCGTTGATGACCCCGCCGCCGGTATAGAAAATGGGACGCTCGGCCGCAGCAAGCATGGCTGCTGCCTGCTCGATCTCGGAGGCACCGCCATCCACTTGCGGCTGGTAGCGGTGCGAGGGCAGGGGCGCCTCGTCCTGATCGTCCCAGGATGCGAGGGCGATCTGAACATCTTTCGGAATGTCGATGACAACGGGGCCGGGCCGGCCGGTGGTCGCAATGCGGAACGCTTCCTCAATCGTGGCGCGCAGGCGCTCGGGGTCTTTGACGAGGTAATTGTGCTTCGTGCAGTGGCGCGTCAGACCGACAGTGTCGGCTTCCTGAAATGCGTCTGTTCCGATCAGCGCGGTGGGAACCTGACCCGTGATTACCACCATGGGGATGGAATCCATGTAAGCGTCGGCAATGCCGGTCACTGCATTGGTGGCACCGGGGCCACTGGTGACAAGAACGACACCAGGCTTGCCGGTGGACCGGGCATAGCCCTCGGCAGCGTGTGCTGCGCCGGCCTCGTGACGCACGAGTATGTGACGCAGATTATCATCAGCGAAAAGCTCGTCGTAGATCGGCAACACTGCGCCGCCGGGATAGCCGAATACGAATTCGACACCCTGCCGCTTCAGGCATTCAATCAGGATCGCGGCGCCGCTGCGCTCTTCCGACACGAGTATTTCCTCCGTTACGAGTCACAAATCGGCCCGGCGCTGGGGTCATAGCACCGGGCCGACTGGACCTTCCGTATGAGTAACGAAAGGAACGTTGTCAACTCGGTTCGCGTAACAAAGAAACAAAAATGTCCTCGATTGAGATCATTTTGTTTTCCAGTCTCGGCCATGAGTCCGGCGGCTGATGCCTGAACCAGGTATACTGCCGCTTTGCGTACTGCCGTGTAGCGGTCTGGCCAGCGACGATGGCTTGAGCCTGCGATAGTTCGCCTTTGAGGTAGGCTGCAATCTCTGGCACGCCGATGGCGCGCATGACCGGGAGTGCAGTATCAAGATTGCGTGCAAGGAGGGCGGAAACCTCTTCGACCGCGCCGCCATCCATCATCATGGTGAAGCGGCGGTCACAGCGCTCGAACAGCCATTCACGGTCGGGCAGGAGGATCAGCGGGTGCAGACTGACGCCTGCGCCAATGCCGCCTTGTTTGCGGGCCTGCCATTCTTTCAAGGTCCGCCCGGTCGAGCGCACGACCTCCAACGCCCGCGAAGTGCGTGCCACGTCAGCCGGAGCGAGGCGAGTTGCGGCCTCGGGGTCTTCTGCCTCCAGGGCAGCGCGCGCATCCTCCTTGCCAAGCTCGCGGACTTGCGTGCGAATGGAAGGATCGATGGCGGGTACAGGGGCGATCCCTTCAAGCAATGTGCGCATGTAAAGGCCGGTGCCGCCGCACAATATCGGAACTGCACCTTCCGAATGGAGCTGAGCCACTTCTTTCTTGGCAGCATCTGCCCAGTCTGCTGCAGAGCACGCTTCGGCACCGTCCCAGGCGCCGAACAGGCGGTGTTCGATACCGCCCATTTCTTCATCGGTTGGCCGGGCTGATACCACGCGGAGATCGGCATAGACCTGGGCGCTGTCAGCATTGATGACCACCGCGCGGCGGCCATGTTTCTCCAGCGTCTTCCCCAACTGCACCGCCAGATCGGTCTTGCCGCTCGCGGTCGGCCCTGCAATGAGCGCTACAGGTCGATTGTCAGGGGAATTATTTGTGCTCATCGCCCGGCTGATAGCAGAGCAGGACAGGCTGGAAACCCGTCTGGATGCGGCAAGTGCCGCACTGGATGCCGCAGGCATGCCCGTTGCGGCGGCCGCCATGCTGGATTTCTGCGGCGACGTCCTGCAGATTTCGCTTCCCCACGGCGATCTGCGCCATGTCACAAACATCCTGGCCGAGCATTTCGGCGAGAGCGATATGCTGGTTGCGGATCACGATATCGAGATACCGCGCCTGTTCGTTTCGGACATGGATTCCACCATGATCGGACAGGAGTGTATCGACGAGCTGGCCGATTATGCGGGGCTCAAGGAGCGCGTGTCCGAAATAACAGAACGCGCAATGCGGGGCGAACTGGATTTCGAATCAGCTTTGCGGGAGAGGGTGGCCTTGCTCGAGGGGCTGGGTGAGCCCGCCATCGACCGCTGCCTTGCAGAGCGTATCAGGCCGGTTGCCGGTGCCCGCACGCTTGTGCAGACGCTCAAGAACCACGGATGCCGCACTGTGCTGGTAACTGGCGGCTTCCATCACTTTGCTGACAGGGTCGCAGAACAATTGGGGTTCGAGCGAACGGTTGGGAACAGGCTTGCCGTTTCCGGCGGACATTTGACCGGAAAGCTCGCCGGACCAGTAAGCGATGCGTCGACCAAGCTGGCAACCTTGGAAAATGAACGTTCCGCACTGGGTGAAGGTGCGCGGGTCTTGGCAACAGGTGATGGTGCCAATGACATTCCGATGATCGAGGCGGCCGACTACGGGATAGCCTACCGCGCGAAGCCCAAGGCCCGCGATGCTGCCAATGGAAGGATCGTCAGCGAAAACCTCACCTCGATCCTTTCGCTATTGGGTATCCCGCGCGAGAATTGGATCGAATAGTTCCATATAAATACTTCCGTGACGATTTCTTCCAATCGGTATTTTTGATTAATATCTATACATATCCCGGTACTTGCCGAGAGATGCACTGGAGTTCGTCATTACGCATTTGGAGCATCTGGAATACGCTCCTGACGGAACGCCTTTCCGTCATCCGTCCAGACCTTTGCCGAAGCGCAGCTTGAGGCGAGCCTGGAAGCATTACATGGCGTTGGTGCGGAACAAGGAAGACACCGCGCGTGTCTTCCATATCTATGATGCCCTGCCATCACGGCATTTCTGGCCTCATGCACACAAATTGGCGCTTAGCGAGCATGGCCAGTCCCTGCGCGAGCGTGAGCCTTTTCTTCCGCCCGTGCTCGATGATCATGAGGCATTGCGCAATCTCCCCAAAGGCAGTGTTGGTCAGGCTTACTGCCACTTCATGGAGGAAGAAGGTTTAACGGCATCCGGCCTCGTGCAAGCAGCAGAAGAAATGGGGCGTCCGAAGTACGGCGATCTCATCGAATGGTACGGCTGGCGGCAGCGCGACACGCACGATCTTCTGCATGTCCTGACCGGTTATGGCCGCGATGCGCTGGGCGAGGCGTGTAATCTGCTGTTTACCCACGGCCATGCGCCCAGCCATGCGCACTTGCTGCTCGGCTATTCCGCCGCCATCAATATTCGCCGCAAGGTCAAGACCCGCGCCCCTGTTTTAAAAGCAGTACGCGAGGCGCACCGCAGCGGAGCAAGCGTGCCAGCTCCAGCGAGCTTCCACATCGGTGACCTGCTCAGGATGAATATCGACGAAGCGCGGCAGATGCTCGGCATCGAAAGGCCACACGCCTATCATGCGTGTCACGAGGTCTGGCAGGATGAGCGGATCGACCCTTACGATTTGCTTGCCGCTGCTGCCTGAATTAGAGCCAGCTCGAAATCACGGAAAGCGGCTTCTTTTCGAGCGCGTACCGGGGAATGGTCGCCCCTTCAGCTGGCAGTCCTGCTACCACGATCATCAATGGTTTTTCGTAGTCTGGCCGGCCGCAAAGCTCGCGCAGGAAGCCCATCGGCGATGGCGTATGGGTCAATGTGGCAACCCCCGCGCTGTGCAAGGTTGAGATCAGCATCCCGCAGGCAATGCCGACGCTCTCGTTAACGTAGTAATTCTGCGTCTTGCCGTCCTCGGCGATCCCACCTTTGCGCTGGGCGAAGACGACGATCAGCCACGGAGCTGTTTCCAGGAAAGGTTTGTCCGCGTCAGTGCCGAGTGGGGAAAGTGCTTCCAGCCATTCATCGCTGGCCTTGCCGGCATAGAACGCGCGTTCTTCTTCCTCTGCAGCAACGCGAATTGCGCGCTTCTTGTCGGGCGAGGCGACTACGGCGAAATGCCACGGCTGGTGGTTGGCGCCATTGGGCGCGCTTCCGGCGGCTTCTATTGCGGCTTCGATAACTTCGCGCGGCACAGGCTTTTCCGAGAAATAGCGACAAGTGCGCCGTTCCTTCAGTCGATCGCGCATCGATCGGGCGCGTTCGATACGGGCATCGCCGGATAATTCGGGCAGGGAATAGGGAATTTCGTCGTGGTCTTTCATGCCGCCTCCTATTCCCGTTTCGCTCGCGGAAGGAAAGCGGTTACGTGGACAGTCAATTAACAGTGTTGTAAGTTGCTGCCTGCAATGGAGTGCGACATGGCAAAAGCAGACCAACCCCTCGTCCATCCCAACCGCAAGACTAGCGGCATGCGCCCGATCAAGGCGTGGCGTCATTTTCGCAAGCTCGTTGCGGACAAGGAGGACACAGCGCAGGTCTTCCACATTATCGAAGCCATGAAGGGCAAGCGCAGCCACCGGCAGGCCTGGGACTTCATCGCATCGGAAACGGGGCAGCGCTATCTGGCCGACCGAAGCGAGATCCCGGAAATGCTCGACGATCACGGCCGCTGGCAAGATTGCGCCCCCAATAGCGTCGCGTCCCATTACATCGCCTTCATGCGCCGCGAGGGCCTGTCCGCGGCAGGACTCGTCGAAGAATCGCACCGCTTCCTGCCGCCTGCAAAGCGATACAACGATCTTACCGAATGGTATTTCAACCGCCTGCGGGACACGCATGACCTGTTCCACATCCTGACCGGCTATGGCCGAGATGCACTGGGGGAGGCGGCGCTTCTGGGCTTCAGCTACGAACAGAACCACAATCGCGGGATACTGTTCATCGCCTATGCCGGTGCGCGTGAGATCAAGAAATCGACTGGGACGAGCGCGCCGCTTTTTGCCGCTATTCGTGAAGGGCGCGAACTGGGCCGCAAGGCTGCGAAGCTGGCACACATGGACGTTGCACGGGTCATGCGCGAAGATATTGATGAAGCGCGCGCCCGGCTCAATGTCGGCAAGCCGGAGACCTATTTCCGCTGCCTGGAGATCATGCGCGAAGAAGGTCTGGCCGAAGACGAGTTCCTGCCGCCCGAGGCGAAAACCGCCTGAGGGTCAGCGCAGTTCTTTCCGGATAACGAGCTTGAGGCCTGACCAGGTCTCGTCGACCGCGCATTTCTTTGTGTCCACGAAACCCAGTTCCAACCCGGCAGCGCGGACATCGTGCTCGCCGATTTCGGTTGGGGCGCCTGATGCCTGTTTAGGCCAGCTCACCCAGACGTGACCATCGGCTGCCAGGTTCTGGCGCAGGATGACGAGCTTTTGCATCATGTCCGCTGCTTCGGTTACGAAGATATGTGCAGCATCCGGCCCTTCCTCGGGGCCGCCCACAAAGGTCAACTCCAGAGCGTATTCGTCGATTTCGTCCTGAATGTTTTCGGGCATCGCGTCGAACCAGACAAGTTGACCGTCTCGCAGCGATAGCTTCCTCGCCAGAGGTGTTTCCGAATATCCTGCGGTCATCCTATCGGCTCCAATCCTGCATTGTGCAGTCACCCAAATCTACTGCCAGGTGCCATAGCGCACCGATGGCAAAGGCGCGAACCCACCACCGCGGGACCGCAAGCATCACTAGGTAGGCGATTGCTGCAATCCATCCGTGGAGCGGATGAAATCCGATGCTGCACCGATCCGGATCGAACATGGGATCAGCCAATAGATGATCCAGATCGATTAAATTGGCCGCGATCATTACGCAGCCGACCCGAAGCCAATGCTTTGCCCAGATCAGGCGCGCGATCAAGAATGGGAAGAGCCAGTGTCCGCCGTAATGGAGTACGAACTGGAGCAGCGCCATTAGCGCTTCCTCAGCCCTCCATCCAATCGCTGAAGAAGCTTTGATGGGCTTCGCGAAGCTTGGCTACTGGCACGTCGAACAGGCTGCCTCCGCCTACGGTGCCCAACCGGCGGAAACCGACACGGGCGGTGTCTTCATTCTCGGTGCCTTTGGCCAGATAGGCATTGAATGCCTCCGTATCTGGCACCGTGATGACATAACGGCCCTGGTCCTCTCCGAACCACCACTGTGCCTGCGTATAGTCATCGTTGCCAAGGACCTCTGCGCCGAGGCCGCTTGCGATAGCCATTTCGGCAAGCGCAACTGCGAGGCCACCGTCCGACACATCATGGACCGCGCTGACCAGACCGGCGCCGATCAGTTCGCGCACACCTTCGCCCGCGTTTTTCTCTAGGGTGAGGTCAACGGGGGGCGCGCGCCCCTCGTCGCGTCCGTGGACTTCGGAAAGCCACAGCGATTTACCGATGTGCGAGCGTTCTGGATCGGGGGTAGCCCATTCTTCCGGCCAGATGAGGTAGATTGCCTCACCCGCCGCCTTGAATGGCATCGTCATCATCTTGGCGTAGTCGTCGATCAAGCCGACGCCTCCGATCGCGGGAGTCGGCAGGATGGCGCTGCCGCCACCCGTCGCCTTGCTTTCGTTGTAGAGGCTGACGTTGCCTGAAACGATCGGGAAATCCAGCGCGCGGCAAGCGGCACCCATTCCGTCGAGGGCGTAAACGAATTGCGCCATGATCTCAGGTCGCTGCGGGTTGGCGAAATTCAGGCAGTTGGTGACCGCCAGTGGACGAGCGCCTACGGCACACAGATTGCGATAAGCTTCGGCAATCGCCTGCTTGCCGCCTTCGTATGGATCGGCGTGGACATAGCGCGGCGTGCAATCGGTGCTGATCGCCAATGCCTTCTTCGTGCCATGCACCCGAACAACCCCGGCATCGCCGCCGGTCTGGAGCGTGTCAGCGCCAACCTGGCTGTCATATTGCTGCGAAATCCAGCTGCGCGACGAAAGGTTGGGCGATGCAAGCAGCGTGAGCAGATCGCCGCCGACATTTTCGGTATCCGGACGGCTGGTCATCGGCTTGATGCCGGCCCACTGGGTGTATTCTTCTTTGGTCAGGTAGGGGCGGTCATATTCCGGGGCATCGGCAGCAAGCGGGCCGAGCGGGATGTCGCACACCACCTCGCCATTGAATTCCAGCACCATGTGACGTGTGTCGGTCACTTCGCCGATAACCGCGAAGTCCAGCTCCCATTTCTCGAAAATTTCGGCAGCCATGGCTTCCTTGCCGGGCTTCAGGACCATGAGCATACGCTCCTGGCTTTCGCTCAGCATCATTTCGTAAGGGGTCATGCCTTCTTCGCGGCAGGGCACCTGGTTCATATCAAGCCGGATGCCGGCCTTGCCATTGGTCGCCATTTCGACGCTCGACGAGGTCAGGCCTGCTGCGCCCATATCCTGGATTGCCACGATGGCATCGGTGGCCATCAGTTCGAGGCATGCCTCGATAAGCAATTTCTCGGTGAAGGGATCGCCGACCTGTACAGTGGGCCGTTTCGCGTCTGCATCTTCCTCGAAGTCGGCAGACGCCATGGTTGCGCCGTGAATCCCGTCCCGGCCGGTCTTCGAACCGACATAGACAATCGGGTTGCCGACACCTGTCGCCGCAGAATAGAATATCTTGTCGCTATCGGCGACGCCGACCGTCATCGCATTGACGAGGATGTTGCCATCATACGCAGGGTGGAAATTCGTTTCCCCGCACACGGTCGGCACGCCCACGCAATTGCCATAGCCGCCGATGCCAGCGACAACGCCCTGGACAAGGTGCTTCATCTTGGGGTGGTCGGGCCGCCCGAAACGCAGTGCGTTGGCATTGGCCACAGGTCGCGCGCCCATGGTGAACACGTCGCGCAAGATGCCGCCAACACCTGTCGCTGCGCCCTGGTAAGGCTCGATATAGCTGGGGTGGTTGTGGCTCTCCATCTTGAAAATGGCCGCCTGGCCATCACCGATATCGATGATCCCGGCATTTTCGCCCGGTCCGCAAATCACCCACGGAGCTTCGGTCGGAAGCTTCTTCAAGTGCAAGCGCGAGCTCTTGTAGCTGCAGTGCTCGCTCCACATTACCGAGAAGATACCGAGCTCAACGAGGTTCGGTTCGCGGCCGAGCGCATGCAGCACGCGGTCGTATTCTTCGGTTGAGAGGCCGTGCTGGGCAACGATGTCAGGGGTGATTTCACTCATGCGCCGCGCCTTACGGTCCCGCGCGCGCCGGTGCAATATGTCCTGTCCAGCTTTTCCTTAGAGAGGAGGACTCGCGCGGTGCAGTCCAACCTCGTTCCGGTGCCATCTCGTGCTGGCCACCCATGATGCGATGAGCGTCAGAATTGCGAAGGCGGCAAGGCCGGTTGCGAGGAAAGGAATGCCGACGGTCTGAGGCTCCGGACCGAACCAGTTCACGGCCTGGAAAACAAGCATGAAGGCGAGCAACACGAGTGGTGGGACTATCGGCCCTTTCGTTCGCCTTACATACCACCAGAACGCAAGGCCGATGATAAGCAATTCGACAACTATGGCCGCTATCGGATAATTCCACAGTCCAAGGCCGTAGTGCTTCTCGCCGCCTGCTATCGTCAGGTCGGGTTGATGCGACACGAAGTCTAGCACCCAATGCGACATCACCACCAGGCCAGCCCAGGTCGCTGCGATGAAGTTTCGCAGCGCAATTCCTACTATCAGCGCAAAACCGATGGCGAAAGCAGATGTCCCGGCGAGGCTATGTGTGAGCGGGTAGTGGTAGAAGTCCAAGGGGTTCATCGCGGTGATGCCCGGTGTTAGCCGGAGGTGCTCGATCCCGCCCATTGCAAACAGGAAGAATGCCCAATCGGTGAGCTGTGCTGCGATGAACATCGTGCCCAGCTTGGGTGCTTCTTCAGTGGCTGCGCACGCCGCCAGAGCTGGCGCAAAGTGACCTATGAACATGATTTTGCCAGTTTATTTCAAGCGAGCTTCGAGGCTGCGTAGGTGGCGATTGTCGCTGCTACCGAAGTGGCAAATGCCCCCCAGATAATGTCTGCGATTGTAACGGTGGTCGACCATTGGCGCAGCGTTGCCTGATTGGTCAGGTCGTAAGTCGCATAGCAAATCGCGCCGAGCAGTGCCCCGTTCAAGGCAGCGCTGCCAAGTCCGCCAGCGAGGCCGGGGCGCACGGCAAACCATACGATTGCTGCGATATATGCGGCGTAGAAAACCAGGGCAGGTCCCATCCGGAAACTGTCGGCCAGCATATCGCCGAGGCGGGGGCGGTAGAAATTATTTCCGGCCCAGCCGAGCCAGAGAGCATCCAGCGCACCGAATGCCAAAGCCGCTGCGATAACTGCTATAATCCACGTCATAAGTGCCTCCCCGCTTTTGCGCCTTCTTGACCGCGCGGCTGTGCCCCGTCAATGCTCACCGAATATGACAGAGGGTCAAGAAAAGCCGATTGGCGAAATGAGCTTCGAGGAAGCGCTACGCGCGCTCGAAGATGTGGTGCGCAATCTTGAAAGCGGCGAAGTACCGCTCGATGACAGCATCGCGTTGTACGAACGCGGCGAGGAACTGCGCAAGGCATGCCAGGCGCGGCTCGATGCTGCGCAGGCACGAATAGAAAAGATCGTCCAGGGGCCAGATGGCAAGCCGTCCGGCACTGCTCCTTTCGATGCCGAAGGCTGAGGCGTGAACGCGATGACCGCGATGCCCGACGTTCTTGCTGAAGCGCTGGAGCAGGTCCAGCGCGAGGTTGACGGTGCTTTCGACGCGTTTTTGCCCGTTCCTGAAGACACCCGTGCCAGATTGGTCGAAGCGATGCGCTACTCGGTCATTGGCGGAGGCAAGCGAGTGCGGCCTCTGCTGGTTTGCGCCACTGCCCAGCTGTTCGGGGTCACGCGGCAGGCGGCGGTCAATGCGGGATGCGCTGTCGAAGCGATCCATGCCTATTCGCTTATCCATGACGATTTGCCGTGCATGGACGATGACGAAATGCGTCACGGCAAGCCCACTTTGCACAAGGCCTATGACGAGGCGACCGCGGTTCTGGCCGGAGACTGCCTGCACGCGCTGGCGTTTGATATCCTGACGATGTCCGACACCAGCAACGATCCATTCGTTCGTGCTGAACTGGTTGCGGCATTGTCGCGCGCCAGCGGGCACGAAGGCATGGCTGGCGGCCAGATGATGGATATCGTCTCGGACGAACAGGAATATGATCTCCAGCAGGTAACCCGGCTGCAGCAGCTAAAGACCGGTGCTTTGCTTGCCGCCAGCGTCGAAATGGGTGCCATTCTCGGACGCGTCCCGCCGGAAGGCCGCACGCATCTGCGCGCCTATGCCCGCGATATCGGCCTGGCTTTCCAGATCGCCGACGATCTCCTCGACGTCGAAGGTGACGAGGAAAAGGCTGGCAAGGCGCTGCGCAAGGACGAAGGGCAGGGCAAGCAGACCTTCGTCACGCTCATGGGCCGCGATGCTGCACGGGCGCAGGCTGAAATACTGGTCGAACAGGCCGGGCAACACCTGGCGAGCCACGGAGCCGACGCGACGCTGCTGGTCGAACTGGCACGCTTCATTGTGAAGAGGGATCATTGATGAGCACCCGCATCGGAATTTATCCCGGGACATTCGATCCCATCACGCTGGGGCACGCCGACATCATTCGCCGGGGCAGCAAGCTGGTCGACAAGCTCATCATCGGGGTGACGACCAACCCATCGAAAAACCCCATGTTTTCGACCGAAGAACGTTTCGCCATGGTGGAGCGAGAGATCGCTGAGATGGGTATCGAGAACGTGGAGGTGGTCGGCTTCAACGCCTTGCTCGTCAAGTTTGCCCAGAAAATGGGTGCTAACGTCCTGATCCGCGGCCTTCGTGCAGTGGCTGACTTCGAATACGAGTATCAGATGGCGGGAATGAACCAGCAGCTCGATGACGATATCGAGACGGTATTCCTGATGGCGGACGTCTCGCTCCAGCCGATCGCTTCCCGCCTGGTCAAGGAAATCGCGCTGTTTGGCGGCGACATTGGCCCCTTCGTCAGCAAGGCCGTGTGCGAGGACGTAATCGCGCGTGTGGATGAAAAGGGGCGGCTGGGCGACTATTGAGCGCGCCTAAGCTATTCATTGAACCGACAGCGCCCGCTCGCTAGGGCAAGCTCAACTCAGATATATCGACGGAAAAACGATGATCAAGAATACCCTTGCCCTTGCTGCCGCTGCACTGACCGCGCTCGCACCTGTCGCTGCTACGGCGCAGGAAGCAGAGGCACCGGCCCAGCGCCAGGCGCTTTTGCCCATCAACTACAGCGCTCAGGAAGATCCGGAGAACATTCTCCTGCTCGATCTCTCCAACGGAGAGCGGGTCGCTATACGTTTGATGCCGAGCTGGGCCCCCGATCATGTCGACCGGATCAAGACGCTCACGCGAGAAGGCTTTTATGACGGGGTCATTTTTCACCGCGTGATCGACGGCTTCATGGCGCAGACCGGTGATCCGACCGGTACCGGACAGGGCGGCTCGCAGCTCCCCGATCTGGAAGAGGAATTCAACTACATGCCGCATGTTCGCGGCACGGTTTCGATGGCGCGTGCTTCCAGCGAAGACAGCGCTAACAGCCAGTTCTTCATCGTTTTCTACCCCCGCTTCAGCCTGGACAAACGGTACACCAATTTCGGCCGCGTCATTTCGAACATGGATGCAGTCGATGCGATCAATCGCGGTGAACCGCCGCAGGATCCGACACGCATCCTTCAGGCGTCGATTGCTGCCGACAACCGGCCCGTGCCGACCGGTCCGCGTATCGGCGCCGAACCCGATGTGACGACTGCAGACCTGAACGCTCCGATCAGCTAAGCGCTTTTCCTGCGCAGGTGAGGCGTCTAAGGGCGCCAGCCATGAAGGTAGACCTGTTCGATTTCGATTTGCCGCAAGAGCGGATAGCGCTGCGTCCGGCACGCCCGCGCGACGCCGCGCGTATGTTGGTTGTCGAAGGCGCGGACACTCCCTTCGCGGATTGCGGTGTACGGGATCTGCCGCGCCTGCTGCGTGCAGGTGATGTGCTTGTCTTCAACGATACTCGCGTCATTCCCGCTCAGCTTGAAGGGCGGCGCGGTGAAGCGAAAATCGGTGCGACCCTTCACAAGCGGGTCGATCTGCGGCGCTGGCAGGCATTCATCCGCAATGCGAAGCGCCTGCGCCCGGGTGACCGCGCCGAATTTGGCGGCGGCGTGACTGCTATTGCCGAACAGCGATTGCTCGACGGTAGTTTCATCCTCGCATTCGAAGGTGAAGAACCAGTCGAGGTCTTGCTGGAACGGGCAGGGCGGATGCCGCTGCCGCCATACATTGCAGGCAAGCGCGACACTGACGCGCAGGACCGCGAAGATTATCAAACCATGTTCGCAGCTGAAGATGGCGCGGTGGCAGCGCCCACTGCGTCATTGCATTTCACGCCCGAGCTGGTGGCGGCGCTGGATGAAGCCGGCATAGGGCGCGAAACGCTCACGCTGCACGTGGGTGCCGGCACGTTCCTGCCGGTCAAGGTTGATGATACGGATGACCATGCGATGCATTCCGAATGGGGACGCATCGAACCGCAAGCCGCTGATCGCCTGAATGCCGTGAAGCAGAAGGGCGGCCGGATAATCGCGGTCGGTACGACCAGCCTGCGCCTGCTGGAAAGCGCGACTGGCGAGGACGGTGTAGTCAGGCCGTTCGCCGGAGACACCGACATTTTCATCACGCCGGGGTATCAATTCCGGGCAGTCGGCGGACTGATGACCAATTTTCACCTGCCGAAATCGACGCTCATGATGCTGGTCAGCGCCCTGATGGGCCGCGACCGGATGATGGCTGCCTATGCGCACGCTATCGAGAACGAGTACCGCTTCTATTCCTATGGTGACTCGTCCCTCCTCCTGCCCTAGTCGATGGGAATGAGCGAACCCATCCTCGAGCTTGAAGGCCTCACGAAGGTTTATTCCGGCGGCCTCAAGGCACTCGACAATGTCGACCTGACAATCCGCCAGGGTGAAATCTTTGCGCTGCTTGGACCCAATGGTGCCGGCAAGACTACGCTGATTGGAGCCGTCTGCGGCCTGGTGAGGCCGACATCGGGCACGATGCGTGCGTTCGGTCATGACATGCAGAAAGATTGGCGCACTGCACGCGCCCGTATCGGGCTGGTGCCTCAGGAACTCAGCACCGACATGTTCGAGCCTGTGAAACGCGCTGTTGCCTATTCACGGGGTCTGTTTGGCCTCGCGCCTGACCCTGCACGGATCGAGGAAATCCTCCGCTCGCTCAGCCTGTGGGACAAGCGTGACGAGCGTATCATGGCGCTGTCCGGCGGCATGAAGCGGCGCGTACTGATCGCCAAGGCACTGGCGCACGAACCCGACCTGCTGTTTCTCGATGAGCCCACTGCCGGTGTCGACGTGGAATTGCGCAAGGGCATGTGGCGGATCATCGACGAGATGCGCGACAAGGGTGTGACCGTGATCCTCACGACCCATTACATCGAAGAAGCCGAATTGATGGCTGACCGGGTCGGGATCATCAGCGCCGGCAAACTGCTGATGGTGGATGAAAAAGAGGCCATGATGGCGCGTCTCGGGCGCACGGAGGCGCATATTTCGCTGGCATCCCCGCTCGCTGAATTACCGGCATCGTTGGCCGCATTCCCCATCGATCTGGAAGAAGGCGGAACCTCGCTCTGTTATCGCGGCGGCGATGGTACGGGCAAGGGGAAGGCCGAGGTTGCGAACCTCACCAAGGCGCTGATTGCGGCAGGGATCGACTATACCGGCATTGAAACCCGGGAGAGCAGCCTGGAAGACATTTTCGTCTCCCTTCTCGGAGAAGAGAGGGACGCAGCATGATCAACTGGCGCTCCACCTGGTCGATTTACATCCGCGAACTGATGCGTTTCCTGCGAACCGCATTCCAATCGGTCTTGGCACCAGTTCTTACGACGTCGCTCTATTTCATCGTCTTCGGTGCTGCCATCGGATCGCGTATGCCCGATCTTGGCGGGGTCGATTACGGTGCATTCATCATTCCCGGCCTGCTCATGCTGACCCTGCTGGGCGAGACGACCAGCAACTCCAGTTTCGGTATCTACATGCCGCGTTTCACCGGCACGATTTACGAGCTGCTGAGCGCGCCGGTCGGTGTCGCTGAAACCCTCATCGGATTTGTTGGCGCTGCCATGACCAAGAGCCTGATCCTTGCCGCGATCATCCTGCTCACTGCGCGGTTGTTCGTGGATTATTCGATCGCTCATCCGCTGCTTGCCGTGGTGTACATCATGCTGGTGGCAGCAGCATTCAGCCTGTTCGGTTTCATCCTCGGTATCTGGGCCGACAATTTCGAGAAGCTCGGCATCATACCGATGCTATTCCTCACTCCGCTGACGTTCCTGGGCGGGACCTTTTATTCCATCGATATGCTGCCCAAGCCGTGGGACACGATCGCGTTGCTGAACCCGATCGTCTACCTCGTCAGCGGCCTGCGCTGGACTTTCTATGGTTCGAGCGATGTGAACATCTGGGTCAGCTTTGGCATTACGCTGGCCTTCCTCGCAGCTTGCACGGCGGTGATTGCCTACATTTTCAAGACAGGCTGGCGACTGCGCGCATGACACGCTAGGCGCTGGCGGCATGACAACGCTACGCTTCATAACCTCCGCACTTGCGCTCGCATTCATCACGGTACCTGCGCATGCCGAACTGCCGCAAGGCGCTCGCACGCTGATCGAAGCCGCTATTGCCACGGGTGATCCGGTCAAGGTTGATGCGGTCCTTGCCGTGGCGCGGACTTCCTTTCCTGATGACTCCGCTGAAATTGATGCTCTGGAAAGCGGATGGAAGCTGGCGAAGGCTGAAATGGATGCCGCGAAAGAAGCCGAAAGGGTCGCGAATATCGAGCAGGCGGGACTGTTCGATTTGTGGACGGGCGAGGGCGAACTTGGCGGCTTTCAGTCCGCCGGCAATACCGAGAGTGTTGGCGTAACCGCCTCGCTCAAGCTCAAGCGTGAAGGGCTTGAATGGAGCCACCGTTTGACAGGGCGTGCGGACTACCAGCGCCAGAACGGCCAGACGAGCCGTGAACAATTTCTCTTTGCCTACGAGCCCCGGTGGAAATTCGATGATCGGATGTTCATTTATGGGCTTGCCCAATATGAGAGCGACCGAATCCAGGGGTTCTCGGGGCGGTACGCGGTATCCGGCGGGCTTGGATACAAGGTCTTGGACAGCGACACAGTGTCGCTGTCGTTGAAGGCCGGACCTGCATACCGAATTACCGAATACACCGATGGCCGAACAGAAAAGCAGATTGCAGGCCTCGCCGGCCTGGACTTCGACTGGCAGATATTCGAGCGGCTTTCGTTCACCCAGGATGCCAGCGCCCTTGCGGAGACCGGGGGCGAGGCACAGCTTATCGTCGACGGCTCGAACACCAGCCTCACTTTCGTGAGCGGGCTCGATTTCCAGGTCAGCGACCGCCTGCGTTCGCGTTTTTCCTACCAGATCGACTATGACAGCAACCCTCCGGTGGGGAAGGTGTCTACCGATGCCCTGGCCCGTGCAACTCTGATTTACGGCTTCTGATGTGAGCGAACGCTTTTCCTTCAAGATCGACGCGACCGACGGGCGAGCGCGCACGGGACGTATCTCGATGATGCGCGGCGATATTCGCACGCCTGCGTTCATGCCCGTAGGCACTGCGGCGACGGTCAAGGCTATGAAGCCGGAGACTGTCCGCGCGACAGGTGCCGACATCATTCTCGGCAACACCTACCACCTGATGCTTCGCCCCGGAGCCGAGCGCGTTGCCCGGCTGGGCGGCCTGCACAAATTCATGAACTGGGATCGGCCCATCCTGACCGATAGCGGCGGCTATCAGGTGATGAGCCTTTCTGACCTCCGCAAGCTGACCGAAAAGGGTGTCGAGTTTCGGAGCCATATCGATGGTTCAAAGCACATGCTGACACCGGAACGTTCGATGGAGATCCAGCGGCTCCTGGGTTCGGATATCGTGATGGCATTCGATGAATGCCCCCGCGCGGACCGCCCGCGCGACGAAATTGCTGCCAGCATGGAAATGTCCATGCGCTGGGCAAAGCGTAGCCGCGAAGGATTCGACGCTGGCGGTGAACACGCCGCGCGTTCAGCCCTGTTTGGCATTCAGCAAGGCGCGCTTGATGAAGATTTGCGCAAAATCAGCGCACAGAAACTCGCCGACATCGGCTTCGACGGATATGCCATCGGCGGCCTGGCAGTAGGCGAGGGACAGGAGGCGATGTTCGCCACGCTCGACTTTGCTCCGCAGCAGCTGCCCGAGGATCGGCCGCGCTATCTCATGGGTGTCGGCAAGCCCGATGATCTGGTGGGAGCGGTCGAACGGGGCGTAGACATGTTTGACTGCGTCCTTCCCAGTCGCTCGGGCAGGAACGGCCAGGCCTTCACATGGAACGGTCCCATAAACCTGCGCAATGCGCGTTTCGCAGAAGATACTGCGCCGCTGGATGATCGCTGCGCGTGCTCGGTCTGCGCGAACTATTCGCGCGCATACCTCCATCATTTGCAGAAGGCTGGCGAGATCCTGGGGGCTATGTTGATGACCGAGCATAACATCGCCTTCTACCAGCAGCTTATGGAAGGAATGCGCAGCGCCATTTCGGCAGGGACGTTTGCCGGTTTTGCTGCTGATTTCCGACGTGAATACCAGCAGACAGGAAAGTCATGAGCTGGCGTCGTGCCGTCATTATCGGGGCATCGGGCGGGATCGGGGCTGCATTGGCCCTGCAGTTGGAAGCTGGCGGGACTGAGGTACTGCGATACTCCAGATCTGCACAGGATCCGGAAGCTCGAATTGATCTGGAGGATGAAGCAAGTATCGAGGCCGCTGCTCGGCATGCAGCTTCAGGCGGCGATGTCGATCTTATCATTGTGGCTTCGGGTTTCCTGCATGAAGACGGAGAAGGCCCTGAAAAGGACTGGCGCCAACTCTCCGCCGACAATTTTGCGAAAAGTTTCGCGGCCAATGCGACTGGCCCCGCGCTAGTGGCCAAACACTTCTTGCCGCTCCTCCCCGACCACGGGCGGGCGGGATTTGCGGCATTATCCGCCCGCGTCGGGAGCATATCCGACAATCGGCTCGGCGGATGGTATGCCTACCGCGCAAGCAAGGCTGCGCTAAACATGATCATACGCACCCTTTCGGTAGAACTGGCGCGCAAGAAGCCCGATGCATTTTGCGTCGGAATACATCCGGGCACCGTCGACACCGCTCTCAGCGAGCCGTTTCAGCGCAATGTGCCTGATGGGAAGCTCTTCACTGCACAGCACTCTGCCGCCAGTCTCCTTGCAACGCTCGGCAAGATAACCAACGAGCAGTCAGGCAAGTTATTTGCCTATGACGGCGAGGAGATCGCCCCCTGATTTGCCGTTTTTATACAATGCTTTGCATTTAACTGACGAGTTTGAGCAATGCGGGCACTTGGTCCTTGTAAGGGGGTGTGTTCTTGCTAGGCTGACCCTTCGAATTTGGATTTTGGGGGTCGTTTTCCATGAAAAAATTGTTGCTTGGCGTCGCTCTTGGCGCGCTGGCCGTTAATGTACCCGCCGCTGCGGAAACGGTTGAGGAAACTGCAGCGCGTTTTGGTATCCGTCAGTCGGTCATGGACATTTCGCTCTCGCCGTCGGGGACGAAAGTCGCATTCATCGCACCCGGTGCGGAACACAGCGAAGTGCTCAATGTGGTCGATCTGCGAAACGGGGGCGCCATCCGCACTATCATTTCGAACACCGAACAGAACGGTGACCTCGACGACTGCGAATGGGCGACCGAAACTCGGCTGGTCTGCAGATTGTACGGCATAGGCCGCCGGGGTTCTGTTCTGCTGCCATTTACACGAATGCTCGCCATTAACGACGATGGCAGCGAAGTGCTGGAGCTTTCCGAGCGCACGAGCGATCGGCAGCTCTACTTTCGCCAAGACGGTGGCGATGTCATCGCGTTCGATATCGAGGGCGATGATGGGAGCATCCTGATGACGAAACAGTACGTCAAGGAACGCACCATTGGCACGAGGCTGGCCAATGACAAGGACGGCCTTGGCGTGGACGAGATTGACGTGTTGAACGGCCGCAGCAAGGTGGCGGAACAGCCCGATCCCATGGCCCAAACTTACGTAGCAGACCAGGATGGCGAAGTTCGTCTGAAGGTTCGCCAGCTTTCCGACAATCGCGGCGTTCTTACAGGCGAGACGGTGTATATGTACCGGGAGCCCGGCAAGCGGAGCTGGAAGATGATGGGTGAAATCATCGTCGACGGAAAACCGCTGAAGGAATTCGAGCCGGTGGCAGTCGATGGTCCGCGCAACGTCGCATACGGCTATGAAACGCTGAACGGCTATTCTGCCTTGATCGAAGTGCCCCTAGACGGGAGCAACACAGGTCGGGTGATCATGGCCCGCGATGATGTCGATGTCGGATCTCTGATCCAGATCGGACGGCAGAAGCGGGTTGTTGGCGGTACTTTCCAGACAGAGAAGCGCACGATCCAGTATTTCGACAGCGAACTGGATGCGCTGTCCAAGGCGCTTGGAAACGCCTTGCCGAACAAACCGCTGGTCAGCATTGTCAGCGCCAGCGCGGACGAATCCAAATTGCTCCTGATTGCGTCGAGCGATACCGATCCCGGCACGGTGTACCTGTATGACAAAGGCACACGCCAGCTGGAGCAGCTGCTGGCAGTGCGCGAGTTCCTGGTGGATCAGAAACTGGCCAAGGTCACACCGATTTCGTTTCCCGCTTCGGACGGAACCCAGATCCCTGGCTACCTGACATTGCCTTCGGGGTCGGATGGCAAGAATCTACCGACCATCGTATTGCCCCATGGCGGACCGGCTGCCCGGGACACTTGGGGCTTCGACTGGCTGGCGCAATTCTTCGCGGCGCGCGGATATGCCGTCTTGCAGCCGAACTATCGCGGTTCGGCGGGATATGGCGAGGCTTGGTTCGGCAATAATGGCTACCGTGCCTGGGATGTCGCGATCGGCGATGTTAATGACGCTGGCAAGTGGATGATCTCCGAGGGTATTGCCGATCCTTTCAGGCTGGCGATCGTTGGCTGGTCATACGGAGGCTATGCGGCATTGCAGTCGCAAGTCGTCGATCCGGACCTGTACCAAGCGGTCGTCGCCATCGCGCCGGTGACAGACCTGGAATATCTTCGCGAAGATGCCCGCGCCTACACGCATTACGAACTGCGCGATAAGCAGCTTGGCAGCGGCCCGCATATCGTCGCAGGCAGTCCGTTGCAGCATTCCGAAAGCTTCAAGGCACCGGTTGCATTGTTCCACGGCGAGCGTGATGTGAACGTGGATGTCCGCCATTCGCGTGCCATGGCCGATCGGCTCAAGGATGCGGGGAAGTCAGTTACCTATGCCGAATATGATGGCTTGCGCCATGGCCTGCGTGACAGCAAGGTGCGTACCGAAATGTTGATCGCGATCGACGGGTTCCTGGCTCGGTCGCTCGGTAAGTAAGGACAGCCTGATATATGGCAAATTGGGGAGGCAGAACAGGCGCGGGGTTCGGTTCTGCCTCATCGCGGACAGACCGTGAAGAAATCACGGCGCTAGTGGTGATTGCCGTAATTACGGTCTTGCTGTGGCATTCCCCCTACGGCGGATACCTGCTCTATCCTTTCACCATCTTGTCGACTTGGTTTCACGAGATGGGTCACGGGCTTGCGGCCATGGCCTTTGGCCATGAGTTCGAACGCCTGGTAATTTATCCCGACGGTTCGGGATATGCGCTCCATCTTGCCGAGGGCGATCCGCCGCGGATCGCGATGGCGTCGATCGCGGCTGCCGGTCTTTTGGGCCCCACGGTTGCCGGGTGCCTCTTGATACTCGCCTCACGGACGCAGCGCGCGACGAAGGTCGCGCTCGCAGTTCTAGGCGCAGTCCTGCTCGGCTCGACGCTGATCTGGGTCCGGTCGATTACTGGTTGGCTGGTATTGCCGGCACTCGGGGCGTTTAGCTTGTGGCTCGCCTTCTTTGCCAGCGCACAACACAAGCACTTTGCTGTACAGTTCATCGGTGTCCAGGGCTGCATCAGCATCTACCGGGACTTTGGGTATATGTTCAGTGAAGGCGGGATGCTGGGCGGGATGCCGCAGATCTCCGATACCGGTCACATCGCCCAGGCATTGTTCCTGCCGTACTGGTTCTGGGGCGGAGTGATCTCTGCGATGATCGCAGCGATGGTGTTCTGGTCATTGCGTGTCGCACACCGGCGCTGACTGGGCCGTAATCGGCGGCACAAACGAAAAGGGCGGCCCCGCAAGGCCGCCCTTTCTTGTTCCGTAGTGGACCGATTAGCGCGAGTAGAACTCGACAACCAGGTTCGGTTCCATCGTGACCGGGTAGGGCACTTCGTCGAGCTTCGGTACGCGGGTGAAGGTCACCTTGTCGGTGCCGTCGGGCGCGACGTAGTCGGGAATTTCACGCTCGGGCAGGCTCTGCGCTTCGATGACGAGAGCCATGTCCTTGGCCTTGGCGCCGAGGCTGACAACGTCACCAACCTTGACGCGGGCCGATGCCACGTTGGTCTTCACGCCGTTGAGGTAAATGTGGCCGTGGCTCACGATCTGACGGGCGGAGAAGATGGTCGGAGCGAACTTGGCGCGGTAGACAACCATGTCCAGACGCTGCTCGAGCAGGCCGATCAGGTTCTGACCGGTATCGCCCTTGATCGCGGACGCTTCCTTGTAGGTGCGCTTGAACTGCTTCTCGGTAACGTCACCGTAGTAGCCCTTGAGCTTCTGCTTGGCGCGCAGCTGCAGGCCGAAGTCGCTCATCTTGCTCTTGCGGCGCTGACCGTGCTGGCCGGGGCCATACGAACGCTTGTTTACCGGGGAATTCGGACGACCCCAGATGTTTTCACCCATCCGGCGGTCGAGTTTGTACTTGGCGCTTTTGCGCTTCGACATAAGTCTTTCCTTCAATTTGCTGAGCCATCCCTCGATCCGCCAATCGAATCGAGCGTGGCCATTCAACCCGGCATCGCTCCGCTGGAAGGTTGTTCCAGCGCGGCTACCGCTTCACCGGGGTGCGGAGCCAATTAACGAAGGCGCGCGAATAGCAGGATTGTGCAGCGCGTCAAGCGCCGCGGACAGCTTCGCAGAAAGACTGTATCAACGCAGGGTTCTTTTGGCCGGGCGCGGTTTCAACCCCTGATGATGTGTCCACTAGGGGCGCAGCCGTCAGCCGTATCGCCTCCGCGACATTATCCGGCCCGAGGCCGCCTGCCAGCCCCCAATCCATCTTGTGGTCATGGTTTGCAAGCAACTGCCAGTCAAATGCCTCTCCGTTTCCTCCTGGCAACGCTTTTGCTGGAGCGTCGAACAGGATCCGGTCAGCCTTGCCGATCCATTGGCGGCAGCGTTCAAGCGTGCCCTGATCGCGAAGCCCGACCGCTTTCCAGATTTCGCACTCCAAGGTCTCGCGCAGCTTGGCCAACCAATCAGGGGTTTCCCTACCATGAAACTGGAGGACATCCGGTTGCACGAGATCGACCGCCCGCGAAAGATCGGTGGGCGCCATGTTGACTGTCAGCAAAACCACTTTCACACCAGCAGGGACTCTCGCCCTGAGAGAGGCTGCGGCCTCCAGCGTGACATGGCGCGGCGAAGCCTCGAAATTGACCAGGCCGACGTGGGTCGCGCCTGCCTCTACAGCGGCATCCATGGTTTCAGGGGTAGAGATCCCGCAAATTTTTATCAGCATGACAGTAATCGCTTAAAGAGTGGCTTCGATAGCGCGCGCAGCTTCGGCCGGATCATCGGCTCGGCTGATCGGGCGACCGATAACAAGGACGCTGGCCCCATCGTCGCGTGCTTGGCGCGGCGTCACCACGCGTTTCTGATCACCGACAGCGCTTCCGGCCGGCCTGAGGCCCGGCACAACGAAATAGCCGTCTCTCCACTGGTCGTGGACCGCCTTGACCTCGTGTCCCGAGCAAACGATCCCGTCGAGCCCGCTGTCCTTGGCCAGTTCGGCCAGACGCATGACCTGGTCGTGGGCGGTGCCGTCTACACCGGTACGCTGGAGATCGCGGTCGTCCATGCTGGTAAGCATCGTCACACCAACAACCTTGGTATGTTCTCCCGCGGCGGCCTTGGCGTCTTCCATCATCGCCCTCCCGCCGCTTGCGTGGATCGTCACGATAGCAGGTTCCAAAGCATGGATCGCGTGCATGGCACCTGCAACTGTATTGGGGATATCGTACAGTTTGAGGTCCAGAAAAATCGGCAGACCCAGTTGCCCGATCATATGAACGCCGTGCGCCCCGTGGGCACAAAAGAACTCCAGCCCCAGCTTTATTCCGCCCACATGGGCTTTGACCTTCTTGGCCAGGTCGACGCCGTCGCGCAGGCGCGGAACGTCGAGAGCGAGATAGACGGGATTGGTCATGTTTTCGGTTGTGGCTCCGGATCGACCGGATTTGATGGCTCAGCTGAGGCAGTGTCAGGCGCGGGGGCCGCGACAGGGGCCGCTGCGGTTTCAGCTGGAGCGGTGGCAACGGCCTTGTTGCCGGCCATTGTGGTTGTGGCCTGTTCGAGCGCCGAAATGCGCCGCTCCTGGCGCCAGCGGACACCGCGGTGGTACAGCCACATAGGCACAATGCCGATCAGGAAAGACACGATGACCAAGGCGGGTACGCGGGTGTCCCAGACAATGCCGGGCCAGATGCGCACATCAATCTGCTTGTCCCAATTGCCGAAGGAGAACGCAAGCACTCCAACCAGCAGCAATATCCAGAGGAGCGTCCTGATGATCTGCATATCTTCGATACCCTTCGTCGATTTATTTGATGCTAGGCGTGCAGGCAGGTTGCGGCAAGTTCAGCCAAACACCCGGTCGAAGATCGTGTCGACTTGCTTGAAGTGGTAGTCGAGGTCGAAGCGCTCTTCGAGCTGCTCATTGGTCAGAGCTGCCGTGACTTCTTCGTCCTGCTTCAGCAGATCGAGCAGCATCATCTTGCCGTCGGATTCCCAGACTTTCATCGCGTTGCGCTGGACGAGGCGGTAGGCATCTTCGCGGCTAACGCCGTTCTGGGTCAGCGCGAGCAGGACGCGCTGCGAATGGATCAGCCCGCCCATCCGGTCCATGTTGGCCTGCATTCGCTCCGGATAAATCAGCAGCTTGTCGACCACGCTGGTCAGGCGCGCGAGGGCAAAGTCGAGCGTGATCGTCGCGTCGGGGCCGATGAAGCGTTCAACCGAGGAGTGCGAAATATCGCGCTCATGCCACAGCGCTACGTTTTCGAGCGCGGGCAAGGCATAGGCACGGATCATGCGTGCCTGTCCGGTGAGGTTTTCGGTCAGGATCGGGTTGCGCTTGTGCGGCATCGCGCTCGAACCCTTCTGGCCGGGCGAGAAGTATTCTTCTGCTTCGAGAACTTCGGTGCGCTGAAGATGGCGCACTTCTACGGCGACGCGCTCAATCGATCCGGCAATGACTGCCAGCGTGGCGAAATACATGGCGTGCCGGTCGCGCGGGATAACCTGAGTAGAGACTGGCTCTGCTTTCAGGCCGAGTTTCTCGGCAACATATTCTTCAACCGACGGATCGATATTCGCGAATGTGCCGACGGCTCCCGAGATCGCGCAGGTGGCGATCTCTTCTCGCGCATTGATCAGGCGGGTTTTGCAGCGATCAAACTCGGCATAGGCCTGTGCGAGCTTAAGTCCGAATGTCACCGGTTCGGCGTGGATGCCATGGCTACGGCCGATGGTGGGCGTATATTTGTGCTCTTCCGCGCGGCGCTTGATCGCGGCTAGCAGCGCGTCGAGATCTTCGAGCAGAAGGTCGGTCGAGCGGACGAGTTGAACGGCCAAGGTCGTGTCGAGCACGTCAGAGCTGGTCATGCCTTGATGCATGAAGCGCGCTTCATCGCCGACGTTTTCGGCAACCCAGGTCAGGAATGCGATCACGTCATGCTTGGTCACAGCCTCGATCGCGTCGATCGCTTCGACATCGATCTTGGGATTTGTGGCCCACCAGTCCCACAGTGCCTTTGCCGCGCTTTTCGGCACCACGCCCAGTTCGCCAAGCTTTTCCGTGGCATGCGCCTCAATCTCGAACCAGATGCGATATTTCGCTTCGGGTTCCCAGATGGCGGTCATGGCGGGGCGGGCATAGCGGGGGACCATTGGTCGACTCCGATTGAGGAAAAATGGGGTTCGCGCAGCGCGCTAGGGGGCGGCGCTGGCGCTGGCAAGGGCGCTTCCACCATGGCCCACCAATTACGGTCAACACAGAGTTTCCAGAAGCACCTATCTATCATTGCAAGTACTTCGAATTGCGGTAAGTTGTTCTACATGAGCGACAAATCGATATTATCCGCATCACGTATTTCTCTTGCGACATCGGCAGCCATGCTGGTGGTTCTAGCTGCTCCGGCCAATGCCGGTGAAGAAATTCTCTATAATATGCCGCCGACTTGGGTGGAGGCGGCATCATTATCCGATGTCGATTTGGAAAATGATCCCTCTGCGCTGATTTACGACTGGCAGCACCGCCTCGAAAACGGCGTTGTGAGTCAATATTTCGACGTGGCGATCAGGATCGATAATCCTGATCTGCTCATGCAGCACGGCACGATCTCGCTCGATTGGCTGCCGGACAAGGGCGATCTGACCGTCCACAAGGTAGAGATCCTGCGCGATGACGAATCGATCGATGTCATCTCCACCGGCGCTGAATTTGAAGTGATCCGGCGCGAACAGGGCCTCGAACAGCGCCTGCTTGATGGCCAGCTTACCGCCACTCTCGCAGTTCCGGGCCTGCAGGTCGGTGACATCCTCCGCGTCACGCATTCCAAGACAATCGACGACCAGGCTTTGGGCGACGGTATGCAGGCCTCGCAATACCTCATCCAGGAGCCTTGGCAGGTTGGCTTCTCGCGGGCGATCTTCAGCTGGCCCGAGAACGCCGAGATTTATTGGCGTGCGGAAGAGGAAGCCATTATCCAGCCTCCGATCGTCGAAAATGGCTACCGTAAAATGACGGTCGATTTGCCCATCGAGAAGTTCAAGGAAATGCCGGGCGATGCGCCCTCGCGCTTCAATCGCGATCCTATTCTTAGGGTTGGCAGCTACCGTGATTGGCAGGACCTGTCTCGTTCGTTTGCACCCCACTACGCCGAAGCTGCGCAAGTTGCGGACGACAGCGAAGTCGCAGCGAAGGCCGCGGCAATCATGGCTCAGACAACCGATCCGCTTGAACGCGCAGCCCTTGCCCTGCGATTGGTGCAGGATGAGGTGAGTTACCTGCTCAACGGGCTGGATGGCGGCAATTACATGCCGCAGAGTGCGTCTGACACTTGGGAAAAGCGCTATGGAGACTGCAAGGCCAAGTCGGTCCTGCTGTTCTCTCTGCTGTCGCGCATGGGGATCGACGCGGTTCCTGTCCTCGTCGTGACGGGCGGCGGAGATGCGCTGCCTGAATTGCTCCCGATACCCGGCGTCTTCAACCACATGATTGTTCGTGCGACGATCGATGGAACACACTACTGGCTGGATGGGACCAGCACGGCAACGCGCCTGAGCAATATTGCCCAGGTGCCTGCATTCTATCACGCGCTGCCGCTTACCGCCGCCGGCGCAGACCTCGTCCCCATGACCCAGCGCCGTCAGACATCGCCGGATGTCTCCATGGACCTGACGAGCGATTATTCCGCCGGGATCGATTTCCCCGCTTTGTTCACGCTCAAGGTCAAGATTTACGGCACGCAAGGCGCCGGTCTGCGAGCTGCTGCCGACGAAGCCAATGACGAGCGCCTGAAGCAGCTCGGCAAGAATTTTGCGTCTGGGCAAGGAAGTGCAGTGACTTCCGTGTCTCTCTCATATGATGATGAAGAAGCGGTCGGCATTGTGGAAGTCGAAGGCATCACGACAAGTGATTTCGCTTGGAGCGAGGGCCGGATGCGGATGTCTGGCGACCAGACACAAAGCTTCTCGTTCAACCCTGACCGTGCGCGTTCGGAATGGCGCGGCATACCGGTTCAGACGCCGGGACCGCAGTACAACCGTATGCAGATTGGCTTGATCCTCCCCGAAGGACTGGATGGTTTCGAGAATACCGGCCCCGCTGAATTTGAAGACGGCTTTGCCAACACTTCACTCAAGACGAAGACGGTCTTTGACGGCAACAGAATGTTGTCGACGGTCGATATTTGGCAAGACCTCGGCGAAGTTTCCGCCGCAGATATTCCCGAGCAAAAGCGCAAGGTCCGCAAGATCAACGCAATCAATGCAGAATTGATCGCTCCTGAAGATTTCGCGTGGCGTTGGGAGATTGAGCCGAAAGAACTTGCCAGGCGCGCGGCTCCTTTGCTCGCAGCCTATGATGACGCTGTCGATTTCGCAGATGAAGACGATTGGGGACCGCTGACACAACGTGCCAGTTTCCGCGCGCAGGTTTTTGACTGGGAAGGCACTCTGAAAGATCTCGGGACGCTCATTGAAAACCAGCCGAGCGCGTATCTTCACAGTTGGAGGGCAGCCGTCCATGAAGCGCTGGGAAATCGCGACATGGCAATTGTGGATGCCCGTGCCGCCTATGATCTCGATCCATCAAGCGCCTATGCGTTCAATCTGGCTGAAATGATGGCCTATGGCGGCCAGCGCGACGAGGCTCTCGCGCTGCTGGAAACGGTGCCTGTCAGCGATGAAGAAGAAGGTTCTTACGCCAGCACATATGCGACGGTGGCCGGTCTTGCGGGCCGAACCGATGATGCCTTGGCGATCCTGTCGGAGCAGGTTTTGGCAAAGCCGACCAACGCTTCCGTCCTGAATGCCGATTGCTGGTTCCGCGGACTGTTCAATGTCCAGCCGGAAGGGGCGCTCGCTTCGTGCACCAAGGCGATAGAGCGCGCTTCAAACAGCGCTCCGATGCTGGATAGCCGTGCGATGGTCAGCTACCGCATGGGTGATTACGATGCGGCGCTGAAGGACCTCGATAGCGCGCTGGAATTGGCGCCGGCACTGTCGGCCTCGCTTTACCTTCGCGGTATCGTGCGTCTCGAGCAGGGCGACAAGGATGGCCGCACCGATGTCGAGCGCGCGCTGCGTATGGCACCTGAACTGGCCGAACGTTATGCAGCTCATGGTGTTGCACCGAAAAAGTAGAGCTTCCAGCCGAGGGGCTAAATGAGTCCTTTCGCTCGCAAGGATACATGACTGCCGCGCCCTACGATGACGTGGTCGTGGACCGTGATGTTGAGCAATCTGCCAGCTTCCGCGATCCGATTGGTGATCTGAATATCGGCGCGGCTCGGCTCAGGATCGCCGCTTGGGTGATTGTGTACGAGAATCAGTGCGGTCGCCCCTATGTCGAATGCCTTGCGGATCACTTCGCGCGGATGGATCGCGGCCTCATCGACCGACCCCTCGGCAGCCAGGTGATCGAGGATCAGGCGGTTGCGCGTGTCGAGGTACAGCACCCGGACGCGCTCATGCTTCAAATGGCTCATGTCGATCGCAAGATAATCGAGCAGCGATTGCCAGCTGCCGAGAACGGGCTGATCTTCGATCTGACCGCGCGCCATTCGGCGTGCGGATAGAGCAACAGCACTCAGTGTCGCCGCGCTCGATTCGCCCATGCCTTTCACCCGGGCCAGCGCTTGCGGGTCCGCATTGAGAACGCCCGAAAATGACCCGAATTGTTCGATAAGCCGCTTCGCGAGCGGCTTGGTGTCTCCTTGGCGGAAGGCGCCGAACAGGAGATATTCGAGCAGTTCATAATCGGCGAGCGCCTCTGCGCCGCCTTTCAGCAAGCGCTGCCTCAGCCGTTCCCTATGCCCGGCACCCGAGTGGTCTTTCAGCTTAGTCCCGCTGTCTGACAAATTTCGACCCCATCTTGCGCTCTTACAAAGGCTTGCATTGCCTTCGCAGCTCGATGCGCGCAAGTGTGCACGCGATGGAAGAGGTCGCGCAAGACTCAGGATCTGATTACCGGCCGCGCTGGCGCAAGAAGCGTTATGCCGTGCCCGGCTTGACCTTCTTGTTGCTGGTCGCGCTCTCGCTCACCGCGTGGTCGAGTAGGGAGACGATCGCCGACGACCTGATACGCCAGCAATTGGATGCGTATGGCATCCCCGCTGAGTACGAAATTGAACGGATCGGCGGTCAAACGCAGGTACTTTCCAATCTGCTTGTCGGCGACCCAGATGCGCCCGACCTGACTGCACGGCAGGTTATTGTTGAACTGGAGCACCAGTTCGGACTGCCGAAAATCGGATCGATAACCTTGGTCGAGCCGCGGCTTTACGGGACCTTCGTGGACGGAACGCTGAGTTTCGGCTCGCTTGACCCGTTCGTGTTCGGTGAGGGGAGCGACGAGCCGGGACTACCCGCATTAGAGATGACCATCCGTGATGGCCGGGGCTTGATCGAAACGGACTACGGGCCCGTCGGGCTCAAGATTGAAGGCCAGGGCCGCGTTGACGACGGTTTCGCGGGCATTCTGGCTGCAACGGCGCCAGAGCTGTCCTTCGGCCAATGTAGTGCGCAAGGCACCACACTGTATGGCAAGATAACGACCAGCTCCGGACGCCCAAGGTTCGAGGGTCCTCTGCGGCAAGATAGCCTGCGTTGTCCGGCTTCCAATGTCATGCTCGGCGGCCTCGTCGCGGAATTGGTGGGTGAGACTGATGCAGAATTTGCCGACCCGCAGCTCCGGGCCCGTATCGGAACCAAGCAGGCCCGCGTTCCAGGCGTCGATATCCAATCCCTCGCGGGTAATATGCGAATGCGGTTTGGCGATGAAACAGCCACGACACGCTATTCTATCGCGGCTCGCGGCGTCGAGACGCCTCATGCGAATGCTGCCGTCCTCACGGCTGAGGGTCTTCTGCGTGCCCGTACCGACCTTTCCCGCATAGACCTGGACGGAGACATAGAAGGGAATGGGCTGAGGCCGGGCCGGACTTTTATCGCCGGTGTCGAAGGTCTGGCGACATCAGGCGAGGGCACTCTCCTGGAACCGCTCGCAAAGCAAATGGCTTCGGCCTTGCAAGCCCAGACCCGCGGGAGCGCGCTTCAGGCAAGGGTGCGTTACAGGGCGGATCAAGAGGGATACTCGCTGGTCGTGCCGCAAGCCGAGCTTACTGGCGGCACCGGCGCCCGGATCGCGTCACTGTCGAGAGTGGAGTTAAGTGCAAAGTCCGGCAATGCGCCGCGCTATTCGGGCAATCTTGCAATGGCCGGGCCAGGCCTCCCCAGGATCACCGGCAGAATGGAACGCGCTGGCGCGGCAGGGCCGGTATTCCGCCTTTCCATGATGCCATACGAAGCTGGCGGTTCCAGGCTGGCGATACCGGGCATGACCATTTCGCAGGGGGCCAATGGGGCGCTCGGCTTTGCCGGATCAATCGAGGCGAGCGGTCCGCTTCAGGGCGGTATGGTCGATGGCTTGTCGCTTCCGGTAAGCGGACGATATGATCCCGGCGGCGCATTGGCTCTATGGCGCGATTGCACGCGCGTTTCCTTCAGACGGCTTGCATTTTCCAACCTCAACATTGCCGGTCCCGGGCTGACACTGTGCCCGCCACCTGGAGGAACCATACTTCGCTATGGACCGAATGGATTACAGCTTGCGGTAGGAGCACCCTCGCTCGAGCTGGCTGGCTCCCTTGCAGAAACGCCGGTTCGGATTGCCAGCGGGCCGGTGGCCTTTGCCTGGCCCGGCACCTTGCGAGCCCGCGACCTGAAAATCACGCTCGGCCCATCCGACTCCGCGAGCCGCTTTGCGATCACCGATCTCGATGCGACGCTGGGAGATAATATTGCCGGTACCTTCTCCGACGCAGAAATCGACCTCTCATCGGTGCCGTTGGACATCGCGAATGCCTCGGGCGAGTGGGATTATACCGACAGCCGCTTCACGATCGCAGGAGCCTCCTTCCGGTTATTGGATAAAGAAGAGCCTGACCGGTTCGAGCCGCTTTCTGCGCGCGATGCATCGCTCGTCCTGATGGACAATATCATCACGGCGAAAGCTGCCTTGTATCACCCGGCAAGCGATCAGCTCGTTACCACGGTAGATCTTGAGCACAATCTGTCGAGCGGGGCGGGATATGCTTTGCTGGATGTGCCCGGATTGCGGTTCGATGACGGACTTCAGCCGGTCGACCTGACACCTCTGGCGCTCGGCGTGATCGCCAATGCCGAAGGCACCGTAACCGGAAACGGGCAAATTAATTGGTCAAGCGAAGGTGAGGTGACCAGCACCGGAGAATTCTCCAGCGACGGCGTCGACTTTGCGGCCGCGTTCGGTCCGGTGAAGGGCGCAAGCGGGACGATCCGGTTCACAGACCTGCTGGGCCTGACAACGGCACCCGGCCAGACCTTGCAGGTGGCTTCGGTTAATCCGGGTATCGAGGTGCTCGGCGGCGAAATTGAGTTTGATTTGCGCGATGGCGAGCTCCTGTCAGTGGCAGGAGGCCGCTGGCCATTCATGGGCGGCGAGCTCATCCTGCGCGAAGTGGATTTCCGTTTCGGTGTAAGTGAAGAGCGCAATTACGTTTTTGAGATCGTCGGACTCGATGCTGCGCAGTTCGTTGCCGAGATGGAGCTTGAGAACATTTCGGCGACCGGCATTTTCGATGGAACGGTGCCGATCGTATTCGACGCCGACGGGAATGGTCGCATTGATCAGGGCGTGCTCATCTCCCGTGCGCCGGGCGGCAATCTGTCGTATGTGGGCGAACTCACCTACGAAGACCTGTCTGCCATCGCGAATTATGCATTCCAGGCGCTTCGCAGCATGGATTATTCCCAGATGAGCGTCGTCATGGAAGGCCCGCTGGCGGGTGAAATCGTGACCCGCGTTCGCTTCGATGGTGTGCGGCAGGGAGAGGGCGCTGACAGCAATCTGATCACGCGGCAGATTGCCAAGCTACCCATCCAGTTCCGGATCAATATCCGCGCTCAATTCTATCAACTGCTGACCTCCATGAAGGCGCTGTACGACCCATCTGCGGTGCGTGACCCGCGCGAATTGGGCCTGCTCAGTGACGATGGCACACGTTTCCTTCGCCGCTCAATCACCGGCGAAGAAGCCGAACCCGAAATCGACCCGGAAGACATTATTCCGGATGAACCCACCATTCAGGACCAGGAAAGCGAGGATGCGCGATGATACGAGCATATTTGACTGACCCTTCGCCCCTTGCAACAAGACGCGCCATGCAGAATGCACAAGGGATGAAGAGTTGGCGGAAATTGGCGGTTGCGGCATTCCCGCTCGCGTTGGCCGGGTGCATTACTATCGAAGCCCCCGACGAGCCGATCGTGATCGAGCTTAACGTCAATATCCGGCAGGAAGTGATCTACCGCCTCGCAGAAGATGCAGGCAATACGATCGAAGATAATGCGGATATTTTCTGATGGGTGATTTTATGAGCAAGTCGATTACCAGGACAGCATTGGGTGCTGCGGCACTGGCTGTGGCTCTGGGCGGAATTGCATCCCCGGCTTTCGCCCAGCGCGATCCGGCCTATGCATCAGCTCGTGCATCTGGCCAGGTTGGCGAGAAGATGGACGGATATCTGGGTATTGTCGGCGCTGAAACGCCCGAACTCCGCCGGGTCGTCAACGACATCAACATCAAGCGGCGTGCCGTTTATGCGGAACGCGCACAGGCTAATAATGCGACGCTTGAAGAATATGCCCTGACGGCAGGTTGCCAGGCAATTCTGGCGACGACACCGGGCGAAAAATACCAGGCGCCTGATGGCACCTGGCAGACGCGTACCAGCGCCGCCCCGATGCGCGATTCGCGCTGTCCGTAGTCATTCCCGGTAAGTGGGGCAGGCTCGTCTTCGTCGCGCAGCGTCGTGGCAACCTTCAGAAAGGCGCAATTCGCGGGTCCTTCATGTTGACTCGCAAAAGCCCCCCTTCTAAGGGGGCGGCGCCCTTGGCGGGCAAGTCCCTGCGCGTGCCGCGCAAACCCCTTAGAAAAAGGAGCATGGCATGAGCGATGACAAACCCGCACGGGAACCAATCGAGGAGGATGCGCGGATCGACGCGCTGGAAAAGCGGCTTTCAGCCGCCCAGCAGCGCGAAGAGCAACGCAACCGCCCGCAAGGCTCTGGAGCTGACGCGAACTATCGCAGCGGCAATCGGGTGTTGGCGGACCTGCTCGGGGGGATTCTTGGCGGAACGGCGATCGGTTATGCCATTGGCTATTTTACCGGCACCAATCCGTGGGGTCTGTTGGTGGGATTGTTCCTTGGGATAATCGTCGCCTTCAGGAACGTCATCCGCGCGGCAAATCGGCGTCCCGATGAATAACCCTCAAGGGGTTTTCGGGGCGTTAGTTACAGGATTTAGGGACCTTAAAGACGTGGCAGCCGAACAGGCCAAAGTCGATCCGATGTACCAGTTCACCATCAAGCCGCTCGCCGGCACTGATGGCTGGGAAGTTGCGGGTTACAACATCGCTTTCACCAACAGCGCGTGGTGGATGCTCATCACTACGGTGGTGCTGTTTCTCTTCGTGCTTGGCGGCATGAGGCGCCAGCTGGTGCCCGGGCGCTGGCAGATGATGGTGGAAACTTTCACCGGCTTCATCGACGACATGCTCGAGGCGAACATTGGCAAAGCCGGGCGCAAATACGTGCCCTATGTTTTCAGCCTCTTCATGTTCATTCTGTTTGCGAACCTCCTCGGCCTCCTGCCGCTGGGCATCGCAGGCGTGCATCCCTTT
The DNA here is from genome assembly GCF_019711355.1 of Qipengyuania psychrotolerans. Classification (NCBI taxonomy): domain Bacteria; kingdom Pseudomonadati; phylum Pseudomonadota; class Alphaproteobacteria; order Sphingomonadales; family Erythrobacteraceae; genus Qipengyuania; species Qipengyuania psychrotolerans. The sequence goes on from NZ_CP081297.1 coordinate 1,014,192, forward strand.
ACCTTCACGAGCCACTTCACCGTCACCGGCGTGCTCGCGATTATCAGTTTCTCGATCGTCTTGCTGGTCGGCTTCTGGAAGCATGGCTTCCATTTCTTCAGCCTGTTCGTGCCGCAAGGCACGCCGCTGCCGATGATCCCGATCATCGCGCCGATCGAGTTCATCTCCTTCATGGTTCGTCCGTTCAGCCTGGCCCTGCGACTGTTTGTTGCAATGATGGCCGGCCACGTCCTGCTGGAAGTTCTCTCCAGCTTCGTGATTGACGGTGCCAATGCCGGTGTAGGCTTTGGCCTGCTTGTCGGCCTTCCAAGCTTTATCCTGATGATCGGTATCTGCGCGCTCGAACTGCTCGTTGCCGGTATCCAGGCCTACGTGTTCGCGTTGTTGACTGCACTTTATATCAACGACGCCGAAAACCTTCACTAAGATCCTAATTTAACCAAAGTTTTTCCCAAAGGAGTTTGTCATGGAACAAGAAGCTGCAAAGCTCATCGGTGCTGGTCTTGCTGCAATCGGTGCCGGTATGGCTGCGATCGGCGTTGGTAACGTCTTCGGTTCGTTCCTCGAAAGCGCGCTGCGCAATCCTGGCGCTGCCGACGGCCAGCAGGGCCGTCTGTTCATCGGCTTCGCCGCTGCCGAGCTTCTCGGCCTGCTGGCGTTCGTCGTTGCCATGATCCTGATCTTCGTCGCTTAATCGACGACAATCGTGATCGCACCGGTCGGGATATTCCCGGCCGGTGCATTGAATTTCCCGTACCCGCTTTTCGAGAGCTGCAATGCCACAGATAGCACAGCTTGCCGACACATGGTCCAGCCAGGTTTTCTGGTTGCTGGTGTTCTTCGGCATTACGTTCTTCGTCGTCGGCCGGACCATGGTTCCCAAGGTAATGGAAACCGTGTCCCAGCGCGACAGCCAGATCGCTTCGGACCTCGCCGCTGCCAAGGCATCGCGCGATGCAGCCGACGAACAGGAAGAAGCGTGGCGTGTGCGTGAGAACGAGAACCGTGCTGCCGCACAGGCAATCGTTGCCAAGGCCAAGGACGAGGCTGCTGCCAAGTCCGACAAGAAGCTAAAGGCTGCACAGGCACGGATCGACAAGAAGCTCGCCGACGCGGAAGCCCGCATCGACGAGGCTCGCAGCGAAGCGTTGACCGAAGTTGAAAACGTTGCTGTCGAGGCGGCGCAGGACATCGTAAAAACGCTTGCCGGCGTCACTGTAACCAAGCCCGCCGCCAGCAAAGCGGTCAAGGAGGCGATGGCCAATGGCTAATACCCAACTGCCAGAAGTGTTCGCCACCGAAGCGGCTCAGGTAAATACCGAAGTCGATGCCGGTGCAGGCAAACATGTCGAACCCGAACTGTTGGGCCTGGCGCCTTACCAGTGGGTCTCGATCTCGATGCTGGTTCTGCTGGCTATCGCTTTCCTGGGCGCGAAGGTTCACAAGACGATCGCCGCCGGTCTCGACAGCAAGATCGCAGCGATCAAGCAGCAGCTCGACGAAGCGAAGCAGCTCCGGGCCGAGGCCGAGGCTCTTCGTCAAGAGTATGCTGACAAGATTGCTGGCGCCGAAAAGGACGCGGAAGCCATGCTGGAAAATGCCCAGCATGAAGCGGACGCTTTGCTCGTAAAGGCGGAAGCCGACAGCAAGGCGATGGTCGAGCGTCGTAAGCGTATGGCGGAAGACAAGATCTCCGCAGCGGAACGTGAAGCCATTGATGATGTGCGTAATCGCGCTGCGATGGCCGCGACTTCGGCCAGCCGCAAGCTGATCGCAGAAAAGCATGACGCTGCTGCTGATCGTGCACTGGCTGACAAGGTGATCGCCGACATCTAAGCGGCAATAACTAATCGAAATTTATAGAAGCGCGCGCTGCCTGTGGGTATCGCGCGCTTTTTTCTTTCCATAGTTCGATTTCTCGCTATTGCGAGGCGTTATCAAAAAAGAGGCTCCACGTGAATCGCGCAACCCTGACCAAACTCCACCTAATAGCAGCCGCCTTCATGTTTCCTGCGGTGCTGATGTTCCTGATTACTGGCGCTCTCTACACTTGGGGCAACAAGGGCGAATGGCGCGAGGACACCGTGATGGTGACCCTCGAGCAACCGATAGCGCAGGCAGACGAAGCGGCACTTAGGGGCATAGCTATCGAAGCGCTCGCGCAAAGGGGCCTGCCAGCACCGAGCGGGTCAGCGAGCGTAAGCGGCGAAGGCGATGATATCTCGCTCGCGTGGACCGGCGCGCGCAGCGAGGCATCTGTCACGGCGACTGAAGATCCGATGGTGGCCGAAGTTGCAATCAAGGAAGCGACCTTCCACCGCTGGTTGGTCCAGCTTCACAAGGCAAAGGGCAGCACAGTCTTCAAGGTCTATGCAACACTGCTCGCGGTTGTCCTGTTCATGCTTGTTCTCAGCGGTTTAATCATGGGCCTTCAGGTCAAGGCGTTCCGCAAGCTGACTATCGGGTCGAGCATTGTCGGGCTTGCTGCATTCGCTGGATTTGTTGCCTTGGGCTGAGGCTTCAGGGCGTCAGCACGATTTTTCCGATGATCTCGCCCCTGTCCATCGCTTCGAACGCCTCTCTCCATTTGGCGAGGGGCAGCGTGCTATCGATGTGAGGTGTAATTTTCCTATCGTTTGCCAGTGCGTCCAGGGTTTCAGCAATCCGTTTACCGCGTTCAGGAAAACGTCGAGCGTACTCACCTGCTCGGACTCCCACGACGGAAAAACCCTTGATCAGCGGGATATTGACTGCAATTTCCGGAATGCGTCCCGCTACAAATCCCACGACGAGCAGCTTGCCTCCGAATGTTACGCAGCGTGTGCTCTCGTCGAACACGTCTCCGCCAACCGGATCGAAAACCAGGTCGCACAGGCGGCCATCTGTCAAATCAGCGATTTCGTCGCGGAACCGTCCGGTATTCAAGATTGCCGCGTCGGGCCTCGCAGCGCGTTTGAGCGCTTCCAGCTTGTCAGCCCTGTGGGTTGCCGCGATCACTCGCGCGCCCAGCGCCTTCGCCAGATCGCAGGCGGCGAGGCCTACTCCGCCGCTCGCGCCGTGTATCAGGACAGTCTGCCCGGGCTCCAGACCGCCTAGTTCGACCAGTGCGACATAGGCTGTGTGATAGGCGGCGCCCATTGCCGCCGCTTCTTCGTAGCTTAGGGTTTCGGGCACAGTGCGCAGTGACTGTGCGGGAAGGGCGATGAACTCGGCAAAGGCACCGGTTTTTGCACCGCCCATTACCCGCTCGCCTTTCGAAAATTCGCATCCTGCCGATGCTTCGATGACTTCACCGCTCATCTCCAGCCCGCTCACGAAGGGGAGCGCTGGCTTGAACTGGTATTCTCCGCGCGTCATCAAGAGGTCTGGATAGTTGAGCGAGGCCGCCCGGACACGGACCAGAACGTCGCCTTCAAGCGGTTGAGGTTTGGGCAGGTCCTCCAGAGCTGCGCCTGACAGGTCGTCTGACAGCATCCGAACCGTGAGCGCCTTCATTGTAATCAGAACGCATCCTTGGCCGCTCGGAGCGCGGCAAAGGTCTCTGCCGGTGAGCTGCCGCCCCAGCGGTCCCGCAAATCGGCGTTGTCGGCGCGGAGGAAAGGGTTTGTCGCAAGTTCGCGGGAGAGCAGGGTGGGCACTGTCGGTTCGCCCTTCGCACGCTTTTCCTCCACGCGCGCTGCATAGAGTCGCAGTTCGGCATTGTCCGGATCGGCATGGAGCGCAAACTTCGCATTTGCCGCCGTGTATTCGTGCGCGCAGAACAATTGGGTGTTTGCGGGCAATTGGCGGATACGGTCGAGGCTGTTCCAGAACTGATGTGGTTCGCCTTCGAACATTCTCCCGCAGCCGAGTGCGAATACGCTGTCACCGACGAATGCGATGTCGGCCTTGGGAAGATGATAGGCGATATGCCCGTTGGTGTGACCGGAGACGTCGATCACCCGTGCTTGCCAATCGCCCAGTGCGACGGTGTCGCCATTGCCCACTACGCGGTCGATGGGGGAAAGCTTCTCCACCTCTTGCGGGGCGATGATCGCGGCGCCAGTCGCTTCGACAATCACCTTGTTCCCGCCGGCATGGTCCGGATGCCAATGGGTGTTCCAGATCTGGGTAATCGTCCAGCCCTTGAGCGAGGCCTGCTTGAGGTATTCGGCACCGTCGGGCGTATCGATTGCGGCGGTCTCTTTGCTATCCGGATCATGGACCAGGAAGCCGTAGTTATCGGACAGGCAAGGGAACTGGTGGACTTCAAGCATGGTGGTCGGGCTGCCCTATCGCTTTCGGAAACTCAACGCGCAGCCTAACCTTGATCCGGCGCATAAGAAAGGCCCGCCTGCCGGTATGGCAAGCGGGCCTTTCTGCGTACCCGAAGGAGCTCGTTTTCGAGCTTAGTCTTCCTTCTTCTTCAGCGCTTCGCCGAGGATGTCGCCAAGCGACGCACCCGAATCCGACGAACCGAACTGCTGAACTGCTTCCTTCTCTTCGGCGATCTGACGCGCCTTGATCGAGAAGGTAGGCTTCTTCGAACGGTCGAAACCAGTGACCATCGCATCGATTTTCGCACCCGGCTGGAAGCGATCGGGACGCTGCTCGTCACGATCACGGCCGAGGTCCGAACGCTTGACGAAGCCAGTTGCGCCATCTTCGCCGACCTGAACTTCGAGGCCGCCATCGCGGACTTCGAGGACGGTGACAGTGACAACCTGGTTCTTGCGGAGCGAGCTGCCTGCGCCAGCTTCGGTCGGAGCACCCTTTTCGAGCTGCTTCATGCCGAGGCTGATGCGTTCCTTCTCGACGTCGACGTCGAGAACGACTGCTTCGACTTCTTCACCCTTACGGTGAAGGGCGAGAGCGTCTTCACCCGAGATGCCCCATGCGATGTCGGACATGTGGACCATGCCGTCGACGTCGCCCGGAAGGCCGATGAACAGACCGAATTCGGTCGCGTTCTTGACTTCGCCCTGGACCTTGGCACCGACGGGGTTCGCATCTGCGAATTCTTCCCACGGATTGCGCTGGGCCTGCTTGAGGCCAAGCGAAATGCGGCGCTTTTCGCTGTCCACTTCGAGGACCATGACTTCGACTTCCTGCGAAGTCGAGACGATCTTGCCCGGGTGAACGTTCTTCTTGGTCCAGCTCATTTCCGAAACGTGGACCAGGCCTTCGATGCCCGGCTCGATTTCGACGAATGCGCCATATTCGGTGATGTTGGTGACGGTGCCCGTCATCTTCATGCCGACGGGGTACTTGGCTGCGACACCATCCCACGGATCCGATTCCAGCTGCTTCATGCCGAGGCTGATGCGCTGGGTATCTTCGTTGATGCGGATGATCTGAACGGTCACGGTCTGGCCGATTTCGATCATCTCGCTGGGGTGGTTGACGCGCTTGTAGCTCATGTCGGTGACATGGAGCAGGCCGTCGATACCGCCGAGGTCGACGAACGCACCGTAATCGGTGATGTTCTTCACGACGCCGTCGATAACCTGGTTTTCGGCCAGGTCGTTGATCAGTTCGCTGCGCTGTTCCGCGCGGGTCTCTTCGAGAACCGCACGACGCGAAACAACGATGTTACCACGGCGGCGATCCATCTTCAGGATCTGGAACGGCTGCGGCATGTCCATCAGCGGCGTGACATCGCGCACGGGGCGGATGTCGACCTGGCTGCCGGGGAGGAATGCAACGGCGCCGTCGAGATCGACAGTGAAACCGCCCTTGACGCGGCCGAAGATACGGCCGTCGACGCGCTTGCCTTCACCGAATTCGCTTTCGAGCTTGTCCCAGGCGGCTTCGCGGCGTGCGCGGTCGCGGCTGAGCATTGCTTCGCCATCAGCGTTTTCGATGCGGTCGACGAAAACTTCGACTTCCGAACCTACTTTGAGGCCGTGATCGTCTTCGTTGCGCATGAATTCTTTGAGGTCGACGCGGCCTTCGCTCTTCAGGCCGACATCGATGTGCGCCATGCCGTTTTCGATGGCTGTGACGGTGCCCTTAACTACGCGGCCTTCGAAGCCGCCGTCGTCGGCGCCACCGAGCTGCTCGTTGAGCATTGCCGCGAAATCGTCGCGGGTGGGGTTGGCTGAGGTTGCCATGTGTGAGTAGTCCTAACTTACGTTTTGCTACCGGCCACCGGTTTTCCCGGGGTCTATCCCGTCTCCGAACACTATTGTCCGGGCCAACGGGGCAAGAGGGCCGTCGTCTCCGCAGCGCCGGATGCGGCTGCGAAGGTCCTTCCAATCCAACAGATTGCGAGAACGGGCGCGCGACTAGGCGAATGGCCGCCTAAAAGCAAGGGAAATGCGGCGTAGCGCCCTAGGCTGGGGTCGCAGTATTCACGGCTTCGATCGCCGCGGTGATTGCTTCGTCCCGGTCCAGATGGCTTGTGTCGATCACGAAGGCATCTCCTGCGGGAACCAGCGGGGCAACCGAGCGGCTGCGATCACGATCGTCACGTCGGCGCAGATCGTCCTGAATTTCCAGCAAGGTTACGCCTGCGCCGCGTTCGCGCATTTCGAGAAACCGGCGGCGTGCGCGGGCTTCTACGCTGGCGGTAACGAACAGTTTGGCCTCGGCCTCGGGCGCGATGACCGTGCCAATGTCCCGGCCATCAAGAACTGCGCCGCCCGGCTGCGTGGCAAATGCACGCTGGCGTTCGAATAATGCCTCGCGCACTGATGGGTGGACCGAAACCCGGCTTGCCAGGCCGCCCGTCTCTTCGTCACGCAAATGCGGATCGTCGAGCAGTTCGTCAGGAAAGCTCACCGCAGCAAGTGCATCGCGGCTGTCATCGGGATTTCCGCCATTGAGGAAAACTTGTCGTCCGACTGCGCGATACAGCAGTCCGGTATCGAGATGCGGCAGGCCAAAATGCTCGGCCAACGCTTTCGCAATGGTGCCCTTGCCCGAGGCAGTCGGTCCGTCGACAGCGATAATCATCCGTTCTTCCTGCGCCCGCGCAGGGCCTTGGCCAACCCCCAGATGGCAATTGCTGCCCAGAAACCTTCAAGAACGAGGCTCGGCCAATTGGTGTGCACGACCAGTGAAACGGTCAGCAGCGCCGCTCCGGTCAAATTGGTGCCGTGGAGGATGAAGGGGTTGGGATTATCCTCGTAGGTCAGATAGGCATATGCACCGATAATACAGGCGGTGCCGACAAAGCCGACCATTGATGCCCAATCAAGATCCATCATGACGCGGCCTCATCGAGCAGGTCGCTGAAATTAGGAAAGCTGGTCGCGATAGGCTCGGTGCTATCCACTTCGACGCCTGCTTTGCTGGCCAGGCCTGCGACCGCCATGCTCATGGCGATGCGGTGATCGAGGTGGGTTGTGACTGGACCTCCCCCCGCCAAAGGCTTTCCGCCGGAGCCGTGGATCAGCAATCCGTCAGCGCGCTCGTTGATCTTCGCGCCGGCCTGCGTCAAAGCCGAAGCCATTGCGGACAAGCGGTCGCTTTCCTTCACGCGGAGTTCTTCGAGACCAGAGGTCACGGTGGCGCCAGTCGCCATGGACGCTGCAACAAAAAGCACGGGAAATTCATCAATCATGCTTGGGGCGATTTCCGGATCGACCTCAATACCCTGGAGGGGTGCGTGGCGTACCCTGAGATCGGCAACCGGCTCGCCTCCAACTTCGCGTTCTTCGAGATATTGGATGCTCGCGCCCATCTGTTTCAGCACCCTGAAGATGCCGTCGCGGGTGGGATTGAGTCCGACGTTTTCGATCACGAGGTCGCTATCGGGCACGATGCTCGCCGCAACAGCGAAGAATGCGGCAGACGATGGATCGCCCGGCACTTCGATATCGCATGGCGTGAGATCGGCAGGTCCGGTGATCGAAATGTGCCGTTCACCGTCGATGACATCAACCTGCACATCGACTCCAAAGCCGTGCAGCATACGTTCGGTGTGGTCCCGCGTGGGCACCGGTTCGATTACTGTAGTAGTGCCCGGCGTATTGAGCGCCGCCAGCAGGATCGCGCTCTTCACCTGTGCGCTTGCGACTGGCAGCCGATAGGTGATTGGTACACCGGGCTGGATGCCTTCCATGACGAGCGGAAGTGTGCCGCCGGGCGAGGGTGTGAATGCTGCGCCCATCAGGGAGAGCGGGTCGATCACCCGGCTCATCGGCCGCTTCGAGAGACTGGCGTCACCGGTGAAGGCAGCAGTAATCGCGTGGCTGGCCAAAAGGCCCATCAGCAACCTTGTCGAAGTGCCGGAATTGCCCATATCCAACGCGCCTTGCGGCTGAAGCAAGGTGCCGACGCCCACGCCGTTCACGCTATAGCTCCCATCGGCTTCCTTGCTGATCTTCGCCCCCATCTGGGCGAGCGCGCGGCCCGTGGCGAGCACGTCTTCACCTTCGAGCAATCCCCGAATGGTAGTCTTGCCAACCGCGAGCGCACCGAACATCAGCGATCGGTGGCTGATTGACTTGTCGCCGGGCACCCGGATACGTCCGGTCAACGGGCCTGATGGCATGAAGCGGTGCGCGGTCACAGAAATTCCAATTCCAGAGGCAGTCTTTGCGATGCGCGCTTTGACAGCGCACATACCTTCTGGCAAGGCGCGCGCGCAGTTGATTCCTGCCCTGCAGGATCCCATCAATACAATTACGAATTCACGGCCACCCGGCGCGAAGCCGGGGGCGGCAAACCCAAGGATTACAAATGGTCAAACCTGAATGGGGCACCAAGCGCACTTGCCCGAATTGCGGCACTCGCTTCTACGATCTTACCAAGGACGAACCCGTCACCTGCATCGAATGCGGTGAAGAGTGGTCGCCGGAACCGGTTCTCAAGTCCAAGCAGCCCATCCTCGCCGAGGAAGAGAAGAAGGACGACAAGGCAGAAGCCGATAGCGATCTGGCCGATGACGAGCTGGAAGATATCGACGAGGACGACGATTCGCCCGATAACGAAGTCGACCTTGGCGGTGACGACGATCTCGGCGTCGAAACAAAGTCCAAGGGCGACGACGACAACGCCGACGAAAGCTGATTTATCTGTTGCATTGCGGTGAGGGCCCTTATATTGGGCGCCTCCCGCAAGGGCGACGCGTTGTTAAAGGCGCGTTGTTTGAAAATGGTTCGGGGCCTTAGCTCAGCTGGGAGAGCGCAACACTGGCAGTGTTGAGGTCAGCGGTTCGATCCCGCTAGGCTCCACCATTTACCGGATTTGATGGTAGCAGGCCGTGGCGACGGCTGCGGCTTGCTTCCACCACACCTGGGCACACGTTTGGGTTTCATAGGGGTCTGACCCCACGCTGGCCGACGAGTTTTCGTCCGCCGGCGTTTTTCGCGTTTATCCCGCATGTGCGGGGAAGGAGCAGGCATGTTTGACAATCTGTCCGACCGGCTCGGCAATGTATTCGACCGCCTCAAGGGTCGCGGCTCGCTCAATGAAGGCGACGTCCGCGAAGCCATGCGCGAAGTGCGGATTGCCTTGCTCGAAGCCGATGTCGCTCTGCCGGTCGTGCGCCGCTTCGTTGATGCTGTTACCGAAAAGGCGATCGGCTCGGAAGTCCTCAAATCGGTCACACCGGGCCAGCAAGTCGTCAAGATCGTCAATGACGAGCTGGTCGATATGCTCGGCGGTGAAAAAGTCGAAGGGCTGAATCTCAACGCCAAGCCGCCGGTCGTCATTATGATGGTCGGCCTGCAGGGTTCGGGTAAGACGACGACGACGGCAAAGCTGGGCAAATTGCTCCGCGAAAAGCATGGTAAGAAGGCGATGATGGCCTCGCTGGACGTCAACCGTCCGGCCGCACAGGAACAGCTGAAAATCCTGGGCGAGCAGGTCGATGTGGCAACCCTGCCAATCGTGCCCGGCCAGCAACCGCTCGACATCGCCCGCCGCGCCATGGAAAGCGCCAAGCTTCAGGCGGCAGATGTGCTGCTGCTCGATACCGCGGGCCGGCTCCATGTCGACGAAGCTCTGATGGCGGAAATGAAGGCCATCAACTCGGTTTCGACGCCCACCGAAGTTCTGCTGGTCGTCGATAGCCTGACCGGACAGGACGCGGTCAACGTCGCACAGAGCTTCACTGGCGAAGTGCCGCTGACTGGCGTCGTGCTGACCCGGATGGACGGCGATGCGCGCGGCGGTGCAGCGCTGTCGATGCGTTATGTCACCGGCAAGCCGATCAAGTTTGCCGGCACTGGCGAAAAGCTCGACGCCATCGAGGCATTCGATCCGAACCGCGTGGCCGGCCGCATTCTCGGCATGGGCGACGTTGTCTCGCTGGTCGAAAAGGCCGCGACTGCGATCAAGGAAGAAGAGGCCGAAGCGCTCGCCAAGAAAATGGCGAAGGGCGAGTTCGACCTCGACGATTTGCGCATGCAGCTGAAGCAGATGCAGAACATGGGCGGCCTCGGTGCTCTGGCCGGTATGATGCCGGGTATGAAGAAAGCCAAGGCGGCGATGCAGCAGTCGGGCATGGACGACAAGGTGCTGATCCACATGGACGCGATCATCGGTTCGATGACTCCGAAAGAGCGCAAGATGCCCAAGCTGCTCAACGCCAAGCGCAAGAAGCGCGTGGCGGCAGGTTCGGGCACTCAGGTCCAGGAAGTGAACAAGGTGCTCAAGATGCACCAGGAAATGGCGAAGGCCATGAAGCAGATCAAGAAGATGGGCGGCCTCAAGGGCCTCGGTGCCTTGTTCGGCAAAGGCGGCTTGGGCGCTGCGATGCCGGGTCTTGGCGGACCGGGCGGACCCGGACCGATGGGCGGGCTTCCGGGGCTAGGCTCCGGCGGCGGCAAGGGGCCGACAGTCGATCCGGATACGCTTCCGGCCGACCTGCGCGATATGTTGAACAAAAAATAATATTTCAGATATTTACACTCGAAAGGTGAAGTAAAATGGCAGTTGCAATTCGTTTGTCGCGCGGTGGTGCGAAAAAGCGTCCTTATTACCGCATTGTTGTGTCGGATTCGCGTAGCCCGCGTGACGGCAAGTACCTTGAGCAGATCGGCACCTATAACCCGATGCTGGCCAAGGATTCGGGCGAGCGCGTGAAGCTCGACGAAGACCGTGCACGTCACTGGCTGAGCGTTGGCGCCAAGCCGAGCGACCGCGTTCTGCGTTTCTTCGATGCCGCCGGCATCCTTGAGCGTGCACCGCGCAACAACCCCAAGAAGGGTGAGCCGGGCGAAGCCGCCAAGGAACGCGCTGAAGAAAAGGCCACCAAGGAAGCTGAAGCAGCAGAAGCTGCCAAGGCCGCTGAAGAAGAAGCCAAGACCGCTGCTGAAGCTCCGACTGAAGAAGCAACTGCTGAAGAAGCTCCCGCTGAAGAAGCTGCAGCTGAAGAAGCACCGGCTGAAGAAGCGAAGAGCGAGTAATCGTCTCCATGCAGGACAAGCCCGTCACGTTGGCAGCCGTCACCGGTGCGCACGGCGTGACGGGCGAAGTCCGTCTGAAGCTGTTCGGTGAGGGGGTCGAAACCCTGAAGCCGCACAAAAGCTTCAACGAGGGCGCCCTGACGCTCTCCAAGATCCGTAGCGACAACAAGGGCGGCGCGGTTGCGCGTTTCGCCGAAGTCACGAACCGCAACGAAGCCGAGGCCCTTCGCGGCACGGTTCTGACTGTCCCTCAGCAAGCGCTACCGGCGCTGGAGGAGGGAGAGTTCTACTATTCTGACTTGCTCGGGCTTCCAGTGGTCACCGAAACCGGTGAAGCGATCGGCAGCATTTGCGCGGTCGAAAATTTCGGCGCGACCGAGATCATCGAAATTGAAAAGCCGGACGGCAAGAAGTTCATGGCTCCGCTGACCAAGCAGGCGGTGCCGGAATGGGATAGCGAAAAGCTGACCATCAATTCCGACTTCGTTACCTAGCGTCTCAGCGGCGACTTCTCGGCAAGCCGATTACGTATGGTGGTCGAAGCAATTCCTGCCTGGCCCATTGCGGCGCTGATCTGGTCCAATCCAACCACCACATCTCCTGCGGCGAACAGTTCAGGCACGCTCGTTTCGTAGTGGTCGCTCACTTCGATGCACCCGTCATCGCCAAGCTCGGCGCCGCATTTCTCGGCGAGGCCCGAGCGGATGACCGAACCCAGCGCGGGATAGGCGCTGTCGAAGCTCATGCGGCCTTCAGCGGTATCGAAGGTAATTTTGTCGCCATCGATGCTGTAGTCTCCGCAAGGACCGGCCACGCGTACTATTCCCGCCTCGTCCAGCTGCGCTGAACATCCGTCCGACAGGTCGTGGTCACCCTCCGGAGAAATCAATGTCACATCGCTGGTGAAGCCGCGGATGAACTGCGCTTCGGCGGTGCCGTGATCGCCTGATCCGATGACGGCAACTCGCTTGTCGGTGACTTCATAGCCGTCGCACACGGGACAATATCTCAGCAAACCGCGTGAAAGCGCTTCGTCGTGGAACTGGTCGCTCATTCCTTCGGGCCGGTTGTTGACCACACCTGTGGCGAGCAGGACCGTTCGCGCGCGGAAGGCGGCATCGTCCGTGGTCACGGTGAAACAGTCGCCGTCCTTGCGCAGGTCGCTCACCCGCTTGGGTTCGCGCATTGCGCCGTATTTGGCGGCTTGCTCGCGCATGCGTTCGAGCAGTTCCTCACCATTGATACCGTCGGGGAAGCCTGCGTGATTGTGGCTTGTCGGGATCCAGCTTGCACGGCTCGTCCCGCAATCGAACAGGCGGATTTTCAGGTGATAGCGCGCAAGATAGATCGCGGCAGTCAGGCCGGCGGGGCCAGCGCCCACTATGATGCAATCGTCAGGTGTTTCTGTCATGGGTGTGTGAACGCACGGGATGGCCAAGCGGTGCCCGCCGCGCTAACCGCTTTTTCCATGAGCACGCTTTCGGTCGCCATCGTCCAGGCATCTCCCATCCCGCTCGCCATTGGCGACGGGATCGAGAAAGCCGTCCGCCTTGCGCGCGAGGCGGTTGAGGGCGGGGCGAAGCTGGTTGCATTCGGCGAAACGTTTTTGGGCGGCTATCCGCTCTGGCTGGACGAGGCTCCGGGCGCGGCCTTGTGGGATCATCCCGGCACCAAGGCGCTGCATCGCATCCTGCTGGAACAAGCCGTTGTGGCGAACGACGAGCGGCTGCTGCCCCTGCAGGAATTGTGCGACGAAAGCGGCGCTGTTATCTCCATTGGCGCGCATGAGCGTATGCGACAGAGCCTCTACAACAACCAGATGACATTCCGGCCCGGCCTGCCGGTCCTCGACCACCGCAAGCTGGTTCCGACACATGGCGAACGGCTGGTTTGGATGCGCGGTGATGGTTCGACGCTCGGTGTCCACCAGGCCGAGTGGGGCAGCGTCGGCTCGCTGATCTGCTGGGAGCACTGGATGCCCTTGGCGCGCGCGGCGATGCATAACCTTGGCGAGAGCGTGCATGTCGCGGCCTGGCCGACCGTGCGCGAGGAATACGCGCTCGCCTCGCGGCACTATGCGATGGAGGGCCGCTGCTTCGTGCTGGCGGCCGGTCTGGTGCAGGCGAAGGACGACCTGTTCGACGGGCTGGAGCGTGCTGGCGACGCTGCGGCGGCGAAGGAGCTGTTCGAGACGATCGAGGGCGATGCACTCAACCGTGGCGGCTCAATGATCATTGCACCCGATGCAAGGATTGTCGCACAGGCGGGTGAGGGCGAGGAAACGCTGTTTGCGGAGCTAGACCTCAGCGAGATCGGTCAGGGGTTGGCGAGCCTCGATACTGACGGTCATTACTCGCGCCCTGATGTTTTCGAACTTAGGGTTGATACGCGGTCAAAGGATGGGGTGAATTGGGCATGAGACTGCCATTCGTATTTGTCCTCCTTGTACTGGGATTCGAAACTCTAGCTCTCGCGCATGAGGATCCTGCATCTCTGTCATCGAACCCTATCGATTGGCTGTTGCCTGTATTGGCTTATGTGCTGCCTGAATTGATGGTGGTCGTGCTTTTGAACATCTACGCGTCGAGACTACATCTTCTTGTAAGGCTCGTTTTCGCGATTGTTTTTCCGCTGATCTTCTGGCTCGTGGTTCTTTATTTGCTTTGGTCTCCTGATCGTTCGTTTCTGACGCTGTTGCTCGAGCTTCCGCGGTTGGTTCTTGAACGAACGATGGCTCTCTTGCTTGTGTCGAGCAGCATAGTGATTGCTGCGTTAGGAATGTTGGATCACCGGCGCCGACTGAAAACACTTAATGCAGAGGTGTTCGCGGAAACATGACCTTCGCTGCTACCATCCTCACCCTCTATCCCGAGATGTTTCCCGGACCGCTGCGCCTGTCACTGGCCGGCCGCGCTCTGGAGGAGCAGAAGTGGTCGATCGACACGATCCAGATCCGTGACTTTGCGACCGACAAGCACCGTACCGTCGACGATACACCCGCAGGCGGCGGGGCAGGGATGGTGCTGAAAGCCGATGTACTTGGTCCGGCTCTCGACCATGCGATCCGCATGCAGCCCAAGGCTCCGATCCTTGTCATGACACCGCGCGGCAAGCCGATCACGCAGGAGCGTATCCGGGAGATTTCCGGCGGCCCCGGTGTCACTATCTTGTGCGGCCGCTTTGAAGGCTTCGACGAGCGGATCTTCGATGCCTATCCGCAGGTAGAGGAGGTCAGCCTGGCCGATATCGTCCTGTCGGGCGGAGAACCGGCTGCGCTGGCGATTCTCGATGCTTGCATTCGCCTGCTTCCCGGAGTAATGGGCGCGGCTTCTAGCGGGACCGAAGAGTCGTTCGAGGACGGCTTGCTCGAGTATCCGCAATATACCCGACCTCAGGAATGGGAAGGGCGCACGATCCCTGAAGTGCTGCGATCGGGGGATCATGCGAAAATCGCTGCTTGGCGCAAGGCAAGGAGCGAGGAAGACACACGGTTACGCAGGCCGGACCTTTGGGATCGTCATACTGATGGTCGGGACCAGCCTGCCTCTGATGCGCGGCGAAAAGATTGAAGGAAATGGTTCAATGAACCTGATTCAGCAGCTCGAAGCGGAAGCTATCGAGAACCTCGGCAAGGATATTCCCAAGTTCCAGGCTGGCGACACCGTTCGTGTCGGCGTGAAGGTTGTGGAAGGCCAGCGCGAGCGTATCCAGAATTTCGAAGGCGTTGTCATCGCCCGCTCCAACCGCGGCATGGGCAGCAACTTCACCGTCCGTAAGCTTTCGTTCGGCGAAGGTGTGGAACGTGTTTTCCCGCTTTACAGCCCGATCGTGGACAGCATTACCGTGGTTCGCCGCGGTATCGTGCGTCGTGCGAAGCTCTACTATCTGCGTGGCCGTACCGGTAAGCGCGCTCGTATTGCCGAGCGCCGCGACAACGCCCCCAAGGCGTAAGTCTCGCAGCAAAGCGAATTTCGAAGGGCGGCCTCGCGGGGCCGCCCTTTTTGATTCTGCGTCCGCGTATCCGCATAGGAATAGGTAAAAAGAAAGGGCGGCGCTCCTGAAAGCACCGCCCTTGTCACGTGGGGATCATGATGAGCCATAAGGCCCGTTCAGATGCCTCCGGGAGCCAGTGAGCCGGATAGCGGCTCCCGATGACGAGGACCCTTCTGGCGCAGAGGCGTTAAGGGGATTTAAGGAAGCGCACTTAACTCCAAATTAGGCATAACTTTCAGGCGATGCCGCAGACCTTGCTTTCCAGACCGGGTCTTGCGAGAGCGTGGCGTCGCAACGAGGGAGAGACACTTGCGCAATCTGACTTTTGCCGCCGCACTGGCGCTCGGCACATGCCTGGCAGCGCCCGCACTGGCGGACAATCACAGCAATTCCGAGGAGACTGCGCCCATGGATCTCACATTCGAACGCGTTTTTGCCTCTCCGTCGCTGGATGGACCCGCACCGAGGCAGGCCAAGTTGTCGCCTGACGGCCGCTATCTCACGCTGCTACGAAACCGCGAAGACGACCGCGAGCGCTACGACCTGTGGGCCTATGACCGCGAGGAAGACGAGTGGTCGATGCTGGTGGACAGCGAGGCGCTGGGTTCGGGCCGCGAGTTGTCCGAAGATGAAAAGATGCAGCGCGAGCGCGCGCGTGTCGGGAGCCTGAAGGGCATCATCAGTTACGAATGGACCTCCAACGGCAAGGGCTTGCTCGTACCGCTTGACGGCGATCTCTATCTAGCCAGTCTTGGCGGCGAAGTCGTGCGCGTTACCGATACAGAGGAAAGTGAGCTCAATCAGTCACTTAGTCCGCATGGCAACTACATCTCATTCGTGCGGGATCGGCAGCTGTGGGTCGGCCCGGTCACTGGCGACCATGCGCCGATAACACCCAAGGAAGGCGAGGCCGTGCGTTGGGGCGAGGCGGAGTTCGTGGCTCAAGAAGAAATGGGCCGCCTGACAGGTTATTGGTGGTCGCCGGACGAAAACCGCATGGCGGTGCAGCGTTTCGATGAAAGCGGCGTCGGTATTGTCACGCGCGCTGCCATCGGGGCGACCGGCACGAAGGTTTATGACCAACGTTATCCGGTTGCGGGCAGCCCAAACGCGGTTGTCGAGCTGTTCGTCATGGACCCTGACGGTCAGAACCGCGTGAAGGTCGATCTTGGCAGTGATCCCGACATCTATCTCGCCCGGGTGGACTGGGCACCGGGAGGCAATGCGCTGTACGTCCAGCGCCAGAACCGCGAGCAGACGGTCCTCGATCTCCTCAAGGTCGACCCGGCCACAGGCGCAAGCGAAGTCGTTTTCACCGAACGCGCAGCCGCCGAGGATTACTGGATCAACCTTTCGGACGACTACAAGTGGCTCGACGATGGCAGCCTGATCTGGTGGTCCGAACGCGACGGTTTTGGCCATCTCTATCGTTTCGCGAACGGCGAGTGGATCCAGCTCACTAGCGGTGACTGGGTCGTCACCAAGTTGCTTGGCGTAGATCAGGCGGCTGGGAAAGTGTTCTTCCAGGCGACCAAGGACGACGTGCTTGCCCAGCAAATCTATGCGCTGGACCTTGCATCACCGTCTTCGATCGAACGCCTGACCGATCTAGACTATGTGAATTCCGGCACAATGGACAGCAAGGCGCAAACGCTCCTGATTTCGCGTTCGAACGATGACACCCCGCCGCAGAGTTATCTTGCCGACGCGCAGGGCAACCGGCTTGCGTGGATTGAACGCAACGAGCTGAACGATGAACACCCTTACGCCCCTTACGTGGCCAGCCACCGGCAAACGCAATATGGTGTCCTTCCCGCGGAAGACGGCACGTTGCTCTATTGGGAAATGCTCACACCCCCGCTGGAGCCGGGCAAGAAGTATCCCGTCTATTACTACCACTATAGCGGGCCGGGACCGCAGATCGTGACCAAGGGCTGGAACGGTGCCCTGCGCCAGGCGATCGTCGACAAGGGTTACATCTGGTTCGCCATCGACAACCGCGGGTCGGCCAATCGCGGCGTCAAGTTCGAACAGCCGATCTACCGTGCGATGGGCGGCGTCGAGGTGCGCGACCAGAAGACGGGTGCGGAATTCCTCACCCAGTTCGATTTCATCGATGCTGACAAGATCGCCATCGATGGCTGGTCCTATGGAGGGTACATGACGCTGAAGCAGCTCCAGGCCGATCCTGGTCTGTATGCGGCTGGCATTTCAGGCGCGCCGGTCACGCGCTGGGAGCTTTATGACACTCACTATACCGAGCGGTATATGGGCACGCCTCAGGCCGACGCGCAGGCTTATGAGACTGCTTCAGCAATCCCCGAGGCCACGAAGATTACCGATCCACTGCTGCTGATCCATGGGATGGCAGACGACAATGTGGTGTTCGAGAACGCAACCGAGGTCATCTCGGCCATGCAGGAAGCCAATGTGCCGTTCGAGATGATGCTGTACCCCGGCTACACTCACCGTGTCTCGGGCGAGCAGATTTCTCCGCACCGCTACAACACCGTGTTTCGCTTTCTAGAGCATCACGGCGTGACGCCTCCGGAGTAGCATTCAGCCGAGCCACTCCAGCGTCTTGGCTGCAACTTCTGCAGGTGCTTCGACCTGCGGATAGTGGCCAACGCCAGGCAAAAGGTGCGAGCGAGCGTTCGGTAATACTCGTCGCCATTCGTCGAATGCGTGTTTGCCTGACACCGGATCGAGAGCGCCGTTGATAAGGCCAATCCGGCTTTCGGCATGAGCAAGCGCACCGACCCACCGCGCTTCATGTTTCTGGCGGTCGGTCATGTAATGGAGCAGCTTGTGGAATTTTCGGTGCCCGTCCTGCTCTGAAATAAGGCTCCAGAAATCGTCGAGCTCAGCTTCGGAGGGCTGAGTATCAGGTCCGAAAACCTCCGCAAAGCCTGCGCCGAAACGCTTCCTGTTCATCAGCCACCCGACGAGAAAGCCGAGCGGCGATACGCCCAGCTTCTGGAGAGGCCGAGGACGGTGCTGGTTGGGAAAGATACCCCCGTTGAGGAAAACCATCTGCTGCAATCCTGCTGCACCGCTGCCCTCGGCCTGGCGTGCAAGCATTTCCTGTCCCACGGACACTCCGTAATCGTGCACGAGGGCGTCATATTCCGCGATGCCAAGGTGGGCCAGCAGCGCCTCTTGGAGGTCTGTCTGCCGGTGGATCGAGTAACCGCCGGGCGGCTTGTCCGACAGGCCGAAGCCGATCATGTCGCAGGCAACGAGACTGTGCGTTTGGCCCAGCGTTTCCCATATCGGCTGCCAGTCCCACGCGCTGGTTGGGAAACCGTGAACCAGCAAGAGCGGACGACCCGTCCCGCCGCGCCAGAAGGCAATCGAAAGTCCCTGAAATTCAAAACGTTCGGCCTTGGCGCGCCAGTCTGCCAGATCCATTGTATTCCCCCTTGCGGCGCCTCAACTCCAAATTGCTTGCGCCGGGCCTGTCCTAGGCCCATTTGCACCCCACACACAAATTTGGAGATGTGATTTGGGTTATCGTGTTGCCGTAGTCGGCGCGACCGGAAGTGTCGGACGTGAAATGATGATGGTGTTGGCGGAACGCGAGTTTCCCATCGACGAAATCGCTGCTGTCGCTTCCAGCCGTTCGCACGGGTCGGAGGTGGAGTTTGGCGACACCGGCAAAATGCTCAAGTGCAAGAATATCGAGCATTTCGATTGGACTGGCTGGGATATTGCCTTGTTCGCCGCAGGTAGCGGTCCGGCCAAGGAGTATGCGCCGAAGGCAGCCGCTGCCGGCTGCGTTGTGATCGACAACAGCTCGCTCTACCGCATGGATCCGGATGTGCCGCTGATCGTGCCGGAAGTTAACCCCGAGGCGATCCACGGCTATTCCAAGCGCAAAATCATCGCCAATCCCAACTGCTCGACCGCACAGCTCGTTGTCGCCCTTAAACCGCTGCACGATGCAGCGACGATCAAGCGCGTGGTCGTTTCGACTTACCAGTCGGTTTCGGGCGCGGGCAAGGCGGGCATGGACGAACTGTTTGAACAGAGCCGCAACATCTTCGTCGGTGACCCTGCCGTACCATCCAAGTTCACCAAGCAGATCGCTTTCAACGTCATCCCGCATATCGATGTCTTCCTCGACGACGGATCGACCAAGGAAGAGTGGAAGATGGTGGTCGAGACCAAGAAGATCCTCGACCCGAAGATCAAGCTGACCGCCACCTGTGTGCGCGTGCCCGTGTTCGTGGGCCATTCCGAAAGCGTGAATATCGAATTCGAGAACGAATTGACCGCCGAACAGGCGCAGGAAATCCTGCGCGAAGCACCGGGCATCATGCTCATCGATAAGCGCGAGGACGAAGGCTACATCACCCCGGTCGAAGCGGCTGGAGACAGTGCCACCTACATCAGCCGCGTTCGGGAAGACCCGACGGTTGAGAACGGGCTGACCCTGTGGTGCGTTTCGGACAACCTTCGCAAGGGTGCCGCCTTGAATGCGGTGCAGATCGCGGAACTCCTGGGCCGCGAGTGTCTTAAGAAGGGATGATCCGCACAGCCTCGCTTATCGCCCTGCCGTTTCTCCTCCTCGCTTGCTCCAGCGAGCCGACCGAGGACGTGACGACGGTCGACCTCGAAGGCGGCGAGGCACCAAACACCAATCCGCTGATCGAGCGGTTCGACGATGTCGTAATCGTCGTCAACGCGGATGGCTTGGGAGTGCATCAGCAAGCCCCGCTGCGCTTTGGTTCGCCGCGCAGCGAGGTAGACGACGCTGTCGAGGCGGCTTTCGGGTCGGCAGGCATCACTTCCCGCAACGAGGAATGCGGCGCAGGCGAGATGGAGTTCAGCGAGTTCGGACCGCTCAGTATCGCATATCAGGATGGCAAGTTTGCCGGCTGGTTCCTGCGTGAAGGCGGCCAAGTCGTGACTAGCGATGGTATCAGGCCCGGCGTATCGACGATGGAAGGCCTCAAGTCAGAACGTCAGGTGCGTGAAATCGACAGCACCCTGCCGGGAGAGTTCGAATATACCACCGCAGACTTCGGCACGATCCGCGGGTTTTCCGAGGACGATAAGATTACCGGCTTGCAAGCGGGTTTGAGCTGCTTCTTCCGCTGAGGCGTCTCACCTGTATAAGGCAGGAATGACGCATCAAGCAGAACTCTATTTCAGCTTCCGTTCGCCTTATAGTTATCTGGCAATCGGACGTTACCGCCAGTTGACCGAGGAATACGACCTTAGCATTGCGCTGAGGCCGGTCTATCCGCTTGCTATACGCCAGCCCGATTTCTTCGAGCGCAACCATCCGAACTGGCTTGGCTATACCATGCGCGACATGCTGCGGGTGGCGGCTTTTCATCACATCCCCTTCGGTCCGCCGAAGCCGGATCCCATCATTCAGGACATGGCGACGCGAAAGATTGCGGAGGACCAACCCAATATTCGACGGGTAACGCGCATGGGCCAGGCAGCATCGCGGCGCGGAGCAGGCCTGATCTTCGCTGCCGAGGCCGGCCGGATGATCTGGGGCGGTCAGGAAAACTGGCACGAAGGCGGCCATCTTGACCGCGCTCTGGAAGCGGCGGGCCTTGGCGTGGAAGAAATCCTGGCGGAAGTTGATAGCGATGCAGAGGCGCTCGACGCAGAGATTGCCGCCAATCAGGACGCTCTCGAAGCCGCTGGCCATTGGGGTGTCCCGACGCTGGTATTCGAAAACGAACCTTTCTTCGGGCAGGATCGGATCGAAATGGCGCGGTGGCGCATGGAATTGCAGGGTTTGGAAGCCAGGTGAATATGGTCAGCGACGGTAAGAGTGGCTCATCCAGCTTTAGGCCGGATATCAGCACAAGCGATGATTGGAACCGGCGCCTAGAGATGGACACTGTGACAGAATTTTTCGACAGCTTTGATGGCACCCGGCTCGCAATTCACCGCATGGGGAAGGGGAGACCCTTGGTCCTGCTCCACGGCCTCTTCTCGAGCGCGCAGATGAACTGGATCAAGTTCGGTCATGCGGAGACGATTGCGGCCCGGGGTTACGAGGTCATCATGCTAGACTTCCGCGTCCACGGAGACAGCGAAGCCCCCGAAGATCCGGCGAAATATCCGCTGAATGTGCTGGTTCGCGATGTGGCGGCGCTGGTCGATCATCTCGGGTTTGAGGATTACGACCTTGGCGGGTTTTCGCTGGGCGCAAGGACATCATTGCACGCCGTTGCGCATGGCGTTGTCCATCCGTCGCGATTGATCGTCGGAGGAATGGGCACTGCCGGTTTGGGCGAGTGGGCGAAGCGCGCCGCGTATTTCAAGCGAGTGATCGACGAATTTGACGCGATCCCGCGCGGTGATCCGGCCTATTTCTCGATGCAATTCCTCAAGTCGCAAGGTGTGAACCGTGTGGCAGCGCGCTTGCTTCTGGACACGATGCCCGATCTGGAACTTGGTTTGCTCGCCGATATCACCATTCCCACGCTGGTGGTGTGCGGAGACGAAGACCGGGACAATGGCTCGGCCGAAGCATTGGCAAAGTGTATTCCAGGCGCTGACTTCGCGGAGGTGCCTGGCACTCACATGGGCAGCGTCACCAAACCTGATCTGGGCCAGGCAATGGCCGATTGGCTAGGTGATGCGCAGTGAGCCTGTACCGCGCATTCCTGGGGCTCTGGATTGGCGGCCTGATACTTTTTGCGATTGTGATTATGCTTGGCTTGCCACTGGGCGTGTCCGAAGTCCCGGGCGGCATCCTCGACCATCAGGCTGCAGGTAGCGCCGCGGAAGTCGACCGTATCCAGTATGTCTGGCGCTCTGCCGGACTTTGGAATCAGGCCGCTATTGCGATGATCGGCGACCTGATATTCATCGGGATTTATGGTGCGGGTAGCCTGCTGGGCGGCCTCCATTTCCGCCGGAGCACGATGCGGCCTGTCAGTATTTTGGGCGTTTTGATAGCTATCGCAGCCGCGGCCTTCCTAATCACCGATTACGCAGAGACGATCGGCCAGTTCATTCAGCTGACCCGCTTTCAGGGCGATGACAGCCTCGCCTCGCTGGCTGCTTCGGTTCGGCCCGTGAAGATCGCAAGTTGGCTGTTCACGTTTTGCGGGGTCATTGCCTGCCTTGTCATTCGTCGAAAGGCGCGCCGAACCGCTTGATAAAGCGGTTGTGCAAGTGCAATCCGGAAACAGAAAAAGTCAGAGTACCTTTGGAGAGGACATCATGAAATTTGCCCCCGTCGCATTGTCTGCGCTTGCCATCTCGCTGGCTGCCTGCACCACTGCCAATGCTCAGCCGGTCGAAAGCGCTCCGCTCGCGCCAATCGCAGAAGCCGATCCTTATCCCATGACGCCGAAAGGTGCTGCCGACTGGGTGGATATGGTCGAGAAAGACATGTTCGATTTCTCGGTCGAATATGGCCGCGTGCTGTGGCTGAATTCAACCTATATCGTCCATGACAGCGATATGCTTGCGGCCAAATACGGCGCCGAGGCGACACAGAAATCAGTCGCATACGCCAACAAGGCTGCTGAATATGCCCGAGTTGCCGGGCTCGATCCGGAGGTTGAGCGCAAGCTGGATATGCTGCGCAACTCCATCGTGATGCCGGCGCCGGTTCGTGACGGCGCGGCGACCGAATTGTCTGATATCTCGACCCGCCTCGGCTCGGCCTACGGCAAGGGCAAAGGAACCTTGAACGGCAAGGAAATATCCGGTTCCGACATCGAAGCCGAAATGGGCAACCTCGAGCGGACGCCTGAGGAACTCGCAGAGATGTGGGTAAGCTGGCACGACAATGTCGGTGCCCCGATGCGCGGTGATTACCAGCGCATGATCGCGATTGCCAACGAAGGTTCCAAGGACCTCGGTTTCAACGATCTCGGCGCCATGTGGCGTTCGAACTACGATATGGACCCAGACCAGTTCGCCGCCGAGACGGAGCGGATGTGGCAGGAAGTGAAGCCGCTCTACATGGCGCTGCACACCTATGTCCGCAGCCAGCTCAACGAGAAATACGGCGATGCCGTTCAAGCCCCGACGGGCCCGATCCGCGCCGATCTGCTTGGCAATATGTGGGCCCAGGAATGGGGCAATATCTATCCGCTCGTCGCACCCGAAGGTGCTGGTGACATCGGTTACGACCTTACCGAACTGATCGAGCAGAAGGGCTTTGATGAAGTCCAGATGGTCCGTGTGGGCGAAGACTTCTTCTCTTCTCTCGGCTTCGAGAAGCTGCCCGACACCTTCTGGGAACGCAGCCAGTTCGTGAAGCCGGCGGACCGCGAAGTGGTGTGCCATGCAAGCGCATGGGACGTCGACAACGTGGACGACCTGCGCATCAAGATGTGCATCAAGCAGAATGCGGATGACTTCATCACCATCCATCACGAGCTGGGTCACAACTATTACCAGCGCGCATACAACCAGCAGGATTATCTGCACCTCAACGGCGCAAACGATGGCTTCCACGAAGCGATCGGCGACATGATCGCTCTCTCGATAACGCCCGAGTATCTCGTGCAGATCGACATGCTCGACAAGTCCGATGTGCCGAGCGCGGACAAGGACATCGGCCTCCTGCTTCGCCAAGCGATGGACAAGGTCGCGTTCCTTCCCTTCGGACTGATGGTGGACCGGTATCGCTGGGGCCTGTTCGACGGATCGATCCCGGCCGATGGGCTGAATGCGGGATGGAATGACCTGCGATTGCAATATCAGGGTATCACTCCGCCAGTCGCCCGCGATGAGAGCAAGTTTGATGCCGGAGCGAAATATCACATCCCTGGCAATGTGCCTTACACCCGCTACTTCCTTGCGCGGATCCTGCAGTTCCAGTTCTACAAGGCTGCCTGTGATCAGGCGGGCTGGGAAGGGCCGTTGCATCGCTGTTCGTTCTACGGCAACGAGGAAGTCGGTCAGAACCTCGATGCGATGCTTAAAATGGGTGCAAGCAAGCCTTGGCCCGACGCACTCGAAGCGTTCACCGGCGAGCGCCAGATGAGCGGGACAGCGATGATCGAATATTTCGCACCGCTGATGGCGTGGCTTGAAGAGCAGAACGAAGGTAAACCGCAGGGGTGGTAATCATGCGCATTTCGGTCCTCCTTGGCCTGTCGATCGCTGCCTGCTCGCCGGTAACCGAGGAGGCTCCGATTGCGTCTGCCCCGGCAGATGCTGCAGGCGCGCTCTTCGTGGCCGGAAAATTCGGCAACACGCTGGCCAAGGTCGATCTTGCGACCGGGGAGCAGGTTGCGTCTGTGGCAAGCTGCGCCAATCCTCATGAATTGGCTACGTCGCCAGACGACAAACATGTGGCACTCGCTTGCTATGGCGGGACGAGTGTGGACATCTTCCTGACTTCGGATCTGTCAAAAGTAGCCAGTATCGATTTGGGTGCGAATGCCCGTCCGCACGGGATCGTCTGGCACGCCAATGGCGATTTATACGCCACAGCAGAAGGGCGTCAGTCGATCTTCTGGATCGCCAACCCGCTCGGTGATGCCAACACGTTCGAATATGGGACCGGAAAGCAGGGCAGCCACATGCTGGCTGTCTCGCCCGATGGTCGGCATGCCTGGACCACCGACCTGGGCTCCAAAACTGTGACCTTGGTGGATCTCAAGACGCGCCGCGCGCCGCAGTCTGTCGAGGTGGGCGAGGAGCCGGAAGGCATCGCGCTCAGCCCCGATGGCGAGACACTTTGGGTTTCGGCGCGCGGGTCAGACAAGGCATTTGCGCTCGACCCTATGACCCTCGCGATCAGACATGAAGTCGCAACCGGCGATTTCCCGCTTCGCATCGCCATTCGCCCGCAAGGCGATTTCGCGGTCACCAGCGACCTGGCAGATGCCGGTTTGACTGTGATTGATCTCAAATCTGCCGAAGCAATCCGCACCATCCCAGTATCCAGCCGGGATGAG
The DNA here is from genome assembly GCF_019711355.1 of Qipengyuania psychrotolerans. NCBI lineage: Bacteria > Pseudomonadati > Pseudomonadota > Alphaproteobacteria > Sphingomonadales > Erythrobacteraceae > Qipengyuania > Qipengyuania psychrotolerans. The sequence continues at coordinate 1,039,423 of NZ_CP081297.1, forward strand.
GCCGAGGACCGGACACAAGTCACGATCCTCTGGTCGCCCGACGGAGAACGGATTTATGCGGCAGAAACGCGCGCGAACACCATCGCAGAGGTTGATTTCGCTAGCGGCAAGGTTCTACGCCGCCTGCCAGGAGCGGGAGGCGGTGACGGGCTGGCGATAATCGAATGAAGACGAAGAAAGTTTTGCCGATCGTGGGCTGGCGCGAGCTGGTCCAGCTACCCGACCTCGGGCTGCACAGTATTCCTGCCAAGATCGATACAGGGGCGCGCACATCATCCTTGCATGCTGTTGTTCTCGACGAATTCGAACGCGACGGCGAAAAGTTCGTGCGTTTCGCCGTCGATTTCGAGGAGCCTCACGTTCGGCAAGTCTGCGAGGCGGTGCATGTTGACGTGAGGGGCATCACAAGTTCAAACGGCGAAAAACAGGACCGCTATGTCATCAAGACGCCGCTACGGATCGGCGATGTCGAATTCCGCGCCGAAATCAGCCTTGCGGACCGCTCCGACATGAAGTTTCCGATGCTTATTGGACGCTCCTCACTGCGCCGCCGATTTGTCGTCGATTCCGGACATTCCTGGCTTCAAAAGCCCGAAACAAAGACCAAGAAAGGTCACAAGCCATGAAAATCGCAATGCTTGCTCGCAATCCGAACCTCTATTCTCACAAGCGGCTGAAAGCGGCGGCGGAAGAGCGTGGGCACGAACTCGTGATCCTCAACACCACACGGTGCACGGTCAATATTGCAAGCCACCGCCCCACGGTGATGTACAACGGTGAAACTCTTGGCCAATTCGATGCAGTCATCCCGCGTATTGGCGCCTCGATCACGAATTATGGCCTCGCGGTCCTGCGCCAGTTTGAAATGAGCGGCACATGGCCCCTCAACGAAAGCGTGGCGATCGGACGTAGCCGGGACAAGCTGCGCTCCACCCAGATCATGGCGAAATACGGGCTGGGACTGCCTCTCACAGCCTATGCGAATGATCCCAAGCAGGCCGAAGCCATCATTAAGGCCGTCAATGGGCCGCCAGTGGTCATCAAGCTGCTCGAAGGGACACAAGGGATCGGCGTGGTACTCGCCGAAACGCTGAAGGGCGGAGCATCAATCATCGAGGCGTTTCGCGGTGCGAACGTCAACATCATGGTGCAGGAATTTATCAAGGAAGCGGGCGGATCGGATATCCGCTGCCTAGTAGTGGGCGGCAAGGTCGTCGCAGCGATGAAGCGTCAGGGCGCAGAAGGCGAATTCCGCAGCAATCTCCACCGCGGCGGCAGTGCGCAGCTGATCAAAATTACGCCTGAAGAACGTTCGACCGCAGTTCGTGCAGCAAAAGCCATGGGCCTCAATGTTTGCGGCGTGGACTTGCTCCGCAGCAATCACGGCCCGGTGATCATGGAAGTGAACAGCTCCCCCGGTCTCGAAGGCATCGAGAATGCAACCGGCAAGGATATTGCGGGTCAGATCATTGAGTTCATCGAAGCAAACGCGAAGCCTGGCAAAACCAAGACCAAGGGTAAGGGTTAGCTTTCAGCGCCCTCAGGTTTGAGGCTTATCTAAACGGCGGTTCATTAAAGGCGCGCAGCTTGCGGCTGTGGAGCCTTGGACCCTCTTCGCGAAGCAAGCGGCACGCGGTCACGCCGATCTGGAGGTGGGCCGCGATGGCTTCTTCGTAAAACTTGTTCGCCTGACCGGGCAGCTTGATTTCACCATGAAGCGGCTTGTCAGACACGCAAAGCAGAGTGCCGTAAGGAACGCGGAAGCGGTAACCCTGCGCCGAAATCGTTGCGCTTTCCATGTCGATCCCGACTGCACGGCTCAGACTGAGACGGCGGGCCGAACTGGTGTAGCGCAGCTCCCAATTGCGGTCGTCGGTGGTGACGACGGTGCCGGTGCGCATCCGCTTTTTCAGATCGCTGCCATGTTCGCCCGACACTTCTTCTGCTGCTGCTGCCAACGCCTGCTGGACCTCTGCAATAGCGGGAAGGGGGATCTCTGGCGGCAGGACCGGATCAAGCACATGATCGTCGCGCAGATACGCATGGGCGAGGACGTAGTCGCCAATCTTCTGGCTAGGGCGCAGGCCGCCGCAGTGGCCGATCATCAGCCAGGCTTCGGGACGCAGCACTGCAAGGTGATCACAGATGGTCTTCGCGTTGGACGGTCCAACACCAATGTTGACCAGCGTGATGCCTCCGCCGTTCTCGCCAACTAGGTGATAAGCCGGCATCTGGTGGCGCCGCCAAGCGGTGTCTGAAAGCTGGTCGCGCGCGTTTTCGGTCGCTTCGGTTAGCAACATTCCGCCAGCACCAGCGAGAGCTTTGTAACCGTTCTTGCCCAGCTGCGATCCAGCCCAGTCTACGAATTCGTCGACATAACGGTGATAGTTCGTGAACAGGATGAACCGCTGAAAATGTTGCGGATCGGTCCCTGTATAATGGGCGAGGCGGGCAAGGCTGAAGTCCGTGCGAAGGCCGTCAAACAGTGACAGTGGGATGGGATCTTCGGGATTGTCGAGTTCGATCCCGTCAGCCAGCTCGTCGCCGATATCGGCGAGATCGGTCGAAGGGAAGTGGCGCGCGATTTCGTTCGGATCGATCCCGGCAAGTACTGCGCCAGCTTCGCCATCGAGCACGTAAGGGAAAGGAATTTCCTGCCGTGAAGAGCCCACTTCGATCTCGATTTCATAATTCGAACCGATCAGTTCGAGCTGTTCGCGCAAATAGCTGCGAAACAGGTTCGGCCGCGTGACAGTCGTGGAATACATTCCCGGCATGTTGAGCCGACCAAATGCACGGCTGGAGCCTTCCGGCATTACGCCGCCGCGAAACAGCAAACGCAATTCCGGATAGGCATAGCTGCCATCATTGCGGCGTTCGGGCGCAGGCAATTCGCGCGTCTTGCCGAAAGCGATCACGTCTTCGCGAAGGCGGTTGATCGCCGCATCGTAGACGGATTCGAGCTTGTCGAGGATCTGGTCGATCGTTTCCATGGCTGGATTATCTCCTGGCTCTTTGTTGTTTTCGTGACACCTTCTGCCACACGAATGCAGTTGTTACAAAAAGGGCGCGGGGACCGAAGTCGCCGCGCCCTGAATGCTTGGTTTCGAAAAGGCTTAGCCTTCGTCGCCTTCCGGCTTCGTCGCTTCGATGAGGGATTCGCTTTCGCTGGCGCCTTCTTCGGTGCGGACGCCATCTTCGAGCATGTCGGCGGGGATTTCACCCGGCTCGAGGCCCGTGTCGATGCGGTTGGCTTCGGACTGCTCTTCGATCTCGCGCTGTTCGTCTTCGAACATCTGCGCAAGAACGTCGACGCCCTGGCTCTGCAGTTCAGCTTCGTCGTCCGAACGGGCAACGTTTGCCTTCACGGTGACGGAAACCTCGGGGTGAAGGTCGATGCGCACGTCATGCATGCCGATCGTCTTGATCGGGTTACCCATGATGACCTGCTTCTTGTCGATCTCGTGACCCTTTTCGGCAAGGCCGTTCACGATATCGCGAACGTTGACCGAACCGTAGAGCTGACCGGCGTTAGATGCGGCACGGATCAATACGACCTCGGCACCATCGACCTTTTCGCCAGCCTTTTCAGCTTCGCCGCGACGTTCTGCGTTTTCTTTTTCAAGACGCTCGCGGTTGGCTTCGAAGACCTTCTTGTTTGCCGAGTTGGCACGAAGGGCCTTCTTCTGCGGAAGAAGGAAGTTACGCGCATAGCCGTCTTTTACGGTGACAACGTCACCGATCGTGCCGAGCTTTTCGATGCGCTGAAGGAGAATAATATCCATGATGTCTTCTCCTTACTTCACGATGTACGGCAGCAGGCCGATGTGACGCGCGCGCTTGATCGCCTTGGCGAGTTCGCGCTGCTTCTTGGCACTGACTGCGGTGATGCGGCTGGGAACGATCTTGCCTCGCTCGGACATGAAGCCCTGCAGGAGACGAACGTCCTTGTAGTCGATCTGCGGCGCGTTCTTTGCGGCGAACGGGCAGGACTTGCGGCGGCGGAAAAACGGACGGGCCATCAGTTACGCTCCTCGCGTTCACGGCGCTTCTTGGTATCGCGCTCGTTCTTGCGCATCATAACCGAAGGACCTTCTTCGTGCTCGTCGACCTTGATGGTCATGTAGCGGATGACGTCTTCGTTGATGCGTGTCTGGCGTTCGAGTTCTGCAACAACGGAGCCGGGGCCCTCGATGTTGAGCATTACGAAATGCGCCTTGCGGTTGCGGTCAATCTTGTAAGCGAGGTTCTTGAGACCCCAGGTTTCGGTCTTGGTGACCTTGCCTTCGTTATTTTCGACGATTTCTGTCGCGTTGGCGGCGAGCTGATCAACCTGAGCCTGGCTCAGGTCCTGTCGCGCCAAGAAAACATGCTCGTAATGAGCCATGCTCTTGTCCTTTCACTGTCGGCCGATCGCTGGCTGATCCGCGGGATTGCGGGGCCCCTCCGGCTTTCTTCTTATCCCTGCCGAGCTCTGCACGGATGTAAGGGATGCGCGCACATAGCCGGATTCGGTGTGAATGCAAGCCAATCTCTCCTCTTGCAGCGTCGGAACGTGCGAGGCAGGGGGCCGTTGGCAATGTCAAACAGGAGATAATGCGTGCCCGGCGGACTTGTAGCACTTTTAGACGACGTTTCGATCATTGCCCGGACCGCGGCGGCTTCTGTCGACGACATCACGGTTGCGGCAAGCAGGGCGGGCACCAAGACTGCAGGCGTCGTGATCGACGATGCTGCGGTCACTCCGAGCTATGTGACCGGCCTGAGCCCAGCACGCGAGCTGCCGATCATCTGGCAGATCACCAAGGGCAGCCTCAAGAACAAGCTCCTGATCCTGCTTCCGGGTGCCCTGCTGTTAAGCTGGCTGCTTCCCTCGGCGATCATATTCATCCTGATGGCAGGCGGCGCATACCTGTCATACGAAGGCGCCGAGAAGGTCATGGAAAAGCTGGGCGGCGAAAAGCACGGCAAGACCCTGGAAGACGAGATCGTCGATCCCGTCGCGTTTGAAAAACAGCGCGTTGCCGGTGCCATTCGCACGGATTTAATCTTGTCAGCCGAGATCATGGCCATCACGCTGAACGAAGTCGCGTCGGAAGATTTCATCGTTCGCGCTGGGGTTCTTGCCATCGTTGGTATCGCCGTGACATTGTTCGTATACGGCGCTGTAGCGATCATCGTGAAAATGGATGATATTGGCCTCCACCTGGCCGAGCGAAGCTCACAAACAGCACAGACATTCGGCCGCTTCCTTGTGCAATCGGTCCCCTACCTGCTCAAGGCACTGTCGTTTATCGGAACGATTGCCATGTTGTGGGTTGGCGGCGGCATTATCCTGCACGGCCTCCACGAACTTGGCATTCACGGACCCTCGGACTGGGCGCACGGAGTGCAGCATGCAGTCGAGGCTGTAACTGGCGGCCTGTCAGGACTTCTGGGATGGGCGACTTACGCAGCGATCTCGGCGCTCGCAGGCTTGGTTTTAGGCTTCGTCGTCGTCTTCGTCCTGCACAAGGTAGTCAAGATGGGGCATGGCATAGGCGAAGGTGCGGAAGCGCACTGATTTATCAGGACAACCTTTTGAAAACGCGCCTGGCAAACTCGCTTAGCGTGTCGTCGCGCGCGCCCATGATGACTATCCTGTCGCCGGGGCGCGCTGCGCTGACGAGCTGATCTTCGATATCCTTGCGGGATGGGATGTGATCTGCCTGGCCGCCTGCTTCGGTGATCAACCTGACGATACGTTCGCTGCCTTCGCTGCGGTCGACGGTTCCGCCGTAGTAGACGGGATCTGAAAGGATCACCCGGTCTTCGGCGTCGAGTACGTCGGCGAAAGTCTGCGCCAGCTCGGCTCCCATCTGGCGTAACGGGCCGTAACCGTGGGGCTGGAAGAATGCGATGACCCGGCCCGGGTGGGCGCGCAGCGTTCGCAGTGTCGCAGCGCATTTTTCGGGGTTATGGCCAAAATCATCAATCACCGTGATGGCCGCATGGGTGACGCCGACAATGTCGAAACGCCGCGCCAAGCCTTCGAAACCGGCGAGCGCATCGACCGCTTCTGCAATCGGAACGCCTGCTGCGGCGGCGCCTGCAATAGCGGCGAGTGCGTTTGAGAGGTTATGCCTGCCGGGCATGTTTAGACGCAGAGCATACTGACCGCCATCGTGGCGATCCACCACCATGGCGGCCTGCCTGACGGGGCCCTCGGCAATGCTGCCGGGCACAATGCCTATCTGCGCCTTCTCCTGATCGATCCCGAATGTGATAACTTCCTTTGCCCGCGGAAGAAGGGCCAGCGCCTCTTCATCATCGGCATTGATCACGGAAATCCGGCTGCGAGAGAGATAGTCGCCGAACAGCTGCCTCAGCTCGGCCATGCTCTTGTGGTCGAGCGATACGTTCAGGAGGATACCCACCGCCGGACCATACAGCGCAATTGATCCGTCACTTTCGTCGACCTCACTGACGTAGAGACTTTGCGATCCCACTACGGCGCTCGCGAAAGGGCGCTGCGGTGATACGAAGTTCTTCATCACCGCACCGTTCATGATGGTGGGCGCGCGTCCGGTTGCCTCGAGGATCCAGCCGAGCATGCCGGTCACGGTAGATTTGCCGCTTGTCCCCGCGACTGCCAGTCCGGCACCGCTGGTGTTGAACAGGATCGAGTTCAGCTCGGCACGCGTGACGCGCAGGCAACCCAAGTCATTCGCCTGCTGGATCTCGGGCACGCTATCTTCAATCGCTGCAGAGGCGACCACGATCTGGTCGCCTGAGACGATCCCGCTCCCGTCCTGGGGGTGAAGTTCAAATCCCTGGCTCTCAAGCGCCGCGAACTTTTCCGGCGTGCGGCCCTGATCGAAACTGCGGTCGGAGCCTGCCACGGTGCAACCACGCCCCTTCAGGATCTGGGCAAGAGGGAGCATTCCTGATCCGCCGATGCCGACGAAGAAAAAGGGGCGCGCGAAAAGCTCATCAGGGCTGGGGAAGTCACTCATTACTGCTTCGCTATGCAGTTGCAGCCGTCAAGACAAGCGGGCATGACCGCAAGTGTGCACCGTCCGATCCGAAAAGTCGCCATTTGCGCCCCCGCAACGCCCCTCAAGCGCAAATATGCCGAGGCTGTCGCAGCCTTGGCAAAAGCGGAATATCCCGAGATTGATCTTCACTTCCACGAACAGTGTTTCGTTGAAGAAGGTCACTTTGCTGGCCCAGACGAGATACGTCTTGCCGCCCTGCTGAATTGCGCAAACGATCCCTCCATCGATGCCGTGTGGTTCGCCAAGGGCGGATATGGGTCGAATCGAATTGCCCAGGCATTCATCGATCACGTTTCGGATGCCGCGCGGGAGAAATCCTACTTCGGCTATTCCGACTGCGGGACGCTGCTTGGTGCCCTGTATCGCGCCGGCATCGGCCAGAGTGTGCATGCGCCAATGCCGGTCGATATCAAGCGCGAAAGGGGAAAGGACGCCGTCCGCCGCACTCTGTCGTATTTCGCCGGCGATGAAAGCGGCCTGGAACCTTCCCTGGGGAAGAAGCCCGCAGTCGCGTTCAACCTTTATACCCTCGCGATGTTGGTCGGCACGCCGCTCATGCCAGACCTATCCGGCCATGAAGTGATGATCGAAGAAGTCGGTGAATACGAGTACGCTATCGACCGCTTGCTATTCCACGTCACGTCGCAGCTTGGCGATATTGCGGGCCTGAGGCTTGGCGAAATCACCGCCATTCCCGTTAATGACCGTCCGTTCGGCTCCAATGCCGAGGAGATTGCGCAGGATTGGTGCAGCCGTAGCGGCATCCCTTACCTCGGCCGTGCCCAGGTTGGTCATTCATCTGCCAACAGGATCGTACCTTTCGGCCTTGAGGCTAGGGGCTTGCGCGCCTAAGCGCCGCCCCAACAGGAGAGAAACATGACGGCATTCATCTTTCCCGGTCAGGGAAGCCAGAAGGTAGGTATGGGCGCGGAATTATCCGAAGCCAGCGCCCATGCGCGCGAGGTGTTCCAGGAAGTGGACGATGCCCTGAACCAGAAGCTGTTCTCGATCATGAGGGACGGACCGGAAAGCGAGCTCACGCTCACCTCCAATGCACAACCTGCCATCATGGCAAACTCCATCGCCACGCTGCGCGTTCTGGAGAAAGAATTCGGCATAGTGCTCGCGGACACAGCTGACTGTGTTGCTGGCCATTCGCTGGGTGAATATAGCGCGCTTTGTGCTGCCGGTGCGTTCGGCCTTGCTGAAACCGCCAGGCTCTTGCGCCTCCGCGGTTCTGCCATGCAGGACGCCGTGCCAGTGGGTGTCGGATCCATGGCTGCCCTTCTGGGGGCTGACATCGAAAAGGCGACTGCTCTGGCAAAGGCAGCAGCACAAGGTCAGGTTTGCGATGTCGCCAATGACAACGATCCCACGCAGGTCGTGATTTCAGGTCATGTCGAAGCGATCGACCGTGCCATCGAACTGGCCAAGGAACACGGTATCAAGCGGGGCATCAAGCTCCCCGTGTCAGCGCCATTCCATTGTTCGCTAATGGAACCCGCGGCCCAGCGCATGAAAAAGGCGCTGGAAGAAACATCGCCTTCTGCGTTCGCGGTGCCGATCTTCGCCAACGTAACGGCGTCGCGTGTCACCGACCCGGCAGAAGAACAAACGCTCCTGATCGAGCAGGTAACCGGCCGTGTGAGATGGCGCGAAAGCGTTCTCGCGATGCGCGAAGCGGGTGTCGAACGGTTTGTGGAGCTTGGCGGAAAAGTGCTCGGCCCGATGGTTGGACGCATCGACAAGGAGGCGGCCACGGTCAGCCTCATCACCATGGAAGATCTCGAAAATTTCGCCAAGGAGAACGCATGATGTTCAGCCTAGAAGGTAAGACCGCACTTGTTACCGGCGCCAGCGGCGGCATCGGTTCGTCCATCGCCTATGCTCTTGCAAGGCAAGGTGCGCGCCTCGCCCTATCGGGTTCGAATGGCGACAAGCTGCGCGCATTCCGGGAACAGCTGATCGAGGAAGTCGGCGGAGATCACGTCGAGATCACGTGCAATCTGTCGGACACCACGCAGGTCGAAGAATTGATCCCCGCGACCGTCGACACGCTTGGCAGCATGAATATCCTGGTCAACAACGCCGGTATTACTCGCGATAATCTCGCCATGCGCATGAAGGACGAGGAATGGGACGAGGTGATCCGCATTAACCTCGAAGCGAGTTTCCGCCTCATGCGCGCCAGCGCGCGTCCAATGATGAAGGCGAAGGGCGGCCGGATTATCTCGATCACCAGCGTGGTCGGCCACACCGGCAATCCGGGCCAGATGAACTACGTCGCTGCCAAGGCAGGCCTGACTGGCATGAGCAAGAGCCTCGCGCAGGAACTGGCCAGCCGGAATATCACCGTGAACTGCGTGGCTCCCGGCTTCATCCGCACTGCGATGACCGATGCGCTGAATGATGACCAGAAAGCCGCGATCAACAGCCGCATCCCGATGGGTCGGATGGGCGAGGGCGACGAAATCGGCGCCGCCGTGGCATATCTCGCTTCCGACGAGGCAACGTATGTCACCGGGCAAACGCTGCACGTGAACGGCGGCATGGCGATGATGGGGTAAATCCCCCTGTTATCCCCAAGGAATCGGCGTGGGAGCGGGGTAGCAGCCTGCTGGAGCCTTGCTCCCATATATCGCCTCGCTAAGGTCGTTATCCGTATTCCGGCGCGTCGGGGCGATTCCGACCCTTGCACCGCCTAACAGGGACGAAAGTAGGACCCATGAAGGCCACCATCGAACGCGCTACGCTGCTGCGCTGTCTCTCCCACGTGCAATCGGTCGTTGAGCGCCGCAACACGATCCCCATCCTTTCGAATGTGCTGATCGAGGCCGAGGGTGACGGTCTCAAGGTCATGGCGACCGACCTCGACCTTCAAGTGGTCGAGCATATGGATGCCGCCAGCGTCGAATCGCCTGGTTCCATCACGGTGTCGGCTCACCTGCTGTTCGATATTGCGCGCAAATTGCCAGAAGGCAGCCAGGTCAGCCTCGAAGCGGCGGAAAACCGCATGGCAATCAAGGCAGGCCGCAGCCGCTTTTCGCTCCCGACCCTTCCGCGGGATGATTTCCCGGTAATCGTCGAAGGCGATCTTCCGACCAGCTTCGAACTTCCTGCCAAGACATTGGCAGAGATTATCGACCGGACGCGCTTTGCAATCTCGACTGAGGAAACCCGCTATTATCTCAACGGCATCTTCTTCCATGTTTCGGATGAAGACCAACCGGTATTGAGGGCGGCTGCAACCGACGGCCACCGGCTCGCTCGTTTCACGCTTCCCCGCCCTGAGGGCGCCGAAGGAATGCCGGACGTGATCGTGCCGCGCAAAGCCGTGGCAGAGCTTCGCAAACTGCTGGACGAGAAAATGGACAGCAATGTCCAGATCGACCTTTCAGCCAGCAAGATCCGCTTCGCTCTTGGCGGTGACGGCGGGGTCGTACTGACCAGCAAGCTCATCGACGGTACCTTCCCGGATTATTCCCGCGTCATTCCGACAGGGAACGACAAGCTGCTCAGGATTGATCCGCGCACGTTCCACGAAGGCGTCGACCGCGTCGCGACGATTGCCACCGAAAAGACCCGTGCGGTCAAGATGGGGCTCGAAAAGGACAAGGTGACGCTGACGGTCACTTCGCCCGACAATGGCACGGCAACCGAAGAGCTTCCCGCTGAGTATAATTCGGAAGAATTCGAGATCGGTTTCAACGCCGGATATCTCAAGGACATCCTCGGCCAGATCGACAGTGACAGCGTGGATATCCATCTCGCCGATGCAGGTGCGCCAACATTGATCCGGTTGAACGACGATAGCGCGGCGCTCTATGTCCTGATGCCGATGCGGGTGTAACCGCTCGCCAAGCGCACGTCCTGCCGCTAGCGTCTCTTCTGAGAAGGAGACAAATCATGCAGCAGGTTCAAGTCCAGAAATCCGAACTCACCAATGCGAAATTGGTCGAGCGTGAGGCTGGGCCGCTTGCCGATGGCGCGGTGCGCCTGGCCATCGAGAGTTTCTCGGTCACAGCCAACAACGTAACCTATGCGGTGGTTGGCGATGGGTTCGGATACTGGAACTTCTTTCCTGCGCCCGAAGGCGAAGGCATCGTCCCGATGTGGGGTCACGCGCGGGTAGCCGAAAGCAACAATCCCGACTTCGCCGTGGGCGAACGCGTCTATGGCTATCTCCCGATGGCCAGCCATCTCGATGTCGTCCCGGGCAAGGTTTCGCCCTCTGGCTTCATGGATATAGCCGAACATCGCCAACCGATGAGCCCGATCTACAACCAATACAGCCGCTTGGCGAACGACCCGGAACACGATCCGGACCGGGAAGGGGAGCGGATGATCTTTGGTCCTCTGTTCAAGACAGGCTTCCTCATCGAATATTTCATGCGTTCGGAAAATTGGTTTGGCGCAGCCCAGGTCATCCTGACCAGCGCATCCTCCAAGACCGCGCTGGGGCTCGCCAGCGTTTGCAAGCACCGCTCGCCCCAGGTTCGCCGAATCGGGCTGACGTCGGCTGGCAATGTGAAGTTCGTGGAGGACAGCGGTCTTTATGACCAAGTGCTCTCCTATGATGATGTCGACCAATTGCCGATTACAGACAGCGTCACAGTCGACTTCGCCGGCAATTCCGACCTGCTGCGATCCATTCACGAAAAGATGGGTGATGCCCTTAAGTATTCGTGCCTGGTCGGGGTAACCCATGTCGATGAACGCGGCGGCGGCACGGCTGGCATACCGGGTCCAAATCCGACGATGTTCTTTGCGCCCGACCATGCGGTTGCGCTGTTCAAATCGGTCGGACCGGAAGAAGCTGGCAAGCAGATGGCGTCAAGTTGGCGTAACTTCCTCGCCGATGCTGGCGGGAACATCGAGATCGAGCGTTTCCAGGGTCTTGGCAAGGCCCGCGAAGTTTTCCTCGAGATGATCGGCGGCAAGGTCGATCCTGCAAAAGGTATCGTGATCGAGCCGTAACCGTTGCGCTAAATGTCGACCGCAATCTTGCCGAAGTGGCCGCCGCTTTCCTGATGCCGGAATGCGTCGGCCAGTTCTGCCAACGCGAAGGTATCGCTGATGATTGGCTTGATCGCATTGGCTTCGATCGCGGCAATCATGTCCTGCTGCATCTTGCGGCTGCCCACGGTCAGGCCCTGGACGGTCAGGTTCTTGCTGAAAAGCAAGGCCGTCTGCACTGGTCCCGCAAATCCGGCCAAGACGCCAATTAGCGACACATGGCCTCCGACACGGGTTGCCAACATCGACTGGTCGAGAGTTCCAGCGCCGCCAATTTCCACGACGCAATCAACTCCTCGTCCCCAGGTGAGCTCAAGCGCCTTGGGGCCCCATGCTTCGACCTCTTTGTAGTTGATCAAGTGGTCTGCGCCCATCGCTTTCACCCGTTCCAGCTTTTCGTTCGATGAGCTGGTGGCGATGACCTTGGCGCCCGCGGCTTTGGCGAACTGGAGCGCGAAGATGGAAACTCCGCCCGTACCCTGCACAAGCACCGTGTCCCCCGGCTTCAGTTTGTAGTCGACGAATAGTGCCCGCCAGGCTGTGAGGCCGGCGCAGGTTAGCGTGGCCGCCTCCGCATGACTGAACCCGGCTGGTGCGCGCGTGAACCAATGCGACGGGGCGGTGATCCGTTCGCGCGCATACCCATCGATGCCATCACCCGGAACGCGGGTGAAAGCGGCTTGTGGTGGCTCGCCATCGAGCCAGTCGGGAAAAAATGTACTCACGACATGGTCGCCAACAGCGAACTCGGTCACATCGCTTGCGACCGATGTCACCACGCCTGCGCCGTCGGACATGGGAATACGCCCCTGCGCGCTAGGGATCATGCCTTTGACGACAGCATAGTCGTGATAGTTGAGTGAACTCGCCTTGAGATCGACAGTGATCTCGCCTGCCGCGGGAGCGGATGCGTCATCGATGTCTACCAGTTCGAGTGCGTCGAGGGTGGAGGGCGCAGAGCCTGTGCGGATAGCCTTCATTCTGCAGCTTCCGCCAATTCGGCGCGCTGAGGCCCCCTGATCAGACCGCCGGGCGCAGCGCCGGTCCACTCGCCGTCGCGAAAGGTGATTGTGCCGTTCTTGATTGTCGCGACATAGCCGTCTGCTTTCTGAAGCAATCGCTTCCCGCCCGCAGGCAGATCGAATGCCAACCAAGGCTTGCCAAGTTTCAGCCGGTCCATGTCGATAATGTTGATGTCGGCAAGAAACCCGGGTGCCAGCACACCGCGATCCTCAAGCCCATAGAGACGCGCTGTATCGGCGCACTGCCGCTTGATGGCGTTTTCCAATCCGATCGTTCCCCGCTGACGATCACGGACCCAGTGCTGGAGCATGAAGGTCGGTGAGGCCGCGTCGCAGATGGTGCCGCAATGCGCGCCGCCGTCAGAGAGCGAATTCACGGTGTCGTCAGAGTGCTGCAGATCGCGCAGGAAATCCAGATTGCCATCTGCGTAATTCAGGATGGGCAGGTAGATGAACCCCTTGCAATCATCGCTGCACAGCAGGTCATATACGTATTCATCGCCCGTCACGCCGCCCGCCTTTGCACGCTCGAGAATGCTCTCTTCAGCGGTGGGCTCGTAATTGAACTCCGGGTCCATTTCGAATTGCATGTTCCAGCCGCCGCAAACGACCCTTATCAAACCCATTATGTCAGGATTGACGTCTGAAAAATCATGCTGCTCGGTCAAAATGCGTGCCTTGAAATCAGGATCGAGCAGCTTCGCTTTCTGCTCTTCCCAAGGAAGGTCTTCGATCTCTTTCCAGCTCGGTTTCAATCTGAACGGATGAACCGTGCCCTGCCATGCCATGACGATGCCGTTACCGCGTAGGGCGATCTGGGCGACGATGTTGGCGCCGTTGTCGTTCTCGGCTCGCATGCTTGCGATCTGTTCGTCGAGCGGCATTTCCTTTGCGATTGACTGAAGTGCCGCGAAGGTCACGGGCAGACCCGTCTCGCGGCTGAGTTTGCCCATCCAGCCAAACTCGTCCCACTCGCGCATCATGTCACTGGCCATTTCGAACACGCCGTGACCCGCGCGGCCCATTGCGCGGCCGATTTCGACAAGTTCCTCTGCAGTTGCTGTTGTCCCTGGCACGACTTCGCCCTCGACATCGCGGTGGAGGACGGTGCGCGAGGTGGAGAAACCCAGGGCTCCCGCACGGACACCTTCTTCGACAATTGCGGACATCTTCGCGATATCGTCAGCGGTCGGAACTGCGCCCGGCCGCTCACGATCACCGAGGACATAGGCACGGACGGACCCGTGGGGCACGTGCGTGCCAACATCCACGGCCCGCGGCATTTTCTCCAAAGCATCGAGATATTCTGGGAAGGTTTCCCAATCCCAGCTCATGCCTTCGGCCAACGCAGTGCCTGGAATATCTTCGACACCTTCCATGAGGCCGATCAGCCATTCGTGCTTGTCTGGCCGAGCCGGGGCAAAACCTACGCCGCAATTGCCCATTACGACCGTGGTCACGCCGTGCCAGCTCGATGGGGCCATTTCCTGATCCCAGGTGGCCTGTCCGTCATAGTGGGTATGAATGTCCACAAAGCCCGGTGCCACCAGCATTCCCGCTGCATCAATTTCTTCTGCGCTGTCACCGGTCACCTTACCCACTTGGGCGATCAGGCCGTCCTTGACTGCGATGTCTCCAATGAAGCGCTCAGCGCCGGTTCCATCTACGATGGTTCCGTTGCGAATGATCAGGTCGAATGCGGGCATGTCTGTGGATTCCTCTCTTCCGTTAAAGAAGGTTCCACATTGCAACCGATGAGTCCAATTTTTTGCGTTATCGTGCCTCGGCAGGCATTCGGACGGATAAGAGGAAGCCGAATCCGATCGCGAACAGGATTGTGATCGAAGCCATCCCGATCCGCTGGTCATTGAACCACAGGGTGAAATACTGGACCAGTAGCGGCCCCATCCAGACCGTGATCGTTCCGGCAATGGCAAACAGACCAAAGAACTCGCCGCTGCGCCCCGGCGGTGCGAGGGTGACCAGCATGGTTCTGCTGGAGGATATGCTTGCCGTCACAGTGACGGCCACGACGCTGATCAGGCCAAGGTAAGTCAGGTCCGACAAGGTCTGGAACACCAGTCCGTCCCACACTTGAAAGTTATCTATCATGCCGAAGAACAGGCTTTCCTGTGTCAGGCTCCATTGCACGAGCATGGCGGCTACCATGCCGACAATTTCAATGATCAGGGCGTTTTTCACGCCGACCTTGTGATCGAGCCAGCCGCCGAAAATACCGCCCAGAAACGCCCATGCGCTGGCAAATATCGCGTAGCAGAGCATTTCTAGGAAACCCCACTCGAGGAACAGCGCGACATAGACTGCGCCCAGTGCGAGTAGGGCTGCCATCCCGTCGGCATAGAACATTCGGGCGAGCAGATATTTCATGAGTTCGCGGTATTGAGCCGCCTCGCGCAGGGTCTTTACGACACTTCGCGCACCGTCAACTACAGCCCGTCTCCAACTGGCGCCTGGTATGCCAGGATCGTTGGCGTGCAGGAAAAACGGAATGGAGAATGCCGCCAGCCATACCGCGCAGATCGGACCAGCTATCCTGACATGCTCAAACTCGGAGGTGTCGATGCCAAATTGAGGTTCGGCAAATGGCCAACCGATCATCTCAGGCAAAACGAACAACAACACCAGCGCGAGGAAGATCAGCGTGGCAGCCAGATTGCCAAGGCCCAGCCCGAGGCCTGAAATCATGGAGAGGCGGTCTTTGGTGCCGGCCACGCTCAACATCGAGTTATGTGTGACCTCGGAATAGGTAAAACTGACATAGGCAATCACCAGCAGCGCCATGACGGCGCTCGCCGGCAAGCCTTGGCCCCCGGGCTGGGCAAACCAAAGAAGCGCCGAGCAAGTAGTGATCGACACCAGGAAAATAGCCAGTAGCGGTTTAAGCCGTCCGCCCCGGTCGAGTGCGGCCCCGAGAAAGGGTGCGGTCAGTGCCGCGATAATCCCGGCCCACTTCGTGACCGATGCGATTGTCGCCTGCCCTTGGGCGTTTGCGGCGTTGCGCGCTTCGTCCTGACCAAGATGGCCAAGTTCACCGCTTGCAATGAGATCCGCCCCGATGATGTCGCGCGCGAAATAGGGCGCGAAAATGTAGATGACGATCAACAGGTAATAGGGATTACGAGCCCACTCGAAGACAGCCCATGCAAAGCCGGTTTTGCCCAACGCACCGCCTTCACCCGAGTGGGGTCGGGCGGCGAGAGGGCGGAAATTCGGGTCGGCTTGAGCGGTTTCCATCGGTCGTTATCTCCTGTCCGATGGCCCGCAGACAACGCGTCAGGCGGCCCGTCGCGTTTCGCTTTCTGTGTCTGGTCCATCCAAGAACGTGCGGAGGGCGTCTACGCTCTCGTCGGCATGGGTGAGGAGAAACAGATGGCCTCCGCCTTTCATGACTTCGAGACGCGCGTTGCGAATGACCGAAGCCAGGATACGGCCGTTGATGAGCGGTACGATCTGGTCATCGTCTCCCATCATGATCAGCACTTCCTTATTCAGGAATGGCAACGCAGGCAGGCTGGTCCAACCGAGCATCGCGAGGAGCTGGTAGACATAACCGCGAGGGGAAGGGGGTTTGAGGCGGCCGATATGGCTGTCTTTTTGGTGTGCTGAACCATCCTGATCGACGCCGCCATAGAGCGTGGCGAAATGCTCGTTCATGAATTTCGCATCGATATAGCGGCGCGGGTCAGCCATTTTCGAAAGGGCAGCCGGATTTCCTGGGACCATCAACATGCCTGCAGTGGTCGCGGCGAGCACCACGCGGCGGGTACGCCTTGGATGCTGCAAGGCGAAATGCTGCGCCATCGCGCCGCCCCAGCTCACTCCCATGACGTCGACAGTGCCGACGCCCAGCTGGTCGAGAATTTGCGTAGCAGTCCAGCACATCGTGAACGGATTGTACGGCATCACCGGATCCGGGCTTTCACCTGTGCCCGGCATATCGAACATCACGAACGCCCGCTCCGTCAGCATTTCTGCCAGCGGTGCGACGGCTTCTATGTTCGCTCCGATCCCGTTGAAAAACAGGATCGGCGGGTAATCGCTTTTCTCACCCAGCCGCCAGTGTGCAACACGCAGCGTGCGACCGCCAGCCTCGATCAATTCGACCGTGGCGGTCATTGGTTCGTTCTTCGATGCGGTCACACGATTATCCTGCTGCTTGCTGACAAGTGTGTCAGCACTCCTCCATAACGTAGAGACCGGGGGCGGGGTCCAGCGGTTTATAGTCTTTGTTCCCCAGTTTTGCGGGAGCTTTCTTCTTCTTGCCGCCGCGCGCCTGCACCCATTCCATCCAATATGGCCACCAAGAGCCTGAAACTTCTTCAGTTCCCTTGAGCCACTCGTCAGCGGTTTCCGGCAGCTTCTTTTTGTCATCTTTCTGGATGTAATACCGGGCTTTTGGGTTGCCCGGGGGGTTCAAAATGGCCTGCATGTGGCCCGAATGTGACAAAACGTAGGTCACATTCTTGGAGCCAAACAGGCGGGTAGAGCGATATGTCGCCTTCCATGGAGTGATGTGATCGGTGACGCCGCCAAGGATAAACAGGTCGCTGGTGACCTTTGAAAGGTCGATCTTGTGGTCGACCATCTCGACCTCACCCTTCTTGGTGAAGGCAAGCGTTTCGAAAACGGTCAGGAAATCGCCCATCAGCGAAGCTGACAGGTTGGTCGCATCGGCATTCCAGAACAGGACGTCAAAAGCGGGCGGATCCTGACCAAGCAGGTAGTTATTGATGACGTAGTTCCAGATCAGATCATTCGGACGCAGCCAGGCGAAGCCGCGCGCCAGGTCATCGCCCTTGATGACACCTTTTTTCGCAGCCCTGCGCTTGGCGAGCGAAAGTCCGTTTTCGCTCACCAGCGAACCGGCTTCGATATCATTCTGCTTCGGGTGCAGCACACAAACCATCAAGGTCAACGCGCCGAGCAGATCGTCCTTGTCCGACGCCATTTTGCTGGCGAGCATGGATGCGGTCTGCCCGCCCGAGCAACCGGCCGATACATTGACCTTTTTGGAACCGGTGATCTTGCTGACCGCCTCCATGGCCTCGCGGCAGGAATGCACATAGTCGGCCATATCCCAGTGGCCCTGTTCCTTGGTCGGGTTCTTCCAGCTGATCACGAAAGTCTGGATTCCGTTATCCAGCTGGTACTTCACCACCGATTTTTCAGGCGTGAGGTCATTGATATACATCTTGTTGATCTGCGGGGGGATGGTGAGCTGCGGGATCTCGTACACTTCGTCAGTCGTCGGGGCGTATTGCACCAATTCCATCATTTCGGTCCGCAAAACGACCGAGCCCTTCGACGTGGCGATATTCTCGCCGAGTTTGAATGGCTTCTTGTCGACCTGACTCACCATGCCCTTGTTATGGACCATGTCTTCATAGGCGTTCTTGAGGCCCTTGATCAGGCTCAGGCCGCCGGAATCGATTGCCATCTTCTGCGCGGTGGGATTGCCAATCAGCGTATTTGTTGGCGCCAAACCATCGATGATGATGTTGGAGATGAACCGCGCGCGATCCTTCTCAAGCTCGTCCAGCTCCAGGTCTTCCAGCCAGCGCGAAGCGCCTTTCTGGACCGCAAGATAGTACTGCATCCCGGCGCGCATGAACGGATTGTACTGCCATGCCGGATCCTTGAACCGTTTGTCCTTGGGATCGGGAGTGATATCGCTCTTGCCGGTCATGATCTTGATCATGTCCTGACCCACTGCTTGGCTATGCTGCATCAGTCGCTTGGGGTCTGATGCCGTCTCGCGCAGCATGACGGCAACCGCACCGAAAATATCCTCGCGCGTGAGACCAATGAGCGGGCCGAGTGCGCTGGTGGATTGTGCGGCTTCGTCTTCGAGCTGTGCCATATTGTTCGGATCCTCTTGGTTCTTAACTTTTTTCAGTATTTCAACGCAGGGAAGGGCGCCAGTGTTCCGTCTATTGTCGGGCCGCAATCATGCTTGCAATATCGACGAATTTTTCTCGCGGTGCGCCCTCTCTTGCCGCTGCCGCCTCGGCTTCATCAATCTTTTGCCAGTCGCGGAAAGTCACGATGTCGAGATGGCGTTTCGCGGCAAGCTCATCAAAGCCGTCGCGGCCTTTCTTGCGTGACCCTTGTCCAATGTCTTGCGCGACCTTTTCGATAACGCCGTATCCATCGGGGCGATTGGTGCCAATGGTGCCAGTCGGGCCACGCTTGGCCCAGCCGACACAGTACAGTCCGGGGAGAATGCGTCCATCGTCATTGGCGAAGCGGCCTTGGCGTTCGTCAAAAGGGACGCCTTCGACCGGTGAGGAGCGGTATCCGATGCAGGTGACCACGAGGGTCGCTGGAATCTCGTAGGTCTCGCCAGTGCCGATGGCGCGGCCTTTTTCGATTTTGGTTCGTTCGACTTCGACGGCGCGCAATTTTCCATCTTCCTCGATGAACCGCGTGGGGTTGGCGAAAAAATCGATCTCGATCCCGATGGCTTTCTCGCCGTGGATATTCTCGGGAATGGCAGCAAAGTCACGCAGGAGACCGACCGATTTTCGCTGGCCGGGCTCGAGGATCGCATCATCATCGACCGGCGGCAGATCGGATTTGTCTACCCGGGGGCTTGCCCGTTCCAGATGCATGAGCTCGCCCAGTTCCTTGGGCGTCATCATGATCTGGTGCGGTCCACGCCGGCCCACGATCGTGATCGTGTCGAGCTTGGAGCCTCGCAAGGCAGACAATGCGTGTTCGACGATGTCGGACCCGGCGAGCTCATCCTCTGTTTTCGAAAGAATGCGGGCGACATCGAGTGCAACATTGCCCATTCCGATAACAACCGCGTTGCGTCCCTGGAGGTCGGGATCGATATTCGCGAACTCGGGGTGGCCATTGTACCAACCCACGAATGCGGCGCTGCCCAGAACATTGGGCAGGTTCTCACCCTCGATACCCAGCGTCCGGTCCTCCGGGGCACCGGTGGCGAAAATGACAGCGTCGTAGAGCTCCTGCAATTCCGCGACTGTCACGTCTTTGCCAACATCGACATTGCCGACAAACCGAACGTTGTCGCTAAGCGCAGTCTTCTCATATCGTCGGGCGACACCTTTGATAGACTGATGATCCGGTGCGACACCTGTTCTGATCAGGCCATATGGAACGGGAAGCTTGTCGAACACGTCAACACGGGCATCCTCGCCCCATTGTTTTCCGGCCGCTTCGGCAGTGTAATAGCCTGCAGGTCCAGACCCGATAATCGCGATATGACGCATATGCGGTATTCTCCCCCGCCTCTCCGAGGGATGACCATGCCTCCCCTCTCGCCGCGAGGCAAGCTCCCGCTACCGGCGCGCCTGTGCGGCTTGCTATGGTTATGCATTGAGTAACGATTTCCGGCTAGAGACGCGTGCTCGCTGATTTGGCGAATATGACTGACAATTATTCGGAAACAGGCATGAGTGGATTCTTCACCAAGCGGTCAAAAGGCAAATCTGGAGCCCGGAAGAGGGGCTCACCGCCGAAATCGGCGAATGATGTCGCTACGCCGCGGTCTGTTTCGCGCCTTGAATTGCTCGACAGCTTCGAGAACGCCGGTCTGGGTTGGTTTTGGGCGAGCGACGAAGCAAACCGTATTATCTACCTGTCTCCTGCTGCTTTGGAAAAGCTGGGTCTCACCGAAGCCGAAGTCTTCGGACAGCAGCTCGCGGATTTTTTCCTGCAAGACGAAGAGCATATTCGCGAGGGGCGTCCGCTCAAATTTGTCCTGAGTGCGCGCAACTCGATCACCCATCATCCCGTGAGTATCGCCAATGGCGGCAATGATCCGCAGTTCTACTGGGAACTGACGGGCATTCCGCAGTATGATGAAGAGAGAAATTTCACAGGTTATCGCGGCAGCGCGAAGGACATAACGTCCACGCGCGCATCCCAGCTAGATGCGGAACGGATGGCCCAGTACGATTCGCTGACCGGGTTGGCAAACCGTCACCGGATGTCCAAGCGGCTGGCATCTACGCTCAAAGCCTTTCACGCATCGCAGAGAAGCTGTGCGTTGTTCATGCTGGATCTGGATCGCTTCAAGCAGGTGAACGACACGCACGGTCACCCTGCCGGCGACGACTTGCTGAAGCAGGTTGCAAACCGGATCGAACGCATTGTCGGCAACAAGGGCGAAATCGGCCGCTTGGGCGGCGATGAATTCCAGATCATGCTGCAGGATATCGACGACCGCGCCGAACTGGGCGAACTCGCTGATCGCCTTATCAAGATGATTTCGCAGCCATATCAGGTGAACGATGCCCGGGTAACCATCGGAACGTCGGTAGGTATTGCGGTCTCGCCCTTTGACGGGGTCGAACCTGAAGAACTGATCAAGGCTGCTGACCTTGCGCTGTATGGGGCGAAGAACAAGGGCAAGGGCTGCTACCGCTTCTACAACGTGGACATGCGTGACGGGGCACAAACCCGCAATCAGATCGAGACGGATCTGCGCAGGGCGATGGAAGAGGGCGAATTGCGCATGTACTATCAGCCGATAGTCAGCGCCAAGGATCATAATCTCAAATGCCTCGAGGCATTGATCCGGTGGGAACACCCGGAGCGAGGCTTCATTCCCCCGTCGCAGTTCATACCGGTCGCCGAAGAGATCGGCATGATTATCGAACTAGGTGATTGGGCGCTGCGCGAGGTTTGCCGCGAAGCATCGACCTGGCCCTTTGAACTCCGCGTGGCTGTCAACGTTTCGGCCATCCAGTTCGCGCACGACGACTTTCCGCGGAGGGTCAAGGAAGCGCTGCAGGATACTGGCATGCCAGCGGCCCGGCTCGAGCTCGAGATTACCGAAAGCGTTTTCGTCGGCGATGCAGCGCGAACCCAGCAGATATTCGAAGAACTCAAACGGATTGGCGTCCGGCTGGCACTGGACGATTTCGGTACCGGATACTCTTCGCTGAGCTACCTCCAGAAAGCGCCGTTCGACAAGATCAAGATCGACCGTGCATTCGTCCAGGGCGCGACTGAAAAGGGCAACAACAACCCTGCGATTATGTCGGCAATCGTCAGCCTCGCGGAATCGCTGAAGATGGAAACGGTCGCTGAAGGTGTCGAAACGAAAGACGAATTGAACCTGGTGAAGGAGCGGGGCGCGAGCCACATCCAGGGGTTCATATTCTCGCCGGCAATTCCTCACGATGAGCTGCTCGAACGGCTTGAGACCAAGCAGTTGACTTATGAAGCTCGCGGACCCGAGCGCTTCCGTGCCGAACGCAAGAGCGTTTATCGCCGGGTGGGTATGATCCATGAAGATCATCGCTACCATGTAGTGATGCGCGACCTTTCCAAGACGGGCGCACGGGTGGAAGGCCTCCTCAATGTGCCGATCGGAACCAACGTGGTATTAGATCTCGGTGGCGGTCAGCTCGCTGTTGCGACTGTGAGGCGTTCCGACGAGTTCACCCAGGGGCTCGAATTCGAAATGCCGCTGATAAGTGACGGCTCCGATGGCCTGTGCACCAGGCACCGCGTGTCCCCGTACGAAATTGCGTCAGCGTCTAACGCGCCTCTCGCGAGCCTTCCCGAAGATCCGTACGCAATCCTGATGGCAGAAAACGCGGCCAACGGCACGCGGAAGCAGTTCATGGAAGTCGATATCAGCAAAAATTCGCATCGCAGAAAAGCTGGATAAGGCGCAGCACCCTGATGGCGTTAGGCTAAAAATAACCATTTTATCCTAGATATCAGCCTACCAATTCAATCTTGTTGAGGTCTACCCGCCATGGGGGCCATGCCCTTTTCGAACCTGTTTTCATCGCGCAAGGACGCTGGCGGTCTCTCGGGACTGACCAATTTCGGCGCTGAAGACAAGCTGCGCATCGTCGACGAGATCGAGCAGAGCGGAGCGCTGGGTTTCTGGGCGACCGATAAACAGGGCAATATCGCTTACCTGTCGCCTCCGATCGCACTTCGGTTGGGCATTGCGATGGACGAGGTAATAGGCACCGCTTTTCAAAAAATACTGATCCCGATAGAGGGCGAAGCAGACGGGCGCTCGCTCGGCCTGAAGCTGAACACTCGCAAATCTTTTTCGAATCTGTCGGTTCAGGCAAAAGACCCGCGTAACGATGCCGTGCTCAGCCTGTCGGGCAGGGCGCTCTATGACGAGCAGACCGAGTTCACTGGCTTTCGTGGCAGTGTTGTCGATATCACCGACGACTTCCGCGCAGAGGAAGAAGCAAACCGGCTCGCCAAGTTCGATTCCTTGACAGGCCTCGCCAATCGCCACCGCATGGAACAGCGCATCGATTCCACGCTCCATACGTTCTGCGCTGCAAAGCGCTCTGCTGCATTGATGATGCTCGACCTCGACCGCTTCAAGCAGGTGAACGATACCTTGGGCCACGCCGCCGGTGACCAGCTGCTGCAGCAGGTTGCGGACCGTCTTGGTAGCGCGGTCGCGGGACGCGGTGAAATCGGCCGGCTAGGCGGCGACGAATTCCAGGTCCTCATTCCCGACCTCGACGATCGCGGCGAACTCGGCGAGATTGCCAAGAAGATCATCCAGATGTTGTCGCAGCCCTACTCGGTTGAAGAAGGTCGCTGCACGATCGGTTGTTCTGTCGGCATTGCAATCGCACCTTATGATGGCGTGCAGCGTGACGAACTGACCCGTGCCGCCGACCTTGCGCTTTATGCATCGAAGAATGGTGGCCGCGGCCAGTTTCGTTTCTACGGCGCTGATCTCGAACACGAAGCGAACCTGCGCAAGCGGATGGAAGAAGATCTCGCCGCTGCCATCGAGGCGGGCGACTTCGCTCTTGAATACCAGCCAATCGTAGAACTTGGCAGCAACAAGGTGGTTGGCCTGGAAGCAAAGTATTCCTGGCAAGATGAAGATCGTGGCCGCGTGTCGCCCGATACCTTCCTGCCCATTGCTGAAGGCAGCCGCTTGATCATTCCCATCGGCGAATGGGCTTTGCGCAAAGCATGTGAAGACGCGGTTCAATGGCACGATTCGCTGCGGCTTTCGCTCAACATTTCTCCGGTCCAATTCGAAGCCAACGGGTTTTCCGAGATGGTGGAGAAAATTCTCGGAGAGACCGGTCTGGACCCATCCCGGCTCGAGATAGAACTCAATGAATCCGTTCTCTTGGGCGACGCGTCCAAGGTGGATGTAACGCTGAGCCACCTGTTCAAGCTGGGCGTCCGACTGACTCTGGATCAATTCGGAACAGGAAAATCTTCGCTCGCGTATTTGCGCCGAGCGCCGTTCAACACCCTCAAAATTGGCGCGAATTTCTTTGAGCCGGTCATGGGCAACGACCTCGGCGACATGGAACTGGTCCGCGCGGTAGTCGCGCTCGCCCATGCTCTTGGCATGGAAACAGCGGCTTCTGGCGTGCACGCCATGCCGCTGATGGAAGAGCTGCGTCATCTCAAGGTGAACCAGGTACAGGGCTTCGTTTTCTCGGATGCGATGCCGCAGGAAAGGGTCCTGGAGGAAATCGCCAATGGTGACTGGATCCTCGAGCCTACCGATCAGGGCAATCAGCGCGCCAACCGCCGCACGGTATTCCGCCGCATCGGATTGATCCACGAAGATCACTACTACGATGTCACGCTTCGCAACCTGTCCCGTTCGGGGGCGATGATCGAGGGCATCGAGGACGTGCCGGTCGGAACAATGTTCGTCCTCGATTTTGGCGGCGGACAATTGGCGGTTTGCACGGTTCGCCGCACGATGGGCGACACCCAAGGCCTTGAATTCGAACAGGAGCTTGTGGACGATGGGGCAGGGGGCCTTTGCACCCGCCACCGCGTCAGCCCCTACGAACTCGCAGCTGCCGGTGCGCCGCTGGAAGCCTTGCCGGCGGGCAAACATGCGATGGCAAATGCACAGTCCGGAGCGCCTGCAAGCTACGCCAAGTTCAAGCTTTCCAAGAACGCGCCGGGGCAGAACTAATCCCGCGTTTCGGCGGAGACGCGATTACGGCTGACACGGCAGTTTTGCGGCGCTAAAGGCGCTTTGCAATGACTGACCTTTCCAAGATCCGCAACTTTTCCATTATCGCGCATATTGACCACGGCAAGTCCACGCTTGCTGACCGGCTGATCCAGCAATGCGGCGGGCTGACCGAGCGTGAGATGTCCGAGCAAGTCCTTGATAACATGGACATCGAGAAAGAGCGCGGCATCACCATCAAGGCGCAGACCGTGCGCCTCAATTACACCGCCAAGGACGGCGAAACCTATGAGCTTAACCTCATGGACACGCCTGGCCATGTCGACTTCGCCTACGAAGTCAGCCGCAGCCTCGCCGCGTGCGAAGGCGCGCTGCTGGTCGTTGACGCTGCCCAGGGCGTAGAGGCGCAGACCCTCGCCAATGTCTACCAGTCGATCGAGCACGATCACGAAATCGTCCCTGTCATCAACAAGATCGACCTTCCCGCCGCAGAACCCGACATGGTCCGCAAGGAGATCGAGGATATCATCGGCCTCGATGCGTCGGACGCCGTCCTCACCTCCGCCAAATCCGGCATCGGCATTGAAGACACGCTCGAAGCGCTGGTCAAACGCATCCCACCGCCCAAGGGTGAGCGCGACGCGCCGCTGAAAGCCATGCTGGTCGACAGCTGGTACGATCCCTACCTCGGCGTGGTCATCCTCGTCCGGGTGATCGACGGGGTCATCAAGAAGGGCCTCAACGTCAAATTCATGCAGGGCGGCACCCAGCATTTGATCGACCGCGTGGGCTGTTTCACGCCGAAGCGTGTCGAGCTGCCGGAACTCGGCCCGGGCGAGATCGGCTTCATCACCGCGCAGATCAAGGAAGTCGAACAGGCCAAGGTCGGCGACACAATCACCACGCTCAAGGGCGGGGCGGAAAAGGCGCTGCCGGGCTACAAGGAAGTCCAGCCGGTGGTCTTCTGCGGCCTGTTCCCGGTCGACGCGGCAGACTTCGAAAAACTGCGCGACAGCATCGGCAAGCTGCGCCTAAATGACGCCAGCTTTACCTTCGAAACGGAAAGCAGCGCCGCGCTCGGCTTCGGCTTTCGCGCAGGCTTCCTCGGCCTGCTGCACCTCGAGATCATCCAGGAACGCCTGACCCGCGAATATGATCTGGACCTGATCACCACCGCACCGTCGGTGGTCTACCGCATCCAGCTCAACAAATCGCGGACCGATCCGGCGCAGGAAATGATGCTGCACAACCCCGCCGATTATCCCGATCCCAGCCGGATCGAACAGATCGACGAACCGTGGATCAAGGCAGTCATCTACACGCCCGACGAATACCTCGGCTCCATCCTGAAACTGTGCCAGGACCGGCGCGGTATCCAGGTGGACCTGACCTATGTCGGCGGCCGCGCACAGGTGACTTACGAGCTGCCGCTGAACGAAGTGGTGTTCGATTTCTACGACCGCCTCAAATCCATCAGCCGCGGCTATGCCAGCTTCGACTACGAACAGATCGGGCTGCGTCAGGGCGATCTGGTGAAGATGAGCATCCTGGTGAACAACGAACCGGTCGATGCGCTGTCCATGATCGTCCACCGTGATGTGGCCGAGGCGCGTGGACGCGGCATGTGCGAACGGCTGAAGGACCTGATCCCGCGCCATCTGTTCAAGGTGCCGATCCAAGCGGCCATCGGGGGCAAGGTTATCGCCCGCGAAACCATCGCCGCCATGCGCAAGGATGTGACCGCCAAATGTTACGGCGGCGACATCAGCCGCAAGAAAAAGCTGCTGGAAAAGCAGAAAAAGGGTAAGGCCAAAATGCGCGAGTACGGCAACGTCAGCATTCCGCAGGAAGCGTTCATCGCTGCACTGCGGATGGGCGACGAATAAACCGCCTGCTTCCGCTTGCTATTTTCGGGGCGCCCGCCGCCCCGCCATACCATTCCAGCCGGACCGGATCCGGCCAACCAGAAACGAATTGAGTAAACATGGCTTCTTTCAAGCAACCCACATTTCAGGAACGCACCGCACTTGCCGAAAAGGCCCGCGAGAAAGCCCTGAAGAAAATGGCCGCCAAGGCCAAGGCACCCGTCGATCCGGAACTGGCCGAGAAGCGCAAGGCCGCACTGGCCGCCAAGGAAGCCGCCGCCGCCGAAAAGAGCGCCGCGCGCCGCGAAGCCATCGCCAAGGCGAAGGAAGAGAAACTGGCCGCCGCCAAGGCGAAAGCCGAAGCCGACGCCATTCCGGAGCCGACCGAAGCAGAACTCAAGGCTGCGCGCGATGCGAAGTATGCTGCGCGGAAGAAGCGGAAGAAGGGCTGAACCTAGCCCTTTCTGCTAGCGCGCTTGCGCGCAGTGCGCTTGTTTTGCTTTGGCGCGTCGGAGAGAGGGTTCACCAATTTCTCGTAGAGGCCGAACAGGTGCTCCACCCGGTCGCGGTCGCTTTCGAAGGGTGCGCGGCGATAGAGCCGGTCGACCGCTGTATCGAGCGCGGCATGCGCCTTACGCAGATTGGCGGGCATGGTGTCGGGATCGTAGAGATCGGCAAGGCTGGAGGTTGGATGCTCCTCGCGCGCGTCGAGTACGGCTTGGGCAAGCTCTTCGATTCTTTCGCGCTGGGCAGGCGAGGCTTCGGGCCAGGGGAAGGTGTTGTAAACGAGGCCGATTGAGTAGCGGTATCGGCTTTCGAGGCGGCCTCCCACATGACTGAGCCAAGCCATATTGGTCCGGCTGGTAAGAATAGCGAAATCGTAGAGTGTCGCGTCTTCGAAAGTTTGCACGAGGTTGGAAGGAAGTGTGGGAGCATCGAGCCAACCAATCGGAACGTAATCCCTTCGCTCGGAGCTGACCTCTGGAAATACTAGAAACTTGTCCTTCGGAATCGTAGAAACTTCGAACTCCGTTGGAAATTTTGCCAACTTTTTTGTAGCTGCTTTTTTACTCGTTGCCCTAAATTCGCTGACGCGACGCAACCGCTCGACTACGGATGACATCCTGCGAATTTCGGCAGGGGAAGCCGAAGACAACGACAAAATCCAGCGATTTGAATTATGTATATATTCGCGAGACCCGACCAAGGGGACTAAGTATGTTGCCGCTGCTGGCTCATTGGCGAGAAAATCGGCTTTCTCATTGTTGTTAAAAATGAGGTGTCCACCATCGACAATCTTGCTTCCCATTCTCATAGCTTTTGGGGCCGACAGCGGCTTACGCGTATCTTTGACTACAAGATGTCGATCCGACGCACCCTTCGCATCAAACAAATACGTCGTCAGCGCCGAATGCCGACTTTCGACAGGGTCGGCCTTGATATCCGGATAACTGAAGAGCCGTTTTTCCTTTGGCTCGAAATTTCTGTGCGTTAGGCCAACGATCACCACATGCACATGCGCTTTACCGCGCGCCTCGCTGAACCAGTTGAAGGTCCGGTGCGCGAACGCGATTTCCAACCCATAGCGGTCGAACAGGACCGGCCATAGCTGTGCTACCTGTTCGCCCTGCGTTATAGAGTTGGTGGAAACGAAAGAAATGCGGATGCGGTTATTCTCTTGAAGGTACGCGCCCGCTTTCAAGAACCAAGCCGCCACATAGTCCAGCGATCCGGCTCGCCCATTGGGCGCATCAATGATGCGCGCCATTTGTGCGCGCTGCGCCTTGGACTGATAGCTTTGTCCCACAAAAGGCGGGTTCCCCATCACGAAGCTGCATTTCTCTGCCGGAAGCACATCGTTCCAGTCCAACTCAAGCGCGTCGCCATGGCAGATCGTCGCGCCGCCGGACAGCGGGATGCGGGCGTAGTTGAGGCGGAAAGCTTCGTTGATTTCGTTATTCGCGATATGGTCGGCCATCCACATGGCGACCTCGGCGATCATCGCCGGAAATTCCTCGTATTCGATGCCGAAGAACTGGTCGACCGTGACGCGGGTCATCAGCTCCGCATCTATTCGCTGATTGCCATAGAGTTCCTGGAGACATTCCAGTTCCAGCCGCCGCACCTCGCGATAGGCGATGACGAGGAAGTTGCCGCAGCCGCAAGCCGGATCGAGGAAGCGCATACGAGACAGCCGCGCCTGAAATTCCAGCAGCAGCTTTTCCTTGGCCGTCTTGCGTGCCTTCAGCGCTTCCAGTTCCTCGCGAAGATCGTCGAGGAACAGCGGGCCGATGACCTTCAGGATATTCTCTTCGCTGGTGTAGTGCGCGCCTTTCGCCCGGCGTTCCTTCGCGTCCATGACGCTCTGGAAAAGACTGCCGAAAATGGCCGGGCTGACCGCTGACCAGTCGTGACGGCAGGCATCGAGCAAATCCTCGCGCATCTTGGCATCGAAAATCGGGGTGCGCAGGTTCTCCCGGAAGAGCCGCCCATTGACATAGGGAAAGGCCGAAAGCTCGCCCGAGAGATTAGCTTGCCGCTGGTCTTCGGGAGTGTCGAGCACTTCGAACAATTCGTTGATGACGCGCCCGACATTGCTGCCGTCAGGTAGCGTGTCGTTCTCGATCAGTTGGAGGAAGATGTCCTTCGGCTGGAAGATGCCGGTGTCGTCGGCGAACATGCAGAACAGCAGCCGCACGAGGAAGCGTTCCAGATCGTGGCCGGTGTAATTATTGTCTTCTAGCGCATCGTGGATGCGGCCCATGAGTTCGGCCGCCTTAATGGTGACCGTTTCCTGACGCTCAAAACTGACCTTCCTGCCGAGCATGAAATCGAAGGCGGTAACGTGCTTATGCAGGTCGGCCAGCCGGAACCTAAGCTCCTTGCCGCTTTCCAGATCGAGGAGGTTCCAACGCTGGAAATCGCAGGTCAGTATCCAACGGGGTTGTTCGGTTGGGTGGACACCGTTCAGGTAATCGAGCGCTTGGCCTTGTGCTCGATCCAGTCTCAGTCCGGCGCTTTTCTGTTCAATCAGAAGTGTGCGGGGCCAGAACAGGTCGATGAAGCCCTGTTTGTTTTCGATCAGCTTTACGCGCTGTTCGTAGACCGCAACCTGACGTCGTTTGATGCCGAAGACTTCGAAAAAGTCATTGTAAAAGCTCTGAGTCTCGCCCTTTTCGTAGTGGGCGTCATCCCATTCTTCGCTGAAGGCTTTGGCGCGCCGCGCGATTTCGTCCCATCCCAGTCTCATGCTCGATCTATCGAATTAAGTGCGAGGAATAACAAGACGTTTTCAAACCTTATACCTAATCCCACCCCTCATCCTTGAGGTCCCGCCACTTCGGGTTCTCCTGCGGCTCATCCAGTTTCGGCAGCGGGCCCTTGCGCCAGCCGGGCGGGGGTAGGAGCCTGGACTCGTCCTCCTCCTCCTGCGCGCGGGGCGAGGACTTGGCGTTCAGCGGGTGGGCCGGGTCTTCCCACCATTTGTATTCCTCCTCCCTGTCCAGATCGGCGAGGCGGCGGTATTCGGCGTAGGCGGCGCGGGTGCGGGGGCTCATGTGGTCCAGCTGGCGTTTGCGCATCGCGGTCAGCTTGGCGTCGATGGAGGCATAGGTGGCATCCTCACGCTCGCCGGCGGTGGCGCGGCGTTCGGCCTCCCATTCCTTGCGCGCTTCTTCCAGCCAGCCTTTCTTCAGCCGCTCGACCTCCATCTTGCCGATCGCGTTCATGCACTTGGCCCGCCCTTCGGCAAAGCGATCGGAGGCGCGGTTTCTCAGCATGAACATGAGCAGGCGGTCGTTATAGGAGGTGCGCGTGCCGACCAGCTGGCCATAGGAATACACGGGCACCTCCACCCCGTTCAGCGCGCGGTCCATCGCCACGTCCTCGACCCGCTGCATGCCGAGATCGAGCGCGGCTTCCCATGCCTTGCGGAAGCTGTCCGCCCCGGGCTGGCGGCGCAGGAGATAGGCGCCGTGCGTGCTGCGGCGGACCATGCGGCAGGCAGAAGTCACGCTGCCGGTATCCGCCAGCGCCTCGATAAAGGCGCGCTGGACATGGGGTTTCCAGCCGTTGCTACGATCCTTGAGCCGGGGAACCGGGGTAAAGGCGGGCAGGGTGGTGCGGGGCGAAGGTGTGCGGGGTGTGTCGTCCATCAGCGAGGATGGAGCAGAAACGGGCGGAGTAGGAAACCGGGGCGGGTCGGCAGGAGCCCGGGCGGGAGGCCTAGGCTGCGATGTCCTTGAGGAAATCGTTCACCGCTGCATCGAGCTTCAGCAGCTGCTCGTTCACGCTCGAGAAGGCGTCTTCGACGTTGTTGGCCTGACTGTCGACCTGCTCGGCCGAACTGCGGATCGAGGACACGGTGTCTGCCATGGCGCGGGCAGTCATCGCGGTTTCGTCGATCATGCTGGCAATAGTGGTCACCTGGCCCGACTGATCTTCCATCGTGATTTCGAAATTGGCGGTGGAAGATGACACTTGGCCGATGCTCTGCGCGATCGCGATGTTGGCATCGACGGTGCGACTGCCCGATGACTGGATACCGGCAACCTGGCGCACGATTTCGTCGGTAGCTTTCTCGGTCTGGCGGGCGAGCGCTTTAACCTCCTCGGCGACAACCGCGAACCCGCGCCCTGCAGCGCCTGCGTGAGCCGCCTCGATCGTGGCGTTAAGGGCGAGCATGCGGGTGAGGTCCGCCAGATCGCGGATCATTTTCACAACTGTCTCAATCTCGGAGGTGTGCTGGCTGAGGGCGGCAATGACTGCGCTGGCGCTGTCCGCTTCGCGCGCGGCGTCGGTCGAGACACGGCTGATCTCGCTGACCGACTGGCGGGTGGTGTCGATGCTGTGCACCAGCGTAGCGGATTCCTTCGCGGCGTTGTTCATGACCTGCGCGGATTGTTCAGCTGCCGAGGCGATTTCTGCTGCATCTACTACCAGCTGGCGAGTAGAATCCTTGGCCCGGCCGGCCATCAGGCTGATTGCGCTACTGCGCTTCGTGGTTTCGGATACGAGCTCCGCGATTGTGGAGCGGAATTGTTGCGCGATCTTCTCGCGCCGTTCGGCTTCGCGGTGCATCGAGATGCGGTTGACCCGTGCGACAGCCAGCTCACAAGCCATGTGATTGACGGCACCAAGTATCGCGAGGCGACTGGCGCGCTCTGCGCTGTCTGCAGCTTTCTCGCTCGCAATGCCGGCTGCGCGTGCGAAGCAATCCTGCATCATTGCAATTACGACATATGGCTGAGCATCGTTTTCGGTGATCCAGCTGCCGACACTTGCAGCAAC
Organism: Qipengyuania psychrotolerans; assembly: GCF_019711355.1. Taxonomy (NCBI): domain Bacteria; kingdom Pseudomonadati; phylum Pseudomonadota; class Alphaproteobacteria; order Sphingomonadales; family Erythrobacteraceae; genus Qipengyuania; species Qipengyuania psychrotolerans. The sequence goes on from NZ_CP081297.1 coordinate 1,071,596, forward strand.
GCGCATCCAGTTGTTGTCAATTGGCCTGCCAAGGTGAACGATCATGCACTCATGAAATGCACTAACCGTGGCTGCCACATCGCAACCTGCAGATACCTGTCCAGCGACGATGGCTTTCAGCAGCCGCGGCTCGACGACCTCCATCACCCAATCGAGGCGGGGTTCGACCTCGGTCCAGATCTGTTCGAGCAGGCGCAGCGCATCAGGGGTGCAGCCGAAGACTTCAAGCCGCTCCTCAACGTGGATTGACGCGCTCTTTCCCCTGGCCTGATCAGACATTCGCACTCCCACTCAAAGCTGTAATGAGCGGGATACGCTAGGGAATTTACATTGTGGTTAACGCCTCGTAGCGGCCTCTACGGCCGGATTTGGCCATCCCCGTGAACCAGGTATTTGAAGCTGCACAACTGCTCCAGCCCGACCGGACCGCGGGCGTGCATCTTGCCTGTTGCGATGCCGATTTCCGCACCCATGCCGAACTCGCCGCCGTCGGAGAACTGGGTGGACGCATTGTGCATTACGACCGCGCTGTCGACTGCGAGCAGGAATTTGCGAGCGGCGGTATCATCTTCCGTCAGGATGGCGTCTGTGTGATGGCTGGAATGCTTCTCGACCCAGGCGATCCCGTCATCGAGACCATCGACAATCTTGATGCTGGCGATGGGACCGAGATATTCAGTGTTCCAGTCGTCTTCGTTGGCAAGCTTGATCCGGTTATCGAGAGCCACGGCTTCGGCATCGCCGCGCAGTTCGCAATCGGCACCCATCGCGTCAGCAATTTTTGGCACGAACTGGTCCGCAACGGCCCGGTCGATCACAATACTTTCGGTTGCGCCGCAGACACCGGTCCGGCGCAGCTTGGCATTGTGAATGACCTCGACCGCCTTGTCGATGTCGGCAGCCTCATGGACATAGCTGTGGCAATTGCCGTCGAGGTGCAGCAGCGTTGGCACGCTTGCCTGATCGCGCACCAGTTCAACCAGGCCGCGTCCGCCGCGCGGGATGACCAGGTCGACGAACTCGTCCGCCTTGAGCAAGGCTGCAACAGCGGCACGATCAGTCGTTTGCACTGTTTGAACTGCGTCCCTGGGCAGGCCTGCTGCAACGAGGCCGCTCTGCATCGCTTCCACGATGACCCGGGTTGAATGGCGGCTCTCGCTGCCGCCCCGCAGGATAATCGCATTCCCGCTTTTGAGGCAGAGGGCCGATGCATCGGCGCCAACATTTGGCCTGCTTTCGTAAATCATCCCGACCACGCCGATGGGCACGGCAACGCGTTCGATCTTCAGGCCATTCGGACGGTCGAAAGTCGCCAGATTACGGCCCACGGGATCGGGCAGTTCGGCAATTTCTTCAAGTGCGCAGGCCATGGCTTCGATGCGGTCATTGGTCAGGCGCAGGCGGTCGATGAAGCTCTCGGGCTTCTTGCCCGCAACGCTGGCCACGTCCCTGTCATTCGCTTCAAGCAGGGCTGGGGCTGCTTCACGAAGCGCCCTCGCTGCTTCGCGCAGGGCAGTGTTCTTGGCGTCGGTGCTGGCGGAAACCAGTCCGCGTGCGGCCTTGCGGGCGCGTTCGCCAAGTTCGTGGATATGGATCTGCGGGTCGAGTGTCTGGTCGGTCATAGTATCTCTTTATCAGTTCAATGTGGCGGGCGGGAGGCGCTGTTCAATCAGCGAAGCTCGACCGCCCGGTCGAAACAGGCTTGCAAGGTCGCGCGCAGCCGTTCGGTCAGTCCGCCGTCGCCGTTCAGCGCATCGAGACCTGCCGCTGTCGTGCCACCCTTGCTGGTGACGGAGTTGCGCAGTTCTTCAAGCGGAGGTGCGCCTTGCGCGCTTGCCATCTCGATTGCACCGCCCATCGTGCCAAGCACCATTTCCCGCGCTTGCTCTTCCGAAAACCCATGCTCCATGGCGACTTCGACATAGGCACGGGCGATCTCGAAGACATAACCCGGGCCGGATCCGGCCACTGCGGTCACATGGTCCAGCTCTTCTTCGGTTTGCACTGTTACTGTGGTCCCGGCACGCGCCATGAAGTCCTGAGCGTGCTGGAGATGAGCGCTGCTTACGTCCGGCGCCGGACAGATCCCGCTTACACCGCGTCCGATGGCGGCGGGCAGGTTCGGCATCACGCGGATAACCGGTGCGCCATGGAGGACCTGCGCCAATCGCGCCGAGGTGTAACCAGCTGCAATCGAAATGACATAGCCGTCATCGCTCAGGTGCTGTTTGTAAGCGGGCATGACATCGTCGATCATTTGCGGCTTCACCGCGACTATGATGCAATCGAAGCGCTCTTCACCCAGTGCCCCGCGATCAGCGAGGAGGCTGGCACCGCCAGGAACGCTGTTCTGACCCGGATCGATAACGGTGATCGCCTCCGGCCCCTTGGACCATTGTTCCAATAGAGCGGAGCCCATTTTTCCGCATCCGACAATAAGAACAGAATTAATAATAGTCTTTTGCCATTTCCGCACGTCTCGGTGCATTTAATAAGTAAACAGTTCTTGTAACAACTAGTTGTAGTTAATCATCCGCAATGGATGATAGCCGTGAGTTGGTATATTTTAGGAGCTATACGATAAATTTCGTATTCCCTATTGTGCAGTGCACCATTACCATCTATATGTCTTTCTGAAAATTTCAAGGCTGAATAATATTTCGACTATGACCAAACCAAAGACCATTGTTGTTAAAATCGGGTCCGCGCTGCTCGCAAATCAGGATTTGCTAACACCGCGCTACGGCTTCCTCCAGCGTCTTATGGAGGACATCGCCCATCTGCGATCGCAAGACTGGAACGTAATCGTCTGTTCCTCCGGCTCGGTGGCACTGGGCCTGCGTATAATCGGTGAAACTCCCCAGAGCGCAGGCGTATCCGACAAGCAGGCGGCTGCTGCATGCGGAATGCCCTTGCTCCTCAATGCATACAAGCAGGTCGGACATGAATTCGGGTTCGATATCGCCCAAGTGTTGCTCACTTTGGGGGATTTCGAAGATCATCGCCGTTTCCTCAACACGCGCAACACTGTCCACCGGCTGCTGAGTTCTGGCATCATGCCGATCGTCAATGAAAACGATACCATCACGACGGAAGAAATCCGGGTCGGCGATAACGACCGTCTGGCTGCCAAGGTTGCTCAGATGGTCGGCGCAAGCGACTTCATCATTCTTACCGGTGTAGACGGCCTTTATGATCGCAATCCGGATGATCCCGAGGCCAAGTTTGTCCCCGAGGTGCATGATGTGAATGATTACATGGATGCAACCAAGGGCAAGAGCACTCTTGGGACGGGCGGAATGGAAACCAAGCTTCAGGCTGCCAATATGGCCCAGGAGGCGGGGGTCACCACGTGGATTGCGCAAGGTGAGGCGGACAGGCCGCTTTCGCGCGTCCTCGAAGGCACCGGCCGAGCGACCAAATTCTTTCCGAATCCGGAACCGATGTCAGGTTGGGACAGCTGGATCACCAATCGCCTGCAAATGGCTGGCAGCCTGGTTGTTTCGGAAACCGTGGCCACTGAATTGGCCGAGGTTAATCGGCCGATCCGCCGTGTTGATGTCATTTCTGCCGATGGCGACTTCACCCGGGGCGACGTGCTGCACATTTACGATAGCAACGGGGTCGAGCGCGCGCGCGGACTTTCCGATTTTACATCTGAAGAACTGCGCGTGATGATCAACAATCCGGAGACCGAAGCCGAGCAATTGCTGGGTTATCGCACCAAGGGCGAAATCATACGCCACAACAATCTTGTAATGCTCGATACCCGGCATGTCCTTTGGGATGCCCCTTCGTCGATGAGCGAAGGGTAAGGCCGGACAGTTCAGACCGCGGCGTTGCCGCTCGCCATCGCGGTATCTACCGTGTTGAAAGTAGTCGACAATTCCGGACCCAGCGACTGCAATGCTGTAATGGCGGCCACAGCGATCAGAGCGGTGATCAGACCGTATTCGATCGCAGTCGCTCCCGCCTGGTCTTTCACGATGCTTCTTATAACGCGCATTGAGCAACGCTCCCGTGTGATGGTGGCTTTCAGTCGCTAACCTCGGCCCGGTTCGGTTTATATTCCGGAAAAAAGGCGGGTTAATCCGCGTACACCATCGCGGCGTTAATCTCGTGGATGCCTTGAGAACTTCACTTGGCGTTCAGCGGGGGGGTGGTTATAGGCTCGTCGCCATGACGACCAACTCGCGTTTCTCTCGCAAACTCGCCCTCGGTGCCCTTTTGGGTGCGACCCTCCTGACTGCTGGCTGTGCAAGCCGCGGCGGGGGCGGCCCGGAAGATACAGCTTACGTCGCGCGCGACGTGGAAACGCTTTACGCTGAAGCGCGCTCGCGGCTCGATCGCGGCCAGCCTCAGTTGGCGGCTGCGCTGTTTGACGAGGTTGAACGTCAGCATCCCTATTCGCCGTGGGCCCGCCGTGCCCAGCTGATGTCTGCATTCAGCTATTACGTCGCCAGCGATTACAACAAGTCGGTATCTTCGGCGCAGCGTTTCCTGTCGATCCATCCGGGTAACAAGGATGCGCCTTACGCCTATTACCTGATCGCCCTCAGCTATTACGAACAGATCAGTGACGTTCAGCGCGATCAGAAGGTAACCGAGCAGGCACTGACTGCCCTGCGCGAAGTGGACCGCCGTTTTCCGCAGACTTCCTATGCGGCAGATGCTCGTTTGAAAATTGACCTTGTGCGCGATCACCTCGCTGGCAAGGAGATGGAAATCGGCCGATATTACCAGCGTTCCGGCAAGTGGATCGCGGCGCAAATCCGGTTCCAGAACGTGGTCGAAACATATCAGACAACCAGCCACGCACCGGAAGCTCTCTACCGCCTCACAGAATCCAGCCTCGCTCTTGGTGTTCGTCCCGAAGCTGTGAAATATGCAGCCGTCCTCGGTGCCAATTATCCGGGCAGCGAATGGTACGAGAAGGCTTTCGAACTGATCGAGGATCACGCGGCAGGCGTCAGCGCCAGCTGATCCGCGATCACGATTAACGAAATTTAGGCATATCCTACGCTAAGGCGCTCCCATGATGGGGGCGCTTTTTCGTTGGGTGGTGTGCGTAATTGCGCTGGCGACATTTACGGTGGCCGAGGATGCACACGCGCACCCGGAACATTCCCTCGTTGGCGGAGAGGATATCCGGCCGGGGGAAATCCTTGTAGAGGGGATGCTCGACGGCAGGCGCGACCGGATCGATCTCTCCTCGGTCGATGTGAGCATCAACGGTAAAATTGCGAAAACCGATGCACAGGGACACTTCGCCGCGAGCGTTCCCCGGTCTGCCTACTACTTCGTCCAGATTAGCGGCGAACGAATTTTTCGCAGCATGCAGACTTTCGGGAATGCCGAGATAGCGGACGATTCGTGCCACTGTCTGGCGATCCCGGCGATCGAATTGGTCGCGCGTAAAAAGGGCAGGGTGGAGCTGTTCTTCGGCGGCGATTCAATGGCTGGCCGCCGCTATTTTTCTGCCCGTCGCGGCGAGAAAGCGGTGCTCGACCGGGTCACGTTGGACCAGGATCTCGACCAGCTGTTCACTGCGATCAAACCCTATTTCGCGCACAGCGACCTTGCATCAATTAATCTGGAATCGGTGGTTGCAGCCGAGCAGCCGGGACCGCCTGCGCCCAAGAAATACCTGTTTTTCTCGCCCCCTGAATTGCCGCAGGCATTGGCGAGGGCGGGTATCGATCATGTCTCGCTGGGCAACAACCACACCGCCGACTACCGCGATGCCGGGCTGCGTACGACCTTTGACGCGCTCGACGCGGCCGATGTCGCGTGGTCCGGAGCCGGCATGGACGTGACGGAGGCCGAGCGCGCATCGCGGTTCAAAATCGCTGCCGAGAAGCTCTCGATCTACGGCTTTGTTGGCTGGCGCGGGACATGGACGCCCAACCAGACCGCCACCGAGACCAAGGGCGGGGCTGCATGGGGGCTCCGCAGCGTGGTCGAAAAAGTCACCCGGCGCGAACGCAAGGCGGGTTACACGCCGATCATGCAATTCCATGGGAACATGGAATATGCCGACCGTCCCAGCGAGATGTCACTTCCCCGGTTCCGTGCGGCTATCGAGAAAGGCGCGCCGCTGGTAATCGGACACCATCCGCATGTCACTCATGGGCTCGAGATTTACCGGGGCGGTCTGATCGCCCATTCTCTCGGCAATTTCCTGTTCGACCAGGAGCATCCACATACCCATGTGACCTATGGCCTCAAGGTATGGCTGGAGAACGGGAAATTCCTGCGCGCCGAGGTGCTGCCGATCCAGATGCTCGACTATCGCCCGGTACCTGCCACCGGAACCATGCGCGAGGCGGTTCTGCGGCGGCTCTATTGGCTTTCAGCAGAGATGGGTACGAAGCTCGATCGCTCTGGCGGACATGCGGTGGTCTGGCACAAGCGACCTCGCGAAAGCGAGCCAGAGTGCAAAGCGCCGGGCCCGTGGCATCTTGCCAGTTTTGCGCCCGCCTGCGTCGATCCGGAAATCGAATACGGGCGCAATCTGGTGCCGCGCGGCGACTTCGAGAATACGCGCGTGTCAGAAGCCACAGATCGCTTTTGGGTCAGCCGTAACGCAGGGGTAGATTTCCGGCGGCGAGAATCCGAGAGCGATGGCTATATGGCTCTGCTGCCTGAGGGCGCTTCGAAAGCCTCCTACCTTTATTCCAACAGCTATATCCGCGATGTTTCAGCACGTGATTTCACGCTGGAAACACGGATCAGGGTGCCGCGCGATGTCGAGATCGAGCTGATCGCCAAAGCCCGTCCGCACGAAACCGACAAGCCAACGTCGTCAGTCAAAGGCGAGGTGGTCGCCGCTGCACGCCTGTCGGCATCGGACGACTGGCAAGATCTTCGCCTCCCGTTCACTCGGCCTGAAGAAACGCTGGGCAAGGCACGGGCTTTCCGGTTTATTCTGAAATTCCGGTTTTCCGACGCTAGCGATGGGGGCGAGAAGACGATCGACATTGACGATTTCGCATTGATCGAATGGCCCGGCGCAGACGACCAGTCGGATCCAACGCAAGCCTGGCGCTGGACGCATTCCCGCGCCAAAGCGGGCGAAAAACTGGCCGCCCGCTAAAAACTTTTTTTCGATCACTTGAAACCGGATCGATTTTGTCGCATTTAAACACTGCGGACCGGGCCCCTCTGGCGTGTGCATACTTGCCCACGTGATGTCGGACCGCATCGGACAACCGATGCGCACTGGTAGGCTCTTTCCCCCTCCCTCCCAGCTTACCGGTGCCATCGGGCGTCCGATCGATCCAAATCGATTACGGAGCCGTCAATGGTCAAAGCTATCGCCCCTACGCTGCGCGACTTCCTGCAGAAGGAATCCGCTGGCGGCATATTGCTGATGGTGGCCGCTGCGCTTGCCGTAGTCGTTGCAAATTCCCCCTTGGCTGAGCTGTATCGCGGGTGGCTGGATCTGCCGGTGGTGGCCGGCATCGGCGGCGCAGTTATCGATAAGCCCCTGTTGCTGTGGATCAACGACGGCTTGATGGCTGTATTCTTCTTCCTCGTCGGTCTTGAAGTTAAGCGCGAGATCATGACCGGCCAGCTATCGAGCTGGCGTCAGGCCTCGCTCCCGCTGATCATGGCAATCGGCGGTATGGGCATTCCGGCAATCATCTATGCCACACTCAATTGGGGTGATCCGACCACGATCAGCGGATGGGCCATTCCCGCAGCCACCGACATAGCGTTCGCGCTAGGCGTTCTCGCGCTGCTGGGTAGCCGGGTGCCCGTCGCATTGAAGGCGCTGCTGCTTGCGGTTGCCGTCATCGACGACATTGGCGCCATCACCGTGATTGCACTGTTCTATACCGAGAGCGTCCAGACAGACATGCTGATCGGCGGAGCGATTACGCTTGCGGCCATGATCGGCCTCAACCGCGCGAAGGTGGCTGACAGCTGGCCCTATGTTATCCTGACCGTCGTGCTGTGGGTCTTCGTTCTCAAATCGGGCGTCCATGCCACGCTGGCAGGTGTTGCTGCGGCGATGACGATCCCGCTAACCGCGCGAGGGCAGGAACCGCTTATCCGGATGGAACATGCGCTGCACTATTATGTAGCGTTCCTGATCATCCCGATTTTCGGTTTCGCCAATGCGGGTGTCTCATTGAGCGGAATTTCGTTCTCCGATCTGATCGCGCCGCTCCCACTGGGTATCGCGCTGGGACTGCTGATCGGCAAACAGCTCGGGATTTTCGGCTTCGGCTGGCTCGCCATCAAAACCGGCATTGCCGAAATGCCGGAAGACGTGAACTGGCGCCAGCTTCACGCGATGAGCCTGCTTGCTGCAATCGGCTTCACGATGAGCCTGTTTATAGGCAATCTTGCCTTCGCTGACCCGGCATTAATGAACCAGGTGAAGATCGGGGTGCTGTCCGGTTCGGTCATCGCGGCGATCGCAGGCTACCTCCTCCTCAGCAGGGCTCTGCCGAAAGAAGCACTCAAGGAAAGCCTCGCTTGACCGGCTGAGCATCAAGGCTGTTCGAAAAGAACAAAGGGAGGATGACGTAGCCTTGCACGTCGTCTAGACCGTGCAGCGATGCTCACCAGGCTGGCCATCCGCAATATCGTGCTCATCGAAGCGCTCGACCTTGATTTTGGGCGCGGGCTCGGTGTGCTTACCGGAGAGACGGGGGCGGGCAAGTCGATCCTGCTTGATTCGCTAGGCCTGGTGCTGGGCAACCGTGCCGACAGTGGTCTTGTTCGCGGTGGTGAAGGCAAGGCCAGCGCCACGGCCAGTTTTGAATTCGCGGCTCTGCCTGACTTGCTTGCCGAACTGCTCGACGACGCAGATATCGACGTAGAGGAAGGCGAACCGCTGATCGTCCGGCGACAGCTCAAGGCCGATGGCAAGAGCAAGGCCTTCGTCAATGATCAGCCTGTCAGCGTGGGCTTGCTGCGCGAGATGGCGGGCCACCTCGTCGAACTGCATGGACAGCACGATGATCGCGGATTGGTGAACCCTCGCGGCCACCGCGCGCTGCTCGATCGCTTTGCCGGTGCTGACGCTGTGCGGGTCAGCAAGGCATGGACCACATGGCGCGCCGCCGAACAGCAGCTGGCCGAGGCGAAGAATGCGCTGGAGCAGGCAAAGCTGGACCAGGACCTGCTGCTTGCCCATCTTTCGGAACTCACAACGCTGGAACCGCAAGCGGGAGAAGAAGCACGCCTCGCAGAAACCCGGGCCTCCATGCAAAAGGGCGAGAAGCTTGCGGGCGATCTGGAAGAGCTGCGGCATATCTGGGAAGGTTCGGATTCTCCCCTGGCATCCCTGCGCGTCGCCGCGAGAAGGCTTGACCGGATTGCCGAAGAACATCCTTTGTTGGCCGAAGCACTTCAGGCCCTCGACCGGGCGGTAATCGAAGCGGGCGAAGCGGAGGACAAGCTCCAGTCCGCGGCAGAAGCGATGGAGCATGATCCGCAGGCACTCGATGCAGCGGAAACGCGGCTGTTCGAATTGCGCGCTCTGGCCCGCAAGCACCGCTGCGAAGTGGACGAATTGCCCGACAAGATGCGCGAGATGCGCAGCGAACTCGATTCCATCGAAGGCGGCGAAGCCGAGCTTGATGCGCTTGAACAGGCGGCGAAGACATCCGGCGATCGTTACAAGGCCGAGGCCGAGGCGCTCCATGCCAGCCGTGTTGCGGCAGCGCTGCGACTGGATGAAGCGGTCGCACGCGAGCTTGCTCCGCTCAAACTCGACGCGGCGCGGTTCAAGACGGACATTGTAACGCTTCCGGAAGAGCGCTGGGGCGCGCACGGGATGGACAGCGTGGAATTCCTCATCGCCACCAATCCGGGCGCCGCTTTTGCCCCGCTCAACAAGATTGCCAGCGGCGGCGAATTGTCGCGCTTTATCCTCGCGCTCAAGGTCGCCTTGGCCGAGCAGGGCGGGGCGGCCACGATCATTTTCGACGAGATTGATCGCGGTGTCGGCGGCGCGGTCGCCAGCGCGATCGGCGAACGCCTCGCTCGGTTGGCGAGCAATGGACAGTTGCTGGCTGTCACGCATAGCCCGCAAGTCGCGGCGCGCGGGGACACGCATTACATGATTGCCAAATCGTCCGAAGGCACGGTTACCAAGACAAGTGTGTCCTTGCTCGACGATGGCGGTCGTCAGGAAGAAATCGCCCGGATGCTCAGCGGCGCCGAGGTGACTCCCGAAGCGCGCGCGCAGGCGGACAGGTTGCTGGAAAAAGCCTGATCGCAGGCACTTGTCGGCAGGTTGCGCGTTTTGCCCGCATGACGACGATCCGGACAATATTCGCAATCGCGAGCGCCGGGCTTCTGGCGGCCTGCTCGCAATATCTGCCTCGTTACTCCGCACCTCTGCCATCGGCGGAGACCGGCTATTACGAGAATATCCAGAGGCCGCGCCTTGCCTTGCTTGAATACCGGCTGGGCAAATATTTCGCACAGAAAAAGCGGCCATATCCCGTTGTCTGCGCTGCGGCGGGCTATGTGCATCCGCATTTTTCGGACTCGCTGCCGCGCCCACTCGATCCGGACGTCGAGCGGGCCCTGATCGCGCGCTTTCCCGAGCTGTCACCTTTATCGCGGTGCAAGCGTGACGGTCTCGACATTGTCGCTACCGATACAGGGCAGGCGGCTGCCATTTTTGACGTACACGAATTCGTTTGCGACAGCCCCGCAGAGTGCCTTGGATGGGGCGGCTATTACGCCAATGGCCCGCACGGCTGGAGCTATTACCGCATGAACTTCGATCGCGGCGAATGGCAGATCAAGCCAGAGCCGCTTAATATCGTGCTTACCGGCAGCGAAGCGCGTTAACTTGCCGGGTCAGGCTCTCTCATGCTGACGTAAATGAGCGTCATCATGGCCATCGCGCCGTAAACCCAGGACCCATCGAAGGGCCCTTGGCCAAGCGGCATCTGCCAGAGTTGATATCCTGCAATCGCGACGCCCTGGAACAGGCCCCACCAGTTCAGCACAGCAAGGCCCATTGCTATCTTGGCCCATTTTTTCGCAGCTTCGAACGTGGCGACGTCGGCATTGCGCAAGCTCAGTAACTTCCAACCCCCGTAGAGGCCAAGCAGTCCGGCCGCACCCTCCAGGGCGAATACGATAACCATCGCGATGACAATGAGGAAACCCGGCGGAACTGGCAGAAGGGTAACCGGGTAAGCCTCCTGATCGGCGTGGCTGGTCGTGTAGACGAAGAAATCATGGGCCTGCTGCAGGTTCGCGATATTATGCGCAACATAAAGCAGGGCCATGAGGCCGACGCTCGCAGTAATGCCTGCTTTCAAGATACGATCGATCATCAAATTTCCCCCAATTTGGCGATGCGACCGCGTGGCACTTTTCCCCGTGCCTCCGCTGATGCATAGCGCGCAGCATGGGAATCAAGCAAACCGCACCTGTGGACATGAGCGAAGCCGACGCGGCCAACGAACTGATGCGGCTGGCAAAACAGATCGCTTATCACGACCGGCTCTATCATGCGGAAGACACGCCGGAGATCACCGATCCGGAATATGACGCGCTGGTGCGGCGAAATGCGGCGATTGAGGCTGCTTTCCCGAACCTTGTCCGTGACGATTCGCCTTCGCGCAAGGTCGGCTTTGCTATCGCTGCATCACCGCTGAGCAAGGTCACCCACGAGGTTCGGATGATGAGCCTCGATAACGCGTTCAACGCGGAAGAAGTCGCGGAATGGGCTGCGCGCGTCAGGCGTTTTCTTGCGCTTGATGATAGCGATCCCGTGGCTTTCACGGCGGAGGACAAGATCGACGGGCTTTCATGCTCGCTTAGATATGAAAACGGTAAACTGGTCGTGGCGGCCACGCGCGGCGACGGGCAGGTGGGCGAAGACGTCACGCCGAACGTCGCGCATATCTCAGATATACCGCAGCAATTGGTCACCGAAACCCCGCCTGAGGTGTTCGAGGTGCGCGGCGAAGTCTACATGGAAAAACAGGCTTTTGCTGCGCTAAATGCTGCGCAGCAAGAAGCCGGTGCGAAGCTGTTCGCGAACCCGCGCAATGCCGCTGCCGGATCGCTGCGCCAGAAGGATGCCAGCGTCACGGCCAAGCGGGCGTTGCGGTTCTGGGCACATGGCTGGGGCGCTGCTTCGCAAGTGCCCGCCGAAACGCAGTACGATATGGTTGCGGTCTTGCGGCAATGGGGTTTCCCGATCTCGCCGCTATTCACCCGCGTGGACAGCGTAGAGGGATTGATCGCACATTACGAAACCATCGGCAGGGCGCGGCCCGACCTTGGGTACGAAATCGATGGCGTGGTCTACAAGGTCGACCGGCTTGATTACCAGCAACGGCTCGGCTTCGTTGCCAAGGCACCGCGCTGGGCGCTGGCCCACAAATTCCCCGCAGAGCGCGCGGAAACGACGCTCGAGCAAATCGATATCCAGGTTGGCCGCACTGGCAAGCTGACACCGGTCGGCAGGCTGGCGCCGGTGCTGGTCGGCGGAGTGACGGTAACCAATGTCACGCTCCATAACCGCGACGAGATCGAACGCCTTGGCGTGCGTCCCGGCGACCGGATTGTCATTCAGCGAGCAGGCGATGTCATCCCGCAAGTCGTCGAGAATTTGACCCGCGATGCGGCGCGCGAGCCGTTCGTATTCCCGGACCATTGTCCCGAATGCGGTAGCGAAGCGGTCGCCGAGGACGGCGAAGTCGACGTGCGCTGCACCGGCGGCCTTATCTGCCCTGCGCAAAGGACTGAACGGCTCAAGCATTTCGTCAGCCGGGGCGCGCTCGATATCGATGGATTGGGCGAAAAAACCATCGACCAGTTCTTCGCTCTTGGCTGGCTGGAAAGCCCCGCCGACATCTTCCGCCTCAGAGAGCGCCGCGAAGAAATCCTTGCGCTCGAAGGGTGGAAGGAGAAGTCGGTCGACAACCTCCTTGCCAGCATCGAAGCGCGGCGCGAGCCGGACGCTGCACGCCTGCTCTTCGGTCTTGGTATCCGTCATGTCGGGGCGGTCACGGCGCGCGATCTGATGAAACATTTCCACGAGCTTCCGGCGCTGAGGACCATTGCACAATCAGCAAGCGAAGGTGATGCAGATGCCGCGGCATCGTTGACCTCGATCGACGGTATCGGAACCGCTGTCGTCGAAGCGCTGGGCGATTTCTTCCATGAAGATCACAATCGCGAAGTTTGGGAGGATATCCTCTCGCAGGTTTCGCCCCCGCGATATGAGGTTGAAACGAAAAACAGCGCGGTCGCAGGCAAGACCGTCGTCTTTACCGGCAAGCTGGAAACCATGAGCCGTGATGAGGCAAAGGCGCAGGCCGAACGTCTCGGCGCCAAGGCGAGCGGCTCGGTCAGTGCCAAGACCGACTTGCTCGTGGCTGGACCCGGTGCCGGCAGCAAGCTCAAGAAGGCGGCAGACTTGGGGATCGAGGTAATCGACGAGGCGGAATGGGCCGCTATCGTCGCGGCAGCAGAATAATCCAGACTTTTCGGAAACTTGCACGCTGGCCAGTGTTCCCTTGAATGTGACCCGCCCCTTCGTAACGATCACCCTGCTGCTGGTTTGCGGCTTCTTCCTGCTCGCGACGTGCGTTCAGCAGCCGGCCGAACGTGCGTCGCAGGTTGAACAGAGCGTTCCTGCACTTGAAACCGTCGAGGTCGCCCCGCCACTAAGCGCAGAGCAGAAAGCGCTCGAGGCACGGTTATCCGAGATCGGGGAGGGCTTCGCTGGCGAATTTGGGATAGGTGTAGTCGAGTTAGCTAGCGGTGCGGAAATGGCATTCAATGGCGAAACTCTGTTCCCCCAGCAGAGCGTGACGAAACTGTGGGTCGCACTCGCGGCGCTGGACCGTGTCGATAGGGGGAAACTGGACCTTTCCGAGCCAGTCACCATCCGGCGCGAAGACCTGACAGTGTTCTACCAGCCTGTGCGCAACATCGTGACGGTGCAGGGGCAATACGCCACCGACTACCGCGACCTGTTCGAGCGCGCCCTCACACAGAGTGACAATACGGCGAATGACCGCTTGCTCCGCCGGATCGGCGGCCCGCAATCCGTCGAGGCATTTTTCCAGCGCAAGCAGATCGGCGGTGTACGGTTCGGCGTCGATGAACGTGCGAAACAGAGCGCCATTGCCGGGCTAGAATGGGATCAGCGTTACTCGGTCGGCAATACCTTCTTCGATGTGAGGGACGATGTTCCGGATGCGGTCAGGCAGAGCGCTTTTGAAGGCTATCTGGCTGACCCGGTCGATGGTGCCAGCGCGGTTGGTATAGCCACGGCCCTGGCGCGGTTGGCACGGGGCGAATTGCTGAAGGAAGGATCGACACGGCTTATCTTGTCGACGCTCGAAAAGACCAGAAGCGGCCCGCAGAGGCTGAAGGGCGGGGTCCCGAGCGGCTGGACGATTGCTCACAAGACAGGGACCGGGCAAGTCTATGCCGGTGACCATTCGGGCTACAACGATGTGGGCGTACTGACGGCACCTGATGGCAAACGGTATGCCCTCGCGGTATTGATCGGCCGTACACGCACGTCTTACCAGGCTCGTTTCGAGATGATGCAATCTGTGACGAGGGCGGTGGTCGACTACCACGAACGCGTTACTGCCCAGAGCGGCGTCTAACGGGTCTCTGGCTTCGGAACCCACTTCATCACGCCGCCGGCAAGCGGAGTCCAGTAGCCGATCTTCATGCCCGCTTTTGCCAGAGTATCGCCGACCCACTGATTGCAGGTATTGGACAAGGTATAGCGGCCGAGCGCATCGTAATTTCGCGCGCCTGTCTCGAAGCTGGTGTGACTAAACCTAGTTTGGCCCGCAGCCAGAGGAGGCAGGGCCGCTTCTATTTCCGATACGAGGATTCGGTACTCAGTAGGACGCAGCACCATCGGCCGGTGATATTCAGAAGGCTGCGGCCAGACGTAGTGGCCAACGCGCATCAGGCCTTCCCCGCCGCGAAAGGCAATCCGCAATGCTGTGGATGCCTTCAGATCACCCCAAGTGGGGGTGTTGAGGAACACTTCTTTCTCGCCCCAACCGATGGCGATGTGAGTGGGGATTCTCCCGTCTTCACGCGGCATTCCGGCCGAAGGAAAAGTCTCACGCCAATCTTTGACTTCGCTGACGACCGGCATGACGATACCTGTGTGGACACCGTTCGTTTCGATCATGATGACGATGCCGTCTTCGGCCTGCGTCCAGTCTGCATTGCGAGGAACTGAGCTGCCGATCCAGGCAGTCACGAAAAAGAGCGCGGCCAGTGCGAAGGGCGCGGCCAACAGGGCGCCCGCAATCCTGACCGCACCGCGCCGCTTCACCGAACACGGCTCTTGCGGAGCCAGAGTATCGACCAGTCGCCATTGGTGACGCGGCGCGCAAGCCGAAGCCCCTGAGCGCGATAGGCGCGGCGTACTTCTGCCTCTTGTGTTTGCAGCAACCCTGCCAGGAGCAAGCTGCCACCTGGCGTGATCGACTGTGCAAAGTCCGGTGCCAGCTCAACCAGCGGCCCGGCAAGGATGTTGGCGATCAACAGGTCATACGGCGCGCGCGCCCTTAGCAAGGGGTGATCCATGCCGGGTGCAATGATCATGGTGAGCTCGCCGCCCCCTCCGCCCAGGGGCACCCCATTGGCCATGGCATTTTCCTCGACCACTTCGGCGCAGACTTCGTCGATGTCGGATGCGGTCGCCAGTGCCGCGGGCCAAAGGTGCATGGCGGCAAACGCCAGCAGGCCTGTCCCGGTCCCGATATCGGCATGGTTGCGAACGGACAGCCCTTCGCGCTTCATCAGGTCGAGCATGGCCAGGCAGGCGGCCGTGGTTTCGTGCTGGCCAGTCCCGAAGGCCTGGCTGGCGGGAATGGCAAAATCGACCATCTGGGGATCGGGATCGTGGTCCGGAGTGCGAACGTGGAATCGCCCAGCGCGTATCGGCTCCACCCCTTGCTGGCTTAGTGTTACCCAGTCCTGATCCGGCAGTTGCTCAGTCTGGAACTTGCAGGATCGCCCCTCGAACAGCGCCGTGACCGCGCGCTTGTCCGCCGCCGTCGGTTTGCGCTCCAGCCAGACTTCAAGGATCCAGTCATCAGGTTTGTCCTCCTGGATTTCCCGGCCAGAGACCACCAGCTCTTCGGGGAAGTCCCAAGCCTCGTCATGCGCGAGCAGAGCTGCCTGCACCACAGGCTTTGGCGCTTCGGTCGATAGCTTCCAGGCGCTCATTTCGCGGTTTCCTTTGCAAGGCGCTCATCGAGGCGCTGGCTCAACCTTTCTCCATAAAAGCCGCAACCCTTGTGCAGAAACAGGCCGTACTCTCCGCTCATCAGATCAAGCATCGAGCCGGCCGATGGATGGGGTGTCACCAAGTAATCGCATTGCAATAACCGGACCTTGTCGATGCTGGTTCGAAACGCTCGCACCATCTCGGGGTGATCGGTAAAGCGGTAATCGTCGGCTGAGACGGCGGAGAGGCTGTCAATGTAGGCGAAGCGATTGCACACTGGCGGTTCGCTGGGCAGCGAGCAGGACCACCATGTCCAGCTAAGCGCTCCGGGTGAATGGCCGGGCGTGGCATGGGCTGTGACCTGCAATTGGCCGAGGCTCAGGACTTCGCCGTCCTCGACCACAAGATCGACCTTCACGGGGGTCATGTCCGGGTGTCCCGCATCGGCCTGTGGGTCGTCAGCGGCGATCACACCGGTTTCCAGCACCGGCTTGGCCTTTTGCGATGCCACGATCTGCGCGCCTGTCGCCTCCTTCAAGGCTGCGTGCGCGCCGACGTGATCGAAATGCTCATGGCTCATCAGGATGTAGCGAATGTCCTTGGCGTCAAAGCCGAGCGCGGCGATGTTGGCGAGCACGAGCGGGGCGGCTTCGGGAACGCCGCTGTCGATAAGGATATGCCCGTCTTCACCTGTTATGAGGACTGACGATATGCCGCAGGTGCCGACATACCAGCTGTTGCCCATCAACTGGAACGGCGGGGCCGGTTTGGCCCATTCATCCCAGCGTTCGCACGCACCGAGAAACGCCATCTGCATTTCGTGACCTTTTACGACCGCAGGGGGCGAGGGCTCGGCAAGAGGGCCCGCGCTTTCTGGTTCCGACAAGGGCACCGCAGTGCAGGCAGCGAGGCACAGGGAAAACGCGGCGGCGAAAGCCTTAACGAACATAACTGGCTCCATTCGCGTCGAGCGTCGCGCCAGTAAGCGATGGCGGGGCGTCCAGCGAGAGGAATTCAACGATGCGTGCGATTTCTTCCGGCTCAGCCACGCGGCCCAGCGGTATGTCAGCCAGCAGGCCTTCGCCCCCGCGGCTGTCCAAGTAGTCTCCCGCCATCGCGGTATCGGTGAACCCAGGCGTAATGGCGAAGCTGAGGATGCCGTTCGCCGCATATTGCCGCGCGATGGTCTTGTGCATCGCCAGCATCCCGCCCTTGCTGGCCGCATAATGCCAGTGCGCGGGCGAATCGCCGCGATGTCCGGCGCGGCTGGCCACGTGGACGATCCTGCCTGTCGTCCCCCGTTCAATCCAGTGCCGCACTGCCAGCCTGCTCAATTGGGCGGAGGCGGTCAGGTTGATCCGCATGGTCTGCTCCCAGCCTTGCAGCCAGTCTTCGTCGGATTGATCTATGGGATTGGGATCGAACAGGCCCGCATTGTTGACGAGAACATCGATTTCACCTCCAGCTTGCCGGAGTGCAGCGTCCCACAATTGATGCGGAGCATCGGGATCGCGAAAATCCGCAGCAAGAGTTCCGAAACCCTCGCCCGAGGTCGATTGTCCGATCACTTTCGCGCCGCGCGCTTCGAGTGCCGTACGGGCAGCAGCCCCTATGCCGCGGGACGAGCCGGTGAGTAAGATGCATGTCATGCATCACGCTATTCGAAAATTTGCGCCTTTTGTCGAGGCTGCACGCCTTGCCTTGCACTGCTGTTACGCTAAGGAGGCGGCTCAAATTCATGGTTATGGAAGTGTCGCATGGCAAATCGCCCGCTCTCACCGCATCTGCAAATCTGGAAATGGGGACCGCACATGGCGGTATCCATCCTGCACCGCGTTACCGGTGATGGGCTGGCAGTGGTCGGCCTCGGTGTCCTGCTCTGGTGGCTGGGCGCGATGGCAGGCGGCGCGGAAAGTTATGCGACCTTCGCTGATCTGATGGGTTCGCCCATCGGCATGATCGTGCTGGTTGGCCTTAGCTGGGCCTTCTTCACCCACATGATGAGCGGCTTGCGCCATTTCGTGCTGGATATCGGCGCGGGTTACGAACTGGACACGAACAAATTCTGGTCCGTGCTCTCGCCGATCCTCGCAATTTTCTTCACGGCCCTGTTCTGGGCCTTCATCCTTTTCAAGTGAGCCTGACCCATGGGTAACGGAACTTCCATCGGACGCGTGCGCGGGCTGGGCCCGTCGCATGAAGGCGCGCATCATTGGCTGGTGCAGCGCTTCACCGCCATCGGCAATCTCGTGCTGATGCTCTTCCTGCTTGTCAGCCTCGCGCTGCTGCCGTCCTACGATTATGCGACGATGACCGGATGGGCATCGCAGACACTGCCAGCCACGGCGCTGGCGCTGCTGATTGTCAGCGTATTCTGGCACGCGCGGCTGGGGCTTCAGGTCCTGATCGAGGATTATGTCCATAACGCCGGCACCAAGTTCGGCGTGCTTACACTTCTCAACCTTGTAACAATTGGCGGCGCAGCTTTCGGTCTCGTATCGATCGCGCGCTTCGCTTTCGGAGGAGCCGCCTGATGGCCCGCACCGACACGTTTGAAATTGGCGGCCGTAGCTATCCGATTATCGACCATACCTATGACACTGTCGTCGTAGGTGCTGGCGGATCTGGACTTCGCGCCACGATGGGCAGCGCCGAAAGCGGCCTGCGCACCGCCTGCATCACCAAGGTCTTCCCGACCCGTTCGCACACCGTTGCGGCGCAGGGCGGCATTGCTGCCAGCCTCGGCAACAACACCCCCGATCACTGGTCGTGGCATATGTACGACACGGTCAAGGGTTCCGACTGGCTCGGTGATCAGGACGCGATCGAATACATGGTCCGCGAAGCACCTCAGGCAGTTTACGAGCTTGAACACGCAGGCGTGCCCTTTAGCCGCAATGACGACGGCACGATCTACCAGCGCCCCTTCGGCGGCCACATGCAGAACATGGGCGAAGGCCCACCGGTTCAGCGCACCTGCGCTGCTGCCGACCGCACCGGTCATGCCATGCTCCACGCGCTCTACCAGCAGAGCCTGAAGTACGACGCGGACTTCTTCATCGAATATTTCGCGCTCGACCTGATCATGGAAGACGGTCCGGGCGGCAAGGTTTGCCGCGGCGTCATCGCCATGTGTCTCGACGACGGGACTATCCACCGGTTCCGCAGCCATGCTGTCGTGCTGGCCACGGGCGGCTATGGACGCTGCTATTTCACCGCGACTTCTGCCCATACCTGCACCGGTGACGGCGGCGGCATGGTGCTGCGTGCTGGCCTGCCTCTGCAGGACATGGAATTCGTGCAATTCCACCCCACCGGCATTTACGGTGCAGGTGTACTCATCACCGAAGGTGCGCGCGGCGAGGGCGGTTACCTGACCAACTCCGAAGGTGAGCGGTTCATGGAACGCTATGCTCCCTCGGCGAAAGACCTCGCATCACGCGACGTTGTGTCGCGCTCGATGGCACTTGAAATGCGGGAAGGCCGCGGCGTCGGCCCCGATGGCGATCACATTTACCTGCACCTCGACCATATCGACCCCAAGGTGCTTGGCGAACGGCTTCCGGGAATTACCGAAAGCGGCAAAATCTTTGCCGGCGTCGACCTGACCAAGCAGCCGCTGCCGGTTACGCCGACGGTGCATTACAACATGGGCGGCATTCCCTGTAACTATCACGGCGAGGTGATGGCAGGCGATCCCAAGGATCCGGAAAAGATCGTCCCTGGCCTGTTCGCTGTTGGCGAGGCGGCCTGTGTGTCGGTCCATGGCGCGAACCGCCTTGGCTCGAACTCGCTGATCGACCTCGTGGTATTTGGCCGCGCGACCGGCCATCGCTTGAAGGAAATCGTCAAGCCTGGCGTCAGCCATGATGAACTGCCCAAGGACAGCGCCGATCTTGCGCTGACGCGTCTTGACCATTTCCGTTATGCTGACGGCGATATACCCACCGCAACGCTGCGCTCCGACATGCAGAAGAGCATGCAGAAGCACGCTGCCGTATTCCGCGACAGCAAGCTGCTGAGCGAAGGCGTCAAGCAGCTACAGGACGTCAACAAGCGGATGGAAGACGTGAAAGTCTACGACCGCTCGCTGATCTGGAACAGCGACCTCATCGAGACGCTCGAGCTCGACAACCTCATGGCGCAGGCCAATGTTACCATCGCTTCGGCTGAAAACCGCAAGGAAAGCCGCGGCGCCCACGCGCATGAGGACTTCCCTGATCGCAACGACAGCGAATGGATGAAGCACACCATCGCATGGTTCGATGGCTGGGGCGGAAACGGCGGCGGTGTGAAGATCGACTATCGTCCGGTGCACGAATACACGCTCACCGACGACGTCGACTATATCGAACCCAAGAAGCGGGTCTACTAGAGTAGGGCGAGCGAAGGGCGTCGGCGTATGGGGAAAACAACTTCCCGCGAAAAGCTGCGCAGACGCCTCTCGCAATACTGGAAGCTCGAGCTGGCGAATGTCGTGTTCGTGCCAGCGGCCGTTACGTATTTGGCTTATGCGACCGGCGGTGGGCTGGGCCCACTGACCTGGCTTGTATTTCTGCCCATGTGCGGGCTCTTGCTGGTGGGCGGCCTCTACTGGCGCGGAAAACTTCACGCTCTCGAGGGGCGGCCCGGCAACTTGCAGTCCAGCCTTGCGCTGGCTGACAAGCTCGACAAGCCTCTGCTGGCTGGCAGCATTTTGGCTGTCGGCTTCGCTGCCGCCAGCTGGATATATCCTTCAATTTCCGCATCCTTTGCCGACCGCTTGGCAGCAAGCGTTTGTGCTGCTCTCGCCGGTCTCGAATACGTAAATTACTATCGACGCCAGTTGCAGCATTTCGATCATGCGGCGGACTTCAAGCGGCTGCTCGCAGGAAAGGGTTTCCGCGCAGCACAGATGGCAGTGGATTTGGCAAGGTATCGGGCGAAGGGGGTGTGACGATACTGCGCCAGTTGGGATCGAAGTTGATCGTGATCGGTGCCGCCGCGGGCCTGACATCGTGCGCCACCGTAGCTCCCCCGCCGCAATCGGTAGGGGCAGAGCAGTTCTATACCCAGTACCTTTCGGCGCGCGGCATCCCGGTGCTTTCCTCAAGCAAGGTGGAACCGAAGGCGCTGATCGCCGCACGCGATATGGCGCGGGGAATGCTTTCCCATCGACCTGAATTCGCCGCGTGGCTCGCCGGCAACGACTACCGCGTCGCAATTATTGCTGAAGACGAGGCGCTACTCGACCTCCCGGACAAGGCGCATTGGACCAGGCCAGCCCGTGACGACCCCCGCCTCACACGGTGCGAGCTGAAACACTATGATGTGCGTATCGGGGCCAAAACAGACAGGCAATATTGGGACGAACGCGCACGCGGCATCGGGGGTGAACGCACTGCCGGATCGGAAGAGGACGTGCTGGGCCTCCCCTCATCGCGCTACTATGGCGAGACGATCTTCGTGCATGAGATGGCGCACAACGTCTTGTTCGCGATCCAGGCGGTCGACGCAGGGTTATTTGCCCGGATCGAGGCGGCGTATGCCAACGCGCTGTCGACCGATCTGTGGCTCAACGAATATGCGACCACGACTATTCAGGAATATTGGGCCGAGGGCACCCAGATCTGGTTCAATTCGAACAGGCTGGTGGTGGTGGATGGCACGCGCATTCTCAACCACGGTGACTTGGCGGCGTATGACCCCGCGCTTTACGCTGCTCTGGGCGAAGCGTATGGCGACGGGCACAAGCTCAGGTCCGATCCGTTTTACATGAGCGCTGCCCGCATTCCGCCCGGACCCATACCGGATAATACTGCCGAGGAATGCTAGTCCGCTGAAATGGCTTCTACCCGCCGCGCGTCAACGATGGTGACGGGTTCAGCAAGCATCTGGCCCTTCATCCACCCTTCGCCCGCTTCGGGGTCGGTCGGCATCGCATGGATCGCGAGCACCACATCCCATCCATCTACGACCCTGCCGAAAGCGGAGTAGCCTGCCTGGCGTTCGGGATCCTGATTGTCAGG
Source organism: Qipengyuania psychrotolerans (assembly GCF_019711355.1). Taxonomy (NCBI): domain Bacteria; kingdom Pseudomonadati; phylum Pseudomonadota; class Alphaproteobacteria; order Sphingomonadales; family Erythrobacteraceae; genus Qipengyuania; species Qipengyuania psychrotolerans. The sequence goes on from NZ_CP081297.1 coordinate 1,093,814, forward strand.
ATCGGCATCCATGAAGGGCTGTTCCCGCAATATGATGGAGAAATCTCCGTTCGCACTGCCCGGAGCGTTTCGCGCCATCGAGAGCGCCCCCTCGGTGTGCAGGACGCCGGTTAGGCTGGTCGGCTCGTGCGCGATGGCGGGGAGCACCCGGTCAGGATCATGTTGTGCACCGGCCTGGATGAGACCATTCGGCGCATCCCAGTCCAGCGTCATGGCGCGGTAAAACACGGTACCGTCAAACCGGTCCTCATCGACGTAGCGCAGGAAATTGTTCGCGGTTATCGGCGCTCTTTGTGTTTCAAGCTCCACAGTAATGTCCCCCGCCGTCGTCTCCAGAATGACCAGCGTTGTTTCATATTGAGGAGGCTCGGCAGCGTCCTGAGCGGAGATTTGAGCGGAAATCAGGGCGAGCGGTGCGATGAGAAGCTTGAGCATGGGTGAGGGGATAACGCACATCGCCGCAATATGAAATTGCCCAGTGGGTCGCTGTTGGTCGATTTTCTGGCGGCCTGCACAGATGAACGATTGCGCGAATTTTTCGGGCGCTGTTTGGTGGATATAACCGGGATTTAGCCCGACTGTTTACAACCGTAGTCTTTACGTCTACAAACGTAGTCGGAATCGAAATTCGAGTCTGGGAGATGGGAAATTGACGAAGCGCAAGCAGGCATTGGGCGACCGGATCAGCGAAGCCGAACACGCAGTCATGGAAGCGCTCTGGACGCAAAGTCCGCTGTCGGCTTCCGAAGTCTGCGACCGTGTCTGCGCTGCAAATGACTGGTCGATCCCAACTGTGAAGACCCTGCTGGGCCGGCTTGTTTCGAAGCGCGTGATCGGCACAGAGCCGCAGGGGCGCAAATTTCTCTATCATCCCCTGATCGAACGGTCCGATTACGTCGGCGGCGAATCTCGCCGTTTGGTCGATCGCCTGTTCGGCGGCCGCGCGGCCCCGCTGTTTGCCCAACTTGCCGAGAATGAAGCTCTCACGGATGCCGATCTGGAAGAGATCGAGGCATTGTTGAAGGAGATGCGGAAATGATCGATCTCTTGCGCGAATATTGGGACTGGTTCCTGTTCGATACGCTGGTCTGGACTGGTGTGCTGATCGCCTTGGTAATGATCTTGCGGCGGCCCGTCTCGCGGCATTTCGGCGCCGGGGCGGCTTATGCCCTGTGGTTCCTGCCGCTCGCCCGGCTGCTGATACCGCCGTTCACGCTACCCAGCTGGATGCGTCCGCTGGCGCCGGAAGTAGAAGGTGTGGGTTCGAGCTTTGCCTTGCAGCCTGACACCATCGCCATGCCTCTAGCAGACACCAGTGCAACTGCGCCCGTGGTTCTCGCAAGCACGCCGCAGCCCGCTGACTTTCTCACGCCGCTGCTATTGCTATGGCTTGGCGGCGCGGCCGTTATGCTGGTTCGCCGGTTCTGGCTCTATTTCGAGCTGCGCCGCGAACTGCTCGAAGATGCCGTTCCTGTTGGCGAAGTCGGCTCGATCCGCTTGATCGAAACCCCGGCAATTTCCGGCCCTATGGCATTTGGCGTGATTGACCGCGTTATTGCGCTTCCCGAGGGCTTCATGGCAAGCCGGGCGCGGAAAGTTCGCGATCTCGCCATCGAGCATGAACTTTCGCACCACCGCGGTGGAGACCTCGTGGTCAATATGGCCGTGCAGCCTTTATTTGCCATTCACTGGTTCAATCCGCTGGGTTGGCTCGGTTGGAGTGCACTGCGCCGCGACCAGGAGGCCTATTGTGACGCCCGTGTCGTCTCGGCCCGTTCGCCCGATGAGCGCGCCGCTTATGCGGGCGTAATCGCAGATTTTGCTCGCCGTCCGGCAATAGCGCCGCGCCCTGCGCTCGCTGCGCCGATGGCCTGCCCAGTTCTAGGGGACAAATCGATAATCCATCGTCTCAGGAGTTTATCCATGTCCGATATTTCGCCGCGTCGCCGCCTTACGGGCCGTGCCGCTGTGGCCTCTGCATTTCTGGCTGTCCCGCTGACCGCTTCGTTCTGCTTTGCCGAAGCCACGGCCGCGCCTGCCCCTCCGTCTGCTCCCGAGGCGCCGCCGGAGTGGGTCATGCCGGTATCTGCGGCTCCGCTCGCCCCGCCGCCGCCTGAAGCACCGCCCGCGCCGGATGTGGACCAGGACCTCGATGCGGTCATCGACATCGACCGAGATGTTCGCGTGGAGCAACAGGTCATTGTCGACAAGGACGGCGAACGCCGGGTTGTGCGCCGCTATCGCCGGGACATGACAGCCGAGGAACGTGCCGAGCTCGAAGCCGACCTTGCTGAAATGCAGGCTGATCTCGCCGAGTCGGCGATGAGCAGGGCCAATATGCAGCGCGAGATCTCGATCTCCATTGCCGAGGCACATGCCGATGCCGCCGAAGCCCGGGCCGAAGCGATGGAAGCGGTCACCGAAGCGCGCGCAGAAGCGGCCTTGGCTCATGAGTCCGCGCCGAAGGTAGTCCTGCGCTGCAAGGACAAGACGAATATCGTTGCGACTGAAGTCGATGCAAAGGGGCGGACGACCATGTTCGTCTGCGAGGCCAACGCTAACCGGATTGCGCTTTCAGCAGTGAAATCGGCGCGCAAGGCAGTGGCTGCCGATCGCAACCTAACCGCCAGCGAGCGCGCCGAAGCGCTGCGAGCTATTGACGAGGAAATTTCCGACCTGAAGCGCCAGTAGCCCTGCGCACATGGACAGAGGGGGGCGCCCGGCACGAAAGTTCCGGGCGCCCCTGTCTATGCCAAACGTTCACCCGAAATTCAATTCACCGCTCACAATGCACGTTTCGTCGTACGAAAAGGAGACGAAACGATGCGGGACAAATCCCCCACAGTGAAATTGGTCATCGCGGGCCTAGTCGGCCTTGTGCTGCTCATTCCGATGCTGATGGTCTACGGGCTGGTCACAGATCGCCAGCATCAGGCGCGGGTAGCACAGGAGGCTATAACGGCAGGTGCAGGCAGCCCTCAGGTTGTTGCAAACCCCGTGCTCGCGGTGCCTTACCTGAGCACAAAGCAAACGCCTGTTCTCGTCGACGGTGTGACCGAGATGCGAACCCAGGAAGTGCGCTCCGAACTGGTAATTGAGCCTGTTCAGCACTCACTTTCGACCGTTCTCGATACCGAGCGTAAGCGCAAGGCAATCTACGAAACTGTCGTATTTCAGGCCGGCATGGACGGTGAGGCGCGTTTCGAATTGCCCGATGATCTCTCCAGCTTCGGGGTAAGCCGCGACCAATTGATCCTGTCTGAAGCGGTGATCCGGTTTGGCATTTCCGATCCGCGCGGTCTTCGCGGTGATGCCAGCGTCAAGATTGGCGGCAAGCGTATCAACCTCGATCCGGGTAGCGACTTAGCCAATCGCCGTGGCGGTTTTCATGGTATGATCGATTGGTCAGACGCTGAAGAGCTTGATCTCGAATATTCGTACGACTTGTGCGGTAGCCGCGCACTCTCTCTCAATCCGAATGGGGGTGACACCAACTGGAAGGTCACTTCTGCATGGCAGCATCCGGGTTTCGCGGGCCGCTTCCTGCCTGATTCCAGCGAGATCGGCGACGAGGGCTTCTCAGCAAACTGGTCGATTGGCAACCTTGCACTGGGCCAGCAGTCCAACGACCCTGACGTACGCGAAGCGGAAGCCTACGCGCCGGAGAGCCTAGCTGCCGAGCAATCGGAAAGTGCATTTGCAACAATCAACCTGGTCGAACCTGCCGATATCTATGCGCAGGTGGATCGCAGCGTAAAATACGGTTTCCTGTTTATCGGTTTCACCTTCCTCGCCTTCCTGCTGTTCGATGTCGTAGGCGGCGCGCGCGTTGCGGCGGCGGAATACTTGCTGACCGGGGCGGGGCTGGTGCTGTTCTTCGTGTTGCTGCTGGCATTTGCCGAAATGACCGGATTTGCGCTGGCCTATGTCATCGCCAGCTTCGCGATCATCGGATTGCTCACGGCATATAGCGCGGCTGTACTGGGCGGATGGAAGCGAGCGGGCTTCATAGGCGGGCTGCTGTCGGCCCTGTATGCAGGCCTTTACGTGCTGCTCAGCCTTGAAGAAGCATCGTTGATCGTCGGAGCGACCGCGATGTTCTTTGCGCTGGCAGCGGTGATGTATGCGACCCGCAATCTCGATTGGTCGCAAGCGACTTCTCGCGCGGATCCCGAACCGTCCGCGGAGTGATCCTGGCGTGAGTAATAGGGCGCGGGCCACTGTGGTCAGCGCCCTCTATTTTCAGATCAGCCGACGTTGGTGATCGCGTCACATTTCCTATCGTCACCCTGCAAGCCCAGGCGCAAAGCCTGGCTGCGCTGGGCGCTGGTCCCGTGAGTGAAGTTTTCCTTGGAAACGCGGCCTTGCGTCAGGGTATCGTCACCGATGGCAGCAGCTGCCTGCATACCCTCTTCGATATCGCCGGGTTCGATCAGATTTCGGTTCTTGCCAGCCCAGACGCCGGCATAGCAATCCGCCTGTAGTTCCATCAGCACGCTGAGCTGGTTCGCCTGACCCGGACGCGACTGCTGAATTGACCGGATTTGAGAGGACACGCCGGTAAGCGTCTGGATGTGGTGGCCATACTCATGAGCTAGGACGTAATAGCGGGCGAAGTCGCCGCGGTTTCCAGCCATCTTCGCAAGTTGATCGTAAAAGCTGGTGTCGATGTAAATTGTCTGGTCTGCCGGACAGTAGAATGGACCCATCGCCGAGCTTCCGCCGCCACAGGCGGTGCGCACATTGCCACTAAAAAGGTCAAGCTCCGGCTGTTTGAAGGTGTCCGAATACCCTTGTTCGGCGAAGGTGCGGCTCCACGTCTGGTTGAGCGACTGGAGCCCGTTGCAGGCTTCCCGCGAATACTGGCTGGAATTGCAGACCTCCTCCTCATTCGTATTGGTCGTCCCCGAAACTTGGGTGTTTTGCTGCATCCCCTCGACGGTGGCGGCAGTTTGCATCGGGTCCAGGCCGAAAACGAAATATCCAATTGCAGCGATAATGATCGTCCCGCAGCCGATGCCGCTCGCCTTGCCCGCGCCGCCGCTGCTCGAGCGTACTTTGATATTGTCAGTATTAAATGGATTGAGCCGCATTCCTGCCTCCCCGCAATTGACCGTGCCGCGCTGCTGCGCGATGGCACTCCTGCTAGTCACAACACTTGAGGCCCGAAATGTTTCTCGAAGGAAAGCGCGCACTTATTACCGGATCTACTTCCGGCATCGGACTTGCAACGGCGAGGGCCCTCGCGGACGAGGGCGCGCAGATCGTCCTGAACGGCTTTGGCGATGCGGACGAGATTGCCACACTGTGCGAAGAGTTAGGGGCGACCCACAGCGGGGCGGACCTCACCGATGTTTCCCAAATCGAAGACATGATGGCCGGGATTGGCCGGGTGGACATCCTGATCAACAACGCCGGCATGCAGCATGTCGCCCCGGTCGAGGAATTCCCGCTCGACAAGTGGGACACGATTATCGCGCTCAATCTGACCGCTGCATTCCACACGACGCGCCTTGCCGTGCCGCATATGAAGAAAGCGGGCTGGGGCCGGATAATCAACACCGCCAGCGCGCATTCAAAGGTCGCGAGCCCCTTCAAGAGCGCGTACAACGCGGCCAAGCATGGCCTCGACGGTTTTACCAAGACGATCGCGCTGGAACTGGCCGGAGACGGCATTACCGCCAATTGCATCAGTCCCGGCTATGTCTGGACCCCGTTGGTGGAAAACCAGATCCCCGATACGATGAAGGCGCGCGGAATGACCCGCGACGAGGTGATCAACGATGTTCTGCTCGTAAAACAGGCGACCAAGAAATTCGTCCAGCCTTCCGAAATTGGCGCGCTGGCCGTGTTCCTGTGCCGCGATGAGGCGCAGAATGTGAACGGGGCGAACTGGAGCGTAGATGGTGGCTGGACGGCGGAGTGAGCCCCCACTGTCTCCGATCCTTTCTCCTTGGAAGTGGGCGTGGTGACAAGCTGTCAGGCAAGTTAGAGGGTTCGCCCTCTAGCTAGTTTCACATTCCGTCGTTACATGGGCCGCCACATTCCTTCCGGCAGGCGATTCTCCACGTGGCACATCTCGACATTCCCCTCGGCCTTACTTTCGACGACGTACTGCTGCGTCCGGCCGAAAGCGATATTCTGCCCTCGATGGCGAATACGTCGACCTTCCTGACGCGGGATATCCAGCTCAGCATTCCGGTCGTTTCCAGCGCGATGGACACCGTTACCGAAGCCGACATGGCCATCGCCATGGCGCAGCTTGGCGGCATCGGGGTGCTGCACAGAAACTTCGAAGTCGCCGACCAGGCATTCGCCGTTCGCGCGGTGAAACGGTATGAAAGCGGCATGGTCGTCAATCCGATCACCATCCTTCCCGACGCAACGCTGGGTGATGCCCAGCAGATCATGACTGCGAACCGCATCAGCGGCATTCCGGTAACGGATCGCGGCGGGAAGCTGGTCGGCATCCTGACCAACCGCGACGTGCGTTTTGCGGAAAATCCCAATCAGCCGGTGGCCGAACTGATGACCACCGAAAACCTCGCCACCGTTCCGCTTGGCACTGGTCAGGAGGAGGCGCGCCGGATGCTGCACCAGCGCCGCATCGAAAAGCTGCTGGTCGTCGATGATGATGGACGCTGCGTTGGGCTGATTACGGTCAAGGACATCGAGAAGGCGGTCGCCTATCCTCACGCCACCAAGGATGCCACCGGCCGCCTGCGCGTCGCTGCGGCAACGACGGTTGGCGACAAGGGGTTCGAGCGCACCGAAGCGCTGATCGACGCCGAAGTCGACATCGTCGTGATTGATACCGCCCACGGTCATAACAAGGACGTGGCACGCTCGGTCGAGCGGGTGAAAAAGCTTTCCAGCAAGGTTCAGGTCATCGCAGGCAATGTCGCAACAGCCGAAGCCACGCGCGCTTTGTGCGGTGCGGGCGCGGATGCGGTGAAAGTCGGAATTGGTCCCGGTTCGATCTGCACCACGCGCGTTGTCGCCGGTGTCGGCGTACCGCAGTTGACCGCGATCATGGACTGCGCAGAAGCGGCTGAGAAGCACGGCGTTCCGATCATCGGTGACGGCGGCCTGCGGACGAGCGGCGATGCGGCCAAGGCGCTTGCTGCCGGTGCGTCCTCGATCATGGTCGGTTCGATGCTTGCCGGAACCGAAGAAGCGCCCGGCGACACGTTCATTTATCAAGGCCGCAGCTACAAGAGCTATCGCGGCATGGGCAGCGTGGGCGCGATGGCGCGCGGCAGCGCCGACCGCTATTTCCAGGCCGACGTCAGCCAGCAGAAGCTGGTACCCGAAGGCATTGAAGGCCAGGTGCCGTACAAAGGCCCCGCAGCAGCCGTGATCCATCAACTCGTCGGCGGTATCAAGGCGGCCATGGGCTATACCGGAAGCGCGACAATCGAGCATTTGCGCAAGCGCGCCCAGTTCGTGCGGATCACCAACGCCGGTCTCGCCGAAAGCCATGTCCATGACGTGTCGATCACTCGCGAAGCGCCAAACTATCCGACGCGCTAGACCATGACACCCGCTGCGCGTGTCCAGACTGCTATCGAACTGCTCGATCGGATCATCCAGTCCGCCCAATCGAAAGGCGCACCTGCCGACCGCATCCTAGCCGAATGGTTTCGCAATAACCGCTTTGCCGGGTCCAAGGACCGGCGCGCGCTACGCGAGCTTGTCTATGCGGCCATCCGCGCCTGCGGCCCCGTGCCGACAACAGGCCGTGCTGCAATGCTCCGCCTGGCCGAGCAGGATGAGCTTATACGGGCCGTGTTCGATGGATCGAAATACGGGCCAGATGTGCTGTCAGAAGACGAACCTGTGGCCGAAGACGGCATCGCTCCGAGATGGCTGGAAGAACGCCTCGCGAAATCGGAGATTGACGGCGTGGAAGCAGAAGCGCTGCTGGACCGTGCCCCGCTGGATATTCGTGTCAACACGCTCAAGGCCGAACGCGCGACCCTGAAGCTGCCGGTAGAAGCAGAGCCCACGCAAGCGCCACATGGCTTGAGGATCCCGACCGGCACCCAAGTCGATCAATGGCCCGAGTGGCGCGAAGGCAAGCTGGAAATCCAGGACACAGGCTCGCAATTCGCGTGCCTTGCTGTCGGTGCGCGGCCGGGTGAGACAATTATTGATCTATGCGCCGGAGGCGGAGGCAAAACGCTCGCCCTAGCAGCAGCGATGGACAATCTCGGCAAGCTGATCGCGACTGACACCGACCGGAACCGGCTTCAGGCGCTGGCTCCGAGGGCAGAGCGTGCGGGCGCGACCAACATCGAAACCCGGTTGCTCAACCCTGACCGCGAAATGGAAGTATTGTCAGACCTGATCGGCCGGGCCGATGCGGTGCTGATCGATGCACCATGCTCTGGCACCGGTACGTGGCGTCGCAATCCGGAGGCGCGCTGGAGGCTCGATAACAAGGAACTGGCGCGGCTGACCGAATTACAGTCCCGCCTGCTCAATCTCGCGGCAGGTCTGGTTCGACCGGGCGGCCGCCTGATCTACGTCACCTGCTCTCTGCTGGACGAAGAAGGTGCTTCCCAATTCGATGCCTTCTTGTCGCGACACGAGGACTTTGCAGCCAGTAGGCCGGATCTGGCTGTCGGCGTATCGCGCGGGCAGGGCACACGCCTTACTCCGCACCATGACGGCACCGACGGATTTTTCATCGCCCGTGCAGAAAAGTCGTGATAGCCTGCGTAAATGGCCAGTCCGCGCCCTTCTGCGTCTAAGTCGTTTTCGGAGACAATCATGCGTTTCGCTCCCGCCGCCGCCGCTCTTTCGCTTGCGCTTGCGCTTACGGCGAGCGTCAGCTGGGGCAATGAACGTGATCCGGCACCCCGTGCGGGTGTACTGATCGCCGAGGGGCAATCGGCACTTTCTTCGGGCGAAACGCAGGCGGCAATCGACGCATTCGAAGCCGCCCTTGCGCTGGATCCGGGGTACACCCCGATCCTTATCATGCTTGCGGAAGCTGCGCGTGCAGACGACCTTCAGGGAAAGGCAATTCGCTACTACCGCGAAGCGCTGGTGCGCGATCCAAAGAACCTGGCAGCTCTTTCAGGCGAAGGTGCAGCGCTGGCAGAGAAGGGCGCACTTGTGAAAGCGCGCGAGAAACTGGCACAAGTGCAATCGCTGTGCGGTGACAGCTGCGTTGAAACGCGGCAGCTGGTGGCAGCCATAGATGCCGGGCCGCGCGCAGCCGTTATGACTGCCGAGGCGACCCTGCCAGAAGCACAGCCTGTCCAGGCCAACTGACGCCTCAGACGAGTTCCCGGAAAGCCTCCACGACAGCGCGGTAAACGCGTTTCTTGAACGGCACGATCAGTTGCGGAAGCTGTTCGGGGTCAGCCCATTTCCAATCGCAAAATTCAGCCGGGTCGTGCGCTTCGAGGTCGATATCATCGTCTGCGCCGGAAAAGCGTGCCAGATACCAGACCTGTTCCTGTCCGCGATATTTGCCGCCCCAAAGCTTGCCAATGAGCTCTTCGGGAAGGTCATAGCGGATGGTGTCTGCCATGCGGTCGATGATGGTCACGTGCTCTGCGCGCGCGCCGGTCTCTTCTGCCAATTCGCGCAAGGCTGCGGCTTCAAGGTCTTCACCCTCGTCGACGCCGCCCTGGGGCATCTGCCACCAGTCGCCTTCCTTGTTGTCGATCCTGCGTCCGACGAAAACGCGCCCATCCTCGTTGACTAGCATCACACCCACGCAGGGACGGTAACCAAGTTCACTCACCGATATCGCTCCAGCATCAATTTGATCGCATCAATAAAGGCTTCCAAGTCCTTCTGTCCGCTTGGTATCGCCTTTCTAAGCGTGGTGAAGCCATGAATGATCCCGGGAAACTCGAGATACACTACTTCTGTGCCTTGCTGGATAAGGTGGGCAGCATATTCGCGGCCGGAATCGCGCAACGGGTCCAAGCCTGCGGTGCACACCACGGTTGGCGGCGTGTTTGAACAATCGCCAACCATCGGAGTGTTGCGCGGGTCCTTCGGGTCGGCACCATATTGCTCGGTGAACCAGGCCATCGCGGCACCAGTGAGCAAGAAGCCTTCAGCAAAGTCTTTCAGGCTGCGGTGCTGGGATACATCGCTGGCCACGGGATAGATCGGGGCCTGTACGATTACCGGCACATCTGCAGGTTCGTTCACGAGCTGGTTCGTGGTGACGATCGTCAGGTTTCCACCGGCACTATCGCCGGTAATGATGAGACCGCTTACCTCGCGGCCGAGCGCTTCGGGGGACGACGCAATCCACCGCGCGGCTGCTTCACAGTCGTCGGGCGCTGCGGGAAAGGGGTGCTCCGGAGCGAGTCGGTATTCGACCGAAACAACCGGCAGGTCCAGTTGATGCGAGAATTCGGTGCAGAGCGAATCGTAGACTTCGATATCGCCGATCACGAAACCGCCGCCGTGGATGAAGACCACACAGGGACCAGCTTCGCGGGTTTCCCTGGTGTCGTAAAGGCGCAGCGGAATATCGCCCGCCGGCCCGGGGCAGGACAGATCTTTCTTCACGGCAAGGTCGCGCGGAGGGGCTTCGGCAAGCTGCCCCATCGTCTTCATCTGCACACGGCCTTCTACGGCGCCGACTTCCTCGACCCCTTTGCCGCCAATCTGCTCGAGCATATCGAGAAACCCGCGGACATCATCGCGCACGAAATGTTCTGTGTCGGCCATCGCTCATCTCTCCTCTTCGTTTCAAAAAGAGACTTAGCGTGTCGGCTAAGCTTTTCCACTGCGCTTTTTGTCGCTAGCAGAGAAACTTCATTGCGAGAGGCGGGGGCGGCCCTTAGGTGGCGCTCCCGATGACAATGCACCGTGAAACTCGGTGCGCGACAAGGAATTGACTGGATGGCCACAGCCGCCACCGAGCCGCACAGCGGCCTCCCCGCGAACCCCGAAGCCATTGTTGTGCGCTTCGCCGGAGATTCCGGTGACGGGATGCAGTTGACCGGGGGGCAGTTTACCTTGTCCACGGCGCTTGCAGGCAACGATCTGGCGACCTTCCCGGATTTCCCCGCTGAAATTCGTGCGCCCCAGGGCACGCTGTTCGGCGTATCGGCATTCCAGATCAATTTCGGTAGCCGCGAAATCAACACCGCAGGCGATGCGCCCGATGTGCTGGTGGCCATGAACCCGGCAGCCCTGAAGGTGAACCTCGCCGCGCTTAAACCCGGCGGCCTGATCATTGCCGATACGGGCGCGTTCACCAAGCGCAACCTCGACAAGGCGCATTACGAGACCAATCCGCTCGAAGACGGAAGTCTCGGCAAATTCGACGTGCTGGCGTTCGATATCAGCGAAAAGACGATTGAAGCCGTGAAGCCGTTCGGTCTGGGTAACAAGGACGCCCTGCGTTCCAAGAATATGTGGACGCTGGGCCTTGCGCTGTGGATGTTCGACCGTCCGCGCGATCCGATCCATGACTGGCTGAAGCAGAAATTCAAATCCAAGCCCGACATTGCGGATGCAAATATCGCGGCGCTCGATGCCGGTCATGCCTATGGTGAGACAGCGGAACTCGCGGGGCCGCTCAAGCAGGTCCATATCGCTGCCACGCCAAGCACCCCGGGCCTCTATCGCACGGTAACGGGCGCGGAGGCTGTCAGCCTTGGCCTAGTCGCCGGTGCGCAGCTCGCCGAACTGCCGATGTTCTTCGGCGGCTACCCGATCACGCCCGCGTCCGCGATCCTGCATCACCTCGCACGGCTCAAGGAATTCGGTGTCACGACCTTCCAGGCAGAAGACGAGATCGCCGCGATCTGCGCCGCTATCGGCGCGAGCTATGCGGGCCAGCTGGGTGTAACCTCGTCTTCGGGTCCGGGCATTGCACTCAAGGGCGAGGCGATGGGCCTTGCCATCATGACCGAATTGCCACTGGTGATTGTGAACTCGCAGCGCGGCGGCCCATCGACCGGCCTGCCAACCAAAACCGAGCAGAGCGACCTCTACCAAGCCGTTTATGGCCGCAACGGCGACGCGCCGATGCCGGTCATTGCCGCATGTAGCCCGTCCGATGCCTTCGAGGTGGCTATCGAAGCGTGCCGTATCGCGGTGCAGTACATGACCCCGGTCATGCTGCTGACCGACGGCTACATCGCCAATGCTGCCGAACCGTGGATGGTGCCTGATCCGTCCACGTTCGAGCCGTTCCCGGCCCAGTTCCTTGATCAGCCGAATGATGGCGAGAACTTCCTGCCATACAAGCGCGACGAAAAGGGCGCGCGTCCCTGGGTGAAGCCCGGCACACCCGGCCTGATGCACCGCATCGGCGGCATCGAGAAGCATGAGCTGACCGGGAATATCGATTACTCGCCCGACAACCACCAGCGAATGACCGATGCGCGCAAGTCGAAGATCGATAATATCGCGGTACCGGACCAGGTAGTCTCTCTCGGGGGTGCTTCGGGCAAGCTTGCCGTGGTGGGCTGGGGCTCGACTTTCGGGCCGATCCACCGCGCGGTCGACAACAGCCGCGCCAAGGGCATGGATGTGAGCCACATCCATGTGCGCCACATCTGGCCGCTGCCGAAGAACCTCGGCGACCTGCTGCGCGGTTTCGACCACGTGCTCGTGCCGGAAATGAACACCGGGCAGTTCAAGACCGTGCTGCGCGACCAGTTCCTTGTTGACGCTCAACCGCTCACCAAGACCAGTGGCCAGCCGTTCCAGATCGCCGAAATGGAAGCGGAGATTGCAAAGTTCTTCGATGGTATCGAAGGCAACGAAGGCGGGCAGGTGCCGGCTAACGACCAGCAGCTTCCGAGCACAGATGGAGGTGCGAAATGAACGCTCCCGTTAAGATCGAAACGACGCTCAAGGATTGGGAAACCGACCAGGAAGTTCGCTGGTGTCCGGGGTGCGGCGATTACGCGATCCTGAAGGCCGTGCAGCGCACACTGCCGCAATTGGGCGCTGATCCTGCCAACACGGTATTCATTTCGGGCATCGGCTGTTCCAGCCGTTTCCCCTATTACATCGAAAGCTACGGCTTCCACACGATCCACGGCCGTGCGCCTGCATTTGCGACGGGCGCAAAGCTGGCCAATCCAGAACTCGATATCTGGCTGATCACCGGTGATGGCGATGGGCTTTCCATCGGCGGCAATCACATGATGCATGTCCTGCGACGCAACGTGAACATGCAGATCATGCTGTTCAACAACGAGATTTACGGCCTTACCAAGGGCCAGGCTTCGCCGACTAGCCGTGAAGGCACCAAGTCGCCTTCGACACCGATCGGCAGCTATGACCATCCGGCACGCCCTGCTGCATTTGCCCTGGGAAGCGGTGCCCGTTTCATCGGGCGCGGGTTCGACGTGTCCAAGAATCTGACCGATGTGCTCAAGGCTGCGCACGCCCACAAAGGCGCCGCCTTCATCGAGATTTTCCAGAACTGCATCGTCTACAACAAGGATGTATTCGACGACTTCGCCGCGCCCAAGGGCGCCGAGGACCGCCAGCTCTGGCTGGAAGACGGCAAGCCGATGACGTTCGCCAAGGACACCAAGGGCATCGCTCTCAACCGCGAGACGCTCAGCCTTGAAGTCGTCGATGTTACCGATGGCGACTGGGAAAGCGCAGGGGTAATCGTTCACGACGTCACCAATCGCTCGGTCGCGCATATGCTGATCGAAATGCCATTCGGACCGTTCCCCATGGCGCTTGGCGTGCTCTATGACGACCCGCGCCCGACATTTGAGGATGCGGTCATCGAAGAACGCAAGAAAGCGAGCGCCGGCAAGGAAGCCAATCTCGCCAAGTTGCTGGCACAGGGCCAGACTTGGACGGTCAGCGGTACGGGACAGGATCCTATCTGATCAGGTTGGGACTTGACCCGGCTGTTCCATTTGTCGGTTCTGTTGGAGCTTGGAAGCGACAAGCCCCATTGTCAGTGCCCATGCCGCGCCGACGGTCCATCCGCCAAGCACGTCGCTGGGAAAGTGCACGCCTAAGTAGAGGCGACTGAAACTGATCGTCAGCACCAGCATGGCTGCCACGCCCAGCGTAAAGATACGCGCGCCGCGCTCTTCGAAGCTGCGCGAGATCATCACGGCGAGTGTGAGGTAAATGATTGCACTGTTCATCGAGTGTCCGCTGGGAAAGCTGAGCGATGTCACTTCGACGAGGTGAGGGACGACTTCGGGTCGGGCACGGGCAAAAAGGTCCTTGAGCAATTTGCCCATGACCGCACCGCCCCCGGTGGCAAGCGCAGTGAACGCCGCCTGATGCATGCGGCCACGTGCCAGCAGGAAACCGACTGCCAGAAAAGAGATAAGCGTCAGTACGGTCACGCCGCCCAGAGCAGTAATGTCTTTCATCGCATCCAGCAGCCAGGTCGGACCAATCGGAGTGTCCAAGTCACCGGAAACCCGCAGGCTGCGCAGGAACCAGATATCGAAGGCCTTTGTATCCCCTTCACTGACTTCCCCGGCGAGTTTGATAAAACCGCCCGCCAGGGCCGTGCCGATAACCAATCCAATTAAAAGGCGTTGTTCGCGGTGGATATAAGTCTTGAGGATGGATATCGGCATGGTGCGGCCTTTGTGGTTTCGCACGGGTAACGCACGGTAGCGCAATGCTATCCGGTCAGGAGTTCGAAAGCTGGATAATCTTACTCATAGCCTCGTCGGGGCGTTGATCGGGCAGGCTGGACTCAAGAAGAAGACCGGGCTGGCAATGCCCGCCCTGATCATCGGAGCGAATTTGCCCGATATCGACGCGGCGTGTCTGTTCTGGCTTGAAGGCGTGCAGCACCTCGGTTTCCGGCGCGGCATTACCCACGGGCCGCCCGCGTTGGTCCTGTTGCCGCTGATTTTGGCCGGTTTGCTCTATGGGTTCGACCGGTGGCAGGCAAAGCGAGGAAAACGCCCCGCGCGACGTTTGCCGGTAAGCTTCAAATGGCTGTTCCTGCTGAGTTTTATCGGCTGTCTCACGCACCCGGCACTCGACTGGCTGAACGTCTATGGCATCCGCCTGCTCGAACCGTTTTCAGACAAGTGGTTCTACGGTGACACGCTGTTCATCATCGATATCTGGCTATGGGCGCTGATGGGTTTTGCAACCTGGTTCTCGCTACGGCGTGAGAAGCGGGGCGGGGAGTGGAGGAAGCCTGCGCGGATCGCGATGGCGGTGGCGCTCGGGTATATTGGCGTGAATGGAATGGTCTCCAATCAGGCGGCACAATCTCTCACGAGCAGTCCGACGGGCACTGAAATTGTCATCGCCAGCCCTTCGCCTTTTCTTTCATTCAGGCGCGAACTGATCAGCGGCGGGAATGGTCTTTATACGGTCGATGACAAGACATTGCCCGGCGTGCCTCTGGACCGGTGTGATTTCCGGCGTGCAAGAGCAGAGGACGCATCGGTCGATGCCTTCCTGATATGGTCGCGCACGCCATTCGTCGAACCGCAGGAAGACGGGACATTGTGGCTCCGCGATGCGCGCTTCTATGATCCCCTCGCGCGGGACAGGTTCTCTGTCCAAATTCCCGCCAGCGCCTGTCCACAAGTTCGGACGGAACCGAGCCCGAGGTAGCGCCGTTTCTCTCTCAAAAGGGGACATTATGACTTCACCACAGATCGTCTGGCTGCGTCGCGATTTGCGCATGGCGGATCAACCCGCCCTTCATGCCGCCGCGCAAGCTGGGCCTGTCATTCCAGTCTATGTGCTGGATGACGAGCGTGCGGGCGATCATGCTTATGGCGAAGCATCGCTATGGTGGTTGCATCACTCACTGGAAAATCTGGGCAAGTCGCTCGGCAGCCGCCGCTCACAAATCGTGCTGCGCAGGGGCGATGCTCCCCAAGTGCTCGCAGCGATCGCTGACGAGGTCGGCGCTCAGTGCGTGCATGCCATTCGCCACTACGAGCCATGGTGGAAAGAGGCGGAGGATGAACTGCGAGATGCTCTGGGTGAAGACCAGAAGCTGTGCCTTTACGACGGGAATTATCTGCTGCCCCCGGGCGCGGTGACGACCGGATCTGGCGATCCGTACAAAATATACACACCGTTTTCCAAGTCGATGCTCGAACGGATGCCCCCGCGCGACACGCTGGGAGAACCGCAAACGGTTTCGTCGCCCGATCATTGGCCGGAAAGCGACAATCTGGCAGACTGGAATCTGCTCCCCAGCAAGCCCGATTGGGCGGGCGGTTTTCGCGAGTTCTGGGAAGTCGGCGAAGCTGCCGCGCATGATCGCCTCGACTGGTGGACAGATCATGTCGCAGACTATGATGAGGGCCGAAACCTGCCTTCGGATGACATCACCTCGCGCCTCTCACCGCATTTGCATTGGGGCGAAATCAGTCCGGCCCAAGTCTGGCACAAGCTGAAAGACAAGCGCTCCGACGGGTGGAAGACCTATGCCAAGGAGATCATCTGGCGCGATTACGCGCAAAACGTAATCGACCAGTTCCCGGATTATCCGCGCGAAAGCTACCGTGACTATGACGAACGCACCCTGTGGCGTAATCCCAATGCGGGGCATCTGATCCAGCAGGATCTCGAATGCTGGCAAAAAGGCATGACCGGCTATCCGATTGTCGACGCGGGCATGAGGCAGCTCTGGAAGACGGGATGGATGCATAACCGCGTCCGCATGATCTGCGCCAGTTTCTTGGTTAAACACCTGCTGATCGACTGGCGCTTTGGTGAACAGTGGTTCTGGGATTGCCTTGTTGATGCCGACTACGGAAGCAATGGCGTCAACTGGCAATGGGTGTCGGGAACCGGGGTGGACAGCAATATGTTTGTGCGGATCATGGCGCCGCTTACGCAGAGCGTGAAATTCGGTGCGGCGGATTATATCCGCGAATATGTCCCGGAGCTCGCGGATATGGACGACGATTGCATCCATGACCCGCCAGATGACCTGCGCGGTGACTATCCGGTCAAGATGATCGAACACAAGGCTGCCCGCGAACGGGCTCTGGAAGCATACCGGGCAAGTAAAACTTAGTAGGCTTGTCGCACCCGCTACAGCGCGGCATAGCGCACCCTATGGACATGCCAACCAGCCAGCGCGGACGCGATCTTCTCGACGCGGCAAAACCCTTTGCCCGCAAGCCAGGGTTTCTCGCGCGGATGATCGCTCCCGGCTTCGAGAAAATACTGGGCAAGATCGACGATGCGATGGTGACCGGCACCATTCATGGCACCTTGCCCGATGGCACCCCGCGTGTGCTGGGCGGACGTGCGCCGGGGTTTGAATGCACCGTCGAACTGCGCAGCTTCAACGCCTTGGTGCGGCTTGCCAGCAATGGTTCGGTCGGGTGGTACCAGGCATGGGAAGCGGGCGAGTGGTGGAGCCCGGATCCGGTCCCCCTGTTTGCACTCTTCGTCCAGCATGCTGAATTGCTGGGCGATACGGCACGGGCCAAGGGGCCTTTTCGCCACGGCTTGAAGCTGGCGCATCTCGTCAACCGCAACACTCACAAGGGCGCGCAGAAGAACATCTCTGCGCATTACGACCTCGGCAACGATTTCTACGCCTCGTGGCTCGATCCGACGATGAGCTATTCCTCCGCCCTTGGCGTCGAGGGTGACGAGCTGGAAGCGGGACAGCGTAAGAAGTGGGACGCGTTGGCGTCACGACTTGGCGAGCCCGAAAGACTGCTCGAAATTGGCTGCGGCTGGGGCGCATTGGCTGATTTCTTTGCGACGCGAGGCAGTGACGTCACGGCGATCAGCCTTTCCGACGAGCAGTTGGAGTGGGCGAGGGCGCGCCACGATCCCGCGGTCGATTTCCGCAAGCAGGATTACCGCGATACCGCCGGACGATATGACGCCATCGTCAGCGTGGAGATGGTAGAGGCGCTCGGCCGCGAATACTGGCCTACATTCATGGACTGCATCGCGCGAAACCTGAAACCGGGCGGGCGCGCGGCGATCCAGTATATCTCGATGCGTGATGAGCTGTTCGACGAGTATGCCAAGAGCGCCGATTTCATTCAGGCATACGTTTTTCCGGGCGGATTGCTGATCCGTACCAACGAATTCCGGCGTCTGGCAGAGGAGCGCGGCCTCGCGTGGCAAGATCAGGCCGATTTTGCTCTCGATTATGCGGAAACGCTTCGCATCTGGCGGGAGAGTTTCGATCACGCCGTAGCCGCTGGCGAGTTGCCAATTGGTTTTGACGCTCAGTTCAGCGATCTGTGGCGCTATTACCTGATGTATTGCGAAGGCGGCTTCCGTGGTGGCGGTATCGATGTGCACCAGGTCACGCTGGTGAAAGAGGGAGATTGAGAATGCGAATGGTTCTTACTTCGATTGCCGCGCTGGCGCTTGCCGGTTGCGCAGGGGCATACTCAGGCCCGGTAGAAATCGCAGATGCACCGCCGCCAGCGGTAACCCAGAGCATGCCAGCGCAGATGGCCAGCCTCGATCCCAGCGATTCGATACTCTTCTGGAGCGATGACCGCAGGTCGGCTGCTTTCCGCGACATGGAATCGATGTTCGCGGGGCTGGAAGTAGCACCAGCGAATGCGGTGCGCGTTCTTGAGCCCGGCGCGCCGATGTCTGCTGCGACCGTGTCGGCCATTCGTGCATTCATGGATGAAACGCAGGCAGCCGGCGTCATGGTTCTGCAGGATGGCAAGGTCAGGTTCGAGGATTACACTCTTGGCCTTGGCGCAGAAGATCGCTGGACCAGCTTCTCCGTTGCCAAGAGCTTTACGTCGACGCTGCTCGGCGCTGCCATTGAGGACGGCCACGTAGAAAGCATCGAAACACCTGTGACATCCATCATCCCGGCGCTTTCAGGTACCGCTTACGAAGGTGTGACCGTTGGCCAGATTGCCACGATGACGTCAGGGGTAGCCTGGAATGAAAATTATTCCGACCCGAACAGCGACGTTGCCAAGATGTTGGCGATTGCCCCGGTGGCTGGCGAATCTCAGGCGGTGACCTATGCCCGCACCTTGGAGCGAGAGGCTCCTGCGGGGGAAAAATGGGTCTACAAGACACTCGAAACCAATTTGCTGGGACTGATCGTCGAGGAGGCGACCGGCAAATCGCTTGCTGCCTATGCTGCTGAAAAGATTGTGGAGCCAGCCGGGTTTGCTGGCGGCATGTTCTGGATGCAGGACCTTACCGGCGGGAATATCGGGGGCTGCTGCCTGTCGCTCCGCCTGTCCGACTACGCACGGTTTGGCCAGTTCGTAATGGAAGGCGGCGAGGGCGTCGTTCCGGCGGACTGGTTCGCAGAATCCGGCAAGGCACAGGTTTCATTCGGACCCAACGCTCCGGGGTTTGGCTATGGGTACCAATGGTGGGCCTATCCGCAGGGTTCCTACGGCGCTCAGGGTATTTTTGGGCAATCGATTACACTGGTTCCGGAAAGTGACCTTGTTGTTGCCGTCGTCAGCAATTGGCCGACTGCAACCAGCAGTGAGAACAGGTCGAAGGCGCGGCAAATCGCCGCGATGATTGCGGCAGAGGTTCAGTAGCAGTCCGAACCAAGTGGTGGCGGAGGCCACAGGGGCGCACCGCCACCGACGACGAATACCGGACGAAGGTTCAGGCCAGCGCCCAGCGGTCGCCGCCAACACGTCGGCACGGTCGCCTTTCCCTAGGGATTAGTAAGGGCGGTAAGCCCCTTCGCCGCTGTAACGGGCGAGGATGTTGTCGTGGACGATCGGGCTGAGCAGCTCGCTGAATGCACAGCCGACCATGCAGTTTTCCCACCAGACAACTTGCGCCTGAAGTGATTCAAGGCCTGGCAGAGTAAGCCAGCACATCTGGCCTTCGTGCATCCGGTTGATGGCTGCAGCGGAAAAGCCGGAAATCGACAGATCGTGGACCACCGTCTGGAAGGCGCGGCCACCGCTGGCGCGAAGCTGGCCAGGAATGGTGAGTTTGGTACGCGGTGCGCACCGGTCTTCTTGGGCAGCTACTGAGTAGCGATCCTGTGTCTGGTAGGTCATGTCCGGCACCTTATCGAGTTGGATTTAGCGACCCGCACACCCGGGTAAAAGGCGCGCGCGTTATTTAGTAGAGTGTCGCTCAACAGGATTACGGAATAATCGCGGAACTTGGTTAACCTAACTTTCGATGCGCTCTCGGTGGCGAGTCGGGAAATCGTTAACGATTAGCTCGATCAGGCGGTTCGCAACCTCTTCGGGCGCTTTGACCGTTTGCGGGTCTTCCCCGGGATAAGCTTTTGCCCGCATTGATGTGCGAGTCGCACCTGGATCGATCGTTGCGACGCGGACACTGGAAATCTTCTCGACCTCTTGGGAATAGGCATCGAGCAGATTGTCGAAGGCCGCCTTGGTGCTGCCATAGGCGGACCAATATGCGCGGGGGTTCTCTCCAACACTGCTGGTGAGGCCAATGACCCGGCCGGCATCAGCGCGCTTCAGGAGCGGATCGAAGTTGGCGAGCAGGGCCTGCGTAGCAAGGGCATTGACCGTCATCGCCTGACTGAATTGCTTGCCGTCGATCTGCGTAACGGGTGTTAAAGTCGGAAGATAAGCCGCTGATATAACGAGAATATCTAACTTGTCCCAGCGCCCGGCGATGGCCGATGCCAGCCGCGCTATCCCGTCGCTTTCAGCAAGGTCGACAGGAGCGATTGTGGATGACCCGCCTACTTCGTGAATACGGTCTTCGACCGCCTCCAGAGCGCGCACGTCGCGTCCGGTCAAAATCACATGCGCACCCGCTGCCGCCAGTGCAACGGCTGTTGCCGAACCGATACCCTTGCTCGCTCCCGTGACCAGGGCAAGCTTTCCATCGAGCGGCTTCGTCATGTCAGGCGACCTTGTTTACCGGAAATGCGAGTTGTTTCTGCTTGTCTTCGCGGCGCGCGATATCGGTCAGGGACGTTGGGTAATCGCCCGTGAAACAGGCATCGCAAAACTGCGGACACTCCTTCACCCGAGGTTTTTCGCCCACCGCGCGATAGAGACCGTCGATCGAGACAAAGGCGAGACTGTCCGCCTTGATAAATTCACGCATCGGTTCGACGTCCATCCGGGCGGCCAGCAGCTTTGAACGTTCCGGCGTGTCGACACCGTAGTAGCAGCTGTGTGCCGTCGGCGGACTGGCAACGCGGAAGTGCACCTCCTTGGCGCCTGCATCGCGCATCATTTCGACGATCTGCATCGATGTGGTGCCGCGGACGATGGAATCATCGATCAGGACGATGCGTTTGCCTTCCACCAGCATTCGGTTGGCGTTGTGCTTGCGCTTGACGCCTGCGTGGCGCGCGCCGTCCGAAGGCTGGATGAAGGTGCGACCGACATAGTGCGAGCGGATAATGCCCAGCTCGAACGGAATGCCAGATTCCTGCGCATATCCGATAGCTGCCGGAACCCCGCTGTCGGGGACTGGGACGACGAGGTCCGCTTCGACCGGGCGTTCCTTGGCCAGTTCGGCGCCGATTGCCTTGCGCGCATCATACACGCTGCGTCCGGCAAAAAAGCTGTCGGGGCGGCTGAAATAGACGTGTTCGAAAATGCAGGGGCGGGGGCTGTGCTTGCCGAAGGGGTGGAGCGATTTGACGTTACCGTCGAAATCGACGCGGATAAGCTCGCCGGGCTCCACTTCGCGTATCATTGCAGCACCAACAACGTCGAATGCGACGCTTTCGCTGGCGAAGGCGATGGCGTCTCCGATGCGGCCCATAACCAGCGGGCGAATGCCGAGCGGGTCTCGGCAGGCAATCATGCCTTCCGGGGTCATCACGATAAGGGCGTAGGCGCCTTCAAGCAGGCGAAGCGCATCGACAAGCCGGTCGACGATTGTCGGATACCGGCTCGTGGCGACGAGATGGATGATGACCTCGGTGTCGGAGGTGGACTGGAAGATCGCACCGCGCTGGACCAGTTCCTCGCGCAGCTTGCCCGCGTTCGAGATGTTGCCGTTGTGCGCAACCGCAAATCCGCCGCTCGCCAAGTCTGCGTAGAGCGGTTGAACATTGCGCAGGCCTGCACCGCCGGTCGTTGAATATCGCACGTGACCGGCCGCCATGTTGCCAGGCAATTCCGCAATGGCGTCGGCTGATGAGAAGTTCTCCGCGACATGGCCCAATCCGCGGCGGGCGCGGAATTCTGCACCGTCAAAAGCGACGATGCCTGCGGCCTCTTGTCCGCGGTGCTGAAGGGCATGAAGACCGAGTGCGGTTGCCGCAGACGCGTCGGCTGCGTTGATGACGCCGAAGACGCCGCACTCTTCGCGCAGCTTGTCGCCGTCCTCATCGAGGAATGGGTGAGTTAAATTCATCTTGCCATCCACGCTGCCAACCGGTGCCGGTCCAATGGCGATGTTGCAGCCTTATTACAAGGGTGATGAGCGCTACAATCGTGGACCGACAGCGGCAATTCATTGCGTGGCCAGAATTGTGTGCCTAAACGCGGGTCCGTGAAAACCGCACCGTACAACGATAAGCAAGGCCAGCCTTGATCCTCTCTCCATTCGAACGGACTATCGCCATGCGTTACCTGCTTCCGGGCAGGAGCGAGGCGTTCATCGCGCTGGTCGCAGGCATTTCGATTACGGTCGTCATGCTGTCGGTCGCCATGCTGGTGATTGTCATGAGCGTGATGAACGGTTTTCGCGCCGAATTGCTCGACAAAATCGTGGGTCTGAACGGCCATGCAATCGTGCAGGCCTATGGCGGCAAGCTCGATGACTGGGAAAACGTCTTGCAGGAAGTGCGCGAAACGCCTGGTGTCACTGAGGCTTCACCGCTCATAGAACAGCCGCTGCTAACCACCTTCAATGGCAGGGTGGAAGCGATCCTGCTTCGCGGAAACACTGTCCAGGATCTGCGCGAGCTGGGCGAAAAGACGGTCAGTGGTAACATGGACGCCTTGCAGCCCGGCGCGAGCAAGGTCGCGATTGGTGCTCGCCTTGCCGAGAATATCGGGGCGCGAGTGGGTGACACGATTACCATCATCAATCCGCAAGGCCGCTCGACACCATTCGGCACGGTCCCGCGCCAAGTTGGATATGAAATTGGCGCGATCTTCGAGATAGGGATCTACGACTACGACGGTGCCTTCGTTGTCATGCCGATGCAGGATGCGCAGACCCTGCTGTTGATTGGCGACACCGTAGGCATGATCGAAGTCAAGGTGGAGGATCCGGATAAAGTCGGAGAAATCCTGGAGCCGGTCACGGCAAGCTTAACTGGTCGTGCAGTCGTCCAGGACTGGAAGACCATCAACTCGACCTTGTTCGAGGCACTTCAGGTTGAACGCGTTGCTATGGCATTTGCACTTAGTTTCATGGTCTTGGTTGCCGCATTTAATATACTTTCCAGCCTTGTTATGCTGGTCCGGGCAAAAACTCGCGACATCGCAATCATGCGCACCATGGGTGCGACCAAGCGAAGCCTGACCAAGATTTTTGTTACGACCGGCTTCACGGTCGGAGCGTTGGGGACAATCGCCGGGCTTTTGCTGGGTGCGCTGGTCCTCACTTTCCGAGAGCAGATCGTTACAGGCATCAGCTGGATGACCGGCGCGGATCTATGGGACCCGCAGGTGCGTTTCCTCAGCACTATTCCTGCCAAGGTCGACCCTGTAGAAATTGCGATGATCGTTGGTCTCGCGCTCGTCATGAGTTTCCTGGCTACTCTTTATCCTGCATTGAAGGCGGCCAGCACGGATCCGGTACAGGTGCTGCGCTATGAATAATCCGGTCGTCGAATTGAAAGGTCTGACCCGCAGTTTCGAGCAGGGAGGCGAGCGCATCGATGTCTTGCGCGGCGTCGACCTAAAGATCATGCCGGGCGAGATTGTCGCGCTGCTGGGCCCCTCGGGCTCGGGCAAGTCGACCTTGCTGCAGGCAGTCGGTCTGCTCGAAGGCGGTTTCGGCGGCGAGATTGTGATTGCCGGCCACTCGGCTGAGAAATCCAATGCGAATGCACGGACCGAACTGCGCCGTGATCATCTTGGATTCGTTTATCAATTCCACCACCTGCTGCCCGATTTCGATGCACGCGAGAATGTAGTGCTGCCGCAATTGGTGGCGGGCAGGCCGCGCGAAGAATCAGAGGCGAGGGCAGACGAACTGCTTACCGCATTGGGACTTGGGCACCGATTGACCCACCGTCCGAACCAGCTTTCTGGCGGCGAGCAGCAACGCGTCGCCGTTGCACGCGGCTTGGCGAACAAGCCTGCACTCGTGCTCGCCGACGAGCCGACCGGCAATCTCGACGAAGCAACTTCGGACAAGGTGCTGCAACAGTTCCTTGCCCTGGTGCGCGGCGAAGGCAGTGCAGCGATCGTCGCGACACACAATGAGCGGCTCGCTGCACGCATGGATAGGGTCGTCCGTCTTCACGAAGGCGTTCTGGAATAGCGAACGCATAGTAAGCGTTCATTCGCAGGGCAGCATTGCTCCTCCATCGATAGGCAGTATCGTCGCTGGTAGCGGTCTGCCAAGCCCCTTACCGGGAGGAGACCATCGATGTTTACCGCGACTATCGCGCTGATTGCTGCCCAAGCTACGGGCACAGACGAACCGGCGCCAGCACCCGCACCCCCTCGCTGTGAGGGTGCGCAATTCGAAGCCTTCGACTTCTGGGTCGGTGAATGGACGGTGACACCTGCATCGGGGAGCGAACCCATTGCAGACAGCAAGATCGAAAAGGTAAGCGCCGGTTGCGCAATCCGCGAGAGATGGATGCCCTATCGCGGCGGGCACGGTACAAGCCTTTCTGCATATGATCCGCAAACTGGAAACTGGCACCAGCTCTGGGTCGGCGCACAGCCGGGCCGCGTTTTCTTTGATGGAGGACCGCACGAGGGCAAGATGGTACTCACCGGATATTGGGGGAAAGATGCGCAGGGCAACGCACAGCTTGTGCGCATGACCTACTCGGTGCAAAGCGACGGTTCTGTCCGTCAGCACGGGCAATCCAGCATTGATCACGGTCTAAGCTGGAGCGACAGTTTCGATCTCATCTACCGCCGCAAGGACGCATCTGAATGACCACAATTGCCGATTTCACCGTAGCCAATAACAAGGGCCAGGAAGTCGACTTGTCCGATAAGCTCGGCAAGGTCCTGCTCGTGGTGAACACGGCAAGCAAATGCGGCTTCACGCCGCAGTATGATGGTCTGGAAAAGCTGTTCCAAAAGTACAATGACAAGGGCTTTGAGGTCCTCGCATTTCCCTGCAACCAGTTTGGGGGCCAGGAACCCGGTGATGCTGACGAGATCGAGCAGTTCTGCAAAGTGAACTTCGGCCTGACCTTCCCGCTAATGGGCAAGGTGGACGTAAACGGCGATCACGCCAGTCCGCTGTTTGACTGGATGAAGGCGGAGGCACCCGGTCTGATGGGATCGAAATCGATCAAGTGGAACTTCACCAAGTTCCTGATCGACCGCGAAGGCAATGTGGTGAAGCGTTACGGCTCGGCCGATGCGCCCAAGACTATTGCCAAGGATATCGAGAAGCTCCTGTAACCTGGCGCAGGTTGCCGACGAAGGTCATCCCATGATTGCAGACATCAACCAGTGGTTCCTTTCGCTTGGCGCGGAATACGGGGTCAATCCATATATATTCGGCGGCATCTATGTCGGTGCGATACCGTTCTTCCTTGCCTCCATTGCGTGGCTGGTGAAGCGCGCGAGGGCAGGCCGTTCAACTGTCGTTCCAACTCTGTGCGCCGGGTTCTGCTTCGTATCGGCTTACATCTATCTCGCAATCGCTGGACGGAATATTCCGGCTTGGGTGTGGATCTTCCTTGCCGCGCTGATCGTCTACGGGGCCTGGTCCACAATCCGCGATACGCGCCGCAAGATCGCCGCACCTGACGAAGACTGATTTTCTTCTCCATCTGTGGAGAATAAGCATGGCTGACGGCTTCCCGAGCGGGGTGTAAATTCCTACTCTAGCGTGATGCCATATAAGCCCTTCGTTCCGCTGCGTGTCCTGTCTGCCTATTCGATGCTCGAAGGTGCCATCGATCCCAAGGCAATGGCCAAGCTGGCGAAGGAGCGGGGCTTTCCGGCCATAGCAATCGCTGACCGCAACGGCCTTTATGGCGCGGTCATGTTCGCCAATGCATGC
This sequence comes from Qipengyuania psychrotolerans, assembly GCF_019711355.1. Taxonomy (NCBI): domain Bacteria; kingdom Pseudomonadati; phylum Pseudomonadota; class Alphaproteobacteria; order Sphingomonadales; family Erythrobacteraceae; genus Qipengyuania; species Qipengyuania psychrotolerans. The sequence goes on from NZ_CP081297.1 coordinate 1,119,872, forward strand.
AAGGCGGAAGGCATTCAGCCTTTGACCGGTACGCTGCTGGGCATTGCGCGCGACGAAGAAGGGCGCATCGTCGATTACCTGCCGCTCTATGCCCAGGATGAGCAGGGATATGACAATCTGTGCCACCTGGTCAGCCGCGCGCATCTCGATCGGCCGCTCGAATTCGAACCGCACATTCGTCTGGAAGACCTCGAAGGGCGAACCGGGGGATTGATCGCCCTGACAGGCGCAAGCGAAGGCGGGGTGACCCGGTTGCTGGCCGAAGGACAGGTGACCCACGCTGTTGCCATGTTGGACAAGCTGCAGGCCTTGTTCCCTGGGCGCCTCTACATCGAGCTTGCGCGGCGCGGGAACGAGATTGAGGAAGGTGCCGAAGAAGCTCTCATCGATCTTGCCTACGATCGGGACCTTCCGCTGGTCGCGACCAATCCGGCCAACTATGCCGAGCCGCATATGCACAAGGCCCATGATGCCATGCTGTGCATCGCCAACTCGACCCACGTCGATGCCGATGAGCGGCCACGCTCCAATTCCGAGAGCTACGTCAAGACCGCTCACATGATGGAGGAGGCTTTTGCCGACCTCCCCGAAGCGACTGCCAATTCTCTCGTTATCGCCCAGCGCTGTGCATATGCGCCGCCCTATCGCGATCCGATCCTGCCCAGCTTGGCGGGCGACGTGGAAGGCGAAGCGCGGATGCTGGAAGCCGATGCGCGCAAGGGTCTGTCCGCGCGGCTGGAGCCATATGGCGAAATGTCGGCCGAAGATCGCAAGGCCTATTTCGATCGGTTGGAATACGAAGTCGGCATCATCAACCAGATGGGCTTCCCCGGCTACTTCCTGATCGTTGCCGATTTCATCAAATGGGCCAAGGACCATGATATTCCCGTGGGCCCGGGCCGTGGCTCGGGTGCGGGCAGCGTGGTCGCGTGGGCGCTTACGATTACCGATCTCGATCCGCTGAAGTTAGGTTTGCTGTTCGAGCGTTTCCTCAATCCGGAACGTGTGTCGATGCCTGACTTCGATATCGATTTCTGTGAAACGCGCCGCGGCGAGGTGATCCGGTATGTGCAACAGAAGTACGGACACGATCACGTCGCCCAGATCATTACATTCGGTAAGCTGAAAGCCCGCGCGGTGCTCCGCGATACCGGACGTATCCTGCAGATGAGCTACGGGCACGTGGACCGGATATGCAAGATGGTGCCGAACCATCCGACCGACCCGTGGACACTGCCAAGGTCGCTCAACGGTTCTGCCGAATTCAAGGCCGAATACGACAGCGATGCGGAGGTCAAACGCCTCATCGATCTGGCAATGCAGTTGGAAGGCTTCCCTCGCAACAGCTCTACGCACGCCGCCGGCGTCGTTATCGGTGACCGCCCGCTGGCCCAGCTTGTCCCGCTTTACCGCGATCCGCGTTCCGATATGCCCGTGACGCAGTACGACATGAAGAATGTCGAAAGCAGCGGCCTGGTGAAGTTCGACTTCCTCGGCCTCAAGACGCTTTCGGTTCTCAAAAAGGCGACCGACCTGCTCAAGCAGCGCGAGATCGAAATTGATCTGTCGCTGCTCGAGCTGGATGATCCGTCCGTCTACGAGCTGATGAAATCCGGCAATACCGTGGGTGTGTTTCAGCTGGAATCCGAAGGTATGCGGCGCACGCTGACCGCCGTGAAGCCGACGAATTTCGGTGACATTATCGCGCTTGTTTCGCTCTACCGTCCCGGCCCGATGGACAACATCCCCCTGTTCGGAAAGCGTAAGGCGGGTGAGGTCCCGATCGAATATCCGCACGAGAAGCTCGAGGGCATCCTGGCGGAAACCTACGGGATTTTCGTCTACCAGGAACAGGTCATGCAGGCAGCCCAGATCCTGGCCGGCTACTCGCTTGGCGACGCAGACTTGCTGCGCCGTGCGATGGGTAAGAAAGTGCAGGCGGAAATGGACGTGCAGCGCGAACGTTTCGTGATCGGCTGCAAGGAGGTCTCCGGGATCGAGAAAGCAAAGGCCAACGAACTGTTCGATTTGATCGACAAGTTCGCAGGCTACGGCTTCAACAAATCACACGCGGCCGCTTACGCACTTCTGGCGTATCAAACTGCTTGGATGAAGGCGCATTACCCGGAAGAATTCTACGCTGCATCCATGTGCTTCGATATGCACCAATCGGAAAAACTCACGATCTTCGTCGACGACGCGCGCCGTCAGGGAGTGGCGGTGCACCCTCCGTGTCTCAATAATTCCGAGGCGGAATTCTCGGTCGAACAGACCGATACCGGATATGCCGTTCGCTATGCACTGGCCGGAATTCGCAACGTCGGTGAGAAGGCGATGGAATCGCTGGTCGAGGAACGCGAGGTGTCGGGCAAATTCGAAAGCCTTCAGGACCTTTTCGAGCGCATACCCAAGGGCGCGCTGAATTCGCGCCAACTCGAAGCTTTGGCAAGCGCGGGCGCCCTCGATGCGCTCGAACCCAACCGTGCCAAAGTGTTCGCAAACGCCGACCTGCTGCTGGCAGTGGCCGATGCCGCTGAACGGGAACGGTCGAGCGGGCAGGCGGGTCTGTTCGGCGGGGAAGAAGAGCAGGGCGAGACCCTGCGTCTGAAAGAAGTCGAAGATTGGCCGCGCGCAGAACGTATGGCCCGCGAGCGAGAGAATTTCGGGTTCTATTTCTCGGCTCATCCAGTTGCGGCATGGAAGGAAGTCGCTTCTGCCAATGGCGCACGCACCTATGCTTCGCTCATGTCGGGCGGCGCACCCACAGGCGGCCGGTCGAACGCGGTCATGGCCGCCATGGTGGAGAAGGTGAACAAGGGTACGACGAGGCGGGGCAAACCATTTGTCCGTGCCGATTTCTCCGATGCATCGGGTCAGTTCAGTGCGGCATGCTTCGAAGAAACCATGGTCGAGAAGTTCCTCAAATGGGCGGAAGAGCAGACCTGCATCCTGCTTCAGGTGGAGCTCGATTCCCCGAGCCCTGACGAACCGCCCCGGATTACGGTTCGCGGCGGCACTCCGCTTGCCGAAGTGCGCGGCTCGATGCCGATGATAATGACCGTCGATGTGCTGGACGTGGAGGCACTGGAAGCACTCAAGCTGGAATTGCTTGAAGCCACCGGAGGGCAGGATGAAGTGCTTGTGACGCTACGGACTGGCGGGGACGAGGATCCGGTCATGCGCCTGGGCCGTAAATTCGCGCTCGATGGTGACCTCGCCGAACGCTTGGCAAGCGTGCCGAGCCTTGCCAAGGTGCAGCTGGACAAGCGGCGCGGCGGGGCACATCTCCGACTCGTCAGCTGATTTTCAGCCTCCGAAAGCGGGGCGGAGACGAGAGGAGAGACTGAATGCTCGGAGCGATGCAGGATTGGACGATGCGCGTTACCCACGTGATCGATCACGCGGCACGCGAAGCCCCGGACCGCGAGATCGTGACCCGTTGGGCCGATGGCAGCGAAACCCGGACCAATTGGGAAGGCATCCGCACTGACGCATTGAAGATGGCGCAGGCGCTTCAGGCACTTGGTCTCAAGGAAGGTGACAAGGTCGCCAGCCTGGCGATGAACCATTCGCGCCATCTCGTGAGCTGGTACGGCGTGGCGGGCATGGGCGGGGTACTTCATACCGTGAACCCGCGCCTGTTCGATGACCAGCTCGAGTATATCGTCAATCATGCCGAAGACCGCGTGATGATATACGACGCGGCGTTCCAGCCGATCGTCGACAAGATGCGCGACCGCTGGAAGACGGTCGAGCATTACATCTGCTTCGATAGCGGAGAGCATACGACCGCTTTCGAAGACTGGATTGGCGAACAATCCGGCGAATTCGAATGGGTCGGAGGCAGCGAACGCGATCCTTGCATGATCTGTTACACCAGCGGCACGACCGGCAATCCGAAGGGCGTTCAATACGAGCACCGCAGCACGGTTCTGCATGCCATGGCTGGCCTCCAGCCCGCAGCATTCAATTTCAGCGCATCATCCGTGATGCTGCCGGTTGTTCCGATGTTCCACGCGGCCAGCTGGGGTCTGCCTTATGCAGGCGCGATGGCAGGCATCAAGTTTGTCTTTTCCGCAGTCAATGATCCGGCAGTGCTGGACGATTTGATGAAGCGTGAGAAGGTGACCGACAGCGCAGGGGTCCCGACCGTCTGGCTGGCCCATTTCCAATATTGCGACAAGGAAGGCATCGATCTTCCTCCGCTGAAAGCGGCGACCATCGGCGGTTCGGCCGCGCCCAGGTTCATGATCGAGCGGCTGATGAAAAATGGCACCCGCGTCCAGCATGCCTGGGGCATGACCGAAACTTCGCCCATCGGCACGGTAGGTGGTCCGACCCGGGACTGGGATAGCCTCAGCCTCGATGAGAAGGTCACGCAGACCATGAAGCAGGGACGCCCGATATTCGGCGTGGAGCTGCGCACTATCGATCTCGACGATCCGTCCAAGGTGTTGCCGCGCGATGGCAAGACCAGCGGCGCTCTGCAAATTCGCGGCCCATGGGTTGTGAAGCGCTATTTCAAGGCCGAAGAAGACGCGACCGACAAGGATGGCTGGTTCGACACCGGCGATGTCGGGATGCTCCACCCGGACGGCACGTTGCAACTGACCGACCGGACCAAGGACGTGATCAAATCGGGCGGAGAATGGATCAGCTCGGTCGAGCTTGAGAACGCTGCAGTTGGTCATCCCGCTGTCGCCGAGGCCGCCTGCATCGGGATGTATCATCCCAAGTGGGACGAACGCCCGGTGCTCTTTGTGGTAAAAAAGGAAGGCGAGGATGTCTCGGCCGAGCAGGTCGTGAATTTTCTGTCGGACAAGATCGCCAAATGGTGGTTGCCCGATGCGGTTGAGTTCGTGAACGACATTCCCCACACAGCCACTGGCAAAATCAGCAAGAAAGACCTGCGCGAGAGGTTCTCGGACTACAAACTGGCCGATGTGCAGTAGGCACAAGTGAGCCGCCTGATCCTGCTCAACAAGCCCTTCGGAGTGCTCTCGCAGTTTACCGGCGGCAAGGAAGGTGTTGAAGACACGCTGGCGCATCTGGTCGATGTGCCGGGTGTCTACCCCGCTGGCAGGCTCGACAAGGATAGCGAAGGGCTGCTGTTGCTGACCGATGACGGGCGGCTGCAGTCGCGTATCGCCGAACCGCGTTACAAGACGGCCAAGACCTATCTCGTCCAGGTCGAAGGTGCGGCAGATGATGCAGCGCTGGAAAAACTCGCGCGCGGTGTGGAGCTGAAGGATGGGATCACCGCTCCTGCACGGGTCAAGCGGATCGATGCACCGCCGGTCTGGGACCGCGAGCCCCCGGTCCGTTTCCGCAAGAGCGTGCCGGACAGCTGGATTGCGCTCGAAATCACTGAAGGCCGCAATCGCCAGGTGCGGCGTATGACGGCGGCAGTTGGCCTGCCGACACTCCGCCTGATCCGTTGGCGGATCGGCGACTGGAGCGTCGAGGGAATTGCACCAGGCGAATACCAGGAATTGGACGTATGAGGAGAGGCAGATGAGCCAGAGCTATATCGACCCGAGCCGCGCAAATTTCGAGGCGTTCAAGAATCTTCCGCGCGACGAGCCAATCCAGATGCTCAACCTCCTGCTGTATCGCGATAAGGCCGAATATCCGGAAGGGCACTTGCATCATGGAAATGGCTGGTCCGGTCGCCGCGCGTATCAGGAATACGGCAAGACCAGCGGCCCGATCTTCCAGCGCGTAGGCGGCAGCATTGTCTGGCGAGGCACGTTCGAGACGGTTGTAACAGGGCCGGAAGACATGCACTGGCACGACGGGTTCGTGGCGCAGTATCCCAACTCGGGCGCTTTCTTCGAGATGATCAAGGACCCGGATTACCAGAAGGCAGTGGTCAACCGGACGGCGGCACTAACAGATAGCAGGTTGGTGCGCTTCAAGCCTGTTTCCGCTGGTGAGGGTTTCGGCTGATCGTCGGCGCTGCCGGCGAGGGGACTGCGCCCTTTTGCTTCAGCTCGACTTGAGGACAAAGAACACGATAGCCATCGCCGACATAATCACGATACCGCTGAGGCTTAGCAACCTAATCGCCCGACTAGGCCGCGCATCGTCAGGCATGTCGCAGCGGGTGATCACGAGGTGATTCAGCAGCGCGATGACGGGTCCCACTACGAAGTAGATCGACGTAACAAGATCGATGAAGACGCTGAAGCTTTGCATCATCGAAGCCAGGATCAGAACTGTGAGCGCTGCGATCAGACCGAGGAAAACTGCGTAGCTGCGCTCCGAGGCTCTTCCCCCGACATTTCCCAAATATTCCTGATGGACTGCTCCAAACCCTCTGGCGGCGCCGTCGAATGACGCGATCATGGTCGTCGCCATGACGCACAGGGCAGCAATTGCCGCCAGATACGCAGGTATCGGGCCAAGAGTTTCACGGTAAAGATTGATGATCTGCGCCGCCAAGTCCGCAGCGCCGGATTCTGGAGCAACATTCCCGGAATGCATGACCCCTGCACCCATGACGCAGAAGCAGACAGCCAGGAAGCCGGTGAGCAAATAGGAGCCGAGGAATCCCGACCTCATCGTTTTGACCGGCAGCCGGTCACGCTCTTCCTCTTTCTCCTGTGACTTTAAAGTCCACAATGAAACCTGGACCGATTGGCCAATGGGGCTGGGCATGAAGCCCGCCAGCGCGACCACAAACATCAGGGCCAGCGGGTCGGCCATCCATTCGAAATTCGTCAGACTTGGCAATTGAACGCGCGGAAGTGCAATTGCTGAAGCTGCAATCGTGGCCACGGTCAGGAATGCAATGAGCAGCTTGTTGACGCGATCAAGCCAGCCGTAACCGCCGATCATTAGCAGCATCAAGGTCGCTCCGATTGCCATTACTGCCAGCAGCAGGATCGGCAGGTCCAATCCGGTAACGGCTGCAAGGATGGCCGCCGTAGTCGCGCTGACCGCGGCGAGGCCGATGGGTGCGATGGTCAGCGATGTTACGGCATAGAGGATAACCGCCCATACGCCCAGTTCGCGGTACCCGCCGATAATGGTTTTGCGGGTTGCATGGGCGTAATCCATCCCAAACCGAAAGGCAGGGTATTTCAGGAAGTTGATCAGCACGATCACCAATACCAGTGCCAGCCCGAACATCGCTCCGGCCCGCGTGGACTGGACCAGATGGGATACACCGATAGCCGAGCCTGAAAAGACCAGTCCCGGCCCGGCAGCTCGTTGCCAGTCGCTAAATTTCATAGTGCCCCCACAGAATTAGGTTTGCTGAGCGACCAAGCAACTTGGGAAGCGTAGACTGCGAAAGACGTTATAGGCAATCAGTCTTGTTCAGATTCAAGAGTATTGTCGGCTATTTGGCGTTTCCCAATCAAGAATTCATAACAAGCGCAGCTGCCCGCCAACCGCAGGAGGTCTGAATTGCGTGCAATCCAGCTCGAATTTCGCCTTGCTCATACCTGCCCGCTTGCACGCGACCCGGAACCGCGCGCGGAAAAGATCGGCCCACACACCAGTCGGTTTCAGGCGAGTGAAGAAGTTAGGGTCGTTGTCTTTCCCGGCGCGGATTGAACGCACGATACTCATGACCTTATCCCCGCGTTCGGGATAGTGGACCGACAGCCATTCGCGGAATAGCGGGGCCACTTCGTGTGGCAAGCGCAATGGAATCCAGCCCACGCTCTCGACACCGATTGCAGAAGCGCGCTGGACGATTTCTTCCATGAATTCGTCGGTTATTGCAGGAATTACCGGTGCCACCGAACAGTGTGTCGGCACGCCTGCTTCCACCAGTTTTTGCAATGCAGAGAGCCGCTTGGCAGGGGAAGCGGCGCGCGGTTCCAGTTTGCCGGAAAGCTTGGGGTCGAGGCTGGTTACCGAGATTGCGACCGCAACCAGCCTCCGCTTGGCCATATCAGCAATGAGATCGAGGTCATCGATAACCCGGTCCGATTTGGTTGTAATGGTTACCGGATGCCGGGCATCAAGGCACACCTCGAGCAGCTGCCGCGTGATGCGATATTGCCGCTCAATCGGTTGGTAGGGATCGGTGTTGGTCCCTATCGCAATGGGTTTGGGCTTGTACTTCGGCTTCGCCAGCGTTGCTCGCAGCAGCTCTGCCGCGTTTGGCTTAGCGAAAAGCCGAGTCTCGAAGTCGAGACCCGGGGAAAGGTCATGATAGGCGTGCGTCGGCCGGGCAAAGCAATAGACGCAGCCATGCTCGCACCCGCGATAGGCATTGATCGAACGATCGAAGAAGATGTCGGGCGACTGGTTGAAGCTGAGGATGGTCCTGGGCTTCTCCTCCGTAACGAAGGTGCGCAGTTTTGTCGGCGGACCGTCCAGCGCCTCCATATGATCGCGCCAATCACCATCTACCGCGCGCTCGGCCAATCCGAAGCGCGTTGGAACAGACGCGGATTGCGCGCCGCGGCCTGAAATTGGCGATTCGTTGGTTGGCTCCATGCATGAGAACATACATGGAACAAAAGAATTCCGGAAGGGGTATCAGCGTTCCTGCAGGCGCGGCATCAGATCGACGAAATTACAGGGCCGATGCCGGCTGTCCAACTGGTGCGCGAGGATCTTGTCCCAGCCATCTTTGACCGCGCCGTTCGAACCGGGAAGCGCGAATATATAGGTTCCCCGCGCAAGCACTGCACATGCCCGGCTCTGGATCGTGCTGGTGCCGATGCTCTCGATACTGATGTAGCGGAAATATTCACCGAAGCCGGGAATGTCCTTGTCCTTTACCCGGTCAAGCGCCTCGGGTGTGACATCGCGGCCCGTCAAGCCAGTCCCACCGGTCGTGATGATCGCATCGATCTGGTCATCGTCAATCCAGCGATGGAGGTGCGCGGCGATCTCGTTCTTGTCGTCCTTGCTGATTTCGCGGGTAGCAAGGGTGTGACCAGCCGCTTCGATCCGCGAGGCAAGAATATCGCCGGAAGTGTCGTCGTCCGATTGCCGGCTGTCCGAAACGGTCAGGAGCGCGATATTGATTGGCTTGAAAGCGAGTGTCTGGTCAATCGCCATCAGCGCGTCCTTGGAAATTGGGGCCAATCATTCTGGGCCAGCGCAGTGCGGCTGTCGGCGACGGCTTCGGCCTGGCGCAAATACATCCAGTAATTGCGCATCACGATCGAGACATATCCGCGCGTTTCCCAATAGGGAATCGATTCCATCCAGAGCAGCGGATCGCCTTGATCATTGATCTCGGTATTCCAGCGCGCCACAGGTGTCGGCCCCGCGTTGTATGCTGCCATTACCTTGGGCAAATGACCGCGAGTGTATCCCGCCTCCGCCAGAGCCTGCAGCGCGCGTTGTCCAAAAGCGAGGTTGACGCGGGCATCCTTGAGATCTGCGCCGGAACTCATGTTGATCGATGCAGCGTATTCTCGCGCAGCAATGGGACGTATCTGCATGAGACCGATCGCATTCGCAGGGCTGACGACCGTCTCCCGGAAATTGGATTCCTGAAGCGCGTGAGCGAAGGCGAGGGCGGGGTCCACCTTCCAGCCTCCCGATGGCTGATGATACGCGACCGGCCAGCGAAGGTTTGGCGGAGAAGCAGCGCCGCGCGGCGCGTTATAGGCCATGAAGGTTTGTGTCTGTGCCAAGCCCAGAGCACGGGCAAGCCGGGTCAGTGCAGGAAAATCGGAGGGCGAAACCCGGCGAGCCTGCCAGCGAAGCGCTTCATCTGCCAGGTCACGCCGCCCGACTTCAGCGAGCATCACCGCTTCGCGGACTGCGCTCTGGGTGCTCAGGCGTTGCCAGTCTTGCGAGGTGAGGTCCGGGGAAGCATGGTCGCCGGGCAGTTGCTGCGCCAATTGCTCAAGCGCCAGCATTCCGTAAAGTGTTTCGGAAAAGCGTCCAGCGCCGCGTAGCTGCTCATCTGCCTTGTCGGGTTCGCGGCACCTGATCAATGCGCGCGCTGCCCAGTAGTGGGCAGCGGCGGTGAGCGATGAATTGGTAGAACCTCCGGCACTCCGGCGGAAAAAGTCGGCGGCGGTTGCGCAGTCGCCTATACGCCATGAGGCAAGACCAGCGACCCAGTCGCCTTCCGCAACCCAGGCTCCTGAACCCTGACCGACAAGCTGGGCCATCCCGAAGGCTTCGATGTCGCGGTTCTCGATGTAATAGGACCACGCGATCCGCTGCCGCCATTCGGCGCGGGCCTCGCGCGAGAGGGAGGCATCGACACCGTCCAGAAGTAACCTTGCGCCGTCGGGATCGTCATTGGAAATCCTCTCGAGGATCGCACTTTTCACCGGCTCGGGCATGGTCCCGTCGTCGACCGAGCGGGGGCGGATACGCTTGGTGGAACCGGGCTGCCGGATGAGCTGGCGCTCCGCTGGGAGAGAGGGCGCATTTTGCAGGCCGCGGGTCTGGCCGAGACGGATGATGCCTTCAGCCTCGGGGAGTCCCGCATAGCTATTCAGCCAAGCTTCTATTCTGGGCAGTTCAATGCGCGGGCTTTCAGGATGCAGATAATACGCGGCCAGCGCCGAGCCGTGGAGTGGACCGCTCCCGCGCTGGGAAAGCATCACCTCGACGCGGTCCCAGTTCCGGCTTTCGATCGCCTCGAACAACGAGGCATAATACAGGCGATCTTCCTGCGAGAGAAGCTGCGGCAGGGCTGCCGAATGAGAACGGGTAAAATAGGCAAGGCTGTCGGAGCCTTGCGCGGTAGCAGCAGAGGGGGCGACAGCGACAATTGCAGCCGCGCTTGCACTTAGGAGCAGGCGTTTGATCATGTGGTCCATTCGAGCCAGCGGTTCCAGAAATTGCGGCGGCGCTGCGCCGATCGAGAAAGTTCGGCGAGGTCGGGCGCAAGCAGCAGCGGTACTGTGTTGTCGCCGATGTCCATCCCAACCGGTTCGTGCGACTGTTGCGCAGGAATTCCGAACAGGGGCGCAAGTCCGCGTCCGAACACGAGCACCCGCTGGGGAGCGGCAAGCGCGATATGATGCTTGGTGATTGCGGCCATGCCGCCGCTTGCAAGCTCGCTCCATTCGGGAAGCGTAGCGGGAGCGGGCAGGGCGCTGGCCAGATACACCTCATGGGGCGCGATGTTCATGGCGCGCATTATTGCACCGGCGAATTGGCCGGCGCTTCCCGACAGCAATGCATCGCCATCATCACCATATGGCTCGCCGACCAGCACCATCAGACGCGATTGAGCGACTCCGCGCGGAGGAAGCCGACCTTCGGGTCCCGCAGGAGCCAGTGAAGGCTCGCTCAGCCACCACTCGCGAAATTTTGCCAGGTCTTGCGGCCACGCGTCCGGAGTGCCGCCGATCGTCCCGGCTGCGGGCGCTTTCTCAAACGCACGTTCAATTGGCGTTTGCTTTGGTTCCTCGACCCGTTTGACGGGCTTGGGCGCCGCTACGGCCTGTTCCGTTTCCGGTTCAGCTAGCCAGCTTGACGGCTCATCGGAATAATCCAGGTCGACACCCGCTTCGCGCCACCAGTCGAAGGCAGCTTCGAGCGCGTCGGCAGAGGCAAAATCGCCGTTTTGTGAGGGGTTTTCGTCCATCATCCGTCTGCTCAAGGTCTTGACCTCGAACGCCTCAACAATCAAGGCATCGCGCAAGCGAATAGCGACGAAAAGAGAGAGACATGAGCGAACGTGAATCCATGCCCTGCGACGTCGTCATCATCGGGGGCGGCGTTGCCGGCCTCGCTGCGGCGATCCGGTTGAAACAGATCAACGAGGAACTGGAAGTCGTTGTCCTCGAAAAAGGCAGCGAAATCGGGGCGCACATTCTCTCGGGCGCAGTCGTAGATCCCAAGGCCTTGGACGAACTCCTGCCCGAGTGGCGCGATATGGACTGCCCGATGGCGCAAACGCCGGTGACCGAAAATCATCATTGGGTTCTGTCCGCCAACGGCAAATCCGACCTTCCAGAATTCATGATGCCGCCCTTCATGTCGAACAAGGGCAAGTACACCGGATCGCTTGGCAACTTGTCGCGCTGGCTGGGCGAGCAGGCCGAAGGTATGGGCGTCATGGTTTTCCCGGGCTTCCCCGCATCGGAAGTCTTGTTCGACGATAAGGGTGCGGTGACCGGTGTCGTCACGCAGGACATGGGCATCGCGGAGGATGGCAGTCACAAGGGCGATTACCAGCCGGGGATGGAAATCCACGCCAAGTATACACTGTTCGCAGAAGGTGCCCGCGGCAACCTGACCAAGAAAATGAAGGCGAAATACGACCTTGAGGCGGATTGCCAGCCGCAGGTATACGGCCTCGGAATCAAGGAATTGTGGGACGTCGATCCCGCCAAGCACGAGCCGGGCAAGGTGATCCATACGCAGGGCTGGCCCCTGTCGGAGAGCGATACGTGGGGCGGCGGTTTCATCTACCACCAGGCCGCCGGACAGGTTGCGATCGGCTTCGTGACGTCGCTTGATTACAAGAACCCTTACGTTTCGCCGTATCAGGAATTCCAGCGTTACAAGCATCACCCGGCGATTGCTGAACTGCTCGAAGGCGGCAAGCGCGTGGCCTATGGCGCACGCGTCATTAATGAGGGTGGTTGGCAGAGTGTCCCGAAGCTTGCTTTCCCGGGAGGGGCGCTGATCGGCTGTGCGGCTGGCTTTGTGAACGTGCCGCGCATCAAGGGCAGCCACACCGCCATGAAGAGCGGGATGCTGGCAGCCGAAAGCATAGCTAGCGCTGTTGCCGCGGGAAGCGAGCATACTGAGCTGATGGACTATGATGCCGCCGTGCGAGCAAGCTGGATCGCGGATGAGCTCAAGCTGGTGAAGAATGCCCAGCCCGCCGTGGCCAAATTCGGCGGCGATATCGGTACGATCCTGGCAGGAGCCGACATGTGGATGCGAACGCTCAAGATCGGGCTTCCCTTCACGATGAAGCACCACCGAGACTATGAAACGCTCGAGCGTGCCGATCTTCACAAGAAGATCGCGTATCCCAAGCCCGACGGCGTGCTCAGCTTCGACCGCCTGACCAACGTCGCCTACAGTTATACAAATCATGCCGAGGACCAGCCAGTCCACCTACAGGTCTGCGACCGTGAATTGCAGCGAGAAAGCGAGCTGGAAGTATTCGCCGGACCATCGACGCGGTATTGCCCGGCAGGCGTCTACGAATGGATCGAGGAAGAGGGCCAGGAGCCAAGGTTCCAGATCAATTCGCAGAACTGCGTCCACTGCAAGACCTGCGATATCAAGGACCCGAACCAGAACATCGAATGGACCACGCCCGAAGGCGGCGGCGGACCGAACTATCCGAATATGTGAGATGGCACGTATTCCGCTCCCACCACCGTTCGAAGCGAGCTTTGAAGGTCCTGAAGGGCGCTATTCCGCTAGCTACGTGCCTCGTGGTGAGTGGGACGATGGCCTCGTCCGCGTTAATATTGCCTCGCATGAAATGTGGTGGGGCGTAGAAATCGCCGAGCAGGAGGGCACTAGTCTAAGTGTCTGCGGCATCACTTCGGGGACTCAAGAGATTTGGAACGACGTTTTCTGGTTCGAAATCATTTGCTCGCCTGAACCGAAAAGCATCAGGTATTGGGGCGACCGCATCATCTGGCGCGAAGATTCTGCTGTAATTGATTGAGCCCGGAAAGACCTTGCACGAAACCGCCTACGCAAAAATCAACCTCGCGCTGCATGTCCGCAGGCGGCGCGAGGATGGCTATCATGAGTTGGAAACCGTCTTCGCGTTCGTCGATTCAGGCGATGTCCTGACAGCGACGATTGCCGATGTGGACCGGGTGCAGAACTTCGGCGAGTTTGCTTCGGCCCTCGACAATCCACTGGATAATCTTGTCGCCAAGGCGCTTGGCAAGCTGCCGCGAGCAAGCGGCCTTTCAGTATCTTTGGAGAAGAACCTGCCGGTTGCAGCGGGCCTTGGTGGCGGTTCGGCGGATGCTGGAGCGGTATTCCGCATCGTGCGTGAGATGTTCAGCCTCCCGGAAGATTGGCAGGAACGTGCGGCCTCCTTGGGGGCTGATGTTCCGGCCTGTATCGAGAGCAGGACTTGCATTGGCCGAGGGATCGGCACGCATCTGGAGCGTGCCGATGATAGCCTAGCCGGCACCCCGGTCCTGTTGGTGAACCCTAGGGAGGCTTTGGCCACGGGACCTGTGTTCAAGCAATGGGATGGCAAGGACCGCGGGCCAATGCCTGGCGGCACGGTGGTTCAAATTGCAAAGGCGGGGCGCAACGACCTTGAAGCGCCCGCGATCGAACTTTGCCCAGTTATTGCCCGGGTACTTGATGAACTGCGCGGAACAGACCCGTTCCTCGCCCGTATGTCGGGCTCGGGCGCGACGTGTTTTGCGCTGTTCAAGGATTTTGCCGCCAGAGATGCGGCAGCCGACTGGATTGCCGCAAAGCAGCCGGGATGGTGGCAATTAAGAGGCGCTCTTCGATGATGATCGACAATTTGCCCTATCGCCAGGTCGGCACAGACGACCTGCGAACCGGCGGTCTACTTTGTGTAGCCGACCACGCATCGAATTTCGTGCCTGACGATATCGAACTTGGCATCGACCGCTCGCTGCTTGACCAGCATATCGCTGTCGACATCGGGGTGGAAGGTATTGCCGACCGGCTGGCCCGGCGGCACGGTATCCCCGCTCACATCGCCTGCGTCAGCCGGCTCGTTTGTGATTTCCACCGCAATGAAGATGATCGCGCCGTTGTCCCGACGGAAAGCGATGGCCGTCTGATTGCCGGGAACATCGGTGCGGACGTGGAAGATCGCCTCAATCGTTTCCACCGGCCATATCACGAAGCCATGTCCAAATTGATCGAGAAGGCCAAGCCGCGAATGATCGTAGCTTTACATAGCTTTACGCCATCACTTGAAACAAGCGATGAAGAGCGGCCGTGGGAAGTGTCGCTGCTTCACAACCAGGATGATCGGGCGGCCCGCCATGCAATCAGGCTCTTTTCGGAACAGGGCCTCACCGTGGGCGACAACGTGCCATATTCGGGCAAGCAGCTTAACGCGACAATGGACCGTCATGCGGAGGCCGCAGGCATTCCCTATTGCACTGTCGAGATCCGGCAGGACCATATCGCCAACAAGGCCGGGCAGGCCCGCTGGGCGGTCATGCTTGCCGACGTCATGGGGCGTGTCGCTCTCGAGGTCTGACTTCCGGCGTCTAAAGGCGAGCTTGGGCAATCTGCGGTAATTCTGCCGCGTGATACCCGTTATGCTCCGGTGATCTGTCTGCTAGGAGTGAAAGCTCCAGACCGCGAGGATTGCCATGCCTGCCTATCGTTCACGTACTACCACCCATGGCCGCAATATGGCCGGCGCCCGAGGGCTATGGCGCGCGACGGGCATGAAGGACGAAGATTTCGGCAAGCCCATCATTGCCGTGGTCAACAGCTTCACCCAGTTCGTGCCGGGACACGTTCACCTCAAGGATCTGGGCCAATTGGTAGCTCGCCAGATCGAACAAGCGGGCGGCGTCGCCAAGGAATTCAATACCATCGCAGTCGATGATGGCATCGCGATGGGCCACGACGGGATGCTCTATTCGCTCCCCAGCCGTGATCTGATTGCAGACAGCGTCGAATATATGGTCAACGCCCACTGCGCCGATGCGATGGTCTGCATTTCCAACTGCGACAAGATCACACCTGGCATGCTGATGGCCGCGATGCGCCTCAACATCCCGGCCGTGTTCGTTTCTGGCGGTCCAATGGAAGCCGGAAAGGTGGTCTGGGACGGCAAGGAAAAGGCGCTCGATCTCGTAGATGCGATGGTCGCGGCGGCCGACGAATCCTATACCGACGAACAGGTGCTGGAAATCGAACGCTCGGCCTGTCCGACCTGCGGTTCGTGTTCAGGGATGTTCACGGCAAATTCCATGAATTGCCTGACCGAGGCGCTTGGGCTGTCGCTTCCGGGCAATGGCTCGACCCTCGCGACCCACGCCGACAGGCAGGGCTTGTTCGAAAGGGCAGGGCGGCTCGTCGTCACTCTCGCGAAACGGTACTATGAGGAGGACGACGAGAGCGTCTTGCCCCGGACAATCGCGAGTTTTGAAGCGTTTGAGAATGCGATGAGCCTCGATATAGCGATGGGCGGTTCGACCAACACCGTCTTGCACCTGCTCGCAGCTGCGCACGAAGCTGGAGTCGATTTTACCATGGAAGATATCGACCGCCTGAGCCGCAAGGTGCCATGCCTGTCCAAGGTAGCCCCGGCCAAGGACGATGTTCACATGGAGGACGTGCACCGTGCGGGCGGGATCATGTCGATCCTTGGTGAGCTCGAGAAAGCTGGCTTGCTGCATACCGCGCTTCCCACGGTCCACAGCCCAACGATGGGCGATGCCCTGGATGACTGGGACATCGGTCGCACCAAGAACAACAAGGTTCGCGAATTCTTCTCCGCTGCACCGGGCGGCGTCCCCACGCAGACTGCGTTCAGCCAGTCGCGTCGCTGGGAATCGCTGGATACCGACCGCGAAAATGGTGTGATCCGCAGCGCAGAACATGCTTTTAGTCAGGATGGCGGCCTGGCAGTGCTCTATGGCAATATCGCCCGTGACGGCTGCATTGTTAAAACCGCCGGCGTGGACGAGAGCATCCTCAAATTCACCGGTTCTGCGAAGGTCTATGAAAGCCAAGACGATGCCGTCACCGCTATCCTGACCGAGCAGGTGGTCGAGGGCGATGTCGTCGTGATCCGCTATGAGGGACCACGCGGCGGGCCCGGGATGCAAGAGATGCTCTATCCCACCAGCTATCTCAAATCGAAGGGCCTCGGTGCGGCCTGCGCACTCCTGACCGACGGCCGGTTTTCTGGCGGAACTTCCGGCCTGTCCATAGGCCATGTCTCTCCAGAAGCAGCTGAGGGCGGCGCAATTGCGCTGGTGGAAGATGGTGACCGCATCGAGATCGATATCCCGAACCGCACTATCCACCTTGCCGTCAGCGACGCGGAAATGGATCGCCGCCGCGCGGCAATGGATGCCAAGGGAGACACGGCCTGGATGCCTGTGAGCAAGCGGGACCGGGCGATCTCGCCAGCCCTTCAGGCTTACGCCGCAATGACGACATCTGCGGCGAAGGGTGCGATCCGCGATGTTTCTCAGCTGAAGCGGCGCTAAGGCCGACAAGCTTGCGATCGAGACGCTGAAGTGGCAGCGCGTGGTTCATGCGCAAAACAGTCATTTTCGCGGCAATCTGGATGGGCGCGTGCTCATCCGAACCGGCCCCAGCACCAGAGGTCGCCGAGCAGGGCGGCGTCTCGGTCGAATGCGCGCTCGGCGGGACGGAGAAATTTTCATCCGAATGCTTTTTGGTTGAAGCGGAGGCCGGGACCGACACGAAGTTCGTGGTCCGTCATCCGGATGGCGGCTTTCGTCTATTAGCACTTTCTGAGAGTCCGACCGGTTTTGAGGCTCACGACGGAGCAGCCGTTTCTTTGAGTGAGCGGGATGGAGATTGGGTCGTGCTGACCATCGAAGGTGACCGGTACAGGTGGAAAGAGCCGCTTGATGAGTGATCCTGTCCTGACCGTCGCTCAGATGCGGGCGGCCGAGCAAGCCGTCATGGACCATGGCACCAGTGAGTGGGAATTGATGCACCGCGCTGGCACAGGCGCTGCGCTATGGGTAAGCCGGATGGCTGCGGGTCGCCCGGTGACGGTCCTTTGCGGACCCGGAAACAATGGCGGCGACGGTTATGTGATTGCCGAAACCCTGCGGATGGACGGATACAACGTAACGGTAATCGCGCCCATCGATCCTAAGACCGAAACTGCCTCGACGGCGAAGACGAAATTCGGGGGCACCGTGGTACCCAGCGGATCGCTTGCGGCACCGGTCGTGGTGGATTGCCTGTTTGGCTATGGACTTGATCGGGAAGTCAGCGGTGACTTCACGAAATTGCTTGAAGAGCTCAAGTCATCTAATTGTTTTAAAATAGCTATAGATGTGCCCAGTTCGGTGGCGAGTGATGATGGCAAGTTGCTAGGCCCATGCGTTGATTATGACCTGACATTGGCATTGGGCGCCTGGAAACCGGCACATTTCCTGATGCCGGCAGCCGCTATCATGGGCATCAAACGGCTTGTCCCGCTCGCTTTGCCGATGATGGAAGGGGCTGCCGAGCTATCGCATCGCCCATCCTTCGCAATACCGGCTGCTGACACGCACAAATACAAGCGCGGTCTGGTTGCTGTTGTTGAAGGTGAAATGCCGGGCGCTGGCCTGCTTGCGAGCATGGCAGCGATGCGATCAGGCGCCGGTTACGTAAAACTGCTTGGTGATCACTCGCACCCTGATGCTCCCGCTGATCTGGTTCTGGAATCGGGCGATCTTGATGAGTTGCTGTCTGACGAGCGTATAGGCTGTGTTCTGGCCGGACCGGGGCTCGGCCGGACACGGCAATCACGCGAACAATTGCAGGCTGTTCTTTCAAGCGGGAAACGCTGCGTCATCGATGCAGATGCGCTCCACCTGCTCGACAGGGCATCTTTGTCTGGCATCAATCCAGCCAGGATAATCGTGACGCCGCACGAAGGCGAATTGGCGGCGCTGTGCAAAGCGTTTGACGTCACGGCGCTGGACAAACTTGGCAGAGCGAGGGCTTTGCATGATGCGGCAGGCGTGACTGTTCTGGCGAAAGGACCGGATACGATCCTGACCGGGTCCGGACGGACGATCTTTTTCCCGCGCGGCTCAAGTTGGCTTTCCGTCGCCGGTTCAGGCGATGTATTGGCCGGCATATTGGCCTCACGCTTCGCTCATCATCACGATCCGCTGGCAGCCTCGCAGGAGGCAGTCTGGCTGCATAACGAGGCTGCGCGCAGATCAGGCCCGGCTTTTTGCGCGAGCGATCTTGCCGGCGCGGTAGGGCAAGCCTTTGGAGCATTTTTGTGAGCGAAACTGAGACGATATTGCGCATTGCAGCCAAGGGTGATGGCGTCACCGCGTCTGGCAGGCATATCTCCGGAGCGGTCACCGGTGACGTCGTCGCGCCGGACGGTTCGATCACGCTTGGACCGCACCATGTCGAGCCACCCTGCCGTCATTTCGGCAAGTGCGGCGGCTGCCAGTTGCAGCAAGCCGACGATGATGCGTTGCGCCGCTTCGTGACGGAGCGGGTTGCGCTCTCTGCGGAGGGCCAGGACCTGGAGGTTGGCGAACTGCTCGCGACCCACCTGTCCCCGCCACTGAGCCGGCGCCGTGCCACTTTGCATGGCCAGCGGGCGGGCAAGGGCGCTGTCCTTGGTTTCCGCGAAGGACGCAGCAATCGGATCGTCGATATGCGGGAATGCCCTGTGCTCGCACCCGAACTGTTCGCGCTGGTCGCGCCATGTCGCAATCTGATCGCGAAATATGCCGGCAAGGGTCCGGTTGATATTGCCCTGACCCTGGCGGACCAAGGGATCGATTGCGCGATCAAGGGCATCGAGACTTCTGGACTTCAGGCAACCGAAGAAATGCTGGAATTTGCAAAAGCCAATTCTCTGGCGCGCCTTTCGCTCGACCAGGGTTACGGACCTGAAACGGTGTGGGAGCCCGAACCGGTTACGGTGACCTTGGGCGGGGTCGCGGTGCCTTTGACGTTTGGCGCGTTTCTGCAGCCGACCCGCGACGGAGAAGCTGCACTGCTTGCCGATGCGCGCGACTGGTTAAGCGGTGCGCAGACTATTGCCGACCTGTTTTCAGGTCTCGGAACCTTTGCTTTTGCACTCGCCGATCCTGCCAAGGTGCTGGCGGTCGAGGCTGCCCGCGATGCCCATCTGGCTTGCAAGGGCGCGGCAAATGCCCGCCGGTTGCCGGTTCACGCGATGCACCGCGACTTGTTCCGCAATCCGCTGGAGAGCGCCGAGATTTCGCGTTTCTCGGCCATTCTTCTTGATCCGCCGCGAGCAGGAGCACGGGAACAGGTCGCTCAAATTGCAGCGAGCGAGGTAAACCGTGTGGTCTATGTCAGCTGCAATCCCTCAAGTTGGGGGCGCGATGCGAAGACATTGGTCGAGGCGGGCTTCCGGATCGAGAAATTGCGTCCCGTCGGGCAGTTCCGCTGGTCGACCCACGTCGAGCTGACCAGCCTCTTTACCCGCTAGCGGCGCAGCGCTTCCAAGACCTGGGCTAGCAGCCATTCTCTCGCGTGCGGCTCTGCATAGGAGTGCCCTGAACCCGAGCAGAGATGTATCCGCTCATCGGGACCCCAGTGCTCTGCAAAGATCTGTGCTGTACGGTCGTTCTCGGCCAGCAGGAACCGGATTTGCCCACTGAAAGCCTCGAGGCCGGCCTTCATTTCCTCGGTCAGCGGCGATGTACTGGTCCCAATACTGGAAGCCTGTTTGAGACCATTCTTCAGCTTGCGGAAATCCACTCCGCCGGTCAGCAGACGCCAGATTTCACTCGGGTCGACCAGCTTACCGCGATACCTCGAGCGAACTGCCGAGGGCGGGGGCAACGCATCATCATGATCGGCAAGTGTCCACGGATTGCTCAGCACGAGCCGGTCGCAACCCGCTCCCCCTGCGATCGCCAGCGCAGTTGCGGCATCGCAATTCCCGAAACCGACCACACGTGACATTTGCGGGGCAAGGGCGCGGAAAGATTGCAGGGCCGCCGCGATATCCTTGCGTGACTTGAGATAGCCGCGGTCTTCACCGTCGCTATCGCCAATCCCGCGGCGATCAAAGCGGAACACCGGAAAGCCTGCCTTGGCCACTTCTGCGGCGAGGCGAGATTGCCAGCCAAAGGCACCAGCTCGCGGTTCCTGACCGCCCGTCACAATAAGCAATCCGGACGTGCCCGGTGCATTGTCGAGCGTCCCGGCGAGGTTCAGTCCGCTACAATGAAAAGCGAGGTGGTGGCGGCTCATTTTGCTGCGAGCTCGCTTGCGATGATGGCAGCGATTGACGCGGCTTGCCTGGCGCTGTCGGATGATTCCGACTGTAGCCAAGGAGGGCTTCCGGCGACTTGCGCATGTGCGATTTCTGCGTGGGTTGCCGAGGTGGCGTCCGTCGCTTCAATCAATTCGCGCACCATGTCCCCTCCAAGGTCCCAGCCAGCAATCAGACCGCCAGAGCGCGCGGCAGTCTCGACAATTTCCGACGCACTGCGCGGAGAGCCCGCTTCGCTTGCCGCAAGACTTTGCGCGCGGGCCATCGTGCGAAGCGTCTGGGAAGGAGCGGCAGGGGCGTAGACCCAGCCTGGCAAGGACCGAGGCGCCAGAATTGACGCCGTGCGTACCGCAAGCACGTGAGTAGCATTGAATTGGACAGCTGCCGCTTGTGCGGCATGCTGCCAACCCGAAAGCGTCTGATTGCCCTGGGCGGCAAGGCTTTCATTCCAGCCTCCAAGGTCAGGAATGACACTGGTGATGTGTTGTTCGGATAATTGCTGCGCGACCCCGAAAAGCAGCCGCCGCAGCTTGTTGGCCTCATCGAATAGCGGCGGGAGTATCAACAGTCTGCTGGAGCCAGAACCTTTGGCGATGTAAGCCATTTCCTCGCTTGTCCCACCATCACAGAGGGGGGCAGGCCAGCTTTCGTACATATGATTGCGGCTCAGCCTTCGATGATCTTGGCTTCGGCAAAGGCCAGTAGGCCGCCATATGTTTCCAGCATTTCACCGTCGACGTCATCATCTTCGATGATGATCGCAAGACGATCTTCCATTTCGGTCAGAAGCGTCGCTACGGCCATGGAATCCAGTTCGGGAAGGTGTCCGAACAAGCCGGTGTCGCCGTCAAACTCCTCGACCTGCTGCGCATCCAGCGCCAGGACGTCACACAAGATACCGCGCAGCGTCGTATCGATCGAGCTGCGGCTCGGCCCGGTGGCCTCGGCTGTTGCGGTCTCGGACATAGGTATCAAAACATTCCCTGCTGAAAAGCGGCTGTCGCCTTAGCTGCGCAGTTTCTGCGGTGCAAGGCGGCGTATGGACTGCTTGATGATCGCGCCCCAGGACGAAGGCTGGCGCCAATCGAGGCAGGTGAGGGCGTAGCGTGGTCGGCGATGCTCCATCCAGTCGCTTTTATATGCATCAGTGCCTGTGCCGAAGTCGACCAGGGTCACCTTATCAGTGTCTATTACATGCTCGAACATGGCGGCAGTCAAAGTCGTGCCTGCCGACAGCGGATTCGCCTCCTCGATATGGGCAAGCTTGTGGATGTAGGCGGTGCCCTTCTCCACGGTCCAGAATTGCGCGGCGACCGGTTTGCCATCTGCTCTCGCGATGCCGAGACGCAGGTGCCCAAGTTCGCCTTCGCGGCGAGCGAACGCTTCGAGGAGGTCTTCTCGTTCCTCGGAAGGTTTCCAGCTTTTGGCGTAGATATCCTGATAAATACGCCAATTATCTTCATGAAATACCGTATCTATCTCGATATCGACCTTCTTGCCTTTACGCTTGAGGGTAGTGCGCATCTGGCCGGATCTGTAGGACCAGTACTCGGCAAAACTTCGACCATCGACGTATAGGATATGATTTTCATCGCAGGGTTTGCGGAACACCATCCAGCCGGCCGACCGAAACGCTGATTGCAGACGGTCCACGCAATCGTCTTCTCCAGGCACAAGTCGAAGATCGATCCGACGGGTTCGTTTCCTGAGGTCCCTTGCGATGGCCCTAAGCGTTTCGTCAGCCCATTCGTCATTGCTGCCCCAAATCCGCCAGGAGAAGGTGAACCAGTTCGACAGGCTTTCCAGGCCGTTGGGGCCTTCCATCAGAGGAAGCGCGACCCGCCTGTATTCGCTTTCACCCAGTGCGATTACCGGCCTGGTCCCGTAATCCTGTAAAAGCGCATACCAATCAAAGCGGTCGAAAGGTCCCGCGGGTTCATGCGACACCTCTTGCAGTTTCGTAACGGTGTCGTGATAGCTGACACTGATGACCACCGGATATCCCCCGACCGGAAATTTGCAGCCTGATCCCATGCCCTATCCACTGGATCAACTGGCGGAGCGCGGCGATGCACAGGCGCGGGCGCTGGTGCTTCGCGATCGGACGCTGACTTTCGGCGAGCTGCGTGAGCGAGTCAGCCTCCTCGCTGGATGGCTTGCGGATCGATTCGACCATGGACAGCGCATTGCAACATGGGCAGCCAAGGGTGAATTGACCTGCCTGATGCCTTTGGCGGCGGCCAGAGCAGGGGTAGTTCATGTTCCCATCAATCCCCTGCTGAAGCGCGCGCAGGTGGCCCATATCCTCGAGGACAGCGGTTCAGCGGGGTTGATTGCCACGCCAGCCCGCCTGAAATCGCTTCAGGTCGGCGATGCAGCGGACAGCTGCGAACTTGTTTCCGAAGAAGATATCTTTCCGATGGCGGTGGATCACGGACGGTCCCTCAAACCATCCAGCCATGATCCGGCTGATCTTGCCGCCATACTGTACACCAGCGGATCTACCGGACGGCCCAAGGGCGTGATGCTTAGTCACGCGAACCTCTGGCTCGGCGCCGTTTCCGTGGCCCATTACCTCGGCATGGCCAGCGACGATGTAACGCTTGCGGTGCTTCCGCTAAGCTTCGACTATGGGCAAAGCCAATTGCTCAGCACGTGGTACGCCGGTGGCTGCGCCGTGCCGCTGGATTACCTGTTCCCGAAAGACGTGGCGAAAGCCTGTGCAAAGCATCGCGTCACCACGCTTGCTGCAGTTCCCCCTTTGTGGGTGCAACTGTGCGAGATTGAATGGTCAGAAGATGCGAGCCGCTCGATGCGGAGGATCACTAATAGCGGCGGCGCATTGACGCCCGAATTGATCACAAGTTTGCGCGGTATATTCCCGAAAACTCGAATTTTTCCGATGTATGGCCTGACCGAAGCATTCCGCTCGACCTTTCTCGACCCGGATCTGGTGATGGAGCATCCGACGTCTATGGGGACAGCGATCCCTTTCGCAGAGATCCTGGTGATTGATGATCAGGGCAAGATTGCCGAACCGGGTGCGGAGGGGGAACTCGTTCATTGCGGGCCGCTGGTGGCGCAAGGGTACTGGAATGACTCAAAGCGTACTGCGGAGCGGTTCAGACCCGCTCCAGTTGCTTCGGCATACGGGGGAACTGCTGTCTGGTCGGGCGACCGGGTTCGGCGTGATGCGAATGGCCTTTTGTATTTTGTCGGCCGCCGCGATGCGATGATCAAGAGCTCAGGCAACCGAATAAGTCCTCACGAGATCGAAAGCGCTGCCATGGCGACCAATCTCGTCGCTGAAGCGGTCGCAATCGGCGTCCCTGACTACGCGCTTGGCCAAGCGATCCACCTTGTCCTCAGGGCGAAATCTGCAGAGGAGGCAGGTGTGGAAACGAAACTGAAGCGCCTCTTGGCCCGTGAGCTACCCAATTTCATGCAACCCCACGCCATTCATTGGCGTGAGACGATGCCGATCAATCCCAACGGCAAGATTGACCGCGCTGCGCTGGCAAAGGAACTTGGGGCATGAAACCGGTGGGTCCGATTCCCGAAGGCTATTCGGCAATTGATGGCGAGCTCGCGATCAGTGGGAGGCGCGTCTCCCAGCTTGTCGAAGAGGCGGGCCGGACTCCGTTATTCGTTTATTCAAAAGACCTGATTGCTCAAAGAATGGCCCACCTGCGGGGCGCTATGCCGGGCAGGATAAAGGTCAA
The DNA here is from genome assembly GCF_019711355.1 of Qipengyuania psychrotolerans. NCBI lineage: Bacteria > Pseudomonadati > Pseudomonadota > Alphaproteobacteria > Sphingomonadales > Erythrobacteraceae > Qipengyuania > Qipengyuania psychrotolerans. Next base: position 1,144,454 of record NZ_CP081297.1, read on the forward strand.
TTATGCTATAAAAGCCAATAGCTTTGCACCACTTCTTGAGTTCATATCCAAAGAAGTTGAAGGGCTTGATATCGCTTCGGGCGGAGAGCTCGAAATACTCCAGGCACTGGGTATCGCAGGCGAGCGTATCAGTTTCGCCGGGCCCGGAAAGCGGGATGCGGAGCTGGAGGCTGCGATTGCTGCCGGAGCAACCCTCAATCTCGAAAGCGAAAACGAGGCGGCGCGCGCCTTGGCCATTGGCGAGCGGCTTGGCATCACACCGCGGCTTGCGATCCGGGTTAATCCCGATTTCGAGCTCAAAGGCTCTGGAATGAAAATGGGTGGCGGTGCGAAACCCTTCGGAATCGATGCGGAACGTGTGCCGAAACTCGCGAAGGAAATTACCGATGCAGGCTGCGAGTGGCGCGGGTTACACATTTTTACCGGATCCCAGGCGCTAGGGGCGGATGCCGTAATTGAGGCTCAGAACAATATCCTCGATCTGGCGGACAGGATTGCCAAAGAGGCAGGATTGAAACTGCCGAAACTCAATATGGGCGGGGGTTTCGGGATTCCCTATTTCGCCGGTGACACCGCACTGGACATAGAATCTGTTGGTCATTCGCTCTCTAAGAGACTGGAGAATCTACCAGAAAGCCTCGATGGCGCGGAGCTTTTCATTGAACTTGGCAGGTATCTGGTGGGCGAGGCTGGGGTGTACCTGACGCGGATCATCGACCGGAAAGTAAGCCACGGGGAGACCTATCTCGTAACTGACGGTGGCCTCCATCATCAATTGGCGGCGTCGGGCAATTTCGGGACCGTTGTAAGGCGGAACTATCCGGTAGCAATCGCATCGCACTTCGGGTCAGAACCTACTGAAATTGCTAACATTGTCGGCTGCCTGTGCACTCCGCTGGACCGATTGGCGGACAAGGCGCATCTGCCCCGGGCCGAGGTAGGCGACCTCGTTGCCGTGTTCTGCGCCGGTGCATACGGCGCCAGCGCCTCTCCAAGCGCATTTCTTGGACAAGGGCCTGCAAAAGAAGTCCTGATTTGAGACGCCTGCGATTTTCGTGGTAAAGCCAAGCGATTCCGCGGCTTCCGACACCTATGACTAACGGTATGTTCACCTTTTTCCGGCAACACGGCATGTGAAATTGGGAATAGTGCGCGGCGTGCAATGTGTGTGCCGTGCAGGTTACGACAGGGAATTTGCGAATGCGTTCGATCCGTTTCACTGCCTCGATTGCCGTGCTTTGCGCCGGCCTTTCGCTGGGCGGCTGCGCGACCACCGGCGGTGACGAACTGCCACCGGCGACTTTTGTCGCCTTGCAGGAAGAGCCCGGCGAAGAATACGTAATCGGTCCTCTCGACGAGTTGACCATCCACGTCTGGCGCAATCCCGAACTCGGGGCCGAGAAGATCCAGGTTCGTCCTGATGGGCGTGTCACGATCCCCTTGGTCAAGGATCTGCCAGCCGTCGGCAAAACGCCGTCCATGCTGGAAGAAGATATCCGTCTCCAGCTGAGCCAGTATATCGAAGATCCGCTTGTATCGGTCATCGTAAACGAGTTTGCTGGCACCTTCAGTCAGCAAATTCGCATTGTCGGTGCGACAGAGAAGCCTGCTTCGCTTCCATACCGTGCAAACATGACCGTGCTTGATGCCATGATCTCGGTCGGTGGATTGAGCGAATTTGCCGCGGGCAACCGTTCCAAGCTGATCCGTTTCGATAAGGAGGCGGGCACACAGCGTGAATATGCGCTGCGCCTGACTGATCTGCTCAAGCGGGGCGACAGCGACGCCAATGTTCTGCTGCGTCCCGGAGACGTCATCATCATTCCCGAAAGCGCCTTCTAAGGAAGAGCGGGGGCATGCAGGACATTATCGACCAGTTTCGCAGCGCGCTGCACACGATCTGGAACCGCCGCTGGATAGCCTTGGCGGTGGCCTGGGCCGTTTGCGTGCTTGGATGGCTGGCCGTGGCAATGATCCCGAACAGCTATGAGAGCCGCGCCCGCATTTTCGTCGAGCTTGACGATGTACTGGGTGAGGAACTCGACATTGCCAACGGCGGTGAAGAGGCGATTACTCGCGTCCGCCAAACCCTGACCAGCGCGAACAATCTGGAAAAAATCATCCGGTCGACCCAGCTAGGTGACAAGGTCCAGACCGATATCGAGATGCAGTCGGCGATCGCCAACCTGTCGGACAAGATCCGAGTCAGCCTGCAACAGGACAATCTGTTCGAAATCACTGCGACCATCGGGCAGGGCAGCTTGTCTGACGCAGAAAATGCCAAGCTTTCCCAGGAAGTCGTCCAGCGGATGATCGACCTGTTCCGCGAACAGAACATCGCCGACAACCGCGGAGACGTGGCGCAGACGATGATCTTCCTCGAGCAGCAGCTCGAAGAGCGCAAGAAAGAGCTCGAGACGATCGAGCAACGCCGCCTTGCGTTTGAAGCCGCTAATCCAGAAGCTGTTGTGGGAGCGGGGGCCAGCGCTTTGCGATTGCAGAACATGCGCAGTGAAATGCGTAATGTGGATGCCGATATTTCTGCCGCTCAAAGCGCTTTAGCAGCAATCAACGGTCAGATTGCCGGCACGCCGCGCACAATCGTCATGCCCGGTTCGGGCGGCGGCGCACGCGGTGCATTGATGCAGGCCGAGGCACAGCTTTCGAGCATGAGATCCCGCGGACTGACTGACAACCACCCCGACGTGATTTCTCAGACGCGGCAGGTCGAAGCACTTCGTCGCCAGACGGCTGCAGAACCTGCGGATGCTGGTGGCTCGCTCAACCCGGCATATAGCTCGCTCGTCTCGATACGGACCGAACGTCAGGCTAACGTGCAAGCGTTGCAGGCACGTAAGGTCGCTCTTCAATCCGATATTTCCGCATTGATTGCATCGCAGGCTCAGGAACCCGCCGTAGCGGCTGAAGCGCGCCGTATCAGCCGCGACTATGAAGTCCAGAAAGAGAAATACGACGAACTTCTTCAAAGCCGCGAGAGGATGCGCGTGCGGGGAGATTACGAGACCAATCGCAACTCTTTCCAGTTCGACGTCATTGATCCGCCGATCCTGCCGCAGAAGCCTGCAGCCCCCAACCGACCGATATTGCTGATTGGGGTTCTTCTGGCGGGCCTGCTCGCCGGAGCAGGGATTGCGTTCATGTTGGGTTTGCTCCGTTCGAGCTTCACGACTGCCGAGCGCCTGGAAAAAGCGCTGGAGCTGCCGGTAATCGGCACGGTTTCGCGTTCGCCAACGGAAAAAACCCGCATCCTTGAGAAACTTCGGTTGAAGCAATTCCTGGCCGGATCGGCAGGCTTGGCGGGCATCTGTCTTCTGCTGCTGCTGGTCGAGATCATCCAAGTCGGCTCGGTGGCTTGAGGAGATGAGCGTGAACAAGCCCACCAATATCTCTGCCGACGATCGGGAAAAATCGGCCAAACGCGCTTCGCTTCTCGAAAAGGCGAGCGACGCATTTGGTCTCGACAACCTTTCCCCGGCGGCGGTTCCCGTCATGCTGGAGAGCGACAAGGCGAAGAAGTTCGCTTCGAAGCGAAAAGTAACTGAGCAACCAGCGATTGCCGATCAACCGGTTCCGTCGCCTTCCGCAAACACGCCTACGAAGTTGGAACGACCTGCCGAAGTGCCAGCAGTGGCTTTCTCTGGCGACAGACAAACAGTTGCGCGCGAATTGCTGCGAGATCAGGGACTGATTGATCCGGATGGCGGCGCGTCGCGGCTCCTTGAAGAATTCCGCATTGTGAAACGGCAGGTTCTTGCGACTGCCAAGGTCGAGGGCTCCGCCGCTTCGCGCAGGGTTTTGGTATGTTCGCCGCATCCGAACGAAGGCAAGACGTTCTGCGCTTTGAACCTTGCTCTGGCGATGGCCGCCGAACGTGACGGCGAAGTCCTGCTCATCGACGCCGATTTCGGAAAACCTTCCATTCTCTCGAAGCTCGGGCTTCATAGCGATACCGGTTTTATGGACGTGCTTGCCGACCCTTCGGCCCATGTCGAGGATCATGTCGTGGGGACCGATATACCCGGCCTCTGGGTCCTAGGCGCTGGTGCGCGGACTGGCCGTGATAGCGAATATCTGGCCAGCGAGCGCACATGGGAAGTGCTGAACCGCCTGACGCGCGGCGCGCCCAATCGTATGATTGTTTTCGACAGTCCTCCGGCGCTTGCCGCAACTCCGGCTAGCGAACTGGCCAAGCATGTCGGGCAAGCATTGCTGGTGGCTCGCGCCGATTCCACGGGACAGGTTGCCCTGGAGGATGCAATCGACCTCCTCTCTGCCTGCCCCGACATCCGCCTCCTTCTCAACGACGCCACGTTCAGCCCAAGCGGGCGAAAGTTCGGCAGTTATTACGGATATGGGGAGTGATCTGGCGATGAAGCGGATCACTAACCTGGCAGCGATTCTCGCGTTCGCCTTTGCTTCTCCGGCCGCGGCGCAGGAGATGGGAGATGAAGATAGTTCGCGGGGTTCGGCTCAGCAGGCGGACCGCACGCGCATCGATCCGTATATCGAGGCGTCCCAGATATTCACCTGGCAGTTTTACCCGGTCGACGAGCTAGTCACCTACACCCAGCTGGCCGCCGGTGTGGATGCGCAAATTCGCGGCCGCAACAGCGGGGCCGCCGTCGCGCTTCGCTATGAGCGCAATTTTGCCTGGAACGAGAATGCTCGCGACAATGATACTCTGACCGGCATTGTCCGCGGTTATACCGCGATAGTGCCGCGCACCCTCCAGATCGAAGCCGGTGCGCTCGCCAGCAGGACGCGTGTCGATCGTGCCGGGGGCTCGGTCCTCGCGCCAATCGTAGGGGACGATGACAATGTCTCCCAGACCTACGCGCTCTACGCCGGGCCGACTCTCACCACTCGCGTGGACGACGTCAAAATCGATGCCAACTACCGTATCGGCTATACCCGTGTTGAGGGTCCGGATTTTGTGACACTCGGCGGCAATGCCGTGGATGTGTTTGACGAAAGCATCTCGCAATCAGCGATGGTTCGCGCTGCAACCTCGGTGGGTGTTCCGTTTCCAATCGGCGTCGGTGTGGGCGCAGGCTATTATCAGGAAGACATCGACAATCTCGACCAGCGCGTACGCGATGCCTATGTCCGCGGCGATTTGACAGTCCCGGTTAATCCGACGCTTGCAATCGTGGCGGGGGCCGGATTGGAAAACGTCGAGGTCTCTGCGCGAGATGCCGTGCGCGACGTTGAAGGCAACCCGATTATCGGCCCCGATGGCCGCTTTCTCGTGGATTCCGACAGTCCGCGCCGCATCGCATATGAAGCAGATGGCTTGATTTGGGATGTCGGCGTTATCTGGCGCCCGAGCAGCCGTACCGAATTGCAGGCAAGCTTCGGCCGCCGGTACGACAGCGACACCTATTACGGCAGCTTCACATGGAAGCCTACCAGTCGCTCGAACCTGGGCATTGCAGTATATGATTCCATCCAGGGCTTCGGCGGCACAGTGACCAATGCCCTGTCGGCACTACCTACCGATTTCGAAGTCATTCGCGATCCGATCACCGGTGACATCACGGGATGCACCAGCCCGACAATCGGCAGCAATTGCCTGTCGGGTCTGCTGGGCTCGGTCCGCTCGTCCGTGTTTCGCGGACGCGGTGTCGCAGCCAGCTATACCCAGCAGGTCGGCCTCATGACGGCGGGAATTGCAGCAGGTTACGACAACCGCAAATTCATTGCAGCGCCCGAGACGGTGCTGGCCATCGCCAATGATATCGTCGACGAATCCTACTATATCACGACCGGAGTGAGCGGCCCGATCTGGAGCGGTAGCTTCTCGGTGAACAGCTTCGCCAATTGGTTCGACAGCGGTATCGGCGATCTGGGTGATACCTTCAGCTACGGCAGTGCAGCGACATATCAGCAAAGCGTCTGGCGGAACCTGTCGGCGCGCGCTGCACTGTCTATCTACGCAGTCGACAACGAGATTACCGACGCCGATATTCGCGCGGCGAGTGCACTTCTCGGCCTGCGCTACGATTTCTGATAAGGACGTTTCGATGTACGAGGAATTCTACGGCTTCTCTGAGCGCCCTTTCCAGTTAACACCGGATCCGGCGTTCTATTTCGAAAGCATCACGCACAGGAAGGCCCTGAGCTACCTCGGCTATGGCCTGAACCAGGGCGAGGGCTTCGTTGTCATCACCGGTGAAGTCGGCGCCGGTAAGTCCACGCTGGTCGCCCACCTCAAACAAAAGCTCGATGATCGCCGCATGACTGTTGGTGAAGTGGTGACCAGCGCGCTTGACGGCGAAGAAATGATTCACGTTGCAGCGCGCAGTTTCGGCCTCGACGTCGACGGCGGCGACAAGGCGAGCGCGCTCGCTGCGATTGAACAGTTCCTGCATGAAGAGGCCCGCCAAGGCCGCCGGGTTTTGCTCATCGTCGACGAGGCGCAGAACCTCTCGATCGGTGCGCTGGAAGAGCTCAGGATGCTCTCGAACTTCCAGCTCGGATCGCATCCCTTGTTGCAGACCCTGCTGCTTGGCCAGCCGGAATTCAAACACCTGCTCGCTCAGTCTGACGAACTTGAACAGCTTCGCCAGCGCGTGATTGCAGCGCATCATCTCGAAGCGATGCAGCCAGGCGAGATGGAGCCTTATGTCTCCCACCGCCTAGAGCATGCAGGCTGGACCGGAAATCCGGAATTTGCCAGCGGCGTGTGGCCGCGCCTTCACAAGGCCACGCATGGTATTCCGCGCAAGGTCAACCAGGTGATGAACCGCCTGCTATTGATGGGTTCGCTCGAAGAGCAGGCTGTGCTTGAAGTCGATATGCTCGACGCGGTCATTGAAGAGATGGCGGTCGATGCATCTGCTGACGACGGCTCTGCCGACCCGCGCGTAAGGCCAGATCGAAATCTTCCAGCCAGCGACGCTATCGCAAGGGCGCGCACACAAGCAGCGCCTCCTGCCGCAATGTCTAAAGCGGATGGTGAAGCGCGGCAAAAGGGCCTTCTCGATGCGCAGATCGAGGCCATTGAGGGGGCATTCGCCGAGCGGGACAAGCAAATGGTTTCGCTTCGCAGCGAAGTACAGAAGCTTGCGGCCACTCGCGCCGATGGCGGCGAAATGCCAGGTGACCTTGGTGACCGTCTGGCTGCTATCGAAGCGCGCCTCGACGAGCAGGAACGCTCGCTACGGCATGTGCTTGCGATGATGATCGACTATTTCGAGTCGGCCAGCACCCGCGAAGCTGCCTGACGGCGCTGGGGGCGGGGGCAGACCATGGGAGAAAGCAGCATCGTCAACGGCCTTTCGGTCGACGTCGAGGACTGGTTTCAAGTCGGCGCTTTCGAAGACACGCTGAAACGCGAGGATTGGGATAGCCTCCAATTGCGGGTCGGTGACAATGTCGCCCGTATTCTCGACCTTTTTGATGAAGCCGGAGTGAAGGCAACGTTCTTCACGCTTGGCTGGGTGGCAGAACGCAACAAGCAGGCCATGCGCGCCATCGTTGACCGCGGTCACGAGCTCGCCAGCCACGGCTATGATCACACGCGCGTATTCAAGTTTACCCGCCAGGAATTTGGCGAAGACCTCGCAAGAGCGCAGGCGATCCTCGAGGACGCCGGCGGCGCTCCCATCAATGGCTACCGTGCGCCAAGCTTCTCCATCGACGCCCGCAACCCTTGGGCACATGAAGTGCTGGCCGAGCACGGTTATGTCTATTCTTCAAGCGTGGCACCGGTAGTTCACGATCACTACGGTTGGCGGGAAGCGCCTCGGTTCGCGTTCAATCCGGTTCCGGGAAGCGACCTCGTGGAAATCCCGGTCACGACCGCCCTGCTTGCAAATCGCCGTCTTGCAGCGGGTGGGGGCGGCTTCTTCAGAGTGCTGCCCTACGGATTCAGCACTTGGGCCATCAAACAGGTCAACCGCACAGACGGGCGGCCCGCGGTCTTTTATTTCCATCCATGGGAAGTCGATCCGGACCAGCCGCGCGTTACGAATGCTCCGCTACGCTCTCGGCTGCGGCATTACACAAACCTTTCCAAGATGGCCGGCAAGCTGAGCGATTTGCTCGGTGATTTTGCCTGGGGCCGGATGGATGAACTGGCCGAGCGGGAAAAGGCGCGCGCACTGGACTGGGCGGCGTGAACGCTCCGCTGGCCTTGCAAGAAACCGTTCGCCAAGCTGATCTAACGGATCAGTTAGAGGTGCAGCGGATCGAAGCTTTCGTAGCTGAGCTTTCGGGTACCGCGTTTCACCGCCCTTCATGGCTGCGCGCTATCGAAACCGGGACGGGCCAGAATGCACTTGGCCTTGTGACTGAGAGGACTGGAGCCATCACGGGCTGGCTGCCGCTAAGCGATATTCACTCGCCGCTTTTCGGACGCGCGCTGGTGTCCAGCGGATTCGGGGTCGGCGGCGGTGTTCTTTGTGCAGATGAAGGTTCGGTCGCCCCGCTTTGCGCCGCAGCTGTAGAATTGGCGCAGCGCCATGGTGCGACGTCGATCGAACTACGCAGCGAGTTAGCAGTCGAAGATTGGCAATTCGTCGAGGGCAAGCACGCTGGGTTCGAGGCGGGCTTAGCGGGCGATGACGAAGCACAGCTACTCGCGATCCCGCGCAAAGCACGCGCTGAAGTTCGCAAGGGCCTGAAGAACAATCTCGAGATAACCACGGGACGTTCTCCAAAGGATTTGGCTGCGCATTATGCCTGCTATTCCGAAAGCGTCCGGAATCTGGGTACGCCCGTCTTTCCCAAGTCTTTGTTTGCGGCCGTGATCGAAGAGTTTGGCGATGACGCTGACATTCTCACCGTCAGCCACCAGGGCATGCCCATCGCAAGTGTTCTCTCACTGTATCATGAAGGCTCCGTGATGCCTTACTGGGGCGGAGGAGGCTTGGCGGCACGCAGTCTGCGAGCCAACGAGCGCATGTATTACGAGTTGATGTGTCACGCGCGCCGACGCGGCTGTGTGAAGTTCGACTTCGGCCGCTCCAAACTCGGCAGCGGTCCATACAGTTTCAAGAAGAACTGGGGCTTCGAACCGCAGCCGCTGACCTACCGGACATGGGCTGCCTCAAGCCAGAAGGCGCGCAATATTGACCCGACAGATGAAGGGTATTCGGCCAAGATCAAGCTTTGGAAAAAGCTGCCGCTACCGGTAGCGAACCTGATCGGCCCTTGGATCGCCCGCGGACTTGGCTGAAGACATGGGCGAGATACTTTTCCTGGCGCACCGCATTCCGTTTCCGCCTAACCGTGGTGACAAGATACGCTCGCACCATCTGCTCAATGCGCTCGCGCAGATCAAGCCGGTCCATGTCGCGACATTTGCCGAGACGGCGGAAGACCGTGCCTGCGAAGATCAGCTGGCAGAAGTTTCCGCTTCGCATTGCCTGCTGGGTCGAACGAAGCCCCTAGCTCTTGCCGGGATGGAGGCAATCTTATCCAAAAGACCGGTGAGCTTGGCAGCATTCGACAGCCGCAAACTGCGCGACTGGATCGCAGCCACGCTGGCGACAAGGCCGATTGATACCATCGTGGTTTTTTCAGGTCAGATGGGCCAGTTTGTGCCGCATGATTTTCGTGGACGCGTGATCGTGGATTTGTGCGACGTCGACAGTGCGAAATTTGCTGCCTATGCGGCAGACGGTCAGCGGGTGTGGATCAACCGCCGCGAGGCTGAACTTCTGAGCGCAGAAGAGGCGCGACTAGTAGGCTTGGCAGATGCAACGATCCTGATCAGCGAGCAAGAAGCGCGCCTGCTGGCAGATCGAATTGGCGTAAATGATCAGGCACAAATCCGTGCGGTCGGAAACGGGATCGATGCTTCATTCTTCGATCCGGGAAAGACGCAGCCACATCCTGAGCTCTCATCAGACGCCGCGCATTTCGTCTTCACGGGACAGATGGACTACCCGCCGAATGTCGCGGCAGTTACGCGGTTTGCCCGGTCGATCCTGCCGAAGGTGGGCGGAGAAATCGCGGCGCAATTCCACATCGTGGGCCGCGCGCCATCCGCGGAAGTCTTGCGATTGGGCCAGCTTCCGCATGTGACAGTATGGGGAGAGGTTGCTGACGTCCGCCCGTTCATCGCTGTCGCAACAGCGGTTGTCGCGCCGCTGACGATCGCGCGCGGGGTGCAAAACAAAGTCCTTGAAGCGATGGCTATGGCTCGTCCCGTCGTGCTGACGCCAGAGGCGGCTACCGGGATTGGCGCTGCCGATGGGAGCCATTTTCTGGTGCGCCGCGAGGATGAGGCATTCGCAGACGCTTTAGCGGCCCTTCACAATGGTGAGGTGGACGGAGCCGCACTCGGTCAAGCCGCCCGCACTTACGTCCTCAATTCGATGAGCTGGGATGCAGTTTACCGCACCTTAGCGGAGATCGTCGATACATCGCAAAGCAAGAGCGATGCTGCCTGAAGCGGCCATCGATCAACCCGGACAAGCCGAGCTTGGCCAGTGGAAATCGGCCTGCCTGCGCCTCGCCGTTGCTTGGGCGCTGCTGTTTGCCGTGACCTTCGCCGAGTGGGCCGAGATGGCCCATCAATGGTGGAACATAGACACCTATAGCCACATCCTCCTGATCCCGCCGATTATTGCTTGGTTGACCTGGCTGCGGCGCGCAGAGCTTGCTCGGGTCAGCCCGCAAGGGTGGTGGCCAGGTGCCCTTTGGCTTGTATCTGGGCTGGGCCTTTGGACGGTTGGACGTGGGCTGGATATCAACCTGATTGCGCAGACAGGGACCGTGACAGCATTCCAGGGCGCGGTGATTGCAATTCTGGGCCTGCGCGCGAGCCTGCTGCTTGCGTTCCCGCTCTTCTACTCGTTCTTTCTGGTACCGTTCGGTGACGAGATTATCCCTCAATTGCAGGCAATAACCGCTCACATCACGACCTGGCTGACCATTGCAAGCGGGATCGATACTGTGTCGGACGGTATCTATATCGATACACCGGCGGGCCTGTTTATCGTGGCGGAAGCGTGCTCCGGGGTGAAATTCCTGATCGCGATGGTCGCACTCGGTGTGCTGGTGGCACATACGTGTTTCATGAGCTGGAGAAGCCGGGCCCTGCTGATGTTGGCCTGTATCGTGGTGCCGATCATTGCCAATGGCATCCGCGCATGGGCGACGATTTTCATAGCGCAGTATATCGGTGCCGAGGCCGCGGGCAGCTTCGATCATGTCGTCTATGGCTGGTTTTTCTTCGGCATTGTTATTGCGATGGTTTTGGGCGTCGCGTGGCGCTGGTTTGAACGTGATCCTGAGGATGCGGGCTTCAGCGCCGCGCAGGTCGCCGGCCTTGAGCTGGTCCAGCGTCAACGGGCCGCACCCGCAACACAGCTGGTCTTCGCCGCAGTCCTATTGATCACTTCGGCTTTTGCCGTTCTGGCGCGACTGGTCTAGGGCTTGCCGCCATGTGCGGGATCGCGGGTGTTTTCCATTACGAGACGATGAAACCGGTCGATCCCAAGCGGGTCGAGGTGATGACGAATGCGCTTGCGCATCGCGGGCCTGACGGTGCCGGTGTCTGGACAGGGCAAGGTATCGGACTGGGCCATCGCCGCCTCTCGATTATAGATCTGGAAGGCTCGCCGCAGCCAATGCATTCGTCTGACGGACGCGCGGTGATCGTCTTCAATGGCGAGATCTACAATTACCGGTCATTGCGCCGCGAGTTGGTGCAGGCTGGCGCCAGGTTCAACACCGAAGGCGATACCGAAGTTATCCTTGCCGCTTGGCAGAAGTGGGGTCCGGATTGCCTTTCGCGGCTCGACGGGATGTTCGCGTTCGCGCTTTACGATCTGGGCCGCAGACAGCTGTTCCTTGCCCGTGACAGGCTGGGGGTCAAACCGCTCTATATGGCGCGTATGCCGGGCGGCGCACTCGCATTCGCGAGCGAGCTAAAGGGGCTGCTGGCCCATCCGCTGATGCGGCGCGAGATCGATCCTCTGGCCATCGAAGACTACATGACCTGGGGTTATGTCCCTGATCATCGTGCGGTCCTCAAAAATGTCGACAAGCTGCCTGCCGGCCATTTCATGCTGCTGGATCATGGCAAACCTGTGCCGGCGCCGCAGAAATGGTGGGATGTGTCTTTTGCGGAGCGCGAGAAGGGAAGTCTCGAAGATCATTCCGCGCAGCTCCTCCATCACTTGCGGGAAGGTGTCACCAGCCGGATGGTAGCAGATGTGCCGTTGGGCGCGTTCCTGTCAGGCGGGGTCGACAGCTCATCGGTCGTGGCCCTGATGTCCGAGGCCAGCACGAGGCCGGTCACAAGTTGCTCGATCGGTTTCGATGTCGAGAGTGTGGATGAGACGACCTACGCCCGGCAGGTCGCCAAATTGTTCGATACCGATCATCACGAACGCATCGTGTCCGCCGACCAGTTCAGCGAAATTGACCGGATCGCCAAGATATTTGACGAACCATTCGCCGATGCCAGCGCACTGCCGACACTCAGGGTTTGCGAGCTTGCGCGCGAGCACGTCACCGTCGCTCTGTCAGGTGATGGAGCGGATGAAGCGCTGGCGGGGTATCGTCGGCAAATTTTCCAGCTGCGCGAAGAACAGGCTCGCTCAATGATCCCGTCGGCATTGCGCGAGCCGGTATTCGGCAGTCTCGGCCGATTTTGGCCCAAGGCCGACTGGGCACCGCAACCGCTGCGTGCAAAGACCACGTTCCTGTCGCTCGCGCAAAGCGGAGAGGCTGGATATGCCAGGGCGCTGGCAATCCTTGCGCCGGAACAGCGTGCTGCGCTGTTTGGTGAGGAAATGCTCAAGGCGCGCCGAGACTATCGGGCGGAGCAACCTTTCGAACAACTGATGCGGAACGCACCAGCACGGAGCGGGCTCGACTGCGCGCAGTATGCCGATCTCAAATTCTGGCTGCCGGGCGACATCCTGACCAAGACAGATCGCACGAGCATGGCGGTCGGTCTGGAAGCGCGCGAACCCTTGCTGGATCACCGCATGATAGAGTTTGCTGCTCGCCTGCCTGTCCGCGAACGGATCAGGGGCAAGACCGGCAAGTGGCTGATGAAGCACACAATGGAACGCTACCTTCCGGCAGACATACTCTACCGCCAGAAACAGGGTTTTGTGACCCCCCTGGCCCAGTGGTTCCGAGGACCGCTCGCAAGCGAGGCGCGGCGCATTTCTTCCAGCAGCCTGCTTGTCGATAGCGGATGGTTCGCCCGCAAATCGCTTTCACGACTTGCGGACGACCATATTTCCGGGCGGTCCGATCACGGACGCACCCTGTGGCAATTGCTGATGCTCGAACGGTCGCTCGTTCACTTGCAGCCTGGCGCTTAACCGGCGTCTACCAACACGACTTCAGCGTCTTCCAGCGCTTCGACGACAATCTCGCTCTCACCCGTCACGGCAATGCCATCGCGGGGCTGGGCGTCTTTGCCGTTGACCCTGATCTTGCCGGTGGGCGCGACCAGGTACTGGTGACGACTGGAGTCGGTTTTCCAGATCGCGCTTTGACCCGCAGAGAGCGTTGCGGCAGCGACTTTTGCGTCGGTGCGAATGGAAAGCGCATCGTCTTTGTCCGGTGTACCACTGGCCAGGATCTCGAAACCTCCATCGCGGTTCGCTTTCGGAAATTCACGCTGGCCCCAGCCTGGTTTCTCACCCTGCCGATCGGGCAGGATCCAGATCTGGAAAAGCGTGGTCTCTTCGCTTTCGAGATTGAATTCTGCATGGGTAATACCCGTGCCCGCGCTCATGACCTGGACGTCCCCGGCACCGGTGCGGCCTTCGTTTCCAAGGCTGTCGCGGTGACTGATCGCGCCCTTCCGGACGAAGGTCACGATTTCCATGTCGCGGTGGGGGTGGGGCGGGAAGCCGCTTTGCGCTGCAATCGTGTCGTCGTTCCAGACGCGAATTTTACCCCAACCCATGCGGTCGGGATCATGATAGCTCGCGAAACTGAAATGATGGCGTGCGTCCAGCCAGCCGTGGTCTGCGTGGCCGAGCGTTTTGAAAGGTCGAATATCAATCATGGATAATCTCTCATCGGCGGGGATGATGAGCCGCCGGAATGACCGTGAGATAGGGTTACATTCAGCTCGATCAAGTGCCTTGGCCGTGGCCCCGCGCCATGTAGTCTTGGCTCTGCATTTCCTTGAGGCGGCTGACTGTGCGTTCGAACTCGAATGAACCGTCACCCGAGGGGTACAAATCTTCCGGCGCTGCTGCTGCCGCAGCGAACAGCTTCACGTTATTTTCGTACAGTGCATCGATAAGTTTTGTGAACCGGATCGCTTCGTTGCGATATTCCGGCGAAAGTTGCGGGATGCCGACCACGATGACGGTATGGTATGCATGGGCAATCGCCAGATAGTCGGCAGCACCGCGGTTTTCTCCGCATAGGCGTTTGAAGCTGAATACGCCGACGCCTTTGAAACTCTTCGGGACGTGAAGTGTGCGCCCTCCGCCAAGATCAAGCTCGCCGCTCGGCACATTGTCGGCGTCTTCCGGAGCATAGTCCGTCAAGCGGAAGAAGGCCTCCCGAACCTGCGCCGTGGCATCTTCGCCAATGGGGGTATGCCAACTGTCCAGATCTCCGAGCCGGTCGAGCCGGTAATCGGTTGGTCCGTTGAGAGGAACGACATCCAGTTCCTCCTGCACCAGATCGATGAACGGCAAGAAGAGCGACCGGTTCAGTCCGTCCTTGTACAAATCTTTGGGAGGCCGGTTGCTGGTCGTGACGACGGTGACACCTTCATCGCAAATCAGCGCCGTGAAGAGCCGCGCCATGATAGCCGCATCGGCAGTGTTGTTCACGACCATCTCGTCAAAAGCGAGGCAGCGGACCTCATCGGCAATGCGACGTGCGACCGGAGCGATCGGATTGCCGGCCTCCTTGGCACGCTCGTCGCGGATCATTGCATCAACCTGCAACATGAATTCATGAAAGTGGACGCGCCGCTTCTCCTTGATCGACAAGCTGTCGACGAACAGGTCCATTAGCATCGATTTGCCGCGCCCAACGCCGCCCCACATGTAAACGCCCTGTGGGCGGGTCTTCTTCGCCTGAAACAGACGAGACAGGAGGCCGCCCGGCTCATCGGACTCCAAGTCTTTCTGGAGACGGTCGAGCCGTTCTGCTGCACGGCGCTGATCGGGATCGGGCTGCAGCTCATCTGCGGCTACCAGCCGCTCGTAACGGGCGAGCATTCCGCTCATTGCGGTTCGGGGCGTGGGCGCATTTTCTTGACGATGCCGGAGAACGCGCAAACCACGTCGTCTTCCTGCACCACGGTTCCGCGGATGAAGACCATGCTGCCGGTTTCGCGGATCAACTCACAAACCGCATCCAGCGACCTCGAAGGATCGCCTGCGCCGACGAATTGCGTGGATAGTTCGAGCGTCACCGACGGTCCGGCATTGCCGGTGCCAATCGTATGCATCGTGGTGAAAAGCGATATGTCGATGAGCGAGAGCGTTACCGCCCCATGGATGATACGCTGGAGGTTTTCATGACGCCGCTCGGGAAACATGCGCAGGCGTGCGCGGCCGTCGTCGTCGACCCGTGTGATGAGCTTGCCCATCACGGCGCCATTAAACAGCGTATCGTCTTTTAGATTCCAGTGACGCCAACCCGGATTCTCCGGATCAGGACCGTGTTCGAAAACTGTATCAGAGAGCCTCACGTCAGATTGCGCGTTCGGCCATCATTTTCTTCGTTTCGGCGATGGCCTTGGCAGGGCTGAGGCCCTTGGGGCAGACATTCGCGCAGTTCATGATGGTGTGACAGCGATACAGCCGGAATGGGTCTTCTAGCTGGTCAAGACGCTCGCCCGTCATTTCATCACGGCTGTCAGCAAGCCAGCGATAGGCCTGAAGCAGGATAGCCGGCCCGAGGAACTTGTCCGAGTTCCACCAATAGCTCGGGCACGCCGTCGAGCAGCATGCGCACAGGATGCATTCGTATAGGCCGTCCAGCTTCTCGCGCTGCTCGGGTGACTGCAGCCGCTCCTTGCCACTGGGGGTCGGACTGACCGTCTGGAGCCAGGGCCGGATCGAGGCATATTGGGCATAAAAATGAGTGAAATCGGGTACCAGATCCTTCACCACATCCATGTGGGGCAGGGGGGTGATGCGAATTTCACCCTTCAGATCATCAATGGCTGTCGTGCAGGCCAGGCCGTTCTTGCCGTTGAGATTCATCGAGCAAGACCCGCATATACCCTCGCGGCACGAGCGGCGGAACGTCAGCGTTGGGTCGATCTCGTTCTTGATCTTGAACAGGGCGTCCAGGACCATCGGACCGCAATCATCCAGATCCAGCTCGAACGTATCGTAGCGTGGGTTTTCGCCGGTGTCGGGATCATAGCGATAAATTTTGAATTTCTTCACCCGGCCCGCGCCATCGGCTTTGTGCGCACGGCCCTTGCCGCTGATCTTAGAGTTCTTCGGGAGGGTGAAAGTTGCCATTTCGAAGCGATCCTGTTGCTTTACGCAACCCATCTAGCGTTTCGCGCGTGTGGCGCAAGGGTTCGATCCCGCAATTCCAGGTTCCCTTGCCTGCGAGGGCTCATCATGGCAGCGGTCGCGCGTGCGAATTGCAATATACGATCTCGACCGGACCCTGACCCGGAGCCCGACATTCACGCCTTTCCTTGCCTTTGGCGCGAGCAAGGTCGCGCCGTGGCGTCTGGGTTTTATGCCGGTTTGGATCCTCGCGATGGTGGGCTACCGGATCGGCCTCTATTCTCGCACTGCGCTTAAGCGCTTTGGCATGAAAACGATGCTCGGCAATGTGGACGTTCGGAGACTGCATGAGGTCGGCGAGGATTATGCTCGAGCGCGGATTGCAGCACCCGGCCTCATGTCCGGGACGATGCAACTGCTGGATGAGGACCGCGCGGCGGGTGCGCGGCTCATGATTGCGACTGCGGCCTTTGACTTTTACGCTGCGAGCTTCGCAGAACGATTGGGCTTCGAAGCGCTTGTCGCAACGCGATGGGATGGTTCGACCATCCCGGGCGGCAACTGTTATGGCGAAACCAAGAAGGACCGAGTCCTCGACTGGTTCGCCGAGGAGGGCATCGACCGATCTGCCTGCAGCGTGCGGTTCGTCAGCGATAGTTTCGCCGATGGCCCGATGCTTGACTGGTCAGATGAACCAATCTTCGCCACGGGATCGCCCGCCGAGACGGCAAAAGCGAAAGCAAGAGGCTGGCGGGTGATAGACCCGCGCTATGGACTACCGAGTACCGAAGGCTAACAAGCTGGATCAGGGAGTAACTCCGCTCTCCAGAGGCCCGCCAGAGTGCGCGGTGTCGGCTGCTTCGAAGCGCGCAATTGCACGCTTGTCACATTTCGTCCAAAGGACCGCCCATGCAGCCGCTCAATGAACCTGCGCAGCGCCGCGACGGGTTGTCCAATATCTTGCGAAACCTGGCTTGGATCCTCGGGGGCAAGGGCTTCGGGGCCGTGTGCAGTTTCTTCTACCTTGCGATCCTTGCCCGTTCCCTAGGGCTAAAGGACTTCGGGCACTTTTCGCTGATATTCGGCACAGCACAGGCCCTGGTCGCGGTCGCCGGTTTCCAGACCTGGCAGACATTGGTACGTTTTGGCGCGCAGCCAGTCCTCGAGAAAAACCATCCCCGGTTCGGTCGACTAATATGGTTCTGTACTTCGGCAGACGTGCTGGGTGCGGTGACAGGATGCGGGATCGCGGCGATCCTTTATTTCGGGTTCGCCCAGATACTGGATTTGAACCCGCAATATACGATGATGGGCTTCCTGTTCGCCTGCGCGTTGATGTGGTCCAGATTGACCACTCCGAGCGGCATCGTCCGGGTGCTGGGGCGCTTCGACGTGGGAATGTATATCGAGGCGATAATTCCAACCGGCAGGTTGATCGCCAGCGGTATTATCGTGTTGACAGGCGCAAGTGTTGCCAAGTTCCTGTTTGCATGGGCCTTCTTCGACCTGCTGTCAGCGCTGTGTTACTGGATCGCTGCTCGCCGTCTGGCGCCCGAAGCATTCGACCGTAAATATTTCGGCCAATGGCGCGAGATGCTCGATGAGAACGAAGGTGTGCGCGGCTTTTTTGGCGTGACGTATGTTGCGACAACACTGGATGCGACGGTGCGGCAAGGTCCGCTGCTGGCGGTCGGATATTTCCTCGGCACCAGTGCGGCAGGACTTTACCGCTTAGCTGACCAACTCGCTCAAGGCGTGAAACAGTTCGCGGTCCTGATTGCGCGCGCCGTTCTGCCAGAATTCGCGGTTTCGCAGATGGCAGATGAAGCGCACCGCTTCGAAGGTCTGGTGCGCACGGTCACGCACATAGCTGCTCTCGCCGGCGTTGTGGTGCTCGTCCTTGCGATCTTCCTTGGCGAACCCCTGTTGGTCCTGATCGGCGGAGAAGATTACGCGAAGGGTGCGGTCGTCCTGATCCCGCTGGCGGTTGGCGCTGCATTCGAATTGGCGAGCGTTTCCTATGAACCGATGCTCTATTCGACCGGACACGCGATGTATGCGCTTCGGGTGAGGGTCCTCTCGCTGGCCGTCCTGATCGGAGCGATCATCGCATTTGTCTCGTACGGCCCGGTTGGAGTTGGCTGGGCAGTGGCGTTGGCCATGAGTGTCTTCTATCTCGCCATGAGCATCACCGTCTGGATCATCTTGCGCCAAATGCGCAGCAAAGCAGCCTCAGAATGACGTTTTCGGCTCTCGTGCTGGCAGGAACTCGCCCTGGAGGAGATCCGCTGGCCGGCGCGGAAGGGAAGCCGCACAAAGCCCTGATCGAGATTGGCGGCATACCACTTCTTGAAAGGGTGGTCACCGCACTCAAAAACGCCGGGGCGGAGCGCATAGGTGTTTCTTGCGATCACCCTGCGGTAATCGATCTCTCTAAGCGTCTCGATGTGGAAATTATGCCCCCAGGCACGGGACCGAGCCAAAGCGCTGCATTGGCATTTGAGGCCATCGGCTCACCAATGGTTGTGACTACCGCTGATCATGCACTCTTGGCAGCTGCATGGATCAGGTATCTGATCGAACAAACCCCCGCGGATGCCGATGTGGGGATCATGCTGGCCCGGCGTGATAAAATCGAACAGCGGCTTCCGGAAAGCCGCAGGACCTATCTCAAGTTTGCCGATGGATCCTGGTCGGGCTGCAATCTGTTCCTGCTGCAAAAGCCGGACGCGAGAAAGGCGATGGACAGCTGGCAAGCTGTCGAAGGAGATCGCAAGCGCCCATGGCGGATAGTGGGAAGGTTGGGGCTCGCTACCCTCATGTCATACGCCACCGGGCGTTTGACGATGAAAGACGGCATCGAAAGACTCGGCAGGCGCATGGGTATCAATGCAGCCTTGGTCGAAGCGCCAGACGGGCTTGCGGCAGTCGATGTGGACAAGCTGGAAGATCTCAATGATATCCGAAGGTTACTCGAAGAAGGTGCGTTCCCAAGCTAAAAGCTATTTTCAGCTGCTGCTTTTCAGGCATAGTGAGCGCCTGACTGGGTAGGAGAGGCCCGCATGGGAGTGCGCAGTTTCTACGATCGACACGTGATGCCGCGCATGATCACTTTGGCTTGTGGTCAGCGGGGTATAGAAAAGCGGCGAATGCAAGTTGTGCCGCTGGCCGAGGGGCGAGTATTTGAACTTGGCTGCGGGGGCGGCCTTAATCAGGCGCTCTACAATACCCAGCGGGTTACGGGCTTTGCCGGTATCGACCCCAACAAGAAGTTGCTTGATGCAGCCCGGAAGCGTGCTTCCGATCGCGGTTGGGACGCTGACATTCGGGAAGGCGTCGGCGAAGATATTCCGTTCTCTGACGGCTCGTTTGATACGGCAGTCTGCACCTACACCTTATGCACCGTGGAGGAGCCGGCACAGGTTCTGAGCGAGATGCGGCGCATTTTGAAGCCAGGGGGTCGATTGCTGTTTCTTGAGCATGGCCGCGCCCCCGATGCCAAAGTGGCAGAATGGCAGGAACGGATCGAACCGTTCTGGAAACCCATGGCCGGTGGGTGTCACCTGACCAGGACCGTAGGCTCCACCTTGCGCGGTGCTGGGTTTGACGTCGCGCCGTTGGGGCAAGCCTATCTCCCGCGCACCCCGAAAGTAATGGGATGGATGGAGTGGGGCGTAGCCACGCGGGCTGGAGTGTAATGGCAGAACCGCCCGCCAGCCCTGGAGGCGTGACGGGCGGTCCCAATTAGTTATTCACCGAAAGTGCGTTGCCACCAACCGCGCTTGGCTTTGCTGCCATCCGCCGCGCTTTCGTCAGCATCGTCGGCTTTTTTCGCAGAGGGTTTGGGCGCCTCGCTTGGTGCGTTAACGACAGGCGTGGCTTCTTTGGCCTGTTCTGCGTCGCCTTCGGGAGCCTTTTTCGCGCGAGTTCGCTTCGGCTTAGCCGGTGCTTCAGCGGTCGTTTCCGCTTCTGCATCGACTTTCTTTTTCCGCGTGCGCTTGGGCTTGGCTTCCGCTTCTGCAGCGGGAACCTCGGCATTTGAAGCTTCAGGTTCAGCCTTCTTGCGCCGCGTGCGCTTGGGCTTCTCCACAGGTGCAACCTCGTCTGTGGATTCAGTCTCAGGCGTGTCGTCGACTACCTTTTTCTTACGAGGGGCGCGCTTGCGCTTGGGTTTCTCTTCCTCAGCGGCCTTCTCTGCTGTTTCGGAGGCACCGTCGGGTCCAGCCACCACAGCCATATCTTCGACGACCTGCTCAGACACCTGTTCAAGATTTGCGGCATCTTCCGATGTCACTTCATCAGAATTGCTTCCGCGTCCACGACCACCCCGGCGGCGACCGCCACGGCGGCGACGTTTCTTGGGCTTGTTCTCGCTGTCGTCATCATCGGCATGTGAGGTCTCGGAGACCCCATCATCGTCGTCGCCCTCGGTTTCTTCCGAGGTGTCCTGATCACGGTTCTTGTTGCGCCCGCGGCCACCACGGCGACGGCGACGCTTCTTGTTCTGGCGATCATCATCGTCTTGCGCTTCTTCTTCGACGATTTCGTCTTCGATATCGTCGTCGTCAAAGTCTTCGTCGTCGACGATTGTGTCGAACTTCGGCGCTTCCTTCGGCTTGGGACCGTGGCTGGTGACGCTCATCTTGGCGCCTTCATCTTCGCCTTCAGGCACGATTTCAGCCGTCACACCATAGCGCTTTTCGATCTCGATCAGATCGTTGCGCTTCTCGTTGAGAAGATAGATTGCCGCTTCCGTGCTGGCGCCCAGGCGTATGCGGGTTCCCTTGCCCTTGGCAGCTTCTTCTTCGATCAGACGCAGTGCTGAAAGGCCTGCGGAACTTGCCGTCCGGACAAGACCGGTTCCATCACAATGCGGACACTCGCGCGTGGTCGCTTCGAGGACGCCTGTACGCAGACGCTGCCGGCTCATTTCCATGAGTCCGAAACTGGAGATTCGTCCAACCTGAATGCGGGCACGGTCGCTCTTGAGAGCGTCTTTCATCGCCCGCTCGACCTTGCGGGTGTTCGAGTGATGCTCCTGGTCGATAAAGTCGATTACGACGAGACCGGCCATGTCGCGAAGGCGCAGCTGGCGTGCGATTTCCTTGGCGGCTTCGAGATTCGTGTGAAGCGCCGTCTGTTCGATGTTGTGTTCTTTGGTCGATCGACCGGAGTTGATGTCGATCGACACGAGCGCTTCGGTCGGATTGATGACAAGGTACCCGCCCGATTTGAGCTGGACGACCGGATCGTACATCGCTTTGAGTTGATCTTCTGCGCCATAGCGCTGGAACAGCGGCACGGGATCGACATACTGCTTCACCCTGCGCGCATGGCTGGGCATCAGCATTTTCATGAAAGCCTTCGCGGATTTGAATCCGTTTTCGCCTTCGACGATGACTTCTTCGATCTCGCGATTGTAGATGTCGCGGATCGCGCGCTTGATCAGGTCGCTGTCCGAATGGATCAACGCCGGCGCGGCAGAAGACAGCGTTTTCTCGCGGATCTCGTCCCACAGGCGGGCGAGATAGTCGAAATCGCGCTTGATTTCGGTCTTGGTGCGCGAAAGCCCCGCAGTACGAACAATCAGACCCATCGTCTTGGGAAGGCTGAGATCGCCGACGATCTGCTTGAGGCGCTTGCGGTCGCTGGCCGAATTGATCTTGCGCGAAATGCCGCCGCCGTGGCTGCTGTTCGGCATGAGGACTGTGTAGCGTCCAGCAAGGCTGAGGTAGGTAGTCAGTGCGGCGCCCTTGTTGCCGCGCTCTTCCTTTACGACCTGGACGAGCAATACCTGTCGGCGCTGGATAACGTCCTGGATCTTGTAACGACGACGAAGAGCCATGCGCTTTGCGCGAGCTTCGTCGACTTCCTTGGCGCGGCTGCGGCCCTTGCCCTGACGACGACCGCGACCGCGTTCGCCACGACCGCGGCCTGACTGCTTTTCGTTTTCTTCCGAATCGCTGTCGTCATCATCATCGTCATCGCCATCGAGATGGCCTTCTTCGATGGTGGCTACGTTGTCCTTGTCGGACGTGTCGACTTCTTCAAGACCGTCTTCGGCGAGGTCTTCGGCGAGGGCTTCAGAGCTTTCATCTTCGGCGTCATACTCGTCGCCAGGCAGTTCACCGCGATCTTCCTCTTCGGCGCGCAGGCGTTGCTCTTCCTCAGCCGCTTCGGCTTCGGCTTCGAGCAGGGCAGCACGATCTTCCTTGGGAATCTGGTAATAGTCGGGATGGATTTCGCTGAATGCGAGGAAACCATGCCGGTTGCCGCCGAAATCGACGAACGCGGCTTGCAACGAAGGCTCGACCCTCGTGACCTTGGCTAGATAGATGTTTCCTTTAATCTGCTTCTTGTCGGCAGATTCGAAGTCGAATTCCTCAATTCGGTTTCCCTTGAGGACTGCCACCCGGGTTTCTTCCTGGTGGCGCGCGTCGATTAGCATGCGCGTTGCCATTGATAATTCTCCATGCGCGGCGGGGCGGGGCGTACCCGACCTTCCTGCTGCGCCATTGTGTGTGAAATCCGCCGCCTGAGTTCAGGCGTGCGGCGTTAGCGGACCGGGAAAGAGCACTGCGATTGCTCAACCGGTTATTCGTGTCTGCAGCCGAAGCACAACGCGTATTTCGCATTGCTCCACCCGCCGTCGCTGAAGCCTTTCCGCCAAGCGGAGCTTCATTCGCGAAAGGGGATGAGTGCGTGTGCTGCATCAACCTGTACAAATAAGGGCCGCACCGGGATGGTGGGGCAGAAACGGAGGAGGCATCCCTCTTCGTCGCGGTGTGTCGCGCCGATCGGAGGCACCATGCCGTTAATGATCGCGCTAGCACCGTGGGTTTCTAACGGCAACTGTATTGCGCAATAAGCCTACGAAGCCTTAACTATTTGGTGACCATGATACTTCGTATGCAAATCCTGCCCCCGCTCTTCGTGACTTTGGCCTCGCTGGCCGGGGCGGTGGGACTTGCATATTCAAGCGGCCTGGCCGGGAAAGAACCCGGGCTGGTCCTTCGCACGGAGCTGCCTTCCGTGGCCGGCGATGTCACGCTGCCCGAAGTATTTGGCAGCGACGAGCTTCCGCTGATTGTGATTGATCCGGGGCATGGGGGTTTTGACCCGGGTGCGACTGCATCCGGATATCGCGAGAAAACCCTGGTGCTGGGACTTGCGCGTGCGCTGCGCGATGAGCTGGAAGCGAGAAATATCGCTCGTGTCGCGCTGACCCGTGATGACGACAGTTACCTTTTGCACAGCGAACGATCGGACATGGCCCGGCGCCTTGGTGCCGATTTGTTTTTGTCCATCCACGCTGACAGTGCCGGGGAGCATGGCGAAGTCGAAGGCGCGAGCATTTACACTCTTTCAAACCGCGCATCGAGCCAGGCAGCGGCAAGATTCGCCGCCCGGGAAAATGCCGCCGACACCCTCAACGGTGTCGAGCTTGTTCGCGATAGTGACAGCGTGAACGATATTCTGGTCGAGCTGTCGCAGCGCCGCAGTCAGCAGGAAGCAAACGATTTCGCCCGCCTGATTGAACGTGCGGGAGAGGGCACGCTCGCGTTTCATCCGCAGCCGCGCCGATCCGCTGCCTTAAAGGTCCTCCGAGCCCCGGATATCCCATCGGTTCTTTTCGAGAGCGGCTATATTACCAACGAGGCTGACGCGCGGCGTCTTGCATCTGAGGATGGCAGGCAGGAATTTGCCGATGTGATGGGCCGCGCAATCTCGCTTTATTTCTCGCGGCGTGACGAAAGCTGACACTTTAAGCGATTCTTGTTCTGGCGCCGTGCTGAAATCGCGTGCTAAAGGCCCGCGCTGAAATATGAGTGACACGACCTATCTCGAATATGTGCGCACGCGCCTGACCGGCGATCCGGCTCGGTTTATCAGCTGGATGCGTGAGAACTGGCACGAAAGCCGCCGCCTGCGGGTGGTGACTTATCTCGTCGGTATAGCGGTCATGTTGCTGGTCCTTCTGTGGGCGTCGCTGGCGCGCAATCTTCCTGATGCAGAATCGCTGCTGGAATATGAGACACCGCTGCCCACCGTTGTGCGCGGCGTCGATGGCGAGATCGTACACTCCTACGCCCGCGAACGGCGCGTCCAGTTACAGTATGTGGATTTTCCGCGTCCGATGATCGAGGCCTTTCTGTCGGCTGAGGACAAGACGTTTTTCA
Source organism: Qipengyuania psychrotolerans (assembly GCF_019711355.1). Lineage (NCBI taxonomy): Bacteria > Pseudomonadati > Pseudomonadota > Alphaproteobacteria > Sphingomonadales > Erythrobacteraceae > Qipengyuania > Qipengyuania psychrotolerans. The sequence goes on from NZ_CP081297.1 coordinate 1,169,079, forward strand.
CCCATGGCGGGGTCGATTTCACCGGCACCCTCAATGCAGTTGTCGATTACGCCGTCAAATTCGGATCGGGCGAGCGAGCGGTGGGCGGATCCACCATAACGCAGCAGGTCGCGAAGAACCTGCTGCTGGGTGATGAGTACTCAGTGACGCGCAAAGTGAAGGAAATGCTCCTCGCACAGCGCATCGAGCAGGTCCTCACCAAGCAAGAGATCATCGAGCTTTATCTCAATGAAATTCCGCTGGGCCGGCGGAGCTTCGGTGTCCAGGCTGCCTCGCGCGCATACTTCGACAAGGATGTTGCAGACCTCGACCTGCATGAAACCGCGTTTCTCGCAATTCTGCCTAAAGCTCCTGAGCGTTACGGGCGTGAGCGGTACCGCGATCTTGCGGTGACGCGGCGCAATTTCGTGCTCGATCAGATGGTCGCGAACGATTTTGTCACGCAGGCCGCTGCCAATACCGCAAAGGCTCAACCGCTTGGCCTCGTCCAGCAACGCAGCGAACGGTCTGCAGATGCTGGATACTTCCTCGAAGAAGTTCGCCGCCAGTTGATCGACGACTTTGGCGAGACGGCCGAGGATGGGGGCAACAGTGTCTACTCTGGCGGGCTCTGGGTGCGAACCTCTCTCGACACCGAATTGCAGGACGCAGCGCGCGATGCGCTAAGAGCCCAATTGCTGAGTTATCACGGTAATCGCGGCTACACCGGCCCGCTCGCGACCCTCAATCCCGACAACGGCAGCCTCCATTCGCAGCTCGCGTCTTCCAACCTCGGTATCAATTACCGTGATTGGCGAGTTGGGGTGATTACCGCAGGCGGATCATCACCGACCATCGGGCTGACCGACGGTGAAGATTACCCCCTATCTGGCGCGCCAGATAATTTGAAAATTGGCGATGTCGTCGCGGCTGAGAAATCGGGTTCCGGATACCTTTTGCGCGCTGTGCCGCAGGTATCGGGAGCCTTCCTTGCAGAGGCTCCGCAAACCGGCCGCATCCTGGCAATGCAGGGCGGGTTCGACAGCCGGCTAGGAAGCTTCAACCGTGCAACACAGGCGCTGCGCCAGCCCGGTTCAACCATCAAGCCGTTCGTTTATGCTGCGGCGCTCGACAATGGAATGACCCCCGCCACTCAGGTTCCCGACCAGACATTCTGCGTTTGGCAGGGTGCTCAGCTGGGTGAGAAGTGCTTCCGCAATTTCGGCGGCGGCGGCGGCGGCGAACATACCCTGCGCTGGGGCCTTGAGCAGAGCCGCAATCTAATGACCGTTCACATCGCCGATGACACGGGGATGCAGAATGTAACCAGTACGATCGCGCGCGTCGGAATAGGCGATTACGACCCCTATTACTCCTTCGCACTTGGCGCAGGCGACACTACGGTCGCGCGCATGGTCAACGCTTACGCAGCTTTGGCAAACTGGGGCAGGCAGAACGAAGGCAGCGTGATCGACTACGTGCAAGACCGCCGGGGGAAGGTCATCTTCCGTTCGGACAAGCGCGAATGCACATCATGCAGCATGGAAGAATGGGACGGCCAGCCCATGCCCCGGTTCGAACCTTCGGGTAAGCAGGTTCTCGATCCGCGCACAGCTTTCCAGATGGTGCACATGCTGCAAGGCGTGGTCACTCGCGGCACTGCCGTGCGGCTGCGCAGCCTGGAGCTACCACTGTTCGGCAAGACCGGCACCACCAACGGTCCAACCAATGCGTGGTTCGTAGGCGGCACGCCGGATATTATTGCCGGGATGTATGTCGGCTTTGACCAACCACGCAATCTGGGTGGCTGGGTGCAAGGCGGGAACACCGCTGCGCCGATCATGAAGCGGTTCGTGGAGGAAACCAAGGATCGCTGGACAGCGCAGGACTTTATTGCGCCTCCCGGCATACGCATGGTCAAGATCGACAGGCGTACGGGTAAGCGCGTGTTCGAAGGCACTCCATCGAATGACCCCAATGCCGCTGTGATCTGGGAGGCGTTCAAGCCAGACACGGAACCACCGCGTTCAACCCGTTCCGATGAACTCGCTGCAAAGCGCGCCGAGATTTTGGAGCTTATCCGCCGAGCCCGGCAAGGGGTGAGGGCAGACCGCGCGTCAAACTCGTCCAGTCGTGACGAACCAGCCGGCGATTTCGTCGAGGATAACGAAGGCCTCTACTAGACAGCTTTCCGTTTGAAGGTGCCCGCCGCTTTACAATCGGCGCTCGCGCGTTAGGTGGACGGGCCAAGGGATTACAAGGAATTTGCGCTATGCGTGCCGAAGGGCAGGCTCATATTGATCGTATCGCCGCCGCGTTGGGACTGGTTCGCCAGTCGCTCGACTGGGAGCGCGCTCTGCGCCGGCTCGACGAACTTGACGCCCGTGTTCAGGACCCCACGCTTTGGGATGATCCGAAGCAGGCACAGGCGATCACTCAGGAACAGAAACGCCTCGAAACCGCGATAAATACGGTTCGCGAAATCGAGAGTGAAATGAACGATGCCGTCGAATTCGTCGAGATGGGCGATGCGGAAGGCGACGAAGAAGTGGTGCAGGAAGGGCTGGCCAGCCTCGCCAAGCTTGCCGACCGTGCGGATCGGGACAAGGTGCAGGCGCTGCTTTCGGGTGAAGCGGATGGCAATGACACCTATCTCGAAATCCATGCAGGTGCGGGCGGTACGGAAAGCCAGGACTGGGCTGAAATGCTCTTCCGGATGTACACCCGCTGGGCCGAGCGGCGCGGCTTCAAGGTCGAAACGGTGGAATACCAGGCCGGCGACCAGGCCGGGATCAAGTCGGCAACGCTGCTGATCAAGGGTGAGAACGCCTATGGTTATGCCAAGACCGAAAGCGGTGTGCATCGCCTGGTTCGGATAAGTCCTTACGACAGCTCTGCCCGCCGCCATACCAGCTTCAGTTCGGTCTGGGTCTATCCCGTAATCGATGACGATATCGACATCGAGATCAATCCGTCAGACCTCAAGATCGACACGTACCGTGCATCGGGCGCGGGCGGTCAGCACGTAAACACCACCGATTCCGCAGTGCGCATTACGCACCAGCCGACCGGTATTGTCGTGGCGAGCCAGAACGACCGAAGCCAGCACAAGAACCGCGCAACGGCTATGGGCATGTTGAAAGCGCGCCTGTTCGAGCGCGAGATGGCAGAGCGCGAGGCTGTTGCTTCCGGGGAATACCAGGAAAAGAGCGACATTGGCTGGGGCCATCAGATCCGCAGCTATGTCTTGCAGCCCTACCAGATGGTGAAGGACCTTCGCACCGGCGTCACTTCGCCCAATCCGGACGATGTGCTGGACGGCGCAGTCGATCAGTTTATCTCCGCAGCACTCGCCCAGCTCGTAACGGGCGAAACGGTCGAGGTGGAGGATACCGAGTGAAGTTTCGCATCGTCACCGTCCTTTGCGTGCTCATCTTGGGCGGATGCGATGTGACTGTCGGCGATGATGAGGCCATCAACACCTTCCCTGAACCGGACAGACCCGTTTCGGAGATCGGTTCGAATCAATTCTCGACCGAAGACGCCCGTGACAGCCGCGGCGAGGCCCAGAAGGTCATGGATCTGGCCGAAATCGGCCCCGGTATGACGGTGGCCGATATCGGCGCCGGAGATGGTTACTACACCGTCCGTCTCGCGCCCCGGGTAGGGAACAAAGGCAGGGTCTTGGCGCAAGACATTGACGGAGATGCGCTTATGCGGCTCGGGCGGCGTGTCGAACGTGAAGGCTTGCGCAACATTTCCATCCGCAAGGGTCAGCCTGACGACCCGATGCTTCCGGCCAACAGTTTTGATCGCATTTTCATGGTCCACATGTATCATGAAATTCAGCAGCCCTACGCGTTTCTGTGGAATATGTGGCCGAGCCTGCGCGAAGGCGGGCAGGTTATCGTGGTCGACGTAGATCGCCCAACCGACCAGCACGGCATCGATCCGCTTCTCTTGTCGTGCGAATTTCGCCGCGTCGGATATGAATTGGTCGAGTTCAAGGCGGCGCCCGAATTGTCGGGGTACTATGCACAGTTCAAGGCAGCCGCTAACAGGCCAGAGCCTAAAGACATAAAGCCTTGCCGGACCGACGAGATCGAACTGGACTAGCCGCAGGCCAGGGCCGCAACGAGAGAGAGAATTACATGAGTTTCAAGGGTCTTAGCCCCATCGTTTATGGCGGCCGCGAAGTCTGGCCGCTGGTCGAAGGCGGGAAGGGCGTTTCAGCCACAAACCATGCAAGCTCCGGTGCCTGGGCAGCCGCTGGCGGCATCGGGACGGTCAGCGCGGTCAATGCAGATAGCTATGACGAGGATGGAAACCCCATCCCGCAGGTCTATCCGCAGGCAACGCGCAAGGAACGCTTTGAACAGCTTGTCCGGTACGGAATTGACGGCGCAACCGAGCAGGTGAAGCGCGCTCATGAAATTTCGGGCGGGAAGGGCGCGATCAACATCAATGTGTTGTGGGAAATGGGCGGCGCACAGCAGGTTCTCGAAGGTGTGCTGGAAAACTGCCCCGGGCTTGTGACCGGTGTCACCTGTGGCGCTGGCATGCCGTACAAACTTGCCGAGATCGCTGCAAAGTATAACGTCCACTACCTGCCGATCGTAAGCTCAGCCCGTGCATTTCGCGCGCTCTGGAAGCGGAGTTATTCGAAAGTCCCGCACCTGATGGCGGCTGTCGTTTACGAAGATCCATGGCTGGCAGGTGGGCATAACGGTCTTTCCAATGCCGAGGATCCGCGCAAGCCCGAAGATCCCTATCCACGCGTCAAGGCGCTTCGCGAAACGATGCGCGCAGAAGGCGTGTCGGAAGATACCGCGATCGTGATGGCCGGCGGTGTGTGGTTCCTGCGCGAATGGAACGACTGGATCGACAATCCCGAACTGGGCAAGATCATGTTCCAGTTTGGCACTCGTCCATTGCTGACCGAGGAAAGCCCGATTCCGCAGGTCTGGAAAGACATGCTGCGAACCGTTGAGCCGGGTGATGTGTTACTCCACAAATTCAGCCCGACCGGTTTCTATTCCAGCGCGGTAAAGACCCCGTTCCTGTATGATCTGATGCATCGGTCGGAACGCCAGATTCCTATCTTCAAGCGTGACCAGGAAGAGGGCACGATCCCCTTGGCCGATCACGGGAAGGCCAAATATTTCTTCGTACATCCCGGAGACCAGCGCAAGGCGCAGGCTTGGATGGCAGAAGGCTTTACCGAAGCACTCAAGACGCCAGACGAAACGGTTGTTTTTGCCACTCCGGAAAGCGCCGAGCAAATCCGTGAAGACCAGCAAAACTGCATGGGCTGTCTGTCGCACTGCCAGTTCTCGAGCTGGAAGGACCATGACAATCATACAACGGGCCGGTTGGCTGATCCGCGGAGCTTCTGCATCCAGAAAACCCTGCAGGACATCGCCCATGGCGGAGACCCGGACGAAAACCTGGCCTTCGCAGGACACGCTGCATATCGCTTCAAGCAGGACCCGTTCTATTCCAACAACTACACGCCGAGCGTGAAGCAGTTGGTGGAGCGCATCCTTACCGGGGATTGAGCCCAATCAACGCCAGAGCTGCATAGCACGAATCGCGTCGGGCATCGTTTCGTCGGTGTCAGGACGCGAGATCGTTCGTTCGACGATCTGCCATTTACGTTTGATTTTCGACTTGCGCCAAAGGTCCATCAGCCAGGTCTGGCCGGTCCAGGGAGTGTCGCCCATTCTTGCATCCAGCGTAAGCTGGGTGGCGAAGACGGCCACGGACCCGTGCCTTCGCACATAGACCTCGTCGAAGCGGTATTCCATGAGCTTGAAGCGCGTGGTTGCCGCTTCCAACCAGCTTGCGCGGTCCAGAATTGCGGCCTTGGTCGAGCCGAGCAGGAAAATGAAATCCCGCGAGGCAAGCGACTTCATCTGGTTGCGATCACGTTGCATCCATGCGCGCATCCAAAGGTGCTCAAGCGCTTCGATTTTCGAGGCAAATTCGTCCATGCACCCAGCAATACTATGCTCGGGTTGCAATGCAACGCGGTTGGTCGCTTTGCTTAGGCGAGACCGGTGAGAACCTGGTCCGGCGGCCTATGGCCATCAGCCCACATGCGGATGTTTGCGATGACCTTGATGCCCGATTCTTCGCGGCCCTCCTGCGTGGCACTGCCGATATGGGGCAGGGTCATGACATTGGGATGCTTGATCAGTCGCGGGTCGACGTTTGGCTCATCAGGAAAAACATCGAGGCCTGCACCCAGAAGGCGCCCGCTCTCGAGCGCTGCGATCAAGGCTTCCTGATCGACCAGGTCGCCTCGGGCGGTATTGATGAGACTGGCACCTTCTTTCATCAGTCCGATGATGCGGGCATCGATCATACCGCGGGTCTCAGGCGTAGCCGGACAATGAAGCGTCAGAATGTCGCTGGTCGCAACGAGTTCATCGAGCGTTTCTACCCACTGAGCGCTGAACATCCGCTCGATGGCTTCGGGCAATCTTTTTCGGTTGTGATACTGGATCTCAAGGCCGAAAGCCCGCGCCCTGTGCGCGACGGCTTGTCCAATCCGGCCCATACCGACGATCCCGAGCTTCTTGCCCCCGAGTTTGCGGCCCAGCATCGCTGTGGGTGCCCAGCCGGTCCACTGACCGCTGCGGATCAACTCGACACCCTCGCGGACGCGGCGCGGAACTCCGATAATTCCCGCCATCGTTAGATCTGCAGTATCATCGGTGAAGACGCCCGGAGTATTGGTGACGATGATCTTGCGCTTGGACGCTGCCTTGAGGTCGATGTGCTCGGTTCCGGCGCCGAAATTGGCGATCAGGCCAAGGTCTGGGCCAGCGGCTGCGATAATCTCTTCATCAATGCGGTCAGTGACCGTCGGAACCAGCACGTCACAGTGCTGCAAGCCTTCGATCAGGCTTTCGCGGTCCAGCGGCCTATCGGCAGGGTTGAGGCGTGCATCGAAGAGATCGCTCATCCGCTGCTCGACATTTACATCGAGGTGCCGGGTGACGAACACGCGCGGAGTGCGATCCAGGCGCTTTGAAGGTGTGTCATTTGAGGTCATTGTCCCGTTCGCTACGCTTAGGTGCGGGAAACGGTCAAGCGGAGCTTGATGCCAATGGCTGGTCAACCTAAACGATTAGCGATGTTTGCACGCCTTTTTGCCTTTTTCTTGCTTACCGCGGCCGCGCTTACGCCGCTCACCGCGCAAGAACGTGAAGTGCCGTATTGGGCAAGCATCCGGGCGACCGAGCTCAACCTGCGTGTTGGCCCAAGCGCCGATTACAAGATCGACTGGGTCTATCGCCGCAAGGGACTGCCGGTGAAAGTCATCCGCGTGATGGAAGGCTGGCGCTTGATCGAGGATCCCGATGGAACGAGGGGCTGGGTCGTCCAGAGGCTCCTGACCCCCGATCGCGGAGCCATCGTTATCGGCGAGGGCGAAAGTGCCATTTACGCCGATCCCAATGCGACCTCGAAGGTCAAGTGGCGGATCGAACCCGGAGTTGTTGGCAAGCTGGGTGATTGCGAACAGGGATGGTGCGAATTTTCAGTCGGCAATCGCGCCGGCTATGTTCCACAACAGCGGTTGTGGGGCGCCGGAGAACCTTAATTCCCTTCCGAGTCCTAGGGCTGCTCTGGTGGCTTGCCGATGGCAGCTTCATCCACTTTGGCGACATCCTCTGACGGCCCGCTTTCAAAGCAGCTTTCTGGTTCGCTCCCGTCTGGATCATAGCAAATCTGATCGCCGTTGAGGCGCCATGTCCCGATCTCTATGGGATTGCCGTCGCCGTCTTGCTCGCTGTAGCTACCGTCCGCACCCAGTGTATGCCGGACGCGGCTTCCGTCCGGCAGTGTCGCTTCGTACGTCCCGGCGATGTCTTCAGGGGAGGGTGCGGCGGGCGAAGGGGCGGGTTCCGGTTCGATCTGGTTGCATCCAGCAAGCAGGATGCAACCAGCCGCTATTTCGAATCCTCGAATGCCGTAAAATCGCCCCATAAGCTGCCGCGCCAATTCCTGATCAGACCAGCTCAACCGCCACGGCTGTCGCTTCGCCGCCGCCGATGCAAAGCGAGGCCACACCGCGCTTCTTGCCTTGCTGCTTGAGGGCGTTGAGCAGGGTTACGATAATGCGTGTTCCGCTGGCGCCAATGGGATGCCCAAGCGCCGTGCCGCCGCCGTTCACATTGATCTTGTCATGCGGAATGCCGATGTCGCGCATGGCGAACATGGCGACACATGCGAAGGCTTCGTTGACCTCCCAAAGTTCCACGTCATCAGCCGACCAGCCGGCCTTCTCCAAGACCTTGTTAATTGCGCCGACCGGGGCGACGGTGAACTCCGACGGTTCCTGTGCGTGCGCAGCCATGGCCACAATCCTGGCGACCGGTTTCTGGCCATTTGCCTTGGCGATGCTCTCGCGGGTCAGCACCACTGCTGCTGCGCCATCCGAGATAGATGACGAGGTTGCCGCAGTAATTGTGCCATCTTTTGCGAATGCGGGGCGAAGCTGAGGGATCTTGTCTGGACGACCTTTGCCCGGCTGCTCGTCATGCTCTACCGTGACGTCGCCTTTGCGCGTGGAGAAGGTCACGGGAACGACTTCATCAGCAAAAGCGCCGCCTTCGATTGCGGCATTGGCGCGGCGGAGCGACTCGATTGAATACTCGTCCATCTGCTCGCGCGTCAGCTGGTACTCGTTCGCCGTGTCCTGTGCGAAAGTCCCCATTGCACGGCCTTCTTCGTAGGCATCTTCCAGACCGTCGAGGAACATGTGATCGTAAGCGGTGTCATGGCCCAGACGTGCACCGGAGCGATGCTTCTTGAGCAGATATGGCGCATTGGTCATGCTTTCCATGCCGCCAGCCACCACGAAATCGACGGTACCGCTGGCCAGAGCTTCTGCGCCCATGATGACGGTTTGCATTCCGCTGCCGCAGACCTTGTTGACGGTGGTCGCCTGAACAGACTTCGGAAGGCCGGCCTTGATCGAAGCCTGCCGGGCCGGAGCCTGTCCGAGACCGGCGGGGAGCACACAGCCCATGTATGTACGATCGAATTTGTCCACTGCGACGCCCGAGCGTTCAACCGCTGCCTTGACCGCGGTCGCACCGAGGTCGGTTGCCGAAACGTCTGCAAGTGCACCCTGCATACCCCCCATCGGTGTGCGAGCGTAAGACAGGAAAACGATCGGGTCGTTCGCGGAGAACTGGGTCATGCTTGTGCTAATCCTTCGGTTCTGGAATATCGGTTGCCAATGGCGACTTATGTGTTGCCCAATAATCTAGTGCTGCATCGCAGCAATATCAAATGGAGAGAATGATGCCGGACGAGCGTACAGGCGAGATGGAAGAAATTCTGCGTAAACAGCGCGCTGCCCATCATCAGATGCGGCCCGAGCCGATGGCGCTTCGCAAGGACCGTATCGAACGGGCCAACAAGCTGCTCAAGGATCATTCCGAGGATCTGTGCAAAGCCATGAGCGCGGATTTCGGCAATCGCTCGCCGATGCAATCGATGATGACCGACATTGTAGGGACCATCAATTTCGGGAAATATTGCCTGAAACGCATGGATGGCTGGGCAAAAGTCGACAAGCGCCACGTCCAGTTCCCGCTCGGCCTGCTCGGTGCAAAAGCCGAGGTCCGATATGAACCCAAGGGCGTCGTGGGTATATTGAGTCCGTGGAATTTCCCGGTCAACCTCACCTTCGGCCCGCTCATGCAGATATTTGCAGCGGGTAACCGGGCGATGATCAAGCCGAGTGAATTCACCGAGAAAACCAGCCAAATGATGAAGGAGTTGGTTGAGCAATACTTCTCGCCTGACGAATGCGCCGTTTTTACTGGTGGACCCGAAATCGCCGCCGCATTTTCCGAACTGCCATTCGATCACCTCGTATTTACAGGCTCGACGCCGACAGGTCGCAAGGTGATGGAGGCTGCTTCCAAGAACCTCGTCCCGGTGACTTTGGAGCTTGGCGGGAAAAGCCCGGTTTTCATGGGAGAAAGTGCCGACTTCGCCAAGGCGGGGGAACGCATCGCCATGGGCAAGATGATGAACGCGGGCCAGATATGCCTGGCACCTGACTATCTGTATGTGCCTGAAAGCAAGCAGGACGAAGCGATCCACGGCGTGTGGCAAGGAACAGCGAACATGTATCCCACGCTTCTCGATAACGACGACTACGCCAGTGTCGTCACCGATCGCCATTTCGACAGGCTTCAGGATATGGTTGCCGATGCGCGCGACAAGGGCGCCGAGGTCATCGAGGTGAATCCTGGCAATGAGGATTTCTCGAACACCAACAGCCGGAAGATGCCGCTCACGATCCTCAAGAATGTCACCGAGGACATGAAGGCGATGCAGGAAGAGATTTTCGGGCCGGTCCTGCCCGTCAAAACTTACAAGAACGTCGATGAAGCGATCAACTATGTAAATGAACACGATCGCCCGCTCGGCCTGTATTATTTCGGCCAGGATTCGGGCGAGCAATCCAAGGTCCTGTCCAAGACAATCAGTGGCGGCGTGACGGTGAATGATGTGGTGTTCCATGTTTCTATGGAAGACCTGCCGTTCGGCGGCGTCGGTTCATCGGGCATGGGAAGCTACCACGGGGTGGAGGGTTTTCGCGAATTCAGCCACGCCCGCAGCGTGTACACCCAGCCAAAGATCGACGTTGCCAAGCTGGCGGGCTTCAAGCCGCCCTATGGCGATGCCACGAAGAAGGCGATCGACAAGATGATGAAGTGATGTTGGGGAAGACCGGCGATGTTATCTCGCGAAAATCGCCGGTCGAACCTTCATTCGCCAGTTATTGGCATTTTGTGCAACCTATCATGCGGGAATTGGGCCTTTCCCACCCTTGCACCAGCCACGCGAGGGGCCTAGAGGCGTCCGCGAACCAAGCCCTCGCTTAGGAATCATTCGTGGTCGACCTCGAACAATATCTACCGATACTGATCTTCCTGTTCATTGCGGCCGTACTTTCGGCGGCATTCGTGTTTCTCCCGATGGGAGTATCGCGTTTGACAGGTGCACACGCTCCAAATGCGGAAAAGCTCAGCGAGTATGAATGCGGATTTCCCGCGTTCGACGATTCCCGCGGCCAATTCGACGTACGGTTTTATCTCGTGGCGATTTCCTTCCTCCTGTTCGACCTGGAGGCATCCTTCCTGTTTCCATGGGCGGTGAGCCTGGACGTGACGGGTTGGGCCGGATGGATTTCGATGGTGGTATTCCTCGGCATTCTGGCGATCGGCCTCGCTTACGAGTGGAAAATGGGCGCACTGGATTGGGACTGATATGAGCCAGCAAATGACTTCCAGCCCGCACGGACGCGATGCACTGATCCAGCCGACGGCACAGTCGGGCGACGTGCTGCATCCGGATCAGGACTATTTCAACGCGCTTCAAACAGAAGTGAATGACAAGGGCTTCCTCGTCACGTCCACGGAAGACCTGTTCCAGTGGGCGCGTACGGGATCGCTATGGTGGATGACCTTCGGGCTTGCCTGCTGCGCGGTCGAGATGATCCATGTGAACATGCCGCGGTACGATATGGAGCGTTTCGGCGTCGCCCCGCGCGCTTCGCCGCGTCAGTCTGACGTGATGATTGTTGCCGGTACGCTGTGTAACAAGATGGCTCCGGCGCTGCGCAAGGTTTACGACCAGATGTCGGAACCGAAATACGTGATCTCGATGGGCAGCTGCGCCAATGGCGGCGGCTACTATCACTACAGTTACAGCGTCGTGCGTGGCTGTGACCGCATTGTGCCGGTCGACATCTATGTGCCCGGTTGTCCTCCCACTGCGGAAGCACTGCTTTACGGCGTGATGCAGTTGCAGCGTAAAATTCGCCGCGTCGGCACGATCGAGAGGTAAGGGCGACATGGCTACGCTTCATTCCGCGCCCCGCTTCACGCTGATCGACGGGCTCAAGGACACGCTTTCCGGCGTCATCGGAAATGCGCTGGTCGAAGCTCGCGAAGAGCACGGCGAGCTGCTGTTTCACGTAAAGCGCGGCGAAATCGAAAACGTGCTTCGCACTCTGCGCGACAATCACGAATACCAGCAGTTGATGGAAATCGCCGGGGTCGATTATCCGAGCCGTGATGAACGGTTCGAGATTGTCTACATGCTGCTTTCGGTCACCAAGAATAACCGCATCATGGTGAAGTGCACGGCTTCTGAAGAAACGCCTGTGCCGACTGTCACGACGCTTTGGCCCAATGCTGGCTGGCTCGAGCGCGAAGTGTTCGACATGTACGGCGTGCTGTTCGACGGTAACCCAGATCTGCGCCGCATCCTCACCGATTACGGTTTCGAAGGGCACCCCTTCCGCAAGGATTTCCCGCTCACCGGCTATGTCGAGCTGCGTTATTCGGAAGACGAGAAGCGCGTGGTTTATGAGCCCGTCGAGCTTGCGCAGGACCTGCGCCAGTTCGACTTCATGAGCCCGTGGGAAGGTGCAGACTACGTTCTTCCGGGCGACGAGAAAGCGGACATGCCGCCGATCGACGAGCCGAAGACTACCGAAAGCCCCAAGCAGACGGGTGCCGGCGCCAAGACGGACGCCAAAGCGGCCGAAAAGGTCAGCGCGGATGCTCCTGCGGAAAAGGATGGCGGCAAAGACTCGCCACCACCGAAACCGACCGAAAACCGCAAGAGCCGGGCAAAGCGGGTCGGCAAGACGACCGATACCGCGAAAGCGACTAAACCGAAAAAGAAGCCTGCCGCCAAGCGCAAGCCTGCAGCAAAGAAGAAGGGCGCAGAATGATGCAGTTCACTCTTCTTTCTGGCGGTAATTCTGCCCCCTATTCCGGCAAGTGGATCTGCGCATGAGCACGGGTTTCCAAATCGAAGAATCGCCAACCACTGGCGACGAGACGATCACCAATTACACGATCAATTTTGGGCCCCAGCATCCGGCCGCCCACGGCGTGCTGCGCATGGTCATGGAGCTTGACGGCGAGATCATCGAACGGATCGATCCGCATGTAGGCCTGCTGCACCGCGGCACCGAGAAGCTGATCGAGCACAAGACCTATCTGCAGGCGCTGCCGTATTTCGACCGGCTCGATTATTGCTCGCCGCTGGCGCAGGAATACAGCTATATTCTCGCCATCGAGAAGCTGCTCAATATCGAAGTGCCCGAGCGTGCGCAGTATATTCGCGTGCTGTTCGCGGAGCTGACTCGCATCTGCAACCACATGCTGAACATCGGCGCGCACGTAATGGACGTCGGCGCGATGACGCCAAACCTGTGGGTGTTCGAACTCCGCGAAGATTGCATGAACTTTTTCGAGCGGATGAGCGGCGCGCGCATGCACCACGCCTATCTGCGTCCGGGCGGCGTCCACCAGGATGTGCCTGAGAAGTTGCTGGTCGACATCGGCGAGTGGATCGACGGCCGACTTCCCGAGCTTTTCGGCGACGCGATGAGCCTCGTGCTCGACAACCGCATCTTCAAGCAGCGCAATGTCGATATCGCCGTTGTGAGCAAGGAAGATGCGTTGGCCTGGGGTTTCTCCGGCCCTATGATCCGCGCTGCCGGTATCCCGTGGGACCTGCGCAAGTCGCAGCCCTATGATGTCTATGACCGGATGCAGTTCGACATTCCCGTCGGCACCAATTCGGATTGCTATGACCGCTTCGTGGTGCGCGTGAAGGAAGTCTACGAGAGCGCCAAGATCATCAAGCAGTGTCTTGCTGAGATGCCCACTGGTCCAATCGCGAGCAGCGACCGCAAGGTTGTCCCGCCCAAGCGCGCCGAGATGAAGCAGTCGATGGAAGCGCTAATCCATCACTTCAAGCTCTACACCGAGGGCTTCCACGTCCCCGCGGGCGAAGTCTATGTCGCGACCGAAAGCCCGAAGGGCGAGTTCGGCGTGTACCTGGTGAGCGATGGGTCGAACAAACCCTATCGCTGCAAGATCCGTCCGACAGCCTTCAGCCACCTCCAGGCAATGGATTTCATGTGCAAGGGTCATATGCTGCCTGATGCCACCGCCATTCTCGGCGCCATCGATGTCGTGTTCGGGGAGTGTGACCGGTGACCAGGTTGCTCATTACTCTTGGGATTGGTTTGAGTACCGGCCTTTTGGCCCTCCGCGTATTTGATCTTACGACGGCTGTGAGCTGCGGTCTCGCGGGTGGCGTGACCGCTATCGCATGGAGCTATTTGAGAAACTGGAATCGAAAAGCAAATGGCTGACCGTAATCCCGCACCCGATACTCCAGAGCTGCGCGAGCGCTGGGGTGCTTTCGAGTTTACCGAGAGCTACCGCGTCAAGGCAGACAAGGCGATTGCGCGCTATCCCGAGGGGCGTCAGCGCTCCGCCGTGATGCCGATGCTCGACCTTGCCCAGCGCCAGGTCGGTGAAGAGACTGATACGCAGGGCTGGCTGCCGCTGCCGGTGATCGAATATGTCGCCGACTATCTCGATATGCCGGTCATCCGCGTGCTCGAAGTCGCCAGCTTCTATTTCATGTACAATATGAAGCCGGTCGGTAAGTACCACGTGCAGGTTTGCGGCACGACGCCCTGCATGCTGCGCGGCTCGGACGGGCTCTTCGAAACCTGCAAGAAGCGCGGTATGAGCAAGGGACATGTCTCGGAAGACGGTCTCTGGACCCTCACGGAAGTCGAATGCATGGGCAATTGCGCCACCGCGCCGATGGTCCAGATCAACGACGACAACTACGAAGACCTCACGCCTGAGCGCCTCGACGAAATCCTCGATGAGTTGGCGGCGGGTAAGCAGCCGAAGACCGGTACGCAGATCGAAGGCAAACGCACGAGTGAGCCGGAGGGCGGCCCGACCACGCTGAAGGAAATGGTCGATGCGAACCACGATTACCGGGGAGAGTGGAAATGAGCGCTGACTGGCTCACCATCATCCTCGCGATCGTCGGCGTGGTCATCGCGTGGAAGGTGCTGAAAGGCATCGTCAAGACCGTGGCGCTCGTGGCAATCCTGATTGTCGCCGCTATCGTAGTGTTCGGGGGAGGCTTCTGATGCTCGCCGATAAGGATCGCATCTTTACCAACCTGTACGGCTTCCAGGACTGGGGCCTGAAGGCGGCGCAGCAACGCGGCGACTGGGACGATACCAAGTCGCTGATCGCGCGCGGCCACGACAATATCATCGAGGAAATGAAGGCTTCAGGCCTTCGCGGACGCGGCGGTGCAGGCTTCCCGACCGGCCTGAAATGGTCGTTCATGCCCAAGGAATCGAAGGACGGTCGTCCCAGCTTCCTGGTCATCAACGCCGACGAATCCGAGCCCGGTTCCTGCAAGGACCGCGAGATCATTCGCCACGACCCGCACAAGCTGATCGAAGGCGCACTCATCGCCGGATACGCCATGCGGGCAAGGGCCGCCTACATCTACATTCGCGGTGAATACATCCGCGAAGCCGAGACGATGCAGAAGGCGATCGACGAAGCTTACGACGCTGGCCTGATCGGCAAGAATGCGTCCAAGTCCGGTTACGACTTCGACGTGTTCCTGCACCGCGGTGCAGGCGCCTACATCTGCGGTGAAGAAACCGCGATGATCGAAAGCCTGGAAGGCAAGAAGGGCCAGCCCCGGCTCAAGCCGCCATTCCCGGCGGGTGCGGGCCTCTACGGCTGCCCAACCACGGTCAACAATGTCGAGAGCATCGCGGTCGTCCCGACGATCCTGCGTCGCGGTGCGTCTTGGTTCGCCAGTTTCGGGCGTGAGAACAACAAGGGCACCAAGCTCTTCCAGATCAGCGGCCACGTCAACAAGCCGTGCGTTGTCGAAGAAGCCCTCAGCATTCCGTTCAGCGAGCTGATCGAGAAGCATTGCGGCGGAATCATCGGCGGCAAGGAGAACCTGCTCGCCGTGATCCCCGGCGGTTCGTCAGTTCCGCTGGTCCCGGCAGAGCAAATCTGGGACGCGCCGATGGATTTCGACGGCCTCAAGGAACTCGGCTCGGGCCTCGGCACGGCAGGTGTCATCGTGATGGACAAGTCGACTGACATAGTCCGTGCGATTTCCCGCCTCAGCTACTTCTACAAGCATGAAAGCTGCGGCCAGTGTACCCCCTGCCGCGAAGGCACTGGCTGGATGTGGCGCATGATGGAACGCCTGCGCACCGGCGATGCTGCAATCGAGGAAATCGACATGCTTCAGCAAGTCACCAAGCAGGTCGAAGGCCACACTATTTGCGCGCTTGGCGATGCAGCGGCTTGGCCAATCCAGGGACTCATCCGCCACTTCCGCCCCGAGCTGGAGCGCCGGATCGAAGAACACAACGCCAGGTTCGCAGAGGCAGCGGAATAATGAGAAGCGCAGCTATTCTTTTGTCCATCGGAGCAGTGCTGTCTGCGCCCGTGGCAGAGCCCGTATTGGCGCAAGCGAGCGAACCGCAGATGCGGGGCGACGAGCAACGGATTGGCACTCGCTTCAAGCGTAAGGCCGAGCAAGCAAACGCTACCCAGTCGCGTCAGATGCAGAAGGACGTGGCGCGCTGTGTAGTATATCGCAACAAGGATCTGTCACGAGAATTGCTCGCGAAGAGCGATACGGTGTCAATCGATTTCTACCAGATCGATGACCTCACTTCTGACGAGTTGTTTGGTGAGCTCGATGTCGCCGATTGCCTTGGACGGGCGGCAAAGGGGGGCACCCTTTCGATCAGCATGAGAATACCTTTCCGAACGCTGCGCAACTTGATGACAGAGGAAGTCTACCTGCTGGACCAGAAGGAACAGCTGGAAATACCTGCGGACGCTCCCGACTATCTCGAAAACCGCTATTATGCCGCTGGCCGCCATCCCGGGGCAATCGCGATGGCTCGCCTCTCGGACTGCCTGACAGTGAACGCACCAGTTGCGGGCGATTCATTGCTCCGCAGCCGTCCCGGATCGTCTGATGAAGAAGAGGCTATCGAAGCCCTGTTTCCAGCGCTCATAACATGCGCTGGCGAGAAAATTGCCGACACCGAAATCGACACTTCCGCGGTTCGCACCGTGATTGCAGACGGTATGTGGGCACGCTTGCATTATGGCCCGACCGCTCCGGTCGCGGCTGCCGAAGAGATTACGAAGGACGACGATGCCTAAAGTCACCGTAGACGGTCAGGAAATCGAGGTTCCGGACGGCGCGACCGTCCTGCAAGCCTGTGAGTTGGCTGGTAAGGAAATCCCGCGTTTCTGCTATCATGAACGACTGAGCATCGCCGGTAACTGCCGGATGTGCCTGGTCGAGGTGAAGCCCGGGCCGCCCAAGCCGCAGGCAAGCTGTGCGCTTCCGGCTACCGAAGGCCAGGAAATTCGCACCGATAGCGAAATGGTGAAGACCGCGCGCGAAGGCGTGATGGAATTCCTCCTGATCAACCACCCGCTCGATTGCCCGATTTGTGATCAGGGCGGGGAATGCGATTTGCAGGACCAGTCCGTGGCTTATGGCCGCGGCGCGACCCGCTATCACGACAGCAAGCGCGCGGTGACCGAGAAGTACATGGGTCCGCTGATCAAGACGGTCATGACCCGCTGCATCCATTGCACCCGCTGCGTGCGCTTCAGCGAAGAAATCGCTGGTGTCGATGAAATCGGCGCGGTCGGTCGCGGTGAAGACATGCAGATCACAACCTATCTCGAGCAGGCGGCCGAGCACGAGCTTTCAGCTAATGTGATCGACCTTTGCCCGGTCGGCGCACTCACTTCGCGCCCCTATGCCTTCGAAGCGCGCCCCTGGGAGCTCAAGAAAACGCTCAGCATCGATGTTTCGGATGCTGTAGGCGCGAACATCCGTTTGGACAGCCGCGGCCGCGAAGTCATGCGCGCACTTCCGCGCACGAATGACGACGTCAACGAGGAATGGATTTCCGACAAGGCCCGCTACCAGGTCGATGGCCTTGGCAAGCGCCGCCTCGACAAGGTTTTCATGCGCAGGCGGGGCAAGCTCGAGGCATCCAGTTGGGACGAGGCTTTCAAGGCCATTGCCAAACAGCTGGAGTCCGACAATTCGAGCATCGCGGCCATCGCTGGCGACTTGGTCGACTGTGAGACCATGTTTGCTGCCAAGGCACTGCTCAAGGCCTGTGGTTCGACGCTGATCGAAGGCCGTCAGACCGGTATGGATTACGACGTGGGCAACCTTGCAGCGGTCAATTTCAATTCCGGGTTCGCCGGGATCGAAACTGCCGATGCGATACTGATCGTTGGCAGCCACATTCGTTGGGAAGCCCCGCTGGTGAATGTCCGCATTCGCAAGGCGGTCAAGCGCGGGGCCAAAGTTTTCGTGGTCGGTCCGCATTGGGAAACGACTTATCCCGCTGAGTTTCTGGGTGAAGACCTTTCGGTTCTTGGCAAGCTGCCAAAGGGCGCAGCAGACGCGATCAAAAATGCAGAACGTCCAGCCATTATCATGGGCGGGGCGGCCCTTGCCAAGGGCGCATTAGGTGCGGGCCTGTCACTTGCCGACAAATTCGGTTTGGTGAAAGATGACTGGAACGGCTTCAACGTCATGCACTTTTCCGCTGCGCGTATGGGCGGGCTGATGCTCGGCTTTGCACAATCTGGCGGCATGGCCGACATCGCCGCGGCTGCTCCGAAGGTTGTTCTCGCGCTCGGTGCGGACGAGATGAATTTTGAACCTTATGCCGACAGTCTCAAGGTCTACATTGGCCACCATGGCGACAAGGGTGCGCATGCGGCAGATATCATTCTCCCCGGTGCAAGCTTCGCCGAGAAGGACGGGACCTACGTCAATACAGAAGGCCGTGTGCAGTTCGCCGAAAAGGCCGTGTTTGCTCCGGGCGATGCCCGCGAAGACTGGACAATCCTGCGCGCTCTTGCCGATGCGCTGAAGGTCGATGTCGGCTTCGACAGCTTCGCTCAGCTTCAAACAGCGATGATCGCGGAAGTTCCGGCGCTGGGCGAAGAAGGCCTTGCAAACTTCGGCGCGCTTCCTGCAGCGGACAAGAAGGCGAAGGCGGAAGGCATCTTGAATGCTTACCCGATCAAGGATTTCTACCTCACCAACCCCATCGCCCGCGCTAGCGAAGTGATGCAGCGATGCTCGTCGGAATTGCTTGGCAATAGCGAGCTGGCGGAGGCCGCGGAATGACCGAATTCTTCCAATCCCTCGGCATGAACTATGAGTGGGCGTGGTTTGTCGCGACCATCTCGGGCATCCTGCTGATCGCTCTGCCGCTTATGTTGGCAGTGGCGATGATCATTTATGTCGACCGCAAGGTCTGGGCGGCGATCAACCTACGCCGAGGCCCCAACGTGGTCGGCCCATTCGGATTGCTGCAAAGCTTCGCTGATGGTCTGAAGGTTTTCCTTCAGGAAACCATCATCCCGAGCGCTGCGAATAAGGGGATCTTCCTGCTCGCACCGATCGTGACGTTTACGGTGGCGCTTGTTGCGTGGGCGGTCATCCCCTTCAGCGCGACAGCCGTGCTGGCGGACATCAACGTCGGCCTGCTGTACATTCTCGCGATCAGCTCGCTGTCGGTATACGGCATCATCATGGCGGGCTGGGCTTCGAATTCGAAGTATCCGTTCTTTTCCGCGATGCGCGCGTCTGCGCAGATGATCAGCTATGAAGTCTCCATCGGCTTCATTCTGGTCTGCGTCGTGCTGTTTGCTGGCACGTTCAATCTCAACGACATTGTTCGCGCGCAGGAAGGCTTCGGACTTGGGTTCATCAACGCCTACGTCGTGCACCCCCTGATCTTCCCGATCTGGGTGATGTTCTTCATCTCCTGCCTGGCGGAAACACAGCGCGTACCATTCGACCTTACCGAGGCAGAATCGGAGCTCGTTGCTGGCTACCAGACAGAGTACAGCTCAATGAGCTTCGCGCTCTTCTGGCTGGGCGAATATGCCAACATCCTGCTGATGTGCATCCTGAACGCGATCCTGTTCTTCGGTGGCTGGTTGCCGCCATTCGACTGGGCGCCGCTGTATTATGTGCCCGGCATCGTGTGGATCCTGCTGAAGACGTTCTTCTTCTTCTTCATGTTCAGCTGGGTCATGGCGACCGTTCCGCGCTATCGCTACGACCAGTTGATGCGCCTTGGCTGGAAAGTCTTCCTGCCGCTCAGCCTGATGTTCGTCCTCGTCATTTCCGGTTACCTCATGGCGACCGGCCACTTCGGAGCCGCCGCATGAGCGTCGCCCATCTGATCAAGTCATTCACCCTCTGGGAGTTCGTGAAGGCGCATGCCCTCACGCTGAAGTATTTCTTCAAGCCCAAGGTGACGATCAATTATCCCTTCGAAAAGAACCCGCTGAGCCCGCGCTTCCGCGGCGAGCATGCATTGCGCCGCTATCCCAACGGGGAAGAACGCTGCATCGCCTGCAAGCTGTGCGAAGCCGTGTGCCCCGCTCAGGCTATCACTATCGAAGCTGAACCGCGTGAAGACGGCAGCCGCCGTACAACCCGTTACGACATCGATATGACCAAGTGCATTTACTGCGGCTTCTGCCAGGAAGCCTGCCCGGTGGATGCCGTGGTTGAAGGTCCAAACTTTGAATACGCAACCGAAACCCGCGAAGAGCTGCTTTATGACAAGGCCAAGCTGCTCGCGAATGGTGACAAGTGGGAGCGGGCAATCGCCGCGAACCTTGAAGCCGACGCACCCTATCGCTAACCGCGCCGCAACCGTAACCGGGGCATCATGATCCAGACTATCGCCTTTTACATGTTCGCGATCATAATGATTGCATCGGCCGTGATGGTAATCACGGCCCGCAATCCTGTGCATTCCGTGCTGTGGCTAATCCTCGCATTCTTCAACGCAGCAGGCCTGATGGTCATCGTCGGGGCCGAGTTCATCGCGATGCTTCTGGTCATCGTGTACGTGGGCGCAGTTGCGGTGTTGTTCCTGTTCGTGGTCATGATGCTCGACATAGATGTAGCGGCGATGCGCGCAGGGTTCGTGCGCAATTTCCCGCTGGGAATCGTCGTCGCGCTCATCCTGCTGGCAGAGCTTGTGCTGGGCATCGGCGCCTATAATGTCGGCGCAATCAATCTGGGCACGCCGCCCGCCGCTGACCTGGCAGTCGCTGCAGAAAGCAACACCGCAGCAATCGGCGCGCTCCTGTATACCCGGTATGTCTTCCTGTTCGAAATGGCGGGCATCATCTTGCTCGTGGCCATGATTGGCGCGATCGTGCTGACGCACCGTCCTTCCAAATCCAAGCGCGGACACCAGGATATTGGCAAGCAGGTTCGCCGCAATCCCGATGAAGCGACCGTCATGAAACAACCCGAAGTGGGCAAGGGGATCGAGCTGTGATCGGCATCGAACACTATGTTGTCGTGAGCGCGATCCTGTTCGTGCTCGGCGTGCTGGGAATTTTTCTCAACCGCAAGAACATCATCATTATTCTTATGGCGATCGAACTCATCCTGCTCGCGGTGAATATCAATCTTGTCGCGTTTAGCGCCTTCCTCGGTGATCTTGTCGGACAGGTTTTCGCGATGTTCGTGCTGACAGTTGCCGCTGCCGAGGCCGCGATCGGCCTTGCTATCCTGATGGTCTATTTCCGCGGCCGCGGCACGATTGCGGTCGATGACGCGCACCGGATGAAGGGATAAACGACCGTGCAATCGATTCTCGTCATCGTGTTTCTGCCGCTGCTCGCTTCAATCATCGCGGGCCTCGTCAACAAGAGCGCTCCAAGCGTTTTCGCCAAGGGCATAACCACCGGCGCATTGTTCATTGCATGCGCTCTGAGCTGGCCGATTTTCATCTCGTTCTGGATGGGCGGTGCGGAAGCAACGGTTGTGCCTGTTCTGACCTGGATGCAGTCGGGGGCCTTGAGCTTCGACTGGGCGCTCCGGGTTGATACT
Organism: Qipengyuania psychrotolerans; assembly: GCF_019711355.1. Lineage (NCBI taxonomy): Bacteria > Pseudomonadati > Pseudomonadota > Alphaproteobacteria > Sphingomonadales > Erythrobacteraceae > Qipengyuania > Qipengyuania psychrotolerans. Next base: position 1,190,895 of record NZ_CP081297.1, read on the forward strand.
TTGACGGCGGTGATGCTGGTCGTGATTACGACCGTTTCGGCTCTCGTCCACCTGTATAGCTGGGGCTATATGGACGAAGATCCGGATCAGCCGCGCTTCTTCGCTTATCTCTCGCTTTTCACCTTCGCCATGCTGATGCTGGTGACCGCCGATAACCTCGTCCAGATGTTCTTCGGATGGGAAGGGGTGGGCCTCGCGTCCTATCTGCTAATCGGCTTCTGGTTCAAGAAGCCCAGCGCCAATGCTGCGGCCATCAAGGCGTTCGTGGTCAACCGCGTGGGTGACCTTGGCTTCATGATGGGCATTTTCGGCACGTTCTGGGTGTTCGGCACGGTGTCGATCCCTGAAATTCTCGCTGCAGCGCCCGGCATGAGTGGCGCAACCATCGGCTTCCTCGGCATGCACGTGCACACGATGGATGTGCTCTGCATCCTGCTGTTTGTCGGCGCGATGGGTAAGTCGGCGCAGCTTGGTCTGCACACATGGCTGCCCGATGCGATGGAAGGCCCGACACCAGTCTCAGCCCTGATCCACGCCGCTACCATGGTGACCGCGGGCGTGTTCATGGTGGTCCGCCTGTCTCCCATGTTCGAAACTGCACCGATTGCGCTTGCGATGGTGACCTTCGTGGGTGCTGCGACCTGTATTTTCGCCGCGACTGTCGGCACTGTGCAGTGGGACATCAAGCGGGTCATTGCCTATTCGACCTGTTCGCAGCTGGGCTACATGTTCTTTGCTGCTGGCGTGGGCGCGTATGGCGCGGCCATGTTCCATCTGTTCACACATGCATTTTTCAAGGCGCTACTGTTCCTCGGCGCAGGCTCTGTCATCCACGCGATGCACCACGAGCAGGACATGAAATACTACGGCGGACTGCGTAAGCACATTCCGTTTACGTTCTGGGCGATGATGGCCGGTACTCTGGCGATCACGGGCTTTGGCATCTATCACCTTGGCGTCGGCTTCGCTGGTTTCTGGTCGAAGGATGCGATCATCGAGGTAGCGTTTGCTCGCGGTACAGAACTTGGCAATTTCGCATTCTGGATGGGTGTCTTCGCAGCGCTGTTGACCAGCTTCTACAGCTGGCGCCTGATGTTCCTGACGTTCTGGGGCAAGCCGCGCTGGATCGAGAGCGAGCATATCCAGCATTCGGTCCACAAAACTCCTGAAGAGGCTGGAGAGGACAAGACCGGCGGCTATCACCCGCACGAAAGCCCCATGACAATGCTCGTTCCCTTGGGAATATTGTCGATCGGCGCCGTCGCTGCCGGCCAGGTGTTCGCACCGGCCTTCCTCGACAGCGCGGCATTCTGGGGCGGATCGATCTTCTACAACGAAGCGCTGATCCATGCCATGCACGCAGTTCCGTACGCGGTAAAATACGCTGCGTTGATCGTGATGCTGATCGGTCTTTTCGTGGCGTGGCTTGCCTATATCAAGGACACCACCATTCCGGCCAAGGCGGCTGAACAGCTCGGTCCGATTTACCGGTTCCTCTACAACAAGTGGTATTTCGACGAACTTTATCATTACCTTTTCGTGGTCCCGGCCTTCTGGCTCGGTCGCCAATTCTGGAAGCTCGGCGATATCGGCACAATCGATCGGTTCGGCCCCAATGGCATCGCCTGGGTGGTCGAAAAGGGCGCGGTCGGTGCCAAAAAGTTCCAGACCGGATATTTGTATAGCTATGCGCTGGTGATGCTCCTCGGACTTGTCGCGGCCATTACCTGGGTGCTGTTCTGATGGAGTTTCCCATCCTTTCGCTCATGCTTGCTGTGCCGCTCGTCGGTGCAATCGCCTGCCTGTTCCTGAATGCTGGCAGTGCCCGCATGGTTGCGCTGTTTGCGACGCTGTTCAATTTGGCGCTCGGCATCCTGCTTTGGGTGAATTACGAGATTGGCGGGGCACAGTGGCAGTTCACCGAACGCGCTGAATTGTTTGCGGGCTTCAGCTATGCGCTCGGCATCGACGGGATTGCCCTCATGCTGATCATGCTCAGCGTTTTCCTGATGCCGATCTGCATCCTCGCCAGCTGGGATTCGATCACCAAGCGGGTGGGCGAGTACATGGCCGCCTTCCTGTTGATGGAAGTGCTGATGATCGGCGTGTTTGCAGCGCAGGACCTGTTCCTGTTCTACATCTTCTTCGAGGCTGGCCTGATCCCCATGTACCTGATCATCGGCGTGTGGGGCGGCGATAACCGGATATACGCTTCGTACAAATTCTTCCTCTACACGTTGCTTGGCTCGGTCCTGATGCTGATCGCGATGCTGTGGATGGTGAACGAGGCGGGCACCACCGACATTCCGGTGTTGATGCAGTACGATTTCCCGGTCGGTGCGCAACTTTGGCTCTGGCTTGCATTCTTCGCCAGCTTTGCGGTCAAGATGCCCATGTGGCCCGTTCACACCTGGCTTCCTGACGCCCACGTTCAGGCTCCGACTGCGGGCTCGGTTATCCTTGCTGGCGTTTTGCTGAAACTTGGCGGTTACGGATTCATCCGGTTCAGTCTGCCCATGTTCCCTGATGCCAGTGCGGACCTTGCCTGGCTGGTTTTCGCCCTGTCGATGATCGCGGTAATCTACACCTCGCTGGTGGCGCTGGTGCAAACTGACATGAAGAAGCTTATCGCTTATTCCTCGGTCGCCCACATGGCGATTGTGACGGTCGGCCTGTTCGCTTTCAACGTGCAAGGCCTGGAAGGCGCCATGATGGTCATGCTTGGCCACGGGCTGGTATCCGGCGCACTCTTCCTGTGCGTTGGCGTGATTTACGACCGCCTGCACACCCGTGAAATCGCAAGATATGGCGGTCTTTCGATCAACATGCCGAAATACGCCGTGTTCTTCCTTTTGTTCACCATGGCCTCCGTTGGCCTGCCGGGCACCAGCAACTTCGTCGGTGAGTTTCTCGCCCTCGTCGGGATTTACAAGGTTTCGACCTTGGTTGCGCTGGTTTGCACCACCGGTATCATTCTGGGCGCTGCCTACATGCTGTATCTCTACCGCCGCGTCGCCTTTGGCGAGCAAGTCAATTCGGATGCTGCGCGGATGCCCGATCTCAATGCCCGGGAATGGGCCATGCTGGCGCCGATAGCGGCCGCAGTTTTGTGGATGGGCGTCTACCCGGAAAGCTTCCTGGCACCGATGCGCCAGGACATCGCCGCGCTTGAAGCTCGTCTCGCTAGTGTCGCTCCGGAGTACGATAGCGCTCTGGCCGTTGGCACGCCCAAGGAGCATGCTGCGAATTATATTGCGGCAGAGCACGGCTCGGAGGGAGAGCATTGATGTCCTACGCAAACTCTCTCTATCTGACCGGCGCTGAAGTAGGTCTGTCCATTGCAGGCCTGGCTTTGCTGCTCGCGACTGCATGGACTTCGCGCGCTTCGGCTCGCGCCATTACGATTGCAGCGGTCGCGGCATTGTTCGGGGCGCTGATTTTCAACGTTTCGCAGTTCGATGATGGCGTGGGCGCATATGCATTCGGCGGGCTTTTGAAGATCGATGCCTTCTCTGTGTTCGCCAAATCACTGGTGTATATCGCAACGATCGCCTGCCTCATTGTGGCCCCGCGTTATTTTCATGATCGCGGCCAGTTCCGCGGCGAATATGCGGTCCTCATCCTTTTCAATGCCGTCGGCATGGGCATCATGGTGTCCGCGGTCGATCTGATGACGCTGTATATCGGCCTCGAACTGTCGAGCCTGTCGTCCTATGTCCTCGCAAGCTTCGCGCGGCGTGATGACAAGTCGAGTGAGGCCGGTCTTAAATATTTCATCCTCGGCGGCCTGGCTTCGGGTATCATCCTCTACGGTATCAGCCTGGTTTACGGCTTCACGGGCCATACGAGCTACGATGGCATTCGCGCTGCATTCGATGCAGAATTTGCGACCGGTGCATTGTTCGGCGTCGTGTTCGTCCTGGCAGGCCTTGCGTTCAAGGTGGCTGCGGTTCCGTTCCATATGTGGACGCCCGATGTTTATGAAGGCGCACCCACTCCGGTCACCGCATTCTTCGCCAGCGCGCCCAAGGCAGCGGCGGTTGCAATGCTTGTCCGGATGGCCGCAGTCCCGTTCGGCGGTGAAGCCGATGCATGGCAGCAGATCGTTATTTTCGCTGCACTCGCATCGATTATCGTCGGCGCACTTGGCGCGATCGGGCAGCAGAACCTGAAGCGTTTGCTCGCCTATTCTTCGATCAACAACGTGGGTTTTATTCTGATCGGCCTCGCTGCTGCAACTCCGGAGGGTTTTTCCGGCGTGCTCGTTTACTTGACCATCTATGTTTTCATGACGATCGGCAGCTTCGTCGCGCTTCTCATGTTGCGTGATCGAAATGGGCAGGCGTTGGCAACGTTCGAGGATATCTCCGGACTGTCGACAACCAGCCCGGCACTTGCCTGGTGCTTGCTAGCCCTGATGTTCAGCCTCGCCGGTATCCCGCCGCTGTTCGGTTTCTGGGGTAAATTCGTCGTCTTCCAGGCGGCAGTCCAGGCAGATATGATTGCCTTGGCCGCCATCGGCATCGCGGCCAGTGTCATCGGCGCATTCTACTACATCAAGTTCATCAAGGTTATGTTCTTCGATGAGCCGAAGAATGATGGCCCAGCCAAGGCGCCTACATCCCACTGGGTGGTTCTGGGGCTTTGCGTACTGGTGATTTCGCCCTTGGGATATCTTCTGACGCCGTGGCTTGGCAGTGTCGCTGATGCGGCAGCGCAGGCGCTGTCCCTGATCGCTTGATAGAGACGCTCGCCGAAACCGGTTCCACGAATGCCGATCTGATCGCACGAGTGCGGTCGGGTGAGCGCGTGATCGAAGGCAATTGGCTGGTCGCCGATCGCCAGACGGCCGGCAAGGGCAGGCAGGGCCGTACATGGTTCGACGGTGCGGGAAACTTCATGGGCTCCACGGCGGTATTTCCGCATGAGCGCGACCCTTCTCCGCCGAGTCTCGCGCTCGTCGCGGGATTGGCGCTTTATGAGACTGTGCTTGGGTTGCACGCCAAACCTGCTGAACTCAGCCTCAAATGGCCAAACGATCTGCTTCTCAACGGTGCTAAACTGGCAGGAATTCTGCTGGAGCGTGAAGGCGATGCAATCGTGGTCGGCATTGGGGTGAACCTGGCAAAGGCTCCTGCTCTTCCGGATCGCTGCACTACGGCGCTGTCGAGCTTCGGCCCAGTGCCTGATCGCGATCATTTTGCGCAGAGCCTTGCCGCCCATTTTGCCAGCGAGTTGGAGCGCTGGCGTCAGTATGGACTGGCCCCGATCATCCGGCGCTGGCTTGCCGCCGCTCACCCGGAAGGCACGGCATTGCGCGTACATCCACCGGGAGAAGGGTCCGTTGAGGGGACTTTCGCTGGACTCACTGTAGACGGTGCGCTGTCCCTTCGCTTGCCAGACGGTGAAGCGCGCATCATCCATGCTGGTGATGTAATGCTCGTACAAGAGGAGGGCTAAGCTATGCTTTTGGCCGCTGATGTCGGAAATACGAACGTTGTTTTCGCCTTGTTCGAGGGGCGCGAGATCAAGGCGCGCTGGCGTATCGCCACGGACCCGAGGCGCACGGGTGACGAGTATGCCGTCTGGCTACTGCGCTTGCTTGAACTCGAAGGTCACGACCGCGATGACATCACCCAGATCATCTTTGGTTCGGTCGTTCCGCGCTCGATCCACAACCTCACCGTTCTTGCCCAGAAGTATTTTGGAATTGAACCAATCGTTGCGGGTCAGGGCGATGCCGAATGGGGTATCGCGATCGACGTGGACGATCCGCGTACGCTCGGAGCCGACAGGGCGCTCAACACTATTGCTGCACACGAGAAATACGAAGGCGATCTGATCGTGATCGATTTCGGAACCGCGACCACCATCGACGCGGTCGATTTCACAGGCGCATACAAGGGCGGGATAATTGCCCCGGGCATCAACTTGTCGCTCGATGCATTGGTCGGAAACACAGCCAAGTTGCCGCGGATCGCCATTCGCAAGCCCGAGAGCGACAGCGTGGTGGGTCGCAACACAGAAGACCAGATGCTGATCGGCGTATTCTGGGGCTATGTATCTCTCATCGAAGGGCTGGTAGCCCGTATGCGAAGCGAAATCGGGCGGCCCGCCAAGGTTGTGGCCACCGGGGGTCTCGCCCTGCTTTTTGACGAAACGACACAGCTTTTTGACGAGGTCGATAGTGACCTCACTCTGGATGGCCTTGCCATTCTTGCCGAAAGGGCAATTACTTGAAAAAGAATTTCGCACCCGAAGACGAACTTCTGTTCCTGGCCCTCGGCGGGTCCGGCGAGATCGGAATGAACGTCAACCTTTACGGGTGCCAGGGCCGATGGCTGATGGTTGACCTCGGGATGACGTTTTCCGGCGGAGAATATCCCGGCGTCGACCTTGTATTTGCAGATCTGGAATTCATCGAAGAACGGCTCGACCAACTTGAGGCCATCGTGCTGACCCATGCGCATGAGGACCATATTGGCGCCGTGCCATATTTCGCGGCTGACCTGGGCGTCCCGATCTATGCCACGCCGTTCACGATGGACCTCGTGCGTCGTAAGCTGGAAGAAGCAGGCGTTCTGGGGGAAGTCGAACTGCACACGATCCCGGACGATCACGGTAGCTTCGAAGTAGGGCCCTTCGAGGTGACCTATATCCCGCTTGCTCACTCAATCGCCGAGGGCAACGCGTTGCTGATCGACACACCGCATGGCAGGATTTTTCATACTGGGGACTGGAAACTCGACGAAGATCCGATCATCGGCGAACCCGCCACGGAAGAAGAGCTTACCGAGCTGGGCGACAAAGGCATTCTTGCACTGGTTTGTGACAGCACCAACGTTTTCAATCCCGCGCCAAGCGGCTCCGAAGGGGCCGTTTATAAAGGGCTCCTGGAAGAGGCGCAGCGGCATTCGGGCAAACGCATCCTGGTCACGACTTTCGCCAGCAATGTCGCCCGGCTCCACACCTTGGGCGAAGTGGCCAAGGAAACCGGGCGCCAACTTTGTGTTGCAGGTCGTTCGCTTGACCGCATCATCGAAGTTGCGCAGGCCAACGGCTATCTGGATGACTTCCCGGATCCTGTTGATTTCGACACTGCCATGGGCCTGCCACGCGGCGAGGTCTTGATCCTTGCAACCGGGGGGCAGGGCGAGCCGCGCGCTGCTCTTTCCAGGATTTCTGAAGACAACCATCCACTTCAACTCGTTTCAGGCGACGTGGTTCTTTTCTCGACGCGCCAGATTCCCGGCAACGAACTTTCGATTGGGGCCGTACAGAACCGACTGGCGGCCAAGGGCATCACGATGGTCACCGACCGTCAGAGTATGATCCACGTATCTGGCCACCCGGGCCGTCCTGAACTGGAGGCGCTCTATGGCTGGATCAGACCGGATGTGCTGGTCCCGGTCCATGGCGAAATGCGTCACATGCAAGAACAAGGACGGCTTGGAAAAGCGAATGGCATTGCAGATGCTGTCGTCCAGCAGAACGGTGACATCGTAAGGCTCGCTCCTGGAGCACCCGGCACCATCGCACAGGTCAGGGCGGGGCGGCTCGTGCTCGACGGTGATATTATTGCGCCAGCGGGCGGTGATGCCATCGTGATGCGTCGGCGCATCATGCAGGAGGGCGTCATGATAGTTGCGCTGGACAGCCGTCTCGACCCGCAGATCGATAGCCTGGGCCTTCCGCTTGACGAAGACTATGATGATTTCATTGCGGAAACCAAAGAAGACGTCGTCAACGCAATCGCGAAACTGAAGGGCAAGGATCGCAGCACCGCTTCGTCGGTCCACGAAGCGGCACGCCTTGCTGCGCGCCGTGCGGCACAGCGCTGGTCCGGAAAGCGTCCGCAGGTCCGCGTGATCTTGCCGGCGAGCATGGGGTAGGGACATGGAACTCCCGATGCAGTGGACCTCAATCCTCGCGATCTATGTGTTGTTCTGGGTCGTGAGCGCGTTTGTTCTGCTGCCTTTCGGTGTGCAGACTCATGACGAGGCCGGGATCGAAAAGATACCCGGACAGGCTGACAGCGCACCGGCCAATTTCCGTCCCGGCAAGGTGGCACTGAGAGCCACCTTCCTCGGGGCAGTGCTGACCACCTTATACATCCTGAATTATGCCTATGGCTGGATCGTACCTGAAGATCTGATCTTCTGGGGTCCCAGCACGCGCTGATCTTCTACTGGCGTAGACGCTCGAGCGCTTGCGCCATCACCACATAAAGCTTGCCCATATCGCTGGAGAGCAGCGTGACGCTTAGCGCGTTGCCATCACGAGTGGACAGTAGGTTTCGCAGCATCGCTTCGAAGTCATGGATGTAGCGATTTACGTGCTCCCGGAAGTCTGGGTCGGCATCGTAGAGCTCCGCAATTTCCCGAGCTTCACCATTGTCTATCAGGCGGACTGCACGGCGGGTAAATATGCCCCGGTCGCCCCTGAGATAGCTTGACCAAGCTGTATCAGTAACCTCGGCGGACAATGCCTTGGAAATGTCGATTGCGTTCGAGTTGAGGCTTTCAGTTATGAGAGCCACGCGGCGTGCGAAATCACCGTCCACTGTATCAGCCGCCTGCTCCCGGGCGTGGGCAATACGGGCCTCAAGATTGCCGGTGAGATCATTCAGGCGGGCCAATTGATCGCGTAGTTCGCGTGTTGTTGCGCGGGCAGCCTCCGTTGATTTGTTACGTGCAGCATCCAGCTTGGCCAGTGCTTCATCCGTGTGTTCGGCCAGCGCCTTGTCGATTGCCGCACTGCTACGCTCGCCGACTTTCTCTGCAAGCGCGGTGATCCGAGCGGCGTTTTCCGTTTCCAGTGCGTCGAGGGCGCCCTTGGCGCTATTTTCCAGAGCAGCGATGGCTTCGCGCAGCTCAACCTGGACGCGCTGAGCGAGCTGTTCGCTTTCCTCGCGCAGCGACACCACGCCGGAGCGCAGGCGCTCAACCCCTTCGATCTGGGCATTTGCCGTATCGCCGAAGTCCGATTGGAACCTCTCGAAACCCTCGATCGCGTCCAGGGTGCGCTTCTCGATCTCCGCCATGCCTTCGGTTAGGCGTTCACCCGATATACGCGCTTCATTGAGCAGGCCGCGGACGGCCGCAGT